>CAZIWB010000013.1:0-156862 GCA_964542655.1 uncultured Cellvibrionaceae bacterium
GCATCCCGGCGACCGCCACTAGCGCGTTGACTCTGGTGTATGGCACTGCTTCTTCAGTACCGAGCAGTGTCTCCAGCAGTGCTGTGACCTCGATCAGCGCTACCAGCAGCAGCCGTTCATCAGTCAATTCATCGGCAGTGACTACCACCTCGGCTAGTTCACGCAGCTCCACCAGCAGCGTGGCGTTCCTGGGCGATGCAACCACCGGTCAGAACCTGTTTGCCACCGTTGGATGCCAGGGTTGCCATAAGGATAGCGACGGCGACGGCCGCTTTACCGATGGCGTGGTTAGCTTCGACGTGAATTCCTGGAAACACCCGGCCAATTTCCCGGCGGGCAATTACACAGGTACCAGCGTAACCGAGCTGTCGCGTTTTATTGGCCAGCAAATGATCGGCATTTACGCCAGTTGTACCAGTGCTAACTGTGCCGACCACCTGGCTGCCTATCTCTGGTCACAGAGGGGTAAAAACCAGAACAACGGCGTAGCTTGTGATACTACATCGCCAGTCAAGTACGGTATCCGCTCAGTCAAGTTGCTGACCTCTTACGAGTACAACAACTCCTTGCAGGCACTGTTTACCAAAGCATTACCCGCAAACTATGCATCGAAAGACTTGGCTAACCCCGACAAAGTGATTGCCAGCTTGCCTAACCACTCTACCGAGCCGGTAACTGAAGCGCGCTTGCTGTCTTATCAAAAGAACGCGGAGGATATTGCTACCTGGGCAATCAACAACAGTGCCTTGCCATTTACCTGTAGCGATACTACATCCACCACCTGTGCCACCAGCTTCCTCGACAATTTCGCGTACCTCGCCTTCCGTCGTCCTCTGACTACAGACGAAAAATCCGAGTACACCGCAATTGTTCGCAACAGTTCTGCAGGCTTGCGCTGGGCAATCCAGACTGTGCTGATGTCGCCACAGTTCCTGTATCGCTCCGAGCTGGGTGTTTCCGTTAGCCAGGCGCGTACACAGTCCTGGGGTTCAGGTTCCGTATTCCAGTCAGCCGATACTACTGCCTACGCATTGGATCCTTACGAGTTCGCGTCAGCACTGGCTTATATCTACACCGGTAGTGCACCCGACAAAACCTTGTTGAGTGCTGCGGCGAATGGTCAATTGGAAAATGCAAGCAACCTTAGCCAGCAAATTGATCGCCTGCTGGATACGGATCTGGGTAAAGCGCAGATTGGACGCTTCGCAGGACTCTGGTTCCGCACTGATGATGTAGTCAATGTAACGCGCACAGCGGGCAGCAATTTCACCCAGGGCGTAAAAGACTCAATGGCGCAAGAGATTCGCGAGATGTACAAATACGCGTTCTATAACAGCTTGCCGTTCACTGATATTTACACCGGTGATTTCACCATGCTGAACAGCACCCTGTCGTCTTACTACGGTATATCCGGTGGCGGTACTAGCACCACTGACTGGCGCATGGTCAACACAGCCAACTCCAAACGCGGTGGCGTAATCGCATCCGG
This sequence comes from uncultured Cellvibrionaceae bacterium, assembly GCA_964542655.1. Classification (GTDB taxonomy): domain Bacteria; phylum Pseudomonadota; class Gammaproteobacteria; order Pseudomonadales; family Cellvibrionaceae; genus Cellvibrio. The sequence continues at coordinate 1,490 of CAZIWB010000013.1, forward strand.
TGCATACATGACGCTCTATGCGCACGCTGGCCGCACTTCACCGATCAAGCGCGCTGTGCATATTCGCCAGGATCTGTTGTGTCAAAACATCCCGCTGCCATCTTCATTCGTGGATACCACTGGCTTGCGTGATAAAGCTGCCGCTGATGCCCAAAAAGCATTGGAAGCAGGCAACCTGACCACTACCCAGTTCTACGATATGCAGACTGCTGTAGCAGGTACACCTTGCTATCAATGCCACAACGCCATCATCAATCCGCTCTTTGCTGTGGATGATTTCGACCACTTGGGTATTCCACGCACAGTCACCAATGGCAAGGTTACCCAAAAAGCATTGGATCTGAATGGCAACGAAGCGCGTTCCAACAGTGTTGAAGTGAGCATGGTCAACAACGGCGGCCGCCTGTTCGGGGCCAATGGCGTAGGCACTGTAGGTTTCGACGCAGTTAATAACGAGAAAGACACTGGCTCACCTGGCCTGCCATTCACAGGTTCAAAAGACCTCGGCAAGGTGATGGTGAGCAACAGCTTGCCTGGTGTTAACGCTTGTTTGATCCAGAAATCATTCCGTTTCGCCACAGGTTATGCACTGAGCAGGGAATTCCAGGATGACACAGCTGAAAAAGCACTGACTACCCAACAGCAATCACAATTGGCTTGTATCAATGACACCCTCAAAACCAAGTTGAGCGGTAGCAATGGCAACCCACGTGCAATGCTGAAAGAACTGGGGATGTCCAACGTTATCCGTTTCCGTCGCTAAGAGCCGGATGGGTGGGGTCAGCCCCACCCATCACGTGGAAAACCAACAAACAGAATTCTAAATCCAAGAGGTTTGGTTATGAAAAAGATTGATAGCAAATTCCGTCACTTGCCCGAGGAAGACGCACTCGAAGCGATGGAACATGTGAAAAAACTGGAAGAAGGTCCCGCTGCTTATAACGCCTATTTAAAAGCAGATTATTACGGCCCGAAAAAAGAACGCGATGAATTTGTGCAACACGACCGTCGCCGTTTCCTGGATCTGGTGACCAAGTCCGGTATCGCTGCCGGCCTGTTACGCGGTTCAGCAATACTCGGTGGAGTGCTCGCCAACCGTCACGCAATGGCCCAAAGCTCGGTCAATAAGCGCGTGGTATTTTGCTACCTGAACAGTGGTGCTGCATCTGGCCAATGGATGCCATCCAGCGCCAGCCAGATGAACCAGATAACCCGTCCTTATGGCCCCGATGGTTACAATGTTTCCAGCATTTGCCACTTCCGCCAGATCGATGTAGTTACCTCAGGCCACGCCACGGCGCTTAACTCGCTCGGCGTAACTGACTACAACTCACCCACTATGGATAAACGCATCGCAGGTGTATTAGGTAGCAGCACACCGCGCGCGTCCATTTATCTCGGTGCGAAAGCGACTACTAACGGAACCCTTTGTAGCAACATAGGCCCTTGCACCGATAACCCTAGCCAGGCGCTGTCCAACATTTTTAACGCAACCCCGACGACGCCTACCGCCGATACCACCTATGCGTTGTCGTATGACGCACAGCTGCGCGCATTGGATGTCATCAAAAATAAACTCAGCTCTGAAGAATATGCCCGCTACCAGGAGCACATTGATTCACTGAAGAAAATCAAGACCAACACCGCTGCCGCGAACAGCAGCAGCGGCTCTACCACGACCAACTGCGGGAGCAACATTAGCCCGAGCGTTGCCAATATGCAGGCTACTGGTAGATCCCAGGCAGACATTATCGTGGCGGCGCTGGCTTGTGGTGTTACCAAAGTGGCAACCCTGCAATTGGGTAACCACCAGGGTGACTGGCTCGGTCACAGCACCTCCTGGACCCAGGACGCTCACCAGGCGTGCCACGGTGCACCATCCAACGCGGCATTTATCGAAATGTGGCGCTACCTGAATGATGTACCGGCTTATCTCATTGATAAACTGCGTAAAACATCAGGTCCAGATGGGCAACCCCTGATTAACTCCACGGTGGTTGTACAAGTTACCTGTATGGGTAATGGTATGGATCACAGCTCCGGTAATGCGCCATTTATCGTCGCCACCCAAATGTCCGGTTTTGCGAGCGGATACTCGGCGCGCTCTGGCGGCAATATCTATGACCTGAACGGTGCTATTCCTAAAGGCATGGGCTTGACCGGTATCAGTCTCGGCAGCAGCACTTTGGGTCTCGTGTAATTTTTTTCGTGTAAGACATGCTTCGTTTGACAAGCTTTATTTGATAAGCCTTGTTTGACAAGCGATAGGCAAACGCCTTCTACTGCTCTGCTTTAGAAGGCGTTTTGTTTTTCGAACAACTGACTTTGTAATTGCCTCACCAAAATTTCCAACCCTGATTGTGGTAAAAACCTGATGAATAATAACAAGCAATACCCTGAGAGTTTTATTGGGAGTATCCAATGCCCTAATTGCGGCAGTGGTGCGCAGCAGGGATTCCAATTCGATACGCTCATCTGCAACCGATGCGGAACAAACCATTTTTCGCTGGGCACTGTTCCCTGTTTATTTCCGGCGGGAATTCACCACAAACTGATCTGGCAACATCAAACTGCAACACTGCAATATATGGCACAGCAGGGATTGGCGGCTTTACATGAATCACTGTCACGCTACGATTTAACCAGCGCCACCCGCAAACGGTTGGCCGATATACAAACCGCCAGCCAACTCAACCTTGAGACCATCATCTCCCTCTTGCAGAAATACGGTATTGATCCAATTCCCGACGAACAATTGGGGCAAATGAATCCCGGTGATTTAAGTGAGTATTTTGATTTATTATTGCGCGATTGGGCGTGGGATTCGCAGGCTAATGCCAACCCGGAAAATGCGGCTGCGGTCGAGCGGACATTAGCCGCCATTGCAAAGCTCCCCACCAAACCAACACGCATATTGGTGCTCGGAGCGGGTGCGGGAAGGTTAAGCTGGGATCTGCATGTCCATCTGAAACCTGAATATACCGTTGCATTGGACAGCAATCCCCTGTTGTTGGCGGCGGCCGAAGAATTGGTTCATCAACGACAATCTATTTCAATTGGAGAGTTCAAAAACTTTCCACAAATCGGTTTTCAACACGCTCAATCCTGGTTACTGGAACCGCCCGTCGATACCGATAATTTGCGCGCGACCTGGTTTTTGTTAGGTGCAAATGTGTGGCAGTTACCCTTTCTGCACGAAAGCTTTGATTTAATTATTACGCCCTGGTTTATCGATGTTAACGGCGGGGATGTGCGGGATTTAATCGCGGTTATCTATCAAAAACTGATACCGGGCGGACACTGGTTGAATTCCGGGCCTTTATTATTTACCCGTCATTTACCCGTGCAATTAAAATACAGTGCTGCGGAAATAAAGGAATTTATGACGCTTGCCGGCTTTACGCTGATGAGCGAGTCTATCGCCAACACGGATTACTTGCTTTCCCCACTGGAAGCGAGATTCCGCCAGGAACAAGTCTGGACATTTAGTGCAGAAAAAAATAAATCGCAGATAAAAACAACTATTGAAGGTGCGCTGGAACCATGGTTGATCATGCATCACCTGGCCATTCCACAACGCAATTATTCAAGCCTGGATTCGCACCCGCTGATTGATGCCATACTATCGCTGGTTGATGGCAACCGCTCAATCAATGATATTTGTTACGAAATTGGCCCGCACCTTCCGCCAGATATTCCGGTAAAAGATGCAGTGGTCACTTTGTTTGGGCAAATACTTTCTGAACAAGCTAATAGCGACTAATTCACTTTTTCTTCAGCAGAAATCAGGTTGGGTTTGTCACCTGGAACAGGGGAAACTGTTCCGGGTTTTTATTGCGGGGAAAAGTAATTATGAAAGTGGCCTGCATTTTACCGCGCACTTAAGCGCGAGCCTCCGTAAAATACGATTTAAGTTTTTCAAAAGCATCATTGGTTCCTGAGGCAAAACCATTCCTATACTTTTTTCCATTCAGTTCTAAAGCGCCGGAATTCACCAATATCCTCTTTCCGTCAGAAAGAACAATTGCAAGTAATTTTGGCGAACCATTCCCGCCAGCTATTCGCATCTCCTTTACCTCTGACAGGGAATAGACTTTCCCCTCGAAATGAAATCCATCTCCAGAGATTTCAAGCAGCGGTTTAGCGAATAGGCCAAAATGGATTTTACGATAGATATCTTTCATACATATTTTCTCAAGCACATCCAGAAATATTCGGAAAAATATTTATACAACTAATCGGGCTTTCCGGTTAAGTTTTTTAGCGCGGCTATAGCGGCTAAACCAATTGAGAGAACCCATACATAATAGCCTGCCCGAAGCATGAAATCCGCCTCGGCATTTGTCCAGTTGTAAGACCATGCAGTGTCTTTAACTGCGAACGTTAGTGCCAGCACAATTGCGCCAATCGCACACGCCAGCGGCACAAAGCGTGGGGTATTGGTGAACGTCATCCAACTCGCAACTAAAGCAATGTTTGCAAGCCAGCTAATATCTCCAGACGGTAATCCGTAAAATCCGAACAGCAATAAAAACCAACCATAATAATTTTTGCCCTCGGCACTATAGCCGGGCATCAGCAAGCAAAGGATAAACACACCAATACTCAACACGCGCCACATGTTTGCTTGACTGCTCATCTATATCTCCTTATTAAAAATTCGACGAACCTCATCCGCAATAATCTGCGCACCCTGCTCTACTACACTCGCATCCTGGCAATAAGTCACGCGGATACATTCATGACAATGTTGCCAATCCTCCGCCAAACCGGGGAAGAAATGATGGCCTGACACCACCAAAACGCCACGCGCTTTCAGGCGCTGATAAAGCTCTTCACTGCTGATGGGTAAATCTTTAAACCAGAGCCACAGGAAAATTGCGCCTTCGGGTTTATGAATAAAGCACGGCAAATCGCCAAGGTATTTTTTAAACGTTGCGACCGCGTGTTCCATACGCGCGCGATAAAAAGGCGCGACGACTTCGCGGCTCAGTTGCAGGATTTTTCCGTCTTCCAGTAAATGTCGCGCGAGTGCGGGGCCAAAATTACCGGTCGCTAAACTTAAAATGGTATTGGCTTTGGCGAAGGCGTTAATGACATCAGGATTGGCAATCACAATACCGGTGCGCGCGCCGGGCAGCCCCAACTTGGAGAGGCTCAACACCAAAATAGTATTGTCATTCCAATGGGGTTGCGCATCGGCAAATAAAATATTCGGGAAGGGTGTGCCATAGGCGCCATCGACAATAAACGGGACTTGATGCGCGCGCGCCAACGCATCGAGCTTTATCAACTCTTCATCGCTAATCACATTACCGGTAGGATTGGTCGGGCGCGAGACACAGAGCGCACCGGTTTCTGCCGTAATAGTTAAGTGCGAAAAATCCACATGGTATTTAAAAAAACCATCGGGCAACATTTCGATACTGGGACGCGTCGAGGTAAAAAAATCCGCGCAGATCCCCAAATCGTTGTAACCCAAATATTCAGGCGTGAGCGGCAACTGGATGCGTTTTTTTGAGCCATCGGCATAATCGCCCGCAAACAAATTAAAGAGCACAAAAAACGCCGATTGGCTGCCGTTGGCGAGCGCAATATTCGCGCGTGAAATCGGCCATTGATATTCGTTGCGCAATAAATTGGCGATGCTATCTAGCAATTCCGCATCGCCCTGCGGTGGCTGGTATACGCCCAGGAGCTGATGGGTTTCTTGCGGGTTATTGAGGGTCGTGCGCAGCGCGTCTTCAAATGCCTGTTCCATGGCGGGAATGCGCGCAGGATTACCACCGCCCATAAAAATCATATCGGGATTCACGCGCAACGCCTCGCCCAGATCATCCATCAAGGTGACGATACCGGCATCAGTACAGAGTTTTTGGCCGAAGCGAGAGAATTGCATAAAGGAATACCCGATTAATTAACACTGGCTGGAAAGCGGTGCAATCTAGCGGGTCAGGCGGGAAAACACTAGCAGGTTAGATCAAGCCAAACTTGCGCAATGTCGCTGCCAGTTTTTCCGGGTTCACCGGCTTCTGGATAAAATCAATTGCGCCCAACTGGGTGACCCGGGCATGGGCCGCCGGTTGGATATCGCCGGAGATGACGATAATCATGGTATCCAGCCCTTCGGCCTTTACCGTTTCCAGCACCTGGTAACCATCTACTTCGGGCATAGTCAGGTCGAGGAAGACCATCTCGCCCTTGCCATCGCGAATAGCCTGCAATCCTTCTGCACCGTTGGTAGCAAAGGTGATATCGACATCCCAGCCTTCAGGTAGGGAGCGCGCGACTTGCTTGCGCGCCATCATGGAGTCATCACAGATCAGCAGAGGTATCGCCATGGGGTAAACGTATCTTCTAATTAGAATGTCTAGGGGGAATTGATCGCCCATTGCTCATAGGCGCCCAATTGCGGTGAACACTGGAGAGTATAGTCAGGGATTTTTGCCCACAACGAGTTTTTTTGCCCGGCTTGGCGCCAGAAGCATCAACCGTCCACTTCTGCAGCCACGGCTGCATGATCGGGCAGCTCGAACAAACTAGCCACATCTACGGCGAAGACCTCATCCTGGTTAGCATCTATCCCAGCCAAATACTTCAGTGCGGTAGGCCCCCAAGGCAGCGTCGGGATACACCCCGGGTCTTGGGGAAGCTGGCGCGGCAGGTCGAGGATCCCGGCCAGTTGCCGCAAGCTCAGCAATTTAAGGTTCTGGCTGAGCAGGTAATCCCCCTGGTAATTGGTGCTGATCACCCGATGGCTGACCAGCGCCGCGCTAATGCGCTCCCACTGCCCGGTCGCCAGGCCCTGATGCAAAAGCTCGTGTTCAGGTACCGCTTCACCTGCTGCCGAAGCGCGATAACAGCGCCACAGGATCAGCAAAGCAGCCAGTAAATCCGGGTAGTTGCGGTCACGCAGGTCGATCTGGTGAGCACTGATGGTATGCACAAATACGGCACCGCCAAGGATTACCGTCCAGATCAAATTCACCCACAGCAGGAATAAGGGCAACGCAGCAAAAGCGCCATACACCAGCGTGAAAGAAGAATGGCCAACAATCAGAGCAAACGCAGTCTTGAGCCCCTGGAACCCGAGGGTAGTAAAAAAGCCGCCAATCAAGGCATGCCGCACCGGCACCTTGCAGTTGGGCACAGCAGCAAACAGCAAGGTAAAGGCCGCCCAAGTCAATACCCAAGGTGCGAGTCGCAGAATCGACTCAAATACCCCAAGGCTATCGTAGGTACCGACCAATAACCGGAATGAGGCGAGATAGGTGCTCATTGCCAGGGCCGCCCCCAGCAACAGTGGCCCGAGGCTCAGTATCGCCCAGTAGAGCAAAAAGTTGGCGATGCCGCGCCGACCGTGAGGCACCCCCCAAATTGCATTAAAGTTTTGCTCGATATTTTTGAGCATTAAATAAGCCGATACGAGCAAAAATAACAAACCAAAGGCCGTCAACTGACGCGCCTGCTCCGAAAACTCGCGCAGGTATTTACCCAAATCCTGTTCGCTGTTAGGTAAAAAGTGATCAAACACCAGGGATTGGAACTGGTCGCCCAAATCCTGGAAGGCGGGGATAATAGAGAACATGGAATAGGTCACGGTCATCATCGGCACTGTGGCGAAGAGCGTGACATAGGTGAGGGAATCGGCACTTTTCTGGCAGGATTTCGCTCGATACTGGCGCACCATCAGACAAAAAAATCCCAACAACCAGCGATACGTCTTGCGGATAACCTCAATCAGGGATGGCACGGGGGGCATAGCGTTAAATCCTTAAACCAAGTCAGGGCGCAGCCGCTATAATCTGCCGCGCCATCGCAATAGATGTTTACCAAGAGGCAATGATGATCACACTTTACCACAACCCGCGCTGCTCAAAATCGCGCGATGCCCTGAACCTACTGCGCGAACAAGGGCAGGAACCCGAGGTGATCCTGTATCTGGAAACACCGCCCACTGCCAAATCGTTAAAGGCGTTGCTCGCCAAATTGGGTATAGGCGCGCGCGATTTACTGCGCAGAGGTGAGGAGGCTTATAAAGAGCTGAACCTCGCCGATGAGAAGCTCAGTGAAGCTGCCTTGATCAAGGCCATGGTGGAAAACCCCAAATTAATTGAGCGGCCGATTGCAATTAACGGTGATAAAGCGGTGATTGGTCGGCCGCCGGAAAAAATTTTGCAAATCATCACGTAAGTTAATCGCTGCTAATTAGCGATGATTAGTACCCAAGGAAACTCTGTAAATATACTTTCGTCATACCCGCGAACGCGGGTATCCATAAAATCAATAGCTTGGATTAGCTGCGCTGGTCTACGGCTCCTGCGTTCGCAGGAATGACAAATAATTCAGTGCCCACTAAACACTTTCACTAAAGATATCGTTATGACGCCTTATATTTTAGTTTTGTACTACAGCCGCACCGGCTCCACACTCGAAATGGCAAAACAAATCGCGCGCGGTGTTGAGCAAGCCAGCGGTATTGAAGCGCGTTTGCGCACCGTGCCTGCGGTGTCCACTGTTACCGAAGCAACTGAACCCGCCATCCCCGACAGCGGTGCAGTTTATTGCAGCGAAGATGACTTAAAAAATTGTGCTGGATTAATCCTCGGCAGCCCTACCCGCTTTGGCAATATGGCTGCGCCCATGAAATATTTTCTCGATGGCACCAGCGGCCTTTGGCTAAATGGCGATTTGATTAATAAACCCGCCGCCGTTTTTACCTCGACATCCACATTACATGGCGGGCAAGAATCTACCCTGCTCTCCATGATGTTGCCGCTGTTGCATCAGGGTATGGTGATTGCCGGAATTCCCTACAGCGAAGCAGGTATAAGCACAACACGTACTGGCGGAACACCTTACGGCGCATCGCATCTCGCCAGTGGCGACACCCCCAACAAACTTAGTAGCGAAGAAATTACCCTTTGCCAGGCGCTGGGCAAACGCGTCGCCACACTCGCGCTTCAATTAAAAGGTTGATCTATGACGCAGGCTCCTGAACACGAAAATCTTCCACCAGCAAATGAAAAACCGAAAAAAGTTATCGTCATTACCGATGCTGATTCAGTTGTACTGTATAAAAAATTGCGCATTGGCCGCTTCATAGTCCGCGCCAGTTACATCAGTTTGCTAGTGTTATTTACCTTGTTAAATGTAATCAATGAAAACGGCAAGCTTGCATTGTGGCTGTTACAAATTATTCCGCTGCTGGTGTTCATTCCTGCACTTCTGCGTGAAACCCACCGCACCTATAGCTGGCTGTGTTTTGTGGCGCTGATGTATTTTGCGGCGATCATTCCACTGCTGATGAGCCGCTGGTTGTGGAGCGATTGGTTAATTACTGTTTTAGTAAGCGCCCTGTTTGTCGCCGCCATGATGACCAGCCGCTGGCTGCAATACTGGAACTATTACCTGTCTACCAAAGTCAACCATCCATAAGTTTTCGCGCAAGGAATTTATTGTGACTGTCAATTATTACGAACCACCAACACCGCCAAGTTCGCCCATCAGGCACATGGCTCCGCCTGCTCCGAAAAAACCGGGTATCTGGAGCCGTTTCTTTGGCAGCCTGGGTTCAGCTATTAGCTGGTTCCGCAATGCCGTCATGAATACAGTATTCGTTATTGTGTTCATCATTTTTATTATTGCAGTCGGTTCAAGTGGCCCCCAGCCACTGCCTGAAACCTTTGCCCTGCGCCTAGCACCTGCCGGTTTATTGGTTGATCAGCGCAGCCATATAGATCCGCTCAGTTTACTGTTGTCCGAAGAAGCACCCGAGGAAACGGAAGCACTGGTCAGCGATATAGTGGAAGCCATTAACAAAGCCGCCAAAGACAAACGTGTCACCCTGATGGTATTGGAACCCGGCCTGTTGCTCGGCGGTGGCATCAGCAAGATGAATGACATTGGTCAGGCACTGGAAAACTTCAAAAAAGCGGGCAAAAAAATCATCGCCGTAAGCGACAACTATTCCCAGGACCAATATTACCTCGCCAGTTTTGCCGATGAAATTTATCTGCACGATATGGGCGTAGTGGAAATCACCGGCTATGGCCGCTACATGAATTATTACAAAACAGCATTGGATAAACTCGGCGTCACCATCCATGCGTTCCGCTCCGGTAAATACAAGGATTATCTGGAACCTTACCTGCGCGATGACATGTCGGCAGAATCACGCGAACACAATAGCCAGTGGATTAATGAACTCTGGAAAGATTACACCGGAAAAATTGAAAGCCTGCGCCATTTACCACCGGGCAGCATTACTGATTATGTCAACAATCTCGATGCCCACATGGCCTTAACCGCCGGTGACAGCGCCAAGCTGGCACTGGAGAAATCCCTGGTCGATAAAATTACCTCGCGCCAGGAAATGGAAAAAATGCTTATTGAAAAAGCGGGCAAAAGTGAAGAGGGCGAGTGGTACAACGGTGTAGGTATCAAATCCTATCTCGCTGATGTGCGCAAACATCCGTTACTGGAAAAAAATAAAGTTGCCGTGGTGGTGGCCGCCGGATCTATTGTTGACGGCCGTCAACCCGATGGCAGTATCGGCAGCGAAACCATGCTGGAACTATTACGCCAGGTGAAAGAAGATGAGGATGTTAAAGCGCTGGTAATCCGTGTTGATTCAGGTGGTGGCAGCGCATTTGCCTCGGAAATTATCCGCTCGGAAATCATCGCCCTGCGCGCGAAAAAAATCCCGATTTATATTTCCATGGGCACAGTAGCGGCCTCGGGTGGTTATTGGATTGCCACTGCGGGCGATAAAATCTGGGCACAACCCACCACCATCACCGGCTCGATTGGTGTATTCGGCGCATTCCCCACGCTGGAAAAAACCCTGCAAAAAATTGGTATCAATACCGATGGTGTAGGCACTACAGAATTGGCGGGCACCATGCGCCTTGACCGTTCACTTTCCGAAAAAGCCGGCAAAGTCGTGCAATTGGGCGTTGATAGTATTTACCAACGTTTTGTTGCCTTGGTAGCCGATGCACGCAAGCAAGAAGCCAGTGTGATTGATGAAATTGCCCAAGGGCATGTATGGACCGGCAGGAAAGCCAAAGAACTCGGTTTGGTGGATGAACTGGGGACACTGAACGATACCATCGCCGCTATTGCCAAAGAGGCAAAACTCGGCAGCTACCAAGTGGAATTTGTACATCGCCCTCTCTCCCCCAAAGAGGAATTCCTGCGCTCCCTCACTGAAGGACAAGCTGGTAGTTTTGTGCCCAAATCACTGGTGGAAAAATTTGCTTCACTCAGTGTATTAAATGATTTGGCGCCCGCCTTAAAACCACTCAGCAACCTGCAAAAAATGAATGATCCGCAAGGCATTTATGTGCAGTGCCTGGATTGTGTAGCGCCCTAGCTCACGTAAATAATTGGCAGGAAATCCTGCCAATTATTAAATCCTCTTTTTATTCGTCGCTCCCTGTTAATCTGTCATCACTCCTTGTTTATCGTCGTCACTTTTTTTATTGTCGTCACTTTTTTATTGTCGTCACTCCTGCGAACGCAGGAGCCCAGAGCCGTGGATACCTGCGTTCGCAGGTATGACGAAAGTGAATTACCTAACTCTTTGTTTATCCCTCGTCATTCCCTGTTCATCCCTCGTCACTTTTTTATCGTCGTCACTTTTTTTATTGTCGTCACTCCTGCGAACGCAGGAGTCCAGAGCCATGGATACCTGCGTTCGCAGGTATGACGAAAGTGAATTACCCAACTCTTTGTTTATCCCTCGTCACTTTTTTTATCGTCGTCACTCCTGCGAACGCAGGAGTCCAGAGCCGTGGATACCTGCGTTCGCAGGTATGACGAAAGTGAATTACCTAACTCTTTGTTTATCCCTCGTCGCTCCCTGTTTATCCCTCGTCACTCTTTGTTTATCGTCGTCACTTTTTTATTGTCGTCACTCCTGCGAACGCAGGAGTCCAGAGCCGTGGATACCTGCGTTCGCAGGTATGACGAAAAGTGAATTATTTTTTCACTCTGCGCAATTTACCAAGCCTGCAATCCAGGCTGATATAACATCAATCGCCGCCTGATCAACCACATGTGAAGCCAGTGGTGGCATTTGGTTGGCATCGCGTACGTTCATCCGCGCAAGCAACACTGAACGCTCAGGCTCACCGGGTGCAATTATGCGCGCATTATTAATTCCCAAATCACCTGCTGCTGGTTGTGCATTGCAAGTTTCTGTTGCAGCAAACGCAGTGTTGAAACGCAAGTCCAAATTCACTGGTGTGGGGCCATTTGGACTGTGGCAGTTACTGCAATTGCTGTGCAAATAACTGCGCGCCCGCTGCGCGAGACTTGCGGTGTTATCGCTTAATGAAAACAGTGTTTGCATTTTTTGATGGGCAGTGATTGCAGTGGAAAATACATTGATATGCTCCAGCGTATCCAGCTGCTGCGCATGGATGCCACTCGCGCCATACAAGATCGCATTATTTAATTGCAGCGTTTCCAGCCCCAGCGAAAAATTGGCGACCTGTGTATGACAAGTGAGGCATTGGCTGCGACTGGGATATTGCCATTGCACCCCCTCAACCAATTTTTCCTTCGCGTCGTTCAATAAGACCGCATCTTTCTGGTCATCGCGCCATTCGTAGCTGAAACCCTGCCAGCCCAGTTCCCCGCGCGCAAATAATCGGGTCTCGATAAAACGGTCATTTAATTTAAAGTGTTTCATCAAGACACTGCCAACGGGAAATAAAAAATCGCCCGACTCTGTCAGCCCTATTTTTGTATTGTCCGGCAACGCGAAATAACGCTCCTTCTCCGCCGCATCGGACCAGAGCGGGCTGATCACCGAATAGGGGATCATTGCGCTTGCAGGGAATGTTGCATCGGCAGTGCTCACACAACCGGTTGCTGACAAATTCATCGCCATGGTACCTGGCTGCGCATCTCCACCGGTCACTTGCATTTTGACGATTTGCGAACCCGCGCCCGATTGACCCAGCGCATAAAGCTCGCCTTGGTTGTCCTGCGCAAAAGACACTATATTGACCGACACCGAGCCATGGCTGCTGATATTCACATCACCATTAGTCGGGCGCGTGATTGATTGCATGGTGCTAACGCAATAGTCAGTAAAAAAATATTTTCCATAAGCGGCGGGATATTGCGCTCCGCGATAGACGTAACCGCCAATAACCGAGCACACACCCGTGTTGTGGCTAATTGATAGCACCGGAGTAATTTTTCCCGCCGTAGAACAATTGGGACGTTCGCTGTAACAAGCATCACCTTCCATATCACCCCACCCGTAATTGCCACCGCGGGTAACCAGATTCACCTCCTCCCATGCACCCTGCCCTACATCGCCCACCCAGAGCTCATGGGTTTCACTATCAAAACCAAACCGCCAGGGGTTGCGTAAACCATAGGCCCAGATTTCTGGTGCACCACCCGCTTCAGCAAAGGGATTGTCCACAGGAATCGCGTAGTTGCGCCCAGCACTGGTGTTATCAACATCAATGCGCAAAATTTTTCCCAGTAAATTATTGGTATCCTGACCATTCTGCTGCGGATCTCCGGCACTGCCGCCATCGCCGGAGCCAATATATAAATAACCGTCGCTACCAAACGCAATTTGTCCACCATTATGGTTTGAATAAGGTTGGTTAAAACGCAGCAGGATAATTTCTGAATCACGGTTGATCATTCCATTTTGGGCAACCTCAAAACGGGACACTCGTGTTTCTATCGCTTCATTGGCATTGCGTCCGATATAGTTGAAATATACATAGCGGTTGCTGGCAAATTGAGGATGGAAAGCCATGCCCAGCAAGCCGGTTTCACCACCAGAGAAATCCACGCGATCCTCTATATTAAGAATTTCCGTCAGCGCATTAGCCGTTGTGTTGTTTTGAAACCGTACCACCCTGCCCGACTGGCGAGTTGCATACCAATAACTATTGTCGCCGGGTGCCTGGAGCAAATTGGTCGCACTGGGAATATTGGGCAACGCCGGGAATGCCGCCGGCCAGCTAATCGTCGCTGCCTCACCGCTGTTAATTGGCGCGGGCGCAAGGCAGGTAGTGTTTGCAGGCCGCATTGCCAAACCGGACAGGACACTGCTGGTGGAGGACGATGAAAAGGAAGAGGAAATATTGTTTGGTGAGCTCAGGCTGCTCGATGAGGACAAACTGGTCGATGCACTAGACGCCCTATGCGAGCTTTTCCCTCCACCGCCACCACAGGCAACCAGCCCTAGCACACTGGCCAGCAGCAGCCATTTTATGACGCGGTTTATGAGGCTTTTTGTTTCATGGATTGTCATGGTGATCTCCTCGCACGGCGATAAGCCAACTGGAAATATTTCAACACCCCATCATGCCCCCAATTATCCAACATAATCTTATTAATCAGTCACAAACAAAAAAGCCAGCAGATAGCTGGCTTAATAAAACACACCGGTGTTCCGGGGCTATTGCGGTGCTTACTATGGTTGCGGTGTTAACGCCTGGATGGCTGCTGCAACATACACCAAAGGCGCATTCCAGTTAATCGCAATTTCATTGCTGGCGTAACTGCAGTAATTATCCAGATAGGATTTAGCGGGAATGTTGGATGGGTAGGCAACACCGCAATCGGATTTATCCTGCTGCCCCGGTTGCGGGCCACCGGCGATAAACCCGGGAATCGGCTCGGCAATACCATCGGCCTCGGACGGACGATGGTGCGGGTGCAATGTAGCTTTATCACCAAAACCGGTGACAAAGGAGGTATCTGTCGCATTGCGGCCGAGCACGTAATCCAGCATCGCCTGGGCGGCATCCAGATATTCGCGCTTGCCGTTCAAGCGATAGCCCTGTACCAGCATCATCGCCTGCCCCAGTGCCACCGAATTGCTACCCCATACAAAATCATTTTTCTGCATAGTGACGCGATAAGCGGAGGCCGCCCATTGGCTTTGCAAGCTGGCCGCGAGGCCATCGATGCGGTTGGCAATCAATTGTTTATCGGCAATCGCAGTCAGGTTATCGCGGTGATGTGCGAGCGAGATCCAACCCAGGCTGCGCACATCCCCCCAAGAGGGAACGGTAGCGAAGGTTTCAGTGGGTTTCATTGCGGTGTAGTAACTGTCTTTTTCGCTGGTGATGTACAGCTCGGCCGCGGCCCAGGCAAATTCGTCGGTCAGATCGCTATCACCGTATTCACCGGTTTTTACATCCTCAGGTTGTTTGTAAGTGATCGTCGGATTTGCAATTGCCCAGCTCCACGCCGATTCAGCCGCGCTTAGCATTTTTGCCGACATGCCCGGCAATTGAGTTTCATACGGTGCAACTACGCGACTGGCGGTTGCCATGACCGCCGCAAAATCCAGCGCAGCTGCCGTGGTTTTTTGCACCACATAACGCTCACTGATCGCCTGGTGTGGCATCACAGTACCATCAAAGTTTTTGTTGGTGAGCTTGTGGTAGACACCGCCATCATTGGGATCTTGCATGGCCAGCATCCATTCCAGATTCCACAGCGCTTCATTGAGTAGATCGGGAATTGCATCGCCACTTTCGGGGATATTTAAATTCTGGCTGGCAAAGATTGCCGGGAAGTGCTCATAGGCAGCGAGCAATGAATAGGTCGAAATCCCGGAATTGACGATGTATTTGTTGTAATCGCCCGCGCCATACCAGCCCTTGGGGGCAGATATCACCGTGCCTGCGGGGCGCGTCGCACTAGCAGCAGAGGGATGCACCAGCACACGGGTATCCGGATGCCCCAGCGGCCGCGCAAACATACCGGCATGGGCGGGCAATAATTCAGCGCTGGCGCGATTGAAATAAAAGGCTTTGATGCTCGCCGCCGTTAAGGCGCTGTAGGCATCATTAGCAATGCTGAAAGAGTATGAGTCACTCACTCCTTCGACCCGCAAAAGATAATCACCGGGTGTTTTTACACTGGAAAAATCCGCCAGTTTGACGCTCTCTTCCGATGCATCCCAGGTGGCGGCAGCCCCCAGGTTACCGCTAAAAACTTCTGTCCCGGTCGCCGCATTCGCCACACTAAATCGGGTGGCGGCAACTGCGGGTATCACCGCCCATTTAGCGGATTCCGGTAAAAAGCCCAATTGGTTGAGTCTGATATTGCCACTGGCAGCAGCGCTGGAGCTGGCCGCAACGCTGCTATTTGCTGCCGGGGTAGATGATGCCTTGGCAGAACCGGAACTGCTGCCACCACTACCACAGCCAAACATCAAACCAGATGTGGCGACAAGCGCCAGTATCGACACCAGACGGGTCGGGGTAAATAAAACCATTGGGATTCTCCATTACACGCAGGCTCCTGCGAACCTATGGTCATTGTTATGTTTTTAAGCTGTGTAATCCTGAAAGGGAGCACTTGTAGCAACAACAGTTGCACAGCGGGGGCAAGAGTACTTTATTGGCAGTACACCAAAATCCCATTTTGCGCAAAAAACCTGAAGTGGTGATCAGGCCGGAGAGAGTTTGGAGGTGATGTAGAAGGAGATCAAATCGCTAAAACTTTCTTTACAAAAGGAATGGTCAATTTACGTTGTTCGGCGAGTGATGCGTGATCGAGCCGCGCCAATTGCCAGAAGAGTTCATTGGTATCGCGCGGCAAACGCTGGATGATGTATTGCGCAACCTCATCGCCCAACTCCAAACCGCGGGCGCGGGCACGCATCTGCAATGCCTGTTGTTTGTCTTCATCGCTCAAGCTATGCACCTGGTAGGTTAGCCCCCACTGCAAACGCGAGCGCAAATCCTCAAGGCTTAAGCCCAATTCACGCGGGCTATGCTCTGCTGCTACAAGCAGACGCTTACCTTGATCGCGCAGGAGATTGTAAAGGTTAAAAATGGCCAGCTCCCAATCGCGACGGCCAGCAATCGTCGGCAGGCAATCCAGGCACACAAGGTCAACCATTTCCAGGCCGGTAAAGAGTTCATCCGGTGCATAGCCAACCAAGTCGCGCAGGGGCAAATACTGCACCGACATCCCCATCGCCTGAGCCTGATGGCAAGCGGCCTGCAACAAGTGTGTCAAACCACAGCCGGGAGCGCCCCACAAATAGACAAAAGCCTCGCCTGAGGCCTCCAATTGCGTGCGCAACCCTTGCACCACCATCGCGTTATGGCTCTGGACGGGGGCGTAAAAATTATCAAAGGTGGCGTCATCATTCAGGTTGACACTGAGGGACAATTGCTGGGGCAAGTTAACCATAACTACTTCTGCCAAACGTACATCAAGGGATTCTCGGAAGTGCCACCATTACTGGAAGCGCCGCCATTAACGGGAACAGGTGCTGGTGGCACCGGTACTGCGCTGGATGCCTGCTCATTAGCCAGCGCCTGATCCAACTCGGCCATGGCGTCGGCATCTATCCCCTGGGGCGCCGGTGCTGTATTGACAGTGGTAGACTGCACAGGAGCCAGACGGCCTCCCAGCGCCAGGGTACTCATCAATAATTTCACATCGCCCTGGGTGGTCAAGCGCACCAACATCCCCTCGGCATTGATCTTCACCACTTCCATGCGCTGCACCATCGCAAGATCATCCAGATAGGCCTGTGATTGCTTGAATTCGCCAAAACTGGCGATGTTACTTACGCGCAACATGATGGTTTGCGAGCCTTGGCTCGTGGGGACTATGGCGTACTGGTTGGCAAAATAATCGGCGGCACGATCAACAGCCGAGGTAAACAGGCCTTTTACATCCGGTGTTTCATCGACAAAAGCCTGGTTGCTATTGGCATGCAGCAACTGCCAATCACCCAACCATGGCCCTGCACCGTCCGCTGCATCCGGGCTTGTCGCTGATGAGGAAATAAGATCCGCGTCATCGCCTGCTGCTTCTGTGGATGAAGCGCCAGCCGATGGAATCGGCCCCAGGCTATAAGGGGTGTAACGCCCAACCAAAATCGCATCAACTTTATAGCGCAGCGAGGCAGCTTTGATTTTTTCAATGTCGAGCGTCCAAAGATCATTGGCAGAGAGTGACAAACCATCATCCATTTTGGGGAAACTGAGCGGCAGGCCGCGATATTGTGCCTGCAACTGCATGGCTTGCAGATCAGCGGCATCCAACACCAGACGCAGGCCAGCCTGGTCCTTGGCAACCAGCCAAACCAACACTTTTGGACGGGTTGCTGGCCAGAGCGGTAATTGGGCCTGCCGGAGTAATTGCTCAATTGCCTGCGGCTCGTAATTCAATTGCAGGCCTATCGCCGGGGTTGTTTTGCCATTAACCGTGATTTTTTCAGTGGACGATTTATAGCTAAAACCAAACAGGTAATTCTGCGCTTTCGGCAAGGCTTGTTTGATGGTGGGATTATCAAGGGCACCACGCTGGCCAGAGACACGCACAATCACTTCACCAATGCTGGCGCGCGCCGCAGCATTGCGCTCGCTTTCGGCTTGGCTTTGAACCAGCGTATCGGCACGATAGATATCGACTTTCTGTCCGGCGGAAGCCATACCGGCCAAAGCGGACACCAATGAACAAACCAGCAGTCGGATAAACGAAGAACGCAACAAAACTTACCCCTGAATGCAGCCAATAAAAAGCAGTGAGGCGGCATTGTAACAGGCTTAAACAAGGCCGCGACAAGGCTAATCGGGCAGCGCGCACAATTTCCATGGTTTCTGGCGAATCCCTGTACAGATAACATCTGCGGGAATAACTTACACGCAAGCCGCGCTTTGGCCTGCAAGCGCCGACATAAGCTGTTAGAATGGCGGCCTTTTTTTCACCCAGTCCAATTGCCCGAGCTGTGAGCCCTTTCCTATGAGCCAAAACCAAACCCCTACCCCATCCTTAAGTTACAAAGATGCAGGCGTTGATATTGACGCGGGCGATGCACTGGTTGAACGCATCAAAAGCGTTGCCAAACGCACCCGTCGCCGCGAGGTAATGGCCGGCCTGGGTGGCTTTGCGGCCCTGTGCGAAATCCCTGAAGGCTATCGCCAACCGGTACTAGTATCCGGCACCGACGGTGTGGGCACCAAGTTGCGTCTGGCGATGAACCTGCAAAAACACGACACCATTGGTATCGATCTGGTAGCCATGTGCGTTAACGACCTGGTTGTCACCGGCGCCGAACCCCTGTTTTTCCTCGACTACTACGCTACCGGCAAACTGAATGTTGACGTTGCCGCTGCCGTTGTATCTGGCATCGGTGATGGTTGCGAACTGTCTGGCTGTTCATTGGTGGGCGGCGAAACCGCTGAAATGCCCGGCATGTATGAAGGCGAAGATTACGACCTCGCGGGCTTCTGTGTTGGCGTGGTAGAAAAATCCGAAATTATCGATGGCAGCAAAGTACAGGCGGGGGACACCCTGATCGCCCTCACTTCCAGTGGCCCACATTCCAATGGCTACTCCCTGATCCGCAAGATCATTGACGTAACCAACGCCGACTTGAACCAGGATTGCGGCGGCAAACCACTGGCTGATGCTCTGATGGAACCTACTCGCATTTACGTTAAATCCGTGCTGAAACTGATCAAAGAATCACATGTCAACGCCATGGCGCACATCACTGGCGGCGGCCTGACGGAAAATATCCCACGCGTACTGCCGGACGATTGCAAAGCGGTTATCGATACCAAGAGCTGGACGCTGCCACCGGTATTCCAATGGTTGCAACGCGGCGGCAATGTAGACATCCGCGAAATGTATCGCACCTTTAACTGCGGCGTCGGCATGGTGATCGCGGTTCCAGCAAGCGAAAAAGACAACGCCCTCGGCATTCTCCGCGCAGCGGGCGAAAACGCCTTTGTAATTGGTTCGATTGCCAAAGCCACTGGTGATGAACACCAGGTTGAACTGCAAGGCCTCTAAGCGAATGCCATCCAATGAAATAAAGCCCCTGCAGGTTGTTGTCCTGATCTCCGGTAGCGGCAGTAACTTGCAAGCCTTGATTGACGGCGTCGCCAATGGCGAATTGCCAATTGAAATAGCGGCGGTGATCAGCAATCGCCCCGAGGTATTGGGTTTAACCCGCGCCGCACAGGCGGGCATCCTGACCCGTGTGTTGGACCACAAAGGCTTCGCCAGTCGCGAAGCTTTTGACCAGGAGTTGATGCAGATTATTGATGCCTACAACCCTGGATTGGTCGTACTCGCCGGGTTTATGCGGATCTTAACTCCCGAATTCACCCACCATTATTTGGGCAGAATGCTTAATATCCACCCATCGCTACTACCTAAATTCCAGGGGTTGCATACCCATCAACGCGCCATTGAGGCCGGTGAAGCCACTCACGGAGTGACCGTTCATTTTGTTACTGCCGAGCTGGATGGTGGTCCGGCAATTGTGCAAGCCGTGGTACCGGTATTGGCCGATGATGACGCCAGTCGGCTCGCCAAGCGCGTGCAACGCCAGGAACATGTGATATATCCGCTCGCGGTAAAATGGTTTGCACAAGGCCAATTGAGGATGCTGGAAGGCAAGGCCGAATTAAACGGTGAACTTTTGCCCGCTTGCGGTTATCAAATTGAAGCCAACGAGCCCTAAAAGGAACGCCCATGTTAAGCCTTCGCGCCAGCGTGCTTATTTTTCTTGCCGCTTTTTCATCACTGGCCACCGCGGCAAATGCCCCCAAGACCTTTGATAATGAGTACAAGGCTAAACTCTACGGATTTAATATCACCGTCACCAATCGCCTGACCAAAACAACAGACAACCAATACAACCTGTTATTTAAAGCGGACTCCCTGATCGGCAGTATTACCGAACAAAGCCAAATGCAATGGAACCCCGCGCAGCAAACAATTAGCCCTTTGCGCTACAGCTATGCCCGACGCGGATTAAGCAAAGACCGCACCGCAGAATTATCGTTTGACTGGAAAAACAAAAGCGTCACCAACAATGTGCAAAAAACCAGTTGGCAAATGGACATAGCACAGCGGGTACAAGACAAGCTGAGCTATCAAATCCAGATGCAACAGGATTTATTAAATGGCAAAAAAGATGTCACCTACCAGATTGCCGATGGTGGTCGACTGAAAGAATATAAATTCCTGGTTGTCGGCGAAGAAATGCTGGATACACCGCTAGGCAAGGTGAACACCATCAAAGTAAAACGCAGCCGCGAAAATGATGAGCGTGTTACCTACGCCTGGCTTGCCAAAGATTGGAGTTATTTACTAGTGCGTTTGCAACAAGAAGAAAAAGGGGAAACCTATACCATCTATATCCACAAGGCGACCCTGGATGGTAAGCCCATCGAAAAGTTTTAATTAGTGCAGCCACTGAAAAATTATTTAACCAAGCATCTATATTCGCCTAAATTTATTCACTCAAATCTATTACTTAAACCAAAAGGCCTTTTATGAATATCTCTGAAAATTGCGTTGCAAGCTTTCACTACACTTTAACAGATGGCACTGGCAAAGTGCTTGATACATCAGACGGCCATGAGCCCCTGTCTTATCTGCACGGTGCAGGCAATATTATCCCCGGCTTGGAAGATGCTCTTGAAGGCAAAACCGTTGGCGACAAACTGAATGTTTCCGTGGCCGCAGCTCAAGCTTACGGCCTGCGCGACGACAGTCTGGTACAAGAGCTACCATCTAATATGTTTTCCGGTATCGACAATATCGAAGTAGGCATGGAGTTCCACGCTGAAACCGAACAAGGCTTGCAAGTAGTTACCGTTACCAAAGTGGAAGGCGATCAAGTGACTATTGATGGCAACCACCCACTGGCAGGTGTTGACCTGAACTTTGATGTGGAAATTACCGAAGTGCGCAATGCAACCGAAGATGAAATGAATCACGGTCATGCCCACGGTGCCGGTGGCCATCATCACCACTAAAATCCACCCGGCGATAAAAAAGGCTCCACAAAGGAGCCTTTTTTATTTCTGCTGCGACGCAGCTGTATATTATTTCAATTCAATTTTCTGTTCACCGCAGCGGCTGCATTTATAAACCGTTACCAACTTGCCCTGCTTCACATCAAATTGCTTTTCTTTCACCACTTCCCACTTGTGAAAACCACTCCGGCAAAGGGTTTTTCCTTTGTGCTTATCAAAAGGGCTTGGCCTTTTAAACTGGATAACATCACCCATACTGAAAACCAATCATGTGCGCGGCAAAGTCACACCACGCTGCCCCTGGTATTTTCCACCGCGATCCCTATAGGACGTTTCACATGTCTCGTCGGATTCAAAAAACAACATTTGCGCAACGCCTTCATTGGCATAAATTTTTGCAGGTAAAGGTGTGGTATTGGAAAATTCCAATGTCACATGACCTTCCCATTCAGGCTCCAGCGGCGTGACGTTAACAATAATCCCACAGCGAGCATAAGTGGACTTACCTAAACATACAGTCAAAATATTGCGCGGAATACGGAAGTACTCGACGGTGCGCGCCAATGCAAAGGAATTAGGCGGAATGATACAAACATCGCTTTTAATATCGACAAAACTTTTTTCGTCAAAGTTTTTAGGATCAACCACTGTAGAGTGCACATTGGTGAAAATCTTGAATTCATCAGCACAGCGAACATCGTAACCATAGCTGGATGTGCCGTAAGACACTATGCGTTGACCTGCGGCATCATAGCGAATCTGGCCCGGCTCAAAAGGCTCAATCATGCCGTGCTCTTCTGCCATACGGCGCATCCATTTATCGGATTTGATGCTCATAGTTACTCCCAACGCAAATAGTTAAACGGCGCGCATCATAGCCTTTTTCAGGATGGAAAAATACCGGCTCGCCCCCGACAGGGTTACGCGGTTGAGGAATCGCCAGGCATCTCCACCAAGGTAAATGCCATTACCGCCGGCCTCTTTATTGGCGGCACCTCAGGCACGGCCAACTGATTAATAATTGCACAATCACTGGTGTGATCGCCTGCGCACTCATCTGCCATATCAACCAGGGTATCGCGTATAGCATGGAGAGCAATAAGTTGCTGGTCCACTTGGGTAATCTTCTCGTCCACCAAGGCTTTTACCTGCGCGCAGCGTCGTTGAGGGTTGGTATAGAGCGCCAATAATTCACGGCATTCATCCAGACTAAATCCGACCGCCCTGGCTCTCTGCAAAAACCGCAGTTGGGCGATGTCCTCCAACGAATAAACCCGGTAATCGTTCGCCTCTTGTCGCTTGGGTACCACTAGGCCAATTTCTTCGTAATAACGAATGGTTTTATTGGGCAGGCCACAGGCTTGGGCCGCCTGACTAATATTCATGTTATTCCCTCCATATCCTTAATTAACAAGCCTGACACTTTAAACATTTCCGTAACTGGAATGTCAACCTAAATATAGTTACTTTTCTATAACCATCTGTAACCCATTACAATTTTTTTGCTACCTTTATTACACAAAAATACAAATTTAACCGCCAATTTTGCCAAGACATTCCCTATAATAGGTGAATCAACGCACACTTTGTATTAAATATTTTTCATGTAAATCATTAGGTTACTATTGATTCTTGACAAAATTATTTAATAAACCAGAATAAACGAACAAGTTTTATCCTGATTCTGTATCTGACGTCATCGTTAAAGGAAGATTTATGGAATACCTCGACATCAATCACCCTGAATGGCAAAAAATGTGGGATGAACTGGCCAGCTATCGCCTGAATGCAGGCGATGCCCTATGCGTCCATGATGGCCATTGCTGGGAATACATGGGTTCAACACTGGATCATCATCACTTGCGCCATGCATGCCATCCATTAACCAATAAAGCGGAATACGCCTATATAGAACGCGCTGGTGTAGCATTGCGCTGGGCGTAACACTGCCCCATAAATCAACAATGAGGGCAGCCCTCGCTTACGCCCCATTTCAGTAAATTTCATACCACCGTCACAATCCCTTCCCAGATAACTATTAGCCTTTATAATTCCTACCACTTTTGTCATAAAAGTATGCTAATGTGCTGCGATTTTTACGACAGCGCAATTACAGACAATTCACAACAATAACAACCCAATAAAATAACAATGAAACGCTTCGTCCTGTTTGTAGGTATTGGTGGAATATCCACCCTGATTCAGTTTTTATTACTGATCTTGTTTGTTGAAAGTCATTTACTGCCAGAGGTAGCAGCCTCTGCCACAGGATATGTACTCTCTTCATTCTTTAACTATTGGGCGAACTACCGCTACACGTTCAAAAGCACTAGCAGCCATGCACAAACTTTTCCGAAGTATGTACTTGCAGTTGCTATTGGCTTATCAACCAATACTTTGTTGTTCGCCGCATTTCTATGGCTGTTCAATAATTATCTCACCCTACCCTGGGTCGAACATTATTTGGCTGCCCAATTTCTGGCTACAGGAATTACCGTGGTTTTGAATTTTGCGGTGCATAAATTCTGGATCTACAGGAATCATTAAAATGACAACATCCACACCATCTCTTGCAGTTGTTATTCCCTGTTATAACGAAGAAGAAATGTTGCCTAAAACCTTGGCAACCATGTTGAGCCTGCGCGACTCCATGATCGCCAAAGGCAAAATCAACCAAAAGTCAAAAATCTATTTGGTTGATGATGGAAGCAAAGACAAAACCTGGAAAATTCTCGCTGAGGAAGCCGCAAAAAATTCTGCATTGATTGCCATCAAACTTTCGCGGAATAAAGGCCATCAACATGCGCTTTATGCAGGCCTCTGCACGACGACTGAAGATATTACCGTCAGCATTGATGCGGACTTGCAAGATGATCCGCAAAATATTGAAGCAATGGTAGACGAGTATTTAAAAGGTAATGATGTAGTTTACGGTGTGCGCTCAGCACGCCATACAGATACTTTTTTCAAACGTTTTACTGCAGAAGGCTATTACCATTTGATGAAAAAAATGGGCGTTGATCTGGTGTTTAATCACGCCGATTTCCGCCTGCTATCGCGCCGTGCATTGGAATCATTAAAAGAATACGGCGAATCCAACCTGTTTTTACGCGGTATAGTGCGCGAAGTGGGTTACCCATCCTCGGTAGTCGAATACGAGCGCCAAGCACGCGAAGCAGGCGAAAGCAAATATCCATTGAAAAAAATGTTGTCATTCGCCTGGAAAGGCATTACCGCATTTTCCACCGCGCCATTGCGCATGATTACGGTATTGGGCCTGCTCTCGGGCTTTGCGTCATTTAGCTTAATTGCCTGGGTTCTGGTAGTGCGTTTATTTACAGACAATGCAGCCCCCGGCTGGGCATCTGTGCTCTTACCACTTTTATTTATTGGCAGCGTGCAATTGCTCTGCCTCGGAATTATCGGCGAGTACTTATCAAAAATTTATGAAGAAGTAAAAAGAAGGCCCAAGTTTCATATTAGTGAAATAGCAGGCAAAAAGGACTAAACATTCATCAATCCCAGGTAGGATATGGTTAATAACATGAACACTCTAGATGCCAACAACCTGATCGATACAACTGAATCAGAGCAGCCAGAAAATAAAACTGAAACTACCGTTCAGACACTTCCGGCAATTGCCCCACTACATAATCTTGCACCGCTCACATCCAGCAAGTATTCGCCAGAGATTTCCCGCTTGCTGCAATCCTATCTGGTGTTGGTGATCATCACCAACTTCAGCTTACTCTTCTTACGAGGCCATGGCTCGGATATTGGATTCTGGCATGATTGGGTGCGTCAATTATCCACCAACGGTTATGATGGTTTTAATGGCAACTACCCACCACTATATGTGCATTGGCTTTATCTGGTAGGTAAATTCTATACGTTGACTGGCATACCGCTTGAAGGCAACGATTTATTAAAATTCCTCGCACAAATTCCTGTCACCATTTTTCACTGCTTGCTTGGCATTTTAATATTCAGCCAGCTTATACGCTTTAACGCATCGCGATCTTTTTTGCATGCGATGATGTTATTAACCGTTTTAAACCCCGCCATTTTGGTTGACGGACCTATTTGGGGCCAAGTGGATTTGCCGCCCGCAGTGATGGTGTTTTGTGCACTATTGCTCGCAGTCGACCAACGTTGGTGCTATCTATCAATACCAATGTTTACTCTGGCGCTATTAACAAAGTTTCAAATGATTGCAATTGCACCGGTATTCGGTTTTTTATTTTTCCGTAACCCGGCTAAACATCTAATAGGCATGGTGCTTGCTGTTGCAGTAGCCGCCGTAGTGTTTCTACCATCAATTCTCGCCGGGCACTTTATCCAGGCATTCCGTCAAGCGTATATTGATACTCTCGGCCAATATCCAATGACGACGTTCAATGCCGCCAACATCTGGATTTTGCTCACTGGCAATACCGCCCCCGATAGCGTCATCCTATTTGGAGTCGCAGCTGACTCGCCACTGGCCAAGGTATTTACTGCAAAATATTTTGGAATGTTGCTGTTTTCACTAACAGCATTGTATGTCTTCCTGCAAGGGATACACTTCCTGCTGAAACATAATGCGCAGCAAAATGACCGGCAATTATTAGTACACTCATTATTTGCCGCCATGATCTGCGCTGTAGGCTTTTTTGCCTTGCTCCCGGCAATGCATGAGCGCTATATATTTCCCGCCGTTGTAATGGCATTGGCCTACGCAGCCATGGCACAACAAAAATTAATTTACCCCATCATGATTAGCCTGCTGTGCGGACTAAACATGCTGATTATCCTGGAAATTAGTGGCTCTGATATTTGGCATGGATTGTCTTGGCTAGTTGTCGCCGTGCTGGTACTGGGCTTGGGCGAATTGATCATGGGGCACAGGTTATTTCTTGGGTTGAAATTTATTATCAATAGCACCGGCAAAATACCCTTATTATCCGTTTGGGTTTTTATCATTGCTACATGTGGTATGACCGCTTATTTTAATGAGCGGTATCAAATATATAAGACAGAACTCAATGCAAATCAAAAGTTTTTAACCGATCTTCCTCTGGTATATGCCAAGCAAGATCACGGTACTATGGCATTGCACCGCAGCTATGATGCCAATACCCTGTCACTGGCCAATCGTCGTTATGCGCAAGGGATAGGCACACACGCCAGCTCGGATATCCAGTATCAATTGCCAGAAGGTGCTAGCGAATTCAGCTTCAATGTCGGTTTGGATGATGAAGTAGGCACAGCTGATGTGCAATTTTCCGTGTGGGGCGATGGCAAATTATTGTGGCAATCAAAGCCATACTTAGGTAACGAACGCGACTTATCGCCGCATACTGTTGATGTGCGCGGCGTGCAAAAATTGAATTTAAAAGTTGCCCCACTCTCAGAGGATAAATGGGATCACGCTGACTGGGCAAATACTGTCATTACTTTTGCTACTGAGCCTGCGACTCAAGATGAGGTTTTACCAGCAGCCACACCAAATCCAACAAATTAATTTTTTAAATATCATTTACTGTTGTTCATCCTTGTTTTTCTGCAAGCTTTAGCAGCATGATCATGAAGCAACCTTCGTGATCATGCTGATCGCCGTTCCCGTGCAGCCACTCCTGTATACCGCCAATTTCCTTTTTTCCATCGCCAACCTTTGATTAGTGCCCGGATAAACTCATCCATCACCGCTGCAATGAGCAATCCATACAAGCCCAAGCCGCATGGTATTGCCAGGATATAAGCGAGGGGAACGGAAAATAACCAGATAACTCCGATGCTGGAAATAGATGTGAATGCAGC
This sequence comes from uncultured Cellvibrionaceae bacterium, assembly GCA_964542655.1. Taxonomy (GTDB): domain Bacteria; phylum Pseudomonadota; class Gammaproteobacteria; order Pseudomonadales; family Cellvibrionaceae; genus Cellvibrio. Next base: position 29,089 of record CAZIWB010000013.1, read on the forward strand.
ATCGCCAGTACAACGCAACGCACTTCCGATGGTGATATTGATCGTGCGCCACGGCTCCGCCAAAAAGCTCAATACAAATGCCCATAGACCAATCGCAACTACTGCAGGATCATTGCTGAACAATTGCAATATAGGTTTATTAAACAGCAACCAGGCTAATGCCAGTGCTGTAGTGCCCATCAGTGAAATTTTTAAGGTTTGTCTGAGTTGTTTATCAACCAGGTCAAATTCCTGCCTGCCGACCCGCTGGGCAATAATAGCTTCGGTTGCCATTCCCAATGCAATAGATATCATCAGGCAAAACAAAAAAGTATTGTACGCATAGACTTTTACTTTCAGGGCAAGATCACCTACCTCTGCCGCAATCCAATTGAGTGAAATCATATAGGCTTGAAAGGACATGGGCTCAAGGATCGAAGGGGCAGCAATCATTATCACTGGTGTAATAAGCACCCCGAAATTTTTCAGGCCTTCGCGCAATGGAATATGGATGTGCAATTTAAAATGAACTACCAACATAACAAAAGTAAGACTCGTGCCCGCCGCAATCACACTTGCAGTCGCAACTCCGGTAACACCAGTTGGTGGTATTCCCATAAAACCGTAAACGGCAATAGCACAGCCAGTAATATTGGCTATAAATAAAATAATATTGCTATAGGTATTCCACTGGGGCTCACCGTAAATATTGAGTATGGTTTGGTAAATAACGCGGCAACCCCAGAGAGCCACCATCCAACCAATAATCGATAAATACGTACGCGCGTGTTGCTCCACCTCTGCACTTAATGACATTGCCGAGGCAACCCATGGGCCACCGTGATTTACCGTAAGGGCAGCAATTAACGCAAGCACCACTACAAATACCGCGTAGGCTGCAATGGTTGCATTGCCGCGCGCATAATCATTGGCACCAATGCGTTGGCTCGCAATACTCGCTCCGGCAAATGCGCTCACAATTAAAAAAGCATTGGCGACAAATACCAATGGGGTGATGGCACCTACGGCCGCAGCGGCGCTATCGGAAATACGGCTGAGGAAATACATATCAACCAATGGGATGGTATAGGTCACCGCCTGATCGATAAACATAGGGCGACTCATGCCCCAAATGCCTTTCTCGAGGACTCGGCTTTGCGGCACTTGCTTGGGTGCAGATTTCATAACAATTTCTTTGTAATAACATAATCAGGCGAAGATTTTACTCTCCGCCCGATCTAACTATAGGGATTGATTACGCGGCTTCGCGCAATACCACTGCTGGAGGTGTTGTCACTACATGGCGACAACAAATATAGCCTAGCGCAGAAACAAACAGGGCGCCGCTGAGAGGAGATATCAACCAGTAAATATAGTGTGGCTGTATTGCAGTATCTAACACGAATTTTTGTAAGCTGATCAATAATATTTCCGTGCCGATAATTGCAATCAACCCAGCAAGAAAACCCAGGATTGCAAACTCCGCACAAATACTGCCTACAATCAATTGACGCGAGCTTCCCAATGCGCGCAGCAAACCGGCTTGCTGCTTGCGCGCAGCAATGCTGCCCATCACTGCAGCGAGTAACACCAGACAGCCGCCAACGAGCGTGAGCCACAACACGAGCAATACACCATCACTCACCTGATTGACGATAGTGCGGATCTGCTCAATGATGCGATCAAGTTCTATCACCAATATTGTTGGATGTTTATGGAGCAGCTCGTTAATAAATGATTTTTGCCCCGACGGTAAATAGATACTGGTAATAAATGTCGGCGAATAATTATCCAGTGAACCCGGCTCGAATATAAAAAAGAAATTGGGGCGCATGCTGCGCCAGTCGAGGCTACGGAAACTGGCCACTTCTGCATCCAGCAACAAACCGCCAAAGGAAAACTGCAATTTATCGCCAATTTTCAAACCAATTTCTTTTGCAGTATTCATCTCTACCGACACACCCGGCAAATTGTTGGCACTGCGCTGCCATTTATCCCACCATAGCCCTTCCAGAATTTTATTATCTGTTGCCAGATTATCTGCCCAGGTTACGTTTAATTCACGGCGCAATGCATTGATAGTTGAACGCTGTTCCTCTGTGGTCTCAAGACCATTAATATGTGTCAAACGCGCGCGCATCATCGGGTAGATAGGTTCAGGACGTACGCTGGATTGCTGCAACAGGGTTTGCACTTGTGGCAACTCGTCCGGCGGAATATTCACCAAAAAATGATTAGGTGCATCAGCAGGTACTTGCACTTTCCATTCTTCGATCAGCGAGGTTCGCACAATAGTGAGGGTAAAAAGCAGCATAATCGCAATCGCAAATACCAAAATTTGCACCAGGCTCTGACCACGTTGACGCTGCAAATTGGCGAATGCCAAACGCCAAAATCCACCCAGCCGCAGCACCATTTTTTTGCTGACCACTAATAGCCCGGCGGCAGTCAATATGGTCACGATGATGACAGCAAGTAATGCGCCACTGATACTTAATGCCAACTCCAGATCACGACCAAACAACATAACCAGTGTGAGCACTGCAAATAAAGCGAGCGCCGCTTGTACCCATACTTGCGGCATATTAACCGTCAATTCGCGGCGCAAAATTTTTAACGGTGGGACACCCGGCAAATACCACAACGCCGGTAAAGCAAAAAATACCAGACATAGCAGGCCAGAAAAAAAGCTCAGCCCATAGGGATAAAAAGTCGCACCACCTAAACTGATTTGATATAGCTGTTGCACACTAATCGCAACCATACGCTGTAAAAGCTCACCAAAAAACAAACCTATTGAGGATGCAATAACGCCCAACAAAACCAATTGGGAAAAATACAAGGTACGAATGCGAACAGCACCTGCACCTAAACTTTTCATCAAAGCGACTTGATCAGTATGACGCGCGGAAAATTGCCGTGCAGTAATTGCAATCGCTACACCCGCAAGCAGCACGGCAATCACCGCCGATAATAATAAAAACTGGCGACTGGTTTGCAAAGTGCGCCCTACCCGTTCTTGCGCCGAATTTATATCAATTAAACGCTGGTGTTTACTCAACTGTGGTTTGAGTTGATCGACAAATGTTTTTAATTTGCTGTTGTTGTCGGATGCAATCAACCATTGGTAATCTACACGGCTACCGGGTTGCACGACCCGGGTTTTAGGAAGGTCAGCCATATTCATAATCAGGCGCGCGCCCGTCATACTAAAAGGGCTTGCACTATCGGGCTCGCGAATCAGTACCTGCGTAACCTTAAGCTCATATTCCCCCACCGCAATCTTATCGCCAAGCTGGATTTTTAGCAGCGGCAGCAAACGCGAATCAACCCAGGCCTCACCTGGTGCAGGTATTGCATTGGCGACTTTGATATCGGATGCATTAATTGCAAACGGCACATCACTGATTTCAAATTTTCCGCGAAGCGGATAATTATTATCGACCGCCTTTACCGAGGCCAAATGCATTTCATCACCGGCGAATACCATGGAAGAAAATAAAGCTGCTTGTGTTTGCCGGATATCTTCTTTTTCGGCCTCGGCTGACCACTCGGCATTATGCGATTGTGAGCCACGCACAATATAATCTGCCCCGAGGACGCTATTACTTTCGCTGATTAATGTGGTTTCAAGCCGGTTGGTAAAAATAGCAATTCCGCTCAATACCGACACAGCAAGCAACAACGAAAAACCTAAAAGTTTTAACTCGCCACTGCGCCAATTTCGCCTCAATAAATTAATTGCCAGCATCATTGCATCTACTCCCTACCAGACACTATGGCACCTGCCGCCAATTCAATACGACGCTGGCACAATTGCGCCAGTCGCTCTTCATGGGTGATTAAAATCAGTGTTGTTCCCTGCGCGCGATTTAATTCAAACAACAACTCAATGATCCGCGCGCCGGTTGTACTATCGAGATTACCAGTGGGCTCATCGGCAAATAAAACCTGTGGCTCACTCGCAAATGCACGGGCGATTGCAACACGCTGCTGCTCTCCACCTGATAATTGTTGTGGGTAATGATGCAACCGTGAACCCAAACCCACCCGCTCCAAAAATTCACGCGCTTTATTATTCGCTAACTTATCGCCACGCAGCTCCAGCGGCAGCATGACATTTTCATGCGCAGTAAGGCCGGGCAATAATTGAAATGATTGGAAAATAAATCCAACATTTCCTGCACGAACTTTTGCACGACCTTCCTCGTCCAACACAGACAGATTATTGCCATTAAGGATGACCTCACCGCTGCTGGGCACATCCAAGCCAGCGAGAATGCCCAACAAGGTGGATTTGCCTGATCCGGATGCCCCGGTGATGGCCAGTGATTCACCGGCAGTCACATTAATCGAAATTGGGTGAAGGATAGTTAAATTACCTTCTTGAGTATTAACCTGTTTGGTAACTGAATTCGCTTGAACCATAGCAACAGCAGACATAATTGAGTAACCTTTGATGAAACGCAAAAACTCCATTCTATTGGCATAGGATTTTGATAACCATGTGTAAACTAAAGATTTACCTGTTTTTACTCCTGACAATTGTCACCAATCTTGCTTATGCGCAAAACACAACATCCCCTAAAACAAAAATCCTGGTGATGGGTGATAGCTTGAGTGCCGGTTATGGCATAGATATCCAGCAAGGTTGGGTATATCTACTGGAAAAAGAGATAATACAAAAACATGCTGTGCAAGTGATTAATGCCAGCGTCAGCGGTGAGACCAGTTCAGGTGGCATCACTCGCTTGCCAGCACTGCTTGCCGAACACAAACCAAATATTGTGATCCTGGAATTAGGGGGCAACGATGCTTTACGCGGACAACCACTCAAGTTGTTGGAAAAAAATTTACAGGCCATGATTGATGCCAGTAAAAAAACAGGTGCGCGAGTATTGCTGGCGGGCATGCAAATCCCACCCAATTATGGGCCGCGCTACAGCAACCAGTTCAAAGAACTTTATGCGCAACTCGCTGAAAAAAACCAGACCGCATTAATTCCTTTTTTATTGGAAGGCATAGGGGGAAATGCAGAACTGGTTCAACGCGATGGCATCCATCCTACCGCGGAAGCCCAGCCATTGATTGTAAAAAATGTACAATCGGAACTGGATAAATTATTGCAGCAATAATGTTATTGCTGCAGTGCAGGCTCCAAATAATCCACCAGTAATTGCACAGTCGTATTGCCGCGAAATTCATTGATATCCAGCTTATAAGCCATGCGAACTTTTTTGACCTGGTTATTAGGCCAAAAGGCAGGATCTATATTAAAAGCGATGGCATCAACCAACTGTTGACCTTGCGCGTCGCAGGCCAAAGTCATTTTTAAATGTTTGGCGCCCACTAATTTTTGTTGCAGCAGATAAAATTCCCCGTCGAAAATGGGCTCCGGAAAATGCTGCCCCCATGGTCCGGCCTCGCGCAGTTGTGTAGCAAGCCCGATAGAAAACTCTTGCACAGCCAACTCACCATCACTGACGACAACTGCCTGTAAATCATCATTTGTGAGCTGCCTGCGAACTTCATCATCAAATGCTTGTGAAAAGGCGACGAAATTGGCACGGGTTAAACTCATCCCTGCCGCCATTGCATGACCACCAAATTTTTGCAGTAAATCAGGATTGCGCGCAGCAATAGCATCCAGTGCATCGCGAATATGGAAACCAGATACTGAACGCGCAGAACCTTTAATTTCTCCATTACCAACATCAGCAAATACAATCGTAGGGCGATGATATTTATCTTTAATGCGCGACGCCAAAATACCGATTACACCTTGATGCCAGGTTTCATCAAACAAACATAATCCCCATGGCAGGCTCTCGGTATCCGCTTGCAATATTTTTTGCAGCATAGCCATGGCCTCTTGCTGCATTCCCGTTTCAATCGCTTTGCGATCGCGGTTTAATTCGTCGAGCTGAGCTGCCATCTCGCGCGCAAGATTTTCGCTGTCGCACATCAAACACTGGATACCAAGTGACATGTCATCCAGCCGCCCTGCTGCATTTAAGCGCGGGCCAAGCGCAAAACCAAAATCACTTGCGACTAATTTATTAGCTTGTTTTCCCGCAACTTCGAGCATTGCTTTAATTCCCGGGCGACACACCCCCGCGCGAATACGCTGCAACCCCTGCGCGACTAAAATACGATTGTTATAATCCAGCGGCACCACATCGGCAACGGTGCCCAACGCGACCAAATCCAGAAAACTCGCCATATTGGGCTCAGGGATTCCACTCTCTTCAAACCAGCCCATCTGACGCAATTCAGCGCGCAATGCATTCATCACATAAAAAATAACACCAACTCCAGCCAGGTTTTTACTGGGAAATTCGCAACCGGGTTGGTTTGGATTCACTATGGCATCTGCATTGGGCAGATGGATTCCAGGCAAATGGTGATCCGTAACAATAACTGCAATTCCCAATTCACGTGCGGCTTCAACACCTTCAATACTGGAGATGCCATTATCCACCGTAATAATGATATCCGGCTGCTGTGCAGCAGCAACTTCTACGATTTCCGGTGTTAAACCGTAACCATATTCAAAACGATTCGGAACCAAAAAATCGACATTCGACAAACCCATCGCGCGCAAGGCAAGGACTGCCAGTGCGCTGCTGGTTGCACCATCTGCATCAAAGTCGCCAACAATAATAATTTTTGCCTGGGCAACTACTGCATCTGCCAACAGACTAACGGCTTCAGCCAAACCTTTGAAATTTGGCTTATGAAGATTCGCAAGTTGATATTGCAACTCACATTCATGTTGCACGCCGCGCGCACTGTATATGCGCTGAAGGAGCGGATGAATAGCCGTCTGGAATTCAACAGGCTGGACAGAATCACGGCGGCGAATAGTTTTTTGCATAGCTGTATTTAACTTACCAGGGAGTCGTCATCCTCGCGAATGCGAGGATCCAGGTTTTTGAGTTTTAACTATTAAACAGTCATTAGACATAAGAGCTGGATCCTCGCGTTCGCGAGGATGACGCCCCCCATTAAATTAATAGCTTATTACAAATAAAAACGCCGCAAGAATAAATTCCTGCGGCGTTTGTAAACACGATTTGCAATAACTACTTACAAACAATGACTGCTTGTAAATAACAGTTACTTGCGAACATTCGCCGCAACAAATTGCTGCACTTTTACCAAATCCTGCGGCAATACGGTGTAGCGTTCTTCGCGCTCAAATAGATCTTTCATATGGTGCGGTAACGCTGGATCTTCATCCTGCCCTGCTTTACGCACAGCTTCCGGGAATTTCGCCGGATGCGCAGTGGCCAAAATGACCATCGGTATATCCTGGCGACGACGGGTTTTGCGCGCTGCATCAACACCGATTGCAGTGTGTGGATCAAGCAGGTATTCCGTACGATCAAACACTTCACGAATCACGTCGATGGTTACTTCATCGCTTACACCATGACTGGTAAACAATTCGCGCGCGCGCGCCAGAGCAGATTCTTTCAGCGTCATGCTGCCAGATTTGAAATCTTCCATCAGCTGAAGAATTGCGCTGCCATCACGGTCATATAAATCAAACAACATACGCTCAAAGTTACTCGACACCATAATGTCCATACTCGGTGATAAGGTGTGTTGTAATTGGTTTTTGCTGTGATCGTTACTGCTGATGCAGCGATGCAATATGTCATTGCTGTTGGTAGCAATCACTAATTGATCAATCGGCAAGCCCATTTGCTTAGCGAGATAACCTGCAAAAATATCGCCGAAATTACCCGTGGGCACCGAGAATGCGATTGGGCGATGCGGTGCACCCAATGCCAAACCAGCATAAAAGTAATACACGATTTGCGCCATGATACGCGCCCAGTTAATCGAGTTTACTGCTACCAGTTGACGTCCTTCCGGCAAGAAAGATTGATCACCGAAACTGGCTTTAACCATGTTCTGGCAATCGTCAAAATTACCTTCAAGCGCAATATTAAATACGTTTGGTGCGAGCACCGTCGTCATTTGGCGACGTTGAACATTCGAGACACGATTGTTCGGGTGCATGATAAAAATATCGATGTTATCGCAGCGACGGCAGCCTTCGATGGCAGCGGAACCGGTATCGCCGGAGGTCGCGCCCATCACCACTACTTTTTGATTGCGCTTTTTCAATAGGTGATCAAGTAAATGACCTAAAAACTGCAATGCAAAATCTTTAAATGCGAGTGTTGGCCCTTGGAACAATTCCAGAATCCACTCGTTGTGTGCAGTTTGCACCAGCGGCGCAATACCATCATGACGGAAAGTTGCGTAGGCCTCGGCGATAATTTTTTTGAAATCTTCATCGCTGATAGCACCATCGATGAACGGTTTCATCACGTTAAACGCGAGTTCTTGATAAGACAATCCAGCCCAGGAGGCAATCTCTTCTTTGGTAAATTGCGGCAGGGTTTCTGGTACATACAAACCGCCATCCGGCGCAAGACCGGTGAGTACTACCTCTTCAAAACTGAGCGCTGGCGCTTGGCCGCGAGTACTTATGTATTTCACGATAACGAACCCTTAAGAAATTATTTCAATGCTTCAACACGGATGCGCTGTACAGAACCGGAAATGGAATCCAGGGCTTCAATGCTGCGAAGAGCAGCAGCGAGTTTTTTATCCTGTACTTTGTTGGTCAACAAAATCAGCGGCACAGTAGACTCGCCCTCTTTTGCTTCTTTCTGGATCATGGCTTCAATACTGATACCAGAATCACTCAGGATGGTCGCAATTTTTGAAAGCACACCAGGTTTGTCCTGCGCCGACATGCGCAGATAGTTGGCGGTTTCCACATCTTCAATCGCGAGGATTGGTTGCTCGGAAACAAAATCTGCACCGAAGCCTAAATAAGGTACGCGATGTTCTGGCGATGCAGTCAAAGTACGTGCAACGTCGACAATATCGCCCACAATAGATGATCCCGTTGGTTCTGCACCCGCACCTGCGCCGTAATACATAGTCGCGCCCACTGCATCACCCTTTACCAAAACGGCATTCATTACACCGTCAACATTGGCGATCAAACGCTTCTCGGGAATCAGTGTCGGATGCACGCGCAACTCGATACCTTTATCTGTGCGACGGGCAATGCCAAGGTTTTTGATGCGATAACCAAGCTCTTCCGCATAGGTCACGTCTTCGGTAGCAATTTTGGTAATACCTTCAGTAAATACCTTTTTGATTTCAAGCGGGATACCAAAAGCCAGGGAGGCAAGGATAACCAGCTTGTGTGCCGCATCTATACCCTCAACGTCAAACGTCGGATCTGCCTCGGCATATCCCAATGCTTGGGCTTCGGCTAGCACATCATCAAATGAACGCCCCTTATCACGCATTTCAGTCAGGATAAAGTTGCCTGTGCCATTGATGATGCCCGCAAGCCATTCAATCTTGTTTGCAGCCAAACCTTCGCGGATAGCTTTGATAATAGGAATACCGCCAGCAACGGCAGCTTCAAATGCAACGGTTACACCTTTCACTTTTGCCGCTGCAAAAATCTCATTCCCATGATGGGCAATCAGCGCCTTGTTGGCGGTAATAATGTGCTTGCCATTTTCAATGGCTTTGAGAATCAAATCTTTGGCGACCGTTGTACCCCCCATAACCTCAACCAGAACATCAACATTCGGGTTATTAGCCACTTCAAATACATCGCGCGTTACATTGTATTTCGAGGTATCGCAGTTGGGATTATCACGGCGGGCACCAATTTGTACGATGGTAATGTCACAACCGGCACGGGCATCAATCAACGCTTTATTGCGCGTGAGAATATTAACTGTACCGCTGCCCACGGTGCCCAGACCGCAGATACCTATTCTTACCGGATTCAAGGTGGATTCCTCGTTAAGTGCTAGTGAAAATTACGCCAATACCAAAAAAGACGGCCACCATACTCATGGTGGCCGTCAGTGTCAATTGTGCTTTGGAGCCGCTGCCATATATGCCGGCATTAACCCACCAACATATCCGGAAAGCTTATATTCCGAGGCTTCTTGCCAACTCTTCAGGAGGTAAATAGCCAGGCATCAACTTGCCATCTGGCAGGAATAACGCCGGTGTTCCATTCACACCCAATTGGCTACCCAATTGGAATTGGGCGGCCACAGGGTTGTCACAAGTCGCACTGGGAATAGACTCATCCACTTTCAGTTTAGTCAGGGCGCTTTGCTTGTCTTTTGCACACCATGCAGAAATCAGTTTATCCGCTGATGGGCTGGGGATACCTGCACGCGGATATGCTAAATAGCGAATTTCAATACCTAAATCGTTATAGCCAGGCTTTTGCTGCCCACCTTCATCATATGCATGCATTTGGCTGTGCAATTTGCGGCAATAGCCACAATCAACATCCGTAAAGACGTAGACAACCGCCTTTGACTTCCCCTTGGGTTTGAAGTTGATGCTGTTTTTACCATCCAGGCTGGCGAGCGCTTTTTTACGCTCTTCAACAACGTATGGATCTTCGATCTTGGCGAAACCAGTACTATCAATACCAAAAATTTCACCCGCGATAAATTTGTCTCCTTCTGGAGTTACGTAGAGCACAGGACCACCGGGAACCTGAACCTGGTACAAGCCCTTAATCATTGATGGGCGAGGAGTACCAAAGTTAATGTCAGGACGTGCCTTATGCAGATTTTCCAAAATAGTTTCTTCAGCTGTTTTACGCTTGAGCAAATCACCTTGCGCCGACACCAAAGGTACAGCCACAAAAGCAGATAAAGAGAATCCCGCCAAAGCTGCGAAGCCAAGCGTTTTTAATGTTTTTATCATAGTCATATCTCTTAACAGGTTTATAGATTGTTGATCTTAGCCGCGCGGATGATGCTGCGCGTGCTGTTGTTTCATCCGAAGTTTGGCCACGTGGGTATAAATTTGTGTAGTCGATAAATCGCTATGCCCGAGCAGCAACTGTACCACACGTAAATCAGCCCCGTGGTTCAATAAATGGGTCGCAAACGCGTGGCGCAATGTATGCGGCGACAAATCTTTTTTGATCCCCGCCACCATTGCCCAATGCTTGATCCGATACCAAAACGTCTGGCGGGTCATCGGTTGGGCACGCGTACTGGGAAATACTACCTCATCCGGCATATTATTCAGCAACACAGGTCGCGCTTCACGTAAATAACGTGTTAACCATGCTGCCGCTTCCTCGCCCATGGGAATCAATCGCTCCTTGCTACCCTTGCCCATCACCCGCACAACATTCTGACGCAGGTTAAGTTGTGGCATAGTCAACTCAACCAGTTCGGTAACACGCAAACCACAGGCATAGAGCACTTCCAGCATAGTGCGATCACGCAAACCAACCGGATCCGATAAGTCCGGTGCAGCAAGCAGGGCTTCGACATCAGTTTCGCTTAAAGATTTCGGTAAGGGACGAGATAATTTTGGATTGTCCACCAATGCCACCGGATTCTCGCGAATTTGATTCGCCCGTAACAGGTAATGGTAAAAACCCCGCAAACACGACAGGAAGCGCGCCGAACTACGGCTCGATAATTTTTGCTGGAGGCGAAAATCCAAATATGACTGCACTTGTGAAGCATCAGCAGCGACCAGGGTGCCCCCTTGCTGATTCAGCCATATCGCAAACTGGACCAAATCGCGGCGATAGGATTCCTGAGTATTATCACTCAAGCCTTTCTCCATCCAGATAGCATCCAGATACTCGGCAATAAGCTGCACATCCGCCATAACAGGTACAGACTCTAAAGACTTGGCAATAACCATAATCCAACCCGGAAATAAAAAAGACCCTAGCTATTCCATCCAAACAAAACAATCAAAAAAACAGAAGGCAAAAAAACAAAAAAGCCGAAGCAGTTTCCCACTCCAGCTTTTTTGCAAATCGATACAAATATCGACCTGATCTTATACCAGCTTCTCTTTAATACGAGCAGCCTTACCAGTAAGGTCACGCAGGTAGTAAAGTTTGGCTTGACGCACATCACCGCGACGCTTCAGGGTTACGCTGTCAATCATCGGGCTGTGGGTTTGGAAAGTACGCTCAACACCAACACCGTGAGAAATTTTGCGCACGGTGAATGCAGAGTTAAGGCCACGGTTACGAATGGCGATTACAACACCTTCATAAGCCTGTACACGCTCACGATCACCTTCTTTTACTTTCACGTTTACAACAACAGTGTCGCCTGGTGAAAATTCGGTGAGATTTGCTTTCAGTTGTTCGTTTTCCAACGCCTGAATAATTGGGTTAGTCATTGATATTCTCCTAAGAGTCTATAGCTTCACAGCTAGAGTTTGTCGTATCAAGGTCACGACGATATTCCGTCAACAGCTTTTGCTGCTCCTCGGTTAAATTTATTGCGTGCAATAAATCAGGCCTTCTCAGCCAGGTTCGCCCTACCGCTTGTTTCAAGCGCCAGCGCCGAATCAGTTCGTGATTACCGGATACCAACACCTCCGGCACACGCATTCCTTCAAATTCTTCCGGACGGGTATAGTGGGGACAATCCAACAAACCATCCGTAAATGAATCCTGTTCTGCCGACAACGCGTGCCCAAGAGCACCCGGAATCAGCCGTGTTACCGCATCGATCAGCACCATTGCTGGCAACTCACCACCGCTTAACACGTAATCACCGATGGACCATTCTTCATCGATAACTGTTTGTATCAATCGCTCGTCGATACCTTCGTAACGACCCGCCACCAAAACCAGATTGCCGCTAGCTGCCAGCTCAACAACACCGGATTGATTCAGTGTTCGCCCCTGGGGTGAAAGGTAAATGACTTTTGCATCATCACCAGCCCAGGCTTTTGCCGCCGCTATGGCATCACGCAATGGCTGCACCATCATCACCATTCCAGGACCACCGCCAAAGGGGCGATCATCTACTGTTGAATGGCGATCATGGGCAAAATCCCGCGGCGTTACTGTTTTTAACTCCACCAAACCTTGCTTGATTGCACGGCTGGTTATCCCAAAACCGGTAATCGCGTTAAACATGTCAGGAAAAATGGAAACAACCGCAATTTTAAGCAATTGACGATTACCCCTCTCGCCTCACAGCGTTTACGCCAGAAAATTGAGTTTTAACAACTAAAACTCGGGATCCCAATCGACCAGCATTTCACCGGCCTCTAGATCAACGGACAGCACAAACTGTTCAGGCACATAAGGTATCAAACGCTCGCGCTGATCAATACTCTGTGCATCTGCAACTACGACAAGCACATCATTTGCGCCGGTTTCCATCAGTTTGGAAATGACACCAAGACGCTGGCGCTCGCCCCCATCGAACTGACTAAACACCACCAAGCCTTCAAGCTGGCTCCAGTAGTATTCACCATCATCAAGCTCAGGTAACAGCTCGCGCTCGACGGCAATATCGGCAGCAGTATATTGCGCAGCCAAATCACGATCATCAATGCCCACAATGTGCGCGACAAATGCATCGCCATGAGGGCGCGCATCATCTATCTCAATTTTTTTGACACCATGCTTGGTTTTTAAAAACCAGGGATGGTACTCAAACAAATTTTCTTGCGGATCGGTGTAAGAGTGAACTTTCACCCACCCTTTCACACCATAAACAGCGGTAATTCGCCCGACATTAACTAAATTGGATTCCGCAGACATCAGGCGCCTTTTACTGTTCTAAATGCACTGTTTTAATGTGCGAGGCAGCAATTAAGCCGCTTTTTTGCTTTCTTTAACCAGTTGCTCAACGCGCTCAGACAACTGTGCACCTTGGCCAACCCAGTGTTGCAGACGGTCAGCATCAATACGCAGGCGCTCTTCTTGACCACGAGCAACCGGATTGAAGAAACCAATACGCTCAATGAAGCGGCCATTACGGGCGCTGCGGCTGTTGGTTACGGTCAGATGATAGAACGGGCGCTTTTTAGAGCCACCACGTGACAGACGAATAGTTACCATTGAGGTCTTCTTCCTGTGTTTACTTATGGGGGAAAGACAAGCCTTCCCGGTTAAAAATCGACTTTCAGGTTAAAAAATCGTGAGTCGCACAATAAGCTGTGCGAAAGGCGCGGCATTTTAAGGGAAAGATCAGGCTTTGTATAGGCCAATAATCATTAAGGGAAACAACCTCACCCCCTTTACCTATGGGGTGAGGCATTTTTTACCACAAGATCTAGTCACACATATCCGCAAAGCGATTGGTAAACCTGAGATCTATTGGCTGCACAAATCCCGGCAAACTCAGACGTTCCTGATCAATCTTGATCAGCGCTTCATCAATCAAACCCTTACCAAAATGGTAAACAGTGGCGAAATCGCCCTGCAAGGCAGCAGCATCATAAGCAGATGCCCTGCCCCTCACCAATTCACGCTTGCCTTGATATCGAGCAAATGCAGCCTCCCCGTAGCGGCGCGCCAGCATAGAATCGACAACATGTGGAGCAAAAATACTGGCGGTCGCATTATTCCCGCCGAATCCTTTTGAGTTCAGGAATGCAACATCCAAAGGCTGTTTGCTAGGCTCGTCTTTCGTGGAAATCTGCAAACGATCAGCAAAGACATCATCAGCAACCTTATCGATGGTTTTAATCCCAGGGATAAGTCCGTATTTAAAAACCCCCAAACTGGCAATCAACTGCTCACCACTAGCGGCTGATAATGAGTGCCCAACATAAGCCTTTACTGCAGAAACAGGCCAGTTACTGATATTAAATACCTGCGCAATCTGGTCAAAAATTTGCGATTCGGTCACGCGGTTTTGTGGTGTGCTGGAGCCATGCGCCTGCACCATCGAGCGCTGCTGAATAGATTCCTCACCAAGGATGGCACGTGCCGAAGCCACAGCCTTAGCCATGGTGATGTAGTTACCCGGACCAGGGGCTGAAATAGACTTTTTAAAACCATCCGCGTTGATAAATACATCACCCACCGCACCGTGTACATCCGCACCCAGCTCAATAGCTAAGGCATCATCCATCAACACCACATATTGGCTGGCCTCTGCCATGGTAAAACCGGCATTTTCACCAAAAGGTCGACTGGTGCGACGCGGATCAGCCTCATCAGTACCATCCAGCTTCCTGAGTTTTTCCTCACTGGCGAGAGCTCCCATAGTGGCGTAACCGTCAATAATTTCCGGGACTATAGGAGCTTCCGCACTCCCCACCACCGCAACCCGGCACTTGCCCGAAGCAATATCATCTGCCGCCGCCTGCAAGTTATAGAGAAATGAGGCGCAAGCACCGGTAATTGCACCTGTCTGGCCAACACTTCCAAGAATATAGGCATTCACGAAATCGGCCGGCATAGTATTCAACCCAAGGGGACACTGCTTAGCACTGACACGACCACCCTTCAAACGCGACTGCAGCAACCCGCCAAAACCGTTTTCATCCATCTGGCTCATGACATTGCTGGCATATACACAAACCTGATCCGGCCTCACCGACCCCATCACAACACCCCACTCCAATCCAGTGGACTGGATTGCATCAGAAGCACCAATAACCGCCAGTTGTAAAGCGCGCGGATGGTAGTGGGAATTATAGAGCGCCCCTGGATTGAACCCGCGCGGCAGTTGTCCGGCAGACTTCACCGGCAATTCGCGATAGCTATCAAACTTAACCTCAAGCCCTGTCGATACGGTTATCCGAACGCGGTCATCATCAATAGCATCCACCTGCCAATCAGCAGGCACGGGCTCAGGCAATTCGCGCCTGCGCATCTCTACAACCAAGGGTGCATCGCCCACCCCCAGGGTGGCGGACTTCTGCCAGTGGGCAGCATCAACATCAAAAAAAGTTTTCTCGATACGACGGATCAGGGTTCCATCCAATACCTGCGCACCAAAGCGGAGTTCAATATCGACAAGACTGATCGCATTACCCTCTGCATCGCGATAAGCATCATCCGCAAAACCAACCAATCCCATCATCACCGCCAAGCCAGCAATAGTCACCTGACGATCCTCTGGCTGCAGACTCTCAATTACCATGCGGCGATAGGCATGGTGGCCGGAGCTGCGGCCAGCCGCATTAAATCCACCAAACCCCACAATAACCGGTAAGCGAGCAACAGACATAACCAACTCCATTTATTGGCAAAATTACACAATTGAATGAAGTGTAAGAGCATTATCCAATAATGTCCCTGTTGATTCGGTCATTTTCAGTGGTAAATTAGCCAAAAACCAGTTGATAGGACAAGATCATCGCGATATGAGCAAAAACCCTTCCATCCGCATCCATTTTTTATTATGCGATCGCATGCTGGCCACCAGTAGTACCTTGCCTACAGAAATGCTGCTTGCTGCCGAAAGTGCAGTCCGCAGCATGCTACCCAAAGACCAACAACGCCAATTCGACATCAAAACTATCGGGCTTACTACAACCCCCATTCCCACACATACCGGATTTTTATGGCAACCCGAACTTACCATTACCAGCAAACCGGCCAGTGATCTGATTTATATCCCCGGCCTTTGGCGCAACCCTCGCCCGGTAGTCCAACAACATGGCAAAACACTGGAATGGCTGCGCGAGCAATACCAAAACGGGGCAATTATCAGTGCCGTAGGAACAGGGGTTTGTTTTCTTGCAGAAGCTGGATTATTAGATAATAAAGCGGCGACAACTCACTGGCACTACTTTGACCAGTTTCAAAAAGACTATCCTCTCGTACAACTAAAACGCCAATACTTCATTACCCAAGCCGGAAATTTGTATTGCGCTGCCAGCGTGAACTCACTCGCCGACTTAACTGTCCATTTCATTCAGCGCTTTTTTGGAAAAACAATTGCCAGCCATGTGGAGCGACATTTTTCCCATGAAATTCGCAAGGCATACGACACCAGCGGTTTTTTTGAAGCCGCGGAAAACCCGCATCCCGATGAAGACATCACACAAATACAAATTTGGTTACAGGATAACTATCAGCGCGATATTTTATTCCCACAGGTTGCCACTCGCTTCAGCATGAGCGTACGAACTTTAAATCGCCGTTTTAAAAATGCATTAGGGCAGACGCCCCTAGATTACTTACAAGAAATTCGCATTAATATTGCAAAAGATTTATTAAAAACCAGTAATTTATCAATCAGCGAAATTGCGGATAAAGTTGGTTATCAAGACACAGGTTACTTCACTGCATTGTTTAAGAAAAAATTAGCCACCACACCGAGTGATTATCGCGATACAGTTCGGGCAAAATTATTCAGCATCTGACCACCAAGCCCCCCTTAAAAAATAATCCCGACGCTTTTGGCATCGGGATTATTGATAGCATATCTACCCCTAAGGGTTATGCAGCACTAACATTTGCAGGAACAACTGATAGTTTTTCCGCGATTTGAGCTCCAATTGGAATAGTGCGCGGCTTCATGGATTCAGGAATAATCCTCTGCAAATCAATATGCAACAATCCATTTTCGTAATTCGCCGACTGCACTTGCACATGGTCAGCTAATTGGAATCTACGCTCAAAACTGCGCGCAGCTATACCTTGATGCAAATAAGTACGTTGCTGCTCATCAGTTGCCTTATTGGCAGACACGGTCAGATTGTTCTGATTAACCTCAATAGTTAACTCCGACTGATCAAAACCGGCGACTGCCATGGTAATTCGGTATTTATCCTCACCCGTCAATTCAATATTATAGGGGGGATAACTAGGTTGATTTTGTTCTGCGCGAGACAAGTTATCTAACAAATTAGCCATACGATCAAAGCCAATCGCAGAACGATACAAGGGAGTAAAATCAAAATTACGCATATTCCAATATCCTCATTTGAGCAATATATAAATTCGGCTTATCGAATAGATCAAGCCATTTGATACTGTGTGGTCCTCTACCGAGCCACCACAAAAATGAGATAGGGACATGCAAAACTATTTCAAGACCACCATTTAAAAAATTAAGTAACGAACTGCCTCCTTATGGCTGTCAATACTGTTAAACAATGGCAAAAGATCCAAATGTTATTAAGAATATCTAATAAAAACCTTGCTATTTATTGGAGGATCATCAATATAGATAGGGAGGGTCGAGATTGTGTGCGCAACCCAACGCGGCAATAAGACCCCCTAACATAAACGTTAAGGAGCCTTATGATGAAACCTGCTGTCGACGTTATATATCGTGATTTGGATTCTTCTGCTGCACTAAACGACATTATTACCAAGAAGCTTGAAAAGCTCAGCCGATACACCGACCAAATAGTTCATAGTCGCGTAGTCCTTGATACCCCCCACAACCACAAACACAAAGGCAAACAATTCCGCGCCTCTATCGAGCTGGATATAGTCGGCCATCCGCTAGCAATCACTCAGGATGATGAATCCATTCATGTTGCGGTCCGCGATGCATTCTCAAGTGCAGAACGCAAAGTTAAACAGTTGGCAGCTCGTCAACGCAACACTCGTTAACTCATTGAAATAACCACCACCAAAATTTCACTCCCCCATAATGAAAAAAGCCGGGATCATTACTGACCCGGCTTTAGTTTATTACTTGTGGCAGATTCTTAACTTGCTACACCTAACTTGGCTGATTTTTTGCTGATCAGATGATTCAGATTGGACAATGATTGCATATGACTATAAATCAATTCCAAGCCATCTTTTTTGAATAAATCCAATGCATCAGCATCACTCAAGTCTTTTAACTTCTCGCGCTTGACCACATAAAAGCCCATCAAATTCATATTCGCCTCTTCGCGCCCCTTGAAAGTGATATTTGCCTGCATAGGCTCGAGCAAATTTAACTCATGCAGACGCTTGCAAAACACTTTAGTCATTTCAGCGCGGTATTGATAATCCTTCAAAAATTCAACAACCTCTTTTAAATGCGCAGATTGCTCGCCATTCTCTTCAAACAAACGGCGCCCCTTATCACCTTCTTTCAATACAGTCTTACTGTCTGCATCGATGCACAAGGCCATAGTATCCGCCCCTTTATCAGCACCTAACACAAACGGGTAACGGCGAATAAAAGCCGGAATATAACGCGAGGTAAATTGGAAATTTTCATCCAACGATAGGTTTTCACCGTCTTTCAAACCCATAATGGCCAGCGGGATATATTCGCCCTCAGTGGCGGTCGCTGAAAACACAACAGGAAATTCACCCGCAGCAAAAGGGATTTCCGTGGCCAGGATAGGCGCTGAAATCATATGCGACACAAATGAATAATCTGCAACCTGAACAGACCAGTTACGATGAATATCAGATGACAATGGCTGAATGTTGTCATACATCATGAGTTGTTTTGCCACAGGGATACCTCTATTTATTGTCTCGGCTTGAGATGGAAAACCAGGGATGAACTATAAAATAGGGGCGCATGGTAGCACTTTCACAAGCGCCTGCCACTAAAAGAGCAGCAAATGGATTTTGCAAGAAACCTATCAGCAGAAACAAAAAAGCCCGCTAAAAAAGCGGGCTTTTAAGCTGTTGAATTTTATATAAAAATGGTCGGAACGGCGGGATTTGAACCCACGACCCCTACACCCCCAGTATAGTGCGCTACCTGACTGCGCTACGCTCCGACATTTTTTAACGGATACGAAATAGAGATCCCGTATCGCGAAGGACGGGCATAATACCTTAATTTATTGCTAATGCAATCAAAGAAATTAAGAATTAATACCTGTGCTCGATAAGCAAACAACCACGGCAAAAAGCGGTTATTTTTTCGACAAATTTATTTAATTTTCAGAAGATCCAGCAGATGCTCCAAATCATCAATCATGCGCACAACTAATTGGTTAAGCTGGCCAGATTCTGATTGATTAGCTTCACTTGACATCTGCAGCCGCGCGCCACCAATGGTAAACCCCTGATCATAAAGCAAGCTGCGGATTTGGCGGATAGTTAATACATCTTGGCGCTGATAATAACGGCGGTTCCCCCGACGCTTAACAGGCTTCAACTGGGGGAACTCCTGTTCCCAATAACGCAATACATGCGGCTTTACCGCACACAACTCACTAACTTCACCAATAGTGAAATAGCGCTTACCGGGAATTACGGGAAGTTCGTCGTTATGACTCGGTTCCAACATACGCTTCTACTCGTGCCTTAAGTTTTTGTCCTGGACGGAAAGTAACCACGCGCCGGGCACTGATAGGAATTTCTTCGCCCGTTTTAGGGTTTCTGCCTGGACGCTGACTTTTATCGCGCAATTCAAAATTGCCAAAGCCAGATAACTTGACCTGTTCATTATTTTCCAAAGCGTGACGGATCTCTTCAAAGAAGAGCTCCACCAACTCTTTGGCTTCACGTTTATTGAGTCCGAGATCTTCATAAAGTTTCTCGGCCAAATCAGCTTTGGTCAGAGCACCGTCCGACATAGTTATTATTCCCTATCTGAGGGTAGCGGAAAAATTCGCCCCCAGATACTGAACAATCGAGTCAATGGAGGCGTTGATCTCATCTTCATTAAGAGTGCGTGAAGGATGTTGAAAGGTCAACCCCATTGCAACACTTTTTCTATGCGGATCAATGCCTTTGCCCATATATACGTCAAATACCTTTAAGTCGATAAGGTGTTCGCCTGCCTGATCTTTGACCGCCGTCAAGAGTTTGTCAGCAGCCAAATCACGATCCACCAACAGGGCCAAATCGCGACGCACCTCAGGGAATTTTGACAGAGAAACAAATGCAGGAATTCGCGCTTTTAAGAGTGAACTGAGACGCACTTCAAACAAATAAACCGATTGGGGAATATCCAACTGTTGTAGCAAGCTCGGATGCAAGGCACCTATTACACCCTGCCACTCGTTATCACGATAAAGATCGGCTGTCTGGCCAGGGTGCAATGCAGGATGCTTACCCGGCTTAACCGTGAATGCCAACTCATCACCGGTTAATGCAAGCAGAGATTCCAGGTCGCCCTTCAGATCAAAGAAATCCACCGTCTCGGCAAGATTCGCCCAGGATTCAGGGGCACGGCTACCATAGATCAAACCGGCGAGCATAGCCTCCTGCTTAAGGCCATCCGCCGAGGGAACAAAACGTAAACCCGACTCAAACAACCGCACGCGAGTTTGTTGGCGATTCAGGTTGTTGCGCAGAACACTGACCAGACCGGGCATCAAACTGGTACGCATAGCCGCCATATCAGCGCTGATGGGGTTGCGTAGCACAACGGGGGAGGTTTCCGGATCAAACAACGCAGAAAGTTTAGGCTCGATAAAGCTGTAAGTGATTGCCTCTTGATAACCGCGCGCAATCAGTTGTTTACGCAGTGCAGGCAAGCCCATCTGGGCTTCGGGATGAGGCTCTATATCCAAGGGAGCTGCAAGACTGCGTGTTGGCAAACGGTTGTAGCCGTATACGCGTGCAAGTTCTTCCAGCAAATCCGCTTCGATAGAAATATCGAAACGGTAGCTTGGGACGCTAAACACCCAACCTTCGTCATTTTGTGACAATAGAACCAAACCAAGGCGAGCGAGGACATCGACAACTTCATTGTCTGCCATCTCCAAACTCAAGCCACTCACAATGCGAGCCTTACGCAAGCTGACCTGGCGCTCTTGTGGAAGATGTTCGTTGGTTACATGAACCACGGGACCGGCCTCACCGCCAACAATTTCAAGCAACAATTGTGTTGCCCGCTCAATCGCATCGAGCTGCAAACTGTAATCTACACCGCGCTCAAAGCGGTGTGATGAGTCCGTATGCAAGCCATAAGAACGCGCGCGTCCGGCAATCGCCAATGGACTGAAGAATGCGCTTTCCAGGAAGATATCGCGCGTAGTTTCACTTACCGCACTTTCCTCACCACCCATAATACCCGCAACAGCCAGTGCTTTCTGCTGGTCGGCAATAACCATAGTATCTGCATTCAGCTTGATCTCTTGTCCATCCAGCAATTGCAAGGATTCCCCCTGCTGCGCCAAACGCACGTGGATAGCGCCACTGAGGTGGGATAAGTCAAACGCATGCATGGGCTGCCCCAACTCAAGCAGCACGTAGTTGGTCACGTCCACTACGGCATCAATACTGCGCAGACCCGAACGGACCAACTTATCCTGCAACCATGCAGGGCTTGGGCGGGTGATATCGATATTGCGGATTACCCGACCCACATAGCGGCTACAGGCAGCGCCCGCCTCCAAATGCACCGGAAAACTGTCATCAATGCTAGCGGCAACCGGTACCATCACCGGCGGATTTACGGGGGCACGGTTCAATACCCCAACCTCGCGCGCAATACCTTTTACACTCAGGCAGTCACTGCGATTGGGGGTCAGGTCAACCTCAATCAGCTTGTCATCAAGGTTTAAATACTCGCGCAAATTGACACCAACAGGCGCATCGGCTGCAAGCTCCCACAAACCGGTGTCATCATCGCCGGCTTTAAGCTCGGTCTGCCCACAGAGCATGCCAAAAGACTCAACACCACGCAGCTTGGCTTTTTTGATTTGCCACCCTTCTTCATTTTGAGAGGCACCTGGTAGTTGCGCACCAATAGTGGCAAAAGGGATTTTGATACCAACACGTGCATTGGCCGCACCGCACACAACCTGACTTGGGCCATCAGGGAGGCCGGCCACTTGGCAGACGCGCAGTTTGTCAGCGTCTGGATGCTGCTCACAGCCAACAATTTCGCCCACAATCACGCCGATAAAATCGCCAGCAACGGATTCAACCGCATCAACTTCAAGCCCTGCCATAGTCAGTTGGGCAACTAATTCATCGGTACCTATAGCTGGATTAACCCACTCGCGCAGCCAGGATTCACTGATTTTCATATTTCATTCATTCCGTAGGTTGGATAAGCCTAAGGCGCCATCCGACAAGATTTGAGCAGGTTGTCGGATGGCGCCTTAGGCTTATCCAACCTACACAGTCAAATTAGAATTGTTTTAAGAAACGCAGATCGTTTTCAAAGAACAAACGCAGGTCGTTTACACCGTAGCGCAGCATTGCCAAGCGCTCTACACCCATGCCGAATGCAAAGCCGGTATAGGTTTCCGGATCAACACCGCTGGACTTGAACACTTCCGGATGCACCATGCCACAACCACCAACTTCCAACCAACCAGTGCTTTTGCACATGCGGCAGCCTTTGCCCCGGCACTGGGTGCACTGGATATCCATCTCGGCCGATGGCTCGGTAAATGGGAAATACGACGGACGGAAACGCACCGGAACATCGGCCTCAAAGAACGCTTTCAGGAATTGATCCATAGTGCCTTTGAGATCGGCAAAACTGATATTTTTATCGACCACCAAACCCTCTACCTGATGAAACATCGGTGAGTGGGTCACGTCAGAGTCGCAGCGATAAACGCGCCCCGGGCAAATCACCCGAATCGGTGGCTGCTTGTTTTCCATAGTGCGCACTTGCACTGGAGAGGTGTGGGTACGCAGTACATGGGTATCGTCCACATAGAACGTATCGTGCATCGCCCGCGCAGGGTGATGAGAAGGAATATTGAGTGCTTCGAAGTTGTGGTAGTCATCTTCGATTTCAGGGCCCACTTCGACGCTATAACCGACCGCCGCAAAGATCTCTTCGATACGCTGTAATGTACGGGTTACCGGATGTAAACCACCGGTGTGCTGACCACGACCAGGCAAAGTCACATCAACCACTTCGCTGGCGAGCTTGGCATTAATCGCAGCCTGCTCAAGTAATTCTTTGCGCACATTGAGCGCGTCTTGTACCGCATCTTTGGCTTTATTGATTTCAGCACCGGCAGCAGGACGCTCTTCTGCCGATAATTTACCCAACGTTTTCATCAACGCGGTAATGCTGCCATTTTTACCTAAATAATTTACACGCACCGCATCCAGTGCAGTCAGATCTTGGGCATCGGCAACGAGTTTGAGCGCTTCTTGGGTAAGCGCAGCGAGATTTTCCATCTGCTTTTCCAGTACGAATCGTTAACTATCAAATAAATAAAGCCATAAAAAAAGGGAAGAACCCTAAAGCTCTCCCCTTTCATCGCGTTCACAAAAGCCCTTGCGGGCTTGAGGTTGTTGGACGATTAAGCAGCCAGAGCTGATTTAGCCTTCGCAACAACAGCAGCAAATGCTGCTTTGTCGTACACAGCCAGATCAGCCAGTACACGACGGTCGAGAACGATGCTCGCCTTTTTCAAGCCAGCAATCAATTGGCTGTAGGACAGGCCTTCAGCGCGAGATTGGGCATTGATACGAGTAATCCACAGAGCACGGAAATTACGCTTTTTAACGCGACGATCGCGGTAAGCATATTGACCAGCTTTGATAACCGCTTGCTTGGCAACACGGAATGTACGCGAACGTGCACCGTAGTAACCTTTAGCAGCTTTTAATACTTTCTTGTGACGACGACGCGCCTCTACACCACGCTTAACACGGGCCATATTACTATCCTCTCAAAATTCTCAATTAGCGCTGATTAATTAGCACGGAACAAACGTTTTACGCGTGGTACGTCAACAGCATCAACGATGCTGGTGCCGCGCAGTTGGCGCTTACGTTTGGTGGTCATTTTGGTCAGGATGTGGCTTTTGTTAGCGTGCTTGAACTTGAAGCCCGCGCCAGTCTTTTTGAAGCGCTTTGACGCGCCACTGTGTACTTTAGCTTTGGTTGCCATGTGATAAAACTCCACACATTTAGGTAAATAATATTAATAATCAAGGCAGCTAAAAGCCCGACTATTTTCTCTTTTTGGGGGCGATGACCATAGTGAGCTGCTTACCTTCCATCTTGGCAGCCTGCTCAACGGTACCCATCTCAGCCAGGTCGGTCTCGATGCGTTGCATCATTTCCATCCCCAACTCCTGGTGGGCGAGCTCGCGGCCGCGGAACTTTAAGGTTACCTTGGCCTTATCCCCATGCTCCAGGAAGCGCATCAGTGCCTTTAATTTGACCTGATAATCTGCTTCCTCCGTCCCTGGGCGAAATTTCATTTCCTTCACCAACTGCTGCTTTTGCTTCTTTTTAGCAGCGGCTTTGGTTTTCTTGATCTCAAACAGATGCTTGCCGTAATCCATAATCTTACAGACTATTGGATCGCTATCAGCAACGATCTCCACCAGGTCCAGTGTTGCCGCTTGCGCCTGCGCAAGTGCATCACTCAGGTTAACAATACCTACTTGTTCACCTTCTGCATTGATTAAACGAACCTGCTTGGCTTCGATCTGATCGTTGATCCGCGCTTTCTTAGAATTGCCTTTGGCCGCGGGAGCGTTATCTCGTTTGATAGTTGTATCTCCAAATAATTAATAGGAACGAATCTTTTTGCTTTTTTTGCGATATCGGGCAAAAAACTGTCTTTTAAACAGAAATATTTCTGCCTCGACGCGCTATATCGGCGGTCAAGTGCGCGATGAAAGCCTCCAGAGTCATTACACCCAAGTCTTCTCCGTCCCTTGTGCGAACCGCAAGTGATTGATTTTCAACCTCTTTATCGCCAACGACGAGCAGGTAGGGTACCCGCTGAATTGTGTGCTCGCGGATTTTAAAGCCGATCTTCTCGTTTCTCAAGTCCGGAATTACGCGAATGCCCTTATCGCGCAAGGTTTTTTCCACTAATTTGACGTAGTCGGCCTGGTTATCGGTGATATTCATGACCGCAACCTGGGCTGGAGCCAGCCAAACTGGAAAAGACCCTTCATAGTGTTCGATCAGGATTCCGAGGAAACGCTCGAACGAACCGAGGATCGCACGATGCAACATCACCGGGCGCTTACGCACATTATCTTCGGCCACATATTCCGCATCCAGGCGCTCGGGCAATACATAGTCGAGCTGGATAGTACCGCACTGCCATGAGCGGCCAAGTGCATCTTTAATCTGGTATTCGATCTTTGGACCGTAGAAAGCACCTTCACCCGGCAACTCCTCCCATTCCAGACCCGCAGCGCGCAGGGCAGTACGCAACCCCTCTTCTGCCTTATTCCAGGTTTCCAGAGTACCGGCGTATTTTTCCGGACGCAGGGAGAGTTTTACGGCGATATCGGTAAAACCGAAGTCGTCATAGATGGACTTGAGCATTTGGTTAAACGAGGCAACTTCACCGACTACTTGCTCTTCTGTACAGAAG
This sequence comes from uncultured Cellvibrionaceae bacterium, assembly GCA_964542655.1. Classification (GTDB taxonomy): domain Bacteria; phylum Pseudomonadota; class Gammaproteobacteria; order Pseudomonadales; family Cellvibrionaceae; genus Cellvibrio. The sequence continues at coordinate 55,071 of CAZIWB010000013.1, forward strand.
ATATGCGCATCATCCTGCACAAAACCGCGTACACGCATAATGCCATGCAGTGCGCCAGACGCTTCATTGCGATGGCAGGAACCGAATTCCGCCAAGCGCAGCGGCAGGTCTTTGTGTGAACGCAAGCCGTGGTTGAAGATCTGGATATGACCAGGGCAGTTCATCGGCTTGACCGCAAAATCGCGTTTTTCCGATTCAGTGGTGAACATGTTGTCGCGATAGTTTTCCCAGTGGCCGGATTTCTCCCACAGGGTGCGATCCATAATCAGCGGCGTTCTTACTTCCTGATAGCCCCAATCATTTTGTTTGGTACGCATGTATTGTTCGATCTGTTGCCACAGAGTCCAGCCTTTTGGATGCCAGAACACCATGCCCGGTGCTTCATCTTGCAGGTGGAACAAATCAAACTTCTTCGCCAGCTTGCGGTGGTCGCGCTTGGCCGCTTCTTCAAGCAGATTCAAATAGGCTTTAAGTTGTTTTGCATCGGCAAACGCAGTGCCGTAGATACGCTGCAACATTTTGTTGTTGGAGTCGCCACGCCAGTAGGCGCCGGAGGTGCGCATCAATTTAAAGTTCAGGCAGAAACGCATGTTGGGCACGTGTGGGCCACGGCACATGTCGACGTATTCTTCGTGGTGATACAGACCCGGCGTTGCATCTTTAGGCACGTCGCGATCCAGAATCTCCAGCTTGTAAGTCTCGCCGCGCGCGGTGAAAACGTCATAGGCTTCTTGCCAGCTAACTTTCTTTTTCACTACGTCATATTCAGTTTTGGCCAGTTCCAGCATGCGTGCTTCCAGACGGGCGATATCCTCGTCGGTCAGCTTCTGCTCCAGGTCGATGTCGTAATAAAAGCCGCTGTCGATGGTTGGGCCGATAGCCATTTTCACATCGGGGAACAGTTGTTTAATCGCATGACCGAGCAAGTGCGCACAGGAGTGGCGAATAATTTCCAAACCGTCTTCGTCTTTTGGGGTAAAAATCACCAGGTCCGCATCTTCAGTGATCAAGTCGTGCGCATCAACGCGTTGGCCATTCACACGACCACCCAGTGTGGCTTTAGCCAAACCAGCGCCGATAGACGCAGCAACTTCATAAACAGAGACGGGATTATCGAAAGGACGTTTGGAACCGTCGGGGAGAGTAATTACAGGCATGAGGTATCCTTTGTCAGTGGTGACCCCTACGAAAGGTCACATGATTTAAAAATGGGGTAATAAATAAAGCCGGATCCCGCACCTACGATTGTGCGGGTCGGCGAGTATAGGGGAGTGTTGGGAGATGAGGCAACCTCAGCGGGATGACAAAATAATCGCCCGGCTGCGCCATTTAAGTGCCGCAACCAATAATGTGAAGAGTAAACAGGCAGCCAAAGCGATAGACACTTCGTACCAATGCGGCGAAAAAATCACCGTATAGCCCTGCCCTTTAATCAGGGATGAAAAACTGGAGACCGCAAATGGCATCCAGAATAAACGAAAGGTTTGCCAGGGATTCACCCAGGGTGATTGCCCATTACTAACGCTCAACATCAGCGCAATACCAATTACCACACTGATTCCCAGTGCATTGATCCAGATTTTTGGATTGGGATCAAAATGAAAATACACGGTAACGAAATACCAGATCAGGTAGTACCAGAGAATCATTTTGCCCGGTTTAAGCCGTACAAAATAAGAAAAGATAATAGCCATATCACCCGAACCAGAAAATTATCGAAATATCAAAACACCATTATGCAAAAAAGTGCCTTCACACATACAGCATAAAAAATGCCATTACTGTTTCGATATTTTTCTGGCCTGCATCCCACGCGCCAACCCAGAGAACAACCTAGGCGGCCGGTTTATCGACACCTGCAACGCGGATAGGCGCGGCTTTCCGTTTTCTCTTCGGCTTGAACTCCACTTTCAAGCGACGCCAGCCCAGCACGACCGACGATGATCCCAACACAATGCCCATCAGCACCAACGGCAACATCCACAGATCCCACAGAGGGCGATGATGGAGCCAGCCGAAATCCCAATGATGAAGCGCCGAGTAAAGCCAGCGATAAACCCGACGGCTGGTGTCAGCTTTTAACAGGATGCGGCCATCCTGCGGATCGAGATACAAACGTGTGCCCGCCTCGTCCGCCAAATCCACACGCAGCACCGGTAAGGGGCGGTCATAATTGGTTTGATAGTGACGCGGGTAATAATAACTATCGTAATCTGTTAACAGCTTATGTCCCGCAACAGTGGTTTTAGTCAAACGGCCAGATGCTGCCAGCAATACACCATCGCTAAAATAAGCGGCTACGCCCGAAGCGGTCTGCGCGATACGGTCACCTGCGCGAGTAACTGCAACCAAAGTTGCTTGATCCCCCAGATAGCGCCAGGACAATTCCACTATGTCATTACCGGTGTCATTATGGATTGCAGCTGTAGGTTGCCAATTAAGCATCGCTTGTGGTGCAAGCTGCCCCTGGTAATTTACCTGCTCAATTTTGTTGGGATTTCCCTCTGAAAATAATTGCAGCGGATTGGTACTCATATAACCGCTAAATGCCCAAAACAACGCGGCAATACCACCGATTAAACCGACCCAGAAATGCCATACGGTCCATTTTTCGCGATAAGGATGCACCCGCCCCTGCCCGTAGGTTTTTTTACCGAACCAACCCGGCCGCCAGCGCTGCCAACCGACAATCAAACCGGTCAGGCTCGCAATCACCGCAAATAATCCCAGATACAATAACGTGTTACGTCGTGCTTCCGGTGACGCAAACACTTCTATGCCACGCAATAAATGAATCCAGTTTCCCGTCCAATAAAGTGCACGGGAAAATGCGGTGGAATCGCGGATAACCTCACCCGTTCGCGCTGAAATTAATAATTCCCGGCTGGAGTTTTCAACCGAGAATTTATGGAAAGGACGCAAGTTATCGTAGTTGCGCACGCTGCTGTCCTGCGGGCCGGTATCGATATAAGTCACCGCAAGACCAAGCGGATTCGACAACACTGAATCGCCCTGGTTAATCCAGGTCAGCGCAATTTTTTCTGCATCAGCAACGGATACTTCATGCACACCGCCCTCAATTGCCGAGAGGGAAACGCGTTGGCCATTTGTATTTTCTATCAACCAGGATGGATGCCCGGCCAGACGCACCAAACGTGCAGAAACAATATTCGCAGCTGCACCATTATCCACAGTTGCCAATGCTGCTCCCAAACTCAACCAGCCATCAGCGGGCGATAATTCTTCGCGATGCTGTATTTGTTGCGAGGGAGTAAGCGCAGAAGGCCCGGAATACATAATCACCAAACCAGACGAAAACCAGATAAACATAAACAACGCAAGTGCAATGCCCACCCAGCGATGGGTCAGAAACAGGAATCGATTCATTATATTTTTTCCGATAGTAATAGCCTGGATAAAAAAACAATGAATACGAGAGAGCAACTCCCGAGCCAAGATGGTGAAGAATATGTGGATCGAAAGTTAACAGAATGTTTTTAAAGATTTTTTTGTACGGCCCATGCATTAATCATCGGCTATCCAAATACTTTTATAGCAAGCCCTGTGCTGGAGTTGCTACAGATAATGTTGGCAGTGCAACAACTCTGTGTTGATGTTTAATTTGACACATCCACAAATATTTATTGTTTTATTTATTGCAGAAGCTGTTACAGCTGCCATGCCAGCGTAATAGCGCCAAAATTTTTCCGCGCCGTCTGACTTTTGTCTGGCTCGGTATCCGATTGGTACGACAAACCAATACTCGCACGCTTCCAGGAGTAGGTAAAACCAGCCATCAATGAATATTGATAATGCTCCAGACCTTCTGATGCATGTTTACCAAATTCATTACCATCAACCAGAATCTGGTTGTGTACATAATTCCCGGTGCCACCGAGATAAAAATACCAACCTTCGGAAGCCGCAACCGGCGTACTGATACGGCTGGATAAAAAACCCATGGTTGAATAACTGCGTGCAAGGTCACTCCCTACACGCAAAAAAAGCCCGGCACCCGCATGGGATTCCAGGTTGCCGATCGCCAAATCGGCCAACAACACCGTATCAAACGGGCTTGAGTCGTCGGTGGAAAAACGCCACACCGCCGTGCGCTGCATCTGCCATACAAAATCATCATCCAATTGATATTCCCAACCCTTGGGCTGATCGGCATCTACAACTTTATGGACAAATTTCTGCACTTCCTCAGCACCTGATGACGGACCAACAATCCCAACCAAAGTTGCAACATGATCGGCAAAATCATCCTGCACCGCCACGTAGGTAGAGCGCCAATACAATAAACCGGCGTAAGGTGCATCAGCAGGATCAGGAATTTGTTTGGTGATATCGTCCGGCGTCACCATCGCCTGCCCGAGCGAATGCATTTTGTAGGCATAGGTCGGATCATCACTTACCATCCAGGCAAGGGGCAATGTCAGCAGCGGCGGTTTGGTAATTTCTTCCCCCGCATCATTGCGCTGGCGCCAGGAAAAATAAATACCATTGGTATAACCGCCTCCATCTTTTCCAGCGACTATATCGTTATCCCAACTTGCCGATATCCAATCACGCTTGGCAAAAACCAGTTGGCTGTTGACAAGCATTGCGGCCACAAGCAGGCAGCGCAGCAAAATAAAACAAAATCCTCCATTAGCACCCATTCTATTTGGCATAGCATTAGGCTCCATCGGCACGTCTGATACTCACAACAACAAAATGTCACTGAATATTAACTGCTTTATTCACGCCGCCTCTGTTAGCTAGGCAACGGACAAAAAAATCAAACTTCTTGGATGCGAACTGGAGTTTGGAATAGAGGGCTTATTAAAAATAAAGCGGCCTGATTAGACCGCTTTATTTATCCATGACACAGAATGGAAAGGAAAATGCAGGCGTTATTGTGATGTAAACAACACCGAGTATGCACCCGTCCCAAATGTGGAATAGGATGTTACTTCAATAACATAAACTCCAGATGAGCCTGCAGGAAGCGTATAAACTCCTGATGTAGCAGGAATACGCGAATTAGTTCCGCCACCGCCATCATCGTTAGAGGTAATTACTGTGCCTGCCGGATTTTTCAAATAAACGTAAGTATCGAAAGCAGCAGATGTTAATTGGATGGAAACTGTCTGCCCCGGCACACCATTGAAGGTATAACGATCTGTGTAATAGCTTGCGCCGCGCGCACCACTTGTACAATCGCCTGACGCTAAAGCATTGCTCACACTCACACCTGATGATATTGCTGTACCCACGCAATTGTTGGCAGCACTGCTTGAATTACTACTGGAGCTTGCCAGACTACTTGAGCTATTACTCACTGAACTGGTGCTCGTAGCAGCCGTTGTTAATAATAGAGAGTAAGCGCCTGTAGCGAGTGTTGCATAGGATGTAACTTCTACCGTATAGACACCGGATGCAGTCAATGTGTAAGTACCCGATGTGACAGGAATACGAGAATTACTGCTTCCACCACTATCATCATTTGAAGCCAGAACAGCACCATTAACACCTTTCAAATAAACATAAGTATCAAACGCGGAAGATGTTAATTGAATAGAAATTTGCTGCCCTGCAACACCATTAAAAGAATACCGGTCAGTGTAATAAGACGTACCACGCGCACCATCAGTACATGCAGTTTGCAGTAGGCTACCGCTCGTTACCGTACCTGCTACCAGGCTTCGACTTACGCAGCCACTCCCTGCCAAACTGCCCTGATTAACAATAAAAGGCAGGTTAGCAACCGTCAGCGTAGAACTCCGTGCAGTTGCTGTGTTTGCTGCAACCGTGTAATTCACCACACCACTACCTACACCGCTGGTACCTGAAGTAATTGTCATCCAGCTGGGCACACCCGATATCGTCCAACTACAAGAAGCGCCCGTCGTTACATTCACAACACCAGTGCCGCCTGAGCTTGGAAAGTTCTGGCTTGTCGGGTTCAACGCAGGCGTTATTGATGTATCACAAGCAACCGGGGCCTGATTAATCTGATAATCAATATTGGCAATTTGCACTGTCGCTGAACGGGCAATCGACGAATTAGCCACGACATTAAAAGTGACTGTTGCACTGCCAACGGTTGTGGCAGGTGCGCTCATCGTCACCCATGTAGGCAATCCACTGACTTCCCATCTACAACCTGTTGGAACATTCACATTGACATTAATATTACCGCCAGCCGCTAATACAGATTGACTAGTGACAGACAAACTCGTTGGTGATAACGAACAAACAGGATCATAAATGCCCGCATAATTACTTCCGGTATTTGAAGCGCGCCCACCGGCGATCAGCAATTTGCCATTGGTCAAAAGAGTTGTAGTCTGGTACGACAATGACTCACGCAAAAAACCGGCATTGTTCCAGGAGTTATTTACCACGTCATAACGATAAATAGCTCTCCCATTCCCCACCATTAGCACATTGCCATCAGGCATTTTTATCGCAGAATAATAGGATAATTGGATGGGCAATGACGCAAGCGAAGAAAATGTCCCCGCAACAGGATCATAGAGTTCAACACCCTCGAAATAGCCTACGGAATTTCCGCCCGCCGCTAAAACTTTTCCATTGTTAAGCAATACAGCTCCAAATTCAGTTCTTGGATTTGCCATAGAACCGGTATAAGTCCATTCACCCGTGAGAGGACTCCATATTTCTGCGGTATTAAGATAAGGGGTCGAGGTAGCCCCCGCAAAACCGCCTATTTTTAATACCCGGCCATCTTGCAAGAGTGTCAAACTGTAGCCATTAGAATATGCACCAGCATAATAATCGCGGGTATATCCCGCCAAGCTAAATGTACCTGTAACCGGGTCGTAAATTTCTGTTGAAACGCCGTCAGGAAAATTTCGATAACCACCCAACACAAGTACGCGACCATCCTGAAGCAATATCCCCTGGAATCGAGCGCGGGAATAAACCATTTGCCCGGTTGGACTCCATGAGCCCGTTACCGGGTCATAAATTTCTGCTGTCCTGGACATGGTAAGCGAGGTACCCGTAAGAATTTGACCTCCCATTACCAGTATCCGACCGTCACTGAGTGTTATAGCAACGTGCTCTGCGCGAGCTTCCGACATAGGGGCCGCCGCGGTAAACAAACCAGTTGCCGGGTCATAAATTTCAGTTGAATTTAAACGTGTGCTACTTGCAACAGACGAACCTCCAGCCAACAAAACCTTGCCACCAGGAAGCATGCTCGCCGTGTGCATCGAACGCGCGACCGTCATAGCACCCGTTGTTACCAATGCGTGCGCGGGTAATGCAGACAACACCAAAAGCATGACCCACAATGCTTTCCATTTTTTTTGCAAAATAAAGATTGTTTCTTTTTTCATCCTTTTTCTCCTATTTAGGTATGTAAAAATTCACTATTTTATTAATTTACCACCGGAACCTGGCAGCACTTTTCAGGTGATCGCGAATAGTAACCTTATAACTACAACATACAATCAAGACAAATTCGCAATCTGCTAGAAAAGCGCTCCAAATCATCCGCCTTGACCTTCGTCAGTAATGCTTCCCCTTCCTCCACAATCGCATCCAACCGCGCGGCAGAAAGTCGGAACTGGATACGCTTTGCTAGATGGCTGTTCCGAGGCGGACAATACTTTCAATCCGCTCAAAAATTATCTTTTCACGCGTAGTATCGCCATTTGCAGTTGATTGCACAGCATAACGAGCATCAGGTGAAACGATGAGGCTATTAAATTCTGAAACAAGGTAGCCTTTAACATCATCAGGTGCCTGAGCTATTTCCGCCCCAAGCTCAATACGCCCGTCAACTAAATTAAGAATATCTTCAATATCACGGCTACTTAACAAATCATTGTTACCGCGCCCTTTGAAAGCTTCAAATTTAGTTGCTAAAAAATAAACCGGTGAAACCAATTGAATATTTATATCTTCAATAATTGAATAGAGCTCTGGATTTTTCAGTGCAGCTTTATACCAGCGATTGGTAAAGCCCAACGCGTCGGAATCGTCTGGCATAAAATCTACTTTTAATTGCCCCAGGCGAAAGCGGCAATTTACTTCATCATCCATTGAGATATGAAAACCATGCTCAACCAAACGCTCACTAAATTTATGCCAGCCCGTATATCCAACTACATTAATAATTAAATCAACATCATCGGTGTAACGAATCGCTTCTTTAGTCAGCTCATCAGTGATCAATAAACCCGTTGTACATCCACCGACAAAAGCCACTTGCGATAGCAACTCCTCGCCCAACGCCTTGGCAACCATGATGATCATATCGCGATGTGTGTTGTATCTATTCATAAACAAATTCCTTTTCCAGTAATTGGGCTGCAAGCTGGGTTTCGCGCACGCTTCCTATACGCACAGCATCGACCAACGCCAGTAATTCATAAAGTTTTGGGTCTGCTTTCGCAGCAGTGGGTGCAGACTTAAATAAAGGCGCGACGGCCTGACCTTTGGTTGTACCGGTCGCATCTGGCCATACGTTAATTGTATCCCCGGCAGACATCACCTTACCTTCCATCACCGGCGCGGCAAAAGAAGTTGGGATACCACGCACCAACTCTGCGGGCCGCACAGGAAATACATAGCGAATACCATTTAACAAAAAACCTAACAGTGCTTTGCGATTTACTTTCGGCAAACCGGTTTGATGATCACGCGCAGCTAGTCCCACACGAATGCACCGGTTAAGTGCTGCGCTGAGTTCCGATTTACTGATACCTGTAAACGCCTCCAACTGACGCACACTGTAATCCGCCTCCGGCGCGCCGGACTTTTCCATACTTATCAGTTTCAGTAAAAGCAGTATGTCCTGACTTTTCATCGCTATAACCCTTGGTGACTTACTATCAAACCACAACTGTCCTTTGTTTTAGGACAAAGGACAGTTATAGCGTTGGGGCAGCATAAAATCAACCACCTAAAGGTTCGGCACCTTAGTTGATAGCCGCCCAACCTTCACATTGACAGTAAAAACCCCTTCCACTAACCTGCCCGCGCAGCGGCAAAATCCGCTGTCGGGATTCTCAACCCGTCCTCCAAATCGGCACAAGGCGCGTGTTCTCGCGCAGCTCTGTGTCCTCGCACAGCTACGCCCATGTTATGGCGGCTGAGCGGGGCCGCCTTCGGGCGGGCCGGGTTGGTTTGGGCCGGTGTTGAGAACCCCGTTCAGTCCGCCCCCATGATTCTCAACTCATGGGGCGGTTTAAGAACCCAAACTGTGAGGCTGTGTTATGGATAATATTACCCACCTGGTGCCCGTCACCAAATCCCAATGCGTTATCACCCTCGATTCATTCCAATACAACTACTACCAACAAAGCTGCATAGAAATCCATTCGCCCGAAGGCGAATATCTGGAAAGCATCGGCTATACAATTCAAACAGAAATACGCGAAGAACAATTGACGCAAGTGCAAGAACAAATTGCCTTACTGCAATCACTCTGCGAAAAAATTACCCAAGAGGTGGAATTTCCTGCACGGGCAATTGCGGGATTGGGGGATTTGTTGTTTCGGGTGCGGGGGATTGTGGATAGGCAGGGTAGATAAAAGTAAGGCGGCTTTTTAGCCGCCTTTTAATGCCTGTGTGGATTACCGCGAGAAATTAATTGTTGATTCTTCTTTTTTCACTAACGCAACCTTACAGCTGTCATCAATTGAAAGCTCATAGGTTAGTTGGTCAATGCGTTCTTCCTGAGCAATTAAAACAACATATACATTAGTTTGTGTTTGTTTTATTTCACTAATTCCACCGCCACCACTGTGAGGATAGGTTGATTGAATGTCATTCAATAAAAATTGAATTAACGCATTGGATTTTTCGATAGCGGAATTTTTGCATTTCATATCAACCACCTTAGATTCCTTACTTGCATTCGATTGGGCTGCACAACCAATAGACAATAATAATGTAATCGACATGGCAGCACATAGACAGATTTTTTTTGCTGACGTCATGAGCATTTAATTTCCCACCTTATATTTATCGGGTTGGTTTTTTGGTGATGAGCGTGTTTGATGCAACCTCAGCTATCGTTCTAGGATAATGACGAGTCTGCTTAGGCGCCCAATCATTTGGTAAATTTATATTACCTTTTACGAAAATATCGATCAAAGCTTGTCGCCATGGGTTGGCATTACTGTCACGTAGCTGCATACCCTGCCCCATCACAGCATATTTGTCAGCATCTGCAACCCCATAACAAGCCGATGCATTAGTGTTAGACGGTGGACAATGAGATTTACCGACGTCCACATGAGGCAACCCTAAAAGATGCCCCACTTCATGAACATGGGCTTTTTGCATTATTGCACGCCCTTTGTTATCGGTACCTTTCGATACAGACTTGGTATCCAGGCTATCAAATAATTTGGCATGAGATCCAAACCAGGTTTCACTTTTATTTAATCTGACAACCTCAATAGTATGATGAGACTTAAAACCAGGGGTTGCATCGGCACCTTGCAACTTAAATCGGCACCAAACATTTGGAATGTATTTAACTCCAGAATCGTGTAAATCCATTAGTGAAAAATTATTAATAAGCCAGAATTTTCCATCCCAATATTTCTGTGCAGATTGAATAAAATTCAGCTTCCATGCCTCCCAGCTATTCTTGGTCCATTTATCTATTTTTCTGGCAGTTGCCCTGGGATCACCGTAATCATTGTAGGTACCTGTCAAAGCACCAGCAGCAGGGTTAATTTGTTTGAAACCCAACTTTATAGTAATTGTCAGCTCAGCATTATTATATTTATCGCACATGGACGTATCCAAAACAGCATCCCAAGAGGACTTTGCTAGCGCTTTTTTCATAGTTATTTCCGTATATAAAAGTAATAGTTAAAGAAAGCTAACCGACCAATATTTAGCCAAGAAAATTTACCGCACTATATATTTATCGTCGCCTACTTAACTCACATCCTGAAAAAATAGTTAGTTCAGCCGACACCCCAAAGAATAATTGGGCAGCCCCTTAAGATTGACAGTAAAAACCCCTTCCACTAACCTGCCCGCGCAGCGGCAAAATCCGCTGTCGGGATTCTCAACCCGTCCTCCAAATCGGCACAAGGCGCGTGTTCTCGCGCAGCTCTGTGTCCTCGCACAGCTACGCCCATGTTATGGCGGCTGAGCGGGGCCGCCTTCGGGCGGGCCGGGTTGGTTTGGGCCGGTGTTGAGAACCCCGTTCAGTCCGCCCCCATGATTCTCAACTCATGGGGCGGTTTAAGAACCCAAACTGTGAGGCTGTGTTATGGATAATATTACCCACCTGGTGCCCGTCACCAAATCCCAATGCGTTATCACCCTCGATTCCTACCAATACAACTACTACCAACAAAGCTGCATAGAAATCCATTCGCCCGACGGCGACCATCTTGAAAGCATCGGCTACGACTTCTTAGAAAAAATAAGGGGCAAAAACAAACCCAGGAAGAAAAAGCGATTCAACTGCAAGAGCAGATTGTTTTGCTGCAATCACTTTGCGCGAAAATCACTCAAGAGGTGGAATTGCCTGCGCGGGTAATTGCGGGATTGAGGGGATTTGTTGTTTCGGGTTAGGGAGGTGACTAAATAGTCAATGCGTATGAAGCTATATGATCAAATTTAAACATCTAATTCATCTAAAATAACTTCAAGATTTCTTATTAAAATCCTGTACTTATTAAGTGAGGAACTTGAAACACAATTAAATTGATTATTGAATTTCAAAGCAGATATTAAATATGATCGATAACCTGAAATTTTATTATAAAATTGATCGTTAGCGTACTTCTTCATTAAATTTTCATCAATAGGTTTTTCGGAAAATTTAGATTTAAGCGAAAACCTGAAGAGTTTTTCCAGAATAAAGAGCGGGGATTTTTTCATAGCCAAGTACAAATAAATAATATCTTCGATAATTCTAGTTTTTTTATTCGATATTCTTATTCCATCAAAATTCTGATTAAGCAAAGCAGAAATACCTTCAGACTTACTTTGTATTGTATAGCCATTTAAAGATATCGTATTTACCCTTTTAACCCTTTTGTTTTTATTTAGCCTCATATCCAACAAGGAAACGTAGATTGATATTTCCTTCTCGAAAGCATCGGAATGAACGAAATTCGATCCATTCGGAGAAGAGAAAAGCATATCATCAGCATATCTTGAATAAATAATACCTTTAGACTGGCAAAATTCCTGAATTTTAATATCGACAAACCTAAAAATAATATTACTTATTGCAGGGGAGGTTAAAAAACCAATAGGAATTAGTTGTTTTTCAGCGAACTTTTTATTCTTTGAGTCTTTAGACAACTCAAGGGAAACACAGAATATAAAAAAATCAATTAGCTTATATTCCAAGCCATCAATCAAATGATCATCAGAAAAGTAAACGGAGAAAATATCTCTCACTTGATCAACGTTAATTGAATGAAAAAAAGATGAAATATCAAGGCGCAGGAAATTATAGCTACTTACATGCGGCTCCAAAAAATTAAAATATGAAATCCCCTTTCTAAAAGCAACTGAAGCATTATTTAACTCTATTTTAGAAAGAAAACTTTCATTGATTCTTTCTTGGACAAGTCTTAGCTCGTTGTCTTGTGATAAAGAATAATAAAAATTTTTATCTATCGAAAACTCAATAACCTCCTCTTTTGCCTGTTCAAGCAAAAGAATATTGGCAATAGACAACGAATTATTTAGAAAATTAGAAATAAAGAATTTCTTATCTATTTTTATCATAAAAATGCTTCAACCTAGACACAAAGAACATTGTTACACCAGAGTGAAACTTTAAGCGTAACCATTATACCGATAAGCGAATACAACGGCGCTAGCATGTTACGAGGCCAGGAATGACCAGCACTCATCTAAATTATCTTAGACCCTCAAAACTATCTAGGTTGAAGCCTGGATAGTATATCGTACAGCTCGGGAAATTTTCTAGAAAAAATTTTATCTCCTTTATTGGAGCTTTCTAGCTTCTCTATCTCATCAATCGAATAGTCAAGAAATCGAGTAACCCATCCGCTTGTCTTACTTAATAAATGCGCCATCGGAAGCAATCTTGACCTCAACACATCAACATTCACAGCAAATGCAGCATCCAATGCTTTAGGATTCCGCGCCTTCTCCCCTTTTAGGCTAATCAATGAACTAGTTTTTCCTTCGAAAATCAATCTCATCGCAGCAACCAAATCCCTTTTTGTGGGAAAATTTTTCAAGGCCTCCCTAAATAGAAGCTTTCTGTAGTTTGCCTTTAACGTTTTAAGGTATTGCTTTTCAATTACACCAAAAGGAATATAAAACTCTTCGTCTTCTTTAAACAACTTGCTCATAGAAATAATTATGCTATCAAGGGAGCTCATGTTTGTTTTTTGCATACATTTTGCAATTTTACTACTAGCATACTTATCATTCGGAATATTGACATTTTTTTCCAACTCAGATCGCAACCACCGAACAAACAAACTAATACTTGCTTCGCTAATCAACACACCTTCGATGGTGGTCAAAGTAACCATATAATTAAAATTGTTTAGCACTCTATAATTTAGTAATGCTACTAGCTCATCTGCAAAATACCCCATAGATCCAATTGATTCTATATGAATATTATTTTTATCTAATACTATTTTTTTATCATTTATTGTATTTACAATACTATTTATGCTTTTGTTTAAATCATATTTCTTTGACCCGAAAAAAGGATATTTACAAGTTTCAGTTAATTTTTTTAAATTAATCTTATTTACTTTTAAATACACCTTTTTACTTACATAGTTAATTTCAATTAATTGGTCTAGATCATATAAGACTAAGTAGGGTATGGAAGCATTAGAAAACCTAGGATTTATCCCCCCTAAGGCCACATCATTGGTTGAATACACATCAGCACGCTCCAATTGCTTGAACTTATTCCCAAGTTTAACATTCCTAAAAAGCTCCACCTCCGTTTCACCCTCAACAAAAATTATAAATTCGGAAAAAAACAATCTAGCCTCATTATCGCTAAATATGTTTAGAAATCTATGATCCTTATATTGTGATACCATTTTTTTTACAACAGTACGATCTGAAGGTTTCGAAAAATGAAAAACCCTATGGTTTTTCGAAAAGAGCTTAATAACTGACTTTAAAATATTAGGAGAATGTGTAGATATAATAATCTTTGGGTATGGCGTTGCATACTTTCCTATTTCATAATCATTGCTATTTTTTTCAAAGGAAAAATAAATATCATGTATTTTTTTTACTAACTGCTCATTTAGCTTTGAATGCAATCCTATTTCAGGCTCATCTATATACACAGTCGGACAAATATAATCTCGCCTTGTTAACGAAATCATTAAACTTAAAAACCATTCAATGTATCGATATGAATTAGTTCCATCTGACTGTTTTTTTAGATCTTCACCGTCATTTATAAACGAATGCCCATCAAGTCCCACCTTTAGATAATTCAACACTTGTTCACTGTAGCTATATTTTTCAGTTTGAGTAATTGACTTAATCCGATTAACGTAGTCTTTATAATCATTTCCACCACCTGACAACTTGTCATTAAAAAAATTAACAACATCTTCAGATTTAAGCCCATCGACACTAAAAGACTTCAGACGGCTAACAAGAGTCCACAGTTTATTCCAGTCGTAAAGATCAATATGTCGAGCCTGTATTTCAAAAAAAGGGTATAGATTATTTATAACGCTTAGAACGTTTTTATTTTTTGTAGACCAACTTAAAGAATCGTCAGAATTAATAGTTAGCGTTAATTTAAATGTGGATACATTTGAGTAAAAAAATGAAAAATACAATATATTAAATTCACCCCCAAAAAGAGTGTTGTAAATATGCTTAAAGTAAGGCGTATTGTTTTTACCACTTTTAGCTGTAACTATAGTTCTTATTCTCGTCGTGTCGTATTCAATTGTGATACTTCCAAATGAACTATATTTTGAATTTAACTCTGGCGGAACCTCGCGTCCCCCCTCAAGCTTTACATAAAAATATTTAATTAACTTAAGTAAATTCGATTTACCTGTATTATTTTTCCCAACAATACAATTAATATCCTTAAAATCATCAATGATTAATCTATCGAAAGAAAGAAGATTTTTAATCTCAATGGAACGAATTGTCATTATCTTTAATCCATATGTATTTGATATGAGATTCACGACCGGTTTAAGGCTCTTCACTTAGCAGAGCCTTCCGTACTTAAATGTGGAAGTATTAATGGTAAAACTGCAATGGCAAATTCAATCCTGCCAATCCGTAGACTTAGCTTATACCATCCCGACCATAGGATGCACTTATGTCATTTTGTAAACCGAGTTATGAATAACCCCACAAAAAATCGGCAATAAACAACAAAAAACCCGCTTAACTTGCGATAAGCGGGTTTTTAATTTAGTGGAGCTAAGTATGCCCCACCCAACAATTCTGCAATACATTGACTTAGCTCATACCATTCCAATCCCGAGCTACGAAAGGACTCCATTAACAAACCAAATAAACAAAAAAACCCGCTTATCTTGCGATAAGCGGGTTTTTAATTTGGTGGAGCTAAGCGGGATCGAACCGCTGACCTCAACACTGCCAGTGTTGCGCTCTCCCAGCTGAGCTATAGCCCCAGATTCTTCGACATCCTGTCTCTGAGTGGCGCGCATTTTATGCAGCTGACCCCGGAGTGTCAAGCAAAAGTTTTGGGCTTTTATTCCGGTTTTTTATTGATAAATCAAGCGGTTAACTATTGGCCTCTGGTTCTTCTGCGGCTGCCCCCAGTTTGATGTAGAGCTTTTCCAGATCCTTTTGTTTGTTTTTACCGAAGCCACCTAGTGCATTAATGGCGTGGCGGATGCGGGCGCGGCTCATGTCGGGGCCGATGATTTGCATGGAGTCCACTACCGGGAAGGAGGCGGTAGAGCCTGCAATGGCGACGAACACGGGGGCGATGGCGTCTTTTATCTTAAGACCAAGCTGATCCGCGAGCAGTTTGAGCTCGGCAAACAGGTTATCGCGCTCCCAGGTGCGCAGGGCTTCCAGGCGCCAGAGGGCGAATTGCAGGTACTCTTTTTGCTTCTCCACATCCAACTTGTTGCTGGCGAAACTCGCTTCGGTCACGGGCATCATGCCGCTAACGAGGAAGCCGGCCAAAGGAGCGAAATCGCTCAGGGTGGTCATGCGCGATTGGGCGTGTGGCAGTGCTTGCAGCAGGGTTTCTTTATTGAGTGCCCAGTCGTGCAGGCGCTGTGCGAGTTGTTCGATGGTGAAGTTTTCGCGGATCCACAGGCTGTTTAACCAGCTGAGTTTTTCCACATCGAAAATCGGGCCGCCTAATGAGACGCGCAACAAATCGAAATGTGCCTGCATTTCTTGCAGGGTGAATTTTTCGCGCTCATCCGGCATTGACCAGCCCATGCGGCCGAGGTAGTTGAGCATGGCTTCCGGCAAATAGCCCATGCGCTTGTAATAAAGGATGCTAGTGGGGTTTTTGCGTTTGCTGAGTTTGGATTTATCCGGGTTGCGCAGCAGCGGCAAGTGGCACAGTACCGGCGCTTGCCAGCCGAAGTATTCGTAGAGTTTCAGGTGCTTGGGTGCGGAGTTGATCCACTCTTCGCCGCGAATCACGTGGGTGATTTGCATCAGGTGATCGTCCACCACGTTGGCGAGGTGATAGGTGGGCATGCCGTCGCCTTTAAGCAGCACTTGCATATCCACTTGCGACCATTCGATTTCGATCTTGCCGCGCAGCATATCGTCGATTTCGCACACGCCCTCTTCCGGGATCTTCATGCGGATCACATAGGGCTCGCCCGCATTTAATTTCGCCTGGACTTCTTCTCGCGAGAGCAACAGACCGCGACCGTCATACTTGGGTGTTTCACCGCGCGCTTGTTGTTCCCGGCGCATATCGTCCAGCTCTTCAGCGGTGGCGAAGCAATAGAAGGCATGGCCTTTTTCGACGAGTTCGAACGCGTATTTACCGTAGATATCCATGCGCTCGCTTTGACGATAGGGGCCGTGCGGGCCGCCGACGTCCGGGCCTTCGTCCCACTCCAGACCCAGCCAGCGCAAGCTATCCAGAATCGCTTGTTCAGATTCGGGGGTACTGCGGGTTTGGTCGGTATCTTCAATGCGCAACAGGAATTTGCCGCCGTGTTGACGGGCAAAACACAGATTGAACAGCGCGATATAGGCGGTGCCTACGTGGGGGTCGCCAGTAGGCGACGGGGCGATGCGGGTACGGATTTCGGACATAAAACGGCCTTTTGCTGCAAATCAGAAGGATCAAAACGGGAAAAGGCGCGCATTATACGCGAAAAGCCAAGCCGTCAGTGAGCGACGGCTGTGGGCTTGATTGCCTGGAGAAAATCCGGGTCCTGCCAGTAGTGCTCAAAATCCTTTTCTTTTAAGTAGCTTTCAGGGTCCCTGCCCAAGGTTATTGTCCGGCTAATAATTCTCAGCATCTGCGGTTTGTTTTTGTGAATGGCATAATAGCAGGCAACATTAAATAAAAAGGCGCGGTCAACTTCTTTTTCCAAATCAAAGTCGCGGTCGACAAATGTATCTATCGCTTTTTTTGTCAGCTCATCATCCTGCATTGTTGAACCGACATAGATAACCTGCGATGCAAACACCACGAGATTTTTATGTTGCAAGGCATCAGCCCTGCTGTAATTAAGCAATGGATGGATTTTATCGAAATAAAAATTCATCATCCGTGCATTCTCAGCGAGCCGGCCTTCAACATTAAAATGCAAAGCCAGGCGCGCGAAATAATAACTAATCGGTGATGCATAAGCCGATATTTTATCCTTCATTGTCGGCTCACTCAGCGCCTGCAAAAATGCATCCGGATTAAAATCAAATATTGATTTTTCATAGGCAGAATATAGCGCGGTTTGATTTTTATCTTGAGTGACATGCGGCGATTTAGGCGTGTAAGGATGCTCCTGAAAATCAAAACGAATGTTATTTAACCGAACCTCTTTATCCCCACTTTTTAGATGAACAGTCAACTCGACACCATGAGCTTGCTCAGCCATATTGAGATTTAGCTGGGCGATATCATTAGTACCACCAACCTGTTTGAAGGCCTGTTCCATTTCTGCAGGATCAAACTCCAGCGTTAATGCTACGACAGTGTCATTGGGATTATAAAACCATGCGTCGCGGTTATTGATAATCAAACGGAAATTGCGATCTTTATAATCCGTCCAGTTGAAGGTCAGTGATTTTGGAATGGTTTTTAAAACAGGACTGGCGATATTAGCCCTGCGCCCAGGCCAAAAATAGGCACGATCCTCCGGGATTGGGCGCCGCTGATAGAAAAAGTAATAGGCAGGCGTTAAATTCGCCTGATCAAATTGGATGAATCCCGATATCGGCGCATATGAATGCAACCCGCTGTAGCTCAATACCCAGGGCTTATTTGCCGATTGATTCTGCGGTGTTTTTTTCCGCAGGACATACAAGCCAACATCTGTTTCATAATAGGGCAACAAACTCAGTTCATTCAATTCTGCAAGGTTGTTGCGGCGATAATTAATAACGATAAATTTCAGGCCACCGGTATCGGTTGAATCCGGCTCCAGCCAGGTAATATTATGGCTTCGCCCTGAACTATATTCATCATCGCTTAACACCGAAAACTTCAAAAGTTCCCCTTGAAATTTTACGTCAACATGGCTGTAACCAACCTCATAACCAAATTCCCTGTGGCGATGGTTACTTGTAAACAGAGGACCCAACATATTCTCTAACAATGTATTCGCGATACTGTATGGCCGATGGTATTTTATTTTTTCGTATCCGTTAATGGCGGCATAAGCAGGCAAGAATCCGCCCTTAACCAACGTAAACTTTCCTGGTTTTTTCTTGTAACCGTCAAATAGGTTTCCATTGATAGACGTTTCATCCTGATGGAGGTTATATTCCCTTTTAATATTGTGAGACATATAAACCAAATTATTGATTTTTTCACGCTGGTTAGAGATATCCAGTATCTCCACTTTTCCGTTTTGATAGAGATAGGCAAACCCTTTTTCGTCTTTATCGATGAACTCTACTATCTCGGCCTGATTGAATGCATCCAGCAATTGCTGTTCGGAATATCCTGATGCGTCAATGGGCTCGCCGTATTTTTTTTGCTTTTTTTCTCCGGTAAATACCCAGTCAATAAAACCCTCTTTTTCCAATATCAGACCCGATGAATAAAGATCACTGGTATTGAAATGCTCAATCACTTCACCAGCGGCATTGATCTTCCATAAATCATCGCCACTTTGAACCATAAAGAGTGATTGGTCATTGAATTGATAAAGAGCGTCAATAGGACCATCAACAAGCTTGACGATCTCATAATCTTTTGAAAATGATTGGTTGGCAGAAAGCCGGGGATAATCTTTTACAGGCGCAGCACTTACTGAACTGATCAAAAAACCCAACATAAAAACAACTCCCATGTAACAGATTGACTGCATGTGTGCATCCCTACCTTAGGGTGAATTCAAAGAGTGGGCATTATACGCTTGAATCGCCACAAGGGAGAAACGGAGATTCCCCTGGCTCAGATCTCATCTCGTCATCCCTGCGAACGCAGGGATCCAGCTGTTGAATGTTATGGATACCCGCATTCGCGGGTATGACGAGCCGAGATGGATTTATGGATACCCGCGTTCGCGGGTATGACGAACCAAAGGCTGATTTATAGATATCTGTGTTTGCGTGTATGACGAAAAGATATTTTTCAGAGTCCACCCAGCAGTGGTAAATGTTTAAGCCGATGGTATTGCAGGGCCAACCCAATGCAATGTTTTAGCTGTTTAATCGGGATAAGTTCGTTTTGGGTAAAAACAATTGCCCGGTTGCTTTGATAGCAAAATAAATAACCATAAAGCGCTTCAAAGGTTTCGACGAGTGTGGTGTTGCAATTGAAATAAAGTGCGTAATGCTCGGGGTCGCGCGATTTCCAATCCATGCGGATGGTGCTGCCCTGTTTGGCGATGTAACTCGGCTCGTCCCATTTCAGGGTTTCCTCCACCTCACCCACATCCAATTCCGCAGCAGTTTGCAAAATTAAATTGCGCAAAAATAATAATTTTTTTCGCATATCCGGTGGATATTGTTTAAAGACATCGGCAACAGCTGGATTGGGGATCGCCTGCATCACAAACACTCCTGCGGCTTACAATAAATACGCACATTGATGCAATGATCAATGCAAGAACCAATATATGAACCCATGCAAAAGTTATTGTAAAACTCTCTTCGTCATACCCGCGAACACGGGTATCCATAACAATTAGCATTGGCTACTCGCATGCGCGAATACGACGACAAGAATATTTTTCAGCCGCTCACTCGCAAATCAAAACGTAAAAATTAATTGCCGTAGAGTTTTGCCGCCAGGTCTTCATCCCAAAATGCAGCTTCAATTTTGTGACCTTCCGGATCGCGCACGAAGCAGCCGTAATAGGGTTCACCGTATAGAGGGCGCGGGCCGGGTGGGCCATCGCAAGTTGCTCCTGCGGCGATGGCGGCATCATAAAATGCGTGCACTTGTTCTTTGTTGTCGGCAATAAAACCAATGTGGAAGCCATTGCCAACTGTCGCTGGTTTACCGTCGTGTGGTGCTGCCACCCAAAATTCGGGAAATTGGCGGCCATACGCAGCTGCACCAGGATGTTCCATAATTACTTTTGCGCCTACAGCTGGCATAACTGCATCGTAAAATGCGCGTGCTTTTTCATAATCATTGGTGCCAATAGAAACATGTGAAATAACACTGGGGGATGGATTGCTCATAATTCCGTTCTCCTTTCGGTTGCGGTTAATAATCTGTCATAGCGAAAAGTCCAGGGCAGCTCCGAAAATATGCATTTCGTCATACCTGCGAACGCGGGTATCCAGAAAATTCACTCATACCAGAATAACCATAACCGCGGCAAAAAATTGTCAGGAGCCCCATCGCTTATAAAATGCGTAGCAAAAAAAAGCCCCGGTGTTTAGCCGGGGCAATGACTTCTATCGCGTGTTAAAAACACGACGACTAGAGGGATCCGAGGAAGCTCAATACATCTTGTTTTTGGCTGGCAGACAATGCCTGGTACGCAGTCCTGGATGCTTGACCTTCACCACCGTGCCAGAGGATTGCCTCTTCAATAGAACGCGCGCGGCCATCGTGCAAATAGCTGTGCACTGGAGTACATACTTGTTGACCTTGTGGAGCGTCAGGTACACCGCCGGTTACACAAGCTGACAGGCCCAGGCCCCAGAGTGGCGCGGTACGCCATTCTGCTCCGCTCGCCAAACCTTCGCCCAGATTGTCCGCCATGTCAGTGCCCATATCATGCAGCAACATATCGGTGTAAGGCTTGATAGTTTGGCTGCGCAACTCACCAAATGGATGGTATTGGCTGGTCACCACAGAAGGTGTATGGCAACCGCCACAACCGAGATTCGCGAATTGTGTTTCACCGCGGATCACGGCAGCATCAGTCAAGTTACGTTGCGGACGCACACCGAGGGTTGAAATATAGGTCACCAAATTATTCAGGTGAGTATCTGACAACTCGGAACCGCTAGCACCACAATCAGTTTGGCTTGAACCGCAATCCGGTGTTGGCAACAGGCTGGTCATTACACCCATATCGGAATTGAATGCCGCAGCAACTTGATGTTTAACACTGGTAGTACCGGCTTTGTAACCGAAGCGGCCCAAACGGGTTTGCCCGGTAGCTGGGTCAGCAATACGGTTAGCACGGCCGGAAATGCCATCGCCATTGGTATCATTGATATCTTCTTTAGCGAGAATGGTTGCTTCGGGAATCGCTTCCAACAAACCCATACCAACCAATTGGGGAGCAACACGCGCAGAGAATTTGGCCGGTGCTATACCACTGAATTGATAGTTAGGTTTACGCAGAACAGTGGAGCCGACCGTGAAATCAGACCAGAAAGCGATAGATGCTTGCCCTTCACTCGCCACACCACCAGCCGATTTTGGTTGCAATGCACGGCCTAAATTAGGATGTGGGTTGCCGTTGACATCAGCCACTTTAAACACCCATTTTTCCAGCGGTTGACCAACCGGTGCAGGTGCAGCGCGACCATTGCGTACGTGACATCCAGCACAGCGATCATGCACATAATGCGGGCCGGCTTTACCGACGGTATCAGGGAAAGTACCGTTATCAACAACGTGTTCATCGTGCGAACCATCAATAAAGGAGGCGTGATGTACACGACGACCCAATACAAATGGTTGGCCGTGAGCAGATGCAAGGTTGGTTGCCATTTGGATGAAATGATTATCCGGTTCATTCGAGTGGTTATACGGCAGCGTTGTTTTACCACCTAACCAGGCTTTCTCAGGAATTTTTACCGAATCTTTTCTACCGCCGATAGTGCCAAATGGACCGGTGATATCCCAAGGCACCAGACCTTCGCCGACGATATAAAGGAAGGTCGTACCATAATAAGCTGAACGGCCATGTGGCACGGTGTGGTCGAGGAATTGACTCAATTCAAATTCAAGTTTATCGCCGATTTGAATATTGCGGTTTTCACGGGCATTGAAGGTGCGCTCTTTGTAGTAGTGCAGATCATCGATCACATTCATTGTGCCGTTATCGTAGAATTCGGCCACAGTACCAACACCGCGATAGAACCAACGATTTTCTGCTTCGGTATCGTTCAATCTGAATTGCGTTACCACATTCATGCGAACCTTGTTGCCGCCTTTCGCAACATAATCTTCGATTTCGATAGTGGCAGTGCGATGCTCCCAGTAAAAACTGAGGAAGTGATCGTACGCCTGGAACTGATCTTCTTTCGCATGACGGTCACGGCCGCGGTCTGCAATGCGTGTTACCAATGCATCGCCACGATCAAACTGGATTGCACCTTCCAATACAGTTGATGAGTTATATAAAGGAACAATATTGCCAAGGCTTGCCGCAGAAGAACTGGAAGCTGGTACTGATGCTGGTACTGACGATGGCGTTGAACTGCGCGATGAGCTGGCTGGCACACTTGAAGGTGCAACTGAGCTAGGCGCTGAGCTCGATAGTGGTGTACTGGATTTTGACGAGCTGGCTACCGCACTCACTGAGTAGTTTTGCGCAACGGTATCCTGCCCTACACCTGAGCGAATAATGGTGAAATAAACACTCACCACATCGGTCGCGGTTAAATTGGGAATATCGTAAGTCCAATTATTACCGGAAACATTCATCCGCACATTCTGTTGACCGCCGTTATTTATGCGGTAGTGGATATCAACAATGTCCGCTTGGGTGACTGTCGCGCGCAAAGTAGTGCCATTGAGCGTGGTCACACAACCCAGATTGCAATTACTTGCAACAGAACTGGATGAAGATGAGGACGCAGGCAATGCGCCGAACACATCCATTTCAAAAATGGAATAACCCCAGTTATTGCCGGCACTGCGCGTTAACGCATTCATGCGCACATAGCGATAGGTGCCACTAATGCCGACGGTATCCGTCCGGTTGCCAAAGGTGCCGCCGGTGCGCAGGTTTAATTGCGTCCAAGTGGAGTTGTTAGTGGAGCCAAGAATTTCATAACTCTCGGCATTGGCCGCTTCCCAATTAATCACCACCTGGTTGAGAGTGTAAGCCTGGCCCAAGTCGAGTGTGAGTGAGCTGGGTGAAACACCATGGCTGGATTCCCAGCGCGTACTGGTGTTGTTATCAATGGCATAGCTTGCGGGTTGCAAATTGCTGCTACCGGTAGCTGAAACGGGATTGATATTGATGGTTTGTGCGCTGATTGCCTGGGTGTAAAGACTCGCACCCGCCAATGCAATTAATGCACAAACAGTTCTAGAGCCGAACTGGAAAATTCGCATGTGATCTGTCCTCTTTTTTAGGGACGTTCTGAAAAAACTACATTCGTCGAACCTGTGAACAGGGGTACCCATTGTCATTCACGACCATGATTGGTTGTGTTGAACTATGGTTCCTACGCGCGCAGAAAATAACGAATACTTCAGAGTATCCTTAGATTTTATTTATTAAGAGATTGCCCAACGGACTGCTGATAGGAGCAACGGTTGATTAACTCAAATCCACGATTTTATTGTTGGCTTCCACTGCCAGATCGACAGTCTAGGGAGCTACGCAAACCCTGTCGTCCCACTAAGCTGCCCGTATAAAGTGAGCATCACAAACGTGACTTAATCGGGAATTTTGTGTGTAACAGAAACACATCCCACCAAAAAACAGCCTGCTTTTTACCCAAACCAATTGATGTGCCACCCGGCAAAACGTGATCTGGGACGTTATTAATTAATCGTCCCGTTTTTTGATACATCTTCCGCCTGCTTATAACCTGCTGGCGCCAACCTGGTTTTCCATAACAACAAACATTAGAAGACATTAAATTAGATATTGCTAATTTAATGTCCTCTAATGTAATATCTGTATCACCACTATTGAGATGAGAAATCCTGATGGGTAACACCAATCCTGAATCCATGCACGCACACGCACAGGCCGCCGCCAATCTGCTGAAAGCCCTGGCCAACGAAAACCGCTTGATGATCCTCTGCACCCTGATCAGCAATGAGATGTCGGTCGGAGAATTGAATGCGCGCGTACCTTTAAGCCAGTCCGCCCTATCCCAGCACCTGGCCAGCTTGCGCGAGGCCGGGCTGGTGGTAACACGCAAGGAAGCACAAACCGTGTACTACTCATTGCAGGGCGATGAAGCACAAAAAATCATTGCCGTGCTGCAATCCATTTATTGCCCCGTGGAATAAATCCCCGTAAACGATGGTCCGACGACTACGCAGAGGTTTTTATGAGTCACAAATACATCAACCCCCAGGACTTAATGGCCAATAAAGCGGCTGATACCTGCATCCTGGATGTGCGCACAACGGCAGAAATAAAAGCGGCTGGCTTGCCCGATAGCCTGCACATCCCGCTGCATGAATTAACACCCGAGCACTTGCAACGTGAAATCGCCAAACACGGCAAAAACGGAGACTGTGTTTATTTGCTGTGCCAGGGGGGCAAACGTGCACAAATGGCGGCCGATAAACTACAAGGAAAAATCGATGCAGAACTGGTGGTCATTGACGGCGGCATCAATGCAGTAAAAGCAGCGAATATCCCCCTGACCCAGGGCAAGGGCGTTATATCGCTGGAACGGCAAGTCAGGATTGCCGCCGGATTTTTGGTATTACTGGGCGCTGTGCTCGGTTTTCAGGTAAGCAGCCACTTCTTCCTGCTGTCCGGCTTTGTCGGTGCAGGGTTGATGTTCGCTGGCATTACCGATACTTGCATGATGGGTATGTTGCTCGCGCGTATGCCCTGGAACCGCTAACGTCCATTCCCGAACAGAACAAAATGCAGACAGAGAGGATCACCTCATGTTGCTGTTGATTGGCCCGGTGATCGGGCTGGTGCTGGGCCTGACCGGCGCAGGCGGTTCAGTATTTGCAGTACCTTTATTATTAATGACCGGAATGACACTGGCGGAAGCTACTGGTATTTCCCTCGGCGCGGTTGCTGCGACAACCTTGTTTGCCAGCCTACACAATAGCTTGCACGGCAAGACGGTGTTATGGATGCCAGGAATGATCCTGGCATTAGCGGGTGCCGCCACCGCGCCGCTTGGACAATGGTTATCCATGCAATTGCCAGCCGATATTGTGTTGCTCGGCTTTTGTATATTGGCTGCTATTATCGCCCTGCGCATGTGGTTAGGTGCTGCGCGCGATCCGGATAACGCCAATTGGGTTCGCGCCAGCAATTTCGCACAGGTACCCGCACCGGATCTGGTTTGCACCATGAGTCAATCCGGTCAGTTTGAATTGCGCCCACGCTGTATCAGCGGATTATTGATGGGTGGCTTGGGGGTGGGATTACTGTCCGGCCTGTTTGGTGTAGGGGGCGGATTTCTAATAGTACCGTTGCTGTTGGCACTCAGTACAATCGGCATGGCACAAGCGGTTAGCACGTCATTATTGATTATTGCGTTGGTAAGCAGCTCTGGTTTTATCAGCCATTTGGTCATTCATCGACCGGATAATTTCGCTGACCTGTTGTTGATTATCAGCGGTGGCTTATTGGGTATGGTGGTGGGTCAGAAAATCAGTCGTAACCTTGCCAATGCGTTGCTGCAAAAAAGTTTTGCAGTCAGTTTGTTTATCGTTTGTGTAATTACCCTTGTGAGGCATTATTTATGATTTTCCGTCAGTTGTTTGAACGCGAATCCTCTACTTACACTTACCTCATTGCCTGTACAGAAACCCGTGAGGCCGTATTGATCGATACGGTAAAAACGGAAGTGTCCAGGTACCTGCAATTACTGGATGAGTTAAACCTTAAATTGGTTTATGCGCTGGACACCCACACCCATGCGGATCACATTACCGGGGCTGGAGCCCTGCGCGATGCAACGCAATGCAAAACGCTGCTGGGCGAAGAAGCGGGCTCCCCTTGCGTATCCCAGGGCATACAGGATGGCGACCGGATCAACATCGGCAAGCTCGCACTCAAGGCGATCTACACCCCCGGCCACACCGATGACTCATACTCTTATCTACTTGAGTACGTGGACGAGACCTATGTGTTTACCGGCGATACATTGTTGATCCGCGGCACAGGTCGCACCGATTTCCAAAATGGCAGCGCGCAGGATCAATACCATAGCCTGTTTACCAAATTGCTGACCTTGCCTGGCAATACCTGGGTTTACCCGGCGCACGACTACAAAGGCTGGATGCGCAGCACTATTGCCGAGGAAAAATCACATAATCCACGCCTGCAAGTGCCAGACCTGGCAGCTTATGTCGCGATCATGGACAACCTGGATTTGCCTAATCCAACACAGATGGATATTGCCGTACCGGCCAATCGCGCTTGCGGAAAATAAGCAAATATCACCACGCATACCAAAGCGCCGGTTGGATTTGCTAGAATCACTGCCACAAAACACTCCCCAGAGAACCTGACCATGCTGATCCAAGCCCCTATTTCCCTCGGCGAACTTATCGATAAAATCACAATCCTGGAAATCAAAGCCGTGAATATTGGCGATGAAGCCAAGCTAAAAAATGTTACCCATGAATTGAACATCCTCAACGATAAAGTCAGCAGCCTGCTCGATGGCGCAGGACAAACCAAACTGGCACCACTCAAACAAGCACTTAAAGATATCAACCAGGAACTCTGGATTATCGAAGACGATATTCGCGATTGCGAATTAGCCAAAGACTTCAGCGATAAATTTATCCAACTCGCACGTGCGGTTTATTTCACCAACGACAAACGCGCCGCGGTGAAAAAAGATATCAACCTCGCCTTCGGTTCAGAATTGATCGAAGAAAAATCGTACAAAAATTATCAATAACCCGCATTGCAACCTCACCCACTTGAAGAATTCGCCCATGCGCATACTGCTCATCAAAATGTCCTCCATGGGCGATATCTTCCACACCTTCCCTGCTATTAGCGATATCAAACAGCACTTTCCCAACGCGGAAATTGATTGGGTTGTGGAAGACAGTTTTAACGAAATTGTGGGATGGCACCCGGGTGTGCACAAGACCATTCCTATCCACTTGCGCCGTTGGATCAAAGTGCGCAATAAAAACCACTGGAAAGAATTTAAAGACTGGCGAAAAACATTGCGCCAGACTACTTACGATTACATTATCGATGCACAGGGCTTGTTAAAAAGTGCAGTGGTTGCCAAATGTGCCAAAGGACATGGTATTGATGGTTATGATAAAACCTCAGCACGCGAGCCCATCACCCACTGGTTTTATAAACGCCATCACATTGTGGATAAAGGCCAACACGCCGTAGAGCGTACGCGCCAATTAGTCGCCCAGGCACTTGGCTATACCCCCGACAATAAATTGAATTTTGGCATCAACCAGAATTTCACCCACATTATTAAAAACCCGCGCAAGTTTGTTTTTATTATCGGCACCAGTTGGGTAACCAAACTCTGGGCAACGAGCGAGTGGCAAGCCTTAACTAAAATCGCCATTGATGCAGGTTACGATGTCGAAATTATTTGGGGAAGCGCCGAAGAGCAGGCAATAGCAGACCAAATTATTAACGCAAATCCCAAGGCGACGCGCCCGGAACAGCGCTTATCAATTACCACTATCGCCGAAAAATTAGTTGCCGCGGCCGGTGTAGTTGGATTGGATACAGGATTTTCCCATCTCGCTGGCGCACTCGAAATACCGACTATCGCACTCTATGGCGCCACCTCGCCCGTAAAGGTTGGCTTGATTGGCAAACACACACATAATTTGCAATTAGCTGAAGCATTGGACTGTATGCCTTGCCATAAACGCCATTGCAAATGGTTACCGGAAAATAGCACCGCCACGCCGCAATGTATGAGTGGCATTAAAGCTGATGCGGTATGGCAGGCGCTGCAACAAAAATTATCCGCACACCAATCAAAAGATTTATCACTGATCGACGCATCCTCAAACGATACATTATCAAACGATCACACATCGATTTAATTCAGGATTTTTTTATGGCACCGCAAAAAATGGGCGTAGTCATTACAACTTACAACCAACCCAAATGGCTCAAAAATGTGTTGTTTGGCTACGAAGCACAACGCCATAAAAATTTTACAGTCATCATCGCGGACGACGGTTCAGGCCAACCAACGCGCGATGTTATTGAATTTTTCCAGGCGCGTGGGAAATTAAATATCCAACATATTTGGCATGAAGACAAAGGTTTCCAAAAATGCCAGATCTTGAATAAAGCGATTGCCCAATCCGATTGCGATTATTTAATTTTTACCGATGGCGATTGCATCCCCGAACCGGATTTTATCAGCATCCACCAGACACTCGCTGAGCCCGGTTATTTTTTATCGGGTGGTTATGTGAAACTTACTACTCCTGTATCTGAAGCTATCGCCGAAGCTGATATCGCAAGTGGCGTTATTTTTAATATTGATTGGCTCAAAAAAGCGGGCCAACCATCCAGCCATAAATTGTGGAAACTAATTAAAAACAGAAGTATCAAAACACTGCTCAATGCTATTACCCCAACCAAAGCCACATGGAATGGCATGAACAGTTCTACCTGGATAAGCGATATAAAAGCGTGCAATGGCTTCAATGAAGACATGCAATACGGCGGATTAGATCGCGAACTCGGTGAGCGTTTATATAATCACGGATTAAAAGGAAAGCAGGTTCGTTACAGCGTCAACTGCCTGCACCTGGACCACCCACGCGCTTACGACAATCCGGAAACCTGGAAAAAGAATTATGCGATCCGTAATGAAGTTAAACGCACCGGGAGATTTTGGGCGGAGAATGGGATTGTTAAAAAATAATAATGTGCAAGGCTGGCATAGCTAGTTACCAGCCCTTTGCTTCAATAGTTGATCAAACCTGCCAATCTTTTCATCAAGCCACGTCACAACCAGTTCAAACACCTCAGGGGATGCATTTTCCAAACTCTGGATGCAGATAAAAGCATAACTGGTATCTCGCTCGGCCTGCGCCAGTTTTGATTTTAAACGTAGCATTGCCTGATCTGCCGGTTTTAATTGCAGGGTTTTTATGGTGCTATCAATAACGGCGTTCCCTGCTTTAATTTCATAATGTGCACTAAATCCTTCCGGCACGAACTGCTGCGCAGAACGCAATCGAAAACTAATATTTTTTTCGAGCTTTTCAGGATATGCCGAAAAATATTCCTGCCATGTCGATAACTTCCACGGATGGGGATTATGCTCCAGCTGAAAAACTTTTTCTTCGTAACCGAGCATTTGCGCAGCATTTTCCTGCACACCGATAAACCTTACACGCTCATCTTTATTCTTCTCGCTCTTCCCCAGCAATCTTTTAACAATACCGGAAATGCGCTTCACAAAACGCTTGTCCGTTTGCGTGCACCACGCGCCATGAAGAACAACTTTATCACCACGAAAAAAAACCGAAGGCTCTACCGGGCGAATCAGTGCAAAATCATCATTTAAAAATAAAAACCGTTCAGCTAACCCTGGAATGCACCACAACATACTGGAGATAGACATGCTATTAAAGGTCGGCAAATACTGCTCATAGCCAGCAAAAATAACGCTGTGATCGATGACTTTAACGCGCTGTTCATAAGCTGTCCCAATCAACTTCGATATAAATTCTGGTTGTTGTCGGTCGCTGACAATAAAAATTGTTCTGATCCAGGGGGCATAACGCAAGAGTGAGACAACACAGTATTCAATCTCGCCCACACTGTTAAATCGGGCTGGATTCGCAGCTCTGGGACGCGCACCTCCAATGCTGGACAAATATGCATCCAGTTTGGCTTTATGTTGTGGGTCAGCGCCATCTACCCAGGTAATAACCGCATCAATGGGTAATTCATCACCAGATTTTTGTTCCATTGTCGGAATTACACCTTATAGGAAGTGATCAAGAAAAAACGTAACTCAATGCATCAAAAACCATAATGCTTACACAATGCCAACCACTGCTGATAGTTCCCATCCTGACGCACGTTGGTTTTCTTCAGCGAGTCTTTTTGCGAAGCAATAATAGGAATCGGCTTTTTGCCCGGATTTGCCGAGCGACGGGTGTTGGTGCCTGCCAAATACGACATAGATTTAAACCACAAATCATCCGCCTTTGGTGTCAAGCGCAAAAATAATTCACGGTTTTGTACATCACTGTATAGACAATGTGGTGGATATAAGACGCCACCATATCCAATTGGCATTAACCAGGGCTCAGTAATATCCGTGCGCGATTCTGTCTTCCATTCATTGTAGGGTGCTGGCTGACCCTGCCCGATAAATTTAATCAGGCGGCATTCGTGCGCAATAATGTCTTTTGGGTGCTGCGTATGGCTTTGGTATAACCGCTCCAACCAGGTGGGGTCATACATCAGGTCATCATCACAGGTGACGATAATTTTCTCGGGATGCAATTCAAGCGAATGAATCAATTTGCGATGGGAACAAGTGAGATTGACATAGCGGATCTCAAATACATCGCCCTCCAATTCACGCAGCGATTGTGGCAACTGGTCGTGCAAGCTTTCATGTAACCACAGGATAATTTTTTCTGCTGCGAATGCCTGGGCTAACAAACTGCGAATAGTGAGATGGATAATCCCCAAGCGACTGGGGATAGACGTCAGGGATATAATCACGGATAGGCGCGGCGCTTTGGCATTCATCAAACCTTCTGCTGGTAAACGCGCTAATTTTCGCGCTGTCCACCAGGATATTGGCAGTTCTTTTAATTTCATCGCAGGTTAATTCCTTACAAGCCTTACCTCACAGCCTCCTGCCCTGACAGAAGGAAAATTGCATGCATAATACCATTATGCATCCTGCAAATATCCAGCAAACTACCGGGTAAAACTGCATAAAACTAATCGCCCTCCAACCTAGGCTCAACTGGCCCCAGACTGTATAATCGCCAGCCTGATTTTACGCCTATTGATCAGCCGCACAGCGGCATCTGCAAGAGTCTGTTATTGCTATGGAAAAAACCTACGAACCTCATGCTATTGAACGCCAGTGGTACCAAACCTGGGAAGAAAAGGGCTATTTCAAGCCTGCCGGAAACGGAACCCCCTATTGCATGATGATCCCGCCACCGAATGTCACCGGCAGCCTGCATATGGGGCACGGTTTTAATAATGCAGTAATGGACACCATGATTCGCTATCGCCGCATGAAAGGCGACGACACCTTGTGGCAAGTGGGTACCGATCACGCGGGTATCGCCACGCAAATGGTGGTTGAGCGCCAACTGGCTGCGCAAGGTGTAAGCCGCCACGATCTGGGCCGCGAAAAATTCCTCGAAAAAGTCTGGGAGTGGAAAGAACAATCCGGCGGAACCATCACTCGCCAAATTCGCCGCTTGGGCTCATCGGTAGATTGGAGCCGCGAACGCTTCACCATGGACGATGGCTTATCAACTGCAGTGCAGGAAGCCTTTGTCCGTTTGTTTGACGATGGTTTGATTTATCGCGGCAAACGCCTGGTGAACTGGGATCCAAAATTGCACACCGCCATTTCGGATCTTGAGGTAGAAAACCATGATGAGAAAGGTTTCTTGTGGAATCTACGTTATCCATTAGCAGATGGTGCCACTACGTCAGAAGGAAAAGATTATCTAGTCGTCGCAACTACTCGCCCTGAAACCATGCTGGGTGATAGTGCTGTGGCCGTGCACCCCGAAGATGAGCGTTACAAATCATTAATCGGCAAATTTGTATTGCTGCCATTAGTAAATCGCCTGATTCCGATTATCGCGGACGATTATGTTGATCGCGAATTCGGAACCGGCTGCGTAAAAATCACTCCTGCGCACGATTTCAACGACTACGAAGTTGGCAAACGCCACAATTTGCCATTGATTAATGTGCTCGATAAAAATGCAGCAATTTTAGCTGTAGCACAAATTTTTAATTTGGATGGCAGCCTCAATACCCAACTCAGTGGTGCCCTGCCCGCCCAATACGCGGGCCTTGATCGCTATGAAGCACGTAAACAAATTGTCGCCGCATTTGAAGCAGCGGAATTGCTGGAAAAAATTGATGACCACGGATTAAAAGTACCGCGCGGTGATCGCTCAGGCGTGGTAATCGAACCCTGGTTGACCGACCAGTGGTACGTGAGCACCAAACCTTTAGCGGAGCCTGCAATCGCAGCGGTTGAAGATGGGCGCATCCAGTTTGTACCCAAGCAATATGAAAATATGTATTTCTCCTGGATGCGCGATATCCAGGACTGGTGCATCAGCCGTCAATTGTGGTGGGGACATCGTATTCCTGCATGGTATGACGCGAGTGGCAAAGTCTATGTTGGCCGCAACGAAGCTGAAGTGCGCAGCAAATATAACCTTGGTGCCGATATCAAATTGAATCAGGATGAAGATGTACTGGATACCTGGTTCAGTTCCGGCTTGTGGACTTTCTCTACGCTCGGCTGGCCAGAACAAACTGAATTTTTGAAAAAATTCCATCCGACTGATTTGTTAGTAACTGGTTTCGATATTATTTTCTTCTGGGTTGCACGCATGATTATGCTCACCATGCACTTGGTGAAGCATGAAGATGGCACAGCGCAAATTCCGTTTAAAACCGTATATGTCCATGGTTTAGTGCGCGATGGCCAAGGCCAAAAAATGTCGAAGTCCAAAGGCAATGTACTCGACCCACTCGACATTATCGACGGTATTGATTTGGAAACTCTCGTGCAAAAGCGCACGACGGGTTTAATGAATCCAAAAGATGCGCCGAAAATTGAAAAGCAAACGCGCAAAGAATTCCCCGAAGGAATTCAAGCTTACGGCACCGATGCTTTGCGTTTCACTTTTTGCTCGCTCGCATCAACCGGCCGAGATATTAAATTCGATATGGGCCGCGTCGAAGGTTATCGCAATTTCTGCAACAAAATATGGAACGCAATGCGCTTCACTTTGATGCAATGTGAAAATCAGGATTGCGGACAAGATGGATCAAGTAATTACGAATTATCTCTGGGTGATCGCTGGATCATTAGCAAATTGCAAATTGCAGAAAAAACTGTGGCAGAAAATCTGGATAACTACCGTTTGGATTTGGCATCACAGGCAATCTACTCTTTTGTATGGGATGAATACTGCAGCTGGTATCTGGAAGCAACCAAAGCTGTTTTGTTTAATGCCGACGCCACAACCGCGCAAAAGAAAGGCACCCGTCGCACACTGGTGCGTGTGCTTGAAACCATTCTCCGCTTGGTGCATCCATTAATGCCATTTATCACAGAAGAAATCTGGCAAATTATCAAGCCTCTCTCTGGTGCGACAGGTGAAACCATTATGCACGCACGTTATCCGCAAGCGGATGACAGCAAAATCGATCAACAAGCATTAAGCGATGTGGAATGGCTTCAATCTGTGGTGGTTGGCGTACGCAATATTCGTGGCGAGATGAATATTTCCCCCGCTAAAGATCTTCCAGTGCTCTTCAAAAACGGCACCACTGATGATCAACAACGCCTGACCAACAACCAACAATTCCTGAAAAAGTTGGCATCGCTGGAAAGCGTTACCTGGCTAAATGCAGGTGATGCTGAGCCTATGTCAGCCACTGCATTAGTAGGTCAAATGGAAATCTTGGTACCTATGGCAGGCCTGATTGATAAAGATGCCGAAATCGCACGATTGACAAAAGAAAGCAGCAAATTGACCCAGGATATAGAGCGTACCGAAGCAAAACTCAGCAATGCTGCGTTTGTAGAGAAAGCGCCTGCTGAAGTTGTTGCCAATGAGCGTAATCGTGTTACAGAAAACAAAATTGCGGTGGAAAAATTACGCGAGCAGATTCAAAAGATCAGCGCGTTGTAATTTTTAATTTGAATCATTAAAAACTAAAGGCCAGTGTTATGCACTGGCCTTTTTTATTGCGGCGAATATTTTGTGAATGTCCGTATAAGTACGGCGGTGTTTTTTATCAACATTCTCTATAACGGATGGAGAACTTGTTGGGCATCGCTGCGCTCAGCCTGCGCGGCGCGGCCCGACACAACCTACACGCCCCAAACGAATTTTTAATTAGCATAAAACAAAAAGCCCAATCTTGCGATTGGGCTTTTTGTTTAAATTCAATGGCGGAGAAGGGGGGAGTCGAACCCCCGATACCCTTTTGAGGTATGCTCCCTTAGCAGGGGAGTGCCTTCGGCCACTCGGCCACTTCTCCACGTCTGCTGTGGCGGGATAGTCTCCGTCTCAGCAGGTGCGGCATAATACCATAATTCTCTAAAAATCAAAGTCTTGAAGACAAAATTACAGAACA
The DNA here is from genome assembly GCA_964542655.1 of uncultured Cellvibrionaceae bacterium. Lineage (GTDB taxonomy): Bacteria > Pseudomonadota > Gammaproteobacteria > Pseudomonadales > Cellvibrionaceae > Cellvibrio. Next base: position 89,891 of record CAZIWB010000013.1, read on the forward strand.
AAATAACGAATATTTTGAACCTGCATATTTTCCATTCAATTAGAGACTCATTTAAAAATCGAACACCTATAAACGCCTACGCGGCGGATGATTTCTCATACCGCCGCGTAGTTGAAAAGCGTTGAACAACAAAACAATTAAATAAAAATTAACTGTCCTGCTCTTCCTGATTTTGCTTTTCGCGCTGAATACGCTGATAAATTTCTTCGCGATGCACAGCAATATCTTTAGGTGCGTTGACACCAATACGAACCTGGTTGCCTTTAACGCCTAAAACGGTAACGGTAACCTCGTCACCAACCATCAAGGTTTCGCCAATACGGCGAGTTAAAATTAACATCTTTAATCTCCTTCACTCATCCTGTAAGAGTACGATTTAGGCACCCCTTGCCACAATCGACCCCCGAATACCCCCTGTCGCGTCCTGACAACTGAATGCCTGGATGTAAGTATCGTCTACTTTTTGCGAAAGGGAAGAAACCCCCAACATTTTTCTGTTTATTTTTTAAGTAAACAGTAATGCAACTCAAACACCTTAACTAAACCACCTTTAGTAGAAGACCTAGCCCCTCACACGGCCTTCTGATGGTTCGGCATCCAAACCAAAAGCGGTGTGCAAACTGCGCACAGCCAACTCCAAGTAACGCTCATCAATGATCACCGAAATTTTAATTTCAGATGTGGTGATCATTTGAATATTGATACTGTCTTCTGCCAAGGCAGTGAACATGCGTGATGCAACACCAGCATGAGAGCGCATACCAACACCCACAATAGACACCTTAGCTACCTTATCATCACTGCGCACTTCACGTGCACCAATTTCTTTGGCGACAGATTCCAGCACAGCAACAGCTTTGTTCATATCATTTTTGTGCACGGTAAAAGTCAAATCAGTGGTGCCATCAGCAGACACGTTTTGCACAATAACATCAACTTCAATATTGGCTGCACCGATGGGTGCAAGAATTTTTGCTGCTACGCCCGGAGTATCAGGTACACCGGCAACAGTCACTTTGGCTTCATCACGGTTAAATGCAATACCGGAAACAATAGGTTGTTCCATAGTTGAATCTTCCTCATCGAGGGTAATAAGGGTTCCAGGGCCTTCTTTGAAACTGTGCAGAACACGCAGAGGGACCTTGTATTTGCCAGCAAACTCGACCGAGCGAATCTGCAGGACTTTGGAACCCTGGCTGGCCATTTCCAGCATTTCTTCAAAGGTGATTTTTTCCAAGCGACGCGCGCGCTCACAAATACGCGGGTCGGTGGTGTAAACACCATCTACATCGGTATAGATCTGGCACTCATCAGCCTTCAAGGCTGCAGCCAACGCAACACCGGTAGTATCTGAACCACCGCGACCGAGCGTGGTGATATTGCCTTGCTCATCTACACCTTGGAAACCAGCGACAACAACGACACGGCCAGCCTTAAGGTCAGCGCGCATATTTTCTTCATCGATCGACTGGATACGCGCTTTGGTATGGGCATTGTCAGTCAAAATACGCACTTGACCACCGGTATAGGAACGGGCATCAACACCACGTTTTTTCAGTGCCATGCAAAGAAGCGCAATGGTCACTTGTTCACCCGTTGATACCAATACATCCAGCTCACGCGGATCGGGAGAGTCCTGAATTTGTTGCGCCAAACCAATCAGACGATTGGTTTCACCGCTCATCGCGGAAAGCACTACGACCATGTCGTGGCCTTGTGCACGAAAACTTGCCACCTTGTCGGCGACCTGTTCTATGCGCTCAATGGAACCCACTGAGGTGCCACCATACTTCTGAACCAATAAGCTCATTACAGCCTATCCTTTATCAATTGACGATTGCTAACACTTACTAACCAGATCACAAAAAGGCGCCAATTAAACACCAGATTGAGACAAAAGTTAACCCAAATGGGTGATTAAAAGCGGATTAATCACACTTCCTTCACCTTTTTGTACAGCTATTGACCGAGTTGGGATTTCACCCAGGGAACAACCGAGGCCAATGCAGCATCCAGCGCAGCTACATTAGTGCCACCACCTTGAGCCATATCAGGACGACCACCCCCTTTGCCGCCCAATTGGCCAGCAACATAACCCATCAAATCACCCGCTTTTACTTTGCTGGTCACATCCTGGGTAACACCGGCAATGAGCGCCACCTTACCCTCTTCAACTGCGGCGAGGAGCACTACGGCAGAGCCGAGTTTGTTTTTAAATTGATCAGCTGTTTCGCGCAAGGATTTGGCATCTGCCCCTTCAAGATTCAAGGCAAGGATTTTAATGCCTGTAACATCAACGGCTTGCGATAACACATCACCGCTACCTGCTGTCGCCAATTTGGTTTTCAGGGCAGCAAGGTCTTTTTCTAATTTGCGATTTTGCGCTACCAATGCATCAAGCTTTTCAATCAGCGAATCGCGATTGGCTTTGAGACTGCGGCCAGCTGTATCCACCAAAGCTTCCACTTGATCAAACAATGCTAGGGCTTTAGCACCAGTGATGGCCTCTATACGACGCACTCCTGCGGCAACACCTGCCTCGGAAGTAATGCGGAACAAACCTATATCGCCGGTACGGCCAACATGGGTTCCACCGCAGAGTTCAACCGAGAACCCACCGCCCATGGTCAGTACGCGCACGGTATCGCCATATTTCTCACCGAAAAGTGCCATGGCACCTTTCGCCTTGGCAGTATTCATATCGCAAAGTTCAGTCGCTACCGCAGAGTTGGCGCGAATCTGTTCATTGACCAGATTTTCAATCGCTTTCAATTGCTCTGCCGTTACTGCTTCAAAATGAGAGAAGTCAAAACGCAAACGTTCGGAATCTACCAACGAGCCTTTTTGAGTGACATGCTCGCCCAACACTTTACGCAAGGCAGCATGCATTAGATGGGTGGCCGAGTGGTTGAGCGCAGTAGCCTGGCGCACGTTGGCGTCAACTTTGGCAGAAACACTGTCGCCTACCGAAATTGCGCCCTGAAGGACACGGACAACATGCAAGTTAGATACACCCTGTTTCTGGCAGTCACGCACCTCAAGGCGATTTGCACCTAACTCAAGATACCCACAATCACCCGCTTGGCCACCTGATTCTGCGTAGAAAGGGGTGCGATCCAGAACAACAGCACCATCTTCACCTTCAACCAGTCGCTCTACTTTTTTACCGTCTTTAACCAAGGCAAGCACTTTGCCTTGCTCTGCCAAAGAGCTGTAACCAAGGAACTCGCTCGCAGGCAAATCCAGGCCTGCCGCATTGTAATCAACTTTGAAACTACCGGCCGCGCGGGCACGGGCGCGCTGCTCAGCCATAGCCGCTTCATAGCCTTCCTGATCGATAGTCAGGCCACGTTCGCGGGCAATATCGGCAGTTAAATCTACCGGGAAACCATAGGTGTCATACAAGGTGAAAACGACTTTACCGGGAACCTCTGTTCCGGAAAGTTTACCCAAGGCATCTTCGAGAACAGCGATACCTTTATCGAGTGTTTTTTCAAACTGCTCTTCTTCTTGCAGCAATACCCGTTCGATTTGCGCCTGGTTCTTGTGCAACTCGGGATAGGCTTCACCCATCACTTCAGCCAAGGCTTTTACGAGCTTATGGAAGAAAGGTTGCTTCTGACCGAGTTGGTTACCGTGGCGGATTGCGCGGCGAATGATACGGCGCAATACGTAACCACGACCTTCGTTGGAAGGAGTAACTCCATCGCTAATAAGGAAAGAGCATGAGCGGATATGGTCAGCAATAACTCGCAAGGATTTATTTTCCATATCGCTGGTGCCAGTCACTGCGGCGGCAGCGTCCAGCAGATGCTGGAACAAATCAATTTCGTAGTTGGAATGAACGTGTTGCATAACCGCAGAGATGCGCTCAAGCCCCATTCCGGTATCAACCGAAGGGGCGGGCAACGGATGCAATACACCATCAGCAGTGCGGTTAAACTGCATGAATACGTTATTCCAGATTTCAATATAACGGTCGCCATCTTCTTCAGGTGAACCCGGTGGGCCACCCCAGATATCTGCGCCGTGATCATAGAAAATTTCGGTGCATGGACCGCAAGGACCTGTATCGCCCATTGCCCAGAAGTTATCGGATGCGTAGGGAGCGCCTTTATTATCGCCAATGCGGATAATACGCTCGGCCGGGACACCCACTTCTTTATTCCAGATATCGTAGGCTTCATCATCTGATGCGTAGACGGTTACCCAGAGTTTTTCGGCGGGAATATTGAGCCAGCTTTTTGCGGTTAAAAATTCCCAGGCATATTTAATTGCATCCTGCTTGAAATAGTCACCGAAGCTGAAGTTCCCCAACATTTCAAAGAAGGTGTGGTGACGCGCGGTATAGCCAACGTTTTCCAGGTCGTTATGCTTGCCGCCAGCGCGCACACAGCGCTGGGAACTGGTTGCACGATTGTAGGAGCGCTTATCGCCGCCAAGGAATACATCTTTGAATTGGTTCATACCCGCGTTGGTAAACAACAATGTCGGATCATTTTCAGGAACCAACGAACTACTGGCCACAATCGTGTGGCCCTTGCTTTCAAAGTATTTCAAAAAGGCGTCGCGAATTTCAGCGCTCTTCATAATGCATCCACTAAATGTTCGAATTTATGCGATCTGGTTTATACGATCTAATCAGGCGTGATGGCCTTCTATCTCTTCGGCGCTCAACTTGCGTGCTTCATGCTCCAGCATCACCGGGATACCATCGCGAATGGGGTAGGCAAGCCTACTTTCCCAACACACCAGCTCCTGTTGTTCGGGGCGATATTCAAGCTCCCCCTTGCTCACAGGGCACACCAAAATACTGAGTAATTTTTTATCTATCATGGTCTTAGGTCATGGTTCAGCCAGCCGGGGGCGGTATCTTACACTGCCTTTTGCGGCCCTGTCTCTAGAACCACGGCGCAGGAGCGGCAATTAGGGAGCTAAATTGCGGGAAAGCGGTGGTATAAGCCCGCTTTGCCATCGTTTCAACTGTTCAACAACCTTTGCATTGGAATAGATTTGCGGGTTGGATTCGGTAATTTTTTGTTCTTTTTCCCATTGGGACACCAACTTTTCCGCCGCGAAGAATGCCTGCTCAAAATCCACTCCCGGCTTGAGCGATTCCTTGAAATAGGCTTTGCCAAAATAGGTAAACAAACTATCGTCCGCACACCCAAACGAGGTTTTGTCCGCAGCTGCCGCCGTCATCACCAGACTGTAAGGATCCTTAAGGTCATCGATAAATCCACCAGAATAACAGGCCGACAAAACAACAACCCGGTGTTTGATACCCGTCGCCTTGAGTAAATCACCGAGCCATTTTGCATCTATATCGGCCAATGCCAGGCCATTGTGGTTGAGCGAGATTTTTTTATCTTTTGATCCATGACTGGTGATATACAAAAAGAAAATGTCCTGCTCCTTATCCATGCGTTCGGCGATGCGCGCTATAGCTGCACGAATACTGGTACGCGTGGCCAATGGATGCTCAGCAAGCGAACGCTGGCTATTCGCCAGATAAATAGCAGTTGTACGATTGCTGTACTGCGAATTAAAGAGGTTTTCAATAAATTGACTTTCACGATGGAAGACTTCTTCCATGCCGTAACCTGCCACAACCAAACTATAAAGCTCAATTTTTTGTGGATCTGAAACTTGCAGGGAATCCAAAGTGCGTTGCAATTCACTGGATTCTTTATACAAAGCGTGCTCGGCAATCTCTTCTGGTGAGAAAATTTTTACTGTATCGCCGCCATCCACTAACCGGCCATATTCCCAACGCCCATCTAGTTTGTTAATACCATCAATTGGCTCTTTATATGTCAGTACACCTTTGCCATGCTTCTTGCCATAGGAAAATTCGCCTTCATAAATATCGCCATTGCTGGCAATTAATTTTCCTGCACCATCATATTTTCCGATTTTAAACTCCCCAGTGTATTGCTCACCATCCTTTGCTATAAAACTGCCCCTCCCTTCCAATTGACCGTCCTGATACTCGCCCTCCCAGTGATTGCCCTCAGCGTCGGTTTGTACTCCTTTACCATTGAGCCGCCAATTTTTAAATTCGCCGACATAGGTGAATCCATCATCACTGACATAAGTGCCTGCGCCACTAAAATTATCCGTATTAAATTCACCGCTAAACTGGTTGCCGTGACCATCAGCAAAGACTCCTTTGCCGTGCATTTTTCCTGCGACAAAATCACCGGTATATTTTTCACCCGTTGGTCGCAGCAATTCACCCTTGCCCTGGATAACACCATTTACCACTTGCCCAACGTAAATGGATTTATCGGCAAAACTCCATTTACCCATTCCATTCATTTCATTGTTTGCAAAATCGCCTTCGTAAACATCGCCAGCGGCATAGCTCAACCGCCCTTTACCATGAAATTGGTTGGCAACAAACTCACCTTCGTAACGGGTACCATTTGGATAGGTAAGCACACCCTGCCCCTCCATATAGCCACGCACATAATCGCCTTTATAGGTGCCGGAATCTCCCGATACAAATTTCCCTTTGCCGTGAAATAGTCCCGCCAAAAACTCACCGTCATACACATCACCATTGGTCCAGGTCATGCGCCCTTGCCCTTCCAATTGCCCCTGCGCATTAAGATCGCCAACGTAACTGGCACCATTCGCAAAACCCAACGAGGGAGAAAAGGCGAAACGCAAATCGCGGAATGTACCTTGCACTGCGATCAAGGTAAAAATAACACCGGCGAAAAAAGCACCTGCAAACAAGAAAATGCGCTTCATATAAAATCCGTTATATACACTGGTGAAAATAACCAACCGACTATTGATGCATTTATTCTGCGGGCATAGGTGCAACTAATAATTGCGGATCAACACGCTCTTCGAACCAGTTCATCCGCCAATCAAGATGCGCCCCGGTAGCGCGGCCGGTTTTACCCACCTCGGCTATCGCTTGCCCCTGCACAATTTCATCGCCCTTTTTCACCAGGATTTTACTTAAGTGGATAAAAGTTGATGACAGGCCATGACCATGATCGATAATTAAAGTCCCGCCCGAAAAAAACATATCAGGATGCACCAGGGTAACAACTCCACCGGCGGGTGCCTTGACTAAAGTACCCACGGGCTTGGCGATATCGACACCATAATGGGGTGAATTGGGTACGCCGTTATAAAACCGCTGGCTGCCATAAACACCGGTTACCGGCCCGATTAACGGCCATTCAAATTTTTGCGCAAAAAAAGTCAGCGGCAAATCGCCTTTGCGTGCATCGGCAGCCATTTGTGCTTCGCGCTTGGCGCGTTCAACTTGTGCGGGATCTGGCTCTACGGTTTGCTGCGGAACGCCGGTCACTTTCTGAACATTGTAGGTACGCTTTTTCACCGTAAAGTGATGCTCCTGCCGCACCCCATCGTTCGCAATTGTCACCAAGCTCGCATTTGCTGCCGCATCGCGCCCCAGGCCAATAACAAATTCGCCTGCCGGAGAAATTTGCAAATTCTTTCCGCGATACTCCACCTGGGTTCCCTCTGGCACCTTGCCAATAATCACCGCCCCTTGTTGCCATTCGCCTTTTAACTCAAGCGCTACTGAAACCATGCTGGACAACATAAACAAAACAAATACGGCAATCTGTTGTAGTTTCACAATCAACTCCAGTAACAGTAAGGGAAATTCCGGGCAAAAAAAACGGCAGACTAGCTGCCGTTTTTTTCGTTAGGACACGCTTATTTCATAGTGTCATCAACACGCAGGATCTTCATGGTATTAGTGCCACCCAGCAAGGTGGTATCACCACTGGAAACAATCACCAGATCACCATTGGTCAAAGTACCTTGTGCTTTAAGCAGTGCAATTGCCCGCACAAAATCATCCGCAGAAGGAGCGCTGTCGGTATCAAAAGCAACTGGTTGTACGCCGCGATACATTGCAACTTTGCGTTGCGTGCTCACGTGACGTGAGAACGCAAAAATCGGCAATTGCGAACCTACACGGGACATCAAACGCGGTGTGCTACCTGATTCGGTAAAGCAAATAATTGCCTTAACGCCATCAAGGTGGTTAGCAGTAAACATGGAAGCCAGCGCAATCGATTCGTCAACGGTGCTAAATGCCTGATCCATACGGTAGGTATCAAAACTGGCCGTTGGATGTTTTTCAGCACCGAGGATGATACGTACCATAGCCTCTACGGTTTCAACCGGGAAACTACCCGCAGCTGTTTCAGCCGAGAGCATTACCGCATCAGTACCATCGAGTACCGCATTCGCAACGTCGAATACTTCTGCACGTGTTGGCAATGGGCTATTGATCATCGACTCCATCATCTGGGTTGCGGTGATCACCACTTTGTTCAGTGCACGCGAACGGGCAATAATGCGTTTTTGCACACCAATCAAGGCTGCATCGCCAATTTCAACACCCAGGTCACCACGCGCCACCATCACGGCATCGCTGGCGAGGATAATGCCATCCAGGGTTTCATCGTCAGCAACGGCTTCTGCACGCTCAACTTTGGATACCAAACCCGCACGACCACCGGCAGCAACCATTAATTTGCGCGCAAAATTCATATCATCTGCTGAGCGAGGAAAGGACACTGCAAGGTAGTCCACATCGATTTCAGCAGCAGTTTTGATATCAGCAATATCTTTCTCGGTCAGCGCAGGAGCAGTCAGGCCGCCACCTTGACGGTTGATACCCTTGTTGTTTGACAAAGGGCCAGCAACTTTAGTGGTGGTATAAATACGTGTGCCTTCGATTTTATCGACCGTCAATACAACGCGGCCATCATCAAGCAACAGTACATCGCCAGGCTTACAGTCATTGGGCAACTCTTTGTAATCTATGCCCACCTGCTGCTGATTGCCTTCATCACGCCCCAAGGCGGCGTCCAGAATAAATTTGTCGCCCACTTTGAGATGAATTTTGCCTTCGGCAAAACGCGCTACACGGATTTTTGGCCCCTGCAAATCGCCCAGGACCGCAACAAAACGATTGTGCTTGGCTGCCAGTTCACGAACCATTTCTGCACGGCGCTTGTGATCTTCAGGCGAGCCGTGGGAAAAGTTCAAACGAACCACGTTCACGCCGGCCAGAATCAATTTTTCCAGCACTTCTGCCGATTCAGAAGCCGGGCCCAGAGTACTGACGATTTTTGTACGTCTTAACATGATGGGTTCTCTTATTTAGCTGACATAAGTGCGATGGTGTTATCCAGCATACGATTGGAGAAACCCCACTCGTTGTCGTACCAAGCCAATACTTTTACCCACTTGCCATACACTTTGGTTTGCAGTGAGTCGTAGTTGGAAGAGTGCGAATTGTGGTTGAAATCGATAGAAACCAGCGGCTCATCTACAAACGCCAATACGCCCGGCATTTCAGTTTCGGCAGCTTTTTTCATCGCAGCATTGATTGCTTCAACGCTCACATCCTTTTCTACCAATACGTTGAGGTCAACCAATGACACATTGATGGTGGGAACACGTACTGAAATACCATCCATTTTGCCTTTCAATTCCGGCAATACCAGACCTACTGCCTTGGCAGCACCGGTAGTGGTTGGGATCATTGACTGGGTCGCTGAACGCGCGCGGTAGATGTCTTTGTGGAATACGTCAGACAGTACCTGGTCGTTGGTGTAAGAGTGAATGGTGGTCATGGAGCCTTGTACGATACCGAAATTATCATTCAATACTTTGGCAACTGGAGCCAGGCAGTTAGTGGTGCAAGAGGCGTTGGAGATGATAGTGTCAGTCGCTTTCAGCACTTTGTCGTTTACACCAAAGACTACGGTTGCATCTACATCAGTACCGGGAGCAGAAATGATGACTTTCTTGGCACCGGCAGCCAGGTGCAAGCCCGCTTTTTCTTTGCTGGTGAAAATGCCAGTACATTCATATACCACATCAACGTTCAATTCGCCCCAGGGCAATTTGGCCGGATCGCGCTCGGAAGTAATGCGGATCGCATCGCCGTTAACGAACATAGTGTCGCCTTCAAATTTAACGGTACCGTTAAATTGACCATGTACTGAATCGTATTTGGTCAAATGGGCATTGAGGTGAGCATCACCCAAATCGTTGATGCCAACGATTTGGATTTGATTGCGCTTGCCTGATTCATACAATGCACGCAGTACATTGCGACCGATACGACCGTAACCGTTAATTGCCACACGAATAGTCATTACATTCTCCTAGGTTAATCGTTTGCCCTGCCGGGGCAGGCATTAAAAAATAAAATATGAGTTCTGGAGTCTTATCTTCGCCAACTAGCGCGGCAAGCTGGCTGCTTCACGGGCCAAACGCTCGATTTCATCCCAGCGTCCAGCTTTCATCAATTCTTTAGGTGCCATCCAGGTACCACCAACGCAGTGCACGTTAGGCAATGCCAGATAGCTTGGCGCTTTCGCCAAATCAATACCGCCAGTAGGGCAGAAAGTAATCTGCGGCAATGGACCGGCAATTGATTTCAACATAGGAACACCACCCGCTGCTTCAGCCGGGAAGAATTTCTGATGGGTAAAACCTTGTACATAGAGATTCATGGCTTCGGTTGGCGTTGCCACACCGGCCAGCAAAGGAACCGGAGAAGCTTTGGCCGCTTCGATCAATGCAGGGGTAGTGCCCGGGCTTACCAAAAAGGTAGATCCAGCTTTTACCGCCTTTTCCAGATCTGCCGGGGTAATAATGGTGCCAGCACCAATCACCGCATCATCAGGCAAGTCTTCTACCATGGCACTGATCGCATCCAGCGCACAGGGGGTGCGCAGGGTGATTTCCAATACTTTCAAGCCGCCGTTATAAAGCGCTCTGGCCAAAGGCACAGCATCTTCAATACGCTCTACCACCATAACGGGTACGACTGGCGCCACTTTGACAATTTGATCGATAGTTAAAGCCACTGTATGTCCCCTCGCTGTTCAAAAAAATCGAAACGATACCCGGTACGGGTTATCGCATAATTCGGTAAAAATCAGGGTGCCCAATAGACGACTACAGGCACTTTTTGTTGCTGCAATACTGCGCGGATTGGCATCTCTTTGATATCCGATCCCGCTTGGGCTGCACGCAACACGGCCAGCTTTTCATCGCCAGTAATCAGCAACACCAAGGTTTTGGAGCGCAGCAAACCTGCCAAAGTCAGGGTCATACGCTCGGTAATCGCGCCGGTCACTTCACTTTGTTGCGCAATAATCGCCGCGCATAACTGATCTGATTCCGGCTCCAAGGCTGCATCCAGCCCCTGCGCGTAAGGAAACAGTGAGGCTGTGTGGCCATCGGAACCCATGCCCAGGATAGTTACATCAAATGGCTGCGCCAGTTGTTGATAAGCGCTTTCACAATCATCCAAACCTTCGGCGGCCGTGTCAGCCGAATTCTTCATGCCAACGAGATTGGCAACTTCTGCCTTACTCTGGATCAGGTGTTTTACGGTAAAAGCTTCATTACTTTTGTCGTGGGCAAACTCCACCCAACGTTCATCAACCAAGGCGACATAGACAGATTCCCAATCCAGGTCGGCATTGCTCAAGGCTTTGTACAGGGGTTCAGGGGTACTGCCACCCGACACCATAAACGTCGCTTCACCGCGATCTTCAATCGCTTCACGCAAAGCTGATTCACATTCCGCTTGCAGCGCAGCGATCATTTCCGCGCGGCTATCAAATAAACGTTCACTTACCATTCCTGATCCGCCCCTGATAACACCTCGTCAATGGAGAACCAGCGACGGCGGTCACTGGCCATCAACTGCGCAGAGGCCTGTGGCCCCCAACTGCCCGCCATATAACCATGCGGTTTGTTTTCCGGGCGCTGCCAGGCTTCGATAATCGGGTCAATCCAAGCCCAAGCTGCATCAACTTCAGCACGATGGATAAACAAGCTCGCATCGCCAGCGGCAGCGTCCAACATCAAACGCTTGTAGGCGTCAGAGTAGAAATCTTTGTAAGTATCAGCAAAATTCAGGTTGAGCACTACGGGACGCAAGTGCGTTTCGTGCTTCTCCAGATCTTTGGACACCATGATGATCTTGATGCTCTCCTCCGGTTGTAAACGGATAATCAACCGGTTCGGTGTCGCGCCCCCCGCAGATTCAGGATACACACGGTGCGCAACATCTTTGTACTGGATAACAATTTCAGCAAAACGTTGCTTCATACGCTTGCCGGTACGCAGGTAAAAAGGCACGTTTGCCCAGCGGGAGTTGTCGATGTAAGCGCGAATCGCAACGAAGGTTTCGGTATTACTGCCCTGCCCCAATTCTTCCAGATAACCGGGAACATGCTTGTCGTCCATTTCACCAGCCACGTATTGGCCACGAACTGTGTTGTATTTGACAGTGTTGCCATTGAGTGGACGCAGATTTTCCAACACTTTGAGTTTTTCCGCGCGGATGCGCTCTGCTGTCATCTTGTTCGGTGACTCCATTGCCACTAGGCAAAGCAATTGCAGAATGTGGTTTTGCACCATATCGCGCAGGGCACCGGCGCCATCATAGAAGCTCGCACGACCTTCAAGGCCGACGGTTTCTGAGATGCTAATTTGTACGTGATCGATCGACTTCGCATCCCACAGATGCTCGAACATGCCATTGGCAAAACGCAACGCCAGCAAGTTTTGTACAGTCTCTTTACCGAGATAATGGTCAATACGGAAGATGGCATCTTCATTGAAGTATTCAGCAATCTGGCTGTTGATTTCTTCTGCCGTTTTGGCGTCATAACCCAGCGGTTTTTCAACTACCACACGGGATGTAGCAGTAATCAAACCTGTCTCATGCAAATGCTTGCAGCAAACACTGAATACCGATGGTGGTGTGGAGAGATAGAACACCCGCTGGCTATTGCCACCAGTGTTAAGCAATTGTGCCAGAACATCCCAATGCTCATCTTTAGTACTTATGTCCACAAATACCGGGAACAGGCGTTTGGCAAACTCATCCCAATCAGCTGCGACAAATTCATCGGCGTTGAGATGTTTTTCTGCAGCGGCGCGCACCTTGTCTTTGTATTCGGCGACCATTTGGGTATTGCGACAGGTTGGAATAATGCGGGATCCTGCTGCCAAAGAGCCTTCACGATGCGCGCGGTAGAGGCCAGGGATCAACTTGCGCAAAGCCAAATCGCCAGCGCCACCAAAGATGACAAAATCAAATGCTTCAAGCATGAGGGGTAATCCTGTTTGTGAATCTTGACAAGTAGATTTACTTTTTTAAAAACGAAGACCCCGAACACAGGTTCGGGGTCCGGGATTTAACGGGCCATCACCAGTTAAATACAGTAGCTCCCTCTTCAGCCAATCCAACTGTGGCGCGCAGGGGGGCAAATAGTTCGCGCCCCATGCCATAGTGAACTGCTGACAAATCACATTGGGCAGATTGGCGAGAGCCCAGCTCTTCCTCACTGACCAGCAATTGCAAAGTGCCGGACTCGGCATCCAATTCGATCATATCGCCATCGCGGATCAGGCCTATGGGGCCATTATCCAGGGCCTCAGGTGTCATATGGATCGCCGCGGGGATCTTACCTGAGGCGCCCGACATACGACCATCAGTCAACAAGGCCACCTTGAAACCGCGATCTTGCAACACACCCAGCGGCGGCGTCAGCTTGTGCAATTCCGGCATACCACAGGCTTTTGGCCCCTGGAAGCGCACAACGGCAACAAAGTCTTTTTCCAGATCGCCACGCTTGAATGCAGCTTGCAATTCCTCCTGGCTGTGGAATACCACAGCCGGGGCAACCACTTTGCGATGATCCGGCTTCACCGCCGAAATTTTGATCACCGAACGACCAATGTTACCTTTGAGCAACTTCATGCCGCCTTCCGGTGCAAAGGGTTTGGCAACCGGGCGCAAGACTGCATCATCCAGGCTTTCCAACGGCGATTCACGCCAAACCACTTCGCCATCTTCCAAAAATGGCTCCTGGGTATAGGCCGCCAGACCAGTGCCACCCATGACAGTTTTTACATCGTCATGCAGCAGACCGGCATTGCGCAGTTCGCGCATCAGGAACCCCATACCACCCACCGCCTGGAAACGGTTTACATCAGCCAATCCATTAGGGTAAATACGGCACATGAGCGGAATTATATCCGAAATGTCAGACAAATCCTGCCAGTTAATTTGCACGCCAGCAGCGCGGGCAATCGCCACAATATGCATGGCGTGGTTAGTTGAGCCCCCCGTTGCCATCAAACCGACAATACCGTTAACAATCGACTTCTCGGTCACTATATCGGACAGGGTTACAAGATCATCACGGGTGATGCGCGCCAATTGATGCACAGATGCGCGGGTCAGTGCATCGCGCAGGGGAGTATAAGGATTAATAAACGTGCTGCCCGGCAGATGAACACCCATGATCTCCATCAACATCTGGTTGGTGTTGGCAGTACCGTAGAAAGTGCAGGTCCCCGCGCTGTGATAAGAGGCACTCTCGGCGGCTAACAACTCTTTGCGCCCTACTTTGCCCTCAGCAAACAATTGGCGCGCCTTGGCCTTTTCGGCGTTCGGAAGACCCGGGGTCATAGGACCGGCGGGAATAAAAATAATCGGCAGTTGACCAAAAGACAGCGCACCCATCATCAAACCGGGAACAATTTTGTCGCATACACCCAGGCAGATAGCGCCATCAAACATATCGTGTGACAGCGCAATGGCAGTACTCATGGCAATTACATCGCGGCTGAACAAGGACAATTCCATCCCCGGGAAGCCCTGGGTCACACCATCACACATGGCCGGCACACCACCCGCCATTTGCGCAGTCATACCCATTTCTTTAGCGGCTGCTTTGATCGGCTCCAGATATTCCCCATAGGGAACGTGAGCGGAGAGCATTTCGTTGTAGGCAGAAACCACACCCAGGTTAGGCGCCTGGCCTTCTGCCAAGGCTTCTTTATCCGAGGCATTACAGGCGGCGAAACCGTGAGCCAGGTTGGCACATCCCAAATGATGGCGGGCAGGCCCTTTACTGCGGAATTTATTGACGCGCGCAAGATAGGCGGCACGTGTGTCGCGGCTGCGGGCAATAATCCGCTCGGTAATTTCAACTAGTCGTGGATCTACGCTTAATACGTCAGTCATGGGGATACCATTGCTCTTTGGGCTGCATCTACCGCAAACCTGCGGGCTTGCGCATAATCGCGCCAGGTACTTTGCCTGGCGCCCTGTTTATATGTCTCTCGGCTTTGTACTTTCGCTTTCTTGCTTGCAATCAGTCTTACTGTGCTTTGGCGCGCTTGTAGAAATCGATCAAATTGCGCGTTGATGCGTCGTGCTTTGGATTGATTTCGTTGGCCAGATCCAGCTCAGGTTGAATCCCGGCCGCCAGCACTTTGCCCAACTCTACACCCCATTGGTCGAATGAATGAATCCGCCAGATGATACCTTGAACAAAAATTTTGTGCTCATAAAGCGCGATCAAAGCGCCCAGCGAGCGTGCATCCACTTTATTCAGCAAGAAGGTATTGGTGGGACGATTGCCGCGATGCACTTTATGCTCCACGATTTCTTCAATACGCGCCGCACTCATGCCTTTAGCACCCAGTTCACGGCGCACCTGGTCTGCATCAATACCCAGCATCAACGCCTGGGTTTGGGCAAAGAAGTTGGCCATCAAGGCGTCGTGATGCCCTTCAACCGCAACGGCAGGTGCAATTGAGCCAATAAAGTCGGCGGGGATAATATCGGTGCCCTGGTGCAGCATCTGGTAAAACGCATGTTGACCATTGATGCCCACTTCCCCCCAAACCAGAGGGACGCTGCCATAAGGAATTTGCTCACCCGTCCAGTTTACTGATTTACCGTTACTTTCCATTTCCGCCTGCTGCATATAGGCAGGGAAACGGTGCAGGCATTGGTCGTAAGGCAGGAGTGCATGTGCAGGATAACCGAGGAAATTGCGGTTCCAAATTCCCACCAATGCCAACATGATCGGCGCATTTTCCGCCAGTGGTGCTGTTTGGAAATGCTGGTCCATCCCATAAGCGCCTTGCAGCAGCTCATCAAATAATTCATAACCAAGGGACAATACAATCGGCAGGCCAATCGCTGACCAGAGCGAAAAACGACCGCCGACCCAATCCCACATATCAAAAATATTTTCTTCGGCGATACCAAATGCCGTTACCAATTTGCGATTGGTCGATACCGCTACAAAGTGTTTGGCAATGGCTGATTTATCGCCCGCTGCCGCCATAAACCACTGCTCGGCAGTACGCGCATTAGTCATGGTTTCCTGGGTTGTAAATGTTTTGGAGGAGATAACAAACAGCGTAGTTTCAGGATTCAGGCCTTCCAACACCTCGGCAATCTGCACACCATCGATGTTGGAAATAAAATGCATATTGAAGCGTTTATCGCTATAGGCCTTGAGTGCTTCACACACCATCAATGGGCCGAGATTGGAACCACCGATACCAATGCTGACAATGTCAGTGATCGCTTTACCGGTAAAGCCAATCCACTCACCGGAACGCAATCTATCGCTCAATTTACGCATGCGCGCCAATTCAGCATTAATTGCCGGGCGCGCATCAGCACCGTCAATCACTATTGGGCGGGAGGATTTATCGCGCAGGGCGACATGCATAACCGCGCGATCTTCTGTGGCATTAATGTGTTCAGCAGCAAACATCTTGCCACGCCAACCTTCAACATTGGACTCTTTGGCCAACGCAAGCAGCGCAGCTTTGGTTTCATCAGTAATCAGGTTTTTGGAGTAGTCGAACAACAAACCGGGCAATTGCAGGGAGAACTTATTGAAGCGCTTATCGTCAGCGGCAAACAGGTCTTTAAGGTGTTGAGACTTCAGTTGCGCAGCATGGGCAGCAAGGGTTTTCCAGGAAGGCAAATCGGTGGGACGCACATCAGGGTTAGTCATTTCTACTCCACAAACAAAAATGTATAGGCGCCATGCCTAACAAGTGGTTGATTTCTATTCTGTTAGTTTGAGTCCGACCCGACTCCGACAGGCATGAAAGGATAATCTTCCTACCAGTTTCAAAGTTATATGCTTACCATCCTAGAATTAAGCCTTTCAGCGCAAACCAAACCAAGAAGTCATCAATGGGCCGAAATTAATTACAATAAAAATCAACGACCGGCACCAGGCAACCACATTAAAATGACGCAAAAGATGCGTGAATTGCGCTGTTCAAAAAGGCCGCTATGATAGGCAGATGGGTTTTAAGTGTCAATTAAAGCGCAGGCCCTACAAGGATGAATTCCCTGCAAGTTTCTGGTGAAATCCGCGCGAATCGCAAAGCAAATACAATCCCCCCATAACTCACTATCGAATCAGTAGATTTCTTATGCATACAAATAAAAACCGCACAGCATCTTATGGAATCATTGAAGGTTTTTTTGGCCGCAGCTGGACTTGGGAAGATAGAAAAAATTATGCAAATTTTCTCGCACTAAATCAGTACAATTTTTACATCTACGCACCAAAAAGCGACAAAAATTTACGCAAGCATTGGCAACAGGATTGGCCGGCAGGCATAAAAAAACAATTGCAGGATTTACGCGAAGTTTATCGTACAGCAAACGTACAATTCGGCATTGGCCTCAGCCCCCACGAAATTTATCTGGAGCATTCCCCCCAACAGTTCAACGACCAGCGCGCGCGGTTAAATCAGCGCATCGAACAAATCAACCAACTTGAGCCGGACATCCTGTGCATTTTATTTGATGATATGCGTGGTGACATCACCGGCCTTGCGCAGATACAAACCGATATAGCCCATCAGGCGGCCGCTATCAGCAATGCAAAAAAAATCATTTTTTGCCCGACCTATTACAGCTTCGATCCGGTATTGGAAAAAGTATTTGGTGTAATGCCAGAAAATTATTGGCAAACCTTTGCGCAACAGTTGGATAAAAGTATCGATATATTTTGGACAGGCGAAAAAGTTTGCTCGACCCACTACGCTGCAGAGCATCTTGCACAGGTTAGCGATTTAATCGGTCGCCAGCCTTTTTTATGGGATAACTATCCCGTTAATGATGGTGCGGTAAAATCCAATTTATTGCAGCTGCGTGCATTTGGCCACAGCCACAGCCAATTAGCAGATAAAGTGGCAGGCCATGCAGTGAACCCCATGAACCAACCGTGGTTATCGCAAATCCCGCTTGCCAGCTTACCGCTGGCTTATCGTGAAAAAGATATGTATTCAGCCGATGCCGCTTTTATTAGTAGCTGCAAAAAACTTTGTGGCGAAGATCTGGCCACTCAGTTGCTGCAAGATATTAATCTGCTACAGGAACGCGGACTGAAAAGTCTTGATGCACAAGAGCGGCAAGCACTTCATGAAACTTACCAACATTTTGGCAATAGCCCTTATGCACAAGAAATAATTGCCTGGTTAAACGGTGAATATCAATTTGACCCCACATGTTTAACCGAATAACTATGTTGTTATGCTCAGGCTAAAACAGATTGAATCCAGCGCGACATGGATTCAATCTGCTCCAGACAGACTGTGTGCTCCATAGGATAGGATTCATAATTCACGTTGCAACCACGGTCTTGTAAATAACGATACGCACGCTGCCCTAAAACCTCACTGACAACCGGATCGCGACTGCCATGCTGGATCAACACTGGCGTATGTTGATTAGCGGGATGAATATTCACGCTGGCATGAGTAGCAAAATAACTCGATAAAATTAATAAACCAGCCAGTGATTTTTCATACGTCAGTCCTGTGTGATAAGCGACCGCCCCACCTTGGGAAAACCCCACCAGGATAATTTTTTCACTTGCTACTCCCCGTGCAATTTCACGCTCAATCAGTCGTCGTATCGCATCAGCACTGGTACTCAGTTGCGACTCATCAACTTTGCGTTCCAGGTTCATTTCCAGAATGTCGTACCAGGCAGGCATGATATAACCAGCATTAATGGTGACGGGAATGTGCGGTGCGTGAGGAAAAATAAAACGCACAGACAATTCTTTAGACAAGTGTAATTCTGGCACTAAAGGTGCAAAATCATGTCCATCTGCTCCCAAACCATGAAGCCAAATTACACTGGCAGTAGCGGGTAGCTGCGGCTGGCTGAGTATTTCAACACAAGGTAAATATTCCATAGGGATTCTCTTTTACTGGGCAGATTCGACTGCAATATGATTAATTTTTGTTCAAAGCAAATAGTGGTGCGTAATATTGCTGACAATTACCCAAATGAGCAAGCGCGCCTCTACACACAATCAGGAAAATAACACTACACTTGTTTCATAGGCTCAAAATCAATACGTCGGAACTTACATCGGAACTTAACATCGGAACCACTGCATCAATGATGCTAAGGAATACTATGAGTAACCTGAATCCCAACCACCCTATCGTTAATGAAGCAGGCGCGTACCAAACAGTAAGCGCCCTCATTTCCCCCATTGATCAACTGAATATACTTTCCAAAATGGAAGTCGCCAAACTGTTGGATTCGAGCCAAAGTGGCCTCTATAAATTATTTCGCAGTTGTGCGCTCGCTGTACTCAATACCGGCAATGATCTGGACGATGGTAAAGAATTGCTGGAGCGCTACAAAGATTTTGATATCAGCATTGTGCAGCAAGAACGTGGGATAAAACTCGCCGTAAAAAATGCACCGGGCAACGCGTTCGTCGATGAAAAAATGATTCGCGGTATTAGCGAACATTTATTCACTGTATTGCGCGATGTGATTTACAACAATGATGAACTTAGCCGCAATCCAAAGTTGAATGTGCAAACATCTGAAGGCATTACCGATGCGGTCTTCCATATGTTGCGCAACGCCAACTTATTAAAACCCGGCCTCGATCCGAATCTGGTGGTCTGCTGGGGCGGGCATTCAATCAATCGTATTGAATATGACTACACCAAAGAGGTCGGTTATCAGTTGGGGCTGCGCAGTCTGGATATCTGTACCGGCTGTGGTCCGGGAGCGATGAAAGGCCCAATGAAAGGGGCAACTATCGGCCATGCCAAACAACGCATCAATAATGGCCGCTACATTGGTATTACCGAACCAGGCATTATTGCCGCCGAGGCACCTAACCCAATCGTCAACCAACTCGCCATCATGCCCGATATTGAGAAACGCCTTGAAGCCTTTGTACGCCTTGGCCATGGCATTATCGTCTTCCCTGGCGGTGCGGGAACCGCAGAAGAGATCCTCTATATCCTGGGTTTGCTCTTGCATCCCGACAACAAAGATATCCCCTTCCCGCTTATTTTTACTGGTCCGGAAACATCGGCTGAATATTTCTCCCGGATTGATAAATTTATTGGCGATACCCTCGGACCAGAGGCGCAAGCGCATTACAAAATTATCGTCAATGACCCGGATGCAGTTGCGCGTGAAATGAAAGAAGGCATCAAAAAAGTGCGCGAATTCCGCAAGCATAGTGATGATGCCTACTACTTCAATTGGCAGTTAAAGATCAGCCCGGATTTACAACAGCCGTTTATTCCCACCCATGAAAACATGCGCAACCTGGAGTTGCACAAAAACCAACCGGTTAATCAATTGGCGGCCAATTTGCGCCGGGCATTTTCGGGAATCGTTGCAGGCAATGTTAAAGAAGACGGCATTCTTGCCATTGAAAAATATGGTCATTTTGAACTACATGGGGACTACGAAATCATGCATCCGGTCGATGAGCTGCTGGAATCCTTTGCCCGCCAAAATCGGATGAAATTGCCAGGTCGGCAGTACATTCCCTGCTATAAGGTTATAAAGTAATTAGATAGATAGAACCAAGCGATCTAGGTTGTAGTCAATTTCCTACAAAAACAAGCGAATTTAGCGACTATCCCGACAACAGTCGCAGCAGCATAATGAACACATCAAGGAAGTAGACAATGATGTGTGCTGGCCAGGAAAGGTCAATGGATGCGCCCACCTGTTAGGGACGCGATGTCGGGAGACATCAAAGGATTGCACTAGCGCAGGAGGAAAGGCGGTCAGGGATTCGAAAGGAAATTCGACGCAAATTGACTACTTCTACTTAGGGACAGTATCTGTACGGGGCCGCTTATGCGGCCCCTACTCATTTCAGGCACCCGGTTTTATTTTCGCCCTCATTCATCATACTGGCAGTTATCAACGGCCAAGCATGCCTTCAGAGTACCAGCCATCACTCAGGAAGATCGTGTTGCTGCATCAGCTTTTCTTGTCGTTTTTGTTCACGGCGCATAGCAAAAAATTGACTGAGTTGATGCTGGCACTGTTGCGCCATTAAGCCACCAACGTAATCGACCCGGTGATTAAAATAATTGTTATCCAGCAATTGCGATTTACTCACCACCGCACCAGCTTTGGTCTCTGTAGTGCCAAATACCAAACGCGTAATACGTGCATGCACCAAGGCACCGACACACATGGTGCAGGGCTCCAGGGTGACGTAGATAGTTGAACCTACCAAACGATAGTTTTGTAGTTGGGCCGCCGCCTGGCGCAGCGCGATAATTTCGGCGTGGGCAGTGGGATCATGACCGCTGATCGGCTGGTTAAAACCTTCACCTATTATTTTTTCATCCTGGACAATAACAGCCCCTACCGGCACTTCACCAAGTGCTTCGCCCTTGGCCGCGAGTTGCAGGGCATAGGCCATCCAGTGTTCATCTGCTACAGAAAAAATTCTATCTGCCCCGCTGTCTTGTTCGGTATGACTCACGATTTTTTTACTTCCACCAACGGCGCCAGATAATTAGCCAATTCCTGCTCTGTTAACGCCCGCACAAAACGAAACCGTGGAATAGTTTCACCAGCCAACTCAACCGTTTCGAGAAACATATCCAACGGGCGCACCCACCAGGAATAATCACCATACAAACAGCGATAAAATACGAGGGGTTCACGTGTTTCACTGTGGGTCGCCACCTGGAAGACAAAATAGTCATTGCCTTTGTAATGGCGATATAAACCGGATTTTAATGTCATATCATTTACCTTAAATAACGCCCGAGGTTTTTAACTCATCGATTTGCGCTTGCGATAAATTCAACACTGACAGCAAGACGTCTTGTGTATGGCTACCGATATCCCCGCCCGGCCAATCAGTCCGGCCAGGAGTGTCTGACAACTTGGGCAGTATCGCCGGAATCTTTAGCGGCTTGCCATTAATTTCTACCTGCTCAAACATTCCACGTGCATTAAAGTGGGGATCAGCAAACATATCCTGCACATTGTAGATTGGGCCACCCGGCACACGCGCCTGTTCCAGCAATTGCAAAATATCATCAGCATCTTTACTCATGCACCAGGCCGCGAGCGCGTTATCGATTTCCAATTCATGTTTAACACGCCCGGCATTATTCGCCATGCGCGGATCATTCGCCATTTCCGGGTGACCTGCAATGTTCATCAAACGCTGGAAGATTGAATCGCCATTACCACCAATCACCACATATTTACCATTTTTACAGCGATAGGTATTGGTCGGCACAATACCGGTTACAGTAGTGCCGGAAGGTTCGCGGATCACACCCGCACCGGAAAATTCCGGTACTACCGCTTCCATTAAATTAAACATGGATTCATAGAGCGCAACATCCACCAATTGGCCTTCGCCATCAGCATTTCGCTCGCGCTCCAATAATGCCAGAGTGATTCCCAGCGCAGCATGGATGCCGGAAATCGTATCGCCAATACTCAAATTAGGGCGCACCGGCGCTTGGTCGGGAAAGCCATTAACGTAGCGAAAACCACTCATCCCTTCACACACCGAAGCAAACCCCGGTTTACTAGCATATGGGCCGGTCTGGCCGTAACCGGAAATACGTGTGTATACAATTTTGGGATTGGATTTTTTAATTTCGTCAGGTCCCAAGCCCCAACCTTCCATTACGCCCGGACGGAAATTTTCGATCACCACATCGGCACTATCAATTAATTGCCGCGCAATTTTTTGGCCTTCGATTTTTTTTAAATCCAGCGTGATACTTTTTTTATTGCGCCCGATACTGCGCCACCAATGCGAGGTTCCATTTTCCAGTACACGCCAACCGCGGATGGGATCACCTTCAGGCGGTTCGATTTTTATCACTTCTGCACCGAAGTACGCGAGCATGCACCCGGCAAAAGGCCCTGCAAGCAACTGCCCTATTTCAATTACGCGAATACCATCCAGGGGACGGCGAGACTGAGAAGAATTAATCATTTATCCACCTTACGAAGTAGTTAGACTTTATGATCAGAACTGCTGTGTGAGACCGTATGAGGCATGGACGCCCCACATGGATGTGGGAAGTTTCCCGAAGCGACAGGATCGCGTAGGGATGCCGAATCGAGCCTACAGGGAAGTATTCACGGCGGGTCTCACATAGCAGTTGTGGTCATGAAGTCTTCACACTAAATTAAGAACAATTTTCCCAATATGCTGATTCGATTCCATCCGCAAATGTGCTTCAGCAACTTGCTCAAAAGGAAATACTGAATCAATTACTGGTTCGATAGTTTTATTGCTTAACAACGGCCAGACATGTTCTTGCAATTCACAGGCAATTCCTGCTTTTGCTTGTGCAGATTGAGCGCGCAACGTAGAACCCGTCAACGTTAAACGTTTTAACATCAGCGGCATAAAATCCACTTGCGTTTTACTGCCCTGTAAAAAAGCGATATTGATTATGCGCCCGTCTTTCGCAGCGGCAGAAAAATTGCGCTGGATATAATCACCACCAACCATATCCAAAATTACATTCACACCCTGCCCCTGGGTTTGTCCTTTTATTACCGCGACAAAATCCTGCGTGCGATAATTAATTGCCGTCGCACCCAGCGCATTAATTGCCACACATTTTTCAGTTGATCCAGCGGTTGCAAATACCTTGGCGCCAAACGCGTGCGCCAGCTGAATCGCTACAGTGCCTATGCCACTGGATCCGCCGTGAATCAATACAGTCTCGCCGGATTTTAATTGTCCGCGCTGGAACAGGTTGTGCCACACAGTAAAAAACGTTTCCGGCAAAGCCGCTGCCTGCACATAGGAAAAATTGGGGGGAATCGGCAGGCATTGCGCAGCCGGAGCAATGGCATATTCTGCATAGCCACCACCGTTGACCAGAGCGCAGACTTTATCGCCAATGTGCCAATCGTTAACACCAGCTCCGCAGGCAATAATTTCACCAGCAACTTCCAAGCCCAAAATAGGTGATGCATCCACCGGAGGTGGATAAGCACCCTGCCGCTGCAAAATATCGGGCCGATTAATTCCCGCTGCATATACGCGAATCAAAACGCCATGCGCTGCAATTGGCGGAATGGCTGCGGTTTGCAATTGCAGGTTTTCAACACCACCCGCCGCTGTCAAAGCGACAAATTTCATCATGGTTCAAGACGCTGGATAGTCCAGTGTCCATCCGCTTGCAAATTATATTCAAAGCGATCATGCAAACGCGCTGCACCGCCTTGCCAGAATTCAATTTGATGTGGTTTAACGCGGAAGCCGCCCCAAAAATCCGGCAATGGGATTTCGCCTTTGGAGAATTTATTTTTCATTGCCTCAAATTGCTGCATCAACAACGCACGCGAGGAAATCGGACGGCTCTGTTGCGATGCCCAGGCGCCTAATTGGCTATCGCGCGGGCGCGTAATGAAATATTTCATTACGTCCGTGGCCGACAATTGTTCAACAACCCCACAAACTTTTACCTGCCGCTCTAAAAAATACCAGGGAAAATGCAGGCTGATTTTCGGGTTCTGTTTTAAATCCTGCGCCTTACGGCTGTTGAGATTGGTATAAAACACAAACCCTTTATCGTCGAGATGTTTGAGCAATACAATACGTTGCGATGGTTGGCCAGTCGCATCAACCGTAGCGATAGTCATGGCATTCGGATCGGGGATGCCCGATTGAATCGTCTGCTGCATCCAGCGATCAAACTGTTCGAGCGGATTATCCGCCAGAGTATCAAGCTCCAACCCACCCTGGGTGTATTCACGGCGAAAATCTTCCAGTTTTAATTCCATACAGCAGTTCCACCCAATTAGTCATTACCCTGAATGCAAAAAGGCACTGATTGCAGTGCCTTTTACATAACGCATGCGCTGAGCGCTATTCTATCTTAGCTGGATATATCTTGCGGCATTGTCATCAAGCATAACTACCTATAGTCGACGAAGACGAAATTCAACCACAAACCCGAATAGTCCACCAAATGCCAAAAAGGCACCTAATACGGCGAGCCAATTATTACAACGTTCGAATGTCCGGTTGGTGGTAATTTCCGTGCCGTTAAAGCTATATATACGATAACCTCCATCAACATCAACCCGGTATGTTCGTCCTTTGTGCGTAGGGCTTTGCTGATTATCGGTACCCAAACGTTTACGAAACTCTTCTTGTGCCATCCTGACGGCAAGATCCAACTCTTGTGAAGGGGTTTGCCCCGCCCTTAATCTACCGTCGATATTAGAAGGCCAATAATTAAATAAATCCTCGGGCTCTCCTTGAAAAATTATCCCTTCTGAAACGTATTGATAAAGTGTTTCATTCACAGGGGTAAAGATCAGTTGTTTCAATCCACCAAATATCAGTGCCAAACCAATTGCACAACTCAAGGCTGCCCCCAATAACCATCGCTTGATTTGGCGAATACGCAAACGCGACTCAGCATTGCGATGTACGGCAACTTCCGATATCTGCAATAAATGCCGCTCAATAACACTCTCGTCTATTCCTTTGAGAAAGGTCGGAATATCTACTGCCAGCGCCTTCAGCACTGCCATTAAAATTTCCGATGAGGGAATGGATTTATCATTTTCCAATTTCGACAAGTACGATTGCTCGATATCGGCTAACTCAGCCAGTTGCGGTTGCGTCAGGTTTTTATCCGTCCGCAGTTGCTTGATGCGCTCTCCAATGTTCA
Source organism: uncultured Cellvibrionaceae bacterium (assembly GCA_964542655.1). Classification (GTDB taxonomy): domain Bacteria; phylum Pseudomonadota; class Gammaproteobacteria; order Pseudomonadales; family Cellvibrionaceae; genus Cellvibrio. The sequence goes on from CAZIWB010000013.1 coordinate 115,739, forward strand.
TTGGGATTCCTTATTGTCAGTAGCAGTTGTTAGGGAGGACGGGACAACGCCCTTGAAATTTATAATTATTCTTGGTAATTCATGCAGGACTGGGAAGATGAATAATGAGGAATGTACATGAATTTATCTTTGCGGCTCTTGTCCCGACCTGAAATAGGTCTCCAATGTGTAAACCTATTTCAGGACGGGACACGAAAAAATAAAAAAGGCGCTCACCATGAGCACCTTTTTTATCGTTGTTAACGTCCCGATGCCTTATCCAATTCTGCGCGCAAAGTGCGCAGCCAATGGTCAAATGCCACACGCACCTGGACATTGTTGGTCGCGCGATTATTTTGCTCCCACAAACGCCCCAGATCCCGCTGATCGGTAATGATCGCCACTGGCTTGCCGGACAAGGAATCATAGAGCGAAATTTCCAGTGTCATTGTCCCCATACCTTCACTGTACACTTCCATTTGGGTGGGGCGTCCTTTTGTATCATCTTTACTACCGAGGGGTGCAATTTCTACTACCTTTGCCGAAACAGTCAGCACATCGGCTCCAGCCTGCATTGCTGTAGTGTAAGTACCATCGACAATTAAATTATTCATCAAAGCTTCAGTGTATCGCTCTTGATAGTAGAGACGATCCTGATCGTTCAACTCCCAGGGTGTATCCTCAAATGTGTTGCTGGTGGCCTGCTTGCGGATTTTTACATCGCTTAGATCCAATTGTTCGACAACCAATTTTTTATATTTTGCAAATTGTGCACCGGGCGCAATAAAGGTGCCATCAAAATGCGTTTTTTCTACCGGTGTCAGGCCTGCTTTATCCGCCTTGAGTTGCGCATCCTGTTCATGTTTTTTAGTCATCGAACAACCCGTAATCAGGCTAGTCGTCAGCAGGAGCAAGAGCAGTTTTAGGATTGTAGGTTGCAGTAAGGTTTTCATGTTGTTACCTGCCTGTATTTCAAATGAAATAATGATGAATGCATGAGCTTTATAAGACGTTATTTGTATTTCAAGGTTCAGCGACTGCCACACAATACGCTGACAGACCATAACAAAGCGGCCCGAGGAATGTAAGTTATTGAAGCACAAAACCAAACCGGGAGGCTAAAGCCTCCCGGTTTGGTTTGTAATATTTTGTAGCTCACACAAACACTATCCCACAAACACCCGCGCATTGCGGAACAGACGCAACCAGGCACCATCATCTTTCCAATCATCTGGTTTCCATGAGTTGGTGACTGCGCGGAATACACGCTCCGGATGCGGCATCATGATGGTGGTACGACCATCTTTACTGCTCACGCTGGTGATTCCCAAGGGCGAACCGTTCGGGTTGGCCGGATAGGTTTCAGTTGCATCGAGGTTGTTGTCAATAAAACGCATCGCCACTGTGCCGCTCTCGTTACATACTTTCAGTGCATCGGCGTTGGCAAATTCGGCATAGCCTTCACCGTGGGCCACGGCAACCGGCATATGTGAGCCCGCCATGCCTTTGAACAATACTGACGACGATTCCTGTACTTGAACCAGACTGAAACGAGCTTCAAATTGCTCAGACAAGTTACGCACAAAACGCGGCCAGTGATCGGCACCGGGAATTAAATTTTTCAGGTTCGACATCATCTGGCAACCATTACAAACACCCAAGCTGAAAGTGTCGTTGCGATGGAAGAAGCGCTCGAATTCGTCGCGTACTTTGTTGTTGAACAAAATGGTTTTCGACCAGCCTTCACCTGCGCCGAGGACATCACCATAAGAGAAACCACCGCAAGCTACCAGGCCTTTGAAGGTTTCCAACGATACGCGACCAGAGAGCAAATCGCTCATGTGCACATCGACCGCATTGAAGCCAGCGCGATCAAATGCCGCCGCCATTTCTACCTGACCATTTACACCTTGCTCACGCAATACGGCGATGGACGGACGCACACCTGTGTTGATAAACGGAGCAGCAATATTTTCATTAATGTCGTAACTGAGTTTTACGCTCAAACCAGGATCTGCTTTCAAGATGCCGTCGAATTCTGATTTGGCGCCAGCCGGGTTATCGCGCAATGCTTGCACGCGATAGCTGGTTTCCGCCCAGAGCGATTGCAGTTGTGCACGCGGTTGATTGAACAGGACATTCGCGCCCTGGTTGATAACCAACGTATCGTTTGTATTCAAACCACCGATGGCTTTTACACTCACACCCGCAGCAACAAAACGTGCTTGCACGGCTGCAGAATTGGCGCGTGTCACTTGTACAACGGCACCCGCCTCTTCGTTAAACAGAACAGCCAGTGCATCTGCACCCAAACCATCCAGATTGACGCTGACACCTGTGTGACCCGCAAACGCCATTTCGGCGAGCGTGGCAAACAAACCGCCGTCGCTGCGATCGTGGTAAGCAAGCAATTCATTGGCGGCAAGGCTCGCTTGCATGGCGTTAAAGAAACCTTTGAGCTGTGCACCTGAGTCCAGGTCAGCAGGCACATCGCCCATCTGGTTGTATACCTGTGCCAGAATCGATCCGCCCAAACGGTTTTTACCATTGCCCAAATCGAGCAGCAGCAACTCGGTATCACCTTTGTCGGTTCTGAGTTGCGGCGTCAGGGTTTGGCGGACATCCACTACCGGTGCAAAAGCGGAAATTACCAGCGACAGCGGCGCGGTAACGGCTTTGTCTTCACCGTCTTCTTTCCACGCGGTGCGCATAGACATTGAGTCTTTACCGACCGGAACAGTAATGCCCAGTTCAGGGCAGAGCTCCATGCCGACCGCCTGCACAGTGCGGTAAAGTTTTTCATCTTCGCCTTTGTGGCCAGCGGCGCACATCCAGTTGGCGGAGAGTTTTACATCGGACAATTTTTCAATGCGGGTCGCGGCGATATTGGTGATGGCTTCGGCAATTGCCATGCGGCCAGATGCAGGAGCATCCAGCAACGCCAGCGGCGTGCGCTCCCCCATACTCATGGCTTCGCCTTTGGTGCTGTCGTAACTCACAGTGGTGACCGCAACATCGGCAACCGGTACTTGCCATGGGCCGACCATTTGGTCACGCGCCACCATACCGGTAACCGAGCGGTCACCGATGGTAATGAGGAAGTTTTTGCTCGCAACCGACGGGTGTTTGAGCACGCGCTCAGCAGCATCTTTCAATTCGATACCGGCAGTTGAAAATGCGCTGGTTACCGCCTGGTGCTTATCTGCAGTGCGGTGCATTTTGGGCGGCTTGCCAAACAATACCGACATTGGCAGATCGACCGGTTTTGCATCGAAGTGCTTGTCGTTAACCAGCAAATGTTTCTCGTCAGTCGCCTCGCCCACTACGGCGTAGGCCGCGCGCTCGCGCTTACAGATAGTTTCAAAACGCGTGAGATCTTCCGGCTTGATTGCCAATACATAGCGCTCTTGCGATTCGTTACACCAAATCGCCAGCGGACTCATGCTCGGCTCATCGTTGGGCACGTTGCGCAGCTCGAACTTGCCGCCAGTGCCGCCATCTTTCACCAACTCAGGGAAGGCGTTGGATAAACCGCCCGCGCCTACATCGTGAATGAAAGCGATGGGGTTTTTATCGCCCAACTGCCAGCAGGCGTCGATCACTTCCTGGCAGCGACGTTCCATTTCCGGGTTTTGACGCTGTACGGAGGCGAAATCCAGATCTTCTGATGATGAGCCGGAAGTCATAGATGAGGCCGCACCGCCACCCAAACCAATCAACATGGCCGGGCCACCAAGAACTACAAGCTTGGAGCCTGCCGCAAAGGGCGGTTTTTCAATGTGTTCGGCCTTGATATTGCCGTAACCGCCCGCGAGCATAATTGGCTTGTGGTAGCCGCGGCGCTCGCCGTCAAAGTTCTCTTCAAAGGTACGGAAATAGCCGCAGATATTGGGACGACCGAATTCGTTATTGAACGCAGCGCCACCGATGGGGCCTTCGATCATGATATCCAGGGCATTTACGATGCGATTTGGCTTGCCATAATTCTGCTCCCAAGGTTGTTCAAAACCAGGGATTTGCAGGTTGGAAACGGTAAAACCGGTCAAGCCCACTTTAGGCTTGGAGCCGCGCCCCACTGCGCCTTCATCGCGAATCTCACCACCTGCGCCAGTACCGGCACCCGAGAATGGAGAGATGGCAGTTGGATGGTTGTGAGTTTCCACCTTCATCAGCATATGGATTGGCTGTTGGGTGTATTCGTAGGCTTTGGTATCCGGATTGGGATAAAAGCGCCCCGCCTCGTGACCAACCACTACTGCGGCGTTGTCGGCATAGGCCGAGAGCACATCTTCACCGCCAACTTCGTTGGTGTTTTTGATCATCTTGAACAGGCTGCGTTCCTGTTCAATACCGTCGATGGTCCAGGAGGCGTTGAAGATTTTGTGGCGGCAATGTTCGGAGTTGGCCTGGGCAAACATCATCAATTCAACATCGATAGGATTGCGTCCGAGGGTTTGGAAGCTGGTAACCAGATAATCGATTTCGTCATCGGCCAAAGCGAGGCCAAGGGATTTATTCGCGGCAACCAGGGCGGCGCGACCACCGCCGAGGATATCCACCGAGGTTTGTTCGGCCGGAGCCTGGGACACAAACAACTGCTCAGCAGCTTCAAGGCTGTCGAACACGGTTTCAACCATGCGGTCATGTAAAAGCGCACTGATAGCAGCGCGATCTGCTGCGGAAATCGCACCCGTTACATAATAGGCAATACCGCGCTCGATACGGCGTACAGGTTCAAGGCCGGTGTTTTTAGCAATATCGGTCGCTTTGGATGCCCATGGCGAAATAGTCCCAAGACGTGGCACTACCAGAAAGAGTTCCCCCTCGTGGCTGACCTCACCCTCAACTTTGGGGCCGTAGGTAAGCAATTGTTGCAGCACTTGCTGCTGATCGCTGCTTAAGGGCGCAGCAACATTGGCGAAATGCACAAACTCGGAACTGACACCGGTCACAGCGGGAATGCGCTGTTGCAGGTTGGTAAGGAGTTTTTGCGTACGGAAACTGGAAAGAGCGGGAGCGCCACGCAGAATCAGCATAGTGGGAAGAGCCTCAGCATCGGGGGGATATGAAAAAGGCCGCTATTGTACTGGATTTTGCGGACCCGCCGACAGAAGTTTCGCCGAATAAGGGTAAAGACAGGCTTAATCCTGATCGCCAGCAACCAAACCACAGCGTTTGCGAATCCGGCTGAGAGCAACAGGGGTGATCCCGAGATAGCGAGCAATATCCTGTTGGGTCAGCCGCACCATCAAACCGGGCTCCCGCTCACAAAATGCCAGATAGCGCTGCTCGGGCGACAGGCACAGGAACTCATACTCGCGCAACTCCTTTTTCATGGCCAGGTGCAAGAGCGCCTGGTTGAGCGCCTGCGTCACTGCCAGATTGTCCACCAAGGGCCCTGCGAACACGGAGAAAGGTACTTCCAGGACGGTGCAATCCTCCCGCGCTACCGCAGAGAATGCATTTGTCCCACCAGGAAGCAATGCCTGCATACTGGCGATAAACCCGCCTTCGACGATAAAAGATTTAATAAATTCCTTTCCGTCAATCGTTTCATAAAAAGCCTTCACCAATCCCCGTTCGATAAAAAAGAGCTGTTGATTTTTTTCGTATTGATGAAATAAAAACGATCCTTTCTGTACTTGGCGAACACAACCAAACTCCTGCAACAGATCGCGCGCACACGTCTCCTTCGATAGTTTTCTTAACTTGGGTTAATGCATTCAACCACAACAATAATGCACGCTGAAGAGCACAACATTCACTACATGGAACCCAATATGAAACTGGAATCACAAAGCTTGCTCATTACTGGAGGTACGTCTGGTATCGGCTATCAACTGGTAAAACAACTGGCCGATAAGAATAAAAAAATCATTGTGATCGCACGCGATAAAAACAAATTGTGCGCATTGAATGATGAATTTGAAAATCTATTTTGCTATAGCTGTGCGCTGGAAAATCACCATCAATTAACGACAACCCTGGCCAGGATTACCCACCAACACCCGGACATTAGCATCATTATCAACAACGCGGGAGTCCAATTCACTCCCATGCTGAATGATGCGGATTTTGTACAGGAAAGTATCGAAAAAGAAATAGCCGTTAATTTGATAGCGCCCATTTTCATCTGCGCATCCTTTATTAAATTATGGGCAATGCGTCAGCAGCCTGCTGCCATTGTCAATATCACATCGGGCCTCGCGTTTTATCCTAAAAAAAATTCTGCGGTTTACTGCGCAACCAAAGCAGGCCTGCGCAATTTCACAAAAAGCTTGGGATATCAATTGGAAAATATGCCAATCAGTGTCCACGAAGCCATATTACCGCTCGTTGACACGCCCATGACACAGGAACGCAATGCTAAAAAAATAACACCTGCATATGCGGCGCAAGAAATTATTCGCGGAATAGAAAAAAATCGTACGGAAATTTTTATAGGAAAAACAAAATTCATTCCATTGTTGTCACGTTTAAGCCCCGGTTTGATGGCTACGATTTTAAGATCCGCTTAGGCAAGACCGGCAAATAAATTATCCATTTTTCGATGAAATCCGACAGAAGCCGAAATATTGAATTGATCACAAATAAACCAATCCTCGGCCAAGAAAAATTCTCCTTATAACTAAAAAGTCTCAATATTGCGGCATTTTTGTGCAGTTTTTTAACAAAAACTTACGGCTTATCGCCTTTTCCTGTCCTGATTTGGGGCTTAAATGGCGGCAAATGTCACATTTTTAAGCATTTTTTCGACCGTCTGTCGGCTTTTTTCGACCGTCCGAAAACCGCCGCATCCCTTGTGGCTTGGGGGATTGAGGCAAAAAAGGTCAATAAATCACCAAATACCTAGCCCATGCGTGCTCAAAAAACAAGCTAGGCACACAAAAAAAGTGCCTATACCATAACGATGTATTTGCACGGGTCATTAATGGAATTGGATTCGGCATGAATGCGCACACACGAAGAGAAGAGCCTTTCGGGCGTTGCAGTTCAGCAACCGGAGTAACCCCTTATGGAAATTCGCAAACCATTAGCGTTAGTGATTAAGTCCATCCTGACGAGCCTTATTATCGGCTCGTTACTTGTCGCCAGCAGTGCTTTGCTGGTGCGCAGCGCACCCCCAACGCAGTTGGAGAAGGTGCTTGAAGCAGGCGAATTGCATGTTGTATCAAGCAATGGCCCTACTACCTACTACGAAGGCTCCAATGGCCTGACGGGTTTTGAATATAGCTTGGTGAAAGGCTTTGCGGATTCGCTCGGCCTGAAATTGGTTATTGAAGATGAATCTGATCTGGACAAAATGCTCTCCAGCGTTGCCGGGCAACAAGTCCATTTTGCTGCCGCCGCGTTGACCGCAGTGGAAAGCCGCGATTCCAAGGTCGTGTTTACTACACCTTTTATACAGGTCACCCAGCAACTGATCTATAACAACCGACTGCCCCAACCCGCCAGCATCCAGGATCTGAAAGATAAAGAAGTCCTTGTAATTGCAAATTCATCGCATGAGAAAAGATTTGAAGCACTGCAAGCTGAATTCCCCGAGCTGCACTGGCGCGCGGTTATTAATGCAGAGATGATTGACCTGCTGGAAATGGTTAATAAAGGTGAAGCTGATTACGCCGTTATCGATTCCAGCGCCTACGACCTCAACCGCTACTCCTATCCCAAAGCGCAACTCGCCTTTGATGTAAGTGATCCACAACCTGTAGCTTGGGCCTTCCCCGCCGAACGCGACACCAGCCTCTTTGATGCCGCACAAAAATACCTGGCCAGCATTAAGGCCGATGAAACCCTCGCCAAGCTGACGGAAGAGTTTTTTGACCGCCATATAGAGGAAGTCACTACCGGCGAGGCGATGGAATTTACCTATCGTTTGGAGCAGCGTTTGCCCCAGTGGGTTGATCACATGAAAACGGCGGCGGCGGAATTTAACCTCGATTGGCAACTGCTGGCAGCAATCAGCTACCAGGAATCCCATTGGCAAGCAGATGCCCGCTCCCATACCGGGGTTCGTGGGTTGATGATGCTCACCAAAAACACCGCCAAGGCGATGGGTATTACTGACCGCGAAGACCCGCAGCAGAGTATCCGCGGTGGCGCCAAATACCTGAGCATAGTGTTGCAACGTCTACCCAAGCGCATCCAGGGTGAAGATCGTTTGAATATGGCGTTGGCGGCCTACAATCAGGGACTGGGTCATATTGAAGATGCCCGTGTACTGACCCAACGCATGGGCGGCGATCCCAGCAAATGGGAAGATGTGCGCAAATACATGCCCTTACTTGCCAAACAGCAGTATTACAGCAGCGCCAAACACGGCTATATGCGCGGCTGGGAACCTGTTGGGTTTGTCGATAACGTGCGCAACTACCACAAGATTATTGCCTGGCACCAACAGCAGGAAGAATTTCGCCTCGCCACCACCAATGCCGACAATCGCTTGTCCGCCAATACACCGCAACCAGTTGCAGATGAAAGCAATGCTGAAAATGACAGCCCGGATACCTTGGCCAAAGTCTCAGTGCTCTAAATCCAACCTCTTTATTGCTACCAAACTGCCGCACTTGCGGCAGTTTTTGTTTGTGGCTAACCAAGACCTGCACATCGCTCTGTTGCAAGCCTCATATTCATATAGATGAGGCTATTCCTATCATCACGAGCAACTCATAAGTCCCCTCATCAGCTCGGATGGATTAACTGCAAGATCAGGACAATGGATGGCCAAGAGAGTAGAATGCCGGCCCATGAATAGCTGCTGATTTGTGATGCCCCATGATTCCACGCATAGACCAAACCTCCCCCGTCCAAGCCCTGTACCTGAACTTCATCAACGCCCTGCGCGAAAATGGTTTCAGCGGTGATCTGAGCCCTGACTACGCCAACCGCACAGTGCTAGCAACGGACAACTCCATCTATCAAGTACTGCCCCAAGGTGTGCTCTACCCGCGCGATACCGCTGACCTGGTAAAAATTGCCCAGCTCAGCCAAATGCCCAAATTCCACGGCATAGTACTCAGCCCGCGCGGTGGCGGTACCGGTACCAATGGCCAATCGCTGACCGATGGTTTGGTGGTGGATACCTCCAAGTACATGAACCAGATCCTGGAAATTAATGCAGAGGAACGCTGGGTGCGGGTGCAATGCGGCGTGGTGAAAGACCAGCTCAATGCTGCCATCAAGCCGCACGGTTTGTTTTTTGCGCCGGAGCTGTCCACCAGCAACCGCGCCACTATTGGCGGAATGATCAATACCGACGCGTCCGGCCAGGGCTCATGCCGCTATGGAAAAACCCGCGACCATGTATTGGAATTAAAAACCGTCTTGCTCGATGGCACTGTATGGACCTCAGCCGCAATCGACGAAACCGAATTGGAAAACCTCTGGAAGCGCGAAGACCGCGTGGGCGATGTGCACCGCATCATCGATGCAATCCAGCGCGAACATCACGCATTGATCGAGGAAAAATTCCCCAAGTTAAACCGTTGCCTCACCGGCTACGATTTGGCGCATATCCGCGATGAGCAGGGCCGTTTTAATCTCAACAATATTTTGTGCGGCAGTGAAGGTACGCTCGGTTTTATCACCGAAGCCAAAATCAACTTATTGCCAATCCCGAAATACAGCGCGCTGATTAATGTCAACTACCGCGACTTCAATGTCGCCCTGCGCGATGCCACGCAATTGATGAAGGCAGAACCAACCTCTATCGAAACTGTCGATTCAAAAGTATTGAACCTGGCGATGAACGATATTGTCTGGCACAGCGTAGCTGAATTTTTCCCTGCGCCGGAAAGCGGTGAAAAAATCCAGGGTATCAACCTGGTTGAATACACGGCTAATTCTGACGATGAATTAAAAGCCGATGTAAAAAAGCTGACAGATTTGCTGGATGTTGCCGCGCAAGATATCAGCACCGGCCGCATCAGTTACTCCATTGCCTGGGGCAATGACGCGGTGAATAAAATTTGGGGCATGCGCAAAAAAGCCGTAGGTCTGCTGGGCAATGTAGAAGGTGAAATCCGCCCGGTTCCTTTTGTGGAAGATACCGCTGTACCGCCGGAAAACCTTGCTGATTTTATTTTTGAATTCCGTGCAGTGCTGGACGAATACAAGCTGACCTATGGCATGTTCGGCCATGTCGATGCCGGTGTATTGCATGTGCGCCCGGCGCTGGATATGAAAGATCCCGCGCAAGAAAAAATGGTGCGCATCATTACCGACAGGGTGGTTGCACTTACACAAAAATATAACGGCTTGCTCTGGGGTGAACACGGCAAGGGCGTTCGCTCGGAATATGCGCCTGCATTTTTTGGCGAGCTTTATCCACAAATCCAACGCATCAAAGCGGCATTTGATCCACGCAACCAATTAAACCCCGGCAAAATTGCAACCCCGGCGGCCAACATCCGCTTATTAAAAATTGATGAAGTAACCACGCGCGGCCAGCAAGATCGTAAAATTCCCGTGCAAGTCTGGCAAGGTTACAGCGAAGGCATGCATTGCAATGGCAATGGCCTCTGCTACAACTGGAATCCCAACGACGCCATGTGCCCCAGCTGGAAAGGCACGCGCGAGCGCAAACACTCCCCCAAAGGTCGCGCTTCATTAATGCGCGAATGGCTCAAACAAATGAGCGAGCGCGGGGTGAATGCAATTGATGAAAGCAAAAAATTAAAACGTGCGAGTTTCCTGTTTAACCTACCCGCACGCATTATCAACACTATCGGCAAACGCAAAGGCGAATACGATTTCTCCCATGAAGTCCATGAGTCGATGGCAGGTTGCCTCGCGTGTAAATCCTGTGTTGGCCAATGCCCGATTAAAGTAGATGTCCCTGAGTTCCGTGCAAAATTTCTAGAGCTGTATTACAGCCGCTACCTGCGTCCGCTCAAAGATTATTTTATCGGTGGGCTGGAATTTATGGTGCCTACCCTCGCAAGGGTGCCCTGGCTTTACAATCTGATGATGAAGCCGCAGTTCATGCAGAAATTTATGGCCCGCTTTATCGGCATGGTTGATAGCCCGCTGCTTACCGGGATCAACCTGCACAAAGCGGTAGAAAAACTCGGGGTGAATTACGCCACCCTGGAAAATATTGCGCAGCTCACACCCGCAGAAAAAGCCAACGCAGTGATTCTGGTACAAGATGCCTTTACCAGTTATTTTGAAACCCCGCTGGTAATAGACACGCTCAAACTCTTGCAAAAGCTTGGCTTTGTACCCTTGCTCGCGCCTTTCAAACCCAATGGCAAGCCGCTGCAAGTCCATGGCTTTTTAAAAGCCTTTGCCAAAGCCGCAGATACCAATGCAACCCAGTTGAACGGCCTTGCATCTTCAGGCATCCCGTTAATGGGAATTGAACCTGCGATGACCCTCGCGTATCGCGCCGAATACAAAAAAGTATTGGGCGATAATGCACCCAAAGTGCAATTAATCCAGGAGTGGCTCGTACAACAAAGCGAACAACTCACCAGCAAAGTACGCGATTTCAAAGCAGCCGAGTTTTCGTTGCTTGCGCATTGCACTGAAAAAACTAATGCGGTGAGTTCGGTCAAGGATTGGCAAACTGTGTTCACTAAACTGGGCCAGCAACTCAAGGTAATCGAAACCGGTTGCTGTGGTATGGCGGGCACCTATGGCCACGAAAGCAGCAATGTAGATACCTCTAAAAAAATCTACGCACTTTCCTGGTCACAAGTAGTTAACAATCCCGCCAACACGGGCAAACTGACTGCCACAGGTTATTCCTGTCGCAGCCAGACCAAGCGGATCGACAATGTAAAATTGCCGCATCCGGTACAAATTTTATTGCAACAAGCTGTGTAGTTTTCTATCTGAAAGCCTGGGCTTTATGCTGAGGCTTTTTTAACTTCAATGAACGACGAGCCACGACTATGAAACTGTTACGCAAACTCTTTGGTGCCAAACCCAAAATTGAACCCGTTAAAGCAGCCCCCATTCCAGTTGCTGAAATAAAACCGCCAAAACCGGTAATCACTTTGGATGTGGTTGAACAAACCAATGATGAAAGTGAGTTGTTAAAACTCGCCAGCGATGGTGCCACCAGCCAATTACGCCAGGCTGCTGCCGACAAGATCCACAGCCGTGACATTCTGGAACAACTCGCCAAAGCGGTGAAAACCAAAGACAAGAATGTATTTAAAATTGTCAAAACAAAACTGGATGTGTTCAAAGCTGAAGATGCAAAGCTGGCAGAACTGGAAGCCAGTGCAGCGCGCATTTGCGAAAAACTGGAACGACACTCCCATTTTGAAGCAGATTCACTGTTCAAAGCCAAACTGACCGTTTTACAGAACGAATGGGATGCGTTGGGGCAAGTATCTGTTATGGCCAAATCGCGCTATCAAAGTGCCCTCGATACTTGCACAGCAAAAATTAATGCGCGTGCCCAGGCCATCGCCGATGAAGAAGAAAAACGTTCACTTGACCAACAGGCATTGCAATTGGCTGAAGAAGCCTATGCAAGCCTCAAACAGCTTGCTGGTGATGTATATCGTGCAAGCCATGTGGATGAGTTAATCAACGCTAACTATGAATTAAAAATCCAGGAGCTCAGCAACGCCGTGCGCCTGGCTGCCAACCGCTCATTGCCGCTAGATAAACTCACCAAAGAGTTTGAACATCGCAAACAGCAAACCCTGAACCTCATCGACCAAATCAAAACCTCCGGCACGGCTAAACAATTGGCGGAAAAACTTGAACAAGCCGAAGATTCAGAATTAGTTAAAAACGCGCAACACAAACTACAACAACTAATCAGATCGGCCAAAGACTTCGGTGACGAATTACCCGAAACCTTGAGCGAAGCCAAGGCCAAACTGGATGCAATCTGGGCACAGCGCCACCAGACTGAACAAGCAGCTAAAAATGCGCTGCGCGATTTTAGTGAGTTAGCGCGCAAAGGTTTGTGGGCCGCCGAACAAGGTTTTGTGCGCAAGGCTCGCGCCATCCAAAAAGAATTGCAGGAAAAACGCGCACAACTGGCTGATATACCGAAAGGCATCCAGACCAAACTTGATGATTTTGAAGCGCAGCTTGTAAAGCTTGGTGATTGGCATGAATTTGCGGTCACGCCAAAAAAAGAATCACTGATTACCCAGATGCAAGCATTGGCAAACACCAGCATTGCACCCGAGACCCTCGCCACCAAAATCCATGAACTGCAAGACAGTTGGAAAGAAGTAAGCAAAGGTGTTCAACAACAAGACGATGAACTCTGGCAACAATTCCAGCAAGCATCGGCAATTGCCTATGCACCTTGCAAGGAATTTTTTGAAGCACAGGCAGCAGAACGCGAACATAACCTTAACAAACGCCGCGAATTGGTTGGTCAATTACAGCAATATTTGCAGGGTTATGATTTTGCCAATGCGGTCTGGAAAGATGTTGAACAAACATTGAAAACCGCGCGTGCAGAATGGCAAACCTATTGGCCAGTACCGCGCAAAGCCGGCAATGAATTGCAAAAAGAATTTGAAAACCTGATGGAACAATTGTTCGGTAAAATCACCAGCGAATATGAAAGTAACAAAACCGCCAAGCAAACGCTGATCGAGCAAGCGCAAAGCCTGGTCAATGCAGTGGATGCACGTGCAGCGACCGACACCATCAAACAATTGCAAACACAATGGAAAACCATTGGCAAAAGTTGGCACAAAGAAGACCAGCAACTATGGCAAGAATTCCGCAAGCATTGCGATGCAGTCTTTGCACTGCGCAACCAGGCTTTTGAAGCTGCAAAAGAGCAGCGGCAAGCCATAGCTGCACAAGCGGAGCAATTGATTGAGCGACTCAATCAATTCGCAGCACAAACACTTGAACAGCTCAATGCCGCTAAAACTGAAATTGAATCCATTACCACCGAGTTCACAGCGCTGGATTTACCCAAAGAAGCCAAAGGCTTGTACAACAAATTCAATGCCAGCATTGCAGCCATTGCCACCAAACGCGACAGTGCACGCAACCAGGCAGAAGAACAACGCTGGATCGATTTATTTAACGCCCTCAACAGCCTGCGTGAATATGAATTGGCGGTAATCGCGCAAACAGCAAGTGAAAAACTGACGGAACAAAAAACTGGTTTGGAAACACTCATTGCCAATACCCCGCGCTGGCCCACTGGTAGCCTTAACCTGGTGCAACAACGCCTGGCCAAAGCAGATGCCATTACCAGCGCTACACAAGCAGCCAACACTGAACTTTTGCATACCCTGGTTATTCGCGCAGAAATTTTGGCAGGACAAGATAGCCCGGCAGAAGATAAGCAAGCCCGCATGGCCTATCAGGTCAAACAAATGCAACAAGCTTTTGGCCAGCGCGATAGCAGCTTTGAGCCCTTGGTACAGGAATGGATTGCACTGGGCGGAGTTGCAACCCCAACCTATACCGCACTGTTGTCCCGCTTTAATAATGCCAGGGCACAGGGTGTAAAAAACTAACCTTCCAACAGGCATTAATCCAATCCAAAGCGGGCAGGCACACCACCTGTCCGCTTTTTTATTACTGCGATAAGCAAACCGATGAATTAGGAAAGCTCTGAAAACTACGCTTTCCGTCATACCCGCGAACGCGGGTATCCATAAAATTCAACAATCTGGATTAGCTGCGCTGGTCTACAGCTCCTGCTTGTGCTGCGCTACAAGTCGCAGAAATGACGCCTGATTCAAAGCATCCTTAGATAAATTGAATGGTGCGAGATAAATCAGAAGAGACAAAATAAAAAAGCAGCCACTGGAATTCAGAAGCTGCTCAAAGGAGAGGTCAAACAACTATACAAAGGAGAACTTCTACACAGAACGTCTTTGGTGAACAGCTCGATGTAAAAGGGTTCGCTACATCAACGATAAGCTTTAAAAAACTGGCGGAAAAATTCCGCCAGAAGAAGGTCAAACACAACCCCTGTCCACTACCCTGTCGATAGTGCAGTGGACATTGGAATCATCCTACCTCTTGCATACTAGTGGGTCAAGCTTTTTGTCAAAATGACTTTATCACCCCAACACCAAATTCCATAGCTGGATTTTTTTTCACTAATAAGTACACTTTGGCCACATTTGACGTCAAAATCGTTTTACCCAGCTCGATACGCGCGCGTAAACTGATATGGCATAGGCGCGCGTAACAAGGCACAATCCATCCTAATGTCCGCACCTATGCCGGCGGATTGAATTTTCCAGAGGAGATACAATGTGGCTAAACAGCCTTTGATTAGCATGGGCCCCGATTCGAAGGGACTGTCTTATGATCGCCCGGCAGCCAGCCAGATATTCGGGTTTATCCGCGATGCCATTATCAGTATGGAACTCCTTCCCGGCCAAATGATTTCCGAGACCGCGCTGGCACAACAATTTGGTGTAAGCCGGACGCCTGTACGTGAAGCGCTGATCCAGTTATCCAATATAGGTTTTGTAGAGGTTCTGCCCCAACGCGGGACCTATGTATCCAAATTCAGTATGGAGAAGATCCTGGAAGCGCGGTTTATCCGCGAAGCCCTGGAAGTTGCTGTGGTCACCCAACTCTCGACCAATCCTGATGAAGCCGTCCGCCTGGAGGCCGTTGAGGCCTGTGAAAAAATTATCGCCGACCAAAAAACCGCAGCAGCCGATGATGATGCCCTCGCCTTCCAAAACCTGGATGATCACTTCCACCAGACCCTGGCAAGCTATACCCAATATCCACGTGTTGCTGCATTTATCGAGGCCGAAAAGGCCCATATGGATCGCGTGCGCAACCTGAGCCTGCATGTCAGTGGCCAATACAAACGCATTCTCAGCCAGCACTCGGCAATTATTAAAGCAATCAAGGCGGGTTCTGCCGACAAATCTGCCGCCGCCATGAGTGTGCACTTGAAAGATGTTTACAATATCCTGGAAGTTATTCCGCAGGAACATCCTGAATATTTTGTTTGATCGTTTTTCGCAATACCAAGTTAAATATTCAATCCAATAAAAAAACCGCACCTCATATGAGATGCGGTTTTTTTATTTAATGGGGATAGTGGATGGGAGAAAAGAAAATTATCTGCCCATTATTTTCCACAACAACCACACACCGTCATAGGTAATTGCTGGCCTGTTTTTGCATCCTGGTTGGTCCATTGGCCATTCCATACCAGCGGCGATGAAAAACCTTTGCAGGTTGTTGGGCAATTTGCGCTCGCCTGCTGCTGATTATTAATAACATTGGCCGCCTGCACATCTACGCACTGGTGAGAACCCGCGACGATATCATCAAAAATATGGCTCAAATTACCCGAGGTGGTATTTTTTCCAGATGCAGGAAATGATGTCCCTGTGTAATTGTGACAACCAAAACAATTGGAAACAAAACTTGCCGTTGGATCGACAGCTTGATATTCGGTTTCCGCCACTGTGTTTGCCAAACGGAGTGAGCCGCGCTGATTACTGATTTGCGCCACACCTGTCTGGCCAGCGGTAATGGAGCTTTGGGTAATATCACTAACCCAGAGCGCACCCACATTAAAATAATTGGCCAGTACAGCAAAGTTGCCCGTTAAATAAGGCTGAACACCCGCATTCAACGATTGAATATCACTCACATTTTCTGAATATTTCAAATCACCTTCAGCAGAACCGTAAGGATATTCCCGACAAATCTCCGTAGGATTTCCCTTAACCTGTGTTTGCGCAGAGGGATTATTAAAACGGCATTGCACAATGCCCAACGGATCTTTGCTTTGTAAATCTGCTGTACAGGCCTGACTCGCAAAAGACCAGCCTGTCGCTGTAGACGGTGATGTGCAATCGGGCGAGTTAATATCATGCTCAAAGGTCGCCCACACAAATTCAGGATGATCCGGTGTCGCCACGGCAACGTGGAAACCAATCATACCTAATTTGGTAGTCTCCTTGTCTGAACCTATTTTTGCATCGACCGTAATAAATTTGCTGGCATCATCGCCCTTACCCAACACCTTCCATGCTGTTTTTAATTCAGTGGTGCCGCCAGGAAAATTGTTCTGCTGTTTAATTCCGTTAACATCACACATATTTTTACTAAAACGCACATCGTAATAGACCACGTTCCCGTTCTGGTCATAGATAGTTGCACCTCCGCCTGCTTGTCCGATGCGCTCTGGAATTACAAATTCCGTGCTGCCTTCATGCGGCTTACTATTGCGGATAAAAAGCGTATGGGAATCATGTTTGTCGTCGCAAGAATTTGCCGGTGTTCCATCGGCATTCACTTCCAACTCATAATATTGTTTTGTATCTTCAAAATTCCGGATTTTAGGGTCAGCTTTGGATTGCGCCATTAAATATGCAAAGGTTTGCCAGGAGAATTGGTAAAAATCACAAAAGGTTGAATCGCCAGGCCCTCCACTCTGCTTCACTTCCGTGGGCAGGCTGGGCGATGTAAACCACGCAGGATCGGCAACACAGGGTACTGTCGCTGCCGATGAAGCCGCCGCTTTTTCATTTGCCGCCATTGCAGTGCCAGCCCCAAAACCGGATGCACATAAAAGCGCGACGCCTAAAGCAACACGGGTATTTTCTTTAAATTTATTTTTCATAATTAACCATCTCATCCTTCAGCAATAAAATAATCAGGCCAATCCCCATCAGCATCGGCCTGGATAAAAGCAACTCCCTGAATAAGCCTCCCTGTCGATCACACCAGACCCTAAAAGCCTAGTAGGCAAATTGAAACTGGGTTATTACGAGGTATTACAACAGGAGAAATAATTACCCGGTGAATGCATCCAACCATCACTGGCTACCAATACTTCGGCTATGGAGTGAATAAAACGCCAAAGTGCTTTATGCTCTCGGCCAGGTAACCAATCGATGTGAGATCCATGTTATGACGCAGCCAGCACCTGCCGCTCCCGCAAGGGGCAAACAAAAAAAAGATGCACGCGATCTTCGTGCAGAAGCATTAAAAATCGCCAATACCATAAAAACCGAAGGCCAAGTCCCCGTAGAGACCAAAGCGATTGCCAATGGCATCCAGCGGGGGATGGAAATGTTTTTGCGCCAGCAAAGTGAAAAGACGCGCGAACTGGATAAACGCGTTAAAAAAGTAAAACAATTATCAAACCAGTTAACGCAACAAAAACCGGTAGGTGAAAAAGAAGAAACCACAGATACACCCACGCAATCTCGTTTGCCTTGGGTGCTGTTGGCATTGTCGTGGGGATTGTTTGTAGCAGTAGAGATAGGCAGGCGCTTACTTTGATTTAACGATAACCAACAAAAAACGGGCCTCAAATGAGGCCCGTTTTGTAAGAGCGAATACTGCGATAGCAGTAACTATACCGATTAATGCATCGCTAACTTACGACGCAGCCCCATGCCCAAAACACCTATCAACAAAAGCAACAATGCTGATGGCTCAGGCACAGAGGCAGAGGTGATCTTTACAGAATCAAAAGCAAAGAAAGCCGCGGAATGGCTCATCTGCAGTTCACCATTGGAATCATAGAAACCAAAGCCCTCACCAAAAACCCCAAACGACCCATCAAATGCCGATGAATCATTTACAAATGTATCCTGAACATCCAGTTTATCGTTGATGATCCAGTCCAAACCAGCAAGCCCGAGATTCAGTTGCATGGTGTAATATTTCCAGGCTCCATCAGGTAAGAACTCAGTAATAATATCTATAGTCCCGAGGTAATCGATGTAATTACCGCTATATTTCTCATTGGAATTATTAAAAACTTCAATTCTATCGAAGGGCGAGCCAACCTCGTCAGTGTAATAACCTGATATCAAATCGTGATTTGTCCAGGTGCTATACAGGGATTTGTAATCTTCAGGCAATTCATCGCCATTTGATTTCGAAAGATCAAGTTGAATATTTCCCGATACCTGCTGCCCATAACTATAAAGCGGGAGCTCTGAACCGGTGATATGGCCGGTGTATTCAATATTGATTACTGCCGCCAATGCAGGCAGCGGAGCGCAGATTAACGCAACAAGAAACCCTAAACGTTTAAACATATTTTCATCCTTTATGAATTATTGATCACAACCAGTTGTTCCGATTGTGGCGCGTAGAATATCGGTACTCAAATGGATTGCAAAATAACTTTTATGCCAAAAAAACATTTTTATAGCGGGTATTTGCGGCGACTAAGAATAACGGGGCACCCAAGCCCGGCATGGTGAATTACACTCGTATTACTTAAAGCTCCTGGCCTTAACCAATAACCCATTCAGCACATCGGTATAGTCATGCAGCTGCCCGGCGATGACATGTACCACTGGAGCGGCAACCTGTTCGGTTGCGATTTCTACGGTGCCTTTGATAAATAGCAATTTTGCGGTGAGCAATATTTTGCGATAGGTTTCCTGGGTGCCTTTCCACACCACAACATTGATATTTCCTGTTTCATCTTCCAGTGTGAGAAACAAGGTTCCATTGGCCGTGCCGGGGCGCTGGTGGCCAGTGACCAACCCTGCCACCCGGACAAACCCTTTGTGCCGCAAATTTGTAAGCCCGGAGTGCGTAGTGCATTTATCAAAGGGCGGTTGATTACGCAGTAACGCCATAGGGTGATCGCGTAGTGTGAGGCCCAGGGTGCGATAGTCATCCAGTATGTCCTTCTCCTGACTTGGAGCATCAGTAAAAAGATCATCAACCGGGTTGTGATTATGTGTATCGAGCAATTCAGAATAGGGTTGGATTGCCGCTGCACGCCAGCGGGATTCGTGGCGATTACCACTTAATACTTTCAGAACATCGGCGGATGCCAGTATTTGCAAATCATTGGCGGTTAATTCCGTTCGGCGGGCTACATCATCAAGGGATTTGAATGGTTCATCCCCTCTCCAATATTCAATCTGTTGCGCATTGCAAGCCTCCAACGATTTCACTTCACGAAATCCCAAGCGGATACCCCAGTGTTTGTTTTCATCCAGCGCCAGTGAGTTTTCATAACAACTTTTATTGATATCCACCGGCATAATGCCAACATGATGGCGGCGGGCATCCTGAATTAATTGCGATGGAGAATAAAAACCCATGGGCTGACTGTTTAACAACGCGCAGTAAAATGCGGCCGGGTGATGGCATTTTATCCAACTGGAAACGTAACACAGAATTGCAAAGCTGGCTGAATGCGCTTCAGGAAATCCGTAACCACCAAAACCTTTCACTTGTTCAAACAAACGGTCAGCAAATTCCTGGCTATAGCCATTGCCCAGTAACCCGCCCTTAAATTTGTCCTCGAACAGCAGTAATGTCGAATTCTTTCCCCAGTTGCTAATTGCACGACGCAACCGGTCAGCTTCATCGCCAGTAAAACCAGCAGCCACCATGGAGAGGCGCATCACCTGCTCTTGAAAGATGGGAATACCCAGCGTTGGGGATAAGACCCCCTCGATCGCATCACTTGGATAGGTTATTGGTTCCAGGCCAGAACGGCGCCGCAGAAAGGGATGCACCATATCCCCCTGAATGGGACCGGGGCGCACAATGGCAATCTCAATGACCAAATCATAAAAACAACGCGGTTGTAAGCGCGGCAGCATCGCCATTTGTGCGCGGGATTCAACCTGGAAAACGCCGATGCTATCCCCCCTACACAACATTTCATAAGTCGCCGGATCTTCGCGGGGAATATCCGCGAGCGATTTAATTGCAGGGTTATAGGCGTGGATATAATCCAGCATTTTGCGTAGCGCTGTGAGCATACCCAATGCCAATACATCGACCTTGAGCAAACGCATGGATTCCAAATCTTCTTTATCCCATTGAATTAACGTGCGCTCCGGCATGCTGGCATTTTCTACCGGTACCAGGTCACTCACCTTGCCTTGCGCTATTACAAAGCCCCCCACATGCTGGGATAAATGACGGGGAAAACCTGCAATCTGTTCAACCAGTTTGAAAAATAATTGCAGCGTTTTTTGGTGCACCTGCAAACCTGCCAGTGACATGCGCGTGGACAAATCTGTTGATTTATCCCACCAGGCAATATTTTTGGCGAGATGATCGAGCAATGCGGCATCCATCCCCAAGGCTTTTCCCACATCCCGCACTGCACTGCGCGAGCGATAGGTGATAACCGTCGCCGCAATGGCAGCGCGCTCACGCCCGTATTTTTCATAAATATACTGGATCACTTCTTCGCGGCGCTGGTGTTCAAAATCGATATCAATATCCGGTGGTTCATCGCGCTCTTTGGAAATAAACCGTTCGAACAATACATTGATTTGGCCGGGGGCAATTTCAGTTACAAACAGGCAATAGCACACCACTGAATTTGCCGCAGAACCGCGCCCCTGGCAGAGGATGCGTTTAGAGCGCGCAAAACGCAC
This sequence comes from uncultured Cellvibrionaceae bacterium, assembly GCA_964542655.1. Lineage (GTDB taxonomy): Bacteria > Pseudomonadota > Gammaproteobacteria > Pseudomonadales > Cellvibrionaceae > Cellvibrio. Next base: position 137,029 of record CAZIWB010000013.1, read on the forward strand.
CAGGTCATGCACCGTAAGAAAGTAATATTCGTAGCGAACCTCTTCAATCAATAGCAATTCTTTTTCCAGCAGCGCTTCAACAAATACAGGAACACCCTGCGGCCAGCGCTGGTGTTTTCCTTCACTCACAAGATTGCGTAGATGTTGAATGGGCGTGTGGCCTGCCGGAACCAACTCCAAAGGATACTGATATTGCAATTCACCCAGCGAGAAATGGCACAGATCGGCAATCTCCGTGGTTTGTTCCAGCAACGCATGCGGGTAAAGCTGCATTAATTGCTCGACGGGCTTTAAGTATGCCTCTGCATTTGGCTCCAGCAGCGTTCCCAGCTCGTCAATAGGCATATTGTGGCGGATAGACGTGAGCGCATCCTGTAATGGTTTGCGCTCGCGGATATGCATTAGCGCTTGCGGGCAGGCCACCAGCGGAATATTTTTCTTGCGGCTCAATTCCAACCAGATTGAAAATTGCTCCTGCTCACCACCACTCCATTGATGATCAATACCAATCCATAAACGCTTTTTAAAGGCTTTGGATAATTGATCAATTACCGATTCCGGTGCAACGCCATTGCGCTCCAGATAACCCAACCAAATAATTAAACAATGCTGCAATCGGAAACGCAGATCATCAAAACGGGCTTCGTATTCACCTTTGGCCGCGCGTCGCCGTGCGAGGGTAATAAAACCGGAGAGCTCTGCATAAGCCGTGCGGCTCGGTGCTATAGCAAGCAACTGCATACCGTTGGTGAGTTTGAAACGGCTGCCGATAATTAATTTAAAATCCAACTCTTCGGCAGCAACAAACGCTTTGACTACACCGGCGAGCGAACACTCATCAGTGATAGCGATAGCGTCATAACCAAGCTCAGCCGCCTGATAAACCAATTCAGGTGGATGCGATGCCCCCGTTAAAAAAGTGAAATTAGTCGTAGTGAATAAGTGGGCATAGCGCATAGGATTTCTCCCTGGACATCATCAGGCAAAAATGCCCTGCACAAACCATTGCTGCTTGTGCAGATCCAAAAAAATCCACAAGCGCTGTTGGTCTTGCCGCAGGCCAATAAAATAATCCCGCGCGCTCGGTTCGCGCCACCAATTCCCCTGGATACGCTCTGGCCCTGCAATCAAGCTAATACAACCGCGCCAATATAAACCCTGTTTACGCACCTCAATAAGGGAGGGAGAATCCAGCAGCCAATTGGGACGCTGTGCGCGCTGATGGATTTGCGGCAAATCCTGCCGGGATTGTTCTGTTAATAAAATGTGCTGGTTAGTGTCATTGGGAAGATAGCCATCGTTATAGCTAAGTTTGTATACCGAGGCATCGCCCAGGCGCGCTTTTAATTTTGCAGCAGTAATTGAAAAGCTGTGGCGATTGATCTTGCGGCCAAGGTCAAAATCCAATGTGTGGCTGCGCGCTTGTACCGGCATGGCAGCGCGGCAATTCAATGAGAGTGTATCCACTTCAAAGGGTAAATCGCGGTTCTCCAACTGGATCAGCGAAAGATCAAACAATAATTGCCAATGGCTTTGCGGTGAATCGGCATAGACTTGTAGCGCATCGCGATTGTGATAAATATCCGACAACCCCCATTCAATGTGTTGGGTTTGTAATTGCCGTTTACGCAAATACGCCGCCAATTTTTGCAGCAAGGTTTCCATTGGCACTTGCAGTTGCTCAAGCTGGTGCAAGGGGTAATCAAATTGCAATTGCTCCGCAAAACATTCACTGGGCTGGAACAATCTGACCGGCGTTTCAAACAGTGAGTTTTGTTGGAAATCCTGATCAATACCAAATAACTCGCACAGGTAATTTGCAAACTCATGACCAAAACGTTTTTTAAAACTGCTGATGGTTTGGGCCTCAATATGCCGCGCTATGTCAACCAGTGTTATAAAACCGGTTTTTTCCAACGCATCCACTTGCGTGGGAAAATCGTGCAGCAAACCAATGGGTAGCAATTTTAATCGCGCTATAAAATCGATTTTTTCTTCGTCGCCACTGATGGGGTAGCCAGCAAATGACAAGAGCCAGGCTGCCGCTTTGGAATGCGCCAGCCCCATGGCCAGTGTGATCTTGTGCTGCCCGATAAATTGCGCGATTCCGCTGCTGAGCGCCCCGACACCACCAAATAACAACAAACAGCTGGAGACTTCCAACAGCAAACCGGACTGCGGCACCTGGTCGCTGCTGTAGGTTTCTATGTAAGGACTGAATTGATACAGACCCTCCGCCAATTCAGCGAGGCACTGCTGCTCCTTGTGTTGGTCGCGCTCATGCAGTGTGCAACCGCTAAGTAATTGCGCGGTGGTGGCATCCATCGCCATCTGGATACCTGCTGTTGTAGCCGCAGTATTCATCCAGACCAGTTGGCGTTTTGCAGTGATTACGCAAGGTTCGGGTGCATCAATCCCCAATCCCAGCGCATGGGCGGGCAAGTCTGGAAGGCGCAATGCCAGCCAGAGCCGCCCGGCACTTTGGCGATGAGAGGTGAATGCAGCCATATCATCACCTCAGCGACGACCGCGTCGCCCGCCATGGATTGGCGTAACACTGGCAGTTTTCGGTGTGGGTTTGCCCGGTTGATCCAACTGTTGATGAGGCAACAATCCCATCCAGGCCACAGGTAAGGGCAGACTGACCGGGCTAGAATTGGCCAGCAATTGCCCCTTTTGTTTAAAGATGCTGACCGACAGCTGCTCTGTCTGCCACTCAAGGCTTAAGCGTATAACCGCCGGTGAACTTTGGTCGCGCACAGCAGCAGGTCGGAATAACACATAGATACCCTGTCCTTCGGTCGAGGCCAGCGCGCACTTCCGCAACTCGGTATAACTCAACGCCTGGTTAGGCTGCCAGGCCATGACCGCATCGCACGTATCGGAACGGGCAAGCTCGATAAAACTGGCCAGGAAGTCAGACTTGTCTTTTGCCTCTACAATCAACAATCGCTCAAGGTCGATTCCCGCCTTGAGCAACGCTTGGGCAAAGGGGCTAAGGGGTGGGTTTAGCAGTACCATTAATCCCCGCTGGCTATTTAGCAGCGCGGGCATTAACAGATGCCACTCGCCGTGGCTGGCCGTCCGCTGGCACACTTCAATCAGGCTCGCCAGCGGCCAACCACCGCCAACAAGGCGTTCGTTCAATTGGGCATATCCCGTATCAACCACCTGTGGTGATGGCGCATGGTGTGAGCGCCCGCGCCAAATATCTCCACGGCAGAGCAATCGTTCCAACCCCTGAGGGGAGGAATTGTCGGGAGGTAGGTGTTTCATGGGGTGGCCAATCACTCGATTACTGTTCTTATATACAGTATAGTGGCAACCAGTGATGAGGCGTCAAGCAGAAGTATTAGACGATTTTGCGCTAATCCTTGCGTGAACCAATGGAGTCTGGTTAGCAGCAAATTTATACAGGATCACCCGGAATTCATAACACATTTCGCAACCCACATTCACAACCAACAGTGGATTGCGATGAGCGCAATCAGTCCCAACAGGTTAATGCCTTGGCTATAAATGATTCACCAACTCCTGGCGCAGAACTCGCACCCGATTATTATCTGGCCAATTTCCGTTTTTTGCTGGATTGGGTATGGGAGCGCTACGCCGATTTGCTCACAGTTGATGAACAAGAATTTATCCAGTCATTTCACCAACTGGAACATGATGCCCAGTGTTTGCTGGTGCGTTTATCTGGCCGCAAGGGGCCCCTCTTCCGCCGCGACAAATTGGCCTACCGCGAAATAGAATCCCTTGATACCGCAGCGCAGCAATTGGTTGATGCAAAACTATTGCACACCAATACCCCCATTGACCTGGTAACACTTGCCAATATCCTGACCAAACCTGAATTGCTACTGCTGTTCGGCAATCACCTGGCCGGTTTAAAACAAGCGCGCAAGGAATTGCTGGTGCAAACCCTGTCGGAACAATTAACCGAGCCGCGCACTTGGTTGACCTGGACGGAGAATCAATTCGGCGCTGCCTGGTATCTGGATAACCAGGAAATGATCAGCAGGTTATTGTTATTATTTTTTGGCAATGCCTATCAAGACCTCACCGAATTTGTGTTGCAGGATTTAGGTTTATTCCGCTACGAAAATTACCCGATTGATCACCAGCACCGCTTATTTAAAAGCCGCGAAGAATTGGATCAATACCAACAACTGGTGCACTTGCGCAAAGCATTGGAAACAGATTGTTCCAGCAATACCCTGATGCAAATAGCAGCTCAATTGCCCACTCACTGCGCTACTGAAAAATTGCAGCGGCGCCGCGCCAAATTATGCAACCAGATTGCCTATGAATTGGAACGCGCGAATGAACAATTACTCGCATTACAGTTATACGAGCAAAGCCATTTACCGCCAGCGCGAGAGCGGTGCATTCGCCTGTTGGAAAAACAAGGGAAATATACCGAGGCCTGGGATTTATTAGCCTTGTTACTTGAGCAACCATTGGATGAACATGAATTGCAAGTGGCGCAGCGCATGGCACCCCGACTTGCTAAAAAACTCAACATCGCATTTGCAAAACAATCGCCAACCTGTATCTGTACACAACAACTGGAATTGCCAAAAATAATGGACCAACAAGGCGATGCGTTGCGTGTTGAAGAAGTTGTGCGCCTCACACTCGATAGCGCCGATGCGCCCTGTGTCTATACCGAAAATGCACTCGTTTGCGGATTATTTGGTTTGTGGTTATGGCCGGAAATGTTTCGCGGTATTGAAGGCGCTTTTGCCAATCCGTTTCAGGCAGTACCTCTGGATATGTACCAGGAAAATTTTGTTGCTAACCGACCCGGCATCGCCAATTTGTGGGCGCAGTTAGAGACAGATCAATATCGCCATGCACTGCGCCAAACCTGGAGTGAAAAACAAGGCATCACGAATCATTTTGTAAATTGGTCATTCTTGACCAACGAATTACTCGATATTGCCCTTCACTCAATTCCGGCCAGCCATTTAAAACTTATTTTTGCACGGCTGTTATTTGATATTAAAAACAACCGCAGTGGTTTGCCTGATCTTATCCAGTTTTATCCTGACCAACATACTTACCGCATGGTTGAAGTAAAAGGCCCTGGTGATCGTATCCAGGATAACCAACAGCGCTGGCTGGATTATTTTGCACAACACCAGATTCCCGCCGAGGTGTGTTATGTCCGCTGGCAATAAACCGAAAACGGTTGCCATACGCACCCTGGTGGAATTTGCTGCGAAAAACGGCAGCCTTGACCGGCGCTTTACGCCCGCCCCCAGTGGACAGGACGGCATCGAAGGACACCAAAAAGTATCTGCCAAACGCCACAAGGATTACCAAGCCGAAGTCAGTTTGAGCATCACCTATGGCGATATCACTTTTCGCGGCCGCGCTGATGGCTATGATCCACAGCGGCACACCATTGAAGAAATCAAAACATTTTATGGCGATGTTGAACGCATTCCCGATAACCATCGCGCCTTACATTGGGCGCAAGCCAAATGTTATGGCTGGCTTTATTGCGCGCAACATAATTGTAGCGAAATCAATTTAGCCTTGATTTATTTTGAATTGGAGGATGAACAGGAATATCCCTTTGAGGAAACATGGAGTGCGGGCGAACTCCAGGATTTTTTTGAGCAGCTCGCTGAACAATACTCTGCATGGCATAAACAGCTCCAGTTACGCCAGCAACAACTTTACCATTGGCTTGAGCAACTGCAATTTCCCTACGGCACTATGCACACTGCCCAGCGGGGAATGGCGGAAGCTGTTTATAAAGCGGCTGCCACTGGCCGCGTAGTAATGGCCGAAGCGCCCACCGGCACAGGCAAAACCCTCGCCGCACTCTTCCCTGCCCTCAAAGCTATGCCGCGCACACCGGTGGATAAAATTTTTTATCTCACTGCAAAAACCACCGGCAAACAATTAGCCTTGGAAAATATCGAATTAATCACCAGTGATCAAACCCGGGCTGTACCACTGCGAGCCCTGGAACTTACCGCACAAGAAAAAGCCTGCCTGGAACCGGATAAAAAATGTCGCGGTGACTCCTGCCCATACGCGCTGGATTTCTACACAAAATTGGCAGCTGCGCGACAAGCCGCTATTGCAATTCCGGTTTTGGATAAACAAACACTCAACCAACTTGCGATGCAATTTACTATCTGCCCATTTTATCTGGCGATGGAGATGGCACGCTGGGTGGATATAGTTGTCGCGGATGTAAATTATTATTTTGATGGTTCACCGTTACTACTGGGTTTGACCAATGAGTTTGAATGGAATCCCTGTTTATTGGTCGATGAAAGCCACAATTTAATTGATCGTGGCCGCAGTATGTATACCGCTGTATTAGACCGCTCCCTATTACTCGCTGCCAAAAAAGGGGCGCCGGCACAGATTAAAAAATCGCTGGAGAAAATTAATAAAGCCTGGCTCGCGCTGCTGAAAACCATTTCCGCTACAGCAGATGGGCATACACAAAACGACCGTCTACAAAATAACTATCTACAAAACAATTATGTACGACTGGAGATACTGCCGGAAAAACTCGGACTAGCCCTGGAGGATTTCAGCAGTGGTTATATCGAATTCTTGCAGAAAAATCCTGATCATCCCGTACAGGAGAGCCTGACCCAGGATTTCTTTTTTGCCGCACTTAATTATCAGCGCATCCTTGAAATATTCGATGAGGATTTTTGTATCGACCTGCAAGCGGTGGGCACCAAAGCAGAAATACTGACGTTAAGAAACCTGATCCCTGCACGTCAATTAGCGGCACGGATTGGTTTTGCACATTGCGCCTGTTTTTTTTCGGCAACACTGCATCCTGCACACTATTACCAAACCTTGTTGGGTTTGCCCGACGACACTGTGCACATCAAAGTCCCGTCACCCTTTAACAAACAACAACTGTCAGTCAATATTGCCAGCCAGATATCAACTCGCTACAAGGATCGCGCCGCCGCAATCCAACCGCTCTGCGAGATTATCTATCAACAATTACAAGAAACACCGGGCAATGCACTGGTATTTTTATCCAGTTATGAGTTCCTGCAACAAGTAGAGTCACATCTGCGAACACAACTTGCCAAAAACCGCATCCAATTAGTTGTGCAATCGCGCCGCATGAGCGAACAAGACCGGGAACGTTTTATCGAACAATTTAACCAGCAGGATAATTTATTGGGTTTGGCGGTATTGGGCGGTGCATTTAGCGAGGGAGTCGATCTGGCGGGTGATGCACTCAAAGGTGCGTTTATTGCCACACTGGGTTTGCCGCAGGTCAATCCAATCAATGAATACCTGCGCAATGTCATGCAAGATAAATTTGGTCATGGTTATGATTTTACTTATACCTATCCCGGTATCCAGAAAGTTATCCAGGCGGCGGGGCGTGTTATCCGCACGCCTTCGGATAAAGGGTATGTATGGTTGTTAGACCAGCGGTTCCAGCAGCCGCACATAAAATCGCTGCTGCCGGATTGGTGGTTTTAGTCAGTAACGTTGAATGTTATGGATACCCGCGTTCGCGGGTATGACGAAATATTTATTTTTCAGCGCTTCCCTGCGTTGACGAAATATTTATTTTTCAGAGCTTTCCTGCGTTGGCGAAATGTTTATTTTTCAGAGCTTTCCTGCATTAAGGTTTTTCTGAAATGGCTTTATCCATGTATTCCGCTTTTTTATTGATATCTGCATCGCTATCCATATAGGTCGCGGCAATGCGTTTGAATTCGTCGGCCAATTCCAAAAATGCATCAACCATATCCGGGTCAAAATGCGTGCCCTTACCGTCCTTGATAATGTCCACCGCTTTTTCATGGGGCATAGGCGCCTTGTAAACACGACGACTAATCAGTGCGTCATATACATCGGCGACCGCCATCAAACGCGCTGAAATAGGAATGTCATCACCGGAAAGCCCTTCCGGATAACCGGAGCCATCCCATTTTTCCTGGTGTCCATAAGCAATTTCCTTGGCGAGTTTCAGGAATGGCATTTCTATTCCAAGATCATTTTCCGCATGGAGAATCGCATCTCGCCCAAGGGTTGTATGGGTTTTCATAATTTCAAATTCTTCCGGTTCAAAGCGGCCGGGCTTTAACAAAATGCGGTCGGGAATACCCACTTTGCCGATATCGTGCAGGGGCGCCGATTTAAACAGCAACTCAATCGTTTTATCGTCATTGAGGAAATGGGCAAAGCGCGGATTGAACCGTAATTTTTCCGCCAATACGCGCACGTAATGTTGGGTGCGGCGGATATGGTTGCCAGTTTCGTTATCGCGCGTTTCTGCAAGCGATGCCATTGCATTGATGGTGACATCCTGGATCGCCATGACCTCCGCCGTCCGCTTGTTCACTTCAGAGGCAAGGAATGCATTTTTATCCCGCAAAAAATCCTGCACACGTTTGATCGTCAAATGCGTTTCAATACGCGCAAGCACAATTGGCGGGGAGATGGGTTTGGTAATGTAATCCGATGCACCCAATTCAAAACCATGGGTCTCATCGACCACTTCTGTTTTTGCCGTCAGGAAAATAATGGGAATATCACGAGTTTTATTATCGGCTTTCAACCGGCGGCAAACTTCGTAACCATCCATTTCCGGCATCATGATATCGAGCAATATCAAATCCGGTGGTGTTTCCGACTGCGTAATCTTGAGCGCGCGCTCACCACTGTTAGCCACTTTCACCCGATAATTATCTTTCAGCAGGCCACTCATTAAGGTGAGATTATCAGGTGTGTCATCCACTACGAGAATAACTGCCTTTTCAGTATGCACAATTGCCTCAACCATTTTTAATCTCCTTCGGTATGTTTTGTAAAATCAATAAATATGCCTACCAATCCGCCGGGCTGGCCATTTTCAAGGCAAAAGCCCGACACACAATAAAGCGTTTTATGTAACTTCCCATCGGCAAATGGAATCATCATTTCACGTTGGACTTCACCCATCTCTGCGATAACCTGCTCATCTTCCGCCTGATAGGCGATACGATCAGCTGCAGGCAAATAATCCAGATCGAGCACTTGCTTGCCAATCAGATGCTCGCTTTTTACATTGAATGTTTTTTCGTAAGCTCGATTAAAACCCAGGAACCGGCAATCGGCATCTTTATAAAAAATTGGATAGGGAATAGTGTCGATCAACGCTTGTTGCAACAAAGCTTGATGGCGCAGGGATTCTTCCGATTCTTGTTGTCGGCGAAATTCCTGCTCGAGGTTCTGGCGCTGCTCCATTAATTCAATATTCGCAGCGGTGATAGCTTCAAATTCAGCCAGGATTTTTTCCTGCTTTCGGGTCAGTTCACTAAAAGAAGCCAGTTCCAGTACACCAACCAGTTTTCCTTTCAGTATTAACGGATGCAGGTGAATAGTGGTGGGGGCAGCGCTGCCACTACCGGACACTATCTGCACATAATCAATTGGAGGCCGAGCGATCTGTAATTTTTTTTCTTCCAAGGCACATTGCCCGGCCAAGCCTTCACCATAGGGGACTTTATTGCCTATCTCACTTACTGCAACACCATAACCACCCAGCAAGCGCAATTGCTTGTTGGTATTATCAGCTCCATAAAAAATACCGAAATGTATATCAAACAGCTTGCTGGCGTGATGCATAAACGTTTGCACCAGCTCCGGGAAATTTTTTGCCTGCCGCAGTTCCGCTGAAATTTTTGCGACCAGTGCGCGCTCTTCCGCAATGGCAAGGTTATTTTCCTGCACCCGGATCCGCTCTTCATTTTCCGCAGCCAGAACAGCATTGAGCCTGCGGGTACGATTAATCTGTTGCTGGATAAAAAAACCAACCAATAACGCGATCAATATTATGCTTACGGCAACCTCCAATTTGCGCGAGCCGGTGAGCCATTTTGCCGATTCTTCCATTAGCACAGCAGTCCATGCACCATTGGGATCATTCCAATTCATGGCAATCTGCTCTGCAATAAATCGCTTTCCTTCCAATTCAACAAAGGGCTTTGTTGGATCAAATCCCAGCTGTGTCGGGCGGGTCTTTTCAAAGCGCCTCCCGAATTGTTGCAGGCTACGGACTTCCTTGAGATGCTGCTCATCCAATGATGAAGTTACGGTTAATTGCCATTCCTTGCGAGTGGATGCAAACACAATGCCCTGCGGTGATATCAATAGCGCTTCGCCACCCACATTATTCAACAGGTCATCCAAAGGCGCTTCGGCGGATAACTTAACAGAGATAACACCGATAATTTCCGAATCCGGTTCGGCTGTTGCACGTATAGGGGCAGCAACAAATAAACCGCGGGTATCAGAGTTGGTTCCAATAGCGAGATAAATCGCCTCCTGGCCTTTTATAGCCGATTGGAAATACGGACGAAACGCAATGCTCTTACCGGTCGATTTGGGGCCGTCGCTGTCATTGGCAATGATTAATCCCTCTTTATCGATGACATAGAGCCCTTCAAATTTAAAATTTTCGCGCGCGATGCGTAATCGTTGCAATACGTCTGGTGCATCGAATCCGGTTTGCCCCAGGGCCGCTTGTTTGATAATCGGCTCGTTAAGCCCCAATAACAATACAACACCCATCGCCCGGTTACGAGTCGCGGCAATAGACAAGGTTTCTTGCAATTTTCCCAACCGGATGTTCAGCTCAGTACGACCCCGAGCATCGGAATAGGTTTGCAATACACTAACCGAAAGTTGCGCCAGCAATAAACCAATAATCGCACACACCAGAATGGCTACACCGGGAAATTTTCCAAACCTGTTAAAAACCTGGGTTAGATTATTCATGCAGCACCGCTATCAGTCATTGAACTAAACAAAGGATGTGCTTTGACTATTGATAGCGCTGTTTCAAAATCAAAATTCTTGATTGCCCGCTCAAGTTGTGCAAAGGCTGGCATTTCAAATACCGACCGGATTATTTCGGCACTGGTGTCAAACAAATCGCAGGCCTCACTATCGTCAGTCGCAAGCAACGCAACCAATTTTTTCAGTACCGGGAGAATTTGTTCGTGATCAGCGATCGCTTTTATTTCTGCTTTAACCGGAAGTGCAGAATTCAATTTATCGATGAATGACAAGAGTGCCGTTTCAAAAACAGCGAGTTTGGATTCAATCAATTCACGCGCAGCATTCGTATGGCACAGATGCTCCAGCTCTTCTGCCTGTTGCTGTAAACCTGTTGCACCTATATTGCCATTCACCGCTTTTGTAGTGTGGGCAATACGCTCGGCAGTGGTCATATCATCGTTGGCCAGCGCCTGGCGAAATTCCATGGGAATTGTCGGTTGACCTTCGAGATATTTTCGCAGCATGGAAACATACGCCGGCACTTTGCCTAATACACGCCTCAGCCCTAGCTGTACATTCAACCCATCAATCTCGGGCAGCTTGATGTCGTCTGCTGGTAGAACCTTGGCGTCCGCTTGTGTATGGGTATTATTGGTTTGGAGGTTAATATTGACCGTAATAGCTGATGAACGCGGTTTTATCCAGCGAATCAATGTGCGGAATAACTCATCAGGATCTATAGGTTTGGCAATATGATCATTCATTCCTGCCGCAAGGCATCGCTCCCTATCCTGGGCCATTGCATTGGCAGTCATGGCAATAATTGGCAAGTTGCTATATGCATTATTTTTACGAATTTCCTCAGCCGCGCTTACCCCATCCATCACCGGCATTTGCATATCCATCAGCACAATGTCGAAACTGTACTGGCTTAATAATTCAACCGCCTCCTTGCCATTATTGGCAATAGTTACGAGGAAACCCGCATCCGATAACAGGCCCATAGCAACTTCCTGATTCAATTCATTGTCTTCGGTCACTAAAACCGATGCACCTTTAATCGCCAAAAGATCTTCCTGGTTGACGAATGTGTGTTGGATGCGGGTGCGCTCTTCTTCAACAAAACCACCAAGTATGCGTACAACCGAGTCGAACAGAATCGAGGGGTTTACGGGTTTGATGATGACGTCATCCAGTTTTGCTGATTCTGCAGCTTGCAATACTTCTTCGCGGCCGTACGCCGTCACCATTACCAAATGCGGCTTGACTGGCAATTCCAACCTGCCGATCGCTTCGGCTGTTTCAATACCATCCATACCGGGCATGCGCCAATCCAGGAAAATAATTTCATAGGGTTGGTTGTCCTGGGCCGCTTTGCGTATCAACGAGATGGCCTCCTGACCATCGGCCGCTTCATCGACCCTGAATGACATTTTGCTCAACAGGACATTTAACACCCCACGAGCCATGTCATGGTCGTCCACAACCAATGCACGTTTATTTTGTAATGGTGGATCCAGCAATAAATTTTTATGTTCCGCATCGGCTTTTCTTAACCGCGCCGTAAACCAGAAGGTACTTCCTTTACCATAAACACTTTCCACACCTACATCGCCCTCCATAAGTTGGGCGAGCTGTTTTGAAATGGCGAGCCCCAAACCTGTGCCACCGTATTTACGGCTGGTGGATGTATCGGCCTGTTGAAACGATTGAAATAACCGGGACTGTTGTTCGTCGGTCAGGCCGATGCCTGTATCGCGTACACTGAAATGCAACACTGCATCCTGCTCGTCTTGTTCAAGCGCTTTTACTGCAACAACAATTTCCCCGCTGTCAGTAAATTTAACCGCGTTGTTAGCGTAATTAATCAGGATTTGTCCGATGCGCAATGAATCGCCATTTAAATAACGCGGTACGTTTTCATCAATATTGAAAACCAGCTCCAATCCTTTTGCGTTGGTTTTTTCTGATAACAAACTGGCGACGTTATCCAATACTTTATCCAATTCAAAATCGGTGTATTCGATTGATAGCTTGCCTGCTTCAATTTTGGAAAAATCGAGAATGTCGTTGATGATGCCTAACAGGTGCTGCCCTGAACCCTGGATTTTTTTGATGTAATCGCGCTGGCGCAAGGTGAGTTCGGTTTTTAATACCAAATGCGACAAACCGATAATGGCATTCATGGGCGTACGGATTTCATGGCTCATATTGGCAAGGAAATCCGATTTCATGCGCGTAGCATCTTCGGCAATTTCTTTAGCCTGTTGCAAATGTTTCTGTACCGCAATCCTGTCGCTGATATCGCGGATGGACGCACAGGCACAAAGCCCGCGGCCACCTAAATCCGGCAACCGGCTCAGACCAATTTCGAGCGGAAATTCCGTTCCATTTTTGCGCACACCTTTAAGCTCTTGTCCGACACCCATTGCGCGGCTGCCACCAGCTTGCATAAAGCTCGCACGCCGCTGCGAGTGGTTAGCCCGGTTTGCCTCGGGTACCAGTTGATCGACACTTTGGCCCATCAACTCACCCTGCGCATATCCAAACAATTCTTCCGCTTTGGGATTACATAAAATAATTATCCCTTTATCGTTCACCACCAACATACCATCAGGTGCAGTTTCAACGATGCCACGAAACCAGGCTTCGGTTTGCATCAATTCAGCCTGCTGGGCTTCCATCTCAACAGATTGCTCTTCAAGTTGTGCCGCTTGTTTTTCCATGCGCAGGGCTTGTTCCTGGCTTTCTTTTAGCAACTTGCGGGTGTGGAGGCTGCGCTCAAGCAGCTCCATACTCATTCCGAGTATTGGCATCAAACTGTCCAGCAAATCCATTTCGCGTTTACCAAATGTCTGGAAGGAAGCAAGCTCCAGCACACCTAACAAACGTTCGTTATGGAGGATGGGAAAAATCGCAATAACACGTGGAATACTCTCACCCAACCCCGAATTAATGGTGACGTAATCGGCTGGCGGGTCTGTCAGGGTGATGGGCGATTTTTCTAACGCGCATTGGCCAACCAACCCTTCGCCTATTGCAAACTGTTGCTTAAGCTGTTTGCGTTCGCGATAGCCGTATCCACCCAGCAAGCGCAATTGATCGCTCTCATCATTGATATAAAAAACACCATGCCCGGCTCCCACTAAAGGGCACAGGATAGAGAGAACATCGCTGGACAATCCGGAAAAATTTTCTGCTTGTTGTAACCGTGTGGCGATTTCCGCCAGATGTGTTTTACCCCAGCGCTGGAATTCCATTTCCCGATACACACCTTGCAATTGCTCGACACCGCGCGCAATCACACCGAGTTCATTGGGATAATCCGTTAACGGAATAGCACTGTCGACATTACCACTGGCGAGATTATCAATAGCATGGCGCAAGCGATCTGCAGGCCGTTTGATTGAGCGGCCGATCAATACCCCAACAATCGTTCCAAAACACAAACCGGCCAGTATTAACCCCAATTTAAGCCATTGGGTATCGCTGCTATGTTTAGCCATAGCGCTCGCTGTTTCACGCGCGCCCGCTTCCTTGATAGCAGCCATCTGGTTTAACAACTGGTCTGCGGTATCACCGACCTGGCTAAATTGGGTGCTGGAAATAAAATCGATAGCCTTACTTTGATATTCAACGTCCTCCTCTATCAAGGTAAGTGCGTAATTGACATTGCGTTTATAGTGATCAAATTCCAGTTCAAATTCGCTTAATAAACCTTTGACTTCAGCCCGATAAATACTTGTACGAGCCGCATCTATTTCTTTTTCAATATCCAACCGCGCCTGGTCAAGCTGGGTTTTGGCTTCTATGCGTTCGGCAGGGGTAGGTGCGAGTACAAACTGCCGCAGGGTGCGGCCGATCAGGATTAAATTGATATTGGTTTCTTTAATGTGGGATATGCCCAGCAATTCTTTTTGGTAGAGTTCGTCTGCTTGCCTGCTCATTTCACGAATAGTGAAAATGGAATTGACCCCTGACAATAAAATGATCAGCAACAACGTCCCAAAGCCAACAAGTAACTTGTTAACCAGGCTGCGCTTTTCAAGCATGAACCAAAACTTATTCATGATGCGTCCTTCTTAACTTTTTTACTGCGATATACGCGATGGTAATGATCCAGCGGTGTAAATAAGGTATTGCCAATCAATCCAATGGTTTCTGATTGGCCCAGAAAAAGTAGCCCTCCGGGCTGCAAGAGATCGTAGAACGTCCTGATCAATTTATCTTGTAATTCGCTATTCAGGTAAATCAGCAGGTTGCGGCAGCTGACTGCATCCATAAGCTCTGAGGGATGGTGGTCGATAATATTTTCGTTATGGAACTGGCACAGCTTGCGCACCGCAGGCTTCACCCTGAGTTCTTCTCCACTGACGTCAAAATACTCATTAATGTTTTTTAACCTGGCCTCATCCAATGAAGATCGGCCATAGCTTCCCTGGTTTGCAATGGCAATTGCCTGCTCATTTAAATCGCTGCCGATAATATTGATGTTGAAATCTGCACGGCGATTTCCCAAAAGCTCAATCAAGAGTATTGCCCAACTATAGCACTCTTCTCCAAAGGCGCAGCCGGGTACCCAAATGCGGATGGAATCACCTTGGGCTTTGCCTTTAACCAAATTATGGACATGCGGTTCCAATACAGAAAACGATTCATGGTCGCGAAAAAATGATGAGAGGGATATCAGGAATTGGTACTGGAGCTGCGGTAGTTCGTCGGGATATTTTTCCAGGTAGGTTAGGTAATCTGCCAGTGACGCAATTTTCAACCTGCTCATTCGACGATTGAGCCTGCGCCACAGGGTTTCTTTTTTGTATTGCGAAAAATCATTGCCTGTAGCCCGCATAACCATCTGGATTACACGCTTAAACAGCAAAGTATCTTGCTGTGATAGCGTGATATCAGGCGAGTCTGGATGGGCCGCTGTTGGTAAAGAATCAGGATGGTCATAAAAAAACGGGGCAATTTGTTCAGGCACTAATACCTGGTCCGCTAATCCCGCCGCAATAACAGCAGAAGGCATACCATCGTGTTGGGCTGATGCCGGATTCTGGACAATCACTCGTCCTTTATAGGCCTTTATTTCACGGCAACCGGAAAGACCATCCCTCCCCGCGCCGGACAAAATAATACCCACCGCATGTTCACGCGCTTCCCCGGCAATTGATTTGAATAAGGCATTCACAGAAGGCGTGGATAGTTGGCCACTGGAAATTGGCAATAGCTGGATATGCCCCTTGTGGATGATTCCCGTTGCTCCCGGTGGAAGTAAATACACCTGGTCTGCAATGAGCAAATCATTACCGTTTGCTTCCACAACGCGGAGGGATGATTGTCCCTGCAACAGGCGCAGGTGCAAATCAATCCTGCCGTCCCTGGCCATATGCTGGGCAATAATATAAACACTGCGCCCATCAGGTTTAAGCAGGGGTAAAAGTTGGCTTAATGCCTCAAGTCCACCCGCCGATGCACCTATCCCCACCACGCGAAGAAAATTGGTCTTTTTAGTTGGCATATTGGCAGGACTATCCCGATCCATCATCAGATATTAACAACACTTGGAAGAGCACGCTAAAAGTGTAGTTCTTAATGGACGCGGCCATTACATAAAAATGCATCCCTTTTTGGAAGGTCAAAACGGGTACATCACCGTAAGCACCTAACCAACAGCGCGCTACCTACCATTCCATTGTTCGATTAGCGTAAGCCTCTCAATAAATCGGAGGCTTTATGAGAGCACGCAGTGAAGAACAATGGCGGGAACTGTTTGCGCAGCACGACACCAGCGGTGTATCGGCAGCAGAGTTCTGTAAACAGCATGACCTGTGCCCCAAATACTTCAGCTTGCGCTGGTTTTGGGGATTTCCGTTTGCATCGAAATTACTGAATTCAACGTAATCTGCTTCGTTTACCGTATTTTTGATAGTTTCAGAGGGATGAGCCGTTTTCACAATGGCGGGTTTTATTTCGACGGCACCGTGGTACATCTGGAGCCGCATTTGAGATTGGGGGCTTAGCCTAGCCATGACCAACCCAACACAATCACTACACGCTTAGAAAAACCAATTGCTAAAAAACAAAACCCGCGACCAGTAAACTGATCGGGGGTTGGAGTTTTTTCTGTTCTTAATTTAATACCGTATTTCGTTAAACTTCTTGGGCTACTTGCTATCATTTAAAAATTAACTGAATCGGCCCTCATAGAGTCAATGAGAAGTAACCTGTCACGCGAAAAAAATTTAAAGTATATCAAAGCCATACAATCCATGATTTTTCTTAAAAAATTAGCCGTATAAACAGAAAAACCATCAGTAATTTCAATAGGCTCGTTTTCTTCCAAAAGATAAATCGCCTCAATGGTTGAATATGACGTAAAAAATAAATTATTTACAACGCCAATGTTGTTTTCACTCAATCGTGCCTTCAAGTTATCCACAACTATTGATCTAACGCCATCCAAACTATTAGCACTTACAAAAAACGTTGTAAAAAAACCAACGCTCTCTTTTTTATCGTACAAATTCAAAAAATAGCAATGCCCTTCTAAAATAATTTTAAATCGCTTCATATGAGCTCATTTCAACCTCATCAACATTTGACTGCACAAACTCACTCTTACTGTCTAATTTTTCTATATTGCGATCATACAAAAACATATTGAAAAAAATATAACTGTAGATACAAAAAATATTTGTCAATTACATGCTCCTTGCTCAATATGCAAACACATGCTATCTCTCGTCTGATCCTTAGTAAGCAGAGGCGCTTCACCTTCATCATCTTCACTTTTATTTGATTTATTTTTATTCAGCTGATTTGCTCCATTTTGTTTTAATTGAGCGTTCAAATCGTCAGTCATTCTTTCTAGAGGCCCGCCCTCTATTAAGTCTGCTGCATATGCAGCTTTATCAAGAAGATCGGCAGCTCCCAATAATGTTACGGTAACAACTCCCCAAAATGTATGGCCTTTAGACCCATCCGTTTGAAAATGTGGCTTACCCACAGAACCGTCGGGTAATTCATGTCCACGATGTTTCAATAAATTATCTTTACCATGTGCAGCGGTTTCAATTTGTTTGGCGACTTGCCGAGAATCGGCCAAAATATTACCGCCTGACTGTCGAATATTTACAGCTTGCTGTTGAGTAAGCCTTGCAACTTTTCTTGTTACAGAGGCTCCTAGATTGATCGCCCAAGCAACTTTTCTTGCTTCCCCTGTAGGATCAATCATGCTCACCGGATCATTCCCCACATAACTGTAGAGATCCATATCATCCTTATACCCAATCGGATCCGTCTGCAAAAACCTGCCCAGCTTTGGATGATAAAAACGCGCTTTGTAATAATTTAGTCCAAGCGTTGGAAAATACACTTGCCCGGTATAACCAAATGCGCCCACCACCGAATTATTTTTTGTTGCCGCAATACCATAAGCGTCGTATGCCAGAGTGCCGTTCGTTGTGAACACGTTCCCTGATGAATCGCTGTGCGCGATGATACTGCCTTGATGATCCGTATGTAAGTAGCGACGGTTGCTCGCACCAATTGCACTGCTGTTGTACTGCACCAAGGGCTCATCCACCTGGTCGCCGTGGACATAACGGCGTTGCAGGGTTCCACTGCCGTTGTATTCACCAATTAATGCATCGCCATCGTAACCATATTGGGTAACTGTGCTGCCGATGGTGCTTTGGAACAGGCAGGATTCACGATTGATTCACCGGTGACGATTCGGGTCATGCAAGGATGTTTGGTGTTGACGGCGGAGTGACGAACAAAATCAAGCACTCATAAAAACAAAACCCCGGTCAGAGGGCTGGCCGGGGAATATTTCTCTACGAAATGCGTATTAAAAAGTATCGTTTAATTTTGAGGTAAGAGTTTTACATTTTTTAGCCAATTCATAATCCTCATAATCACTATTGATAAATCCCTCATCTACATCTTCAATCAACCCTTCTGCAAAGAAAAAAAATGACTCAGCTTCAATTCTTAAATCCTTGTTCAGATCCTCTATCAAACCACGCCATTCTAGAGTTGATAAGCTTCTAGCATCATCGACTGAAATGAAATCTTTAGCTGATAACTCACGCAAAATTATCAAGAGTTTATTTTCTTTTTTCAATGAACACCTCCGACAGCTATTCATTTATTGTTGGATGTTTTAGCCATTCATCTGGAAACCGTTTGTATTTGCCACTCTTTCCAACATGATCCTGGTGCTGATGAACAGTTTCACCGTCTCTGGTTACTCTATGAGTTTTAGAAATAACATTACCATCTGCATCTCTCTCAATAATATGTTCTGACTCTCCGCCGTCGCCTCCCTTCGTGGGCCTTTTTATTATTTCTTCTATTGAAGGGCTCTCCGGCAAAGTATCCGACGTTGGATCTGCAGGTTCTTGTTCAACTGTCGGTAAATTATCATCTGATCCAGGCTCATTAGATTCTTCATCACTTCCATCGTCATCTGAACCATCAGAATTAGACATTGATGTACCTTTGCATCCACAATCTAATTTTGTGGGATCATCAGTCGTCGGATCAAAATCATCAGGCTCATCATGATACTCTCTGGACATTCCAGTTGGATCGATCATATTAACCGGATCATTCCCCACATAACTGTAGAGATCCATATCATCCTTATACCCAATCGGATCCGTCTGCAAAAACCTGCCCAGCTTTGGATGATAAAAACGCGCTTTGTAATAATTTAACCCAAGCGTTGGAAAATACACTTGCCCGGTATAACCAAATGCGCCCACCACCGAATTATTTTTTGTTGCCGCAATACCATAAGCGTCGTAAGCCAGAGTGCCGTTCGTTGCGAACACATTCCCCGATGAATCGCTGTGCGCGATGATACTGCCTTGATGATCCGTATGTAAGTAGCGACGGTTGCTCGCACCAATTGCACTGCTGTTGTATTGCACCAACGGCTCATCCACCTGGTCGCCGTGGACATAACGGCGTTGCAGGGTTCCACTGCTGTTGTATTCACCAATTAACGCATCGCCATCGTAAACATATTGGGTAACTGTGCTGCCGATGG
>CAZIWB010000014.1:0-94083 GCA_964542655.1 uncultured Cellvibrionaceae bacterium
GGATGCATCAACCTGATAGTATGCGATGTTCCCAGCAGGAACACTCCAATTAAGCTGCATACCTTTACCATTGTTAGTGGAAGCAGCAGTCAGGCTTGGAATACCAATATCGCTGGGCGGTAAAATAGCCCCCGTAGACACCTGAATATAATCAACATGTGGATCACCGAGTGATGTAGTGACAAATTTTATTTTGTTTACACCGGCTGCCAAAGAGGTGGCAATATGCTCATGTTTCCAGCTGTCCCATGCGCCTGTTGGCGCAAGGTTAATAGATGAAATTTTTGTTCCGTTTAAAAACAAATCCATTGGAATGGCTTGGGTACTACCATTTGAATAGCGGATACTCAATATAGTTTGATTAGCTTGATCACTTGGTACAGACCACTCAATATAACTTCCAACTGCCGCATTATAATTGCCAAAACCACTACCAGAATAACCAGCCACACTGGTCTTGATAACGACACCAGACAATTTGGCGCTAGCAGTCGTCTCGGCTTCATATATTTTGCTGATGATTTGCGGGCTAGTGTTATTGGCTGCCGGATTATTCGATAACGTAAAAGTCCTGGTCTCGGAAAACCCAAGCTCGCCTTGTGCATTAATTGCGACTACACGCCAGTAATAGGTTTTATTAAGCTCAAGCCCGGCTGGCAATTGATCTGCATAGACACCTTTGGCACTCCAGCCAGAACCATTACCCCAACAAATAGTCTGGTTTTGTCGCCCATCAACCTCAAAGTGCCAGCGACGATCAGTGAAATCAGATATTGGACTGATTGTAATTGCATATTTGGTAACTCTTCTTGCCTCTTCTTCCGTAGTGAGAGCCCAGCTCAGGCAAGGTGTATTAAAGTTATTGAAGTAAACTGCTGCACCGTTCGCAGGTGAGATAAGCGCAGGAGAAATCAGCGTTGGCTTTTGTTGCAACATTTTTACGGGAGACTCTGTCCACTCAGAACAAACTCCCGATAATTTGCAAGCCATAACCCTCCATTTGTAATATCGGTAAGGAGTCACATCCGGTTGTAAATACCGGGGTTCATCCACCTCACCCAACACAAGCCAGTTAGTACTTGTTTTCGCCTGTTC
This sequence comes from uncultured Cellvibrionaceae bacterium, assembly GCA_964542655.1. Taxonomy (GTDB): domain Bacteria; phylum Pseudomonadota; class Gammaproteobacteria; order Pseudomonadales; family Cellvibrionaceae; genus Cellvibrio. Next base: position 1,096 of record CAZIWB010000014.1, read on the forward strand.
AGCGGTATCTTCAACAATGTATTGCAGCTTATATTTTGTTGCTTTTGTTACTGTCGACCAAACAAGCTCAAATTTCTGCTCATCAACTTTTTGATTTATTGTTAACCCGGCAGGCGCTGCTGGTGCAGTCTCCAACAGCGTTGTAGCTACATTTGAATAAAGACTGCATTGATGTTGCGGATTGCACGCACGAACCTTGTATTTTGTCTCACCTAAAATATTAGACGTAAATGTTATGGCATCGGGGCTATTAGTTGCATAATGTTCAATCCAGCGAACCCCCTCCTCGTTAGTATTATCCTCTTCTATCTCGTATTTATTAATCTCACCTTGGGGACGAGTCCACTGCAACAACCAACTGGATTTATCCTGGCTGATGGTAGCTGTTAATTGTGGAACACCGGGAATGGCTGACATTGAAAAACTATGTATGCCGGAAAAACCAATACGTCCGTCATATCCAACTGAGACTACACGCCAGTAATAGGGAGTTGAAGACGTTAATCGAGCAGGTAATTCATTTGCATAAATTCCTACCCTGGGCCAACCACTATTCCAGCAGGTTGTTGTTCCAGAGGTAACGGTCGTTGCCCAACGTTTTTCGGTGAATTCTGTCGAATTACTCAAAGTTACGACATATTCTTTTGCAAACGGATCAAATTGCCACTGAAAGCATGGCGCATTGGTAGTGTTTTCAATCATCGCACCGTTTGCCGGAGCCAACAAACTGACCGATGTTATTACTGCATCTGCTTGATTAGTTTTAATACGTGATATTTGCCATGCAGAACAAATCCCCAAAGAAGTACAAGCCCTCACCTGCCACTGCAGATACACATAGCCCTGCACATCCAGCATGGGAATTGTTTTATTAAATCCAGACACAATTGGCACATCTTTCCAACCTGCTGACACTAACCCATCCTGGCTAGTTGCACCTTTATATTGCAGCTCATATTTAGCTGCTGTGACATTACCCCAAGTAATTGTAAAAGTGTGATTATAAACATCTGTTGTAACACCAATAGAGGGAACAGCAGGTGCAGGGTCAACATTAATTGTTTGCACATTTGACGCGGAGCCACAACCGTTACTATTGCATGCAACAATTTTATACGTGGCCGAGCCAATTATTTGTGGTTTATAAGAAGTATCATTAGTAAAGGGGATTAACTTGGTTTGGTTATTAAAAACTTCACTCAACTCATAACGAGTCACTGAGCTATCTGGTTTATTCCACTCCAATTGCCAGTAATTACCATCGATTATTTTAGCATCCAGAGTTGGTGCCAAAGGAATATTACTTGCCTTAAAACTACGTGTTTCAGTAAACGCATAGCCTGTGGGCATCATCGTCACAACACGCCAATAATAGGTCGCTCCATTAACCAATAACGGGGCTCCAATTTCGTTCGGGTAAACACCTTTTGTTTCCCAACTGGAACTCCAGCATGCCGTGCGGGCACCGGTCCCTACATTTAGTTGCCACCGTTTCTCCGGAAAATCTGTCGTTGTACTGACGGTCACAGTGACATCTGTGGCATTCGGATCTGTCTGCCAACTGAAGCATGGTGCCATAGATGTAGTTGCACCACCCGCAGGTGTTAACAACGATGTGCGGGAAGAAACCGGAATAGCTGGAAATGTTTTTTTCCTGGTTTCAGCCCAGGATGAGCACACATTGTCGCTATTACACGCCCTCACTCTCCACTGATAAAAAACAAAATCGGTAACTGTTGACCGGGAAACCGTTGCCGATGTGCCACTATAGATCGTTGGTCCTGGCAACCAACTTGTCCCCACCTGTTGCGTCTCAGCAGCACCACTGTATTGAAGTTCATATTTATAGGCAGAAACATTCGACCAGCTAATTACAAAACGGCTATTTACGCTATCTGCATCCAATGTAGCTGGCGCTGGAGTTGAAGGTACTGCTTGCGGCGCTGAGCTTGCTTTGAAGCTACGCGTTTCAGTAAATGCGTAGCCTGTTGGCATCATCGTAACAACACGCCAATAATAGGTCGCCCCACTGACTAATGCCGGAGCTCCAATTTCATTCGGGTAAACACCTTTTGTTTCCCAATTAGAACCCCAGCATGCCGTGCGGGCACTGGTTCCTACATTTAATTGCCACCGCTTCTCCGGAAAATCTGTCGTTGTACTGACAGTCACTGTTACATCTGTGGCATTCGGATCTGTCTGCCAACTGAAGCATGGTGTCATTGATGTGGTTACACCGCTTGCGGGTGAAAATAAAATAGTACTGGAAGAAACCGGAATAGCTGGAAATGTCTTTTTCCTTGTTTCCGCCCAGGAAGAGCACGCGTTGTCGCTATTACATGCCCTCACTCTCCACTGGTAAAAAACAAAATCGGTCACCGTTGATTTGGCAATAGTTGTCGATGTGCCACTATAGATTGTTGGCCCTGGTAACCAACTGATTCCTACATTTTCAGTCTCGGCAGCGCCACTGTATTGAAGCTCATATTTATAGGCAGAAACATTCGACCAATTAATTACAAAACGGCTATTTACGCTATCTGCGTCCAACGTAGCTGGCGTTGGTGTTGAAGGCACTGCTTGCGCTGCTGAACTTGGCTTAAAGCTACGGGTTTCAGTAAAGGAATAACCTGTGGGCATCATCGTCACAACACGCCAATAATAGGTCGCTCCACTAACCAATAACGGGGCACCAATTTCATTCGGGTAAACACCTTTTGTTTCCCAATGAGAACCCCAACAGGCTGCATTGGCACTGGTCCCAACATTTAATTGCCACCGTTTCTCCGGAAAATCTGTGGTTGTACTGACCGTCACAGTTACCTCGGTAGCGTTAGGATCTGTCTGCCAACTGAAACAGGGCGTCATTGATGTGGTTACACCACTTGCGGGGGTTGATAATGATGTGTTGGAGGAAACCGGAATAGGTGGAAATGTTTTTTTCCTGGTTTCTGTCCAGGAAGAACACATACTGTTGCTATTACATGCTCTCACTCTCCACTGGTAAAAAACAAAATCGGTCACCGTTGATTTAGCAACAGTTGTCGATGTGCCGCTGTAGATGGTTGGCCCTGATAGCCAACTTGTCCCCACTTGTTGGGTCTCGGCCGCACCACTGTATTGAAGTTCATATTTATAGGCAGAAACATTTGACCAACTGATATTAAACCGGCTGTTTACAGTATCAGCCTCAAGAGTGGCAGAAGCTGGCTGTGAAGGGACTGGCTGGGTAGCAACACTTGAAGAGCTAGCTTGGGGAGAAATACTGCTAGGGGAGCTGGATTTGGAGGAACTACTTAACGACGCAGGAACGCTTGAAGACGCAGCCGGGATATTAACCGGAAGATATGACGAATAAGGACTACAGTTACTAGCACTAGGGCCACTACAGGCCTTAATTGCATACCATATTGCATTGCCCCTAATACTTGGCACAAAACTATTTGTGCCGACCGAAAATTCATACTCGCTCGCACCAGCATCCTCAGCCAGCTTATATCTTGTGATAGTTCCAGATGGTGTACTCCAATGAATAGTGACAACACCATTAGTTTGAGAACTCCAAATACTTGGGGTAGACGGCGGAGTCTGCGCGTACGACCTCACTCCAAATAAGAGACAAATTCCGATAAAAAAACAATTAGCTATTATTGTATTTTTGAATTGTTTTGCGAGTGAGTTAATCATTAACGGCCAGCTCCTGGACATACGTAAGCTCAGCAACCCGTAGATAGGTTACTGGAAGGTTAGGAAATCAAACTAATTATTAGGTGGCAAATAGAACTGCGTTCAACAGCGAATGGACATCAAATGTAATACCCGTCCACCCTGTCAAAATAAGATAAGCGCTTCATCCTAATGCGAAAAACGGCGCCAAAGATACAGTTTGGTTGCGGAATAGGCAAATACTTATTAGATCGGGAATGACTTGCAGATTGTTATAAGCCCATCAAACGCACTTCATCCGTATGAAGGCCGATCACAGGAAAATACGCTATCCATACCTGGATAAATTCGCAAACCTGCACCGACCCCTACATTGCCTATATTACTTAAAGACCGACATTTAAGCGCTCAACCTAACCATTCACCTTATTATTTTTTGCTTCAATCCACTGCCCCATATATTGGGTGCTTTTATGGCGATGATGACGGAGCATTTTGCCGATGAAATTGTAGTTGCGCTCGTATTGGATATTGCCAGCGAGTTGCGACAACCGCGCCTGTAATGCGACTGCATAATCTTCACGATAAAAATAATTGCGCAAAATAGCAAAACCCTGCTGTTGTTTTTGTTGCCATAATTTTTCATCTTGATAATGGGCAACCGCTTCAGCGACAAACGCTTCCGCTGTATTTTCAACTGCACCGCACCAAGGCATGCCACCACTCATGGATTCCACACCTATAGTGGTTGTAATACTCGGAGTGCCACAGCGCATAGCATCCATTAATTTACCCTTAATACCCGCACCAAAACGCAAAGGCGCGAGGCACACACGAGCTGATTGCATGACTGCCTGCGCATCTTCAGCCCAGCCTTTGATATGAAAACCATCTTTAGTGTTATGTAATTGTGTTGCTTTGGGTGGTGGATAGGCACCATAGATATGCAATTCCGCATGGGATAGCTGCGCACGGATCATCGGCCACAATTGGTGCTTTAACCAAAGTACCGAATCCCAATTGGGTTCATGGCGAAAATTGCCGATGGTTATAAAATGTTGTCGTGCAGAAAAATCCAGTAGCGATGCAGGATTAATTTCTGGCTGCGATAAAAATGGACAGTAAAAAAGTAATTGTGATGGAACGGAAAAATAACGCTGCAATAATTCGATTTCAACTTCTGAAATCATCAGTGATAAATCACAGCGAAAAATAGCGGCCACCTCACGCACTGCCATATCGCCAGCGCACATTTGCAGATAGAGTTGCTCACTATCCTCATTCACCGGTGCTACAGATTGTTTTTCTTTTTCATTATCGCAACGTTTCTGCGCCGATTTTAATAATTGCTGGCGCGCATGGCGCAGGCTGTGCAGGTCTTCGGTATCGAGGATGCGCAAGGCATTGGGGCAAGCTTGTTCGACCCGCCAACCGAATTGCTCTTCAGTAAAAAAGCGGTCAAATAATACCAATTCCGGTTGCAACCCGCGCACGAACTCATCAAAGCTACTGCAATTCAGTGCAATTGTTTTCTCTTCAACACCTACGCTATTTAAATCAAAACGATGTTCGGATAAAGCAGCCGCCGAGGCAAAAGTTACTTGATACCCCAAATGTACCAGCAACCGCACCAGCTCCAACATGCGCGTACCTGCGGCGGACGATGCTGGTTCCGGCCAAACATACCCGATCACCAGTGCACGCATTAGCGAAGCTCCCGCAAATACCGCACCACACCAAACCCGGCCGCACGCCCGCTAGCAAAACACCCCGTCAGCAAATAACCTCCGGTCGGGGCATCCCAATCAAGCATTTCACCTGCGCAAAAAACACCGGGGATTTTTTTGAGCATAAAGTCTGAATTTAATTCTTTGGCAGCAACACCACCGGCACTGCTAATCGCTTCATCAATCGGGCGAGTTGCGGTCAAAGTCAGCGAGAGTTTTTTAATCGCCAACGCGAGCAGTGCAGGGTTTTCAAAAGTATTTTTGGTGGTGAGTTCACGCAGTAGCGCCAACTTGACGGGCGACAGGTTCAGCTGCTTGCGCAGGAAATTACTGGTGGAATTTCGCTCGCGCGGTTTATTCAACCGCTGCACAATTTTATCTGCCGAAAAATCGGGCAATAGATCAATATTTAAAATTGCAGAGCCATTTTGTACCAGGTTTTCACGCAAATATTTTGACAGGGCATAAATCCCGGTTCCTTCAATACCGTAGTTGCTAATCACCGCTTCCGATAAAACGTTGCGCGATACTCCTTGTGCATCAACGCAACTTAAGCCCACGCCGTGCAATGGCGCGCCTGCATGCTGGCTAAGTAACACCTCACTCCACTGGGCATCAAACCCGCAATTGCTTGGCACCAATTCATTCACCTGCACATTGCGTTCACTCAACAAGGGAACCCAGGCTCCATCGGAACCCAAACGCTGCCAGCTTGCACCGCCCACCGCTAAAATAACTGCGTCCGTGCTCACGGTTTTTGTAATCGTTCGCTCGCCGTCCAGTGCAGAAAAAATTAATTCGTGTTCCATTTTTGTTTTTTCTCCCCAGCCCAACCAGCGATGGCGCGGATAAATTTTCACATCCATTTCGCGCAGCCGATGCAACCAGGCGCGCAACAACGGAGCCGCCTTCATCTCTTTGGGAAATACACGCCCGGATGTCCCCACAAAAGTCTCAATACCCAAACCATGCACCCAGGTGCGCAACGCATCGGCATCGAATTGTTTGAGGGTATTGATGAATTGTGCACTCGCCGAATAGCGCGCACGAAAATCTTCCGCTGGTTCAGCGTGGGTGATATTCATTCCCCCCACTCCGGCCAATAAAAATTTTCGCCCTACCGAAGGCATTGCATCGTACACCGACACCGCATGCCCTTCAGCGGCGATAATTTCTGCGGCCATTAAACCCGCAGGGCCGCCGCCGATAATCGCTACGGTTCTGGTTGGGGAAATATCAAAAATATCGAATTGTTTCAAAATAAAAACGCCGATGAGAAATTAATTTCTGCATCGGCGCTTTTAAAAAATCAGCACAGGGAGAGCATGATGGATTCCGGCACTCTCTCTGGGACCGTTGCCCACAGGGATGCGGGCATCGAGCCCCCACGGATGGGTTCACGGCGAGTCTCAGAGAGAGTGACGGTGTCCATCATGCGGGAAAAGTAATCGGATCATTGGCTAACACTGGCCTCAAACGGCGATGCAGGCAGACCGGCGCTATTATACAGATTTGCCCCCTCAGGGTTATCCGCCCATGCATAACGCACCCATTTTGGTTCGCTAATCGAATCCACCCACACCACCAGCTTGTTCTCCTTCACTTCCGCCTTGGCCCACACAAACTTTTTATCCGCACCGGCAAGCGCAATATGCTTTAACTCCCCACCGCGAACCTCCAATCCCTTACCCACATCCGCAAACACCAACTCCAATTTACCCGCTTTTGCTTTTACTTTTTGCAGCGATGGCCCGGAAGCAAGCAGTGATTTTTTGCCGTACGCCAGCTTTTGTGCACCCAACACCAAACGCTCACCGACCGCTTGTTTATTCAGCGGATGGATATCGTTCCACTCACCCGCATCAATCGCCACCGCCATCGCGGTATTTTTTACCGCAAGCGTCTGCCGCTGTGCCTCGCGCAATTGCGCCCACTTACTCTCAACCGGTTGCTCCTGCGCCGGTAAAAAATTAGCCAACTGCGCATAAATAAAGGGGAAGTCGCCCTGATTAAATTGAACGCGCCAATCGCGAATTAAATCCGCAAATAAATAACGATATTCCGATGTAGTTGCCGCACAACTTGCATCAGCGCATTGGCCACCGGGTTCACGATGCACGCCCTGGGCATCAGCGCGATCGACATTGGATTCGCCCTGATACCAGATCACACCTTTAATTTGCAGCGGCAATGCCGGAGCCAATTTTGCATTAAACAAAGAGCTGGGAATGTAATGCAACGTTGTTGAAGGTTGCATATTGCCCAGGCGCGCTGCGATCTGATATTGCCACTCGCCGCGCAATGAAATCTCTTCATCACCCGAGTAACCCGCACCAAATTTACTCTCACCCAACATAAGCGCGTAACGTTTATCTTTTACAAAACCGGCATTGTTGGAATAGCTGGTAATACGGATGGCGATACTGTTTTTACCGGCTTTTAATAGACCCGCAGGCACTGCGTAAATACGCGGAGGATATTGATAACCGGTCTGCCCTACCGATTGCCCATTCACAAACACTTGGTCGCCATCCACAATACAACCCAACCAGAGCACCGCTTTTTTTGCGGCTTGGGCTTGCGTCAACTCAACAGTTTTACGCACCCAAAATGCACCATTGGTAAAATCACTACCCTGCTCTTTTAAAAAGCCTGGTATTTGGAATGTTTTCCATTCTTTTGTATCGAGCGCTGTTTGCGACCAATTATTTTTTAAACCAACATCAGCCGCATTTAAATCTGCATACCATTTATCACTATTGGCTTTATCTTTGGCGATGGTCGCTTGCACATGGGCATCATCTTTAAACGGTTTAAGTTGCGCCAAATAATGCGGATATTTTTGCAGCGCCGCTTCGCTCATCCAAGCCTCTATCGGTGACCCGCCCACAGGAATGGTAATTAACCCCACAGGCACTTTATTGTCGGAAAATAATTTTTGCGCAAAGAAAAAACCTACCGCCGAAAAATTTTCCAGGTTCTCCGGCGTAGCGGTTTTCCATTGCCCTTGTGTGTAATCATCCAATGGCCCCTTAAACGCATAAGCCACAGGCACATTAAATTCGCGGATATTGGGTTGCTGCGTCGATTCAATCAGCCCCGGATATTGATATTTCACCCGGCGTAGCGGCAGCTCCATATTGGACTGACCCGAAGCAATCCACAGGTCGCCCAACAAAATATTGCTGCGTTTGAGCTGGTTCTTACCCGTGACCACCAACTCATAAGGCCCACCGGCTTTACTCGCCGGAAAGCTTACCTGCCACTTACCACCAACCGCTTGGGTAGATTTCTCCTTACCCGCAAAACTCACCGTCACCTTCTCCCCGTCATCCGCCCACCCCCAAATCGTCAAGGGTTTATCGCGCTGGAGAATCGCGCCATCGCTTAGCAGGCGCGGCAGGGTGACATCGGCAAAGGCATTAGAAATAGAGAGTAAAGAAAGGCAAATCAGCAGCAAAAGCTGCGAATAAACGGCTCGTGGATTTCTCATAAGTAATAGCTTTTCTGGTTATTTGATGGATTGACGCGAAAATCGGCATACTTGTATACCAGATGAACCCTAGCCAACTTGGCGGTGAAAAGCAACTTGATAGCATATCCAGAAAGACATAGGCTTTGCCTGTTCACTGCAGGAGCAACCTAATGCCCAACATCACTATCACAGAAGCCCGCTCAAATCTAAACCGACTTATTGATGAATCCGCCGAAACTCATCAGCCGATACTTATCACCGGCAGACGAAACAATGCAATTCTGGTTTCAGAAGCAGATTGGTCTGCGATTCAAGAGAGCATCTATCTTCTCTCAGTGCCTGGTATGCGGGAATCTATTCGAGAGGGAATTGCGGAGCCTATTAATGAGTGCACCAAAACGCTGGACTGGTGAATTGATTTTCACATGAGTAATATCGCGTAACTCGCGCAGTAACCCACCGCCTTATCAGTAGGTGACAAGAAGCCCAAATGAGTAAACCTATCCTGTTGCTGATCATCATGACAATTTCATTTTCCCAAAGTGAAATCATGTCTCCCGATATCCTCAAGGGTGTGATATTCCCCCTGCTATTTGTCTCTTCTCTTTTGCTGCTACTAATATGGCTTGCCCGTAGATTCAACAGAAATCGTAAACATGATTTCAACACGGATGATGGAGGCAATGCCTATTTCTTAAGCGGTAAAAATAATGATAGGGATTTGGGTGATAGTGGTGGGGATGGCGGCGGTGGAGGTGACGACTAAAATGCGCCTTTAAATACACCGTTCAATCCTCTCCTCGTAATCAGAGGTAATTCCAGCTGGCACGGAACTCTGCAATAGTTTTTAATACGCCGAACACCAAAAGCACTATTTAAAACGCTCACTCAGAGTGAATGTTTTAATAATTATAAATAAGGAGAGATACTTTTGATTAATCCATTTACGCCTTCAGATATAGCTAGCCTGCCGGAGGACTTCTTTGGTAGAGACAAAGAAATTCGTTTACTTGCTAGAGCTATAAATCAAGGGTCTGTTTGCATAGAAGGCTCTTTTGGTATTGGCAAATCATCATTCATGTCACGAACATTGCTGCATATGGATGGATTTGCCTCTGATGAAAAATGTGTTTTTGTAATGGCAGTAGGCCATGGAGATATAAAGACAGTAGATGACGCAGCACTATTAATTTTAGATAAACTTGTAAAAGTTGATAATACTCAAAGAAAAGTGACAATAGGGATACCTAAAATAATTTCTTATGAGTCAACTGATGCCTATACTTTTTTTAATGAAGGTCGGTATCTATCAGCTTTATCTCAAATAGTCGCAGATCAATCATTTAAATCACAAATTAATGGCGCAGATAAATTTATTATTGCAATTGATGAATGCGAAAAGTGCGCCGCTGCAATAGCAAAGCTAATGCGCACTTTATGCACAGAGGTTCAACTTCAAGGAATTAAAAATCTTAGGTTTGTTCTTGCAGGTGTTAGCCCGTTTTATCAAGAAATGGCAAGCACAGATCGAGGCGTTACTAGATTTGTTTATAAGTCAATAAATCTAGAGCCATTAGAACATGACGCCGCACTCACCTTACTTGACGAGAAATTCAAAATCGTTGCATCTTCTGCAGAAACACAGGGAGAATCAATTAGCATTAATCCTGATGTTGTTGATCGAATAGCTGCTATTTCAGGCGGCCACCCTCATCTATTGCAACTTTTAGGTTCACACGTTGTTGAACACGAATTTGAGGACCCAGATGGGTGCATTGATGTTAGAGATCTAGTTGGATCACTCAGAACAATTTGTTACGAATCGAGAGGTCGAGATTATGATCTCCTAATTCACACGATGAAAAATGAGTCTTACTTTTCAGATTATTGTAATTTCATTACTCTTGCTGGCGGAACTTTTCCAAGCCGGATAGATAGAGATAACGCGGTAAAATTAATTGATAATGATGCAATCGATTGGTTACTTGCCAGAAACATTATTAGCATGCACGACGACAAAACCTATTGTGTTGTTGACGAATTTCTGAGAATACGCGTTGTATTGGATCTTCAAGAGTCAAAAATAGACGAAATGGAAATAGAAATTATGGAGAGCGGGGAATACTCAATGCCAGGAGAATCCTACGAAATGCTTTACGAAAATACCGGTAGAGATGACTTATAAATTTTTATAAGTCCGCGATAAAGGCGACCCAAAAGTCGCCTTTATTATGTCAATCCAACAAAAAACCTACTCCATCCTAAAAAACGTAGCCCGATAATGCTGCAACTCCGCAATTGAATCCTTAATATCATCCAATGCCAAATGCGCGCCGGATTTTTTTACACCGGCGATAACATCCGGCCGCCAGCGGCGGGCTAGTTCTTTTACAGTGCTTACGTCTAAATTGCGGTAGTGGAAATAATCTTCCAGTTTAGGCATGCCGCGCACCAAAAAGCGGCGATCCTGGCAGATGGAGTTGCCGCTGATGGGGGATTTGCCTTTGGGGACCCATTGTTCGAGGAATTTGATGGTTTCGGCTTCGGCTTGTTCGATGCTGACCTTGCTCTCGCGCACGCGCTGGGTGAGGCCGGATTTACCGTGCTGGGTGGTGTTCCATTCATCCATGTTTAACATGATGCTGTCAGGCTGGTGGATAGCGAATACGGGACCTTCGGCGAGGATGTTGAGGTCGGCGTCGGTGACTATGGTGGCGATTTCGATAATCACATCGGTGTCGGGATTGAGGCCGGTCATTTCCAGATCGATCCAGATCAGGTTGTTTTCATTCAGCATAAGTAATTCCTCGGTAAATAGGGCACAATTGCCGCGCAGCTTAAAGTAATTACCCAGTCTAGCCAAACATCCCACACCTCACAGGGCAAGATCACCAGCGCATGACCAAACGCAAATTGACCCGCCGCCAGCAATGGCGCATTGAAAAAATTCAAGATGAACGCACCGCCCGCGCGGCGAAACGCGACAAAGTTGCCGACGAGCAGTTACACGAGAGCGATTTGGGGCCGGAGCAGTTGGGGCTAATCATCACCCACTACGGCACTCAAGTGGTGGTGGAGGCGACTGAAGGCGAACAGGCCGGGCAGCACCAGCGCTGCCATTTCCGCAGCAACCTCGGCTCTTTGGTAACAGGCGATAGAGTGGTATGGCGCGCCGGGAATCCGATGGGTGTGGTGGTCGCGGTGATGCCGCGCGATTCCGCCTTGCAGCGTCCCGATCCCCACGGCGATATGAAAACTGTGGCAGCTAATATCGACCGCATTATGATTGTGGTCGCCCCCTATCCCGAGCCACACGCAAATTTGATTGACCGCTATCTGGTTGCCGCCAATGCCATCGATATTGAGCCGGTATTGGTGATCAACAAAACCGACCGCATTGATGACAGCACGCGCGAAAAAGTCACCTATCTGGAGACGACTTATCGCAAGTTGGGCTATACGGTATTGATGGTCTCTACCAAAACTGAAACCGGGCTGGATGAATTGCGCGAATACCTGACGCATTACACCAGCGTGTTTGTGGGGCAATCGGGAGTGGGGAAATCCTCATTAGTGAATGCCCTGCTGCCGGAATCGAACTTACGCGTGGGCGATTTGTCCGAACGACAACAGGGCACACATACCACCACCAGCGCCACCTTGTTGCATTTTCCTGGCGGAGGCCATTTGATTGATTCACCCGGTATCCGCGAATTCGGTTTATGGCACATGGAAGAAGATGAGGTATTGGAAGGATTTATTGAATTCAAACCTTTCATTGGCCATTGCAAATTCCGCGACTGCTCGCACCGCCACGAACCTGGCTGCGCTATTTTAAAAGCACTGGAAGATGGCACAATCAGTGCAACACGTATGGACTCCTACCGTTATATTTTGCGCACGCTCAACGAAAATTAAAGCGCCCCTCCCTTAGCCGGGCGTAAAGATCATACTTATAAAAGGAGTAACTCCATGGCACTTCCCTTTGTGATTGAGCCCACCCAACTCGCTGCACTCCTGGCGCAGCCGACGAGCAAACTATTAATTATCGACATGTGTGCCGAGCAGACCTATTTGCAGGGCCACATTGATGGCGCCATCCATGTCCCTCCCCATAAAATCCTCAGCGGCCAACCGCCAGCACCGGGTAAGATCGCGCCAGTAGAACAACTCAACCGCGTCTTTTCCTTTTTGGGTTTAACCCCCGACACCCACGTTGTCGTGTATGACGATGAAGGTGGCGGCTGGGCAGGTCGGATGATCTGGACACTCGATGCCATTGGCCACAAGCACTATTCCTACTTGAATGGCGGCTTGCATGCATGGCTGGCGTCAGGCCAATCAGTCACCAAAGAAATCCCGGTGTTAACACCGACGAAAGTGGATTTAAAAATTGATCCGATTGTTGTGATTGAAATTCCCGATATTATCGGTGAAATGGATCGCGCGGATTTTGTAGTCTGGGATGCACGCAGCCCCGCAGAGTTTACTGGCGAGCGCATAACTGCACAAAAAAATGGCCACATTCCCGGCGCAATTAATTGTGAGTGGACCAATTTAATGGATCGCAATAATGCTTTGCGCATTCGCACTGACACGCGCGAATATCTGGCAGCGCTGGGCCTCACGACGGACAAGCGTATAGTGACCCATTGCCAGAGCCATCACCGTTCGGGTTTTACTTATTTAGTTGGTAAAGCAGTGGGGTTGAATATTCGCGGTTACCATGGTTCCTGGGCGGAATGGGGCAACCATCCAACAACACCGGTTTCCCAATCTGTTGCGCAACCTGTGTCATAATTTTTATCACAACTATTGATGGATTTACGCAATGAGAAAGCCGCTAGCAAAGCGGCTTTCTCATTTTGGTAATTTTGATTTCTATAACAATTGCTTCATCGCCACGCAGCGTTCATCTTCCTGCACTTCTACGCGCAAACTGCGATATACCAGCGGATGCAATCTGCGCGCCTGGTCGCGCGCCTGCGTCAAGCTGGCAACCGATGCCGCCGTACAGCTGCGCAAAAATATCCCGCGAAAAAAACCAGCCATATAACGCTCATCGTGAGCTGTGCTCAACTCCGGCAAAATCGCCAATAATTTTGGGACATAAACACTGCGCAATTGCGGCTGGGTGAAAGGTAAATAATTGGCCATGACCATGCGCATAGTTGCCAATTTATACTCTTGTTCCCGCGCAGTAATTTTTGCAAACCAGGAAGCCTTCACATCTGCATGCGGACGCACAGCCTCACTGGCCAACGCCATTTGCACACCGGTATCCGAGGAATCTTTTTTCTGCTCAGCAGTAGTAAGGGTACGGTAATCTTCATACTGATATTGATTCAAACGCACCAGCATTGCCCAGCGGCGATCCTGGTCCAACACCAGGCCAGATGGTTTTTTCGCATCCGCATTTTTATTATCAATCAACAGGGTGCGCAACCAGGCCAAGGCAGCCTCACTGGAGGCTGAATAGACATAACTATCAAACCAGAGTTTTTGTACATCAGAACCAGCTGCGGCGGCATTCATATTGGCAAAGGTTAATTGTTCCAACATTTGTTGCGCATCGGCCAAGGGTTTCTCCTGCACCCCCATTAACTGTATGTAATCAAATACTGATTTTAATTTGGCAGTAAGCGCTGCCACGACTTCTATGCGCGTCTCCTGTGCGCTGTGGCGTTGTACCATTGCAAGGTAATCAGTGAGCGGCAAGCGTGCATCCATGACCTCATCCCACAGGTTTTGCCAAAACATAATGCGCAGGCTCGCATCAAATAAATTGAGATGATCGCGCACAACCAACATGGATTTTTTATCCAGCGCCACCCGCACATAACCCCAGTCATCCACATTGGGGTAAACCAGATCCGGGCAAGGCAAACCTTTTGCTCCTGCCACAATGGTTTTGATACCCGTGTAGGTGACAGGCAATTTTCCCAGCAATTGCACCTGTCCGGCATTCACTTTATAAAAGCCCAATTGCACCCGCTGCTCGCGCAACACATGTAAATCAGTAGGCGCAGTTTGGTAGAGTGCAAGAGATGTGATCGCGGAATTATTGGCATCGCATTGGTATACGACCTGAATCTTGTTTAATCCTGCCTGAGCCAACCAAGTGTGACTCCACTGGGTTAAATCCCTGCCCGATGCGCGCGCAATCTCATTAATAAAATCAGCCTGCCGGGTATTTTGGTAAGCATATTTTTTTAGATATCGCGCAACACCTTTACGGAAATTTTCTTCACCCACCAACTGTGCCAATTGTTTTAATACCGATGCACCTTTGCCGTAAGTGATGCTGTCGAAATTGGTAAATGCCTCAGCCGTATTCCTGACCGGTAATTCGATCGGATGGGTGATAACCTGCTGATCCATGGTGTAGGCCAATTGCTTGAAGTTGGAATAAAAAATATCCCACACATCATCACCAAACTCACTCGTTTTGGATTGCTGCAAATAGGCCATGTAAGTCGCAAAACTTTCGTTTAACCACAAACCATTCCACCACTCCATTGTGACGAGATTGCCAAACCACATATGCGCCATTTCATGGGCGATCACATTACTGTGACGGATGCGCTCCACTCGGGTTTTTACACCGCGACTGACATAAATTTCGTTAAAAGTAACTGCTCCCAGATTTTCCATCGCACCAGCATTAAAATCGGGCACGATCAATTGATCGTATTTCCCAAATGGATAAGGCTGCTCAAAATAGTGGTTAAAAAAGCCAAAGCTCTGCTGGGTAAATAAAAACCACTCCTGTGCATTTACGTACTGCGCCATTTCCTGCCGGGCAAACAACCGCAGGGGTACGCTGCCAGAATTATCTTCCCACACCCGATAAGGGCCTGCGTGAAGCGGAAAAATGTAGGAGGGAATACGTGCAGTTTGCGGAAAATCCCATACTTGTTGCGCACCAGTGCGGGTAATTTTTTGCTCGCGCAAGGCCGAAACAACTTGCCAATTTAACGGCGCCGTCACCTGCAATTTATAAGAAGCTTTTATATCCGGCTGATCAAAATGCGGAAACATTTTATTGGCATTGTAAGGCTCAAAATTGCTGTAGAGATAAACATTACCCGTCGCAGGATCTTTGAACCTGTGCAAGCCATCGCCCGCTGTGGCATAGGGGCGCTCGTAATTAATTTCCAATACATTGCTGCCCGCACGAAATAATTCCGGAGCCAATTCAATAAACCATTTTTCATAATGCCATGGGATGGCGATGCCATTAAGACGCACAGCTTTAATAGTGCCGCTATCAAAATCAACCGTAACCGGCGCGCGATTATTCCTGGTGAGATCAAAATGGATGACCGACTTGCCGGTAAAAGCCGTGTTGGTTTCATCCAGGATAAACGCAAGGTCATAACTAACGTTGCTGATTTGTTGCGCACGCTGTGCAGCATAGACCTGATCAAGTGAAACCTGGGCAACGCGAGAGAGTGGGACAGCGGTTGCGGGCACTGCCTGCTGCTGGTTGCAGGCGCCCAATAGCAGGCCACCAACCAACAAGATGCATGATAATAAAACCCTTAAGCCCGTTTTTTTGTTGGAATGATTAGCCATAGGTTCAAACACTCCGCTGTTATGTGGCAAAGAAGAAAAACAAGGGGAAAACTTTCCCCTTGTTGTTACGCTTTTAATGCGGCGCCATTAATACACCATAGAGAATAACTACAGGATAGCCAATAGTAACTGCCCAAGTAATGAGAAGGTCTATTTTATAGGCCAGTGCCTCTATGCCTTTTTTCATCAAATAAACAATCATTACACTGCTCAAGAGTCCAACACCGACAATAAAAAATGAAGCTACCTGTATTAAATCCGACAAGGTGAATACATCATTCGAAGGCAGTAAGAGATCGATGGTGTATTTATTTCCCACGCAGGCAAACAAGGCGGTCATAATTAAGCCTACCCGGCTTTCAATCATTTCCCCATTAAAGAAATACAATATGCAAATAATGATGTAGGAAACAAAGAATCCCAGGAAATAAGTCCAAAAAATCCGATCTCCGTTGCGCTCAATCGGAATTACAAAAGACATCCTGGGATATATGCCTTTCGCACCACTTTGTATGCCAAACGTTGTCGGGTATTTATAATCAAAACTCCGCATTTGGATCGGCGATACATTCCAGCCGGACAATTCCAGATCGTCGCTCAACAGACTATTTTCCCGATCCGGGACAAATTTTATTTGTTTTGAATCCAACTCAATGCTTTCAATATTGATAGTCACATCCTGCTTATCAAATGGAAAATATTTCACATTCCAATTCTGGTTTATTTCAGCGGTAAACTTGGTCATGGAGTGACGTGTGCCATCAGCATTTTCGATGGTGAAATTTTCATTTTCGATAATAGACCAGCTGCGTGCATTAGTGATTTCAATCTTATTGTAAAACTTATAGTCCTCCGGCAGCAGCTTGGGATCGTAGGTTGACCAAATCCATGCCGAGACAGTGAATTTTTTTTCCGGGATATCCAGCGCATACAAAGACGTAATGTAAATACCCACGGGAATTTCAATACGGTTCTCACTAATGTACTCCACCTCTTCAGCTTTCACACACACAGAAAGAAGAACCATCAGGGTTAACAAGAATATTCGGGGAATTGCCTGCATGATTTACACCAGTATCATTTTTTTGTTTATTTCGAGCGCCATGGCTTCCTGCCGCAATTCATCTTTGAGCACTTTTATATAGTCGATAACTTCATTCGCAAACCGATTGAGATCATCCTCGGTAGTATAGGAAACCACGAGGTGGACAACTTCATTAACAATACCCGAGTCATCGCTATTCCATACCCCCCGCGCCTCCGATGATGTCGCCCCGCCAAATTTTTCCCCCAGAAACACCATGGTTCTATTGACATAGATGGACGAGTCAAAAGGTTGGTCGATATTAATTGTCGTGGGAATAAAGATGCAGATTTGATGCACACGCTCTATTCGCTCAACAATGTCATTGATCACCCTTGTTGCTGGCTCGGGGATATTAAAGGCTGCATTGGTCAGCGGCGCCAAACCATCAATATGTGGAATATCAAAATTAACCCGCAAATCAGGGGCAATGCTTTTATCCGCGCGACTTAAAATAGTGTAGAGCGTGGTTTGGTCCTGGCGCACATGCCGCTGGATACTTTTAACCACTGCCGCCGTTTTTTCACCTGTTGTATCGGTATTGGGAACCATCACAACAATGGCTTTGGTATAGCGGAACAAGGGCTCAAGGTAGACATCAATAAATTGGTCGATATTACCTTTGATTCTGGCATGCATCACGATATTCGCATATTGGTTCAATATCTTTGTCATCAACAATGAAGATTCTGCCCCTTCCGGCACCTCACCGAGATCAAAATCATTCCAGATATCGAACCCATTGGCATGCTTATGGATTCGCTCATTGCTGTCATAACCCAATCCGGCGCTCATTTGGTTATTGGGCGGATACTCCATATAAACTGTTTTTTTATCGCTGTGATTTTTCGCCAAACTGCTGGCGAAATAGCTGCCGATTGTAGTGGCACCACAACCCTGCTCCAAACTTACCACCAGGATAAACTTGGGCATATAGCGCTCAAGGGAAATATTGAGATCGGTCAGCTCGGTATTTTTTTGTTTGATTTCGTTGATAAGGTTACGATTTTGTAAAAAGGTTTCGCTAATGGTAGAAAACCAGGGCAACCAGACCGAGGGGATGAAACGGCTTGGAGCCTTTTCACTAACACCTTGCCGTGAAATATGCCGCACCAGGGATTCTGCCGGATAAATAAATTCCCGGAAGGTAATTTTTTTAATGATGTATAACAAGACCCCCAAGGACGCCAGCAAGACGATAAAAACAATCCCGATGGAAGAAAAAATACTGCTTACAAATGATTGTGTTTTTTCAATATAAATAACCTGCCAGGGCGCATTTTTCAATTGATAACAAATGTATTGGTAACCCTGGCTGAGCGGAACTAATTTCAAGTTGTCGCACTTGGGTGCAACTGCATCAATGAGAACACCTTCGGGTATGGCCTCTTTAAAAATAGAATTGTCTGTTAAGGTTATATTGGTGTGTGCAAGTAGCTGGCCGGTAGAGTTTATGATGGATAATTCGCCCAAATCCGGCCTGAACGATTTAACGTAGTTGCCCAGCTCTTCCAATGTAAAATCAATTGCCACTGTACCGAGGAATTCTGAGTTGCGATAAATAGGTGTGGCTGCGGTAACCATCGTGCCCTTGCCTGCTTCATCAAGGTAAATGGATGTCCAGAATATCCCCTTGCCAGGATTAAGCTCCGGAGTGCCACGGGTATAAAATTCTTTTTTATGCAGCTTGGCGGAGAATTTAAATTCTGACGATGACACCCAGGGGTAGATATTGATGAAATTATTTTTTGAGGTGTAATAAACCCAGGCGGCATTAGGCACGCTGGTTAATGTGGATTTAAAAGCGCTGTTCAGGCTAAACGCCATTTCAATTTCATTTTTTAAATCGCCAGTGAATGCTGCCACATTTCCTTTACCAGTTAAATTTCCCGCATCCTTTACCAGATAGGGCGAGGGAATATTATCAAGCCCATATTCTTCTGCCCCGATGGAAGCAAGGCCATTAAAATAAATACTCGGTGCAGAGCGAGGATTGAGGAAAAAATCCTGTGCATTGTTTTGCATTGCATCCAACAACACCGTAACGCGAACGATCAGGTTATCGATGGCGACGGATTCCGTTTTGAACTGCTCAACAAGCTGGTTATTTTTATATTTTGCTTCGCTGATTGCCTGGATGCCGATAAGCAAGGCCGAGACCAAAAACACAGCCAAAAATGTATACAGCATGATCTTGTTATAACGGGTCGTAAATTGACGCGTCTCGAATTTTTCCATATCCAATTAACCTGTTATTGTATTGAAATTTTATTGGTATTGTATTGAAACTATAGCGGCACAGAAGATTGGACCGAGGTGGTGCCAGTCGCACACCCGATAAAGAGAAGGATAGATAACCAAAAAACGATCCAGTCGTGCGCTGTGTGCAGGATGCAATTTAACATGAATCCTGATTACCTGCGATTACAGGCGCCGTTTTTTATGCATCACCTTTGTGATCAATAACAACGATCACCTGGTAAGGACAGCACCATAATGGTGCTAATGATGGGACTCGCTTTGCAATGCCGGAAAATTATTTTTCTCCGACAAATATAACCGCAATATTCAAACCACCTAATGCTACTGATTCGGTCAGCAGCAATTCTGCACCGTGCCATTGCGCAATACGCTCTACCATCGCCAGCCCCAAACCATGGCCGCGCCCCTGGTGATGGCTACCCTCACCGCGATAAAAAGGCTTGAGCACTTTATCTCGTTCAGCGAGTGGAATGCCGGGGCCATCATCCTCTACTTGCAACTGCAACTGGTCGCCCACAAGCTGCAAGCTCACTTGTACCCGCCCGCGGCCATAACGCAATGCGTTTTGCACAAGATTGTGCACCAGCATCGCGAGGTATTCAGGATCGCCCTGCACAGATGTGGCCTGTGCAGATAATGCGATAAATAATTCCACTTGGTCGCGATAAAAATCATCGCGCAGTTGCGTTACAAAAGCAGCAAGCTGGATGGGTTGCGCAGTGAAAGCAATGGTGGCCTGTTCCAGCCGCGCATAATTCAGCAATGCTTCCACCAGCGATTCCATTGCCACTAAATCGCGATTCAAATGCGCGAGGTTTTGTTGCTGTTCGGGAGTAAGGTCTGCCTCCTCCAATACATCCAACCCGAAACGCAAACGCGCCAGCGGTGTGCGCAAATCGTGAGAGAGGCCACGCGATAATAATTTGTTGTCGGCCACCAACTGCTCAATGCGCTGCGCCATGCGATTAAAATCCTGTTCAATCGTCTGGATATAGGAGCGCTTGTCGGCCGCGATACGCACCTGCAAATCGCCCGCACCAAATGCCTGTGCGGTTTTGCGCAAGAGTGCAAGGCGGCGCAAGAGTGGATACAACCAGATAAGCACCATCGCAATCACGCCGCCGTAAAACAGCAGCGTCAACAACCAACGCAATGCATTCTGGTCATCCTGATGCAATTCGTCGGGCAGGGTAAATGACAGCACCTGCTGTTGCCGGGCAAGATAAAAATGCAGCGTGAGTTGGTCACCCGATTCCAGGAGCAGTGGTTCGCCGGTTTCAAAATTATTTTTTACATCATCCGGCAGGGGAAATTCGTTATAGGCGGTTATTTGGGGATGCAGGTCAGAATCGGCCACCCAGGATGCAGGCTGCGCATTGCTATCCAGCAGTTGCGCCATTTCCCGCCCCAGGTTTTTATAGGCGCTGAGGGTGGGATCTTCCAGTTCAGCAAATTGTGCGCTGTACCAACGATCTATACCCCAACCAAGGCCAACCACCGCAGTGAGTACCACCAATAACAGTGACAGGGTTAAGCGCTGCACAATTAGTCCCACGCCTCAGGTGAAAACAAATAGCCTTTAGCCCATACCGTTTTAATGCGAAATGGCAACTCGGTATTGTCGTAGAGTTTTTTGCGCAGGCGCGAAATGCGGATATCAATCGAGCGGTCAAAACCATCGTATTCAATGCCGCGCAACTGGGTGACCAATTCCTCGCGCTTGATCACTTGCCCCGCCTGGCTCGCGAGCAACCAGAGCACATCAAATTCATTGGCAGTGACGGGAATCATTTCATCGCGATATACAACCGTTTTTGCATCGCGCAGGATTTTTAAATTGCCAAAACGCAATTGCCCTTCTGGTGTAGCTGCTTCTGTTGCTTCTACTGACTCGCGCCGTAAGAGCGCCTTAATACGGGCGAGCAATACGCGCGGGCGCACCGGTTTGGTTAAATAATCATTTGCACCCAATTCCAGGCCGAGGATTTCATCGGCCTCTTCACCACAGGCGGTGAGCATTAAAATGGGCCCGTTATAAAATGCGCGCAATTCACGGCACACATCAAAACCGCTTTTGAAGGGCAACATAACATCCAGGATAATTAATTCCGGCGACTGTTCCTTCACACTGGCGAGTACCTGATCACCACGTTCAATATGTCGCAGCTGGTAATTGTGACCTTGCAAATATTGCAATATCCACTCCGCCAGCGAAGCGTCGTCTTCCACCAATAAAATAGTGGCAGGGGAATGTTTGGGGGATGTTTCCTGATTCATATCCCGATTCATATCCAAATTAATAATTACACCGTTAAAAAAGTCGCCAGTGCGTTTGGCGACGGGTATTGGCTTTGTAAACCCAAGCCACTTCCAATCCCGCTTGTGCAACTACCGCTTTTGTCTGTGCATCGACCAATTGCAATTGCACTGATTCATCGCTGGAAAATTCATACAGGTATTCTCCCGCATTAACATTTTCCCAGCAGTGCAATGGCTCACCGGCATTTTGTTGATACAGGCAATAATGCCCCACTTGCGGTGTACTCCAAAGCAACTGGATATTCTGGTAGCACACCTGCCCCTGGTGTAGCGCCACACAACGGCTGGGTTTAAGTTGCAATAATACTGCCTCTGCAACAGGAGCAGTCTCCGATGTTGCGGGTTGCGCATTTACCTGGGCCGCCAGCCCTGGCAATAAAATAATAAAGAACAGACACGCAGCTGCAAAAAACAGGCGCAGGATTAATGGACGCTGATGAGTTTCACAATTCTCCATTTGCATCGCCATCACTAAAATACGTAGCTGATTGCAGTGGCGATCATATCGCCATGGTCATCAAGGATTAACGGGCTTTCAACGGCTTCTGATTCCATGCCAATGCGCCGGATAAATCCGCGGAATACCCACTTTTCGCTAATCGGATAGGTCGCCCCCAATTCAACAACATACGACATGCCCGCCGGCGCTTCGTATTCAGGATATTTTTCTGAAGCTTCGCTGGCATCGATGGAATAGTAATAATCAGTAATTTCCTGCGAGCGATAAGTAGCGCCGACAATACCGTGGAAATTCCAATTGCGATGTTGCCAATGGCGCGCGAGTTTTAATGAAAGTAATTCGCCATAGTGGGTGCGACTGATATCGGTAAGTGCGTGGAGTTGCAAGATGTAATTGCCGTAATAAGCAGTGGCGCGTGGGCCGGACATAATATCGCCGTGCCGGGTATTCAAGCCGCGATAATCATTGGTCTCTTCTCCGCTCATCTCATCGTGTTCACCGAGCGCTACCCAATCTATCGCCCAATTGCCATCATTGTTGTAGGCATTGCTGCCATTGTAAAAGTTGTAGCCCATGGTGAATTGCTCAAGGCTTTGCGAAAACAATTCCACAAACCAACCGTTATATTGGTAGCGCGCATTCACATCCAAAACGCCTTCGGTGTGTACATCGTCTTTCTGGTTTCCTTCCGGGACACCCACAATGGGACTGGTATAGCTGGATACGCCCAGGCCCACTTCAATGTAGCCGCCATTGTCAGTGTCCGGGCCAGAGGCGCCTTTGCGCACATCGCTGGAGAGATCACCTGCTGCACTGTTTAACGCAAAACCCGCACACAACAAACCAGTGCAGGCAATAAAAAACGCACGCGCTCTGTACCACATAACAATTAACAACCTGTTGAGGTGAAAAATAATTTCACGCAAGCCATATAACCCGATTGATTTCAATTTCATCCAATTAAAAAACCAGTGACATACCCACTGCCGGAATAATCCCCATGCCCACTTCGTCTTCCAATTTAATATCCTGTGGCGACTGGGTGCGTTTGTAGTCCAAACTGCGATCAGTGACATTCTGCCGATTGAGGACGTTGAGAATATCAATATTGTAGGTGCCGGGGTAACCCCAAAGTGTCATTTCGCGTTCAAACCGCAAATCCAGCCGAGCATAGGCCGGTAAATTTTCCGAATAGGGTTCGCCATATACGGGCAAAATCCGATCATCAAAATAGGGGTTGGGCTGGATACCGATAATAGGCGTGATAGCGCGACCAGATTGCAATGTCATACGCGCGCCCGCATTCCACAATTTGTTTATCTGGTAATTCATTACCCAATTCACTACCAAAGGCGTGTCCAGATAATAATCCTGCTCTACATCAGTGATCTGGTTGGTACGGGTGCTGCGCGATGCGCTGATCGCCAACCAACCATACCAGCGATCAGTCAGTCCTTTGTTAATAAATAAATCCACACCATAGGCTTCACCTTCCATATTGTTGGTATAGAGGGGTTGGCTGCTGTCATTCGGGTTGCCGGCCAGCGGCAAATTGTCCATGGTTTTAAAATAAGTAGTAACCGACCAGCTCCACTCATTAGCCAATTCCTGTTTAATGCCGAGCGTGTAGTGATTGGACGTGGGCGATTTTAATTCGCTGTTGCCAATTTGCGGAAAGGTTTTATCGATATCCGGCAGGCGATCATAAGATCCGGCCGATGAACTCAGCGTCCAGTGGTCGATAAATTTCCAGGTGAGCGCCGCGCGCGGATGGGTGAAGGTTTCTTCAGTGAAATCGTTGTAATGCGTCTGCACTCCCAGATCCAACGCCAGTGCATCGGTGATGCGCCAGTTATCGCTCAGATACGCTGCATGT
This sequence comes from uncultured Cellvibrionaceae bacterium, assembly GCA_964542655.1. Classification (GTDB taxonomy): domain Bacteria; phylum Pseudomonadota; class Gammaproteobacteria; order Pseudomonadales; family Cellvibrionaceae; genus Cellvibrio. The sequence goes on from CAZIWB010000014.1 coordinate 25,543, forward strand.
TCCTGGATCGTAACTTCATCGTCAGCAACAATTAATTCACCGCGACGCAACTCGCAATCGGGATCAAATTCCGTACACACATAATTAATAAACTGCGCGGCATAGCGATAATGTTTACTGTGGGTTTCCGCACCCAGGGTGAGGGAGTGGTTGTCGCCCAGCAGCAGCGCGTAATTGGCTATCGCATAGACGTCTTCAGTGGTCATATCAAAATAATATTTATCGCCACCCCAAAAAGTATCTTCATTATTCTGGTAGTGGCCCACCTGTACATCCAGTTCACTGGTTGCAGCCGGAGAAAATTGCCAGCGCAGGTTTTGGTTATCAAATTTATTTTTTATTTTCGCATCACCGGCAAAATCCGGCTCTTCCATCACTTCATTCGACAATTCAGTAAATTCGGCGGAGGCCAAATCTGTAGCGCCATTGGCGCTCAGGGTTAGCTTGTGGCTATCACCCGGATGGTATTGGTATTTGAATTGGTAATCCGTATCTTCGGGTACATCCTGGAATTTAATGCCCTCTTCTTCGGCCTCATCTGCATCATAAAAGTATTGCAGCAAACTGGTACGACCTGATAAATAAAATGCCGAGTCCTCGGTAACCGCGCCCTCCACAAAAACACCGGCGCGCAAAATTGAGACATCTACTTTAGTGCGCGTATCCTGGAGTTTGGGATCGCGCAGGCGTATATCAAAAACTCCGCCAATGGCATTGCTGTAACGCGGCCCGAAACCGGCAGAATACAATTCAAAATCCTGGATGATATTTTCATTGAAGATAGAGGTGGAAAACGCATGGAAGACGTAGGCCGCAGGCGCACCATCAACCATATAGCGGTTGTCACTCGGCGATGAACCGCGCACCGCTGGCTCCCCGCCAATTTCACTTGCGCTGATCACACCGGGCAAACTGAATACCGCCATAAGAGGATCACCGAGCGCACCGGGCACATCGATAATTTTCTGCGCATCCTCGGTAATCTCCGAGTAATCACTTTGGCGGCCATGCACTATGACCTCTTCCAGAGCGGGGGTATTGGCGGCATCGGCGGCAATGGCCGGGGTCGCCAAGTGCAAGAGTATTAATCCTGAGAGGGTGACGGGGGGCGTACGCATGGTAGTTTCCTTTTTTATCGGTACATCAATCGATAGGCGGCTAGCGAGAGCGGGCAGCTTAGCGATTGGTAACAAGCATGGGTGTAACAATGCGCATGCGTCTGTATCAATCTGTAACACCATCAATAGCTAAAAAATAATTATTGCAAACAGGTTCTTGTTGATGAAAAGGAGTTATCAAAACAGGCGCCAGCGATCTCAGCCTCTAGCGGGAATGCACCTATACTCAGTTAAAAACTGGGAAGAATGACAATGAACTTTCTTAAACCGGCTACCCATCCAACGGCGCTTAAAAGCGCACAATTCCATCCTTGGAAGGTCGCCATTATCGACGACGAGCAACAGGTGCACGCGGTGACGCAAATGGTGTTGAAACACACCCGTATTGACGACCAGCCGCTGCAATTTCTCACTGCCCATAGCGCGGAAGAAGGTTTGCGTTTATTCCAGGACCATCCGGATATTGCCTTGGCCTTTATCGATGTGATTATGGAGAGCGACAACGCCGGGTTGGAATTAATCCATCGCATTCGCAACGATTTGCAAAACCATGCAACACGTATTGTGTTGCGCACTGGCCAACCCGGTACAGCACCGGAAGAAACGGTGATCCGGTCTTACGACATCAACGATTACAAAAGCAAAACAGAATTAACCGATACCAAATTAAAAACCTGCGTCTACTCAGCCATCCGTTCCTATCGCGATATAGTCGCCATTGAAGCCAGCAAGCTCGGCATGCAGAAAGTTATCGCCGCATCCGATTCGGTATTGCGCAGCCAAACACTCCATCAATTCGGCAATGCGATCCTCAGCCACACAGTGCAATTATTAAATATAAAAACAGCAGAGATGTATCTGGTCAGCCGGCATGTGGATTTATTTGGAGATACAGAATTAATCCTGCTCGCAGCTACGGGCGATGAAGTCAAATTCAATACCCGGTGGGATACCGACATACTGCCCGGCGATGTAAAAACAGCCATCCTGGATACGTTGGAGCAACAGCAAGCCACAACCAGCGACGATATTTTTATTGGCTACTACCATACCAATGAAAATACCCAGAGCGTGCTCTACACCCGCTTTCGCGAAGCGCACAACCCAGTGCAAAATGAAATCCTGAAATTATTTGCCGCCAATATCACGCTGATTTTCCAAAACCTGCACAGCCGCGAACATATCCAGGAAACACAAAAAGAATTGTTGTTGATCCTCAGCGATGCCATTGAGCAGCGCTCCAAGGAAACCGGCTCCCATGTGCGCCGCGTTGCGCTTATGTGTGAACTTATGGCGTTGAGATTAGGCCAAAGCAGCGAATACGCTGAAATCCTCCGTCACGCATCGCCCTTGCATGACGTTGGTAAAATCGGCATCCCCGAAACCATTTTGCACAAACCGGGAAAACTGAATAACGACGAGTGGGAGATTATGAAAAGCCATGCGCAAATTGGTTACCATTTATTGAAAGATTCCACCCGCACCATCGCCAAAATGGGCGCGCGCATTGCACTCAACCACCACGAACACTGGGACGGCAGCGGCTACCCCAATGGGCTTAAAGGTGACGCAATTCCACTGGAGGGACGCATAGTCGCCATTGTCGATGTGATAGATGCATTGGGCTCCATGCGCGCGTATAAAAAGCCCTGGCAGGAAAACGATATTATCCAATACGTCACTGAACGTAGCGGCAAACAATTTGACCCCGCAGTGGTGCAAGCGGCGCTATCCCTCTTCGACAGCTTCCACGATATCCGCTGCAACTTTCCTGATCATCCACATCACTGATATAACCCCTGGCTATGCACAAAACGCTTTACGATATCCTGCTCGACGTCTCCAAATCCGCCATGATCGATGCGGGCGACTTACATACTGCAGGGCAGCTGATCCTTACCGCTGCCATTGATGGATTGAAAATAAAACGCGCGGGCATTTGGTTGCTCACTGCAGATAAACAAAGCATCCACAATACAATGTTGATTGATGGCGACAAATGCATTATCAACAGCAACCAGCATCTGGCGCGCAACGACTATCCCCAATATTTCGCCAGCATTGACAGTGATCGCGCGATTGTTGCCAACGATGCGCGCGCGCATGAAGGCACCGCAGAATTCTGCGCGAGTTATTTAATTCCATTTGATATCACCTCCATGCTCGATGCGCCCATTCGCCACAGGGGCAATATGCTCGGCATTATTTGCTGTGAACACCAGGGTGCAATGCGCGTGTGGAGCAACGAAGAAATTGCGTTTGCCAGCGCACTCGCCGACACCTATGGGCGCGCCGTCAGCGCGGCCCAGCGCAATGAATACGAACAGCAATTACAAGAGGCGAATGAACAACTCGAACAAAAAATCAATGACCGCACCCAGGTTCTGCAAGACGCATTGCGCAACCTGAACCACACCCAGGCAAAATTAATCGAGAGCGAAAAACTCGCCTCCCTCGGCCGGTTAGTGTCGGGGCTCGCCCACGAAATAAATACCCCGCTCGGCATTTCTGTGACTTCATCCAGCCATTGCACCAGCGAATTAAATCGCATTCAAAAACTCTACAAAGCAGAAACACTTAATGAAGATACCTTTGCGCAGTTCCTGGCCGAACTCGACGATGGACTGGGGCTGATCAATGCCAATCTCCATCGCGCCGCCACGTTGATCCAAAATTTTAAATTGTCCGGCGCCATCCACACCGCCAATGAAGAAGAGGCTTTTGAATTGCGCGCCTGCATTGGGCTCACGCTAAAAAGTTTGCAGCCGCTCCTCAAAAACAACCAGGTCGATTGCACACTGGTATCGGGCCCCGACATAACCCTCAACAGCTACCCCGGTGCCATCGCCCAGATAATTACCAACCTGATTACCAATTCCATCCATCACGCGTTTGCTGATATCGATGACAAGAAAATATCCATCCACCTGCACGAGACACCCCGGCACGCCATCATCCACTACACCGATAATGGCTGCGGCATAGCCGATGAAATCCGCCCCAAGATTTTTGAACCCTTTTTCACCACTGCCCGCCGCACTGGCGGTTCAGGGTTGGGCTTGTCGATTGTTTACAATCTGGTAACGCAGAAATTAAAGGGAGAAATTGTGATTGGTGCGGATCAGAGCCAGGGCGCGGTCTTTCAAATCCATATACCAAAACCCGAGTAATGAGAGGGTGGAAGGGCGCGGCAACGCTGGCATCTCACCCCCTATCCGCCTACAATTCCCACCTTTGTCTTTATTCGGTCAAATGCGACCCGAGAGCTATGAGTTCATCGCTGATTCCTGAGCGCCCGCTGCTGATTTCCCCCTCCCTCGCCGCCACTATCGGGCTGGAAGAGGCCTGTATGTTGTCGATTCTGGGCGATATGGCGGCGTATTTGCCGCTCACATCGTCCAATGGCCGCGACTGGCTGGATCTGGATGAGGGCTGGATCAGCCGTACCATGCCGTTTTGGACGGATTACGATGTGCAGCGCATCAGCCGCAACCTTAAAGACAAGGGCGTCATACTGCTTGCCTCCGCCCCTTATGTAGAGAGCCGCCGCCTGACCCTGGCGTTTGATGATGGCGGCCGGGGCACTGTCGATGCGCTGGTGGCAGCGCCGGCGATCAATGCTGGCGCCAACCTGATCGCCCCCTACTGGCAGCCGGACCAGGAGTTGCTGCGCCAGATCGCCCAGCACAATATCCCTGCCGAATTTGTCCGCCAGCAGGTGCCGGAGTTTGTAACTTACTGGCGCGAGCGCGGTGAGAGCAGCCATTCCTGGGGAGCAAAATTTTTAAAGGATGTGCTGCACAAATGGCGCAGCTACGAAACCCAGATCGCTCGCCAAAAACGTGAAGACAATGAACGGCAAGTGCGTGAACGCGACACCGAATTTTTAAATCGCGACCTGGAAATTGCGATGCACAGCCAGTGGCGGCCAAGCCGGGATGCGCTCGAAGTATTGGTGAAACACGCGGGCATCAGCCTCGCCTTTGTGGAAGATTCAATTCCCGAATTTGTCGTCTATTGGCAAGAGCGCGGCGAAGTTGGCCGCACCTGGAACAGCAAGTTTATCCAGCACGTAAAACGCCAGTGGCTGCGCTATAGCTCAGCACTGGAACACGATACGGAACCCAAACGTATTCCGGAAAATTGGCAACCAGGCAAAGATGTTTACGATGTGCTCAAACTCGCCAATATCGATTTGAAATTTGCGCAGCAGCAAGTGGCCGAATTTGTGTTGTTCTGGCGCGACAGCAATCAAGTCTATGCAAGCTGGAACACCAAATTTTTGCAGCATGTGAAATATCACTGGGCCAAACAACACGCATTAACAACCGTCAATTCGCAGCAGGTTAACCAGCATGCAGGACAGCAACTCACTCATCCATCAGGTCGCACAAGAGATAGCAGCCTCGCAGAACAACTCAACGACCGCAGCTGGGCAAGCTGATCAACAGCAGCGAGGCGAACAGGAACGTGCAGCACCGGGCGATGGACATATCGATGCAATCAACCAGGTGTTTGCGCTTTTCCGTATTAATTATCACAACCAGTATTACGCGGGCTTTAAAGATACGGAGCTGCTCAACCAGGCCAAGCGCCTGTGGTTGAATTCGCTCGCGCAATTTGCGCCGGAAACGATTTTGCGCGGTGCACGCAAAGTGATTGAAGAGTCGGAGTATTTGCCCACATTGCACCGCATGATCCGTGCCTGCCAAGGCGACCCGAGCAAACACGGTTTGGTCGATGCGCACCAAGCCTATGTAGAGGCCTGCCGCGCACCCAGCCCTAAAGCCGCTTATACCTGGAGCCACCCTGCGGTGTATCACGCAGGCTGTGCGAGCGATTGGTATTTTTTAACATCGAATAGCGAGAAGGTCGCCTTCCCGATTTTTGAACGCCACTATTTAAAACTCTGCGAGCGGGTGATGAACGGAGCTGAGTTGCCCGCACCCAATATACCCGCACTGCCCGAGACCATCGAGCGGCCGCTGAGCAAGGAAGAAAATGCAAAACGTATGGAAGAGTTGCGCAAACAACTCGATTTGTAAGTTTTACGGCAAGGGACTCTCGCACAATTTATTTTCCGTCATACCCGCGAACGCGGGTATCCAAAACAACCTCAACCTTGGATACCTGCGTTCGCAGGTATGACACACATGTAGCATTTTTCAAATTTTTCGATTCATTTTTATTTTTTGGTAAAACGCTTTATGAACAAGAACGCTTCACAATGGTTTTTAGGTTTATCGCTGGTCGCTTTCCCACTCGCCTGCCTGGTGTTGGTAACGATACTGATGTCCATACCGCTGCAAAGTTTGTTTCCCGACGACGACGATGAACTCCACAGCAATACACTCCTGCCTGATTTCTCTGCCATCAACCAGACCCCCGAGCGCAAAGCACAATTCCTCAATATGCTGCGCCCGCTGGTCGATGAAAAAAATGCAAAATTATTAAAATCCCGCGAGCGTTTATTGAAGGTCAAAGCGGAATGGGATACATCGCAAACCATCAGCGGCGTAAACAAACGCAACCTCGACAAGCTGCGCGAAAAATTCCATGTCACCTATGAAACCTATCCTGACGATGCTAAAGCGGTCGATATCCTGCTGCTACGCGTGGACTCCATTCCCCCCGCGATGGTGATGGCGCAAGCAGCGGTAGAATCCGGCTGGGGCACCTCGCGCTTCGCCGAGGAGGCGCACAACCTGTTCGGCCACTGGTGTTATACCCCCGGCTGCGGCATAGTGCCCAGCAAGCGCCGGGCCGGAGCCAAGCACGAAGTTAAAAAATTTAACAATGTGGAAGAATCGCTTACGGCATACTTCAATAACATCAACACCCATAACGCCTATCGCCCCTGGCGGCAGCTGCGCGCACAATTGCGCGATGCGCCACAACAATTTACTGGCAGCGCCATGGTGGCTGAATTGGGGAAATACTCCGGGCGCGGTACGGCTTATATTCATGAATTACGCACCGTTATCCACAGCAACAATCTGGAATAATGTGCCGCCACACAATTAATAATCAACAACACCGCAAGGACTTCTTATGTGTAAACGATTGGCACTAGTTATCAGCACAATAGGCACCATTGCCAGCCTGGGTGCACAGGCAGATGAAACATCACCAGTGGTATTCCATGCATCGGGGCAGGTGGTTTACACCCAGATCAAAGCCTCGGGCGAGAGCTTTTCCCCACCCTTGTTCCAACTCAAGGCCGATATCGAATTCACCCAGACCAAGATACGGGGCATCGGCATCCAGGGTTTGATTGGCCTTCCCATGAGCAATGATGAAGCCAATGGTATGACCCTGGATGTCAACCAGCAAAGCGGCATCTACCTTACCCTCACCGACCCCGATACCCAGCCGGAAGACCTGAAAATCAGCATCCTGCTCGGCTATGCCTCAACGGAAATTGAAACCTTTTTACCCAGCCTCGGGGAAAACGCCCGGCACAAAGACACCTTTTCTGATTTCAGTTACGGCTTCTCCTTGCAAGACCAGGTTGTAGAAGGCAAGCCGTTCTATTGGAACCTCGATTTCCTGCGCTACTACAAAGATGACGAGCTGCGGGTTGATGGCCTTGGCCTGGGAGTCAGCTATGCGTTCTAAGGGAATAGCTTATTCACTGGCATTGCTGCTGGGTACAGGTGCACTTGGCCTGAGCGGTTGCGGAGGTGGCAATGGTGATAGCGCACGTGTTGCACAGACGGTGGATGCCAGTAAAACAGGTATTATCAGCGTTGCATTAGCCGATAGCCAAGGCTCCATCCATATCAGTGGGAACTTCCAGTTCGATTTGATCGGCACTGATAAAGATGGCAAGGAATCCAATTTAAATGAGCAGGCCAGTTGGACCTTGAGTGACCCTCGCCTCGGCAGCATCAAAAACGGCCTGTTTACTGCGGAGGGACAAGTCGGTGCGTTAACACTGACAGCTTCCTATGCAGGCCTTACTGACACCCAGGATATAACCCTGACTGATGCCAACCTGGTCAGCATTACGGTGGAGCATGAAAGTGGCTCTGTCGATGTCTGTAAAAATACCAAATTCACCGCCAAAGCCCTGTTCAGCGATGGCAAATACTACAACTACCCGCTGACCTGGTCGCTGGTCGATAGCGCCAGCCGCGAACTGGCCAGCTTTGCCGATGAGACCAAGCCCGAGTTGGTCACCAAAAAAAGTGGCGCGGTCAAAGTGGTTGCCAAGGGCAAGGATAATGACAAAAAGGTTATTACTTCACCTGAATTTATCTTCGACATTGACGCAACCCTGGTTGACCTCGTTCTGACATCGGATGAGTCGACCGATATGACCCAAGGCGAAACTGCCAATGCAACCGCCACAGCCGAATACAAAAACGGCAGTAAGGTCGCCATTACCGCCAATGCATCACTCAAAAGCAGCAATGAAAATGTGATGACCGTGAATGCCACCAGTGGGCTCATCACTGCGGTTGCAGGTACCACCCGGGGAACCGATGTAGATCTGGAAGCAACATGTGATAGCACCACCAAAAAACTGCCGCTGAAGGTGTTCAAACCCGATATCAGAACCATGGAGATCATCGACGAAACAGGCATAGCTTCAACCGAAAGCCTGCAAGTACGGGTGGGTGCTGACATAAATCCGCGCATCAAGGTCACCTATGCGGGCTCAGGCATAGAGCCAGAGATTTACACCGGTAATGATGTTGCATGGAAATTTTCAGATAACTCGGACTTCGACGAAGATAAAATCACTATCGATGGCGCCAGCGGCGTGATCGAAGTGGATGCGTCACTGGTGCTGACGACTAATTTGATCCTGACTGTAGAAGCGCGCATCACCAAGATCGGCGGCGACACTGAAGTTGGTTCTGATGGCAATGAGCTGAAAGACACCATTAAGGTGACAATCAAGCCTTAAATGACTGACGCTGCGCTCCCTCAGGGGAGCGCTTACTTAACAAGTGGCGTCTGCACGCAATTCAAAAACCTGGTCATAGTCAAAAAAGCTGCGAACACAAGGAGCGATTCATGCCGAATATCCTGGTGGCAAATCCCAAAGGGGGCTGCGGCAAAACCACCCTCGCCACCAGCATTGCCTGCCACTACGCCAATCAGAACATCCACACCATCCTGATTGATCGCGACCCGCAAAAATCTGCGTCAGACTGGCATGTATCCCGCCCTAAAAATTGCTCTACGATTGAATTAATCACGGTAAACAGCAACGACAACTTTAAGCCCGACAACTATCCATCCACCAATACCGATACCGTCGTCATCCAGGACATGCCCGCCGGTTGGCTGCCCGAGCTCCATTCGCCTTTATTAAATAACAACCAACCCTACCAGCTACTAATTCCGATCCTGCCCTCGCCGGTAGATATCAAAGCCGGATTACGTTTTTTAATGCAGCTCTATCGCTCAGGAATTTTGGAGCAGCACATCCGCGCCGGCATGATCGCCAACCGTACCCGCTCGCATTTACGTTTCCATCAAGCGCTCATGGATTTTTTACAGCGCGTACAAATCCCGCTCATCGGCACAGTGCGCGATTCGCAAAACTATATCCGCGCAATGGAGAACGGAATTTCGATTTTTGATTTACCCGCGCGCGTCGTACAAAAAGATCTGGCACAGTGGCAGGGAATTTTTGATTGGCTGGATGGTAGTGAGGGGGAATAATAAATCCCCCCTCATTTAACTGCAAAAAAATACACAAATAAAACTTATTACTAATTCCTGGCGACTCTTCTCCACCATAAAAAAATCATACCTATCAACAAGATCACTCCTGAAGATGGCTCAGGCAGATCTATAGGCTCGGTAACAAAATGCAAATCGCTTGCGCCAGTTTTTCCTGAACGGGTAAAGTTATCGGTAAGATCACTAAAATCCACATCAGGGATTAGGGTGGCATAAAAATTATTGGCAGGATTAAAATCAATTGACGACGGATTCAGAAAATTCTCCACTCCTTGCAAAAATGGCGAGGCATTATTTGAAAGTAGCGGATTATACAAGGGAGAGCTTGGCGACAGCCCCGCAAGCGTAGGATCACCTAATGCCCCCCAGAATAAATTTTGAGGCGCAATAAAAAATAACACCGGAATTTTAGCATCCACATACTTTTCGCCGTCCTTGCTGATTTCAAACTGCTCATCCATCACAGGCCAAAAGACCGCCAATTCACCATCTGTTGAAAGTCCGGAAAATTGAAACTCGGGAAAATCCACACTAGCGCCCAGAATGGAATCCATGGGATCAGGAGTTTCGACAATAGTATCCTGCAAAATCGATAATATTCCGGTTGTTGCATCGTAACTAACACCATCATCCACCACTTTGGTACTCGCCTCGAATGGTTTGCCATCCTTACCATTTTTGGGTTTTGCCGGTGGCTCATTATCCGTTGCAAAGGTGTAGGCTGTTATTGTGGGCTTATCACCACCACTGGTGTAACTGGATTTCAGATTGCCTTTTTTCTTTTTAACATTGATTTCACCACTGAGGCCATTACTTTCCGCAGGTAAATCCGGATCCCATTTCTTTTCTGACTTCACCGTAAATGATTCTATTTCACCCGTTTCCGGATTTCCTTTAACATCAGTAATAGGTATAGGCTCTGTCACAAAAGGTGTTCCCTTTTTTGTTTTAAATTCATTTTCAAACGTTGCGCTACTCTTAGCCAAATCAAATTCCTTTTTCTTGGTAACTGGATTTACTTTTGTAGGGATAGTGTATTTAACCTTAACCTTGGTTTTTTCTTTATTGTAATCGTTAGCGGGGACCTCCCCCTGCTCGGTCACCGTGGTGTGATAACTTCCCCCAATTTCAACTTCAGCGCCATAGGCCAACACACTGAAGAATCCTGGCAGCAAAAAAACAAATAACAAACTTAGCCGTGCTGATATAAATGCCAATGTATATTTTTTCATAGCCTGCACCCTCCCGGACGTTAGTTGTTAAACCCATAGAAAAAGCCAGAGAATGCTACTCCAGCCAATGGGGTGCGACTAATTTTATTTGGCGATAATAAAAACGAAGGAAAGTATTGAAGAATATATTCTGGAGATTTAAAGCGACGCATAATAATTATGATTTAAACGATATGCGATTCATTTAAATATTTAAGCTCTGTTGTTTAGCGCTCGCTTCTGTCACCAACGACATTTCAACGCCAAGCACAATTGCTCAGGTAAAAAGTGGCGATATCAATCCTTATAAGTCCATTCACCTTGTTTATCCGTCACCAACCACTGTTGGGTGTACCAGAAGAAGCGGCCTTTTTCGCCCGCATAGGCGGTGCAGTTGTAGCGAGTGCGTCCGGGATTGAGGGGTTGTTTGGCCTGTGCCCAGAGTTTGTTGTCGATGACTTCCACATTAATTGCGCCCTGGCCGGTGGCGAAGCAATTAATTTTTTTCAGCAGACTTGCATCGTCCAGCTCTAATACCAGCCAGGGTTGTACGCCAGCTTTTACAATAAGGTTGTCCTGCTTTGTTTTTTTATCGCTATAAAAATCCACATGCTTTGTTGGCATGGGGCGAGTGTTGACTTTCATAATAAAATCATCGAGTTCGGTAAAGCTGCCACCAAAAGGAAAGCGCGGCACCGCTTGCAAATCGCCTTCGCTGTAGAGCACACCGGATTGCTGGCCGAAGGCGATATAACCCAATTTTTTGGCGATCTGCTGCACCGCTACATCATATTCACCAAAGGGGTAAGCAAGGATATCGGGTGCACTGCCAATCTCTTGTTTTATTTTTAATTGCGCATTAGTAATTTCTGCCGTGATACGCTCACGCCATTGCTGCGCAGTTTCATTTTTTTCGCGGCGCGGCAAGTGATTGTGTTTGCTGGTGTGATTGGCAATAGTGACGCCGTATTTTGACATCTCGCGCAATTGATCCCAAGTGACGAATAATTTGGAGGTGCTGACGGAATCCGTATTCACAAAAAACGTGAAGGGCCAGCCGCGTTTTTTCAAGCGCGGATAAGCAGAGTCGTACACGGAGACATAGGAATCATCAAAACTGATGGCTACTGTTTTATCGGGCAGGCTTTCACCCTTGCGCAATTTTTCAGTGAGTTCCAGCAGCGGCACTACAGTGAAATTATTTTTTTCCAGATAATCCATCTGCACTTCAAATTGCGCAGGACTAATACTGGTTGATTTGGGTGTGGTATCACTGACGTGGTGATACAAAATAACGACCGCCGCCGAGGCGCCGGCCGGGAGCAATAAAAATATTGCCAATAGCATCCGACCAATCAATGCACCTATGACATTTATTTTTTTCATGGCCAACACCCGTCACTCAATACGATTATTGCAGGGTGCGCATCTCAAACGGGAACTCTGCGGTTTGCTGATTGCGTGCAATACTGAATTCAATCGTCACTGGCCGCTGATTCACCGGCAATTCGACCTGATTCACACCAAGGTTGCTGCGCAATTCAGCCGCCTGGCTTACCACCACACCATTGTCATCCAGCGCGGTAATGCCCATCAACTCGGGAAAACTGCCATGGATATCAAATAACAAACGCCCTGCTTCCCAGCGCGCCAATTTAAATGAGGACTCGGCACCATTCCATTGCATACCAAATTGGAAGGGTAACTGAATCGCAACCGGATCAGCCGCTGCCAAAAAAACCAGTTTGCCCCAGAAGGCCACAACATCACTTACGCCCAGATCCTGCTCGCGTAAATCCAGTTGGCCGCGTAACCAGGGTTGGGTTGGATCAGGTTGATATTTTCCATCGGCCCAAAAACCACCCGAGTGCTCCAGCGCGACAGGCGCTTGATAATTAACGGCGTGGATTTCGCCGGCAGAATCTTCTACTTCGGTAATCACAAAACGCGCAGCGCTGAGTTGGCGGGTGAGCGGATGCTGGTTGCGCATATAGATATCGGCCATCAAGGTCAGCTGCTGCGACTGGATGTTGAGTTGGTTCACGGCAATCAACGCTGGCCCGGCCACAATAGTTTGCTGCGGCGTTTGGTAGGGATATTTAATATCCTCTGGCGGGGAATCTTTTTTGAGTGCAGTCAATGATGCGCTCGTTAATAATTCCGGTTTTGGCTTTTCCTGGGCGAAGGTTTTTTCCGGCGGTTGGATACGGCCAAAACTAAATGGATAGGTTTGTTTTTCCACTTTGCTCGCCACTATCACTTCCGCTGCCGCAACACTGCCCTGCACATCAATACTGGTGGTAGCGCCAGTTGCAATAAGGCTCGCGCCCTGCATGGTATTGCTTGTCGCCAACACTTTGCCATCGGCATTGAGTGCATTCACCTGCAAGAGCGCATCACTATTGCCGGTGTGCTGAAAATACAAACGGCTGGCGCTGGCGGAGAGGAATCGCAACTGCATACCTTGCGCGTTAATGACTTTGCCCGCTAAGGGCAGATCCACTTTCAGGCGCTCCACCTTAACCGGTAATTTGTAGCTAAGCTCGCCTTTAATCGCGCCAATATCGGAGATATTAATATTTTCCGGCAGCCGGATTTTTTTTGTCCCCTGGATACCGATGTAAGCCACGGGTTGCCCCTGCTCGAAATAAGCACCATCGTAAGCCATATTGATTTTTGCAAGCTGACGCGCGCCTGTTGCATCGCAACCTTTAGCTGCCAGCAGTGACTGATCCTGGTGGTCAACAATATCGGTAATGCGCAATTCTATGCTGTCGGCCGCCTTGCCAAGATTGGGTAAATTAAAAGCATTGACATCAAGCGTGAGCACCACGCCCTGCTCTGTTGCATCAATACTGCTGATCTCCACACCGAAGGGACCACTGCTGGTTTGCGCGATAAAGGAGGGATTCAAATGTTTGCTGCTCGCAAAATCCGGCAGTCCTGTCGATGACAAATTGTTGAATACACGCGGCCTTTCATCGAGCCGCTCTGGTGGAATTTCTGCCGTGCTATCGCCCATGGGGAAAGTCCGCGCCAACAAAGAACTACTCCACAATTGCAACTGCGTTTGTATTTTTTCATCAAAAAATACCGACGCCCGCAATTGCTCTCCGGTTTTGCTGAGCTTCATCCGCTCATAAATAGGCACTGTTTCCGGCCAATCTTGCCCAATAGTATTTTTTACGTTGGTCAGGAGCGCACCAATATTTTTTTCGGCGTTATCAATAAATTCCTGGTTGCCTCCCGTCATCACCGCCCTGAATTCCAGCATGGGCGGCAACATATGTGGTGCCACACCCACGTAAATACCTTTCACCTGGCTTGCATCGACCGACAATTTGGTCAGTGCAATTGCACTGGATGCCTCACCAAACTGCGCCGGGGTAAAGAGTGCCAGGCTAAGCATTTGTTTTTCACTGAGCGTTAGCCAATCTGCCATATCGCGCCCGGCCGGGGCACCCGCTTCCAGGCGCCCACGAAACGCGGCAACCCGCTCCGGTGCGCCCAACAAAATCCTGCCCGATTCAATCATCGCCATCATCGCCGGTTGCTTTTCGCAGGTATTTTCATCCATCGTTGAAAATACAATTTGCTGCGGTGAATCTTCGTCAATGACATAATTTTTTTTCAACCAGTTGCGCACTGCATCCGTATTAAATTTACCGGTCAACACCCAGAGCGATTGGGTCTGGTTATTGGAGCGATAGGCAGCGATCCAGACTTGATCCAATTGCGGCGCAATCTTGATTCCTGCTTTTTCCAGATTGCGCCAAAAATTCGCAACCGGTGCAGGCACATTGTCCATGCTCGCTGCCGATTGCAATACACCCGGCAACCGCTGCAAGCGCGGTACATCCACATGCGCTAACGCAAAAAGGTTTTCAGTCGCAAGGGCATTAATAATTTGTCCGGTTTGTGGCGATACCGTTGCGGGTTCCCACAAGGGGCGTTTTAACCACAGGATGATGGATGCCGTCAGCGCTATAGCAAATACAATGACCAGCATGCCCCACAGGAAAGAAGATTTGTGCCAATTAACGTCGGCATGGACATCCTCAAGCGCAGCATCCTCTTCTTTATTTTCCTCGCTTGATTCCTGTCCGGCACGAACCTCTGTGTTCGTACCTGCTTTTTCTTCGAGTCCGGTTTTATTTTCTGAATCGGTTTTAAGTTCCAATCCTGTTTTATTGTCTGAGCCAGTTTTATCTTCAAAAGCGGCTTTATCTCCAGACTCTTTTTCAATATCGAGTTCAGCCTTAATGTCTCCGATTTTTATTTCAGGCTCCGGAGTGTCTGCAGGTTCAATATCAACTTCAGCGTTAATAGGCTCGCTTTCGGCGACCGGTTTTGATTGGGGTTTATTCGCCCCAATTTTTTCCAGTGCCGGCTCAACGGCAGTTGGAGCAGATACGGTTGGAGCTTCCGGCGGCAGGGGCTCCGGTTTTTCTGCCATTGATTTTTCTTCCGCCACATTTTCTGTTGGCGCTTGTGTTGCAGTTACCGTTTCCTCTTGCTGAACGACAGGTGCAGCTTGTCTGGTTTCCACGATGACAACCGGTACAGGCTCAGGCGGTTCGACACTATCCTCTACATCTTCTTGTTTCGCTTCGCGGACATGAATTTTTTTCACCAGCAGTTGACGCGGCAACTCAAACTCATCTTCCAGTTCATCTTCGAGACTGTGTAACTCCAACTCCAGTTCGATTTGATCGGCAATACTGTCGGCATCGGGCGCGGCAATGCTCACCACATCCAGATGAACACCGGCATCCAAAAAAGCGGCGCGCCACTGGTCAACCTCAGCGGAGGTCTCCAGGATTTTAATAACGCTGGGGCGCTCAGTGAGAAACACCAAGCGAATCGTTTTGGGTTTTAATTGGAGCAATTGCGCCAAATTGCCCACGACTTGATCCGCATCAAATCCTGCAACAAATTGACTTTTATAGATGAGCTTGTACACAAAAACTCCTTCAGTTTTCAGCGCACTGCTGTGGATCTTATTCGTATTCTACGGAAGCAGCAGGTTCTGAAAGCACCAAAAAAGGAAACGCTTTGCAGCGGTATCAGTAAACTATTGTTGTCCCATTGTTTAAGTCATCAGGTGTTTAAGCCATGAGATATTTAAACCGCAGGTAATTACAACCCCTGGATCATTAACACATCCGCACTATTAATCTTCTTGCACAAAACGCAAGCCAACACCAACAGGTTCGACTCGCACCACTTCCATTTGCAGTATCGGGGCATCGTCCATCAACCCCTGCACCTGGCCGGTAAGCAGTGTCCCTATAGGTGGGATCTGCTCTGGTTCAAGCACAACAAACACGCCGCCATCAGAAATATCGCGGGTTTTTACCAGCAATTCGCCCACCGAATCGTGAACAATTTTAATGCGGCAAGCAAAGGAAGTACGCACATGACGACGCTTGTCTTTCGAGCTCATGAAAACTCCTGCGTTATTATTGTTGCTACTTGTCACGCCCTTATTGCACAGACACTGTGCGCAAAACAAGGGCGGAATTACCACCCTTGTTTCGGATTACTTATCGGTTACCTCAGCCTTGTCCACTTTTTGGAAACCGCGCGGGAGTTTATTACCGCGACGTCCGCGCTCACCTTTGTAATGCTCCAAATCGGCCATCTTCAAGGTAATGTGGCGCTTGCCCGAATGCAGGGTCAGGCACTGTCCGGGGCTAATTACATTGACTGAAACTACAAACTCTTCTCGCGCCGCTGCACGGGCCGAAGGGATATTCATAATCTTGTTACCTTTACCGCGCGCCAACTCGGGTAATTCGGTCACCGGGAATACCAGCAGGCGACCATCGTTACTGACAGCAGCAAGCAATGCCTGCTCGGGATTATCAAGCAATTGTGGCGGCAAAACCAGCGCCGCATCCGGTAGGGTCAAGAGCGCCTTGCCCGCTTTGTTTTTACTGGTGAGATCTTCCAGCCGGGCGATAAAACCATAGCCTGCATCTGATGCGAGCAGCACCCGCTGCTGGTCGGGGCCCATCAATGCACCTTCAAAGGTTGCTCCACTTGGCGGACTGATACGGCCACTCAAAGGTTCACCCTGCCCACGCGCAGACGGCAGGTTATGCGCAGGCAACGAATAACTGCGCCCGGTTGAGTCGATCAGGATAACCTGCTGGTTGCTCTTGCCGCGCAGTGCAAACTTGAAACTGTCGCCCGCTTTGTAACTCAGGCCCGCCGGGTCTATATCGTGGCCTTTGGCAGCGCGAATCCAGCCTTTGTCCGAAATAACAACTGTAACCGGATCAACACTCAACAACTCGGTTTCGGTCAACGCCTGAGCTTCTGCGCGCGCGACTATCGGCGAGCGACGGTCATCGCCAAATGCATCGGCAATCTGGATCAATTCCTTACGCACCAGATTTTTTAACTTCACTGCTGAATCAAGGATTTTTTGCAGGCCATCGCGCTCTTTAATCAATGCATCCTGCTCTTCGCGGATTTTCATTTCTTCCAAACGCGCCAACTGGCGCAATTTGGTTTCAAGGATATATTCGGCCTGCATCTCAATTAAATTGAAACGCTTCATCAGCACTGGCTTGGGATTATCTTCTTCACGGATGATGCGAATCACTTCATCCACATTGAGGAATACAATCATCAATGCCGCCAAACGCAGCAACCGCTCTTCTACTTTTTCCAAACGGTGTTGCAAACGGCGACGGGTAGTAACGGTTCTGAAACTCAGCCATTCACTCAAAATTTTGGTAAGCGACTTCACCGCCGGGCGGCCATCGATACCAATCATGTTCATATTGACACGATAGGTGCGTTCCAGCTCGGTGGTGGCAAACAAATGTTGCATCACTTGATCGAGATCAACGCGATTGGAACGCGGAATTATAACCAGTCGAGTAGGATTTTCGTGATCCGATTCATCACGCAGGTCAGCAACCATCGGCAATTTTTTCGCCTGCATTTGCGCAGCGATTTGCTCCAGGATTTTTGCACCGCTGACCTGGTGCGGTAGCGCGGTGATAATAATATCGCCCGACTCTTCATCTTTTTGCCAGACCGCACGCATACGCACACTGCCGCGTCCGGTTTCATACATTTTAACCAGCTCATCGCGCGGCGAAATTATTTCCGCTTCGGTGGGCATATCCGGCCCGAGGATGTGCTGGCACAAATCGCTGACGGTTGCTTGCGGATTGTCAATCAAATGCACGCAGGCATTGACCACTTCGCGCAAATTGTGCGGCGGAATATCGGTTGCCATGCCCACAGCAATACCGGTAGTACCGTTCAATAAAACGTTGGGAACGCGCGCGGGCAATACTATCGGCTCTTCAAGTGTGCCGTCAAAGTTGGGCTGCCAATCAACGGTGCCCTGCCCTAATTCCTCGAGTAATACTTCGCTGTATTTGGTGAGGCGCGATTCGGTGTAACGCATGGCCGCGAAGGATTTGGGATCGTCGGGTGAACCCCAGTTACCCTGGCCATCAACTAATGTGTAGCGATAGGAAAATGGCTGCGCCATTAACACCATAGCTTCGTAGGAAGCCGAGTCACCATGCGGGTGGAATTTACCGATCACATCACCCACAGTGCGCGCAGATTTTTTATATTTTGCGCTGGCTTTTAACCCCAGTTCGCTCATCGCGTAAACAATACGGCGCTGTACCGGTTTAAGGCCATCGCCAATATGTGGAAGAGCGCGGTCGAGAATTACGTACATGGAATAATCGAGATAGGCTTTCTCGGTGTAATCTTTGAGCGCTATACGCTCATCGGCCTCAGGCAGGGTTATTTCGTCACTCATTGAATATCCTGAAAATGCAAAATTCAGATTGCTCTTTTTGAATAGGTTTAAAAAATTTATTGGCTGTCATAATAAGGCAACAACAATGTTATCGATTATTTTTACCTGCCCGTTACTGCTTTTTGGCGGCGAGTGGAATTGAACCTTTTTCATTGATGCGCAGCGCGGGCAACCATGCGCTAAAATCCAGTTTGGCCGAAAAATTGTAACTTACATTTTCTTTGACGCCATTGCGACTAAAGTGTTCTATCAACTTAACCAGTTGCAGTACGTTGGCGGTAACAACGACTTTTACCGGTGTTTCCTGGTAAGCGGTGAGTGTCGGTAGTTGGTCGCTCACGCCACTTAGCACATCAAAATTTTCAATGCCTACGGTGTAAGACATACCACGCAAGCTTAAATCGCGATCATTGGGGTTGGCGATCAATAAACTCACTTCAATCGGTTGCGAGAAACCCTGGGCAGGCAATAATTGCAAACCAGCCACTTTCACCGTCGGCTGCTCCAGCTTGGGCTGCATACTTGAGCAACCCGCCAATACCAAACTACAGGTTATAAAAAAACCCGCGATCGCAGTTTTAATTTTTATCGCAGTAACCACTGTTACTATTTGACGCATTTTTTTTTGCATGCAGGAAATAAAAGTCATCGCTCTCTCCCTTAAAAAACCTTAATGGCAAAAAATGTGAATACAACCACTTGCGCATTAGCGTCAATGTGGTCTAATCCGTCCTCTTTTTACTGGGTATTCGTCTTTTGTGCGACGCAGGAAGCCCAGTAAAATAACTTGGAAAATAACAATCAGCACAATAATAATCCGGGAAAATAGTAGCAAACGCCGCTGGGGTTACCCGACCATTGATGGTCAGCTTATCCGTTTTATCCTTGTTTAACTGACTATAGACCTATGCAAAATCCACCGTGTAAAACATTGATCAACCCGGATGAATTATTCGCAAGCCGCGACCTTCGCTTGCAGGATCGGCGTGAATCCCAGTATCCGCAATTAATGCGCTTGTGCGCGGATTTTAATTTTTCGGTCTTGCAATTACAGCGCAAAATTTTCAGCCATCTCACCCGCAAAATGGTGCCGGGCACGCTGGAGTTTGTCTTGGCAATCCATGATGAGACAACAAATTATTGGTATAGCATGACACCGGCCATGGCCAGCTTAAAAATTCTTAATGATTATGCCAAACGCTATGAAGTCGATATCCTGCATATGCATTTATTTGGCGATGAAGATGATGATTACAATCAATTCCGGGAGAACGGTTTTTATTAGGTGCGCACTTACTCGCCCATCTCCAGTTCAAATTCTTCAAGTAAGTCGAGAGGCTCCAGCTCTTCCCCGTCCAGGTCTTCATTCCAGTTAATACCCACCAGCAGCACATCCTCATGCATACCGGGAAGCCAGTCTTCAAGGAATTCGACCAGCTCAATTGCTACCGGCTTATAGCCTTTCCAGTCATCCTGGCAGTGTAGCCGCGCAAAACTTTCCTGCGACCAGAAGGGCATTACATCAACATCGTCGTGCTCCTCAGATGCACTCAGTGCCCAGCCATCCGGCCCTTCAAGGCCCCATACACACCCTAATTCCATGGCTTCAACGATAAAACGATCAAGATTTTCAGCGGGGTCGTCACTGAGCGGATCGGTCGCGATAATGTCATTCATGCTAAAAAACCTGTGGAGTTTATAAACTGAGACTTGCGCCCTGGGCCTTGAGCCAAGCGCGATCTGCCTTGAAGGTTGGGCAGACACTGGCGACCAGCGACCAGAAATCCGCACTGTGATTGTGGTGGCGCAGGTGGCTGACTTCGTGGGCGACAAGATAATCGACTATGGCCTCGGGGGCTAGCAGTATCTGCCAGTTGTACTGGATGGCGCCGCGGCTGGTGCAGTGCCCCCACTTCGAGCGCGTTGCCTTGATACTGATCTGGGAACACACCAAACCCATCGCCGACGTTAATTGCGCGGTTTTACGTGTGAGGATGGCCAGCGCCTGCTGTTGATACCAGCGACTGAGCAATTGGCGGATTTGTGCTTCCTCAGCCAGGCGCGAGCGCGGCGATAAGATCATGTGCAGTTGTTGATCGATGCGAGCAATGGCCGCACGCGGGCCGCGGCCTAGCACCAACATCAGGGTTTCATCCATAAACGGGATCTGGCTGCCTTGTGCATAGCTGCGCGGTTCAACCCTGGTTTCCAGCGCTTGTTGTTGTTCGTGAATTTTTGTCCTGACCCAGGCCGCCTTCTGGCGCAAAAATTCCAGCAGCAATGACTGCGCCGCGCCCATAGGTGCGCGAATAACGACCTGCGCCTTGCGGATTTCAATACTGATACTGCGCCGCCGGGGTGAGCGGGCGATCGTATACTCAAACCCGAGCTCAGGCGGGGATGGTGTTTTTTTCAGTCCAAACCATTCAGTCATGGCAATGCCTGAATGCAAAAAACAAAACGGGGAAAGGTTTATCCAGGAAAGGCAACTACAGATACCTCGCATCATTCGAGGCGGCCAAGATACCACAACCCAAGCGAGACGCATTCAATAGAAACCAAGCGTGTAATCCTTGCGTGCAACATAGACAGAGGTCATGCCCTGTTCCATACGGCGCGCAATCGCGGCTTCGGCCTTTAATTCACCCGCGCGAAACGTGGCGAGGGCGTCGTAAAACATCGCGGTAAAAAAATCGGCATCAGCATCGCGCGGGGTGAATACCTCAATCCGGCACATACTGGTGTGGCAACTGATGCTATTGATGCTGACCCGCTGCAATCCCTGGTGTTGGGAAAACATCTCGCGCAGCGATTGCTCGTAAGCATCGGCCCATTCCCCATCAACTGGTTCCTGCTCAAACAATGCAGTCGCCCGCTCATAAACGCCATTTTCCACTTTGTGCACGGCCGTGCGCGCAGCTTCAGGATCCAGTCCAACCGGGGTATCGTTTATCACTGAAGGAGTTTCCGGGGTTCCGGGACTCACAGGCACGGAGGTTTTAACATCTCTCGGCGATGGGGTTTCGGTATGCAGTGCGCTTGAATGTTCCGGAATTATTGCGGGAGTTTCCTGCACCGCAACCTTGCTGGAGTGCAGGTAAATCGCAAGCGCCAGGATCAGCAAAACCAGCAAGATAAGCCACAGGGACCAGGAATGATTGGAATCCCGTCGATTCACACAACACCTCAAAAAAGGATTAACAAGCACAACCCGCAGGAGCACTGGGCTCCTGCGGGTTGCTATTTTTGCCCTTAATGAACCAGAGTCATTAGCGGCAAGTTACTGCCGGGGTCTCTACGCTACCGCCATTGGTATTACCCTGGAAGCCAAACTCCGCTGTTTGGCCTGCCCCAAGGGTGCCATTCCAGTTGAGGTTGGTTGCAGAGTATGGATTGGTACCGGTCAGGTTAGCATTCCAGGAACTGGTGATACGGTTGCTGCCTGAATATTGCCAGCTTGCCGTCCAACCGGAAATGGTGCCTGTACCACTGTTGGTCACACGGACAACACCGGTGAAACCAGTGCCCCAGGAATTGCTAACCACATAAGTGCAGCTCAAGCCACCATTATTGGCAGCACTACTGGCGGCCCTGCTGGATGCAGGTACAGAGCTGGACGCAGGAGTCGAGCTGGGTGCGACACTGGAACGGCTCGACGAACTGACCGCAACACTGGAGCGACTGGATGAAGCAGGCGCGACACTGGAGCGGCTCGAACTCGCCGGTGTTGAACTGGCACCACCCCCACCGATTTGCACATCGATACAACCATGGAAACGCTCGTAGGTTGGCGGTTCGCGGCCCCATTCGGCATAAATCACATGGCGACCGGTGCGCGAAGGTACGGTACAAGTGGTATGGATATGCGCAGTTGCTTTTTCCGCGCGCACATTGGGATAGGCGCTCGGATTATCGTCGTTATAAGGCAAGTCGCAGAAGGGTTGATCCTCAAAATCCGACCAGGTCAACTCGCGCCCGACCTGGTAGACAAAACCGGGTTTGGTAATCCAGTAGCGGAAATCCGAGGTGTCATCAAAGTGCGGGCCATTGCTGATATCCCAGGAAAAAACCAGGGAACCTGAATTGATATTGTTGACTGGCCAGTTGATGGAGTTATCCCAGGGCGTTTTACCGCCTTTCCAGGTTTCACTGTCAAACCCGCACACATTTTTGGATACCGGCCCGAGCACCTTGCGACCCTGGTGGTGATTCAACACGCTCATGTAGGAGTAGCCACCGTTGAAATCGCTCGCAAACGCATCACCGCACACAGGATATTTGGCAGTGCCATTTGCAACCTCATCGGGCTTGGTCACCTTACCGCAGAAATAATTACGCGCGCCGGGGCTATCGACAAAACCATGCCCGAAACTGAGCGCGGAAAAGGCCAGTAACACCGCGCCCAAGCCACTATTCTTGATGAAATTCTTATTCATTATTCATTCCTCACTTAACCGGATTTAGAGACGATCCCCGCAACCGGGAACCACCATCGCCATCAGGTACACCTGTAAGGTGGCGCAATCGCTTATTAATTAACAGGCGACAAAACCCCATACCAGCACACCGGGAGGCGAGCGTAATCAGATGTCCAGCGAGTGCTTATGAACAGCAAAATCATAGGAGAGAGCACGTACCATCTTATTATTGTTATGTCAGCCACCAATACTTACCCATTCAAGTGGTAGACAAGTGGACAACCGAGCCAAGGATGTTCCACTTATGCGACAGCGCTGTCAAACCAAGAGAAAAGTAAGGCGCCAGAGAAAGCAAAAATCGGCATCCAAGACCACAAAGCCACGGTTTTATCATCCTAATGCCGACTCATTTGACTGAACTGCTCGACGCAGATGAAACAAAATCACCGGAGAAATTAGCGGCATCCACACGGCCATCCAATAGAATCCGCAAGTAAAGTGTTTTCGCCTGCGCCGGATTCTCCACACTCACCAGATAATAGCCGCGGCCGTTTTCGTAAATCAGCGCCGCGCTTTCCGGCAGGGCACGCCAGCTTTGGTCCAATTGTGGAAGCCCGAAGGGCGGTGGTTTAAGGCTGTAGGATTGCGCCGTCGCCAGGGCAATCTCTACTGCTTTTTTCATAGTGACGGGCATATGGTCGTGACCCTCATGGGCCTGCGCCCAGGGCAATAACAACCACAAACATACAGCACCGACAGAGGGTAATAACCGATCCATAATAGTCTCCTTGGTTAATCGTTATTCGCAGGCCGATTTGAACAAATTTCACTCATCAGGAATAGGCTCCCGTTGGCAAAATCAATACCCGGCATGATTCGCCCAAGCTCAGGGAGTTTGTTAAACTGCGGCCTTCTCTATTTTCAGGCTGCGCTGTATTTTCGCAGTACTTCGTTTTCCAGGCAGCGCATCGCCCTTGCAGGAATTTTAAAAATACATGAATGAAAAACTGTTCATCCGCTTGCAACACCTGGTGCCGCAACAGGGACTTTCGCGCGCCGCTGGCTGGTTGGCCAGCACCAACAATACACTCATTAAAAACACGTTTATCCGCTGGTTTGTAAAACGTTACAAGGTTGATATGAGCCTTGCCGCCGAAGAAAACCCGCTAGCCTATAGTTGCTTTAATGATTTCTTTACCCGCGCCCTGAAACCCGGCACCCGCCCTATTGATGGCGCTGCCGATTCCATTGTGTGCCCCGCTGATGGCGCCATCAGCCAACTGGGCAAGATTATCAATGGGAGCATCTTTCAGGCCAAAGGGCAAAGTTACAGCGCATTGGAATTACTCGGTGGCGATGAAGCCCTCGCTGCGGAATTCACCGATGGTACTTTTGCCACTGTGTATTTATCGCCACGCGATTACCACCGCGTACACATGCCCTACAGCGGCAAACTGCGCGCCATGGTGAGCATCCCCGGCGAATTATTTTCGGTCAACACAGTGACTGCGGAAAATGTCCCCGGCCTGTTCGCCCGCAACGAACGTGCGGTGGCGATTTTCGACACGGATATAGGCCCCATGGCCGTTGTATTGGTGGGTGCGATGATTGTGGCGGGTATCGAGACTGTGTGGGACGGGCAAATCGCCCCCTTTGCCAGCCGCGAAACAGCAACCTCCCTCTACCCTTACCAAAACATCACACTCAACAAAGGTGATGAAATGGGCCGCTTTAAATTAGGCTCAACCGCCATAGTCTTGTTTGCCAAAGACAAGATACGCTGGGATGAGAAATTCCGCGCAGGCACCCCCACCAAAATGGGCGAACACCTGGGTAAAACGCTCCCCCATTAAGGGATAAACGCTAGATAAAAGTGCGGACAGGTATCTTCATGTCCGCATCCCATCCGCTCTCCCGCATCTCATCCAAATCGTCGATCCTTTTTACAGGTTGGGCCATACGCTTTTCTCCCCCCGAGATTATGTCGTTGATTTTTTGGCTCATTTCCCAAGACAAATGCAGCGGCACAGGCATTGCAGGTCAGTATCGCTATTTCAGCGACACTCATGAGGATTGAACGATGAAACACCTTGCCATAAAAATGCTAATGCTCGGTTCAATTTGCGCATCACAAATTACCTCTGCAAGCTTGGTCAACTGGACTGACTGGACCAGTGCAACCACCGGCGCTGCAGGTTCCGCTTCAGGCAACATCGGCAGTGTTAACCTGAGCTACACCGGCGATGTCACTTTTGCGCAATTGGGTGCTGGTACCAATTATTGGACTGAAGGCGCTAACCTACCCTACACCGCCAGCGCCCTGGTAGATAATGCCCCCACCCCTGCCGAGATGGTTGCCATGTCGCTGTATGGCGTAACCAACACCCTCACCTTCTCCCAAGCCGTGGTTAACCCTATTTTTGCCATAGTGAGCCAAGGGCAGTATGGCGTACCGGTGACATACGATTTTGACCAGCCATTTACTGTACTGAGTGAAGGGCTTGGCTATTGGGGGGATGGCAGCTACACACTGGGCGCCGGTGACGCCCTGACCGGACGCGAGCTGCATGCAGCTATCCAATTTATCGGTACGTTTAATTCGATCAGTTGGGTCGCCGACCAAGGTGAATATTGGCACGGATTTACTGTCGGCCTTGTCGAATCAGGACCAAAAGATGTGCCCGAGCCAGGGGCAGCATTATTGATGGGTTTGGGATTGTTAGGATTATTTGCAGCCAGCCGCCGCCGCACCTGATCCAGAACAACGCCTGTAAAAAACAGCACGAATAAAAAGGCCGGTCATTATGACCGGCCTTTTTATTCTGCGCCGCAGCGTTATTCGCGCGGCTCATCGTCCCGTGATTGGCTGCCAGGATAATCCTTACGCAGCTCAACGGGTTTATCCATGGTTTTACGCATCTTGATATTGATTAGCTCTACTCCGAGCGAGAAGGCCATAGCGAAATAGATGTAGCCTTTGGGCACATGTATATTGAACCCTTCAATCAACAAGGCAAAACCAACCACGACCAAAAACGCCAAGGCGAGAACCTTGATGGTGGGATGGGTATCAACAAACTCACCTATTGATTTGGCTGCAAATAACATCACGCCCACGGCAATAATAATTGCCGTTGCCATAATGGGCACCTGGCTGACCAATCCCACCGCGGTGATAACCGAATCCAGTGAAAAGACAATATCCAGGACTGCAATTTGCACCAACACCACCAGCAAGCCGTGGGCAGCAACATTGCGCTCGGTTTCAGCCGCACCTTCAAGGCTGCTATGGAGTTCATGGGTAGCCTTGGCGATAAGGAAGAGGCCACCGCCAATCAAGATAATGTCGCGGCCGGAAACCCCATGCCCGAATACCGTAAAGAAAGGTTCGACTAACCCCATAATCCAGGCGAGCGAAAAGAGTAATGCCAGACGTGTAAGCATCGCCAGGCCCAAGCCAACAGTACGTGCAAATTTGCGTTGCTGCTCGGGTAAACGGCCTACCAGGATCGATATAAAAATAATATTGTCGATCCCCAAAACAATCTCCAATGCCGTCAATGTTGCCAATGCAACCCAGGCCTCCGGACTTGCCAACCATTCAAACATCATTTAACTCTCATTAATTAATAACATGCAAACTCATCGCCGCAGATTGGTCAGGCTCATGAATATTGCTCATAAAAACAACTTGTTGACCATGAGGCGGCCTGCAAGAGGGGGCTGATTGTAACCCGTACCCCCCAGCGTTACGCAATAACTTTGGCATGGCGCACATATGCCGATATAAGGCCAAAACCTTTGCATAACAATAGATCCCACAAAATCGGCCCATAAAAAAACCGCAAGTGACAACTTGCGGTTTTTATCGGCACAAGACTTATGATCCTCACAAAACGACTAATACTCGTTTTAATTGCGCGTAGTCAAACGACTCAAAAGTGCCATCAGACCTTTCTTTTCATTTTTCATCAGATAGTGATCGCGGATACCGGCGATATCCACATCGTAGCTGCCGGGCTCCAAATCGCGCGCGATTTCGATTTTTTCAATCTCGTAGCGGGATTTTTTGCCTGAATCGAGCAGCTCCTGCTTGCGTTTATCGTCTTCCGATAAATCCAGCAACAGGTATTCGGAAAGCGGTTGTTTATAGGCATCCAGCACAACGATGACACGGGGTTTCAAGCGGCGCTCAAAGTTTTGTTCAACAACGACCGCCACTTCACCAGTACTCAATTCCACCAGGGTCCCCGTAGGGTACAAACCAATAGCGCGGATAAACTCAACAACCAGCTCTTCCTGGAATTCAACATTGCGCAATTCGTAGAGTTTGGCGACCGCCTTGGAAGGTGCTATCGGATGACGCGAGCCACGCGGATTGGTGACGTGGTCATAGAAGGTCACGATACCGGCTATCTTGCCTAGCAGGGGAATCTTGTCACCCGACAAACCCTGCGGAAAACCGCTGCCATTAAGGCGCTCGCAATGGGTTTTCACTACGCTGATTACTCGCGGCTCAACACCCGGGGTTTTGCGCAGAATTTCACAGCCAAGCTCCACAAAGGTTTCATATAGCTGTTCTTCTTCAGCACTGCGCTCCGTCTTGGACAGCAAAGCAAGATCCAGCATGACCTTACCCACATCCTTGAGCAGCACGCCCATCGCCAATACATCCAGGTCGCGCTTGGGCAAGCCGATATGGCGACCAAATAGAATTGCCCACACTGATGAACGCACTGCATGGCTGTAGGTGTATTCGTCTTTTTCTTGCACACGGGAGAGCCAGGTAAAGGCATCGGGATTGCGCAGTACGCTATCCACCATTTCACTGGCAACACGTTTGGTTTCACCGAGTGAGAGGGCGTCAAACTGGTTTTTCTCCAGTTGATCCATCACCTCAACTACCGCGCCATAGACTTTTTGATGGAGTTGGCGGGCTTTTTTGACTTCGCGCTGCAGCGGCTCAACTTCGCGATAAAGGCCGCGCTGGATTTTAAGTGGGGCAACCGAGTCATTATATGAGCTCACCCGCTCGCGGGTGGTTGGTTTTTTAGCAGAGGGGGCAATAGTTTTGAGATTAGCCGCAATCGGGCCACGTCCTTTTTCTACATCAATGAATACATAGTTACAGAGCGCTTTGAGCTGGTTTATTTCACCCAGATCGCGCAGGTAAAAACCCTGCAAAGGAAAAGGAGTCTGCGACCAGGGTCGATCCAGCCCTGATACATACATACCTATGGTTAACTCGTTGACGTCAACTTTAACCTGCTTTATTCCCACGCCTATTCCCCATATCACCCTTAGGTGCGAATTATCAGCTTTATTAGAACGGGATCTGCCGGTAGCAAACCGGGCGCATAGGGAAATCTGCCAACTCCCCTGATCCACTCAGGTTTTAATTCTTCCTAAAAAAAACCGTGATATTACGCCGAGTGTAATCAAGAAATATGCGCCATGCCAGAGATTGCAGATTAAAGGCAAAATAAGCCCTCTACAAGGTAGTGGGCTTATTGGTGATATTGCGCTGAAAGTTCATGTACGGAATTGATAAACGCCCCTGCATGGGCAGGATCAACTTCAGGGGTAATACCGTGCCCGAGATTGAACACATGCCCGGAACCCTTACCATAGGCCGCGAGAATGCTGCCTACCTCGGTGCGAATCCGCTCGGGCGATGCATACAAAATAGTCGGGTCCATATTGCCTTGCAAGGCAACCTTGTTACCGACCCGCGCGCGCGCAGCGGCTATGTCCGTAGTCCAATCCAACCCTAGTGCTGTAGCGCCAGTTGCCGCCATGGCCTCAAGCCATTGACCGCCACCTTTGGTAAACAGGATAACCGGCACTTGGCGGCCTTCATTTTCGCGGATCAGGCCGCTAACGATTTTTTGCATGTATTTCAGCGAGAACTCCTGATAGGCAGCGTGGGACAGGGCACCACCCCAGGTATCAAAAATCTGCACCGCCTGTGCACCGGCAGTAATTTGCGCGTTGAGATAAGCGGTGACCGAATCCGCCAGCACATCCAGTAATCGATGCATCAGCTGCGGCTGGTTGTAGAGCATTTCTTTCGCACGACGGAAATCACGGCTGGAGCCACCTTCGATCATGTAGGTGGCCAAGGTCCAGGGGCTGCCGGAAAAACCGATCAACGGAACACGGCCATTCAATTCGCGGCGGATGGTTTTTACGGCATTGACGACATAAGGCAAATCCTGCTCGGGGTTAATCACCTTAAGCGCATTTACATCAGCTTCAGTGCGTACGGCTTTTTTGAATTTTGGCCCCTCACCTGTTTCAAAATAAAGGCCGAGTCCCATGGCATCGGGAATGGTGAGGATGTCAGAAAAGAGAATTGCCGCATCCAGGCCAGGATAGCGGTCAAGCGGCTGTAACGTAACCTCACAAGCCAGCTCAGGATTGGTGCAAAGCCCCATAAAATCGCCAGCCTTTTCACGCGAGGCGCGGTATTCAGGCAAGTAGCGACCGGCCTGGCGCATCATCCATACCGGAGTGACATCCACCGGTTGTTTTAACAGTGCGCGGAGAAAACGGTCGTTTTTGAGTTGGGTCATGCTCTTATCCTCAAGCCAATGGCTCTGGTCGTTCGATACAATTTATTGTTGCTATTTAGATAAAACAAACCCCGCAGCTGCGGGGTTTACGAAGCGGGCTTTGCTATAGACTATAGAAAGGAGCCTAAGCCATACCCGCCAATAGGGTCAATGCACAATCAAGGCAGTGGATCAAACTTCCAGGTAATCCAGAATGCCCTGTGCCGCTTCGCGCCCCTCCCAGATGGCGGTAACCACCAGATCAGAACCGCGCACCATATCGCCACCGGCAAACACTTTCGGGTTGCTGGTCTGGAACTTGAACTGCTGCTGTTCCGGAGCAACTACGCCACCCCAGTCATTAGTCTTAACGCCGTTGGTTTCAAACCAGGGCTGCGGGCTCGGGCGGAAACCGAAGGCGATCAGCACTACATCGGCGGGCAGGATTTCTTCTGAACCAGGGATAACTACCGGGCTGCGACGGCCTTTGGCATCTGGCTCACCCAATTGGGTGGTGACCACTTTAACGCCTTCCACTTTGCCATTGCCAACGACTTCTACTGGCTGGCGATTGTAGAGGAATTGCACACCTTCCTCTTTTGCATTGGCAACTTCGCGCTTGGAACCGGGCATATTTTCTTCGTCGCGGCGATAAGCACAGCTCACGCTGCTGGCGCCCTGACGGATAGACGTGCGGTTACAGTCCATCGCGGTATCACCACCGCCAAGCACGACAACTTTCTTGCCTTTAACACTGATGAAATCTTCCGGGCTTTTTTCAAAACCAAGATTGCGGTTTACGTTGGCAACCAGGAATGGCAACGCATCATAAACGCCGGGCAGGTCTTCACCGGGGAAACCACCTTTCATGTAGGTGTAGGTACCCATACCCATGAATACGGCGTCGTAATCGCGCAGCAATTCTTCCATGCTGATGTCTTTACCCACTTCGGTATTCAGGCGGAATTCGATACCCATTTCGGTAAAGATTTCGCGGCGACGGCTCATCACACTCTTTTCGAGCTTGAACTCAGGGATACCAAAGGTCAGCAGGCCACCGATTTCCGGATACTTGTCGAATACCACCGGCTTAACACCGTTGCGCACCAACACGTCGGCACAGCCAATACCCGCTGGGCCAGCGCCGATGATGGCGACTTTCTTGTTCGTCCAAACCACTTTGGACATATCCGGTTTCCAACCCATGGCGAAGGCGGTATCGGTAATGTATTTCTCGGCGTTACCGATAGTTACCGCACCAAAACCGTCGTTCAGGGTACAAGCACCTTCGCACAGACGGTCTTGTGGGCATACACGACCACAGACTTCTGGCAGGGAGTTGGTTTGATGGCTAAGTTCAGCCGCTTCAAAAATATTGCCTTCAGAAATCAGCTTCAGCCAGTTGGGGATGAAGTTGTGCACCGGGCACTTCCACTCGCAATAGGGGTTACCACACTCAAGGCAGCGATGCGCTTGGCCTTCAACCTCTTCTTTGGCAAAGGGCTGGTAAATCTCCACAAAATTGCGTTTGCGGGTTTCTATATCTTTCTTGCTGGGGTCCTGGCGACCCACATCGAGAAACTGAAAGTCATTGCTTAAACGTGCTGACATGATCTTGACCTCACTCGTCACCAGGAGTTATTCGCCGCGCTTGCGGAAACTGACCAACAAACTACCCAAAGATGCAGCCTTGGGTTTAACCAGCCAGAACTTGCCGATGTAGTCATCGAAGTTGTCCAGCAGGTGTTGGCCCCACGCACTTTCAGTCTCTTGCACAAATTCTTCGATCACAGTGCGCAAATGATGGCGATGCGCTTCCAGTGCTTCGGTATTGATACGGTGGATATCAACCAACTCGTGGTTGTAGCGATCCACAAAGTCGTTGGCCTCATCCAATACATAAGCAAAACCGCCAGTCATACCCGCGCCGAAGTTGACACCGGTTTGACCCAGTACAGTTACGACACCGCCGGTCATATATTCGCAGCAGTGATCGCCCGCGCCTTCCACAACCACATGGGCACCGGAGTTACGCACACCACAGCGCTCGCCCGCAGTACCGGCCGCAAACAATTTACCGCCAGTCGCACCGTACAGGCAGGTATTACCCATGATGCTGGTTTTGTTCGATTTGAAGCTGGAGGTACGCGGTGGACGGATCACCAATTTACCGCCTGCCATGCCTTTACCGACGTAGTCGTTGGCATCGCCTTCGAGATACATATCCAGACCGCCGGCGTTCCACACACCAAAACTCTGGCCTGCGATACCGGTTAATTTCAGCTTGATGGGCTTGTCGTTCATGCCCTGGTTGCCATAGCGCTTGGCGATTTCACCGCTGATACGCGCACCAATGGAGCGGTCACAGTTGGTGATATGGAACTCAAACTCACCGCCGGTTTTGGCATCAATCGCAGGCAGCAATACTTTGATAATCGCTTCGGCAGTTTCGCCTTTATCGAATGGCTCGTTCTTGCTGACAGCACACAATTGCGGTTTGGTCGCCAGGTAATCGTCGGTATAGATGATCGGGCTTAAGTCCAGTTGTTGTTGCTTGGTAGTCTCGCCTTCGAGGATCTTGAGCAGATCAACGCGGCCAACCAATTCGCCCAGAGTGCGCACACCGAGGCGCGCCATCCACTCACGAGTTTCCTCCGCCACAAACTTGAAGAAGTTCATCGCCATTTCGACGGTGCCGATGTAATGGTCTTTACGCAGCTTGTCCTGCTGGGTAGCAACACCGGTCGCACAGTTGTTTAAATGGCAAATACGCAGGTATTTACAGCCGAGCGCGACCATCGGGCCAGTGCCAAAGCCGAAGCTTTCCGCACCAAGCATCGCCGCTTTAACAACGTCCAGACCAGTTTTCAAACCGCCGTCGGTTTGTACACGCACCTTATCGCGCAGGTCGTTGGCGCGCAGGGTCTGGTGAGTCTCGGACAGACCTAATTCCCACGGCGAACCGGCGTATTTAATCGAGGTCAACGGGCTCGCCGCCGTACCGCCGTCGTAACCGGAGATGGTAATCAGATCCGCATAGGCTTTGGCCACACCAGCAGCGATGGTGCCTACGCCAGGGCGAGATACCAGCTTCACCGATACCAGCGCATCGGGGTTAACTTGTTTCAAGTCATAGATCAACTGCGCCAGGTCTTCGATCGAATAGATGTCGTGGTGCGGTGGCGGCGAAATCAGGGTCACGCCGGGAACCGAGTGACGCAGGCGCGCGATCAACGCATTTACCTTACCGCCGGGCAGCTGTCCGCCCTCACCGGGTTTTGCACCCTGGGCGACTTTAATTTGCAGAACTTCGGCGTTTACCAGATAAGCCGGGGTTACACCGAAACGGCCAGACGCAACCTGTTTAATTTTGGAAGTCTTGATGGTGCCGTAACGCGCCGGATCTTCACCACCTTCACCGGAGTTGGAGCGGCCGCCCAAACGGTTCATGGCTTCAGCCAAGGCTTCATGCGCTTCAGGCGACAGGGCACCGAGCGACATACCGGCTGAGTCGAAACGCTTGATCACGCTTTCGATAGGCTCAACTTCTGACAAAGGCACAGGCTTACAGGCATCTTCACGGATGGCCAGCAAGTCACGCAGCATGGATACCGGACGCTTGTTGACCAGATCGGCATAGTTGCGCCACAAAGCGTAGTTGCCGCTTTGCACCGCCTTTTGCAGGCATTGCACTACATCCGGGTTGTAGGCGTGGTATTCAGAACCGTGCACATACTTGAGCAAACCGCCCTGGATAATCGGCTTGCGATCCAGCCATGCGGTCTGGGCAATAATTTTCTGGTCTGCTTCCAGCTCTTCAAAACGTGCACCACCAATACGGCTCGGTGTACTTTCAAAGCAGGTATTGATCACTTCTTCGGACAGACCAATCGCTTCGAACAGCTGTGCGCCGCGATAGGAAGTAATGGTGGAAATACCCATTTTCGACAGGATTTTCAGCAAGCCTTTGTCGATACCTTTGCGGTAATTTTTGTAGGCAGAATCCACATCGCTGAGCAACTCGCCAGTCTCAATCAAGTCGTTGAGCACGTGGTAACTCAGGTATGGATACACCGCTGTCGCGCCGTAGGCGATCAACGCGGCAACCTGGTGTGGGTCGCGCGCAGAAGCGGTTTCAACAATCAGGTTGGATTCGCAACGCAGGCCGACATTAGTCAAATGCTGGTGTACAGCACCTACCGCCAATAAGGCATGGATAGGCAACTGGCCTTTGCTAAAGCCGGCATCGCTCAACACGATCAACACTTTGCCTGACTTAACCGCAGCCGCCACATCATCACAAAGCTTGCCCAGGGCAGCTTTCAGATTGGTAGTTTCCGCATCATAGTAAAGCGAGAATGTTTGCTGGTCGTAACCCGGGCGCTTCAACGCCATCAAGCCACGGAATTTCTCCGGTGACAGCACGGGCGAACTGAGGATTACCCGGTCAGCATGATCCGCATGCTCCTCATAAACCGACAGCTCACGGCCAAGGCAAGTCTCCAGCGACATCACAATCGCTTCGCGCAATGGGTCGATGGGCGGGTTGGTTACCTGCGCAAACTGCTGACGGAAGTAGTCGTACAGCGAACGCTGCTGGCGCGACAGAACTGCCATAGGGGTATCGTCACCCATGGAGCCAACCGCTTCCTGACCACCTTCAGCCAAAGGACGTAACAGTTGGTCACGCTCTTCAAAGCTGACCTGGAACATCTTCATGTTCGCTTTCAGCTCAATACCTTCGAGGCCGTTTTCTTTGGCATCGGTATTGAGGGTCGATTCAATGCGCAATGCGCGCTCTTTCAGCCATTGCTTGTAGGGCTTGGTCGATTTGAGTTGGTTGTCGATATCCTGGGTTCTGTGCAGGGTACCGGTCAGAGTATCGATCGACATGATTTGGCCAGGACCAAGGCGGCCTTTGGCCACTACATCGGCTGGATCATAGGCGTACACACCCACTTCCGAGGCCACGGTGATCATATCGTCTTTGGTGATAACCCAGCGCGAAGGACGCAGACCGTTGCGGTCGAGGGTACATACTGCGTAACGGCCATCGGTAATTACCAGGCCAGCAGGACCATCCCAAGGCTCGATGTGCATGGAGTTGTATTCGTAGAAGGCACGCAGATCCGGATCCATGTTCTCAACGTTCTGCCATGCCGGCGGCACCAGCATACGGATGGCACGGTGCAACTCCATACCACCCAGGGTCAGGATTTCCAGCATGTTGTCCAGGCTGGATGAGTCGGAACCGGTACGGTTTACCAGCGGCTTAAGCTCTTGCAACTCAGGCAGCAAAGGGGTGATGAATTTTGGTGTGCGCGCAACAGACCAGTTGCGGTTGCCCACGATGGTATTGATCTCGCCGTTGTGCGCCAGCATGCGGAACGGCTGGGCCAATGGCCACACCGGCATGGTGTTGGTAGAAAAGCGCTGGTGGAATACGCAGATAGCCGTTTCCAGGCGCTCGTCCGCCAAGTCAGAGAAGAAGCGCGGCAGGTCCACCGGCATCATCAACCCTTTATAGGAAAGGATGGTTGTGCTCAGGCTGGCCACATAGAAACTCTTGTCGCCTGCCAGACGGATTTCTGCCTTGCGACGCGCCACGAACAGCTTGGCATTCACCTGCTCAATCGGCAGGTCAGCGTTATTTACAAATACGTGATTAAAGGTGGGCAGCGATTTCAGGGCGATAGGGCCCAGACACTCAGGATCGGTGGGAACATGACGCCAGCCAGCCACAACCAAACCTTGTTTGGTCAGCTCTTCAGACAGGATTGCACGTTGAGACTCAGCAACCGCGTCGTCGCGGCTGAGCATAATAGAACCCACACCATAGATAGCTGTCAGCTCCGCACCAAAGGCTTCTTTAGCCACTGCGCGCAGGAAGCTGTCCGGTTTTTGCAGCAATAAGCCACAACCGTCACCGGTTTTGCCGTCTGCATTAATACCACCGCGGTGGGTCATGCAGGTCAGGGCTTCGATTGCCGTTTTGAGCAGACGATGGCTGGTTTTGCCCTTCAAATGGGCAATCAAACCAAAACCGCAGTTATCTTTGAACTCGTCTATCTGGTAGAGGCCAGTGGTCATAGGCTGATTCTCAACAAAAATCACTATCAAGGGAGTGCGTTATTAGAGAGGCAATGCTCATGCGAAAGCCGCGCCAAATCACATCCCAGACAAAAAAGCCCCTGGTATCCAGAGGCTAGGCAAATGGGCGCAGGATATTACCCGCTTGGAAGGGCATTAGCAAGACAACAAGGGGAGCTACAGATGAGGAATTATGAGCCGGCCTTGCACAAAAAACAGCCGTCGATGGCAATTATTTTGTGCAGGTCCGGTGCCGACCTCAGGAAGGTTTGCGCCAATGCTCGGGGGTTAGCGTCTGTTTGGTGCCAAATGCCTGCTGATCCTCAGGAGTCGCACCATCTTTACACTCGCCGCGCACCCACAAATGCATCGGCGAAACCCGGCGATCCAATTCAAAAAAGCCTTCACGGCAATAACCGGAATGCTCGACTACGTAGGCAGTATTAACCAGCAGTCGCTCGTAGGTATCGCGCCCCACTTTGATGCCTCCGCCATGATGCGCCCCCGGATGACCACCCCCACGCTCAATACCCGCCTGGTTGGGCGGTTCCGGCCAGCGCAGGCGATAGGTAAACATTTTGCTCGTGTTAGGCAAAATCTCTATTTCCAATGTCTCGGCCATTTGGGTTTCGACATAGCTGCGCCCATCGTTCATGCTGCAACTGATCAACAGCAATGCCGTTATCAGTACCGTGATGCCACGCTTACTCATGTACCCGCCCTATATCAATAATGGATTTAAATTTCCGCACCCTACCCGGTTGCGGTTTGGTGTTGACCCGAATTAGCTTTACGAGTTCAGCCGCCTGTCGATGAAGGATTCGCGCACTAAGACTCAAGCCTTCAAGGCTTGGGAGGCTCTGTCGCCGCCCCATAATGCTCCTGCAAATAGGCATCGTGCGATGGCAAGCTCTTGACCATATTAAAAATGGCGGAACGTGCAAGCTTCAGGGTTTCATTAATCTGGCCAAAATCGAGGTTATCGACGCGCGGACTGTATTTTTGTGGGCGGATGCCCATACCCTCAAACACAGATTGCCAACTGGTGCTGCGAAATAACTCATCGTTATCTTCCCGCAAAATCCCATGCCCCTTAAACAAGTCGATGCGCTCGCGCAATGAATCAGGCAACTCCATCGTCTTGCACCAGCGCCAGAAGTCGCTGTCGTCGCGCTCGGTGGCGCAGTAGTGCAGCACGATAAAATCGCGCACCTCTTCATAATCAGCCCCCATGCGGCGGTTATATTCACGCTGCAAACTCGGCTCGCAATCTGCATCGGGGAAAAAGCGCAAAAAGAAATCCATGCCGCGCGCAATTAAATGGATGGCGGTGGATTCCAGTGGCTCGATAAATCCCCCCGACAAACCCAGCGCCAGGCAATTATCTTTCCAAAACTCCTTGCGCCGTCCGGTATTGAAGTGGATTACACGCGGATCATTGATGCGTGGGGCATCCAGGTTTTTCAGTAGCGTGGTTTTTGCCTCGGCATCACTGCAAAACTTGCTCGAGTAGACATAACCGTGACCAGTGCCATTGCGCAGCGGGATACGCCAGGCCCAACCGGCTTTGCGCGCCGTGGCGGTGGTATAGGGCATACGCGAACCGGCCACCTGGGTTTTCACCACTATGGCGCGGTCGCAGGGCAAATAATGTGACCAATCCTCAAACTCAACGCCGAGCGATTTTTCAATCAGTAGCGCTTTAAAACCCGAGCAGTCGATAAAAAAATCACCGTGGATTTTGCGCCCATCAGATAACTCCAGCGCCTCGATAAAACCGTTGTCTTTGCGCAGCACCTGCACACAATTGCCCTCGCTGCGCAGGACACCGCGCGCCTCGGCATAGCGGCGCAAATAGGCCGCCACAAGTTTTGCATCCAGATGTACCGCGTAACCGGCACCACCAATCGGAGTATTCATCGCCTGGGACGGCGGGAAAAAACGCTCTTGTGCCGCCATCACGGCGCAGGGGGAGAAATCCTGCAAATCATATTGCTCGCCCTCCATGGTCGCCTTGAGCCAGCACTGGTAAAAATCCTGCGAGCCGATGCGTTTGCCAAGGGCTCCATAAGGATGGAAATAAGACTGGTTTTTATGGCGCCAATCAACAAACTTGATGCCCAGTTTGTAACAGGCTTGAGTCTCGCGGATGAATTCTTCTTCATCAATTCCCAAGCTGGTGATCAAGCGAACTACTGGCGGAATGGTGGACTCCCCCACCCCGATGGAACCTATCTCTTCCGATTCCACCAATTCAATCTCGCAAAGTTCGCGCTTGAGATGGGCCGCCAGCATGGAAGCGGCGATCCAGCCGGAGGTACCGCCACCGAGGATGACAATTTTTTTCAGTGGATTCATGCTCGCACTCATAGCAGGATCTTTTCCAATAATTAGCAGCAATTACCAGCGTTGTATAGGGAGCATAGTCTGCTCAACCGCATCTGGCTCGGTCGTGAAATTCCAGTAGGCCCCGCTGCAAGTCTGGATCGCCTTGCGCAGTACATCGATTGCCTTATGGCGCGGGAAGCTTGCGCGCCAGGCCAAGGCCAACTTGCGGCTGCCGCCAACGAGTGGGCGGGCCACCAGTCGGTGGGCGGCGCATAACCCCGCCTCTGCTGCCGAGCGAGGCAATACCCCCAATCCCAATCCGGCCGCCACCATATAGCGCAGGGTTTCCAAGCTATTACCTTCGGCAGCGTAGCGCTTTGGCTGCCCATCGAACGCCTGCTGCCAATCGGGATGTAAAGCCAGGACCTGCTCGCGCAGACAGTGGCCTTCGCCCAGCAACAGCAAATCGGCGGGGGGGATATCTGCCGGCATGATCTCTGCCTTGCGCGCCAATGGGTGCGCCTGCGGCATTACCACTACCAGCGGCTCCTCAAACAACTCCTGGGTCACCACATCCGATTCACTAAACGGGAGCGATACCAGGATGATATCCAGGTCGCCATCGCGCAGCTTTTTGCGCAGGCTGGAGGTGTAATCTTCCTGCACGTAGAGCGGCATGGCGGGAGCCTGTTTTTTCAGATGCGGGATAAGTTGCGGCAGCAGATAGGGGCCCATGGTAAAAATGGCGCCCAGGGCCAATGGGCTGTTGAGTTGGTCTCTACCGGCCTCCGCCAGGGACTTTATCGCCGTTGTATTGGCCAATAATTCGCGCGCCTGGGCGACAATCTTTTCCCCTAGCACTGTGGGTACTACTTTGGTTTTGGTGCGCTCGAACAACTCGATCCCCAACTCTTCCTCCAGCTTGCGCACCGCAATACTCAGGGTCGGCTGACTCACATGGCAGCGCTCGGCTGTACGTCCGAAATGCTGCTCTTCCGAAAGTATGACGATGTAGCGCAACTCTGTCAGGGTCATGGAAAACTCAAGGTAAGGTGATGGCGCACAGTGTGCCCGTTTGCACGGCCCGAGGCAAAGCCACAGGGCCTCCGCAAAGACTATAGGCAAAATCTATAGGGTTTGAATTGTCATCCCCTTCTACCGCATTTTAAATACCCCGGTCTCTTTCCGCTGTCGCGGCAAAGTGCCCATAACAATTATCAATTAATAAAAAATCGGATGTAGCTCATGTCAACAGCCCAACTCTCCGTTGTGTTTTTCCTGCAAATGTTCGTAATCCTTGCCGTCTGCCGTCTGGTAGGCTGGGCCGGACAAAAATATTTTCACCAGCCCCAGGTTGTCGGGGAGATGATTGCCGGGGTTATCCTTGGGCCATCCCTATTCGGACTGTTAATGCCCGAACTGCAAAAATCCCTCTTTCCTACTGAAATGAAAGGCGTGCTCTATGTGGGCGCGCAACTGGGCGTAGGAATGTATATGTTCCTGGTAGGCTTGGGATTCCGCAGCGACCACTTCAAATCCAATTTCAAAAGCGCTGCCGCAGTTTCCATCTCCGGTATGGCAGCCCCCTTCCTGGTGGCTATTGCGATTACTCCGTGGCTGCTGACAGTACCCGGCCTCTTCTCCGAGAAAGCCACTACCTTTAGCGCCACTTTGTTTATGGGCGCCTGTATTGCCATCACCGCATTCCCCATGCTGGCGCGCATTATCCATGAGCGTGGCCTGAGCCAAACCAAGCTCGGCACCCTTTCATTGTCTGCCGGTGCTATTGATGATGCCGGTGCATGGTGTGTACTGGCGATTGTTCTGGCAACCTTTGGAGCCGGCCCTGAAGTAGCCGTTAAAACCATTGCCGGTGGTATCGCCTTTGCGACCTTTATGATCCTGGTTGCCCCCAAACTCCTTGCTCCTCTTGCCCGTGCTGCGGAAAAACAACAGACCCTTAGCCCAACCATATTTGCCCTGGTGCTGATGGCGTTCATGCTCTCTGCGTTTACTGCGGATGCCATTGGCTTGCATGCGGTATTCGGTGGATTCCTGTTGGGTGCGGTTATGCCGCGCGGCAAACTGACCCAGGAAATCAAACGCCAATTGGAACCGTTTGTCGTCATCGTATTGATCCCGATCTTCTTCACTTACTCAGGCCTCAATACCCAACTCACCATGGTTAACAATATCGAGTTGTTGGCAATTGCAGCGGTAATCCTGGTGGGTTCTATCGTTGCCAAGGGTGTTGCCTGCTGGGGCGCAGCCCGTTTGTGTGGCGCAGATAACCGCACCGCAATGGGCATTGGCGCACTGATGAATGCGCGCGGCCTGATGGAGCTGATCATTATCAACATCGGCCTGCAAGCCGGCGTTATTGGCCCAGCCCTGTTCTCTATGATGGTGCTGATGGCGGTTGTTACTACCTTGATGGCGTCGCCACTGTTTGAGCTGGTGTACGGCAAGCGCGCCCGTGAGACCGGTGAACTGGCTGCGGTAGGTGCGCAAGAAGACGATTCCGTCAGCGCCCCTGCAAAACCACAAACAGCATGATTTCCTAATCCCCTAGCAACTCTCCGCTTAACCATAAGCCTTTTTAGCCCGGGTCAATCCCGGGCTTTTTTATGCCCCATCCGCACACCATTTCCCGCCTGTTTATTCAGTTCAGCCATAGCACTACGCATGTTTTTCCCATCGCAGTAAATTGCCGCTGAAGCTAGAAGCGTCGATAGTTTTTACAAAAAAATGCCGCCCTCCAAAAACACAAACTGGATCACAACAGAAATCAATAAGTTACAAAAATGGCGCGACAATTGCTCTTTTAGCATCTGATTCAGCATGGGACCTTTCATCACACACCACTAACGGACTTTCATCATGCGCAACATCCAACATTTACTCGCAGGGCTTGCGATAGCTTTGGGCTTGAGCAGTACAGCTTATGCGGATTTGATTAACTTCAACCTTCTCAGCCCCGACTCCCGCAACGGCATCTATAACAGCACCTACGCCACTCAATATAACTACGCCACAAATGGCATAGGCCTGTCCGTTACCGGCTGGTCCTATGGCCTTAAAACCAACCCCCAAACCTGCAAAAAATATGGTCGCAATAACCAGTGCAAAGAGTGGAATCCCGTCACTACCAGCCTGGTTGAGGCGATTGAGCAAGAATATGTGGGCAA
This sequence comes from uncultured Cellvibrionaceae bacterium, assembly GCA_964542655.1. GTDB lineage: Bacteria > Pseudomonadota > Gammaproteobacteria > Pseudomonadales > Cellvibrionaceae > Cellvibrio. The sequence goes on from CAZIWB010000014.1 coordinate 66,951, forward strand.
GTGGGACGGCCTGGGCGTTGAAAAAGCCGAAAGCCCCAACCACGCGGTGGATAACGAAGGCGGTGATTTCGATATGTTATTACTCTCCTTCGACCAAATAGTCGAACTCCTCAACGTCGATTTGGGCTGGATTAGTGGCGATAGCGATATGTCTATCCTCGCGTTCAATGGTGTCGGCAGCTTTAACAGCAGCTCGCTATTGGGCAAAAAGTGGCAAGACCTGATCGGCAATGGCTGGCAGTCAGCAGGCAATTACAAGAACGTGGATTATGGCTCCAATAGCGGCGCAGTTAACCTGCCCGGGCTCTCTTCCCAATATTGGCTGATCGGTGCCTACAACGATAAATTGGGCGGTTATTCAGGCCCCAATAAAAATCTCACCTCGAGCACCGACTACTTCAAGGTCAAAGGCATTACCGTGGATCGGCCTCCGGTAGATGTCCCTGAATCCAGCTCGCTACTGTTATTGGCAATCGGCCTGCTTGGACTGGGCGGGTTGCGCCGCCGCAAGGTCTAGTTCTCACAACCCATAGGTCAGGCTAAAAAGGGCGCTATCTGCGCCCTTTTTTATTGCCTATAAATTTGTATCGCTTATGATGGCGCCGGCTCAAAAAAAGATAAAAAGAAACCAAGGACAACAATAACAATCTATCAGCGAGACATAGTATGTATAGACGAATCGCTTTATCCCTTGCACTGACCTGCTCATTTCTCTGTACCGCCCTGAATGCCCACGCACAGCAGTTCAATGTATTGCTCTTCACCAAAACCAATGGCTGGCATCACGAATCCGTCAATGAAGGGGTTACGGCCATGCGCGAGCTGGCGGTGCGGCACAACTTCACAATTGACTGGCAGGAAGACGCGAGCATTTTCAACGATGAAAAATTGCAAAAATACCAGGCGGTCGTTTTCCTGCTGACCACCGGCGATATCCTCAACGATGAACAGCAAGCAGCCATGGAGCGCTTTATCCGCTCCGGCAAAGGCTATGTCGGTATCCACAGCGCATCCGATACCGAATATGACTGGGATTGGTATACCAAAATGGTTGGCCGCACCTTCCATATCCACCCCGCCATCCAGACCGCTGAGCTCACCGTTACCAATCGTAAATTTCCCGGCGTTGAACGTATGCCGGAGCGTTTTTTATGGACCGATGAATGGTATGAATTTGGCGCAGAGCGCATTAAAGGCCTGAATTATATTTTGGCTGTCGATGAGCAAACCTATGATCCAAAAACCGATTGGGGCACCAAAAAAGGCGAAGGCATGGGCAAGTTCCACCCCATTGCCTGGTATCACGATTACGATGGCGGCCGCGCGTTTTACACCGCACTCGGGCATATGCCAGCAACCTATCGCGATGCATTATTTCTCGAACACATCTATGGCGGACTCTATTGGGCGGCAACCGGTAAAGGTTTGCGCAAAAAATAATTCCTGACAATCACACTAACCATAACAACAGACATCATGAACAATTCCTTAAAAAAATTCTTAAAGACCTACGCACGATTTATTTATCCCGCTGTTATTTTGGCAATTTCACTGGGCATTTATTTTCCTTACTACGGCACACCGCAAGCCATGTTTTGGGACGAAAACTATCACGTTGCATCTGCGCAAAAACATATCGATGGCGTGATGTATATGGAGCCGCACCCACCGCTGGGCAAAATGCTGATGGCAGTGGGTGAAGTGCTCTTTGGTGGCAACGAAAAAGTCAACAAAGCCAAACTGCTGGAAACCGATTATTTAACCGGCGATAACGCGCCGCCGGAAATGACGTACAAAGGTTTCCGTTGGCCCTCCGTGATCATGATGGCGTTTTCGGTGTTGTTTTTTTACGGCATCCTCAATCGCATTACCCAGCGCTCCTGGCTAGCTGCCGCATTCACCAGCATGGTTATTTTTGATAACGCGCTAGTCATCCACTCACGCGCCGCCATGCTTGAAGGTATCCAGCTCTTTTTTATCCTGGGCGCGCTCTATTATTTTGTGCGTACGGCTACGCAATTTATCCATGAACAAAAAGCAATCCAGCTCAAGCACTACGCCATCCTTGGTGTGATGATAGGCCTGTCGATTGCAGTGAAAGTAAACGCATTTATTTTGCTGTTATTGTTTGCAATGTTATTTGGTATCGACCAGTGGAGCGCAATTAAAAAGCTGGATTGGCAGCTTCTGCTTAAACGTCTCGCGACCACCGTACCATCAGGCGTCATTCCTGTTGCCGCAGTATTCCTGGCCGTTTTTTATGTACATATCGGTATGGGCACCAAGATTCACCAGGATCGCTCCTACAAAGCCTCACCGGAATACATCAACCAAATTCGCATGGGTAATACCTGGTCGCTCAAGACCTTTTCATTAGGCATGCGCGACAACTGGAAATATATGTCGGAATACGCCGATGGTGTACCCCGCCTGGATGAATGCAAGCCGGATGAAAATGGCAGTTATGCTATGAACTGGCCGTTGACCAGCAAAACCATTAGCTATCGCTGGGACAAAAACACCGTCGATGGCAAAACCCTCACCAAATACAAATACCTGATCGGCAACCCCATTGTGTGGTTCTCGGTAGTTGCCGGGATTATTTTGTCGAGCGGTTTGATCATCGGACGCTTTATTTACAACAATCCGATTAAAGACGAAAAACTGTTTTACTGGATCTGCGCCTTCACTGGTTTATACCTCAGTTACATGATTGCGATTTTGCAAATCGAACGGGTTATGTATCTCTATCACTACCTGGTGCCACTCTTGTTCGGCGCGGTGAATCTCGCACTAGTATTTAACTATATCTATCGCGATGAAGTGCTCGCCAACAATAAACACACCATTATTAATGCCAGCCTGTTTGCCCTTCTGGTCATTGCCATATTTGCGTTCTTCTCTCCATTCACTTATGGCTTTGGCTTAACCGAAGACCAATTTGAATTGCGCAACTGGTTCAGCTTCTGGAAATTACAGGTAGTGAGATAATCATGAATATCCAACATTTATTAAATAAAAACAGTATTTTCACTGCACTTATTGCACTGGTCGTTATTATTATCCTGGTGCGCATTACACCGGTGACAGTCGACCCGGTAGTGAAACTGGTGATCAGCAAAAACCGTGTTGGCATTACCAACATTTACCAGCAACGCGATATCGAATTTACTCGCGAAGTGATGATTGACCGCTTGAACCTGCTCGACAAAAGCCGGTTTAGCCATCCAAAGCTCGGCAATATCGCCACCTATAGCGATGACTTTTTTGTCGATGTTGACCACAAAATCAAGGTTAAACAATCTGATACCTATCGCTTTTTGGTGGGCAGTGACGATGGTTTCTCATTGAGTATTGATGGGAAAATGATTTGTGAACATCTGGGGGACCGCCCTTACACCGTCCAACCCTGCCTGATCTTTTTAAACGAAGGCGAGCATCAGGTGCACGTATCCTACTTCCAGGGCTTTGGCAACTCCGGCTTTACCGTTGAATATGCCCGCGGCGATGAAAAACAACATTGGTTTGGTGAAGACTCCAACAGTGTAAAATTCTAAACCTTTCCCGATACGATAAAAACGCCTGCAACAGCAGGCGTTTTTATTTTTACGCACTTAAAAGTGCCCCGCCCCCTAAAACCAGCTTTAAAAAACTGCCCTTCACTCCAGCAGAACAGAATTGCAAAATCCTCTGCAGCCACAAACAGTTGTCGCCTAAACACAAAAAATAAAATTTAACATCAGCTGCCTTAAAGATAAAAAAGCACCCAAAAGTGAAGTTTTATTAACCAATAGGCAACTCCCCACCCAAAAACTATCTCCGTTATTTTTGCGATCCAATTCATTTTTTCCACAACCTTTTGGCACGTAAACCTTTAACAAAATTTTTCGTTACATTTTTTTGCAGAGAAAATCACACTTTATTTTTTTAGTTGCTATAGGATGCGCGCCGCTTTGAGTAAGACACAAAGGCTCAAAAAATATTTTACAAGTTTTAACATCTTTGAAATAAATTTTGTGAAATATTAGCTGCCCAGTTAAGGGATCTACCATTTTTAGCGTTACAAATAGTTAAGGACAATCATGCCAATCACTTTATGCTCCATAGAGTTGGTAGACACTCATGAAAAAATTGAGCTACCGAAAAACTCGAATCTGACCGCCATTGAAGAAATGGGAATTAATTCAATCCCCTTCAGTTGCCGTGCTGGTTGTTGTGGTTCTTGTGTAATTGAAATAACACAGGGGCTCGAACATTTAGGCACACCACTCCCCGAAGAAAAAGACTTTCTCATTTGCCTCGGCTATTCCGGAGACGAATATCGCCTTGCATGCCAATGCAATCTCGGCGGCTCAATTGCGCTGAGAAAAGCAGGCTAATTTTTTAACTATTGCATTTTTAACTATCCATTCATAAGGAGATATACGATGAGTAACAGATGTATTAATACAGGCCTTGGCCGCGACAAACCCTTTTTAAATCCAACCCAATCGGTGATGTTGCGCGAAGAAATTAATGGAATTATCGACCAGCAAATCAAGGAATGGCAGGCGACTGTACCCGGTACCGACCAACATAAACGCAAGGAAGATTTCAACATGGCCTATTATCAACGCGGCCTTGCAGAAACAGCGTTGCGCATTCGTTTGCTACGCGTAGTGGAATCAAAAGCCATTGCTGAAATTGCAAAAAAAAGCCCGGAAGCAGCACAAATTTGGGCCGATTATGAACGCGACGAAATGCTTCATGATGAAATGTTTATCCAGGATTTAATTAAATCCGGATTTACGCGTGAAAAATTCCTCAAGATTGAACCAACCTTATCAACCAAAATGCTGGTCGGTTTCTTTTCCTACCTGCTCGATCACGAAGGCCCCTTGGGAGTTGTTGCCTATTCATACCTGGTTGAATATTGCAACGTACAACTGGAGCCGGCCAAGCTTGAAGGATTAAAACAAATCCTCGGTGAAGACATGATTGCAGGACAAATCGCCCATGCGCATACCGACACCAATCATGACCATCCGGCCATGGTATGGTCTTGCTTGCGTTATTTAATCAACAGCGAAAACGATATCGTCAACTTGAAAGCATATTTAAAAGAATTCCAAAAAATTCTTGCAATGTTCTTTGTAGAGATGAATAACGAGTTTTCTGTTGAATTGAAATTAAGCGAAGCAGCGTAAGGGAAGCATCATGAAAAAAAATGGCGTTCTTATCCTGAGTCATTGCGGTTATTCATTTGTAGACCAAATTGCCCCACTGGTTACCAATGAAAACCTGCAAGTGTATATCCTGTCTTCACACCCGGATAACGGGCATGAACACCGCATAGAAACACTGGAAAAAATGGCTGACTGGGTACAAGTTACCGGCAAGCATGAACTCACCTGGTCAGACGTTGAGAGCGCCATTCTTTTTCTGCAGCAACAGGACATTGCATTAAAAGCCTGCATAAGTGTATGGGAAGGTTATCGCTCCCTTATGGCACAAGCGAATGAAACACTGGGCATTCCCGATCTGTCAGCAAACCGGGTGCAGCTCCTGACCAACAAATTGGCACTACGCCAACAACTTTTTAGCCATGGATTAAGCAAGGTGGTTGCCGAGCCCCTGACTGAAAAATTACTTATGCAATATCAGCAGGAAAATGCGCAAAAATTTATTAAACCACGCCATGGAATCGCATCCTTTGGAACATTCCGTTTGACCCGCAATATCAGCTGGCAAGATATAAAGGCAATTCAAAAGGAGTGGATGGAAGATACTGTTTATCGTTCCATCTTTGATAAAGGTGATAATTTTATTGTTGAAGATTTTATTAATGGTGTCGAATCCAGTTTTGAAATTATGGTGGTTAACAGTGAACTTTATACCATCGCCATCCATGAAAAAGTCGAAACCTCCGCAAAAGAAATGACCACATTGGAAAACGCCTGTGTATGCCCACCAATAAGCTTTGGCGAAGGTGACATGCTACAAGGCATCCATTGGATGAAAGAAGTATTTGCTGCGCTCAATATCGACCAAGGCTGTTTCCATGTGGAAGCAAAATTCGATAAAGGCCAATGGGAGATTATTGAAATCAATCCACGTGTTGGCGGTGCGTTGATTTCACCCAGCGTGGAGTATTTCACTGAGGGTTCATCCATGTTGAAGTTATGGCTACAGACCCTGGTGTGCCCAGCTGATGAAAAACAATCCTGGCGCAATACCCTGGAGCAATTTGATTTACACAAAAACGGAAAATCACCAAGCAATCGCTCAACCTTTTTCCGAATTTATTTTGGCGAAGCGGGAATTGTCGATGATGTTATCCAGTCTGCGATTTCACCTGAGCCATTATCCTGCCAGATCTTGGTAAAACCCGGCACGGAATTCCAATCAGAAGCCAAGGAAAATTTTGTTGGGCAAGCCTTATGGGGTGGCTCAATGGACATGATATCCCAACATTATGATCAATTATTAACAGCTTCAAAAACGCTGCTAAATGTTCGCTACGCACTCTTGAACCAAGGCGCAGCCTGACATTTGTTTGCAAACACTATATTCGTTAAATATGAAGGAATAGATATGAATATCGCAAAGCACTCACGCGCATTCTTGATCGTCGATTACAACTTATCGCGCATTGAAGATGTTCGCGCAATTAAAAATTACGTTAATGACCAATACCAAATGGCCCTGGTGTTGATACGGCCAAAGCCAGGAAAAAAGGATTATGCAATAGCGGACCTTGTCATTGACCTTGATCCACTCGATACCCATTTTGTAAATAGTGCACTGATCCAACTTAAAAAAAGCACATTTACAATTACGGCGGGTCTGGTTTTTTCTGACAACGCGGTACATCAGGGCGCTGATTTATTAGAAGCCCTGGAGATCTATACCGATTCGGCACTGTTTGCACGCAATGCATTTTGCAAGTTTCAATACCGCGAACAGGAACAAAAAATTCGTGCACTACTTGAAGCCCAACAATTGTTTGTACCCGACTACCAGGAAATTCACGACTCTAAAAGCCTGCAAGATTTTATCGAGCGCAATCCGCTCGGCGTGGTAATCAAACCAAAACAGGAAGGCAATAACCGCGGTGTTATCGTATTGCGTAACCCTGATGAATCAGAACGCAATAAAGCATTGGCTGAAGTGGATATGTACATGAAAGCCGGTGTCATCGCAGAGCAACTCATTCCCTATCACTGTGAGTATTCATTTGATGGAATTGGTGCACACCATTTCATTACCGAGAAATTTTCGGTGCGCGGCCGCTATCCAGTCGAAATCGGGCAATTGGTTCCAGCCGCCATCAGTGACGCACGGACATCTGTCATTGTGAAGGCAGGCAGATTGGCAAATTTGATTGTGGGCCAATCAAAAGGCGCATTCCACAATGAAATCCTGGTGAGTGATGACAATTCACAAGCCGCCGTTGTAGAAGCCAATCGCCGTCCGGCGGGAATGAAAATATGGACACTCGCAAGCCTTGTATTTGAACAGAACCTCTATGCCCGCTGGGTTGATTCTGTTGTTGTACCTGAGGATGAGCAAGCACCATTGGTAGCTAGCGGCAGCGCAATGACCATAATGTTGCCGCCGGTAGCGCCTATGCTGGCCGGGTCGATATTAAATAACCTGGATTTGCTGATCGAGGATTTAAAATCTGAATTCAGCGAACGCTACCCTGCGGTATTTGAAAAGCTTGAGTGGATCAGCTATGACGCTATCGCAACCGAAAATAAATTCCTGCATTTCCCACCACGGGATAACAGTGATTTTATTGCGTCACTGGTGATTCGCTCTTCATTGGACGCGAACCAGTTGAAGCCCTATTTCGACATTATCCGCTCGGCCTGGACCCAGGTATTAAATCGTTACTTGCAAGAATCTGAACAACTACTCGCCTAGGAAGGTAATCATGAACATCCTGATTTTACATCGTATCCCCTATCATAAAATTAATTATCATCGCGGCATTGATCATGCGCAGCATCACGTTGTTTATCTGGGCACAGAACAAGCACTCGCAAATGTCCCCACGGATCTTCAATGTACCCGCTGGACGCGCTTGGGCAAAGAGGCGACTTACCTGGAAGCCATCGCTGCAATCAAACAACATAATATTCAGTTTGATCTAGTGATTTCACTGTCTGAATACGAATTACTGGATGCAGCAAAAGTACGCGAGCAATGTAACATTGCCGGAGCAAGGGTTGCCGACGTCACCAAGGTGCGCGACAAACTGGTCATGAAAAAATGTGTTAGTGATGCTGGATTGGCCGTTCCCAAAAACCTGTCGCTGGATGAATTTCTCGCACAACCGGAATTATTATCCGACGCCGTTGTATTAAAGCCGGTAGATGGCGCATCCAGCGAAAATGTACAAATTTATAATTCGCCGCAACAATTGCACTTGGCTTGCACAGAACACTCAACCGGCATTGCAGCTATCGACAAGAAAAATTACAACGGCTTTCAAGTAGAAGAATTTGTTGCGGGCGACATACTGCATTTTGACGGATTGGTTGTCGATGGCGAGTTAAAGTTGGTGCTAGCCAGTCGCTACCTTGGAACCTGCCTTGCTTACACTGTGGGCGATCCACTCGGTTCCTACCAATTGGAAACAACAGAGGCACATCAACACTGGGTTGATCGTGTATTGAAAGCCACTGGCCTTGCCAACGGCAGTTTTCACATCGAGGCCATTCAACGTGGCGACGCATTGGTGTTCCTGGAGCTTGCCAATCGTGTTGGTGGTGCGGATGTTGTTGATACCGTTGAGCACGCAACAGGTATTCATATGCCGTCTGTTGAATTGCAAATTTATTTGGGCAATAAACCTGCGTTAACGATCAAACAAAGCAAGGCCAAATATGGCTGGTTTGTGTTTCCAGGCCACCACCTGGCCGGGGATTATTGCCATATCAATGGCGAATCTGATTTCCGTGAACATCCACAAGTTGTCCGCTGGAATCAACTTTCTCCTCAGGCAGCACTCACCAAACACATTACATATCAAGCAACAGAAGTACCTATCGCCGGTTTGGTGCAGGGAAAAGACAGTGATGAGCTGAAACATTTTATGCAGTCGCTGTTTGCGGCTGTCACTGTGTCAGCCCATCGCGTGACTGAGCCCGCCTAAGGCGATAACAACCTGGAAATACTTGTGAACAATCCTACTATCCAACGTTTATTTATCTCCAGATTTATGGCGGCATTGGCAGACCAGATAATGCTGTTTGCTGTGCCCGTCATTATCTACTCGCAGACAAAATCTGTGGCACTGTCCGGTATCGCATTTTTTATCGAATGGTTGCCGCGAGTAATTTCGTTACCTGTAGCGGGTTCGCTGAGCGACCGGCTTGGCTCCCGCGCGGTTTATCTGGCAGCAGATGCTGTGCGCGCCATTGCGTGTTTATTGGTATTTGCAGCAATTTATTTTTTCCAGGCAGGTTACTTTATTGCACTCACTGCGTTTATGGCGATTAGCGCATTTTTTTATGCGCAATCGTATATTTCACTCGAGTCGCTGATCCCCAGGCTAGTGGGCAACCAGGACTTATCCAAAACGCAAAGTAAACTCCAGGCATTGGAACAAGGCACAATGATTCTTGGCCCCATTATTGGCGCAATTGTCTTGGCCAAGTTCGAAGCCGTGTACATTTTATTACTGGTTTGCGTTTTATATTCCGCCGCCTTTATTGGCATATTGCAATTAAATATTCCCAATACGGTTGCTCCCTCGCGCAGAACCGGCAAACTGGTTACCCAGGTTAGCAATGACATGGTTAAGGCCTGGCGCATTATCAGGGTGCGCCATAATTTAATTTTCCTGATGTTGTTAAGCATCAGCATTAACCTGATTTTTGGTGTGACGCTCGCTACCGGGGCCGCGCTTACCACCGGTTATTTTGACCGCACTACCAGTGAGTTCGGATTATTACAAACAATCACCGGCGTATTTACTATTATCAGCTTATTGGCTGTCCCATTTTTTTTAAAACGCACCACCGCGTTCCACCTCGGGATTTTTGCTTATCTTGCCGTTGTTATGTGCGGCCTGGTCATTAGCGGAGCCAATCATTTCTGGTTATACCTCGCCTGTTATGTGGCCATCCATGCAATTGGTGGCTGGTTCAATATTTTTATCCGCACAGAGCGGATATTGTGGATACCCAAACGCCACCTGGGTAAAACCATTGGCTTAATTGTGTTTTTTAATCAGCTGACCTTACCGCTAGCAGGTTTGTTGGTAGGCCTTACCAGCAATGAAACCCAAGCTAAAACCCTGTTTGGTGTACTCGCATTATTTGCGCTTCTGGTGATTGCGCTGACGTTCCATAAACTCAAATCCTCATCGCGGATATTAATGCAGTATGCATAAGGAAGATCAGGTGAATATTGTTGTTATAGGTGCAGGCATTGCCGCTTTTTCGTTAATCCAATCATTGCGCCGATTAAATTCGGAGCATCGGATTACCGTGATAACCGCCTGCAATGCAGACCAGTATTACAAACCCAATTTGTCCCAGGCGTTGAGCCGCAATATTGCGCTGGATAAATTAACAACCAGCCAGGCAAAGGAATGGGCGAGCCAATATGATGTCACCCTGATTCCTAACCAATGGGTCACAGCAATTCAGGCAGATAAAAAAATTGTGCAGCTAACGGATAGCGACATCGCCTATGACAAGCTGGTATTGGCAACCGGAGCAACGCCGGTTGATATTCCCGGCGCAACAACGGCCGGAATTTTTCACCTGAATTCACTGGAATCCTACAAGCAATTGCGCGAACAATTAGTGCCAACCAGTGAAGTCGCTATTATTGGAGCGGGATTAGTGGGTTGTGAACTTGCCAGCGACCTTGCGCAATCCGGCTACAACGCGCACCTGGTTTATCCACAAGATGAACCCTTGATGAAATTATTCCCCAAGACGCTGTGCCACTATATTAAAAATGCGTTGGAAACTGCCGGTGTTAAATGCACTCCAAATCGCAAGGTGGTTAACATTGCCGATAATCGCAATTACCGCTCTTTGCAACTTTCGGATGGCAGCCAATTTAATTCATCTATTGTGGTTAATTGTGCGGGGCTTACTCCCAGTATTGATTTGGCAAAAAAGGCCGGATTAAGTGTGAATCGAGGCATTATTGCCAACGATTTTTTGCAAACTTCCGATCCCGATATTTTTACCCTCGGTGATTGCGCCGAAATCAATGGCGCCCTTCACCAATACGTTGCCCCTATTATCCAGTCGGCCCGCGCCTTGGCATCCACCCTTGCTGGCAATCCTGCTGCGGTTGCGCTGGGTGCTTATCCCGTGGCGGTAAAAATCCAGCAGATGCCGTTGGTATTCACATTGAAACAAGCAGTGAATGATTGGACGACAGAAGATATTGGTACGGGAATGATTGCCAGGGCAATGAATGCTAATGGCCAACTCGTTGGATATGTGCTTGCTGGAAAAGCGCAAGAACAACGCGCAAAATTAGCGGCAGAACTAGCTAGTCAAACCCACTAATTATTTTCAGGTGTCGCATGCATCCTAAAGATTTTTTCCTGGCAGTACTCATCACCGCCATCTGGGGCGTAAATTTTTCCCTGATCAAATTGGGCCTGATCTCATTGGACCCTTTTACGCTGGCAGGTTTTCGATTTCTGCTGTGTGCAATACCACTGGTATTTTTTATCCCGAAACCCGATGTTGCGCTTAAATATGTCGCCACCTATGGCCTTATGTTCGGTGTAGGGTTGTGGGGGATTGTGTCGCTGGGAATTTATTTTGGCGTATCCGCTGGCGTTGCATCTCTAGTGTTGCAGTTCAGCGCTTTCCTCACGGTATTCCTCGGTTTCGTTTTGCTTAAGGAAGAAATTACGTTATTTAAAAAGTGGGGATTTGCACTGGCCTTCGCCGGATTGCTGCTCATCATTACTATCACGGATGGCTCAGTCACTTATCTGGGGCTGGCATTCATTTTATTTGGCGCATTTAGCTGGAGCATCGCCAACATTATTGTGAAGAAATCTGGTACCCGCACCCTATTTTCCTTTGTTGTCTGGTCGAGCCTGTTTTCTCCCATTCCATTATTTTTGCTGGGCATCATCACCCAGGGACAAGATGCTGTAACACAGTCTATATTGCAAATAGATCGCAATGCGGTGTTATCAATCTTGTTTCAGGTTTACCCCACCACCCTGTTTGGTTATTGGGTGTGGAACTCCCTCTTAAAAAAATATCCGGCCTCAACTGTTGCGCCCTTATCATTGCTAGTTCCCATCTTTGGTTTAATCGGCTCGGTTATTTTATTTAATGAGGCATTGGGGCTTACCAAAATATCGGCCTGCCTGTTAATCGTCAGCGGGCTCCTTGTCAGTGTCATGGGTGACAGGATATTTCGATACCTGGCTCCTTCCAAAAATAGCAGTTCCCTATAGTACTAGCTGCTGATCCTGTAATACGGGCTAACCGCCCCCACAACATCACCCATAACGCCTGCAAATGCAGGCGTTATCTTTTCCACTGTCACAATATCGCTCCTGCAACCGAATACTGGCTATACTGCCAAAGACACTAAAGCCGGAGCGCTTCCGGGCACCTCCAATTGCACCAAAACCAGTCATATTAATAAATGCGGCCAAGCAACCCTATCTACATGCATCTCTGGTTTTACTGCGCCCTGCTATGGGTGAGCGGCCTTATATCTGCGGCTTGGGCGGAGGAAAGCACCGGAGCTAAAACAACGCCCCTGCACCTGGTCACCCAGCCCCTGGAAGTTACTGCCCAAACCCATGAAATCTATTTTTATAAACTGCTGGAACTGGCGCTGCAAAAAACCGCCGATACCGACGGCCCTTACCAGCTTGAACGCTACAAACGCATCCTGAGCAACCAGCGTTATATTGCCGAAGTCAGTCGCGAAGACGGCATGATTGATGTTACCTGGACCATGATTAACCCGGAGCGGGAAGAAAAACTGCTGCCGATAAAAATATCGCTCTTGCGCGGCATGAACAGCTACCGCGTTTTTTTAATCCGCAAAGAAGATGCGCAAAAATTCCAGGCGATAAAAACTCTCGATGAGTTAAAACAATACAGCGCAGGCTCCGGCAGCGCCTGGCCGGACACAAGAATCTTGCAGGCAAATGGGTTACCCGTCATAACCTCAGCGCATTATGAATTGCTGTTTACCATGCTGGAGCGCAAGCGCTTCGATTATTTTCCCCGCGGCGTCTACGAGGTGTGGAACGAACAAAAAACCCAGGAAAACAAAGGTTTTGTAGTTGAAGAAACACTAATGTTCCACTACCCCGCCCCCATTTATTTTTTTGTAAACAAGAAAAACACCAAGCTTGCACAACGCATTGAGCGCGGCTTACAAATCGCAATCGCGGATGGCAGCTTTGATAAACTCTTTTTCAGCACACCGGGATTTGAGCAGGGCTACAAAGAAATCAACAATCAAAACCGCCGGGTTTTTCATCTGCAAACCTATACTAATTATGAAGATTAATTGGCTATTACCCACAGGAGTAATAGCCGTCCCATCATTACCCTGGTCTAGGGCAATAAATCGAGTTCACTGCGTTCTTCATTGGTAGCGGGTCGCAATTGTGCTTTTCCCTTGCGCATCCGTCGCTCACCCAGCAACAACACTATCGGTGCCGCAATCAATATCGATGAACTGGTACCAATCACAATGCCAAATAACATAGGCAATGAAAAACTCGCAACTGCACTACCGCCCGAGATCGCCATAGGCAAAAGCGCAAGAAACGTGACAACTGAAGTAAATACCGTCCGAGTCAATGTTGACGTAATACTTTCATTGAGTAATTGCACCAGTGGTTTACCGGGCATGATGCGTAAATTTTCGCGGATACGGTCAAACACCACCACTTTGTCATTCACTGAATAGCCAATCAATGCCAGTAATGCCGCCACCGCAGTAAGATTAAACTCCACACCAGCCAATGCAAAAAAGCCAATGGTTTTTGTTAAATCCAATGCGAGGGTGATGGTCGCGGCCAATGCAAAATGCGCTTCAAAACGTAGCCATAAATATCCCAGCATACCCAAACCCGCCAGGATTATGGCAAGGATAGTGGCATCACCAAAATCACCGCTCACGCGCGGCCCCACCATTTCTATGCGCGGAAATTCCGCATCAGGTGAAACTGCCAACACGGCTGCTTTAACCGCTTGCACGCTATTGCCATCCGCCACACTTCCCGCTGATTGCATCGGCATTCGCATCAGGTAATGGCCCGGCGCACCAAACTCCTGGATTGAGACCTGTGCAGTGCTTTCTTGCTCAACATTTTTTTGTCCGGCATCAAATTTCATCAAGGCCTTACGCAAATCCGCAATATTCGCACCCGGAGCGTTTACTTCTATCACTGTGCCACCGCTAAAATCCACACCATAATCCAGCCCAGGGCTGAAAAATAAAAATATCGATGCGAGTGACAACACCGCCGAAGCCAGCAATCCAAAAAAACGCGCGCGCAAAAATGGAATCGTATTTTCACTGATGTGATCGAGCAATTTAATTCCGGAAATCACCAGTTGTTGCTTTCCTGATTTCCTGACTTGCCACCCCATCACCAAACGGGTAAATGAAATTGCAGTGAACATGGAGATCAATAACCCCACTGCCATAGTCACCGCAAAGCCACGCACCGGACCACTGCCAAATAAAAACAATAAACTAATCGCGATCAATGAAGTGATATTGGAATCGAGAATGGTACTGTAGGCGCGTTGGAAACCTGCACCCAATGCAGCCCGCGCTGCTTGCCCGCGCCGCGTCTCCTCACGGATGCGTTCGTTAATTAAAATATTCGCATCTACCGCCATACCAATACTTAAAATAAATCCTGCAATACCCGGTAGTGTCAGCGTTGCGCCTAACAGACTCAACACACCAAAACTCAACCCAATATTCACGGCCAGGCCCATGCAGGCAATAAATCCCCAGCGGCCATAAATAGCCACCATAAACGCGAAGACTAATAAGGCTCCCACAATACCTGTGCTAATTCCCATGGAAATAGCATCGCTACCCAACTCAGGCCCCACCGTGCGCTCCTCGATAACCTTTAAAGGCGCAGGCAAAGCGCCCGCGCGCAACAACAGCGCCAAATCATTTGCACTGGCGCTGGTAAATGCACCGCTGATTTCACCGCTACCACCCTGAATTGCACTGCGGATAACCGGCGCAGTCACTACGCGATCATCCAATACAATCGCAAGTGCGCGGCCAATATTGCGCTTGGTCATATCGCCAAAAAGGCGCGCGCCTTCTGCATCCAATTTAAAATTAACGACAGGCTCACCCGTCTCCTGATTAAAGGCGAGGCGCGCATCGCTAATATGTTTTCCCTCTAATGCGACACGTTCATCCAATTGGTAGACTTCGCCCGGTGTATCGCCCTGCACAGAAATGATTTTTTCACGCATGGCTGATTTTTCATTTGTCACCCAATGAAAAGTCATACGCGCGGTTGTACCTAATAACTCGCGGATATGCTGCGGATCATCCACACCAGGCAATTGCACTAAAATGCTGTCGCTGCCCTGCCGTGTAATCATTGGCTCCACCATGCCGGTTTCATCCAAACGGCGGCGCACCACTTCCACGCTTTGCTCAACCGCATCGCGCACTATCTGCGTGTGCATTGCCGGATTTTTATTTCGCACTAATTCGCTGGTATCCACCTCCAATAACAAATGCGAGCCGCCGCGTAAATCCAACCCCAGCGTCAATTGGTTTTGGGTATACCAACCGGGTAATTTTTCCAAAACAGAATCCGGTAAAACATTGGGCAATGCACAAAGCAGCCCAAATAAAATAATCAGGCCATAGACAATAGCCCGTGAAAAAAGTGTTTTCATCGCCAATACTCCACAGGGCCTTCTCCTTCAATGAAGAAAGGAAAGCAAAAAATAATTAAATGTTTTTTAACAGGAGTGATTAAACGAGGGGAGGCGCGCGTGGGGAATTGAGTGTCTGTAATTGATACGCGTAGATAGGCGAGAAATAAGCATCGGGGTTATGCTGATTCACAACCACTGACAACAACGGATCAATAAATTCAGTGGAGGTTATCGCCCATATAGGCTGGGAAAGATCAACCGGCTTAGGTTGATCTTTATAACGAGTTAAAAATCGTTTGAGTGCAAGTGAATATTCAGCACTGGCATGCAGCGGCATATCCACTGCAACTGAAAACTCACTCCGCCCGGCATCACTACCTGCATACTCTGCATCATCATTAAAATTCCATGTAGCCAACAAACATAAAATTCCGATAGCCAGAATCCCGCTCCATAAGAGCCGGTTAATGATTTGTTGCTGAGCATGCGGGTAGAGGGGCATAAGCACTGCCAAAATATGGAATTTATAGAAGATGGGGTACGATCTTTATGAATCAAGGGGTAATAGAAAATATCGGCTGCAGCAATATGCCGAGGAAAAATCCATTGCACCGATTAGCAGCCCGACATACTCACACTGGCACAAGATACTTAATGTTTTGCGCTCTCGCACAAACACTATGCAATTGCGTAATCAAATTTGCTTGATGGAATCGCTGTTAGTTCACGCTGATCGGGACATTGAGTTGCCCGTGCATGCAGTATCTGGGCTGGCGAAACTGTTATTCAAAATAGAGAAGTTTGCGAGAAGCATATTAAATAAATGTAAGGCGGCCAAACGGCCGCCTTACATTTATTACCTGCCGAATCCTGAGAGAACGTTCAAAATTCTGTGTCACCTCGGCTGGTTAAACATTAAGAACGTTATCCAGCCGCCCCTCAAAATAAATGGCCAACTGCGATAACGTCAAGTTCCAATTGTGGATTGGCATGTTCCATTTTTCAGATGCGTTCTGAATTCCTGCATACAATAACTTCAACAGGCTATTTTCATTCGGAAATGCGCCTTTGGTTTTGGTCAGTTTGCGGAACTGGCGATGCACTGCTTCAATCGCATTGGTGGTGTAGATCACGCGGCGAATCGCGTCCGGGTATTTAAAAAATACACTCAGGTTGTCCCACTTGCGTCGCCAGGATTGAATCACAATCGGGTACTGCTTACCCCATTTTGCCTCAAGCTCATCAAGTGCTAATTCCGCTTCCAATTTGGTTGCCGCTTTGTAAACCGGCTTTAAATCAGCCATGAATGCCTTTTGATTTTTGGAGGCCACATACCGTATTGAGTTACGAATTTGATGGATGATGCACAGTTGCACTTCGGTGTTGGGGAAGATGCTGTTAATCGCCTCAGGAAAGCCAGTAAGCCCATCAACGGCAGCAATTAAAATATCTTTTACACCACGCTGTTGCAGATCCGTTAATACGGACAGCCAGAAATTGGCACCTTCGGATTCAGAGATATACAGCCCTAAAATATCTTTGCGGCCATCCAGATTCAGTGCCAGTACTGTGTAAATGGCTTTGCTAACGTAGCGGCCATCTTCTTTGATTTTGTAGTGAATCGCATCCAGCCACACAAAGGGATAATGGCTATTTAACGGGCGCTGTTGCCATTGTTTTAGCTCAGGAATAAGTTTGTCAGTGATTGCACTGATGCTCGCCGTAGACATGCTGATACCGTAAATTTCAGCAACTTGCGCACTGATATCCTGATAGCTCATACCCACACCAAACATACTGAGAATTTTGGATTCAATCTCATCCGTCATGTGGGTTTGGTGTTTTTTAACCAGCTGTGGCTCGAAGGTATTGGCGCGATCTCGCGGTGTATCCAGTTCAAAACTACCGCCAGTTGTCTTTACGGTTTTGCGTGTACTGCCATTTTTGCGATTGGGCTTGGGATCATTTTCCAAGTGCTGATCAAGCTCTGCCTTAAGGGCTGCTTCGGTTAACTGTTTGATCAGCGGGGTAAGTATGCCCTCCTTGCCGGTCAAAGGTTGGCCTGCCTGGAGAGCTTTAAGTGCTGCTTCAAAATCGAATGGTGTATCGGTCATTGTTTGTCATTCCTGTTTTGCGTAGATTACTGGAATGACACAGAATTTTTAACAGTCCCAATCCTGATCCAATGAAGTTTTACGATAAACGTCACAACACAATTTATCTCTTGGTAGGTTGGCGGTGAGGGGCGAATCCCAACATGACATTATCGACAATTGCGATTCACCAAAATCCATGTGCGTTTTCAATCAAACCAATTTTCAGTACCGATAATGATGTTGGGGTTAGCAAGCTCCCCCCAATCTACAGTTACAATTTTATTCATTACCTAATATGCATTCGAAAAAATGATCAATTTCAAACCAGAGAAACAACTATTTTTTCCAACCCAATGTCAACCTCTTTTATAGCTACTTTTATTTCTTCGTCAACATTAAAATTGTCTGGACTATCATTTTTCTTTAAAAGAGCTGTCGCACCAGTCGATAACTTCAAAAAATACCCAAAGTAAACTTTTTCAGTTACAACCGCATCAAATGTTTTCCCAACAACATATAACTCGGGATTTCTCCATGGATTAAGCTCAGGAAAACAATCTTTGTGCGATGCCAAAAATAAATTATCGGCAATATTTATTACGACTACTTCAATAAAATCTCCAACCTTATATTTTTTATTTATTCTTTCAATAACGCCCACACAGTCCCATTCATAATCTATTACTCTCAGACGACCAATATAAGTTTCATATTTTAGTTTCATCCCTTCATCAGATATTGCTGTTATTTCTGCGCTAATTTTTTCGTGCAAATTAATGATCATGATTCCTCCAGAGTTATCGGGCATTAAATTGATCATATAGTTCATAACTTCCAGGCGGAACATAACGAATTGTTGATCCTTGATTAAATATATCAATCCCTCCTGGCAAGATATTAAATGCTCCCGTTTCAAGGCGATCACGCTGAATAAAGCCGCCGCCCTGGAGCTGATCCATTACTGATTGCTTTGTATAAATTTCAACAACACCAGCACCATAAGCATTTGCATATCTTCCTGCGGTCATTCTATCCCATGTTAAATACAACCCCTCGCCGGGATAATTTGCACTTTGAAACCCAACCGACAAAATCATCGGCAACTCATAACTGTGTGGTGCCCTATATGATACATACGTAGGATTTCTTTCAGCCTCTGTGTCCTCTGCTATTTTGGTAGGCGTAACAGCTAATGCAAGTACAGCCCAAGGAGACCCCAGCTTCCATCCTGTAGCCAACCCCCTCGCCCCAGATACAACTCCGCCACTTGCAGTAGAGATCCCACCCAAATTCCCAATGGCACCTGCAACACCTAATGCTCCTAGCTGCTTCAACGTTCCTGAATTATCAATTCCCAATATCGCTTGATGCTGAGCCAGCAATTCCAACTTGCCCATTTGCTGATCCATTTGCATTTTATTAAACGATTCAGTCATCCTTTCCATGGACATGAAGTACATCAAGTTATTGGAGTTAGTGAATGCCATATTCCACAGGTTCGCATAATATTCATCCTGACTTCCTGTGACTGTCACTTCTTCAACACAACTACCGCCAGGAGCATGACCCACACCTGCGTTTTGATTGTTGCAATCAGACTCCGCTGAATACCCACTCGGATCCGTAAAACTCAGCGGATTATTAAACACATAACTGTATCGATTGTAACTCTGCGAATTATACGGCGCTTGTACAAACGGATCCGCACTCATAAACCGGCCAAGTTCCGGATCATACACGCGACCATTCATGTGAATCAGCCCAACAGCATCCAGATGCTCGTGATCGGTAAAGCCTTTTGCAGTGGAGGTCGGGATTAATAAATTATCCAGCGGGCCATTCCATTGTTGGTAGCGACGTTCGCCCCAGGCGCCGTTGCTTTGCCAATTAATGTCATTGGCGGATGCAACCGTGCCTTTACTGATCGCAACAATTGAACCTATATGGTCGCGGTGCAGGTATTCATAACTGTTCGTGGGTGTTGCGCCACCGGTTTGGATCATTAACGCAAAGTCGCCCACATAATGGATTTTTTGCGTGACACCCGCTTTGGTGACTTCCTCGTAAATCCCACCCACATATTTTGTGACGCGTCCATTGCTGTCACTGTGTTTGATGCGGTCCTGATTCGGGCCGTACACCAGCGTAGAAAACTTGCTGCCTTGCGTGATGCTGGTGGGCGTATTGAACGGACTGTAATTTACCGTTTTGGTTTGCTGGCCCGCTTTGGTTGCGGTTTTGAGGTTGCCAATCGCATCGTATTGGTACGCCCAACCGTTGGCAGAGGTAATCGCATGGGGGCCTGCTACATTGCTGCCGCTGGTGCCGTAGCCCAAGGTACCGGTCAGTCCCTCTTTGGTGGTGAGGTTACCAAGGGGATCGTAGTTGTAGTCATTCGCGGCACTGCTGCAACCATTAAAACGGGCGGCTTTCAGGCGATTCAATCCGTCGTAACAGAAGCTTTGGGTGACGGTGTTTTTGCGATCCTCGCGCGACGTTAAATTACCCAGGGCATCAAATTGATAACCCTGGTCTTGTATCACCAGACTGCCTTTTACTGCGCGAATACTTTCAATGCGATTGGTATCTGCATCGTAGGTTTGTGTAGTGACTACGCCATTGCCCAAGGTGAATTGCTCGAGGTTGCCCAGGGCGTCGGCTTCATTGGCGGTCCACAGTGTGGTGCTGGTTGAATCCTTCACTTGCTCAAGATAACCGTAACTGTTGTAGCTATTGGCAACGATATAGCCGGTGGGATATGTCACGCCCAGGGGGCGATTAAAGGCATCGTAATGCTGGGTGACTGTGTAGGTTGCGCCATCAAAATTGCTGGTGGTAGTTGCCGGCAATCCATAACTTGTATAGCTGTATTGTTCGGTGTAACTACTGCCATCGGTATTGACGCCGCTCATACTGCCGAGCTGGCCCTTACCTTTTGTTTTGGTGTCGTAAACCCAGTTTTGGGTTGTGCCGGTGCAGGTGCTACTGGCGTTATCAACACGCTTGGTTTGGCGACCGAGGGCATCGTAACCAAAACAGGTGCGCTGGTTTTTCGCATCGATTTGGGTGGCGATCAAATCCAGCGCGTTGTAGGTATAAGTGGTTGTCCCCGTGTTGGGATCGGTCATTGAAGTTTTGCGGCCGAGCACATCATAAGCAACCGATACCAGAGTGCTGGCATTGTTATTAACTTGCGTTGTTTTTAAATCGCCAAACGACCAGTAGGTAAAATCGACTGGAGTTCCTGCGTTATCCACTGACTGCATCACCCAACCGGCCGCGTTTAAATACCGGGTTTGCGTTTGATTGAGGCGATTGGTGGTGGTATGGGTCAAACCGCTATAGCCTCGCGTTTCATGAGAGCTATCCGGATAACTGATACTGCTGATGCGACCTAATGCATCGTAATCCGTTGTTACCGTTTTTTGCGTTTCGCCGTAAAAGAAAGGTGCGGTGGTTTGATAAGCATCACCACGGCTGTTGTAGGTTTGCACGGTATAAATCGCAGTGCCATCCATGCCGGATGTGCGGCTACCCACTTCGCGATCAAAGCCATCGTAATAGGTTCGCACCGCTGAACTGCCGGTGGTTTTCACTTGTTTGTACCACACTGCTTTCGTGTTATAGGAAAAACAATTGCTGCATGTGCGATAACTGATTTTCGTGCTGGTACCATCAGCATAATTAATTGTTATCGGGCGGCCTTGCGCATCGTAAAGCGTGCCCGTCACTAAATTATTGGCATCGGTTTGCTTGGTAGGTACACCCCATACTGAATGGAATTCGGTGGTTTCACTAATGCTTAAGGGTTTAGTAACCACCAGTTTACGCACACCATTCGCATCGTAGGTTTCATTTATGGTTGTTACGCGGCTATTAACACTCAAACCATCGTTGGTAACATCATCCCAGGTATCGGTAATACTGCTGACGGAACCGTAATCGTTATATGCATAGGTCGATGTTAATTTCACACTGGCAGGGCTTGTTGCGTCCGGCTCAATGGTTTTCGTTTCCAATTGGCCCAGGTCATTGTAGGTAAATGATTGGGTGCGTACGTCGTATACACTTTTTGCGGCTGAACCTACGGCGTTACCAATCCATGCGTATTGTTTGCTTTTTTGAACCAGACCGCGCGCGTTGCCTTTGCTGGTGATATCGAGATTTTCGAGCGCTTTGATTTGCACCGATGCGGAAGAACCAGATTCATCACAGGTGGCGCTCTGGCTGAATAACAGCACACCATCCGCGCTGTAATCTACATCGCCACTACCACCCGCGCTGCTAACAATGATTTCTGGGCTCTCTGTTGGGCTTTCTACCAAAGGATCACAAGAAACAACTGTGCCTGCGTGATTCCATGATTGGGAATCCGCAATTTTGGTTCCATCCAAATCCCAACTTTGGTTGCTGGATTGATATAAATACGCAAAATAATGCGGGCTATCCATACCAGTATCCAGATCGTCGCTATAGGTGCGAACTTTCCATTGGTTGAGGTTATCCGACAACAGTTGCAGCAATTCACCCGCTGAATTACTGGTATAGACCAATTGCTGTTTTACTCGCCCAGCCAGTTTGTATTGGGCATTCGCTGTCTGGTAATACTTTGTAATAGTTTTGAGCGGTGTTTTTCCCGCAATCGTTTCCAGTTTTTCTACTTCAGCAAAGCCCAAATCACCATAACCAGAACCATGGGTTTTTGCGCCTTTGTACTTGTATTCAGTTTTATTGGTGCCGCCAATGCCGTTGGAGATTTCGATCTTCTTAACACCAAGCCGTTTAGCAAGGGTTTTCGTTTGCTTCACATAACCCAGCTCATCATCTATCGTCACATCGGTAGGAATAACGTCATAAATTGTATTGGACGCGAGCGTAGAGTACTGGACATCAATACGCCGTGCTGATTCCAGCACCGCCTCTATACGATTGGGAATAACATTGTTTTTTAAGCGATAGTGATCTTCGTGTGCGCCGTTGCTATCAAAATCCTCGAATTTGAGAGCACGCGAAATCATGCCTGTCTCACTTGCTGCAACGCCGGGATAAGCCCACTGAAAACTACTCCAGTCACGATAGGCAACCGGTGCAGCAAAGGCAGGATTGCCCTGAGTATCCGCACCTAGAGACAAAAAGACTTGGGCTTCATGCTCAATAATGGTTTCCTCAACTTTACTGCAATATTTTTGCATATCATCGCCGAGGGGAACCAAACAAGTTCTTGAAATGCGCACTCCTGATTCAACAATATCGTCCAAACCATCACTATTAAAATCAACTACGGCGCGATTGCAACGATCATAGGTCTTCGCAGTCTGTGCAAATGGCAGAGCGCCATTACCACAAAACCGCAGGTATTTATGACCAACAGGCGTAGTGACAGCGGCGACGAACCCAGGCGCCGGCCCTCCGGCATTAACTGGCTTGCCAATCCCTAAAGAAATTGAAAATGCACCTGGCTCTCCCGATGTTATAGTGCCATTCACGGCTTTCTTCAGCGTCGCTAAATCCGAAACGCCGTCCCCATTAAAATCCCCCATAAACCCAAACAACATTTCAGAGAAATATTTTCCCTGCAAGTTGATGGAAGTAGAGCTCCCGGTGCCGTTGCTGGTGCCTATAAAAACGGGAAGGCTGGTTATCGGTGAGCGATAATCTACCGGCGCAAATAAATCCTTACTGCCATCACCATTCAGATCAATAAAATTAACACTGTGATTTTCCAGCACACCACCATATAAGCCGTTAAGCCAGGTTTGGAATGAAAAAAACCCTGTGCCGTTATTATTTAACGCAACTGAAATATCATTAGGTGACGGCGAATAAGAGCACCCTTCATCCCTGGCTCCGGAGCAGTTGGGTGCTCTAATCAAATCCACATAGCCGTCGGCATTCACATCTACATATTGCAATTTATAAGACATACTTGCTGTCCCCGTTTCGGGAAAAACTTTAGTGTATGCCTCGTTCGGATTAGCAGTAATCAGTTGATGGGTAACCTTAGCCTCGAATGTTAATTCGCTTTTTGCGATATCAAATCCCGGAGCGGAAATTTCGTTAATGGTGGTGCCATTGCTAAGAAATACTTTAAGACCGGTAGAACCATTCCACACTATGTCATCGCGCCCATCCTGATTCATATCAATCCTGGTGAGGGAGGCTCCTACAATAGTGTTACCTGCTTCATAAGATGACGGCTCAGGTAATGCAGTTGTATTGGGCTCCAGCACACCATCACCATTAATATCTAACCAGGTACTGTCAGGAGAAGCTGGCGCAGGACTATCGACAGCAGTAAACATATAGTTCGATTTAGTCTGCAAATTCCAGTCGAACTCAACGGGTGCAGTACAGGTTGTTGACGATGATCCAATGCATTGTTTTACAGCAGACAAACGACTGGTTTTTGCTGGATCGGAATAGGATTTTCCATGATAAGCCTGTCCCGATTGCTGATACTTCAGCACGTAGGAATGCACAGTAGCCGAGCCTGTTTTCACTTCAACTTTCGTTAGGCGTTTATCACTTTTAACACGCATACCTGCAACATACTTCACAGAAATATCGTCGCGGTTTTCATAGTGAAAAACAACGCTGTGCAATGCGCTGAATAATGGATTCTCGGTATAGCTGATTGAAGCGGGATAATGCGTTTGAATACTATCGACAGATGACTTGGTATAGATCACTGACCAACTGTTACCAGAAATATCTTTTTGTTGATCAAGATACCAGGCATAACTTTGACTCTCATCATCTTCCAATTTGCTATCCGTGTTAAAACCATAACGGCTTTGTGTCCCGTTATTATTCGTAACCTCCCAGTAGTCGCCCAATTTTTTAATACGCAAAAAGCTTTCACTTTCAGTACGATATTCACCGGCGGCCACTTCAACGAGTCGTTGCCCATCAAGGCAATATTTATAATTGTCATTTGCTTGAATTCCGCTGGTGTAACCATCGCGAATCATTGTGGCATTACAGCGGCTTATTACCGACAACCCATTCAGTGACCATCCCCATCCTAGTAATCCATTTTTTGCATTCGAATTGTAATTTAATTGGAGCTTTGGCTGAACACCACCGATCCCAACAGGAATACTTAGCGGTACAGAGTAATTAAAGGACCCGTCTAATCCAACGCTCTGCACTCCTGTTAATGCACCAAGATATTCAGGCTCTGTCATTGCGTCATCAGCTGGGTTCACTGGCACTAAACCCAAAATGCTTTCCGGTGAGGAAGGAGTGACAGTCACTGGCACAGTTCTGGAAACACTACCGCCAGGGCCCGTACAGGTCACCTCAATATTTATTGTTTGTATTTGATTTGCAGTTGCCCCCGAGGGCGCCGTAAAGGTCGCAGTCCCCGACGTACCGGTAACGCCGCTGATATTGGTTGCGCTGCAACTGCTGGCATTGGTTGAGGACCATGTCAGGCTTGTGGTGCCACCTTCGTTAATGGTTGATACACTGACACTGGCTGTAACAACCGGCAGAGGGAAAGTGACGGTGATACTTTTCGGACTGTAGTTACCACTGCACGTCGGCTGATATTGGCCAGCAACGCAGTCCTGCAAATAATACGAAAAGGTACCGTTCGCCGTTTTCTTTACAGGCACGCTACCAACAATTCCTGCATGAGCACTGTTCGTCAATGCCTGAGTTACATCCACACCGTTTTCAAAAATTTTTACATAGTGGGTACCGTAATTCCAACGCAAGCCATACTCGCCAATAGTCCCCGTAGGTTCTATCCATAATTCAGGCGGCAGGTTATTAAGGGTTACTGTAAATGTCCGGGTGGCACCGGGCACGCTGATTGTGACGGTAGCCTGGGACCCGCTGGTAAAAAGGCCCGCTGTTACAGTGAGCAGGTATGAACCGCTAAGTGATGTGGACGCAATATTGGTGTTACTGGAACTTACCGTAGGTGTTCCGACCGCTGAATCAACATCCGTAATAGTAAACGGAATATTGATGGAAGCGGCTTCGTTCAATGATTGATTACTAATCGCAGAAATTACCGGAGCATCATCTACCGCACTGATCGTAACGCTCACTGTTTTTTCTTGATACAAAGCGGGGGTAGCATTATCCGTTACCCGCATGGTTATCGACACATTGCCATAGGCATTCGCAACCGGCGTAACATTCAAACGATTGTTAGTGCGATCAACACTGATGCTCGCAATTTTTGTCGCATCACTGGATGTTGCTGTAACCACAAGACTTGCAGCAGCAGTCTCTTCATCACTGATCGTAAAAGGAATAGTGAACGCGGTATCTTCTACCGCCGCAACGGTAGACGAAGGTGTGGTAATAACCGGACTATCGTTAACCCAATTTATTGTGACCGGTACAGTTTTGGAAGCACTACCGCCCTTACCACTACAAGTCACAACAATATCAATCGATTGGTTAGCCGACATGTTCGTGGGTGCGTTGAACGTCGCCGTCCCGGAAGTGGCACTCACGCCGCTGATATTAGTCGCGCTGCAACTGCTTGCATTGGTCGAAGACCAGGTCAAGGTCGCACTGCCCGCTTCATTAATTGTGGCTGGATTAATACTGGCAGTAACTGTAGGTGCAGGGAAAACCACATTGATACTTTTCGGGCTGTAGTTACCACTGCACGTCGGCTGATATTGGCCAGCAACGCAGTCCTGCAAATAATACGAAAAGGTACCGTTCGCCGTTTTCTTTACAGGCACGCTACCAACAATTCCTGCATGAGCACTGTTCGTCAATGCCTGAGTTACATCCACACCGTTTTCAAAAATTTTTACGTAGTGGGTACCGTAATTCCAACGTAAATTATATTGGCCAATAGTGCCCGACTGTTCTATCCATAATTCAGGATCAAGATTATTAAGCGTGACATCAAATGTACGGGTAGCTCCCGGAACACTGATTGTGATCGTAGCTTTCGGCCCAGCTGTAAAAAGGCCCGCTGTTACAGTGAGCAGGTATGAACCGCTAAGCGATGTGGATGCAATATTTGTATTACTGGAACTTACCGTAGGTGTTCCGACTGCTGAATCAACATCCGTAATGGTGAATGGAATATTGATGGACGCAGCTTCATTCAATGATTGATTACCAATCGCAGAAATTACCGGAGCATCATCTACCGCACTGATCGTAACGCTCACTGTT
>CAZIWB010000014.1:94183-123326 GCA_964542655.1 uncultured Cellvibrionaceae bacterium
AATCGCAGAAATTACCGGAGCATCATCTACCGCACTGATCGTAACGCTCACTGTTTTTTCTTGATACAAAGCGGGGGTAGCATTATCCGTTACCCGCATGGTTATCGACACATTGCCATAGGCATTCGCAACCGGCGTAACATTCAAACGATTGTTAGTGCGATCAACACTGATGCTCGCAATTTTTGTCGCATCACTGGATGTTGCTGTAACCACAAGACTTGCAGCAGCAGTCTCTTCATCACTGATCGTAAAAGGAATAGTGAACGCGGTATCTTCTACCGCCGCAACGGTAGACGAAGGTGTGGTAATAACCGGACTATCGTTAACCCAATTTATTGTGACCGGTACAGTTTTGGAAGCACTACCGCCCTTACCACTACAAGTCACAACAATATCAATCGATTGGTTAGCCGACATGTTCGTGGGTGCGTTGAACGTCGCCGTCCCGGAAGTGGCACTCACGCCGCTGATATTAGTCGCGCTGCAACTGCTTGCATTGGTCGAAGACCAGGTCAAGGTCGCACTGCCCGCTTCATTAATTGTGGCTGGATTAATACTGGCAGTAACTGTAGGTGCAGGGAAAACCACATTGATACTTTTCGGGCTGTAGTTACCACTGCACGTCGGCTGATATTGGCCAGCAACGCAGTCCTGCAAATAATACGAAAAGGTACCGTTCGCCGTTTTCTTTACAGGCACGCTACCAACAATTCCTGCATGAGCACTGTTCGTCAATGCCTGAGTTACATCCACACCGTTTTCAAAAATTTTTACGTAGTGGGTACCGTAATTCCAACGTAAATTATATTGGCCAATAGTGCCCGACTGTTCTATCCATAATTCAGGATCAAGATTATTAAGCGTGACATCAAATGTACGGGTAGCTCCCGGAACACTGATTGTGATCGTAGCTTTCGGCCCAGCTGTAAAAAGGCCCGCTGTTACAGTGAGCAGGTATGAACCGCTAAGCGATGTGGATGCAATATTTGTATTACTGGAACTTACCGTAGGTGTTCCGACTGCTGAATCAACATCCGTAATGGTGAATGGAATATTGATGGACGCAGCTTCATTCAATGATTGATTACCAATCGCAGAAATTACCGGAGCGTCATCTACGGAATTTACCGTTACCAAAAATTGCGCAGAAGCTGATTTAGTTCCTGCAGTTGCTGTCACTGTGATAGTACTTGTGCCGCTAGCATTCGCGACAGGAATAATAGAAAGCGATTTAGTAGTACCACTCCCGGTAAATACCAGGCTTGAATTAGAGATCAATGAAGTATTAGATGAAACTGCACTGAGTACAAGTGTTGACGAGCCGGAATAACTCACCGAAACCGTCGCCTGGGAATTATTATCTTCGTTAACAGTAATATTTGAAATAGGAGAAATAATAGGGGGAGGCGTACCAACGACTATAGTTCCCGTGCTTGAATTGCAATACACCGGCCCAGTTTGACCACCGGCACAATAATTATCTATTTTGTAATCATAAATTCCTTGTGGCTTCCCTGGGATAACCTTCGAGGTAATCGTTGCGCCGCCGTCAATTGAAGCCCACTCACCACCATTAGCGCGCTCCCACAGCACCACACGATCACCTTTCCCTGTCCAGGAAACAGTGTAACTAACACCTTCCGGACTAGTGGCTGGAACATTAATCACAATCGCTGCGTTAGCAGTCCATGAAAATGCCGTCAGTAATAGCGTTAACAACAGTGGCATTATTTTTGATTTTGAAGGAGAACGATGAGAGAGATTTTTGAAGAAAAGCATCCTGGTACCTTTAATATCCAATATAAAAACAACATAACCTATGAGATGCAGGCAAGTAGCATGAATAAATTTCAAGAGATCTCAACATTGAAAATTTATTTGTACTACAAATAATTAATTTCTTGCCTGAACAGCAATTCTGTTTATTTAAAAATAAAACTTTATGAATAATGAAGTCGCCATAACTGCCGACTCAATTAGCAATTACTAAAAACACGCCTGACTATTGTTATTACCCGGGTTATAGCCCCCAGGTTTATTGGCAAGATAAAGCCTTGGCTGACAACTTTTACCTATGAAAAAGCAATTTTTAATTATGACCAGCTTTTTTCACTGAGCGCCCAAGGGGGTAGATGTTATACAGAATGTCGTCAAAAGTCACATCAAAATCTTATGACATTTTGTTCGGCAGGCATAATACATCATTGGATTTTGAAAATAACAAAGCAGCTGTACATATAAGGTAAATCGACAAAAATGAAAAAAGCCACATACTTTCATATGCGGCTTTTGCAAAAATATTAATACAGTAAAACTATCTCTGGTTATATTCACCCAATATCACCAGAGCCCCACAATACCTAAATTAACGACGACGCGATAACAGCAAACCACTCACCAACAACAGCAGCAACCACCCATCTATAGCACCCCCTTTTGGCTTGCCCGGTGTAGTTGGGGTTGTTGGTGCAGCTGCTTTTTTCGTTGCAACAAATACCGCAGCGGTGCGCGCTGGAACGGTAAACTCACCTTTGCTGTTATCTGCACTGGCTTGTTTAACACGCGCATCGGTGGATTGCTGCTGCACTGTGTGCAAACTGAAATCCCAATCTTTTAAATCAGCAATCGCCAGTGTTTGGCTACTGGTATTCGCATTAAAGAGAACCAGAATAATTTCTGCATTGGGGTCCAGGTTTGCGCTGGAATCTTTAATGGCCATGGCGATAACACCAGAAATTTGGTCAGCACCATTGTTATAAAAGCTCACCATATCCTGGATTTGCTGCGCGCTTTCCAAGCGGAATAATTTGGAACCCTTGCGGATTTTTAATAGCTCCGCAGTATGTTCACGCGCACGCTGGATATCCGCTGCTGAAGGCATCAAGGCGGCATTGGCCAACAAACTTTTGGTCACACTCCAGTTTTGTTCATTATCGCCTTTTAATGGCAAGCCTTTGCCCCAACCATTATGTTGATAGGTAAAGTCCAGCGCATTGAACCAATCACCTGCATCATAGCTGTTACGGTCCGTTGATTTTGAACGCAACATATCCTGCCCTGCATGCACAAAAGGAACACCTTGTGCGAAGAGCAAAATAGAGTTGCCCAGGTTTTGCATACGCACACGCTCTTCCATGCTGGTGGCAATTGGTGCTTTGTACTGGATGGTATCAAACAGGGTTTCGTTATCGTGCGCTTCAATGTAGTTGATGGTTTCCTGCGGATCGAGCGTATAACCCGCCCCGTCAATTGCCGATGCCGTTTTTGTTGCGCCGGTGTAATCCACGATAGAAAAATCTTTCAAGCTACCCGCCAATGCAATTTTCAATTGATCGGTTTGCTTGAGTAAATTTTCTTTTGCAGCAGCACTTGCGCTATTTTCTGCATTGGGGTCGAGATACAAACCATTGATAAAACTTTGGTTCCGTACATGCTCGATACCCGAATCAAATGGCCCACCACCACGCACAGCATCGCGGATAAAATTATTGAAAGTACCTACACCTGTGCCGCTCATATTGCCAATGCGCGCCTGTACAAAACGGGCATCATCCTGTACTTCACCAAAATTCCAACCTTCACCGTAAAAATAAATCTTGCTGCCATCAACACCATCATTTGCCGTGGTCAATGCCTGAATATCATTTTTAATGGTGACAATATTGTCTTTGGTGTGATGCCCCATGATGTCGTAGCGGAAACCATCTATTTTATAAGCTGTGGCCCAGGTTTTGATGGAATCGCGCATCAACTTTTCCATCATGAAATTTTCGCTGGCAGTGTTGGCACAGCAGGTGCTTTTCTCAATATCGCCCTGTGCATTCAAGCGGTGATAATAACTGGGCACTACTTTATCCAATACTGAAGTATCGCCGAGCAGGGAGCCGCTGGTGTGGTTGTAAACCACATCCATCACGACACGCAGGCCGATACTATTTAATCCTGCCACCATTGCACGGAATTCGCGGATGCGCGCAACACCGTCCGGATCAGTAGCATAACTACCTTCTGGCACTGTGTAATGGTGCGGGTCATAGCACCAGTTAAATCCATCCTGCCCACGAATTGCATCAACGGCTGCCTGCTGTGCTTCGCTATCCGGCATATAGCTGGACAGGTCTTCATCCAGTGTTTTCTGTTCGGCTTTATTTTCATTGATTGTGGCGCAATCAAACGCAGGCAATAAATGGATATGGCTCAGTCCTGCATCAGCCAAAGCCTTTAAATGTTTCATGCCGTTGGAGTTGGATTCTGTAAAGGCGGTAAATGTACCGCGTTCCGCAGCAGGCACAGTCTCATCGGCAATACTGAAATCGCGCACATGCAATTCGTAAATCACCATATCTTCCGGTGCGGTGAATGCAGGTTTTGCCAATGTGTCCCAGGCCTCCGGTTTTAAATCCGCATCATTTAAATTAATAAATTGGCTGCGCTTGCCGTTGATCGATGTATTTAAACTGTAGGGATCGGTTACCCAATTCTTTTCAACTTTACCGGTGTTGCGCACAAATACTTCCACTTCAAATAAATAGTATTTGCGATTCCAGCTCGCATCGCCTGCGGCAGACCAAACACCGGTTTCCGCATTTAATGTCATTGGATAGGCACTGGCTGTTGTTTCCGGATTGGCATCGTCAAATACATGCAGGGTGACTTTATTCGCGGTGGGCGCCCAGAGTTTTACACTGGGTACAGCATCTGCATAGATCACACCGAGCGAGCCGCTGTAGGAAAATAAATCATCCAATACACCGGCAAATTGCAATGCGGTTGCCTCTACCAGATTGCCATTGGCATTAGTGATGGAAATTGCCGTTTGCTGTTTGAGGATATCGCGCACCCGGTTTACATCAGCAGCGGCGATTTTAAAAACGGCCAGATCGTTCAAATGCGGATACTTTGTTTTTAATGCATCGCTTAAACCGGCGGCATCATGGCTGAGTGTAATTGAGTCACCGCCAGCAACACCGGCGGGACTGGAGGAAAGGCTTGCGTCAGCAGCGAAATGCAATTTGGCGGTTGCACTGGCGGCAACACTCGCATCAAGGTTCAACGCAATGGTATCGCGCGTTAACCAATGGGCCTTGGCCGTTTTTAAATCGCCTGCAACCAGCTCATCGCCGATATAAACTTTTTTGTTGATTGAATCATAAGTGAATACCACTTTTTGTTTTGCGGTGGCAACAGAAAACTGGATGTTATTGCCATTATCGCCGTAGCTTTCATCCCATTTTTCATTGAGTGCAACCTTGGCTTCGTAGTCACCTACTGGCAATGCTGTAGTGGTGAATGTGTAGAGGCCATTGCCATCGGCATCCTGCAACCAGCTACGCAAACAATCCGGTTGCCAATCACCAGGACACCCTAACAGCGCCTGGAAATTACCTACGGCAGTGGCGATTACTGAATTCACATTGGAGGTCACCCAATGGGTTTTATTGCTGTAATAAAATTTAACGTCTTGCGCAGCGGCAAGCGACAGCGAAATATTATCGCCACCGGCAGTGCCATTAGCGCCGTAATTTTCAGCCCAGCCTGCATTGAGGGCGGCTTTAAATTGCCAATCGCCCGCAGGTACTGTAAATGTTTTTTGCCAAATATTATCGGCATCATCCAATACTAATTGCGTGGCTGCGCATTCAGGTTGCCAATCGCCAGGGCAACCGAGTGCCGCTTGCAAACTGCCCGCGATAGTGACCGAGTCCGGTTGTGGTTCAACCGGAACCACAACACCTTCTTGCGAATTATCGGTGATTGCATGAGTCACTTCATCAAACGTAAAAGTGACCGATTTTTCTTCAGTAATTGCAAAAGTAATATTGTCGCCACCGGCATTACCACCGGCGCCGTAGTTTTCCGTCCAGGAACCATTGATCGCCATTTTATATTGCCAACTACCGGCGGGAATGGTGAAAGTGCCCGACCAAACAGTGCCATTTTTAGTGAGGTTGGTCGCAACACATTCAGGCTGCCAATCATCTGGGCAACCCAATTCGGATTGGATAGTTCCCGCTACCGTGACACTTGCAGGTGCAGACTGGACATAGGTTGGAATAAGGAATGCAAGGCCGAGGCAAGCCCCTAACCTGATCAAGATTTTTTTCATGATAAATTCTCTCTAACAGTTAGCGCTTATTGTTATGGTGCTTGAGTGAGTGTTTGATTATCGAAAAAAATGGCGCAGACTGGCTGCGCCGAATTATCAACAGCGACGATAAAACAACAAAGGAGAATAAATAATTGCAGCTCGCTGACAACAAGGGTAGATGCAATGAGCTTATGCTATGAGGTTTGGTGCAATTGCCTCAAGGGATTACATACGTATTCATATCCACCAGCAAGAATACATACGTATGCAAAAAATATTTTTAATTTCCTATTAATCCAAACAATCATTATAAATTTTTCGCGCCGCATTACTTCAATCCGGTGTCGGGTTGCTCCTGATGGTTGAACCAGAAGTGGCGTTTGGATTGGAAATGTTTGATGATCGGGATCTCGCCGCAAGATTAAACCAGCGCCGCCCTGGCACCTCGATATAGCGATAAGAAAAGTGTGATGATATAAGCGTGAGTGTTAAAAAAATAACAATATAAAGAAGTTTTAATGCCGCAGGCATTTCCACCAGAACCCAGGATGTTTTCAGCGCAGGCAAAGAAAACCAAAACAGCAAAAACCAAATGCCATGCATTAAATAAATCGAGTAGGAAATAGTGCCAAGGTATTGCAAGACTGGCCAATTTAAACCGGTGCACACACGAGTGCGATTGTAAGCAGCAGCCAATATCAACAGGATAAATACCGGGATAATCACCAGATCAGGAAGCTGGCAATGAAAGATGCCAATAACCAATCCGATCAGACACAAAAAAATTGCATCGTATTTCAACCAGGATTGCGCCCAGCACTGCAAATACAACTGGTACAAACCCAGGCCAAGAACAAATTCAAACAGGCAGCGAAAAAAACCATAGTTGAAGGTGATATCAAGCTTATGCCCGGGCAATAGATACACCAACGTAACAAGGCCAACTGATGCCAGTAACATCACCGCAATAGCCACGCGCAATTTTTGTTGCCAGAGGCCAATCACCACTACCAGCGCCGCAATATAAGTCCACCACTCGGCACCAATTGACCAGGACACCATATTCCAGGACAGGTACACATGCTGGTTCATGGCATTGGTAAATAATAAATTACTGGGCAATGCACTCCAGGCAAAATAGGTGCGCCAACTGCCATCAACAACACCCGGAAAAAAATAAGCTACCACAGGCGCGGCTACTACCAACAGCGTCAGGGTAAAAAGATGCAGGGGATAAATGCGTGCAAATCTGGCCCAGAGATATTCTTTAATCGCTTCAGGCTTATTACCAGAGGATAAACGCGCGCCGTAGACATGGGCGATAATAAAACCGCTCAGCAGGAAGAAAAAATCTACCCAGAGATAACCCTGCGAAAAAATTCCGCTAGCGGTGCGCGGCACCAATGCCCCCAGGTCACGGTAAAAAAGGCTGACATCGATATGGAAGAGCACCACCCAGAGCGCGGCAATTGCGCGCAAGGGTGTTAGTGAATGTATGTAGTGGTTGCTATTGCTGTGCATAGTAAAATCCTATTTATCATTATTCATGCAGAATACTTAAACGGATTTTTGCAACCAACCAGCTACATACGTATTCACACCGGCATTTACAATTATTGATCCTGAAGTTGCAATACCAACGATTCCAGCGGCGCCAGGCTCACACCCAACAGTGCGCCGCCCTCTTTCACCACCAATGGATACACCTGCTGCGTATTCCCCAACTGCGAAACTACTGAATAGTTTTTTTGCTGCAAGCCCCAGGCGCTTACCAAATCCACCGGTAACTGCAAATTAAATTGATGCACTTTAGTTGCACTAAAATTACTCACAACAATCCATTTCTGCTGGTCGCTCCAGCGCACAAATGAAAACACCTCGCCGTTATAACCTTGGGTGTGCTGGCGATTATGAGTATGAAGCTCTTTGTATTCACCCGCAAAACCCGATTGGGTGATCGAGAGATTTAATAATTGTTGATAAAAGTTGCGCAGGTTTTTTTCGCTGGTGCTTAGCAAGCCGCCATCAAATTTTCCGCCATTCATAAAGCGCTGGTGTGCAGGAACACCGGCGTAATCAAAAATACTGGTGCGCGATGGATCGCCAAAACCAGAATCCAGTGCGCCCGCCTCACCCACTTCCTGGCCAAAATAAATCATCGTTGGCGAGCGGCTGATTAACGCCGACACCACCATTGCCGGCTTGGCTTTTTCTGCGCTGCCTGCAAATTGTGGATCGGGGATGCGCTGCTCATCGTGGTTTTCCAAAAAGTGCAGCATATGCTCTTCAATATCACCCATGCCCACTTGCACAGACGCGATTGCATCGGTGTTGGCCTTACCTTGCATAATTGCTTTTAAGCTGTCGTACATTTCTACCTTGTCGTAGAGATAATCCATTTTCCCCAAGCGGATGTAATTGCGATATTCCTTGGGGTTGTAAACTTCGGCAAGTAAAAATACGCTGGGATTTTTTTGTTTGATGGATGAATTTAAATAACTCCAGAATTCCACCGGCACCATCTCGGCCATATCAAACCGAAAACCATCGACACCTTTGGCCAACCAGTATTCCGCAATTTGGCGGAATTTAATCCAGGAATCAGGTACCGTTTTTCCCTGCCAGAATTGTGCGTGGGCCTGCACATCTTTTTGTGCATAGTCCGCCGGTAACTCGGGGAAATCTTTTGTGCCGTCGGGGTGAACACCGTAATTAATTTTTACGGTTTCGTACCAGTCATCTAATTTCGGCTGCGCGAGGCGCGAGCCATTGCCGGTCCACTTTGCCGGACTCTCGGCAAATTTGCCATCGCTGAGAGGATGTTCCGCACCACCGAGCGGGCGGTAAATATCCTGTCCCCCGCCGATCTTAAAATCAGGCTCTTTAAAATCCTGCCCGACTACATAATAAAAATTATTGTCGCGCGCATATTCAACTTGTTTATTATCGCGCGCACCAAAATCGTTCACACCGGCGGGCTTGCTTAATGAGTGATAAGCGCGCGCCACATGGTTGGGTACTATATCGATAATCACTTTCATACCCTGCGCATGGGTGCGCGCAATTAGCGCTTCAAATTCTTGCAGGCGCTTGGCGGGATTTACCGCAAGATCGGGATTTACGTTGTAATAATCTTTTACTGCGTAAGGTGAGCCGGCGCGACCTTTGACTACATCGGGATCATCATTGCTGATGCCGTATGCGGTGTAATCGCGAATCAGCGCATGGTGCGGTACACCTGTGTACCACACATGAGTCACTCCCAAGGCTTTAATCGATTTGAGTGCAGTCTCGTTGATGTCGTTAAATTTTCCCACACCATTTTCTTCGATGGTACCCCAGGGTTTGTTGGTGCTATTGGTATTGCCGTAGAGGCGGGTAAAGATTTGGTAGACAACGGGTTTGCCTTGTACTGCGTTGGTATCAGTCGATGGTGTTTTTTTGTCGGGCTGGCTGCAACTGATGAGTGCGAATAATAAAATGACAAATAAAAACTGGAGTTTCATAACGTATTCCATGGATACCCGCGTTCGCGGGTATGACGATAAAAAATACTGCTGGATACCCGTGTGCACGGGTATGACGAACACGTAAAAAAACAGGGAGTCGTCATCCCCGCGAACGCGGGGATCCAGCGTTTAATTAATCCGCCGCTTTAAAGCGAACCGCTACGCCGCCACTGGTGCCCAATTTAAAATCGAGTTTGTCTTTAGCTGTGACTTGCTTCTTTTCAATCACCATATCGTAGGGATTGGTTTTCCACTCAGCCTTGGCACCATCGCGATAAATTTGTGCTTCGTATTTTTTATTGGCATCAAGGAAATCCAATGCAATGGAAACATTGCGTGCATTTTCATCGGTAATTGCACCCAGATACCAATCCTGCCCATTGCGCTGCTTGCGCGCGATTACACTGTAATCCCCTACTTCACCAGCGATGGCTTTGGAAACTTCCCAATCGGTGGGAACATCGATAATAAACTGGAATGCAGGCTTAATCGTTTTGCCATCCGCTTGCATGTAATTTTCAATAACATCCGCCGCCATCTGGATCGGGCTGTAAATAATCACGTAGAGCGCCAACTCTTTTGCAAGTGTGGATTGCACGCGGTTTTCTGCATCCAGCCCCTTGGGCGCAAGATCAAAAATACCCGGCGTGTAATCCATTGGCCCTGCGAGCATACGCGTGAAAGGCAACATCACCGTGTGCTCGGGTGGATTGGGCGGAGACCCCCAAGCGTTATATTCCTGCCCACGCGCACCTTCGCGCGCGATCCAGTTGGGATAGGTGCGGCGCAGGCCGGTATCTTTAATTGGCTCATGGGTATTGATGCTGATATGGCGCTCTGCCGCTTCAGTGACTGAACGCAGGTATTCGCCAATCATAAATTGGCCATCGTGCCATTCATTACGCACTATGCCGTTTTCATCAACACGTTTAGCTTTACCGCCGTCGGCGACATAGCCGGTTTTTATTTGGGTCACGCCGTATTTTTTGTAGAGATCGTAAGCATCATCCATTTGGTTTTTATAATTGGTTACCGCACCGGAGGTTTCGTGGTGGCCAATTAAACGTACATTTTTAGTCGCGCCATATCGGGTAATTTCAGCTATATCAAAATCTTTATAGGGTTTGGTAAAACTGAAAATATCGCCGTTATAAAACCAGTCGCCGTCCCAGCCTTCATTCCAACCTTCCACCAGCACACCGTCAAAACCGTATTGCACGGCAAAATCCATATAGCGTTTGGTATTTTCAGTGGTAGCGCCGTGCGTCGGCCCGGAGCCCCAGGTATTTTTACCAATATGCATACCCCACCAGATGCCGATATATTTGCCCGGCTTTACCCAGCTCACATCACCCAATTTATTCGGTTCGTTTAAATTCAAAATCAAACTGGAATTAATTAAGCCCGATGCGTTGGCAGCAATTTGGATAGTGCGCCATGAGGATTGGAAACCGAGTTTGGTTTTGACTTTTACACCATCAGACCAGGGTGTTAAATCGGCTTTTAATACACCATCGCGCTGTTGGTCGAGCGTCATGGAGGAATAGTCTGGCGTTAAAGCCGCCTCGTGAATACTCAAG
Organism: uncultured Cellvibrionaceae bacterium; assembly: GCA_964542655.1. Classification (GTDB taxonomy): domain Bacteria; phylum Pseudomonadota; class Gammaproteobacteria; order Pseudomonadales; family Cellvibrionaceae; genus Cellvibrio. The sequence continues at coordinate 105,364 of CAZIWB010000014.1, forward strand.
TGCACGCCTGATGGCAATTTAAAGGTGAAGGGTGTGTGGGCGCGATCCAAATCCCTTAATGCTGTAGTGCGATATAAAAATTCATAGCGGTTCCAATTGCGCGAGGGAATCCACCAGGCAATAGTTTTATCGGGTGATGGAATAACAAATTCAGTTTTTTCATCGATAATCTCGATACGTTTGTCTTTTTCTGGTGCGAGGCCTTTTTGGTCAGGCACTTCATAGCGAAAGCCCAAGCCATCATCAAATACCCGCACGCGCAGGTTCACGGTTTTTTTTGTGTTGTTGATGCCAGTAAAGGTCACCAGCAATTCATTGTGATGATCGCGCATTACCCGCTGCTCACCCCAGGGTTGCTCCCAGGTGCTATCGCTTGATGAGGTTGAATGCTGCGAAATTTTCAAATCGCGCACAAAACCATCCACATCTTTAAATTCCAAACCCAGACGGGATTTCTGGATTACCTCAGCACCGCGATATTTCACCGAATAACTGGGCGTGCCTGCATCGTCATTAACGGAAAAAACAATCTCGCCATTGGGTGATGCCTGGGAAAAACTGGCGGCGAACACAGGTGTGTACGCGATGGATATAAATGCAACAAACAAACTGCGCGAAAATATTTTGATCATAGTCATTATCCCGTTAAACACTGGCGGAGTTTGCCGCAGCCTGCGCCAGTAACGCCAATTGCTCGCGATGGGGTGTGAAGTTCAATGCACAGCCTTTGATGAATTTTTGCAATTTGGCCACATCGTATTTATTGGCCATTTCATTGCCTTTCACCAATTGCTCTTGCAATGGATAAAGCCCCTTGCCCGTTAACAGGCAATTCCAGGAGACATTGGGGAAGTAGGCATCCAGCTTTTGTTTTTCCAATTCGTCAGTAATATTTTTGCCTGCAACCCAGGAGCTGAGGATAGAACGTAGCGAGGGGGAAATTTTTTCGTTGCGGCCGTTTTCGATCCAGTATTCGGTATCGGTGCGCGATGTGATGCGATAGTGGCAGACAATATAATCGCGCACTGCATCAAAGCGGGTGCTGATGCGATGGTTAAATTCAGCGCGATATTGATCCGTGAAATTGCCGCGATTGTAGGCCTCGATAAAACGCACCACTGTCTCTTGCACCATGTCCAATGCGGTAGCCTCCAGCGGTTCGATAAACCCTTGCGACAAGCCCACTGCAAGGCAATTTTTTGCCCAGTGTTCAGCGGCGCGCCCGACTTTAAATTGCAAATGGCGCGCCTCCACATCGGCATCCAGCAACCCCAGGTGTTGGCGGAACTCTGTTTCAGCATCGTTTTTACTGCAAAAACGCGAGCTGTAGACATAGCCATTACCAACACGATGCGTTAACGGAATGGTCCAGGCCCAACCATTTTTTAACGCGGTGGCGATGGTTTGCACTTCAACATTGTCTGTTTGCGGAGTGGGAAACACCACGGCGGAATCATTAAATAAACTGTCCGCACAACTGATAAAGGGAACCTTTAATGCCTGCTGCAACAACTGGCTGCGAAAGCCGGTGGAATCCACATAAAAATCCGCTTTGATTACCTGACCATCGGCGGATTTTAAATAATCGATATTGCCATGCTCATCAAGCACCACATCGTTCACGGTCGCTTGCAGGTATTTCACACCTTTGCTCGCGGCTGTGCGCGCAAGGAATTTGCCCAGCAAGCCCGAATCAAAGTGATAGCCGTAATTAATTTCAAACGGAAAATTATCGGGCGCAACGGGCGCGAGTTTTTGTCTGGCCAATTCAGTCGCTAAAAAGAAATGGTCCGGGTGCCCTTCAAGGTTGATACCTTTGCGGCGCAGGAAACTGTTGTAAAAAAATGCGGGCGCCGTAAATTCATCGGGCTGGGAAACAAACGGATGGAAATAATGGGTGAAGCCGGGTTTGGTTGACCAATCCTTAAACGTGATGCCGACTTTGTAAGTAGCGCCACACTCGTGCATCCAGTCAGATTCTTTTACACCTATGGCATTCATAAAACCGCGCAAGGGTGGTGTTGAACCTTCGCCTACACCAATGATGCCAATGTCAGGCGATTCAACCAGAGTGATTTCAAATCCCTGCTGTTCCCAGTGGGTTGCCATCAGGTTAGCCGCGATCCAACCTGCTGTACCACCACCTAAAATGACGATGCGTTTTTTACTGCTGCTCATGGGGAAATCTCTTTTATACAATCGGTTTTTATTCAATCATTTTTATTAAACAGTTTTTATTTTGCTGTTATTCGATGCACGTATTGGCATATGGAAAAGCTTATTTGAGTCTAGCCGGTATTTTTTGGCTCTCCCCATCAATCGCACAAACAAAATCGCCCGGCAAGCAACACTTACCGGGCGATGTTGATGCAGGCAGGATTAGACAACCCCTGCCCGGTGTAAGTGATTAATACTTGTAGTTAATGCCGAAGTAGTACTCGCGGCCAAACTCTTTGTATTCACCCAGGGCAGCGTCCTCGCTGTAGGAAATCACGTTAGGCTCATCGGTCAGGTTATTTACCGAGAAGACTATCTCGATACCATTCTCAAAGCCGTAGGAAGCTTGCGCATCCACTGTGGTGTACTCTTTCGCTTGTACCGGTGTTGAACCGCCGGGGACTGTCATATTCAAAATGTACTCGTCGCGATAGCGCACGTTCACGTGGGTACTGAAGCTACCGATATCCCAGAAGCCAGTGGCACTCCACACATTTTTCGAAAGGCCCGGCAGTGGCAGGGTTTGACCGTAGAGGGTGCCACCGCTGATTTCGGTTTCGCTTTCAGTGTAAGAGTAGCTGGCAGTTACACCCAGGCCGGCAAAAATACCTGGCAAGCTGGTGAAGGTATCAGTCACGGCCAATTCCGCACCGCGAATGTAACCACCCTTGTCATTGTTGACGTAGGTTTCAAATGCACCTGGTACCTGGCCTTCAGGCACTTCAATTCCGAGCGCATCAAAATCAGCGTCCTCTGCCGCAATGAAATGTTTTTCAACCAGGCTTTCAATGTCTTTCCAGAACACAGCCGCTGTCACTGCATCACCTTCTTCAAAATAATGCTCGTAGGACAAATCAAATTGGTCAGCGCGGAATGGGTCAAGGTAAGGAGAACCTTTGGTCCAGACGTTGTATTCTGTTTCACCGTCAGTGTTGGTGCTGTTCCATGAACCCGCACCACCTTTTAATTGACCAACCGGTGGGCGGCTCATTACTTTCGCTGCTGCGAAACGCACTATGTCGTTATCGGTGACGGTAAAATTCAGGTTCAACGCAGGCAAGGTGTCGGAGAATTCAGGGCCATAGGTTACGTAATCGTAATTGTCCTGGGTTACACCCACATCATCGGTGATAGGTATGCCGTTGCCAGCCCCCACGTTTTGCACACCGCTGGATTTAACATCCGACTCAACATAGCGCACACCGATGTTACCGGTAAGGCCTACGCTACCCAACTCTGTTTCGATGTTGGCCATCAAGTAGTAGGCATTTACATCTTCTTCCAACAAGCCAGACTCAACAAATGTCCAGTCGCGGCTGAATACTTGTTTACCCCCGTAGTTGCCCGCACCGAAAATGCTGGTAGCCAGGCCGTCCATATTGTTCACCACCAGGTGATCAGGTGCACCGGTCACTGATTGCACGTCAACATAGCCATCCAATTCTTGCGGCATACAGGCAATCGCCTCCGCACCGCTGGTCATGTTGTCAGCGCAATAACCGTTGTATTGGCCATCGCGGCTACCGTAGAGGAATGCACCGCGCTGTGAATCAAAATCGCGCTCGGAAACACGCACTCCGGCTTCAAGTGAGGCAAGCACACCCCAATCCAGTTGCAGTTTGTAATCCAGTTTGACGCTGTCTACCTTGTCGGTATATTCATGTGGATATTCTTCGTAGCGCGATAAACGCATCTTGCTCAGGTCAGTGAAATCAACACCGCCGAAGCTTGCATCCGGGATGGCATCGCCATTGCCTACATAGCTAAAGGATTGGCCAGCCGCTTCTTCCCAGGTAACCAGATTGCCGCTGCTATCTTCAGTCAGATCATAGGCATGCATAGACACAATGCGGTCTTTACGGGTTTTGGTACCTTCACTGCGGGAGATATCAAAATTCAACGTATTAGTGTCATTGATTTCCCACTCGGCATTAAAGCCGTAGCTATCAGTGTCAGCCTTGGTGGATTGGTCTTCGCTACGCGCTTCAAACCAGGGGCTGCCATCAACACCGCCAGCAGTCGGATCAATAATGGTGATGGTCGCGTCATTCACAACATTGTTACTGACCGAGGTACCAGAGAGCGCAAATGTATTTTCATGTTGCAAACCACCCACGGTAATACCATGGCGCAAATCGGTGCGATCAAATACCGATTTAAAATAATCGAATTGGGCTGTGAAATTGTCCGCAGGTTTGAACACAAAAGTGGCTAGGTAGCCATCGCGCTTGTCATCACCGGTTCCCGCTTGCCATTGGAATGCAAGTGCACGCGCATCGTTGGCACCATCGCCATTGTAGTCAGCAGTGGTCTCGTAACCGATTTGGCCATCAGCACCAGCGCGTGCGCCAGTAAAGTTGTTGGGTTGTTCCAGGTGTGAGTAACCCAGGGCGACGCCCAGCATGTCGTCCATATATTTGCCCTGGTAGGACAAGCTCAGGCGATTGCCGTATTCATCGGCGCCCACTGCATCAGCGCCATCGTTAAAGGACAAGCGTGCATTGGCGTTAAAGCTGTGTTCTTTATCTGAATTCAACGGGTTGATGGTTTTCAAATCAACCAAACCGGCAACACCACCTTCAATGTGGGATGCTTTCGGGGATTTATAAACAGCAGCCTGGGTAATCAATTCAGATGGGTATTGGTCGAACGCCATCCAGCGAGTGCTTTCGGTGTAGCCGGATGTTGATGCTTGCTCGCGGCCATTCAAAGTAGTCTGGATAAAGTCGCCGTTCATACCGCGAATATTTAATTGCGATGATTGGCCCGAATCGCGCACGGTGGTCACACCGGGAATGCGACCCAATGCATCGGCGATGGATTGGTCAGGCAATGAAGCCAGCGCACCCGCATCAACCACATCGACCACTGTATCGGCATTACGTTTAGCTTCTATCGAATTGACAACAGTACTACGGAAACCGGTAACCGTAACTTCCTCAAGTGGCTCCTCGGCATTTTGCGCATAAACAGTTTGTGATCCTGACACCAGCGCCATAGTGGTCGCCAATGCAAGCATGTGATTAAACTTGTGCTTTTTCATGAATTTTCTCTCCGCAGAGGTATAGCTATTATTTTTAACATAGTGCGTAAACGACCCTCTCCCCTACGCAATATGCGTAAAACAGAATGGTTCTGTCGTTGAAATGATAGTAGGCCTTAGGGCGCCACCCTCACAATAGAATGCATACGTATTCAAAGCACCGCATACGTATGCAATCACATTTCGCTATAGAACCAACCACCTACGTGCGCTTCAGGCTTAAGCCTAGTTGATTAATTTTTTCAATCCAGCGTTTGAAAAACGGAAATCAAATAAAGAGAAAAGTTGAGATAGGAGTTAGTTATAACGTGGGGCGAAGCACAGCATTTTTTTACTGGGACTCAATCTTTGGTTGCAACCGAAGAGATATTGGTTAGTACAGAAATTCGTCGTTGACTCACCGATGATGATCATGGCTATGTGAAAGTGGCAACCGCATAAACATATGCAGCACATAAAAAATAAAACCCCGGACAGAGGACTGGCCGGGGCTTTCGGTTTTCAATTTAAAACTAAACCTCCATACTTATATTTTTACCTCGGGCCCCGCTTTCCAAAAACTCCAAAATTTGAGGCATTAGAGACATAATTTCATCGATGGTTTTTCTCGAATTGGACTCACTCCAGAAACTCATTGGAAACCACCAAGGCTTTCCCCAAAAAAAATAATATTGCTTTGATTTCTTAACGAGACAGCCGGACCGGATAAATTTATGTGGTTTACTCGCCTCTCTTCTGGAAAACCCAATCTGAAATTTTGGTTCGCCATATTTAGCAAAAGACACATCTAAGGAGTCAATTTGATCATTAATGACTCGCTCCAACTCTATTGAATTCATTGAAACGATCCTTTCTGGATCATTTAAAGAAATATCCACTCGCTGAAAACCAATACTTTCAAAAAACGGAATTATTTTCTGTTCGGAAAGCTCACTTAGAAAACGGGTTTGTTGGCAGACTTTCGACTGCCAGCGCTTGAACTTCTGCGCATGACTTTTAGCTTTCATGGTAATCACCGACAAAAATTTGATGTTGTGGCTACACAAGCTGTTGCTGCACCAGTAGCCGCACCTGCTGTGGCCCCCGCATTGGCAACATCATCATAAGTAGTACGAGAAACAGTGAACGCATCGCCCATCTGTTTTTTTAAATCCCTTTGTGCACCAGTCAAATTACTTGAGCCAAATTTAGCCTCAACCACTTTCACATTGCCGCTTTTATCCTTTACAACAAAATCGGGCTTGGCATTAGCACCGCGGCCACTAATACTCCCAAGCTCTCCAACCTTTCCTGCTGGCCTTTGTGAAGCGATAACTTTTTCACCTCTAGCTGCAATGCCTGCCCTAGTAACAACTTCGCCAATCTTTCCTTTTGCTGCCGTGCTCATTCCTCTAACCGAATTAACAGCAATACCACCCCCTGAAAAACCTCCAACTGCAATCGATGCAGCGATTAGAGTTCCTTCATTTTCATAACTTTGCGTCTCTTGAAAATCTGCAATGGTTGATGCACCAGAGGCTATATCATTAATCTGGGATTGCACTCTATACATAGAATCCTGATACATCCCAGTTGGATCAATCTTGTTAACCGGATTATTTCCCACATAAGAATACCGATTAAAGGTATTTACAGCACCAGTAAACCCCACCGGATCATTCGAATAGAAGCGCCCTAATACAGGATCGTAGTAACGCGCCTGCATATAGCTTAAACCCAAATCCGCATCGAATTTGTGTGCAGAATAACCCACATCATCCTGCTGGGTCTCTATGCTTTCACCAAACGGTTTGTAATGGAACCGCTTGGTGATTTTTCCCGCTGAATTAGACTCAGCAACAACAGACCCCAAATGATCCGTGTGGACATATACAACTCCACCTGCCCGCTTATCCTTAGCAATTAATTGATTTCCGAGATAGATATAGTTGGTATTTTTTCCCCACATTAAAACGCCTGATTTGGAATAAATAAATTCTTCCGTTCCCGATACTGGAGAATATTTTTTAACGCGGCGGTTAAATCCATCATAGGTGTAGGTAGCCGAACCAGCAGCCTTCATCTGATTTTCCAGGTTGTATGTCATTACTCCTGCAAAAGATGAGTTGCCCGTAATATTTGCGCGTTCATCATAAGTAAATGCGTACCGCTTGCTACCTGTTACACCGGTTAACCGTTTATTTGAATTATAGGCATAGGAAAGAGAAAAACCGCCCAATTTGTAACTGGTGATATTTCCCAGCGTATCGTAGTTATAAACACCAGCCCCCCAATTGCCTGTGGCAGTTTTTAACCGATTCAATCCGTCATATGTCATAGACATATTAAATGCGCTGTTTTGTGAGTCAGTGATTCTTTCAATATTTGAATTTTTATCGTATGCGTAAACGAATCCCGTCATCAGACTATTGGATGGATTTTTAATAGATATCGACTCTGGTAATAATTGCGAATTTTGCGCTAATTTATAATTCAAATTATTGCCATACGTATAGGAATCAACCGCTCCCGAAGGGTGATATTTAATATTTTTAGCATAGACAATAACATCTGCTCCCAATGAAGGTTCCGCGTTAACCATCCCCTCCTTAATCATAGTCGTCTGACCAAGAGCATTAGGATAATATTTTAAGGTTAAAGACCCCGGGTACGTAATATACCTTAGATGCCCCGCACTATTAAACTCATAGGCAATACTTCTGGCTACAGTTGTCGAACTTCCTTTATATTCAATTTTTTCGCTTCGCAAATTATTAAGTAAATCATAAGAATAACTTAAGGTGTAACCCGCATGTTCTAACTTGCTGACATTTCCGCGTTTATCATAAGTAAACACTTTGGAAGAGGTTCCATCCCCATAGGAAACACTTTTAATTTTCCCAAAATTGTCATAGGCATTAGCAACTTTATCAGCAGCATCAACCACATAGTCACATTCAGTAGTTGTTGCAGAAACTGAATTGCTATGAGCAAACCAATCAACCTCGCCAGTTTTGTTGTAATGAAACGCTTTATTGCCAACATCAGGACGAATTTGCTTGCAAAGCTGTTGTTGCGCATCGTACACATTGTATTGCGTTATTCCGCCCTGAGCTATTGAGGTTGCATTGCCAAAAATATTGTATGCAATATTTGTTAATACAGATTCCGGCGAATGAATACTCAGCAGCTTTTCATATTCAGGCTGGCCATATGCTAAATACTCATTGACCGTCACATTTGCCTTGAAGTCTGTTACTGCAATTTTATTGTCAGATCGATATTCTTTGCTCGATGAAACCTTTCCATTTGATGAATCCTGGGTGACTTTTGTATTTCGGCCCAATGCATCGTAACCATACGCAACCCCAATATTTGAACCTGCTGCAGAAGATGGGTAGGCATCAAACGTAATATTGTTATTAATATCGTATTTCCGCGCAAAAAATCTCTTTGTTTGCGCATCAGCAATGTCTTCTTCCTGTATCACCAACGGCCTGTTTAATGCATCGTAATATATATTTTTACTATAATTCCCTTTAGTAATTCGTTGCATCTGCATACCACTAACCACCCCGGCAATCCCCTCCAAACCAGTAGCGGTTAAATATTCTATTCTTGTCGGAAACCAAAGGGTATTTTCATAACTGGTATTCGTGAGCAACCCGTTAGCGTTATATTTATAATTGAACATATAACCGTTAGGGTCCGTAATTTTTTTCACCCATCCATTATCATCAATTACCTTGTAGGTATATTGGGGTGTTGATGACCCACTTGATGGCGTCATTATTTTTTGTGCCTCTCCTCGCTTATAATTCGAATACTCAACCCAGCGATTGGCATTTGCAGATTCGATGCGCTTTATATTTCCATCATCATGATATGCCTTGAAAACTTTATCCAAAACGCCATAGGAATAAACTTTATCGGCAACGTTAACATCGTAATACCGGCCCGCTACCGATTTGCCAACATAATCTATTCGATTTATTTCTGTGTAGGGGCCGGAGGCATATTGGCTCACAAGTGTTGACTTGGGCAGCCCTAAAACCCAACCATTCACGTCATGAAGATAATTAAGCTGAGTATATCGCTCTTGTGCGGAGTAGCTATTAGCCTCTGATACAAGAGTAGGGAAACCATAAAAATCGTAACCACCAAGTGTTGTTGTGTAACTTGTAGCAACAGCGGCAGCATCGTACAGGATGGTTTTTTTCTGACGTAAATTGATTCGATAATTACTATTCTTAAGATTGTTATAAATGCTGCATTTGTATGCATTAGCTGAATTCAGGGCTGGCATAAAGCTTAAAGCACAATAATCCGCAAACAGCTCTCCCTTTTGGTAATAGCTCTCTTCTCTTTTTAAAAGTTTTCCTGTTGAAACATTAGCGGTATCTACGGCCAACACCATATTTTGGGTGGGCGAATCAAAAGTTCGATCAACGTAATATATTTCTTTAGCGTTAGGGCCTGTTACGGTTGTTGTTTTAACAGATGAGGCATCTTTAACTGAATCCGGTTTTGAATAGGGGAAGGTAAGTGCAACTGGCAGGGACCAGCTTTCTGTTAATCGCTTATTTTGTAATTGTCCGTATCCATATTTATTGCCATCACCCGTTCCCTCATAGTAATTGCCACCATTCTGTGAATAAGCATAAGTCCAGGTTTTCAATGGAACTCCGGGACCCGTTACGGTTTTTTTGACCAAACCCCAATAAGCACCGCAGTTAGCATTGTCAAACGCCTGCCATTTAGGGGCATCGCCATAGGGGTAAGCCTTGGTATCGTAGATACCATGGTAGGTTAGCGCGAAGGTATAGCTTATTTTTAATTTGTCGGGAGTTTCGATAACCAGCCCAACATCGTCTTGCGGTATCGGCTCACAATGCCCGGGCGTTTGGCTTAATGACCTCCAGCGCTCCACCGAAGCAGCATTAATATCCCGACTTAACTTACCGAGCGTCCAGCTCTTGCCATCAGGCAAGGTTACTTTATCAAGGCGCGTACGGTACGCAACGGATGTATCGTAGGTATAGGTCCAGGTTCTGCCATTAACGACAACATTAGCCAGGTATTTTCCGCTGTAACTTAATGTGATTTTACGCCCATCAGACGCGACAATAGACTGTAAAAGTCCATCAACATAATTGTAAGTAACCGTATTACCAAATTTGTCTTCCGCTTTTGTTGCCATCAACCAGCGCATGTAGCCACCATTACCCACTGGCATCGGCATACCATTCGGTTTTTCAACTACATAATCAAAGGTATAGCGAGTCCCGTTAGGCGCGGTAACGACAATGCCCTGCCCTTTTCCATCTGCACGGTTAAAACAGGAAGTTACAATATAATTAGCTTTAGTAACTTGCTTCCCCGCATAACTCCCTTTCCCCCAAATTAAATTCTCCGAAACTTGCTGGGGAATATGTAAAAATTTACCTGTCCAGTAATGGGTCGGAGAAAGTGGCCAACTGTTACCCGAATCATTCCAGGCGCGTCCACCTACGTTTGATACATCACCCTCACATTCTTTACCAAAACTCCAGCCTTTATCTCCAAACAAGGAAATATACTGGCCTTCCGCTTTTAAAAACTCGCCACGAACATAAGGTAAATCCAGCGACCAATCGCCCAACTCCCAGAACCCAGCAAAACGCTCCGTACCAAGACTGCCAGTCATTTTACGGCGAACTTCTACCGCTAACGGAGAATTGCCAGGCAAGCTGACATCCGTATATGCCAAGCTCAACGTACCTGAAGCAGGGTCATAACTTTCCCCGAAGTCATTGGTTGTTAGCATGTTCAGAAGTTGCATTGAATTAATTTTCGTGGTCTCTTCCGCTGGGCCAAATACTGTTTGGGCATTAGCACCTGCTACAAACAACAACCACAAAATCCCTACAATTTTTATTTTCTTCATATCCATAAAAGCATTTTTAAAAAAAGTTAAAATTAAAGCCGGAAAACTATGCTTGTATCCTTTGATAGATATTCCATTAAGGTTTGATGCGCCACACAAACCACACGCAGATGGAAAACACTGGGTAGTAGAATCCAATTGATATATTTGGCGACAAGTGAGAGGAAGGGAACAGGCAGGAAATTTAAGACGTTGAAATATAAACACAATAATCGACTCCATGATTGGATTTTCCATAAGAATTTTATGTAAGCAAACGCAATGAATTTTAATGTTATTTTTTTGCGCTAATCCAGCACCAGCCTACTTCAGATTGCGAGGCGCATCACAAACAGAATTTTTGTTATAAAAAAAGAGGGTATAAAGCCCTCTTAAGCGAGACCATAAAATCTAACAACACAACAGACAGCAAAACGAAGCGACAATAAATAGAACAAACGATAAAAATTTATACTACACGCGCAATCAACGCCCCGTAACCGGGAACCGCCAGGGAATTTCCCTGTTGCGATACTGAATAACAACCATGCCCTTGGGTTGATTCCAGTTGGTAATTGCCATCCAGCAAAATTGTTTGCGCATCGGCAGAAAAATTAAATGCGCACAAAAGTGTTTCGCTGCCGTGCTTGCGCGTAAAGACTAAATAATCCTCAGCGGCAGCGATAAACGCGATATCACCCAAACGCAAGCAGGGTTGTTGTTTGCGCCAGCGCATAAACGTGCGATAGGCATTGAGTATAGAATCGTTATCGCCTTCTTGCAGGCTCACTGCCCGCTCTTTGTGAACAGCGGGAATTGGCAGCCAGGTTTTTGCTTGCGAAAATCCGGCATAGGATTCTGTGTGGCTCCATGGCATAGGTGTGCGACAACCATCGCGCCCTTTAAAACGCGGCCAAAAAGTAATGCCGTAAGGATCTTGCAATTCGTGTTGCTGGATTTCTGCTTCCGTTAATCCCAGCTCTTCACCTTGATAACTGCACACACTGCCGCGCAAGGATAATAAAAGTGCATTCAATGTTTTGGCTAATTGCGGTGATTGCTCTTTACCACCCCAGCGCGACATAAACCGCCGCACATCGTGATTGCCGATCGCCCAGCAAGGCCAGCCTTCCGATAATTTTTGCTCCAGTGATTCCACTGTTTCACGAATATAGGAGCCCGATAATTTATCCACCAACAATTCGAAACTGTAGGCCATGTGCAAACGCGAATTGCCTTCGGTGTATTCCGCCATGGTTTTGAGCGAGTCGTCGGCAGAAATTTCACCGAGCGTCACTGTGCCCGGATAGCGATCCATCAAAGCGCGCAGGCTTTCCAAAAACGCGATATTTTCAGGGCGCGTATTGTCGTAAATATGTTTTTGGAACGCGTAGGGATTATCCAGAGAAAATCCGCGCCCTTTGCGTTCCTCTTCCGGTTTTACCGGATTGGAGCGCAATTCTTTATCGTGGAAGCAAAAATTAATGGCATCCAGGCGCAGGCCATCCACTCCGCGTTTTAACCAGAATTCCACTTCATCCAATATTTTCTGGCGCACTTCAGCGCAGTGGAAGTTGACATCCGGTTGGGATTTTAAAAAGTTGTGCAAAAAATATTGGCAGCGACGCGGCTCCCATTCCCAGGCCGAGCCGCCAAAAATCGATAACCAGTTATTCGGTGGTGTGCCATCGGGTTTCGGATCGACCCACACATACCAATCGGATTTGGGATTAGTGCGCGATTCGCGACTCTCTAAAAACCAGGCGTGTTGGTCAGAGGTGTGGCTCAATACCTGGTCGATAATAATTTTAATACCGCGCCCGTGCGCCTTTGCAATCAATTCATCAAAATCGGCGAGGGTGCCAAAGATGGGATCTATATCGCGGTAGTCGCTGATGTCATAACCGAAATCTTTCATGGGCGATTTAAAAAATGGTGACACCCAGATCGCATCCACCCCAAGGCTCGCGATGTAATCGAGTTTGCTGATAATACCGGGGATATCACCAATACCGTCGTTGTTGGCGTCCATCATACTGCGTGGATATACCTGATATATCACCGCGCCGCGCCACCAGGGAGTTGTTGTCATTGCTGGAATCTCTTGTTATTGATCTCACGGACACAAGCTATACCTATGCCCAAACTACGTATTAACAACATACGCGAGCAGAATTTTTTCGCCAAGTGACTACATACGTATGCAAGTGTCCAACCCCCTTCCTGGTGCTGCAAAAACCATAGAATACGTATTCATAAGCAGTTGATATTTTGCCCGACGCAAAAAAATATGGACTAATCTTGGATGCATACGTATGCAAACTGAATACGTATGCACGCCCTTGTGATCAGTTTAGCCAAGCCTTAACGTATCGAAAAGATATCGAAATAGTCATTTCTGCTATGACGGCTAGAGCTTATAGCAAAGAGCAACATAGGCTTTACCAGCGCAACAGCCAGAAAAAATACAAATAATATTTTCCATTCCACGAGGGGCCGGTCATGAAAAAAAATTTACTCACGTTAATAGTCAGCAGCTTGCTGTTATCCGCCTGCTCTGACCCTTCATCGACAGGCCCCACCAATGCAATCGCACCCGGCGCGCCAGGCAATCCATCTGTATGGGCTTATGCAGGTAAAACCGGCATTGGCACTTCGTATGAGCAATATACCAATGGCGCTTACAGCGATGCAGGCACCAGCGGCACTATTTCCAAAGTCTGGTTTTCTGTTGCGCAAGGCGTGCTCACCGAAACCATGTATGGTTTGATCCACGAAGCGCAATTGCAAGAGCTGCAATTTTTTATCAAGGGCGATAATTTTCTCGACGAAGAAAAGAAAGACACTATTTCTACCGTCGAATATCTGGCAACCGATGCACAGGGGCGCCCGCAATCCCTCGCCTATAAAATCGTGAACAAAGATAAAGATGGAAAATATGAAATTGAAAAACATATTTTTACCGATCCCGATTCACAAAGCGTAATGATGCGCGTGTACTTCCACGCACTGGCTGACGGAATTACACCTTATATTTACGTCAATCCCGCTATTGCCAATACCGGCAGCAATGACAGCGCCAGTTTCAGCAATGGTGTTTGGACTGCAACCGACGGCAACACCAGTATGACCTTGAAAACCAGCGCGCCCGTTGTGCAAAGCGCAGTTGGTTTTGAAGGGGTATCCGATGGGATTAGCGAAATAAAACAAACTGGAAAACTCACTAAAACTTATTCCACAACAGGTAGCGATAAAGGCAATGTCGCGTTTACCTTGCAGTTGCCCGCAATGAAAAGCGGCGACAATGCGCAGTGGGATTTGGTGTTGGGTTTTGGAAAGAATTTCATAGAAAGTAGCGCAGCGGCCGACAAAACCTTAAGTAGCGGTTATACAAAAGCACTCGCCCAGTATAACGGCGAGGGCGACGCGATTGGCTGGCAAGATTTTTTGCAATCGCTACCCGCGCTGGAAAAATTATCGGCAACATCTACCGATGGCGGAAAATTACTTTACACCAGCGCCATGGTATTAAAAGCCCAGGAAGATAAAACCCACGCGGGTGCATTTATCGCATCGCTGTCCAATCCCTGGGGCGACCAGAAATCCGCTGAAAAATATGCGACGGGATACAAAGCGGTGTGGCCGCGCGATTTTTACCAAGTCGCTATGGCGATGCTCGCACTGGGCGATACCCAATCGCCGCGCGTTGCATTTGAATATCTTGAACAAGTACAAGCTAACGAAAAAATTGCAGGCTATAGCGGCACGCCCGGTTGGTTCCTACAAAAGACCCACGTCGATGGCGAACCGGAATGGGTAGGTGTGCAGCTCGACCAAACCGGCATGCCAATTATGCTCGGCTGGCGTTTGTGGAAAGAAGGTGTATTGAGTGATGCGGACATCACCAGTTGGTACAACAAAATGCTCAAACCTGCGGCAGATTTTTTAGTCGATGGCGGCGCAGTAAAAATTCTGTGGAATGACACCACCATCAAACCACCTTACACACAACAAGAGCGCTGGGAAGAGCAGCAGGGTTATTCACCCTCCAGTATCGCAGCGGTTATTGCCGGATTGGTTTCGGCAGCGGATATAGCCACCCATGCAGGCGATGCAAAAAGTGCAGCGCGTTATTTGGCTGCGGCCGATAAATATTCCAGCGAATTGGAAGCGCGCACCTATACCACCGATGGATCGCTCAAGGGCGAACAGGGCAATGGCAATTATTATTTGCGCATCAATGCCAATGAAAATCCGAATGACCATGCCGCGCTGGATGTGCGTAATGCGCAAACCATTAGCGATGAATCACAAGTGATCGACGGCGGCTTTTTGGAATTGGTGCGCTACGGTGTGCGCGCGGCAAATGATAAAAAAATCCTCGAAACCCTGCCTGAATACGACAACGAAAAATTGCCGGATTTGTTGCGTCTCAAATATGAATTTACGTTCCCCGGTGTGGAAGGCAGTTTCCCCGGCTGGCGTCGCTATGGAATCGACGGTTACGGTGAAGACCAGGGTACGGGCATGGGCTATATGGAAGCCAATAATTCCACCCAGGGGCGCGGGCGCGTCTGGCCAATTTTCACCGGCGAGCGCGGCCATTATGAATTGCAATTGGCGCACTCCAACAAAAGCATCGACACGGAAAAATTGCGCAATACCTATGTAAAAGCCATGGAGCTATTTGCCAACCAGGGCATGATGTTGCCCGAGCAAGTGTGGGATGGCGTCGGCAGTAATGCCACCTACAATTACCAGATCGGTGAAGGCACCAACGGCGCCACCCCGCTCGCCTGGACCCACGCCGAATATGTCAAATTATTGCGCAGCTATAGCGATGGAAAAATCTGGGACAGGAACGCGAGCACTGAAGCGCGCTACGTGAAATAAATACGGTCACGTGAAATAAAAAATGAATTTAATTTCATGTGAACATCATCCCCGCGCATGCGGGGATTGCTATTTTTCACCCTCGCTCCCAAGCTCTGCTTGGGAGTGTGTATGGAATGCACGAACGTTAATTTAAAAAAAGCACTGGCTTTATTGAAGAAGTAAATATTTTTAACAGGAATATGCATTACCAAGCTGAGCTTGGGAACGAGAAAAAATCATTTCAAAAAAATTAATACACGAATAACAAAGGCAGCGACACGATGAAACAGCCCACCCTCCCCTTCTGGCAAGTCTGGAACGTTAGTTTCGGCTTTCTGGGCGTGCAACTCGGATTTGCATTGCAAAACGCTAACGTCAGCCGCGTGCTCTCCGATTTGGGCGCGGATTTGCATTCGCTCTCGCTCTTCTGGCTCGCCGCACCGATTATGGGTTTGCTGGTGCAGCCAATTGTCGGCGCCGCCTCTGACCGCACCTGGAACCGCGTCGGGCGCCGTCGACCTTATATCCTCGGCGGCGCATTTGCGGCAGCCGTGGGAATGTTATTGATGCCCAATGCATCGCTCTTCGTTTCCTTTATCGCGCCCATGTTATTTGGCGGCATAATGCTGGCATTAATGGATGGCGCGTTTAACGTGACCATGCAACCCTTCCGCGCATTGGTCGCGGATATGGTGCCCAATGAACAGCGCACGCTTGGTTATTCAATCCAGGCGTTGCTGATTAATATCGGCGCGGTGATCGGTTCCATCCTGCCCTTTGTGCTCACTAATATTATCGGCCTGGAAAATACCGCCCCCAAAGGCGAAGTCGCCCCCACTGTCACCTGGGCATTTTATATAGGTGCGACTGCATTATTCGGCACAGTATTGTGGACAGTGATTCGCACCAAAGAATATGCACCGGCCGATTACAATCGCTACAAGGGATTAACGGCAGCACCCGTCGAAGAAAAAAAATCCCTTGCGCAGCGGCTCGGAAATTTCTGGCAATTATTTATTAACATGCCGAAAACCATGCGCCAACTTGCCGTGGTGCAATTCTTCTCCTGGTTTTCATTATTTATTATGTGGGTCTACACCACGCCAGCAATTACCCAATATATTTGGGGCATAGAAGCCAAATGGTTTGACGCCGATTATTTGCATTCGCTCGATACAATTCCCGTCGAGATTGCCGCAGCAAAAGGCGCCGCAGGTGATTGGGTCGGTATTATGTTCGCCGCCTATTCATTATTTGCCGCACTATTTTCCATTGTACTCACCCGCATCGCCAACCGCCTTGGCCGCAAACTCACCTACTCACTTTCACTGCTTGCAGGCGGCATTGGTTACATCAGTTTTTTATTGTTCCAGAATGCAGAAATCGTGCATGTGAATTTAGGTTTAACACAGATTGATATCCCACAGGGCGCATTGAATTTATTAATTCCCATGATCGGTATCGGCATCGCCTGGGCCGCCATCCTCGCCATGCCCTACGCGATCCTTGCAGGCTCATTGCCCGCCGACAAAACCGGTGTGTATATGGGAATTTTTAATTTCACCATCGCCGCCCCACAAATTGTTTCCGGTTTGGTTGCCGGGCAAATTTTGAAATACGTATTTAATAACCAGGCAATTTATATCCTGATTCTCGCCGGTGTTTGCATGATCCTCGGCGCGATTGCCGTGTATTTTGTGAAGGATGCGGGAGAGGAAGGAGAATTGGTGGGGCGGGGGCATTAATTCTTAAAAGCACCCTCACCTAAATCCTCTCCCAGAGGGAGAGGGGTTCGGGTGCTTTATTCAAAGTGTGTGCTATCGCTCTTAGCCCCCTCTCCCTCTGGGAGAGGGTTGGGGTGAGAGCGCTTTATTCAAAGTGTGCGCTATTGCTCTTAGCCCCCTCTCCCTCTGGGAGAGGGTTGGGGTGAGGGCGCTTTATTCA
>CAZIWB010000014.1:123426-155184 GCA_964542655.1 uncultured Cellvibrionaceae bacterium
GAGGGTTGGGGTGAGGGCGCTTTATTCAAAGTGTGCGCTATTGCTCTTAGCCCCCTCTCCCTTTGGGAGAGGGTTGGGGTGAGGGCGCTTTATTCATAGTGCGTGCCTTTGCTCTTAGCCCCCTCTCCTTCCGGGAGAGGGTTGGGGTGAGGGCGCTTTCACAGCGCTATAAATTACCTCCAACACCGCCTCCGTTTCAAAAAATACTTGTCGATTATCAAACCTAAGCACAGTGATTCCTAATTCATTAAGTCGTTGTGTTCGCACGGCATCTTTTTGCAAACCAGCTTCGGTAAAATGTTGGCTGCCATCTAGCTCAATCGCGAGCTTGTGTTCATGGCAGTAAAAATCCGCAATGTAACCTTCTATTGGGTGCTGCCTGCGAAATTTCGCATGGGCTATTTGACGGTTACGGAGTAATTGCCAGATAAGTGTTTCGGCATTAGTTTGGCCTTGGCGTAAAGTTCTAGCGAGTTCAATCATGTGCGCAGGTGTTTGTTCTTGCATCATTTCACTCATCCTTTACTTTTAGTCAAGACCTCTTCCAGTGAGTGTGACAGCACTCAAGAAAAAACCAAAAAAGCCTGCCGTTTTTCAATCGCAGGCTTTTTTATTCATAAATGTAAGATTTTATTTCTTAACCGGCTTAGCCCCACAAGAGCCACGCACAATTAAT
This sequence comes from uncultured Cellvibrionaceae bacterium, assembly GCA_964542655.1. Lineage (GTDB taxonomy): Bacteria > Pseudomonadota > Gammaproteobacteria > Pseudomonadales > Cellvibrionaceae > Cellvibrio. The sequence goes on from CAZIWB010000014.1 coordinate 124,103, forward strand.
TTCGCCGGTAATAACATCGACTCAGGCCGTTCGCCTTCTACCAGCTTCAACAAATTTTCCACCAACAATTCTCCGGCGAGCAAAGTGTCTTGCTGCACGGTTGAAAGTGGTGGATGGGTGTAGGAGGCCATGGGGATATCGTCGAAGCCCATCACTGCAACATCATTGGGGATATGCATACCCGCTTCTTCCAGCGCTTTCATTGCGCCTATCGCAATCAGATCACTCGCACCAAAAATCGCATCGAACGGCAGGCGACGTTGCAGCAGACTCAGTGTGGCTTTGTAGCCTTCTTCTTCCGAAGTTTCGGCGGCAACTTGTAGTTTGGGGTTCACTTGAATGCCCGCTTCTTGCACGGCTTTACAGAAGCCGTGGTAGCGGTCGGCAAATTCGGGGCTGTGTTCAGATACATCACCGAGGAAAGCGATATTTTTGCGCCCGAGCGATAGCAAATGTTTTGCGGCATTGTAGGCGCTATTGAAATTATCGCAGCCAATTGACACACCCGGTTGGCCTTCCAGTACCGGCCCCCAGGTAATAAAGTGCGCGCCAACTTCGGTGAGGTAGGTAAGTTTTTTTACGAAGCTTTCGTAGTCGCCATAACCCAAAAAGATAATGCCGTCAGCGCGGTTGGCATCTTCATAATCCGCATGCCAGTCTTCACTGAATTGCTGGAATGAAATCAGCAAATCAAAACCGCGCTTGGCAGTCGCGCGGGTGATACTGCCGAGCATCGACAAAAAAAAGGGATTGATCAGCGAGTTGCCAGTGCCCTGGTCTTCACACAATAACAAGGCGACGGTTTTGCTTTGCTGGGAGCGCAGGCTGCTCGCGTTTTTATCGACTTTGTAATTCAGTTCGCGCGCAATCTGCTGGACCTTGAGGCGCGTCTCTTCATTGACCAGCGGGCTATTGCGCAGGGCACGCGAGACCGTGGACTGGGATACGCCGGCGCGGAAGGCGATATCAAAGGATGTGGGTTTATCGTCTTTCAACTCGTTTCCCCTCGCTGTGATTCTATTTTTTGTTGTAATTGTTGTTCTGGCTGTGTTTGTTTAGAGGATTGATACTACAGCAAGGCCCATTTTACGTACAGCGCAGGAACGACCTTGTGACCATGAGTGGGAATTACAGGTTCGCGCCCACAAATACCAGATTGCGCAACCAACAAAAAAGCCGCTGACTCGCAGCGGCTTATAGAATAAAACTACAGTTAATAACTAGACTTCGCGCAATGCCGTCGCTACCGGCAAACGTGCCGCGCGAATCGCGGGGAAAAATCCGCCGATAAAACCTATCCCAGTTGCAAAAATAACGCCCTGCACCAACAAATCCGGCGTGACTGCAAAATCAAATACCACCTGGCTAAAACTGGCGAAATTCAGTGTCGACACCGTGTAACCATTAAATACCAGGTACACAATAATCGAACCAATTACGCCGCCAATCGCCGCCAGCACCAGCGACTCAACCAGGGTTGAAATTGCCACTGGCGCTGAACCAAAACCGATTGCGCGCAAGGTGGCAATTTCGCGGGTGCGGTTGGATACCGAGGTGTACATGGTATTGACCGCACCAAAAATTGCGCCCAGCGCCATCAGGAAGGCGAGCGGGTAACCGACCATCTTGATAAATTTACTCAGGGGTTCTGATTGCTCGGCGAGATAATCTGTCTCGCGTTTTATATCGAGATTAAATTTAGGGTCAGCGGCCACGGCGGCCTTGACGGTATCGATCGCTTTTTTATCCTCGATTTTTACCCGCACAATTTGATAGCTGTTGCCGCGGCGATAGGCGTTTTGCAAAATTTTTGCATCGCACCACAATTCCGATTCCGCGAGACCACCGCCCGATTCAAATATTCCCACCACGGTCCATTCCGTTTGGCCAAATTTAACAGCGGAACCCACACTCAGGTTGGCAAATTGTTTTTGCGCACCGCGCCCGACAATCAATTCATTTTTACCCGGCTCGAAATTGCGCCCTTCGATAATCTTGAATGATTTGCGAACTGCAAACGCCATGGGCTCCACGCCGCGCAGGGGTGCATTGGCGTTGGCATCTTTGGTACGCATGGGGATATCGACAATCACAAATAATTCCGGTGAGCTCAGCGGTTTACCATCGAGTTTGGCAACGCCGGGCAAATTGGCGATCAATTGTGTCTGGTCATAACCCATGCCGCTGCTCATTTCGGATGTGGCACCGGCGCGCATCATAATCAATACATCTTCTGCACCGGCACTTACCATAGTGCGCTGGAAGCCGCTGGCCATCGACAACACGCCGATAAACACCCCCACTACACAGGCCACACCGAATACCGCTACCGATGATGTACCCAAGCGCTGCGGTAAATTGCGCAGGTTCATGATGGTAACAACAACAATCTGGGCAATTGAATTAAACATGATTAGCGCCTCCGCAGTGCAGCAACTATGTTGAGCTGCAAACCTTGCAGCGCGGGAATAATGCCGGTGAGGAAGCCAAACAATAACATCAGGCCAATACCAAACAGCATCATCGTGGACGATAAATGTAATCCCGGCAGGGTCGCCGCCATGGATTCAGCGGCGCCAGTAATAAAAAATTTCGCGAGGAATAAGCCAACCAAACCGCCAATCAATGAAATCAAAATGGCTTCCGCCAGCACGAGCAACATCACAGCCTGATCAGTAAAACCGAGGGTTTTTAAAATGGCCAATTCCGGAATCCGTTCGCGGAAAGATTGTGCCATGGTATTGCCCGCAACCAGTAGCATAGTGAAAAACACGGCCCCCAAAATCAGGGTGGTGATCAACCCTATATCGCCAAATTGTTTGGCAAAGGATTTGGCAAAATCTTTTTCGCTGCTGGTTTTGGTTTCAGCAGGTGAATTGGCAAAGAGTGCATCGACAGCAGCGGCAATCTGTGCAGATTGTTTGGGATCTTTCACGCGAATAATTAACCAGCCCAAAGTGCCTTTTCCGTATTGGCGCGCCTCTTCAAAATAATCGTAATGCATCAGCATTGCACTGGTATCGGCACCTTTGCTTTTGGCCTCGTAAATACCTTCAATCACAAATTCCCAGGTGGTGCTGCCATCCTCCTTGGGGAACATGCCTTTCAATGGAATACGATCGCCAATTTTCCATTTAAAACGATCAACCAGCGCTTTGCCGATCACAACACCTATGCGGTTTTTCTTCCAGGCCTGCATCTGTTCATCCGGCAAGGAAATCATTTCTTTATAAATTTCAAAATAATCTTCGGCAATAATCGGAAATTGCGGGAACTGGTTTTTAGGGTCTTGATAATAACCGCCAAACCAGTTGGCCGAGGTTGCCCTGTCAACTCCGTCCAATGCTTGCACTTTCGGTAAATAGGCTTCTGGCAATGGCTGGATCAAACTGATTTTATTGATACTGACCAAGCGATCTTCGCCCGCAATTTCTGCCCCCTGGTCAAACGCTGCCGCCAGACTGCGCAACAAACCAAAGAGCAAAAACGCAATCATGATCGACAGCACGGTTAAAATCGTGCGGGCTTTTTTACGCCCGAGATTACTCAAGAGAAATTGTAAGTAATACATGATTAGTGCCCCGCATCCGTAACACGGCCATCATCTACCAACGCCCCTTTGTCCATATGCAAAATATGGCGCGCATGATCGGCAGCGCGCGGGTCATGCGTTACCATAATGATGGTTTTGTGTTGCTGCTGATTGAGCGTTTGCAACAGCGAGAGGATGTCATCGGCAGTGGCGCGGTCCAGGTCACCGGTAGGTTCGTCACAGAGCAATAAATCAGGATCGCTTACTAACGCGCGGGCGATAGCGACACGCTGTTCCTGGCCGCCCGACAATTCACTCGGGTAGTGTTTGGCGCGATTGGACAAGCCCACCAACTCCAACGCTGCCGCCACGTGATGCTTGCGCTGCTTGCTCGACAAATTAGTCAACAATAACGGTAGCTCAACATTTTTTTCGGCGGTTAATACCGGCATCAAATTATAAAACTGGAAAATAAAACCCACGTGACGTGCGCGCCATTTAGTGAGTTGCGATGAAGACATTTGGTCCAGCCGCTGCCCGCCAATCATCAATTCGCCCGCGCTGGGTTTATCCAGACCACCCAGCAAATTCAGCAGCGTGGTTTTACCTGAACCTGATGGCCCCATCAACGCAAGGAAATCACCGCGCCGGATATCCAGATCCAGATTGGACAGGACTTTCACCTGTTCCTTGCCTTTTTTGTACAGCTTGCCAATGCCTTTTAATTGCACCAACAATTCGTCGGTAGCCAGGGTTTGATTTTCGAGAGCCGTCATAGATCCTCCAGGACGTTAGACCAGAACAAGTGACAAAAAATAGAACGGATAGCCTTGACGCGGTAATACAAGAGCGACTGCTTAACAACCGCAACACTTACCAGGAACGATTCAAAAAAAGAACGATATCTTTAACGAGTGCGATATTTAAACGTGTAAAAATTTTATTTTTATTAAATCTCGCTGGCCGCCATCACGGCCAGCGAGAGATGCTATTCAATCAATTTATGTGCGCACATAAATTGATACAGTGACAAACCAGCGTTAACAGTTACTAAAGCTCAACCTTGGCGCCATCTTTTAATTCAGGTGGAATAACCACCACAAAATCTTCACCCGCCCGTAAACCTGTGGCGATATAGACATCGTTGCCGTAGCTGGCATTGAGCGTTACCTTGCGCAATTCAGCTACGCCATCTTTCACCACAAATAAAAATTTATTTTCCCCGTCGGAGCGCACTGCGGTAGTAGGCACACGCACGCCCAGGGGCTCTTTAGGTTTTTCTTCCGCTACCGGCTCAGCATTCATAAAGGCAACCTTCACCCCCATATCCGGCAGGATGCGTGGATCGCTCACCTGGAAACCAATGCGCACTTTTACGGTAGCTTTTTGGCGATCAGCCGCGGGAATAATGGCAATCACTTTGGTTGGAATTTTCCACTCGGGATAAGCTTCCAGAATCGCCTGCACAAACTGTCCGTCACGCACACGCTGGATGTAGGATTCATTGACATCCACTTCAATTTCCAGCGAGGTCATATCGACCAGGGTACAAATACCTGTGCGGGTAAAACCGCCGCCTGCGGAAATCGGCGAAATCATTTCACCCGGTTGTGAATCCTTGCTAATCACCACGCCGGTAAAGGGTGCGCGCAGGGTTAAATCGTCCAGGTTTTGCTGCTGCAACGCCAAACGTTTTTGGCTCACCACAATATCAGCCTGGCGCGAATCCACCTGGGCACGCAGGGATTCAAAATCCGCGCGCGCTTTATCCAATGCTGCCGCACTGACCAATTGCTGGCGAGCCAATTCTGTGTTGCGCTGCAAGGTCAACTTTGCCTCGGTCAACCGCGCCTGGGTTTCAACCACCTGGGTTTTGGCAAAGTGCAATTCTGCTTTGCTCAGCTCCAGTGACTTGAGCGTATTGGCATCATCCAGGCGTGCGACTATTTGATCTTTTTCAACTTGCTGGCCTTCTTCGATATAAATTTCCGCAACCTTGCCAGTGACCTTGGATGACACAGTCGCCGTGCGGCGGGCGACAACATAACCGGTGGCATCAAGCACGGTAGCAGCCGAAGAATCAGGCACTGCCATGCGCGCCATTTCAATTTGCACCTTTACCGGTGCGGGGTCATTAAACAGGGTAATACCGCCAACAATGGCCACCGCAACTACCGCCGCACCAATCCAGAGGCGAGTCTTGTTATCACCTCCCGGAGTTTGCTCACGGTTTATACGCAACTGCGATAAAAGTTCGTCTTTATTAGTCACAATATGCTCTGCCCATTCTCATCTCGGGCGCTTTACACGCGGCTTCATTTTGAAGCCGTGCCAAAACGCTGATCGCTATTATGTGGTGATTGATGCATTGCATCGGGGCAGCAATATTATTGCCGCGGCCCAAGCCTTGCCGAATAAATGCAGCCGCATTATTACGCAAGATGGATGCCAGAGCCTAGAAGTTTTAAAGCGGCACCCCAAGAAACGCCGCCGCTTTTGATAGGAACCAGACTAAAAGAAAGCCATTGGCTGCAACAGCAGCCAATGTCATGGAAAAGCGATGACAAATATCATCAGTGCCGGGTTCAAAGCGAGGGGGCGAAATCAGCCATTTCGGCAGGCAGGAGCGGATTTTTCAGGGTGATTTTTGTTCTACCCGAGAGATTGAGGACTTTTAAATCAGCCCCAAAATAGCGGTTGAAAATCGCATCCAATTCACCATTGCCGCTGATGGTTTGCAGCCCCTGGGTCACTCGCGCCGCGAGCGCCTGATTAGCGGGATTGACATAAAACACCAGCGGGAAAGGGTAATAAACCAACAGCGACGAATCGACCATTAACTTGCCCGACTGCGCAGCGCGCTGTGCAAATACCCCGGCAACTTCGTTTGCACCGAAGGAGACATAATCAAACTCTTTATTTTCCAGGCGAGTGAACAGATCATCAAAACTGCCCTTCTCTTCAACCGCGTAACCGTTTTGGCGAAAGAGTTCTGCATCGGCCCAGGTGGCTGGAATTCCCAAGCGTAAAGACTGTAACTGTTTAGCGGATGAAATACGGGCAAATTTTTCTTTATCCGCCGCGCGGATAATTAAAATGCGATATCCCAACAAACCTTTCATCAACGGCAAGGGCACCAGTATTTTTTGCTCTTTGGCCAATTTCTGGTTACCGGCCACAGTGCCAAAAATATCAAACCCTTTTGCGCGAAATACACTCGCCTCATCTTCGGCGGCGGGATAATCCGTTTTATCTTCCCTGAGCTCCCATGGGCCGTGGGTTTTCTCCGTTGCATGCAAGGCCGCTTCCAGGATCTCGCGCTCATAGGCCTGCCGTGATTGGGTTTTGTTGCCGTTCCACAGGGCGATAGTTACGGGTTTAATTGCGGCTTTATTTTCAACCGCCGCCAGTGCGGAAACCGGCAACAGCAATGACAACAAGAATGGCAACAACACCGCCCGGATAGAAAGAAAAGATTGTTCAAACATTGGCTTCATACCTATCGTGAATTTTTTAATGGCGACTGAGGGTTCTATGCGAGCGCTCCGCGCGGATAATCCCCCATCACCAGGGATAAGCCTAGTCCCACCTTGCGAAACATGAAATCTGGTACCGGTTCTTTTTCTTCATTCACCGATAAAAACCATTCATTCAGGTAAACAAAAAAATGCATCCTTAAACGCCATTATGTAATGAATGGCCCCCTCGCTATATTGCGTCGGGAATTTGTCAAATCATAATAAGCCGAGTCGGTCACAGTTCATTACGTGACCATTGTATTCACGCCTGCTATGGCCGTTAGAATAGCCCTCGTGTCAGATAGGATGGATGCAAGCCTTCATCAGGACGGATGCCAACAGATTGACTTATTCGTAAGGAGATTCTTGTGACCAGCCTATTCACCACCGATATAAAATTCACCCAGGACAACCGCTTTATGCGCGTTGAATCCGCATTAGGCAAAGATGCCTTGTTGCTGCGGCGACTGCGTGCAACCGAGTCCTTCTCCCAACTTTTCAGTATTGACGTTGATTTGCTTTCCTACGAGGGCAATATCCGCGCCGAAGATATAATTGGCACCCATATCGCCACCTTCATCGGCACCAATGGCACGCAACCGCGTCCGCTCAATGGTTTCGTCAAAAGCTTTGCCTATACTGGCCTGGAAAAACGCGGCCTCTACGGCTACAAAGCCGAGCTGGTGCCTTGGTTGTGGTTTTTGGATAAACGCACCAACTGCCGTGTTTTCCAAAACCAGACCATCCAGCAAATTATCGAATTCATGTTCAGCGAATTGGGTTTTAGCGATTTCAGTTTTTCGTTGATCGATACCCATCCACCAGTTGAATACTGCGTGCAATACCAGGAATCGGATTTTCATTTCATCAGCCGGTTACTGGAACAGGAAGGTCTGTTTTATTTTTTTGAACACAAAACCGACAAGCACATATTGCATATTGCCGATAACACCGCCGCCTTTGTTTTCCTTGACGATAAAGTTATCGAACACAGCTCCGGCAGCCGCGCCAAACATTACCTGGAAGGCTGGCAGCATCGCTTCCACTATTGTTCCGGCGCCTTTGCCCAAACGGATTACAACTTTGAAAATGCCAATCTCTCGCTGCTGACCGAAACTCCGACCTCTATCAAATTAAATAACAATAGCGCGTTGGAGCGATTCGAATTTCCCGGCAATTACAATGAAAGCCAGCGGGGGCAAAACCTCACCCGCATCCGGATGCAACAGGAAGAAGCTGGATATCAAGCCGTCAGCGCCATAGGCAATTTCCATCAATTGGAAGTGGGCAAAAAATTTAAACTGCGCTCAGATGAAGCTGCCGCTGACGATAAAAAGAATTTTGTTATCGCAGAAATTCGCCATGAAGCCTATGAAGGCAGCTATCTTGATGAAGGTGGCATACTAACGGAAAGTAATGCCGTAAATGAAAGTAACGCACTGAATGAATTCAATAAGAAAAAAGAAGATGAGCGCGGCAAATCAAATTACCAAAATCATTTTGTTTGTTTCCCCGAAGAAGTAGCTTATCGCCCGCCACTGACCAAAACCAAACCCCGCATTGATGGCGTACAAACTGCGCTGGTGGTAGGCAAACCTGGCGATGAAATTTACACCGACAAATACGGCCGGATTAAATTGCAATTCTATTGGGACAGATACGGCAAGAAAAATGAAACCAGTTCTTGCTGGGTGCGTGTTGCCACGCCCTGGGCGGGAACCAAATGGGGCACCTTGAATATTCCCCGTGTCGGCCAGGAAGTGGTAGTCACTTTTGTCAATGGTGATCCCGATCAACCGCTGGTGATTGGCAGTGTTTACAACAGCGCGAACATGCCGCCGGTGGGTCTGCCGGAAGGGAAAAATTATGCAGGGACCAAATCGCGTTCGGTGAAAGCCGGTGCAGGAAGTTTTAATGAGTTTTCGCTGGATGACTCCGGTGGTTCGGAACAAGTAAAACTCCATGCGCAAAAAGATTACAACACAACGGTTGGTAACAACCTTTCATCATCCGTCACCGCCAATGCCAGTTATAACGTGGATGGCAATTCATCTTCCTCCATCGGCGGTAATAGTTCGCTGAGTGTGCAAGGTAACGAGAGCGCATCGGTACAAGGCAACCAGGATTACAGCGTAAAAGGGAATCGCAGCGGAACCGTGTCGGGAAACCTGACTGAAAGCACCACAGGCAATGTGGAGGCATCCATAGGTGCAAACGAAAGCCGCAGTGTCAGCAGCAACCAGGAGCTGACAGTAGGTTCAAACCAAACTGCCAGTATCGGCACCAACCAAACCATCAGCATAGGTGCAAACCAGGAAACTACCGTGGGCGGCAACCAGAGTATTGGCGTAACTGGCAAACAGGAAATCAGCGCCCTTTCACGCAATGTTTCCATTACCACCGATTCCACCACCTCGGCATTAAACGTATCGATTAACGGACAAGCGAGTATTTCGCTTTCGGTCGGCGGATCCAGTATCACTATAGATCCGGCCGGCATTACGCTCTCCATGGGCGCCAGCTCGGTAAAGATTGATCCAATGGGTGTGACCATCGTCGGACCAATGGTAAAGCTGAATTAATTCAGTACTCATAATCCCGGACCAATATCATGAAGAGCGCAAATTCTAATCATGGATAATACAAATCCTATCCAGCGTGAATTGGAAAAGCTGGATGAGCAATGGGAAGATTTCACCAGCAGCAAATTGCCGCTGTTTCACTGGCATTTCTCCCCGGATGATATCCAGCTCGGCCTGACCTTTATCAAAGTGAAAGAACAACTTGATGAAAAAAATCCTGAATTGTTTATTCATTTGCACAGCGAGTTTGACGATATAGATGGTTTCGGCCGCGCGCTTGCAGAAGAAATGAATCAGATAATTGAAGATGGCATCGCCGATGCCGGGCTCGAAGAAGCGCAGGAAAATATTCCGCCCACTACCATCCACCAATGGATCAAACCCAATTTAACCACCTGCACCAGCGGCTTCAATTGTATTTTCCGCAGCTGTAAACATGCGCTGGACAGCTTCGGCGATTACGTCCACAACCTGGTACTGGTCATTACTCCTTCGCGCATTAACAACCACAACCAATACACACTTTGGTGGGCCGAGTGTTGCGATATACATTCACGCTACAACTGGCCGGAAAATTTAAAACTGGTGGTGTTTGATACCGATAAAAATTCTGCGCTCGCCACACTTGCACACATGCAACCAGCGCATATCCACAGCGCTGATGCCCCGGTCAACATGGCAGCCGCCATCAAGGCAGTGTTGCACGAAGTAGATGATGGTTCACCCAACGCACAATTCCGCCAACACACAGTGGATTTACAACAAGCGGTCGGCAAGCGCGATAAACCCGCGATAGATTCACTCTCTGCCGCGGCAATTGCACTGGCAGAGCAACACCATTGGCTGGACATGTGGGCGGTCACCTTGCTCACCCGCGCAGCCGGCTATCTCAGCTTGCAAGCCTACGATATCGCGCTCAAGGATTATCGCAGCGCGCAACTTGTCGCAGCACAGGGCGAGCAAGAAAATGTACCCGGCTGCAATAAATTGCAACTCCAGGCCATTATTTGCGAGGGCACCTGCCTGTTCAGTGCAGGGCGCTTTGATGAAGCCGCCATTGCCTATGCAAAGGGTGCACAACTGGCAGAACAACAGCAGGATTTTATGTTGACACTCGAGGGCTGGCGCATGGCAAGTTATTCGATGGAACGGATAAAAGAAAAAAATCCCGCGTGGGATTACGCAATGAAAGCCGTTGAGGCAGGACGCAAAATGGATGAGGTAGCGCGCGCACAATCCACGCTGCCTTTTCTCGGTCAAGCCTTGTTGCGGTTAAGTCCCAATGGCGATATCGATAAACACATCAAACTCAGTTTTACCGAATTACTCGGCGATGAAAATTGGCTGGAAAATATAGAGGCCATGACATGCTAATCAGTAAACATTTTGATCCAGTTATGGGCATCGATATCCACATACTTATCATCCCGCCCGCCGGGCCGGTGCCCATTCCTCACCCCCATATCGCAGTGGTATTTGATCCGATTGATTACGTTCCAATTCTCGGAGCAACGGTAAAAGTCGGCGGCTTGCCGCGCTCAACGGCGGGCACGGCGGGCAAACCCGTTCCCCACATTCCCATGGGCGGCCCTTTTTCAAAACCGCCCATGAATGAAAATGAAATTTTCATGGGCAGCCTCACCGTACTCGCCGACGGCGGCCCGCTCAGTTTCACCGCAGTGCCATCACTCAGCTGCCACGACATAGGCATGATCGCACCGCCACGCAAAAAGAAACCGAAAAAATCCTATGGCATGGTATTGCCCACCAGTGTAGTGCTGTCGATTCCATTGGGCATGCCGGTGTTGGTTGGCGGCGCCCCCACCATCGATATGATGGGGCTTGCCATGGCGGGCGGATTCGCTGCATTAGGTGGCGCATTTAAAAAATTGCGCAAGATGCAAAAGAAAAGCAAGCGCATGAAAAAAATGTCCGATGCAATTCATAAACGCGCAAAAAAAGCGATGGACAAATTGGGTGTGCCCCCCAATATGCGCAACAAAATCCACAAAGGCATTTGCAGTGTGACCGGCCACCCGGTGGATGTCGCCACCGGAAAAATGTTTACCGATCATGTGGATTTTTCACTACCCGGCCCATTGCCACTCGTGTGGGAACGCACCTGGTACAGCACCTCGGTTTACGATGGCCCACTCGGCCACGGCTGGCATCACAGCTACGATATGAAATTGTGCGAGATGGACAACGCGGTTGCCGTGCGGCTTTCTGATGGAAGATCGGTTGCATTCCCTGCGCTGGATATCAACGAAGCCTGTTTTGATCGCCAGGAGCGCATGACTCTACTGCGCGATGAAGAAGGTTATGCGCTGGATAGCAGTGATGGACTACGTTATCGATTTGCTCCTTTCATGAAACAACTAGATAACCAACTCCTTACATCGGTATCAATAAAGGCAACCGATGCAAAAATACAGTTTTATTACAACATTGCGGGGCAACTAAATCAGATCCTCGACAGTGGAGGTAGATTAATTAAGCTCACTTACACTGACGATGGCTATATTCATCAGATCCTTTTACCCACGACGGAACTCGACACCAATGGTATCGATTGGTTCTGCGCTGTCGAGCATTATTATCGCGATGGCATGTTGATTAAAGTAGAGGATGCACTCAAGCAACCGCTGAAATATCAATACGATCATCAACTACTGATTAAAGAAACCTTTCGAAATGAATTCAGCTTTTATTTTGAATACGACACCCTGGATCACAATGCACGATGCATTAAAACCTGGGGAGATGGCAATCTTTATTTTCGCCGCATCAATTATGATGAAAAAAATAATATCACCCATGTTAAAAACTCCCTGGGCCATATAACCAGCTACTACCATAACAATATACTGCCGCACAAAATTATTGACCCCCTAAATAATGCAACATTAATTGAATACAATGAATATTCGGAAATCATTAAAGAAACTAATGAACTGGGACACACGACAAAATATACATACGATGAAAATGGCAATAACACTAACGTTTATTATCCTGATGGCAGTGAAGAGATTATCAAATTTGACAAAAACCAAAACCCGGTAGAATTTACGGATACAGTCGGTAACACCTGGAAATATTTTTATAATGAAAAAAATCAACTGGAAAAAGAAATAGATCCGCTAGAGTATCAGACGCTTTTTGATTATGACGGCCCACTACTATCCAGACTTACCGAAAGCAACGGGAACCATTTTCAGTTTCATTACGACACCAACCTCAACATATGTGAAATTTCCGAAGCAGGATTGCCTCAAGTGTTATGGCGATATGATTCACTTGGAAATTTAATAAGCACTACAGACAGCCTGGGCGCAAAAAGAAAACTGTATAGAGATGCCATCGGGCGTGTAATAAAGTCGGAAGAAGTAGACGGAAACGTTTGCGACATCAATTACGATACTAGCGATAACATAGTACACACCAAAGATCACGAATCAGAAGTTTTTTATACATATACTGGATTTGGTTGCATCTCTTCGCGCGCAGAGCGAGGAACCACTATAAGGTTTGAATATGATACAGAAGAACAACTAACCGGGATAACTAATGAACATGGACGCATCTACCAATTTGAATTTGACCCAAATGGAGAACTAATTAGCGAATCAGGATTTGATGGCTTAACTAGAAAATTCATTCGCGATGCAAGCGGTCAGACAATACGAATCAATAGACCTAACGACAAAACCTCACTTTATACCCACGATGCCATGGGGCGTGTTACACACGTTAAGCATAGCGATGGAAGCTTTGAAAGCTATAAATACCTTGCTAATGGACAACTGATAAAAGCAACCAACAACTCTAGCAACCTCTCTTTTGAAATCGACAAATTAGGACGAATTACTAAAGAATATAATGGAGCTTCTTGGATAAGCTCTGAATATGACCAACTGGGATTCCGCACAAAAGTCCAATCGTCTTTTGGTCTCTCTCAAAATATAACGCGGAATTATCGCGGCGATGTAACAGAAATCGATGTAGGACCAAAGAACTTCTGCGCCCATTTTGAAAGAAACAAGCAAGGTTACGAAATTCATCGATCACTCCCCGGAGGAGTCAAGAGCCGATGGTCAAGAGACAAACTTGGGCGCCCCCTTCGGCATGAAATTTTTCAAGGTACCCAAAAAAGTAATAGCAAAACATACTTATGGGGAATCAATGATCGCTTATTGAAAATAGTTGATGTATTTGAAAGAGAAACTGTATTTCAGCACAACCCTTTAGGCTGCTTACTTTCTGCTCGCCATTCAAATGGTGATTTCGACCTGCGGATGCCGGATGCGGTAGGAAATCTCTTTAAAACGCAACTTCTTGATGATCGACAATATGGGCCTGCGGGGCAACTTCTGGCAATTAAAACCCCGGCCGGATACATACACTATAAATATGACGCAGAGGGAAATCTTGTACAAAAAACAGAACCCAGCGGAAATATCTGGAAGTATGTCTGGAATGGCACTGGAATGCTGAGCAATGTTATTCGCCCGGACGGGAAAGAAGTTAAATTTGAATATGACGCAATTGGTAGACGCATAAAAAAAAGTTACAACGGCAAAATCACCCAGTGGCTTTGGGATGGGGACAACCCACTTCACGAATGGGTCGCCACGCCCAAATCAGCTGCGCCACCTGCAGTTGAAAATATAAATGCTGAAGTAGATGAGCTCAAAGTTGATCTTCGTTTTATCTCGTTACAACCGCGGGAGTCCCAAGCACCACCCGTTATCAAACAAGACACCAACGAATTAATTACATGGTTATTTGAACCAGAGAGTTTTGCACCTATTGCCAAACTTGTAGGGGATAACTATTACTCAATTATTTCCGATCATATTGGTGCCCCCTTTGCCGCTTTTGACAAGGAAGGAAAACAGGTTTGGGCTGCAACTTATAATCTCTGGGGAGAAATATCCACCACTGATGATAAAGAGTTTTGCCCGTTTCGCTGGCCGGGACAGTATGAAGATAGTGAAACAGGATTTTATTACAATAGATTCCGCTATTATGATCCCAACATTGGGCAATACATCAGCCAGGATCCAATTGGCTTAGTGGGCGGCCTTGGGCTCTATTCTTATGTTGATGATCCCACTGTTTGGACAGATCCATTAGGTCTGGCAAAAAGCCAGGGTGGCTGCGGGGTGGCGGGAACCCAAAGATGGAAAAACAAAAAGACTAAATCGGGTCGCCCCTACAGAAAACCAGGACCAAAAACAAACCCCAGAGCCCCGCACAATAAAAAAATCAGGCAAGTTATCAGGCAAGAAAAAGCCAAAGGGAAAATACATATTGGCGGCGGATCAAAAACAGAATTGATTGTAAAAACGCCTAACGGGAAAAAGCCTTATCGAAGGATGGATGCGTCGTTCAGAGATCCTACAACAGGAAAAATTGAACATCACAATGTAGGATTAAGCAACAGGGGCAGAGGCGACCCAATCGCGCGCGAACGGGATGCCCTTGATGATGTAAGAACATACGGCCCGCCCAAAGACCAAAATATTACTTTCCATTCATACGGGACAACATGACCAGAATAGAAATTTTTATAGCAACTTCTGATTTATTTGAAATCGTTTTTAACCTGATTAAAAACGATCCTAATATTAAATTGGTATTTCAACGATTTGAATCAAACCAGCATAAAGCTGGCTTTTCGGTCATAGACATTACATCTAAAGCAAACCTAAGCCAGTTATACAATGAAGGTGATTTCAGCCTGGCCTACCTTTCACTAAAGGGCATTCCATCATATGAACAAGATTGGAATTTTTTAGATAAAAACGAGGAATATTTAATCGAAATAGCAGGAGGGCGCCAAAGAAACCACGACCTTGAAGAAACTGTTATACGCCTGCTATCGAAGAATACAAAATGTAAGCCCGTGTTTGCCCAGCTGTTAAAAAATATCGAGGCGGCAAGCAATAAAGGAGTTTTATTAAATGAACAACCTTACCCCAAAATTTTTTATCATCGGAATGTGTCAAACCTGACACTATGGGTCGATTTGGAAAGTAAAACCATCAGGGGCCAAATACCTGCTTAGGCCAAATACCGCGTAAAAGTGCTTTGAATTATTTGAAGCCCCCTCTACTGGCAGAATGAACCAAAGTTAGTTAAATCCGATTTAAAATCTAAAAACGCGAAAGGCCCCGTAAATAGGGGCCTCTCAACATCATAAATACAATATTTTGATATACGGAATCTAGAACGGAATATCGTCATCAAACGAATCAAATCCCGCAGGCTGTTGCGGCGGGATATTTTGTTGGGGTGCTGATTGCTGTGGCGCGCGTGCTGGCTGCTGGTAGCCACCACCCTGATTGTAACCGCCTTGTGCGGGAGCATTGTTGTATTGCGGGGTTTGGTCGAAGCTATTCGCGATAGCGGCGGCACCCATCGCTGCGCCGCCCCCCATGCCGGTATTGTCACCACGGCCATCGAGCATCTGCATTTCGCTGGCGACGATTTCGGTGGTATAGCGATCTGTACCATCTTGCGCTTGCCACTTGCGGGTGCGCAGGGCACCTTCGATGTAAACCTTGGAACCTTTTTTCAGGTATTCGCCGGCGATCTCGCCCAAGCGGTTAAAAAATACCACGCGATGCCATTCGGTGCGCTCTTGCGGTTGGCCGGTATTTTTGTCTTTCCAGGTCTCTGAGGTAGCAACGCTGACGTTGGTGACAGCGCCGCCGGAAGGCATATATTTCACTTCGGGGTCTTGCCCGATATTGCCGATCAAAATTACTTTGTTGATACCGCGAGCCATAATAAATTCCTCTTGATTTACCGTGTATCCGCCTTCTGTTTTTGTACTTCGGCGGCTTTCAAGTTAATGGTTATTGCCCCTGCGGGGCGCCGGACACTTTACACTTCATCCACAATCGCCGCCAGTTGTTTGCGATCAACACGACGCTGGTCGACTTTTAGATAGACGGTATTTTCCGAGGCGACTATCACCACTTCAGCAACCCCATCGACTGCGCGCAATCTATCCACCAGGGTTTGATGATCCTGCCCGCGCAGAGGGATAAGTACGCTGGCAAGGAAGTGCGGCGGCTTCATCGACCAGGCCACTGCCAGCCAAACAAGCACCAGCGCAGCATTGAGCAGGAATACGGCATTGGCACCTTGATGCTGGAGCAACCAGCCTCCCAGAGCACCACCGCCAAACACCCCCAATACTTGGCAGGTGGAGTAGATTCCCGTCGCCGTCCCCTTGGCTCCAGCGGGGGCAATCTTGCTCACCATGGAAGGCTGGGTCGCCTCCAGTACATTGAACGCGATAAAAAATATAAACAGCACCAGCAGCGCAAAAATCCGGTTGGACGATACCAGCATCAACGCTAGCTCGGAAAACAGCAGCAGCGCGACCGCTATCAGGAATACGCTTTTAATCTTGCGGCGTTTTTCGGCGATGATCACAAACGGCAGCATCAAGACAAAGGCAAATGCCAGCAGCGGAAAGTAGATCAGCCCGTGATATTGACGCGCTATCTGCAATTGGTCTTGCAGCATCAGTGGTAGAACTACGAAGCTCGACATCAGCACAAAGTGCAGGACAAAAATCCCGACATTCAGGCGCAATAATTGTGGATGCCTGAGCGTGTCGCCCAACAGGCTAGGCACTGCGACTGCCTCGCGCTTGGAGGTCGTGGTTTTGGCTACATTGGGCACCAACTTCAGCAGGATATAAATACCAATTGCGCCCAGGACGGCGGTCAGCCAGAAAATAGCCCCCACCCCACCCCATGCGGCAAGCAGTGGGCCAATCGTCATAGCCACCGAGAAAGACACGCCGATAGATGCACCTATGGTCGCCATGGCTTTGGTGCGGTTTTCATCCGAGGTCAGGTCGGTCAGCAGCGCCATCACCACCGCTGAAATCGCCCCGCCCCCTTGCAGGAAGCGACCAAGGATCAAGCCGTAGACCGAGTCCGCCAAAGCCGCAACCACACTGCCGAGGACAAAAATAATCAATCCCACCAGAATCAGCGGCTTGCGCCCGATACGGTCAGACAGCACCCCAAAGGGAATCTGCAGTAATGCCTGGCTAAAACCATAAGCCCCCAGAGCCAGCCCCAGCAAAAACGGACTGTGATGCGCATATTCAGTGCCATAAAGCGCCAATACTGGCAGCAACATAAACAGGCCAAACATACGGAAGGTGTAAAGTGCCGCGAGCGAAAGCACTACCTTGCGCTCAAACGGAGCAGGTGCAGAAATATCGATAGAAGAGGAAACAGGTTCTTGCATGGCGAGCGGCCGTCGGTAGGAGTGAGCGATATTATTAAAAGGGCGCAAGTGTACCAACTAGTCCCGCCGGTAACCTATAAATCCCACGCAAGATTGCATTAAATTGCGCGCCGATGTTTACCAAGCCTTACAGAAGAATGGGCTGCTACTGACATCTACTGGCAAGCTATCACGTATAATCGCTCGCTTTGAATGACCATAGGCGGATTGCAGTAGATGGACAAAATTATTGTCAGGGGTGCACGCACCCACAATCTCAAAAATATTGACCTTGATATCCCGCGCGACAAGCTGGTGGTTATCACCGGCCCCTCCGGTTCGGGCAAGTCATCGCTGGCATTTGATACCCTCTACGCCGAAGGCCAACGCCGCTATGTGGAATCTCTCTCCACCTATGCGCGCCAATTTTTATCGATGATGGAAAAGCCGGATGTTGATCACGTCGAAGGCCTTAGCCCGGCGATCTCCATCGAGCAAAAGTCCACCTCGCACAACCCGCGCTCCACCGTGGGTACCATCACCGAAATTTACGATTACCTGCGCCTGCTCTATGCCCGCGTGGGAGAGCCGCGCTGCCCGGAACATGGCGCTCCGCTTACCGCCCAAACTATCAGTGAAATGGTAGATACGACGCTGGCGTTACCGGAAGGCACCAAACTTATGCTGCTGGCGCCGATTATCCGCGACCGCAAGGGCGAGCACCTGCATGTGTTTGAACAGCTCAAGCGCGATGGTTTTATTCGCGCGCGTATCGACGGCATCCTCTGCGATCTGGACGATACACCCAAGCTCGACAAGAAAAAGAAACACACTGTTGAAGTGGTGATCGACCGCTTTAAAGTCCGCGAGGATTTGAAGCTGCGCCTGTCTGAATCATTTGAAACAGCGTTGAATTTATCGGAAGGCATCGCTTGCATTAATTACATGGATGGCGAAGCACCTGATCGCCTGTTCTCCTCCAAACATGCCTGCCCTATTTGCGATTACAGCCTGACCGAACTCGAGCCGCGCCTGTTCTCTTTCAACAACCCGGCGGGCGCCTGCCCAACCTGCGACGGCCTGGGTGTGCATCAATTTTTTGATGAAGACAAAGTGATCCAGGATACGGCGCTGAGCCTCTCCGAAGGTGCAATCCGAGGCTGGGACAAACGCAATGTCTACTACTTCCATATGCTTGCCTCGCTCGCGAAACACTATGGCTTTAACGTGGACACCCCTTGGACGAAACTCAAAGCCAAACAGCGCGAAGCCGTGCTCTATGGCTCAGGCGAGGAAGTCATCGAGTTCAATTACATCAATGACCGCGGCGATGTGTATAAACGCAGCCACAGCTTTGAAGGCGTGCTGCCCAATATGGAGCGCCGCTATCGCGATACCGAATCCAACTCGGTGCGCGATGACCTGACCAAATTCCTATCCAGCCAGCCCTGCCCGGAATGTGAAGGTACCCGCTTGCGGGTTGAGGCGCGCAATGTGTTTATCGATGAGCGCCCCCTGCCAAAAATCACCGAGCTGCCCGTGGCCGATGCCTACGACTATTACATGAAACTGGCATTTACCGGCCGCAAAGCGGGTATCGCCGATAAAATTCTCAAAGAGCTGCGCGACCGCTTCCGCTTTTTGGTGGATGTTGGCCTGAACTACCTGACACTCAATCGCAGTGCCGAAACGCTTTCAGGTGGAGAAGCACAGCGTATCCGCCTCGCCAGCCAAATCGGTGCGGGCCTGGTTGGGGTTATGTATATCCTTGATGAGCCTTCCATCGGCCTGCACCAGCGTGACAATGAGCGATTGCTCAAAACCCTCACCCATCTCCGCGATATAGGTAACACCGTGATTGTGGTGGAGCACGACGAAGATGCAATCCGCCAGGCAGATCATGTGATTGATATAGGGCCAGGTGCCGGCGTACATGGAGGACAAGTCATCGCCCAGGGCAATATAAAAACGATTATGGCCAACAAGGATTCCATCACCGGCCAATACCTGAGTGGCACCAAGACCATCGCGATTCCTGCAAAACGCCATCCTTTTGATAAGAAACAGCTACTGCGCCTTGTCGGTGCCAAGGGCAACAACCTGCAAAATGTGACGCTGGAAATCCCGGTAGGGCTTATGACCTGTGTGACCGGCGTGTCGGGCTCAGGCAAGTCAACCCTGATCAACGCCACTTTACATCCACTTGCTGCAACCGCATTAAACGGTGCAACCACGCTTGACCCGGCAGCTTACGATAAAATCGAAGGTTTGGAATTATTCGACAAGTGCGTAGACATAGACCAAAGCCCGATTGGTCGGACACCGCGCTCCAATCCCGCCACCTATACTGGCATCTTCACGCCCATCCGCGAATTGTTTGCAGGCACTCAGGAATCGCGTTCACGCGGCTATCAGCCCGGCCGCTTTAGCTTCAACGTCAAGGGCGGCCGCTGTGAAGCCTGCCAGGGCGATGGAGTCACCAAAGTAGAGATGCATTTCCTGCCCGATGTGTATGTCCCTTGCGATGTATGTAAAGGCAAACGCTACAACCGCGAAACTCTGGACGTGAAATACAAAGGGAAAAATATCAATGAAGTATTGGGAATGACTATCGAAGATGCTCGAGCTTTTTTTGATGTCGTACCAAGCATCGCCAATAAATTGCAAACACTGATCGATGTAGGGCTTTCCTATATTTGCCTTGGGCAATCCGCCACCACACTGTCTGGCGGCGAAGCACAACGGGTCAAACTGGCAAAAGAGTTATCCAAACGCGATACAGGAAAAACCCTCTATATATTGGATGAACCCACCACTGGCTTGCACTTCTATGACATCCAACAATTGCTGAATGTGCTGCATCGCTTGCGCGACCACGGCAATACAGTAGTTGTGATTGAACACAACCTGGATGTAATCAAAACGGCAGATTGGATTGTCGATTTGGGACCGGAAGGCGGCAGCGGCGGCGGACAAATTATCGCGACAGGAACACCAGAGGATATTGCCCAATTTGAGCATTCACATACAGGAAGATTCTTGGCACCAATGCTTAAACCAAACAGCAAAAAGGCAAAAGCAACGAAAGGAACAAAAGCTTAACAGCAGAAGATATAAAAAAATGGGGCATTGCATCCTGCAAGCCCCGTTGCATCCTGCTTGGGTAAACCAATCATCATGATCGGCTGGCATCATGCCTCGTTGATTTCACATCCATGGATAAGCTTCATCCTAAAACTCGCTCCTTTAACCAATACATCCTGTTCTGGTTAGCGTCCGTGTGTTAGTCATTTTATCGATTATCCAATCATAGAAAAGTCAGCAATAGCTGAATTCCTTGTGCGACATTGACCATAGCCGAATCCAGATAAATGTGAACCGATAAATAAAAACCGAAAACACGAACGTCATGAATAGCAAATACAAGTCACCAAAAACAAAAAAGCCAAGCATTCCTGCCTGGCTTTTTGATGAAACTAGATAAAACTTATTCAGCGTCTACAGCAGCTTCCAGAGCTTTAGCAGGACGGTCTACCAACTCTACGTAAGCCATAGGAGCTTTATCGCCAGCACGGAAGCCACATTTCAAAATACGAACGTAACCGCCAGGACGAGTGTTGTAACGTGGGCCAAGCTGGCTAAACAACTTACCTACTGCTTCTTTGTTGTTCAAACGTGCAAATGCCAAACGACGATTAGCAACACTATCCACTTTTGCCAAAGTAATCAAAGGCTCTGCAAAACGACGCAGCTCTTTTGCTTTTGGTAAAGTAGTTTTAATTAATTCATGCTCAACCAGAGAAGTAACCATGTTACGAAACATAGCCTTGCGGTGAGAGGCATTACGACCTAATTGACGACCAGTTAATTTATGACGCATGACAAATTTCCTTCAAAATGGATTGCTGAAAGCAATCTCGTTAATCACCCGCACCGAAGTGAGTTCACGGGCGAACTAATAATAAAAAATCATGGGCAAGCATGCTTACTTAGGATACCTACCCATGATTTCATGCTTTCTAATCGTTTCTCAAACTGGCCGGAGGCCAATTTTCCAAACGCATACCGAGAGACAGACCGCGTGATGCAAGAACGTCTTTAATTTCGGTAAGAGATTTTTTACCCAGGTTTGGAGTCTTCAACAGCTCTACTTCTGTACGCTGAATCAAATCGCCAATGTAGTAAATATTTTCCGCTTTCAAGCAGTTTGCTGAACGAACTGTAAGCTCAAGATCATCAACCGGACGCAACAGAATAGGATCAATAGCCTCTTCTTTTTGCTCTGGCGCTGATTGTTTTTCGCCTTCAAGATCAACAAACACAGCAAGTTGTTGCTGCAGGATAGTTGCTGCGCGACGGATAGCTTCTTCAGGATCAATGGTACCGTTGGTTTCCAGATCCAAAATCAACTTATCCAAGTCGGTGCGCTGCTCAACACGAGCACTTTCTACACTGTAAGCTAAACGCTTAACAGGACTGAAAGAAGCATCCAACTGCAAACGACCAATTGCACGACTTTCATCATCATCACGACGACGACTGTCAGCTGGCTGATAGCCGCGACCACGAGCAATAGTCAAGCGCATTTTCAATTCAGTATTGCCGGTGATATTCGCAATCACATGATCCGGATTTTTAATCTCCACATCATGGTCAACTTGAATATCAGCCGCAGTAACAACGCCAGGGCCTTTTTTGGTCAAGGTAAGAACCGCATGATCCTTACCGTGCATAATTACTGCAACACCTTTGAGGTTCAGGAGGATTTCAATTACATCCTCACGTACACCTTCAATTGCGCTGTACTCGTGCAATACACCTTCGATTTCTACTTCAGTAATAGCGCAACCCGCCATTGACGAAAGCAAAATGCGACGCAAAGCATTGCCTAAAGTATGTCCAAAGCCACGCTCCAGAGGCTCCAACACCACGCGTGCGCGAGTTGGACCACTTTCTGAAACATCAATATGACGCGGAGTTAAAAATTCGTTTACTGCAGTCTGCATAGCCACACCTGTTAGCGGTTCGTCCCTTACTTGGAGTAAAGCTCGACGATGAGGTTCTCGTTGATGTCAGCAGGTAAATCAATGCGATCTGGAACGCGCTTGAACACGCCTTCTTTTTTCTCGCTATTCACATCAACCCACTCAACATTGCTGCGTTGACCTGCCAGATTCAATGCGTTTTGAACACGCAGTTGTTTTTTGGCTTTTTCACGCACAGCAACTACATCACCGGCACCCACTTGGAAAGAAGCAACATTAACAGTTTTACCGTTAACGCTAATTGCTTTGTGCGAAACCAATTGACGTGATTCAGCGCGAGTTGAACCAAAGCCCATACGATATACAACGTTATCCAGACGACATTCCAACAACTTCAACAAGTTTTCACCGCTTGCACCTTTACGGCGAGCAGCTTCTTTGTAGTAACCGCGGAATTGCTTTTCCAGAATGCCGTAAATACGACGAACTTTTTGCTTTTCACGCAACTGCACACCATAGTCTGACAAACGACCACGACGCTGGCCGTGTTGGCCTGGTGCAGTTTCAATTTTACATTTTGAGTCTAACGCACGAGCACCACTTTTCAGAAAAAGATCAGTGCCTTCACGGCGAGACAGCTTACAGGTAGGTCCAATATAACGAGCCATTTTCTACTCCCCTTATACGCGACGTTTCTTCGGCGGACGACAGCCGTTGTGAGGAATCGGCGTAACGTCAGTAATGTTAGTGATTTTATAACCAACATTGTTAAGTGCACGAACAGCAGATTCGCGCCCCGGGCCAGGGCCCTTAACTTCGACGTCGAGGTTTTTCAAACCATATTCTTTTGCCGCTTCACCAGCGCGCTCAGCAGCAACCTGAGCAGCAAAAGGAGTACTTTTACGTGAACCACGGAAACCAGAACCACCGGAGGTTGCCCAGGCAAGCGCATTGCCTTGACGATCTGTGATAGTCACGATGGTGTTGTTAAAAGAGGCATGGATGTGCGCAACGCCATCAATTACCGTCTTCTTAACTTTCTTCTTGGCTGTGGTTTTATTACCTGGCTTAGCCATAGCAATTTCTTCCTACTAATTTGTTACCGTAAGTGAATGAAAGTCGTAAGCAAGAATTACTTCTTAATAGGCTTACGTGGGCCTTTACGGGTACGTGCATTCGTTTTTGTGCGCTGACCACGAAGTGGCAAACCACGACGATGGCGCAAGCCACGGTAGCATCCCAAATCCATCAAACGCTTAATATTCATAGATATTACACGACGCAAGTCACCCTCTACGGTGCGCTTAGCAACCTCAGCACGGATAGCATCCATCTGCTCTTCTGACAAAGTGCCGATTTTTACATCTTCAGCAATGCCAGTAGCAGCACAGATTTGCTTGGCTGTGGTACGGCCAATCCCATATACATAAGTCAATGAGATAACGGCGTGTTTGTTATCTGGTATGTTTACACCAGCAATACGAGCCATTCAAATTACTCCAGTAACACATAAATTGCAGCGTTGACGGCGTATTGCCACCTTCGCCCTGAACAAAAGGCGCGCAGGATAGCCATAAATACACCATAAAGCAATAGCCAGGCAATTTCTTACCCGACGACAGTCAACGCCCCCAGTTGGTAATACCTAATATCGACAATGTACAAAAGAACAGGCAGGCAGCCAATAAAAGCACGCCTGCCTGAGCTTTGACGCCGAAGCGTTAAGTATTAACCTTGACGCTGCTTATGGCGTGGCTCAACGTTGCAGATTACCCGCAGAACACCGTTGCGACGCACCATTTTGCAATTGCGACAAATCTTTTTAACAGAAGCACGAACTTTCATGATTCAACCTCAATATCGCGGATTAGCGCGCGTTACCGCTGCCATATCCTTTCAAATTTGACTTCTTCATCAATGATTCATATTGATGAGACATCAAGTGAGCCTGAACCTGAGACATAAAGTCCATCACAACAACTACCACGATAAGTAGTGAAGTTCCGCCCAAGTAGAATGGCACGCCAGTGGCAACTACAAGGAACTCAGGCAACAAGCAAACTGCCGACATATAGATAGCGCCAATAACTGTTAAGCGAGTCAAAACACTATCAATATATTTTGCGGAATGCTCACCAGGGCGAATACCCGGTATATAAGCACCCGACTTTTTCAAGTTATCCGCTACTTCTTTTGGATTAAACATCAATGCAGTGTAGAAGAAGCAGAAGAACGTAATCAGTCCAGCGAAAAGCAAAATATACAATGGCTGGCCTGGACCTATCGCAAGTGCAACCTCTTGCAGTACTTCATTTACTACACCCTCACCGCCTTGACCAAACCATTGGGCAATTGATGCAGGGAACAACAAAATACTACTGGCAAAAATCGCAGGAATTACACCAGCCATATTAATTTTTAATGGCAAGTGACTGCTTTGAGCAGCATAACCTTGACGACCTTGTTGACGCTTGGCGTAGTTAATAGTGATACGACGCTGACCACGCTCAATACGGACCACAAGCCAGATAACAGCAATGGCAAGGATACTAACAATCAACAGGGCAAGAATATGCAGATCACCTTGTCGCGCACTTTCAAACGCCTGGCCTATTGCACTGGGCATTCCGGCAACAATACCTGCGAAGATCAGCATGGAAATACCATTACCAATACCGCGCTCAGTAACTTGCTCGCCTAACCACATCATAAATACAGCGCCAGTCACCAAAGAAACCACCGCGATGAAGTAGTAGGAAAAGCTGGGCTCACCACCAAATGCATAGGAGGAAAAGCTCACCGCCATTGCCAATGCTTGAACACTTGCCAAAACCACTGTGAAGTAACGGGTATACTGATTGATCTTACGACGACCAGCATCACCTTCTTTCTTCAATTGTTCCAGCGAAGGAGTAACTGCCGTTAGCAACTGCATAATAATCGATGCAGAAATGTAAGGCATGATACCCAATGCGAGAATACTCATCCGCTCCAAAGCACCACCAGAAAACATGTTAAACATGCCCAGGATAGTCCCTTGGTTTTGGTTAAATAGATTTGCAATTCTCTCTGGATCTAAACCTGGCACTGGTATGTGAGTACCAATACGATAAATCACTATTGCCAGAAACAAAAAGCGCAGGCGAGCCCATAGCTCGCCCAAGCCTCTTTGATTTGCTAATGGCAGATTACCTGGAGTTGCCATTCGCGCCTCGTTACTCTTCTACTGTTCCGCCAGCGGCTTCAATCGCTGCTTTAGCACCCTTAGATACAGACAGGCCTTTAACAGTGACAGCTTTTTTGACTTCGCCTGAGGCGAAAATCTTGGCATGCTTGATTACAGAACTAATCAAACCTGCTTGTTTCAGAGTCCCGATATCAACAATTGAACCTTCGACAGCATTCAACTCTGACAAACGGATTTCTGCACTAACCAAACCAACACGTGAAGTAAAACCGTATTTAGGCAGACGGATTTGCAAAGGCATTTGACCGCCTTCAAAACCGGGTCTTACAGAACCGCCTGAGCGAGATTTCAAACCTTTGTGACCACGACCAGCAGTTTTACCTAAACCACTACCGATACCGCGACCAACACGCTTTTTCGCGTGAGTACTGCCCGGTGCCGGGCTAAGGGTATTTAGACGCATCTTATTCTCCCTCTACCTTAACCAGATAGTTAACTACGTTAATCATGCCACGTACTGATGGAGTATCTTCAACTTCAACAGTGTGACGGATGCGACGCAAACCAAGACCTCTAACACAGGCCTTATGGCTCTCCAGACGATGAGCAGTGCTCTTAATCTGCGTCACTTTAATCATTTTCTTAGACATGGTGAATTCCGCCTTCTAGTAATCGAACGAATCGATTAGTTCAGAATATCTTCAACACTCTTACCGCGTTTGGCAGCAACAGCTTCCGGAGAAGTCATTTCTTTCAACGCATTAAAAGTGGCGCGAACTACGTTAACCGGATTGGTAGAACCGTAGCACTTGGACAGAACGTTCTGAATACCAGCGATTTCCAGTACGGCGCGCATAGCACCGCCAGCGATTACGCCAGTACCTTGCGAAGCTGGTTGCATGTAAACCTTGGAAGCACCATGAGCACCTTTGGTTGGGTATTGAATGGTATCGCCATTCAACTCAACACTGATCATGTTGCGACGTGCAGCTTCCATCGCTTTTTGGATTGCGATGGGCACTTCACGCGCCTTACCACGGCCAAAGCCAACTTTGCCATTACCATCACCAACAACAGTCAGTGCAGTAAATTGAAAGATACGACCACCCTTAACAGTTTTAGCAACACGATTAACTTGAACTAATTTTTCTTGCAAGCCTTCGTTGTTGTCTTCTTCTTTCTTAGCGTATGCCATATCTCACCTTTAGAATTCCAGTCCGCCTTCACGAGCAGCGTCAGCAAGAGCTTTAACACGGCCATGGTATTTGAAACCACTGCGGTCAAACGCGACTTGAGTAACACCAGCTGCTTTAGCGCGCTCTGCAATCAGAGCACCGACAGCTTTAGCTGCATCAGCGTTGCCAGTTTTGCCACTACGTAAATCTTTATCCAGAGTAGAGGCGCTTGCCAATACTTTTGCACCATCACCAGAAATCAGCTGTGCATAAATATGACGAGGAGTACGATGGATAGATAAACGCGTAACACCTAATTCACGAATCTTGGCGCGAGCACGGCGTGCACGGCGAAGACGGGTTTGCTTCTTATCGCTCATATCCTAGCCCTACTTCTTCTTAGCTTCTTTACGCAGTACTACTTCATCCGAATAACGAATACCTTTGCCTTTATATGGCTCTGGTTGACGGTATGCACGGATTTCAGCGGCGACCTGACCAAGCAGTTGCTTATCAGTGCCTTTCAGTACTATTTCGGTCTGACTTGGGGTTTCTACAGTAACGCCTTCCGGAAGAACATAATTAACCGGATGAGAAAGACCCACAGACAGGTTTACAGTATTGCCTTCTGCTTTAACACGATAACCGACGCCCACCAGGCTCAGCTTCTTTTCGAAGCCCTGGGTAACACCGCGAACCATGTTATTAACTAGCGCACGGGTAGTGCCTGCTAGCGCATCTGACTGCTTGGCACCATCACGCGGTGCAAAAGTTAAGACATTATTTTCATGCTTAACTTCAACGTTTGCGTGAACTTGCAGCGCCAATGTACCTTTGCTGCCTTTAACGGACAGAGACTGTCCGTTAAGAGTGACAGTCACTGCAGCAGGTACTTCAACCGGACTTTTTGCAACTCGTGACATGACGATTTCCCAATTAGAATACTGTGCAGAGGACTTCGCCACCCACGCCAGCGGCGCGTGCAGCACGATCAGTCATTACACCTTTACTGGTAGAAACAATTGCGATACCCAAACCACCGCGAACGGTTGGCAACGCTGCTTTACCAGCATAATTACGCAAGCCAGGACGGCTTACACGGTCAAGCTCAACAATAACTGGCTTGCCTTCAAAGTATTTCAGGTCAACAGTCAGCTCTTGCTTGGCGCCTTCGCTGATTGAAAAACCATTAATGTAACCCTCATCAGAGAGTACTTTCGCCACGCTTACTTTCAATTTTGAAGAAGGCATGGTTACAGCTGCTTTGCCCACGTTTTGCGCGTTGCGAATACGTGTCAGCATATCTGCCATTGGATCTTGCATGCTCATCAGATTCTGCTCCTAAAATTAAGCCGAGGCTTACCAGCTGGCCTTAACCAAGCCGGGGACATCACCACGCATGGCTGCTTCGCGCAACTTGTGACGGCACAGGCCGAATTTGCGGTAAACACCATGAGGACGACCAGTCACGCGGCAACGGTTACGTTGACGAGATGCGCTGGCATCGCGAGGCATTTTTTGCAGCTTGATTTGCGCTTCCCAAACTTGCTCTTCAGTAGATGAAGGGCTAACGATCAACGCTTTCAACTCTGCGCGCTTGGCAGCAAATTTTTTCACGGTTTCTGCACGTTTAACTTCGCGTGCAATCATAGATTTCTTAGCCATGACGTCACCTTAACCTTTGAAAGGGAAGTTAAATGCTTTCAACAGTGCACGACCTTCTTCATCGGTGCGAGCAGTAGTGGTGATACAAATATCCAATCCGCGCAAACGATCCACTTTGTCGTAGTCGATTTCAGGGAAAATAATTTGTTCAGTCACACCCATTGAAAAGTTACCGCGTCCATCAAATTGCTTAGGACTAATACCGCGAAAATCGCGAATACGCGGAATTGCGATAGTAATCAAACGATCCAGGAATTCGTACATACGATCTGAACGCAGAGTTACTTTGCAACCAATTGGCCAATCTTCACGGATTTTGAATCCCGCGATAGATTTACGCGCATTGGTAACAACCACTTTCTGACCAGCAATTTTTGTCAGATCGCTAACGGCGTTATCAAGAATTTTCTTGTCGCCAGTCGCTTCACCAACACCCATATTGAGGGTGATTTTAGTAATGCGAGGCACTTCCATTACGTTCGCCAAACCCAACTCTTGTTTGAGTTTAGGGGCGAGTTCTTTAACGTAAAGATCTTTTAACCTTGCCATGTTTCATTACGCCCCTAGGGTTTCGCCATTGGATTTGAAAACACGAACTTTGTCGCCATTTTCAAGCACTTTGAAACCTACGCGGTCAGCTTTCTTGGTTGCCGGATTATAAATAGCAACATTGGAAGCATGAATCGCAGCTTCTTTTTCAACGATTCCACCAGCAACACCCAATTGTGGGTTTGGTTTTTGGTGCTTCTTGATCATGTTGATGCCGCTTACAATCAAACGATCTTCGGCCAACACGCGAACCACTTTACCGCGTTTGCCCTTGTCACGTCCGGCGACAACAATCACTTCGTCATCACGTTTAATTTTACGCATTTATCTGCCCTCGACTCTTCAGCGTAAAGTGCTTACAGCACTTCAGGAGCCAAAGAAATGATTTTCATAAATTTCTCGCCACGCAACTCACGAGTTACGGGTCCGAAAATACGGGTACCAATCGGAGCATCTTGGTTATTCAGCAGTACGGCAGCATTATCGTCAAACTTGATTAATGAACCGTCTTGACGACGCACGCCTTTTTTGGTGCGTACAACAACTGCCTTCATTACTTGGCCTTTCTTCACCTTGCCGCGAGGAATTGCTTCCTTAACGGTCACTTTGATGATGTCACCAACTGCCGCATAGCGACGGTGAGAGCCGCCAAGAACCTTGATGCACATGACACGGCGAGCACCGCTGTTGTCAGCAACATCTAAGTAGCTTTCTGTTTGAATCATCGTCCGTCTCCGAAACTGACTTACAAAAGCGCGGAAGTCTTAGACTTCTGAAGCGCGCTCTTCAATTTTCACTAAAGACCAGGTCTTGGTTTTTGACAGGGGACGCGACTCAGATACAGTCACAACATCACCTATCTTGCACTCATTCTTTTCATCGTGAGCGTGAAGCTTGGATGATTTAGTGGTGTATTTACCATAAAGCTCGTGCTTTACACGACGCTCAATCAACACGGTGATGGTTTTATCCATCTTGTCGCTGACAACTTTGCCAGTCAGTGTACGAGCCACTTTAGTTTCTTGAGTCATCGTTACTTACCTGCCTTTTGACTAAGCGCCGTCTTGATGCGAGCAATGTCTTTACGAACTTGCGACAGCAAGTGCGATTGGTTCAATTGACCAGTAGAAGCTTGCAAACGCAACTTGAACTGTTCTTTCAATTGTTCCAACAAGACGCCATTCAGCTCTTCGACGGATTTTTCGCGGAGTTCTGAAGCTTTCATCACATCACCGAACGTTTAACAAATGTTGTTGTAATTGGCAATTTAGCCGCAGCAAGGGCGAAGGCTTCACGAGCTAATTCCTCGCTTACACCATCCATTTCGTAAAGAACCTTGCCAGGACGAATTTGCGCTACCCAGTATTCAACACCACCTTTACCGCTACCCATACGAACTTCGAGTGGTTTAGCTGTAATCGGCTTATCGGGGAACACACGGATCCAGATTTTACCGCCACGCTTAACGTGACGAGTCATCGCACGACGTGCTGCTTCGATTTGACGCGCAGTAATGCGACCGCGACCAGTTGCTTTCAAGCCAAAATCACCAAAGCTAACTTTGGAGCCACGCTGGGCCAGATAAGCTTGAAGAAGAAAAATTGAAAATTGATTATCAATTTAAAAA
>CAZIWB010000015.1:0-133298 GCA_964542655.1 uncultured Cellvibrionaceae bacterium
AGCAATGCCCTTACAAGGCATGGGTCACAAGTTCGAGTCTTGTACCGCCCACCACATTTTTACGCTCTCATGAACAAGGGCATTCAGTAAAAATGACGGTGTTGAGTAATATGCGGACCGGTAGTTCAGTCGGTTAGAATGCCGGCCTGTCACGCCGGAGGTCGCGGGTTCGAGCCCCGTCCGGTCCGCCACTATTTAGAAGAGCCCGCACCTGTTGCGGGCTTTTTATTGCCTGTTTGTTTTCTCTTTAGCCCTTTATTCCCCTTCTTTGGTTATAGCATCCTTGCTTTTGGTTATTAGCTAATAAATATTCGATATACATAAAACTGTCATCTCTGATTGGTAAATTGGTTGCTGAGGAGTAAAGTCAGGGAACGGTCAGGTTATTTGACTGTTCTTGATAAGGTAGTTCACCTCATCTTAATTCACCCATTAAAGGAGTAACGTTATGCAAGATTATATTGAAGACCTGTTGGATGTTCTGTACGACGATGCCGACGACGAAATCGCTGAGGATTACTCCGATATCTAACCCGGGCTACTGCAGCATTTTGCTGCAAGGCTCGCGGTAACCTCCCTTTTCCCTCCTGTAATAATCTCTCTCTAAATTACCCCGTTTCTCATAACTCTTTTTGTGCATCGTTGAAATCACTATAACCAGTTGTTTTAGATGACAGTATAATGAGGAAAAAATTACGTCGAATAGGCCGCAAATCCAGCGAAAAGTCATTATTGCTGGCAGTTGTTCACGTTTTGATTGTGTTCGATTTTCTATACTAAAAATAATCTTCCGCTTGGTTTGAGGCGACTGCCTATGTCCAATTCCCCCGCAGAGCAACTCGAAGCGGTCTTTCTGTTTGAGAAAGAGCAGATTTCCCGCGAGCTACTCTATCCCGAATTTGAAGCTATCCTTGATGGTTTTATTCCGGTTCCTGATTTTGCTAATAGCTCAGCCAAAGCGGCCTATGTGCAAATAAACCATTCCCTCTGTATTACCGGTGTGGTTTTTTTCTTGTTGGGCTTTGATTCGAAAGGCATGGTGGATCGTCGCTGGAATGTGCCCCTACGCCAATTGCTTGAATCTACCGGTTCCGGGCCAGATATGGGAGCCGGTCCCAGCCGTTTGGCATGCTACAGCCAATGCCCTATAGCATGGCATCAAAAAAACCTCTGGGATCCTCTAATGCAGCCGGGTAACAACAGCTTTGTTGCCATGCGTAAAGCGGTGAAAGCGAATCGTTTGGGATTGATTGTCAAGCCGCTGACAACAAAAAAAGCACAACCAGATGTACCTGTACAGCCAGTGCGCTCAGTACAAGAGACGGAGCGTGAGCAGGCTGCTTTGGAGCAAAAATTACATGACCATTATGCGCAGGAGTTGCGCGATAAAATGGCGATGCTCATCAAGGAGCAGCGCCTGCGCATTGCTACTCTGATGAACCAGCATCAATCCAAATACCACGCGGTCCAGCATGAGCATCAGCAGCGTTTGTCGGCCTATCAGCAAAAGCATCAGCAGCTTGACCAGCAAAATAAAGAGTTGACCGAGCGCAACCGTAGCCTCAAAGATTCCCTTGATGTGCAAGCTAATAAAATTGAAGGTATGCGCGAGTATTTCGCACATAAACTCAAAGCTGCACAACAGGATGAGTCCACTCAGGTGCAGGTATTGCAGGATAATTTTGCTCTGGAGTTGGATGCAAAAATCCGTGCGGCTACGGCGGAGTTACGCGAAATGTTGGATATGCGCGAAGTCGAACTTTTCTATCGTCACCAAAATGAAAGCGCTTTAAAGGAAGAGATTGTGAACCTCAAGCGCGAAAGCCAGCAGTTGCTTAAAAATAGTGGAGACCAATTGCTTGGGCGTCTGACCAAAGCGGGCGTCAATCTGGTGGTATTTTTGCCAGGCCTAGGTGAAATCGCCATAGCCCTGGATGATATTGGGCATTACCTTGAGGATCCCGAGGCTTATGCGGCCGATAAGGCGGGCGTGAGTGAATCTATTTATATCGCATGGCATGAGCATCACAAAACACCTTGCTGCACTGCGGTTGATGCCCGCGGCAACATTTGCGGCAGGAGCATTCCTATGATTGAGACTCCATTAGAGTTTCATCCAGGTGAAAGCGATCGTTGTGCACAGCATCAGGCGGTGGCTTATTCATTGGTAGCGGAGCGTCGTTGAGGATGTTGAGGATAGTTAAGCGCAGTGTTGATTGAGTCGGCGGAAGAGTTATTGGATATCTCCTGTAAGGTTCCTGTGCAGCGGGTGGAGCTTGAAGCATTGGCTTGTGCAGGTATCGAATTGTTGGTGCGCCGGGATGATTTGGTTGATTCCGAATTATCGGGCAACAAGTTTTACAAATTATTTTTTAATTT
Source organism: uncultured Cellvibrionaceae bacterium (assembly GCA_964542655.1). Classification (GTDB taxonomy): domain Bacteria; phylum Pseudomonadota; class Gammaproteobacteria; order Pseudomonadales; family Cellvibrionaceae; genus Cellvibrio. Next base: position 2,380 of record CAZIWB010000015.1, read on the forward strand.
GCGCGATGCACGTGAGAAGGGTTTTTCCCTGTTATTAAGTTTTGGTGGCGCTTACTCCAATCATTTGCATGCATTGGCGGCAGCGGGAAAGCGTTATGGATTTAAAACCCTGGGTGTGGTGCGTGGCGAGCGGCCTGCGCAGTTAAGCCCAACGCTCAGTGATGCTGAAGCCTGGGGAATGAAATTGGTGTTTATTGGTCGGGAAGATTACCGGCACAAAAATGAACAGGAATTGATGGCGAGTTTGCGCGCCCAATATGGTGATTTCTATTTAATCCCTGAGGGTGGAGCGAATCTGGCTGGTGCGCGCGGTATGCGGCTGTTGGGGCGGTCGCTAGAGCGGCAATTGAAAGGTGACTATACTGCGGTGTGTATCGCCTGCGGCACAGGCACCAGTTTGGCGGGTTTGGCGGCAGGAATTGAGCTGGCCAAACCGGCAATCGGCTTTTCAGTATTAAAGGGTGAAGGTAGTTTGGGCGATACAATTGCCGCTACTTATCGCCAGCTTCAAGTTTCTGGCGGTGCTACCACTTCCGCAAGCATTGCTAATTGGCGGCTGATAACGGGATTTCACGCGGGGGGCTATGGAAAGAGGCACCCTGAATATCTGTCGCAATTTTGGCGGGATTTTGAGCGCGCTACTGCTATACCGCTCGATCCGGTTTATACCGTAAAAATGTTGTGGGGAATTGTCTCCCTGGTGCAGCAAGGTTATTGGTCGCGTGGCTCGCGCATAGTTGCAATTCATTCAGGTGGATTGCAGGGGCGTCGGGGTTTTGTGTGTCCATAATTGATTATCGTGCGCGAATGATTGGCGTAGTGTGAAATAAGTTGTCCTAGAAAGTTGCTTTCACCTTGAAGGATGTTGTTATGCAAGCTCAGAAAACTGCTCAAATACCACCAGTTGAATTCGATCTGAATTTAACGCGCACGCTTGTGCCGTTAAAAGATATGAGCGAAAGTCATTTGCTGGCATTGTTGGATGATGCAGTGGTGGAAGTGGTCTGCGCCGGGCAGACCCTGTTTGCAGCTGGCAACTATGATGCCCAGCATGTTTACCTGTTGCATGGTGATGTTTCCTTGGTGACGGAAGATGGTGCTCGCACTCGTATCAAAGGCCGTTCTTCATTGTTTCCTATCGCCCATCAGCAGCCGCGCCAGTACACCGCAGTTGCAGAAACAGATTGCAGTGTATTGCGCATCGACAGTGAACGTCTGGATAAAATGCTGACCTGGAGCCAGGTTGCCGATTATCTACAACTGATTATTTCGCGTGAGCGTGATCTTGATGAAGATGTTGATTGGATGATGGTTGTGTTGAAATCCAATTTGTTTTTTAAAGTTCCACCGCTAAATGTAGAGCAAATTTTTTCGCGTTTGACCCCGCAAGTGGTTTACGCCGGCGACGTCATTATTCGCCAGGGTGAAATTGGCGATCAATGTTATTTCATCAAGGAGGGCGAAGCTGATGTTACCCGTCACAGTGATAATAAGCGGCAACACCTTGCGACTATCAGTGTCGGGCGCTGTTTTGGTGAGGATGCACTGGTAAATGAAACTGTGCGCAATGCCACCGTCATGATGCGTACTGATGGTGTGTTGATGCGGTTGGAAAAGCAGGATTTTTATCGTTTGCTCAAGGAGCCCAGTGTGGCTACTTTGGCATTGAATCAATTGGAAGATCATATCGCCAAGGGTGTTGTGGCCGTTGATGTGCGCAGTGAAGAAGAATATAGCGAAATGCATTTGCCGCAAGCGGTGAATGTTCCATTGAATATTCTGGCAATTAAATCGCGCCTACTTACTAAAGATAAGCTGTATATTTTTTATTGTGATACAGGTCGTCGCAGCCGTGCAGCTGCACATTTGTTAGCGCAACATGGTTATAACACCCTTGCATTGGAAAATTGTCCGTTGTTATTTACGCAAGCGGGAGCGCAACAATATTTGCGGGATACCAATAATTATGTTTTGCGCGATGGTGTTGCAGTGCTTGGGCAGGGCTAAATTTCTGGCCAGGTATCCGGCACAACAAATCCTCGCCAGCCCTCTTGCCAGCAATCATCTTTTTTATCCAATTTTTTCATGGCCGCTATTAATAGCGGCCTTTTTATTTCGCCAACCTGTTTTTGTAATTGCTGTATTAAATCAGTTCCGCATATTAATTCATCGCTGTTGTTGCTGTGTACAGGTGATAACCAACGTTGGCGTTCAACAATGATCCATTCTTGTTTACTTTTTTCGCCCACGTAGTGCAAAAAATCCTGTAGATACCACCAGTGTCCGCTACCATGGTTTTCCTGGCTGAATGCTGGGCCATAATTCATTGGCGCTGGTGAAAATAAATAGCCTTGTAAACACAATCCGGTTTTCCAATCACTTGCCTGTGGGTAGAGTGCTTGCAATTGTGTTTTTGCTTCTGCGGTCTGGTGTAGTGGCAATTGGTGTTGGCGTAGGTGTGCGAGTTTTAAATCCAATCGGTCGTGGCTACTGGGGCCAATCCAGTGGCGCCAATTGTGTGCATCCTGTTCATTTTTGGTGTTGCACAAATAAAATTTTACTGCAGTTTCTATGTGCCAATACTCGTCGCCGCGACGGCACAAAAAATCAAAAGCCCCGAGGGTGATGCTGCGGCGTTCTACTTGTAAATTATGTTGCAATAACTCCCATTCCGGCCGATGGGAAAAATAAAAACGCCAGAGTGTTTCGTAATAAATTCCCAGTCGAGTGCTTTTTACTTGTGCGATATGGGCAAGCAGTGGCTCTGGTTGTTGATCAAGCGTGCAGAGCCAGGGCCAGAGCTGATCGCTACTAACAGACAACATTGCAGCGTCACTTTCCGGTAATTCATGCATCATGGGTGCACTAAAACAGCACCATGCCAGATCGCGTACTGCTTGATGTTGCAGTTTATGCACACGTGCTTTAAAAGTGAGATCCAGAGTGTTTAGCATAAACTTAAGCCTTGGTTGATCTGAAGGCTATAATAGCTTACAAAGCCGGATGGCTATTTATTCATTTCCATAACCGCTCACTCAGTGAAATTTTATGACTCATTTTTCAACCATTGGCCTGATTGGCCATCTCAATAACGAGCGCGCGGTTTATTCGATCAAACGATTAATTCGTTTTTTACAGCAGCGCAATAAAGCTTTTGTGCTTGAGGCTGAGACTGCTGCATTGATTACCGATGCCTCAATGGTATCGGCAGCGCAGCAAATTATGGATATGGATGCGCTCGGGCAAGTTTGCGATCTGGTAATTGTGGTCGGGGGCGATGGCAGTTTGTTGCGCGGCGCCCGTGCCCTTGCCAAATATGGTATTCCGTTGTTGGGGGTCAACCGCGGTCGCTTGGGATTTTTGACGGACATCACCCCTGAGGATATTGAAAACAAAGTTGATGAAGTTATCTCTGGTCAATTTAAATCCGAGCGGCGCTTCCTGCTTGATATGGAAGTCAGGCGCCAGGGGCAGGTGATTGCCACCGCTGACGCGCTGAATGATGTGGTCTTACACCCAGGCCAATTTATTCATATGTTGCAATTTGAAATTTCTGTTGATGGTGTCTTCGTAACCAGCCAGCGCTCGGATGGGGTCATAGTGTCCACCCCGACAGGTTCTACCGCCTACTCACTCAGTGGTGGTGGTCCAATATTACATCCAACACTGGATGCGATAGTGGTGGTTCCCATGAACCCACACACCCTCAGTAGCCGTCCGATTGTGGTCGCGGGCGATAGTGCCATCAGCATAACGGTGGGTGAGCACAACCGCGCCGAACCTATGGTCACCTGCGATGGGCATTCCCATGTGGATGTACAAACGGGTGATGAAATCTGTATCCGCAAAAAGCCCTACCTGCTCGAATTGTTGCATCCGCTGGATTACAACTTTTATGAACGTTGCCGCTCCAAGTTAGGTTGGGGTGGTCATTTATTGAAGGAATAGCATGCCTGAGACATCGTCAAATCCATATCCTTATCCGCCCTTGATTGGTGAGGCGAATGGATATGATTTGATCGGTGATGTGCATGGTTGTGGCCAAACATTGGAGCGCCTGCTGCAACTGCTGGGTTACCAGAAGATTGCCGGTGTTTATCGCCACCGCCAGCGGCAAGCGATTTTCCTGGGCGATATTATTGATCGCGGCCCGCGTATCCGCGAAGCCTTGCACCTGGTGCACGATATGGTGGAGCAGGGCAGTGCATTGATAGTGATGGGCAATCATGAGTTCAATGCGATTACTTATTGCACGCCCACTGCTCATGCGGGCGAATATCTCCGCCCCCATATCCCTGCGCATGCGCGTCAGGTGAGTGAAACCCTGGCGCAGTTTGCCCATCATCCCCATGAGTGGCAGGAATTCCTGCGTTGGTTTGTCGAATTGCCCCTGTTTTTGGAAATCCAGCATCCCCAAACGAAGCAGGTATTCCGTGCAGTACATGCCTGTTGGGATCAGCCACTAATCGACCAGCACCGTGCCACTTATGGTGATGCTCATATCGATTGGCAATTCATCCGGCGCTCAGTCCAAAAAGGTAGTCTGGAGGCGAGGACCAAACAGCGCCTGACCGGTGGTGTCGATCTGCCCTTGCCTGAGGGGGAGACAATGGTGTCTTCCGATGGATATGTGCGTCGTGCATTTCGCACCAAGTTCTGGGGTCACAATGCACAGACCTATGGGCAGTTGTTATTCCAACCGGATCCTATCCCAGAGCATATTGCCTGCGCTGAAATTTCTGCCGAGCACCGTGCACAAATGGTGTATTACGATGAGTCCCTACCTCCGTTGTTTATCGGCCATTATTGGCTCAAAGGCCAGCCGCGCCCGTTGGCTCCCAACCTGGCCTGTCTCGACTACAGTGCAGTTAAATTCGGGCGGTTAGTGGCGTACCGTATGGATGGTGAGGCACAATTACAGCCCGACAAATTTGCCTGGGTATATGTAGACCCCTGATTATTGGCGAGTTATTACCCCTATCTCAATTAAAAACCGGATACTCATCATTGAACTGGATTGCCGTACGATATTTCCCGCTTGACCAGGATCTGCGTGTACTGAGTGGCTATTTGCGCGGGCGTGGATTGCAACACCGTATCACCGAAGAAAATGGCCAGCAGTGCCTGGCTGTACTTGATGCCGCTGTCATTCCCGCATTGCAGGAGTTTCTCGAGCAGTATGTACTGGGGCAGGTGGAGTTGCATCCTGCTGCTGCGGTGGCAGCCAATGTTGGATCAAATCATCCTTCATTATTGGAGCAGGCGGCACGGGTGCCGATTGTTATTTGCCTGATTTTTCTTAGTGGCTTGGGAACATTGTTAGTGCAAACCCATATTGGCAATGCGTGGGTCCACTATTTCACATTTCTGGATTTTACCGGTTCCGATTTTATCCCTTTAACTGAATCGGTAGCGCAGGGCGAAATCTGGCGCTTGCTGACACCAGTATTCCTGCATTTTGGTATTTTCCACGTGTTGTTTAATAGTTTATGGATGTGGGATTTAGGCCAGCGACTGGAGCTGTTCCTGGGTAAATGGCACTTCCTGTTATTTTTTATCGTTACTGCCATAGCTTCAAATTGTGTGCAGTTTTGGTGGAGCGCTAGTGCGGGTTTTGGTGGTATGTCTGGTGTGGTTTACGCGCTGGTTGGTTTTATCGCCGTGCGCCATCGTCTGGCACCCCATCCACTTATTAATGTACCGCGTGCGTTGATTGGTTTTATGCTCTTCTGGTTGGTGTTATGTATGACGGGCGTGGTGGATTATTTTATTGCAGGCTCTGTGGCTAATGCCGCGCATGTAGGTGGTTTACTTGCCGGTGGCATTTATGCTTTTTTGACAAAGAATTCATATCGACGCTAATCCGACAGCGTCATTGTTATTGAGTGAGAGATTTATGGATTTACCGCAATTACTTTCCAGTCTTACACCGGAAATTTACCAAAACTTAAAACGCGCGGTGGAGTTGGGTAAATGGCCTGATGGCAACCGCTTGTCGGTAGAGCAACGCCAATTGTGCATGCAGGCGGTCATTGCATACGAACATAAAAACCTGCCCCCTGAACAACACACCGGCTATATTCCACCTGAACCGCATACCTATTGCGGTGATGGTGAACATGACCACGACCATGATCAAGAGTCACACGATAAACCTATCAAGTGGGTTGAATAAACTTTAAGGATTTCGCCATGACCGCCGTTGAACAATCATTGCCAACCAAAGACCAACCCAAGACAATTTATCTGAAAGATTATCAGGTTCCTGCATATCTCATTAAAACGACGGATTTACGTTTTGAAATTGATGAGGGCGAAACCATTGTCAGTGCGATGTTGCATTTATATCGCAACCCTACTGCGCAAACGCCAGCAACACAATTGACATTGCATGGCGCTGATCTGGAGTTAATTTCCATCGCACTGGACGGAAAAATCCTCACGGCGAGCGATTACGAATTTGGTGAGGAAAGTCTCACTATTACTAATACTCCCGCTGAGTTCAAGCTGCTGACCATCACCAGAATCAAGCCTGAATCGAATACCTCGCTGGAAGGTTTGTATCGTTCGCGCACGATGTATTGCACCCAGTGCGAAGCCGAAGGTTTCCGCAAGATTACCTATTATCTCGATCGCCCGGATGTGATGAGCGAATTCACTACGACAGTGGTGGCTGATAAAAAATATCCGGTGCTCTTATCCAACGGAAACCTGATTGACAAAGGCGATGCCGATAATAATCGCCATTACGCGACCTGGCATGATCCTTTTAAAAAACCGGCTTATTTATTTGCATTGGTTGCAGGTGATCTTGCGCATATTGAAGATAGTTTCACTACCTGTTCCGGCCGCGAAGTCGCACTAAAAATTTTTGTCGAACCCAAGGATCTGGACAAATGTGACCATGCGATGACCTCGCTTAAAAATTCCATGCGGTGGGATGAAGAAGTCTATGGTCGCGAATATGACCTCAATATTTTTATGATCGTTGCTGTTGATGATTTCAATATGGGCGCCATGGAAAATAAAGGGCTCAACATTTTTAATACCTCTTGTGTACTCGCAAAACCGGAAACGACTACCGATGTCGGGTTCCAGCGTGTTGAAGGTGTGGTTGCCCATGAATATTTCCACAACTGGAGTGGCAATCGTGTTACCTGCCGCGATTGGTTCCAGTTGAGCTTAAAGGAAGGTTTTACGGTTTATCGCGATTCTGAATTTTCGGCTGATATGGGTTCGCGCACTGTTAAACGTGTTGAGGATGTAACCCTGCTGCGTACCTTGCAGTTCGCGGAAGATGCAGGCCCAATGGCGCATCCGATCCGTCCTGAGTCTTACATCGAGATTTCCAATTTCTACACCATGACGGTATATGAAAAAGGTGCAGAAATAATTCGTATGCTGGCAACCTTGCTCGGTAAGGAAAACTTTCGTAAAGGTACTGACCTGTATTTTGAACGTCACGATGGGCAAGCAGTGACGACTGAAGATTTTGTTGCTGCTTTAGCCGATGCTTCCGGCCGCGATTTGAGCCAATTCAAACGCTGGTATTCGCAGGCGGGTACACCACGTTTGCAGGTGACAAGCCATTACGATGAAGATGCGCAGGAATATTCGCTTACTATCCAGCAATCGTGCCCGCCCACCCCTGAATGCCAGCAAAAACTGCCGTTCCATATTCCTGTTGCTGTGGGGTTATTGGGGAGTGCAGGGGATTTGCCACTGTATTTAAAAGATGCTGAGCCAGATTTTGAAACCGGTGATAATACCCATCGCGTATTGGAGTTAACACAAGCTGAGCAAACATTTGTATTCCAGCGTGTACAGGAAAAACCTGTTCCCAGTTTGCTGCGTGGTTTCTCTGCGCCGGTGAAGTTGCACTACAACTATACGATCGAGGATTTGATTGTATTGATGAGTCGTGACAGCGATGGATTTAATCGCTGGGAAGCGAGCCAACAGTTGGGGTTGGAAGTTATTTGTCGCGCTATGTCTGCATACCAACGCGGTGAAGATCTTGCAGTATTGCAGCTTGATAGTGATTTGGTTGCTGCCTATCGCAGCGTGTTGCAAGACGAAAGTCTGGACAAAGCCATGGTGGCCTATATGCTCAGCCTACCATCAGAAGCATACCTGAGTGAGTTGGCTGATGTGGTGGATGTTGAAGCAATCCATTATGGCCGCACAGCAGTACGCAAACTGATTGCGCGCGAATTGCGCGATGATTTTGCACGTATTTATCGTGCCTACGATCACGTACAAACCTACGCCGCTACGGCTGATGCGATTGCAGCACGCAGCTTGAAAAATGTTGCGTTGGGTTATTTGATGTTGCTGGGTGAGGATGCATTAATTCGTGCCTGCGAACAGCAATATCGCACTGCAAATAATATGACGGACGTGATGGCGGCATTAACCCAACTGGTCAATGCCGAGGCGCCGTTGGCACAACAATTGGCGGAGTCTGCTCTCGCTGATTTTTATCAACGTTGGCAACATGAATCACTGGTTGTTAACCAATGGATCAGTGTGCAGGCAACCTGTGTATTGCCTAATACCTTGGCGAAAGTCCAGGCATTGCAATCCCATGCTGCTTACGATGGAAAAAATCCTAATAAAATTCGCGCGCTGGTTGCCAGTTTCTGCAATAACAATGCGATTAATTTCCATGCTAATGAGGGGGCTGGATATAAATTCCTGGCCGACCAAATTATTTTGCTGAATACCCAAAATCCACAAATTGCTTCACGCTTATTAACTCCGCTCACTAAATGGAAAAAATATTCACCCGAACGCCAGAAATTGATGAGGGCAGAATTGGAACGGATTATGGCAGAACAAAATCTATCTAAAGATGTGTTTGAGGTCGTTAGTAAAAGTTTAGCCTGATTTTTGATAGTTCTTTTGAAGCGGATAGCGGGTGACACCATCCGCTTTTTTATTGATAAAAAATTAGTTTTCTTCTGCCTAATCCCCCATCCATTATTTTCTGTCTGATCTTCCTTTGTTACTCCCCATATTGCTGTCTGGAATCGGTTTATCAACGGTGTTCCAATCTGCTGGCATGATTGTTGATTGATATATCTTATTTAGTAGCGATAAGTAAAAATTTTCTGGCAGCTATGCGTCTTTTTGTTGCATTACCTGTAATAACAAATGTGCTTGCACTGATTATGTGCGTGCACCCTCCCTTTAATTTGTCGCGAGATGGGTCGGGGGTTATATGGTGGTGCATTTTTTGAGGTGTGTGCATGCCTTACCAAACGGAGTAGCACTATGGAAACTCCAACATCCTTAATGATTATTTTATTGGCTTTCCCTGTAGGGTTTTTGGTGTTTTTAATGGTTTCTTTGAGCCACAAAAAACGCCAGGCGGCGCGTTTGTTCACGCAGGGCATTGAATACATCAAGCTCCTGCGCAGTTTATTGACCTGTGTGCAGCAGCATCGCGGGTTAACGACAGGTTTTATCAATGGCAACTTGAGTGCGAAAGCCGATATCGAAAATCTGGCAATAAAAATCAAACGCGTCATTGATGAGGTTGATAATGCAGGTGAATGGATGCACGGGAATGTGAAATGGTCGAGCCTGGTGGATCATTGGACGCGTTTAGGCATGGCGTATTTGCAAGGCGATACAGATAAAAATTTTAAGCAGCACAATATTTTAATCGCCAACCTTTTGTATTTAATCGACGACGTTGCTGATGTCCATCACCTGTCAAAAATAACCGGTGATGCCATGGACACTGATTGGCGTTACCTGTTGTCGATTGCAGAATATATTGGTCAGGCGCGCGCCTTGGGTACAGGCGTGGCGGCGAAGGGGGAGTGCTCAAGTGTATTGCGGATCCAGCTGAATCACTTGCGCAATAAAATTTCATCGAGTGTGGATTCATCCTGGCCTGATAAATCACGCCTTGAAATCCAGCAGCTTTTGCGTTGTATCGAAACCCAGTTGATTATTGATCGCCCCAGTATCCAGGCGGGAGATTATTTTAAACTGGCAACCCGCTGTATCGAACATGTACTCGATCAGTTTGATCGGCAGATAGATCGTTTGCAGTACTACCGAAATTGAATTGCTAAAACCGATTGCTAATCAGTTGTAAACTCCAATAGGGAGTTTTGGGGTGAGCTGTCAGGAGAGTTTTTGAGTTGTCAGCAGAATTTGGAGAGCGTTGTCTGGGAGGGCGTCACTCCTGCGAACGCAGGAGTCCACGATGTTGGATTTTTGGATACCCGCGTGCGCGGGTATGACATAAATAAAATGCATGGCGATTCCCAAGCATTTTTGGATACCCGCATGCGCGGGTATGACAAAGATGTATTTTTATTAAACCTTATAAAGCGGCTGCAGCTCACTGTTGCCAGCCGTTTTTTTCTGTTTACTGCGGCGTAAGTTGGCCAGCAATTGCAGTAGCGTATCTGTATCCGGTGCGGCAGCGTGGGTACTAAAAATTGCTTCATCCAGTTTGCGCAATTCTTCAGTCAGTGCGATGTCCTGCGCTTGTGCGGCAATGGCTTGCAAGCTCGTGATCGCGGGGTTTTTCCAGTAGGCCTGCCCCCAGGTTATCAAGGCTTTGCGCAGCTCAGGCAATTCTTTATCTGCCAATTTGCGTTTGAAATTATTCCAGGCTTCATTTTCTGTTTGGTTTTGCGTATTTTTTTCATCACTTTCGGTTGCATGGATGGTCGCGAGCTGGCGTTTGTTTTGCCAAAACCGCAGGGCAAAAAATACAGCTGCGATCAATGTCAGCAAATTAGTAAGGTATAACCAGAGCGGTGTTTTTTCCTGGATGAGTTGTGGTTGTACTTGAATATTGTTTGCATTGGTATTGATATCAGCAGCGTCCGCTGGTTGTATTTCTTCAGTCGCAGCTGGTTGTGGCTGGCTCATATCGCCCAACCCAACAGTTAAATAGACTGCGGGCAGGGTGGCGGTGCGCATGCTGTTGCTCTTGGTATCCCACCAGTTGACCTTGACTTCCGGCAAAGTGAAATGCCCCGCTTTGGTTGGCACTATCGCAATAGTTTCAATGCGTGAACCTGTTACACCCGTGGCGGCTTTTTGGTCATCGTTTTGCGCCTGGTCATTATAAAAGGTAAGGCCATCAACAGGGGCTAATTGCAAAGGATGGATTTGGCTGGCAGTGATTCCATCGGCTTTGATAGTAATGCTGCGGGTAACGGGTTCACCGATTTTCAATGAGGTGATACTTTCACTCCAATGTTCACTTAATGAAACATCATTTGCGGGTAACCATTCACCCGGTGCAACGCTAGTGGGGGCAGGTAAAACGTTGATGTGTTGTTCATCGGTGCGCAAACGCAAAATATTATTTTGGTTGTTGCCATAAAACCTGTCCCACAAATCGCGCTGGCCTGAATTGACTGAAACCTGGTAAAGCATGCTGGGAATAATTAATTCACCGCTTTGCTGCGGGAAAATGGCGTAACGGGTTTCTACTACGGCACCGGGGCGGCCATTGATTTTGGTTTGGTATTGTTTTTCATCCAACTGTACTACCAATGCGTCTTTTACTTGCAGTGGCTGCAAATCAATACCATTAAGGCCTACAGTGGTGTAGAGGCGCAGGGTGGCAATAATTTGCTCTTGCACATAGCCGGTTTCTTTGCTGGTTTCAATTTCTACGGTGACATTGTTGTCGGTATTTTTTGGTGATCTACTTTTCCCTTCGATAGTCATTTCAATCGCATCGCTAATAGCGCCATCAATGGTGAATGATGGGATCAACAATTTGCCAATGCGTTTTGGGGCCAATGCAATTTTCCACTCGGTGGAAGCTTCCATATTGCCATTGATGATGCTCATCTGGGTGCCGCTTTGCGTATTCAAAATGTCAAAATCTTTTTGCAGCAACTCATAATTCGGGCTGGCATTGATTTGCTCGTCATAGCGCAGCGTGAGGGTAAAGGTTTCTTCCAAGCCGAGGGTATCCCGGTCAACACTGGCGGTCAGGTTTCCGGCATAGACATGAAGCCCGGTAACCATTAACAAAAAGCCTACACAGCTGCTGAGTAGTTTTTGCAAATTAAATGAAGCCTGTTTCATCGTATGTATCCGTGAGATGTTTCGTGGATTATTCCGTTGCACTATCTGCGTATCGCGTGTCAATCAATTTTGTTACCAGCGGTCTTCGGCTCCATTTTCCGGAGCTTCCCTTTCTCCATTCATGAGCTCCTGGTTGCGCTTGTAATGTTCGTAAGTAAATTTGTTGCGCAATAAACCGCCCGGATCATCTGGTACTCGACGCAACCATTGCTCCATCGCCTGGCGCTCTTCATCGGTCAAGTTGTCTTTGGGCTCGCCGGCCTGTAACTGTTGTTGCTTTTCGTCAGTTGCCTGCTGCTCATCCTGTTCGTGCTTTGCAGCCTCAGCCGCTTTTTCTTCATCTGATTTTTCTTGATCAGATTTTTCTTGTTGTTCTTTTTGATCGTTTGCATCAGCAGAGGATTGCTGCTGATCCTGTTTATCTTTTTGCTCTTGTTGGTTGTCGGATTGGTTTTGTTGTTGGTCCTGGTTTTTCTGGTCCTGATTTTGTTGATTGTTCTGATCTTGCTGCTTTTGCTGATCGTTCTTGTCTTGTTGTTGGTCTTGTTGTTGCTTGTTGTCCTGGCCTTGTTGGTCCTGCTTATCCTGGTCTTTTTTGTCCTGATCTTTTTGATCTTGATCCTGGTTTTGTTGATCTTGCTTTTGTTGTTGCTGTTTAAGAAGTTCTTCTACCTTGGTGCGGTTTTGCTTCGCATCTTCCAATTCAGGATCAAGTTTTAATGCTTCATCATAGGCTTTGATTGCCTCGGGTAATTTGTTCCCTTTGGCCAGTGCATTGCCTCGGTTGTAATGGGCATCGGCAGTGTTTGATTGGGCAAAGTTTTTTGCAGCTTCCGCGTAATCACCTGCGCGATACTGGGCGCTGGCTTTCCATTCGGGGTTATCAAATTGTTGTGCTGCTTCTGTGGCTTGTTGGTGCTGCAATTTTTCATGGGCTAGCTGGTTTTGGTTTTTCCAGAGGTCATCCCAGCCAAATGCATAGCTTTTGTTGGGCATTAAACCGGCGAGTGGTATTAGCAATAAACACAGCAAAACACCGCGGCGGAAACAATAAAGAATAAAGGGCAAGAGCAATAATACCAACCAGTGACCGCGGTCATACCAACTATCAAAATCGCGGTCCACTCGTTGTGTATCTTCTTTTTGCGGTGCAGGTAAATCCATTAGGTAATCAATATCGCTGCTGGTGCCAGTGAGGGGGCGGTAGCGGCCATGGTTTTGGTTTGCCAGTGTTTGTAATTCACTGGTATTGAGTTGGGTGGTGACAATGTTGCGATTGTTATCGCGCACAAATCCGCCATTACTACCGGGAATAGGTGTGGGAGTGGTGGTACCTACACCGAGAATGGATAAGCGATAGTTTTTTTCGTGATTCATAATTGCGTTTATAGCGTCTTGCGCAGTTTTATCGACACCATCGGTTATTAACAATAAATCGCCTTGCGTGATGGCTGAGTCTTTTAATAATTGGATTGCACGGTTAACAGCGGCTTCAGTATTGCTGCCTTGTGCCGGCATGATATTGGGATGCAGTGCAGGAACAATATTGTTAATTGTTTCTGTGTCATCGGTTAATGGCGTAACTACATGCACATCACCGGCATACACCAATAATGCGGTCTGTCCGTCTTTGCGCAGGCGCAATAAATCGGCAATTTTTAACCGGGCGCGGACCAGGCGCGACGGTTTTAAGTCTTCACTCATCATTGAGGGGGACAGGTCGAGCAACAACACCAATGCTTGTTGATTTTGTTCAACTGCAACCGGGCGCTTTTCCCAACTGGGGCCTGCGAGTGCAACGCAGCCAATAATCCACGCAAGGAGCAGGGCGATTAATTGCCAGGGGCGGATGCGTGTTGTTTGTCCATCGAGTAAATAGTGCAATAACTCTGGTGCAACCATTTGTTGCCAGGAGCGGGCATTGTGTTTTTGATACCACAGCAGCAGGGCAACAACAACGACAGGTATGAGAGCTGCCAGCCACCAGGGGCGCAGGAAATGAAATTGGCTTACTAATAAATCGACACTCGACATTATTTCGCCTCCACTCCGGTTGTTGCTATTTGGGTGTTACGGCCTTGCCAGATATGGGTGATGGCAAAAACCAGGCTGAGCAAAAATGCAAACGCCAATGGCCAATAAAATAACGTTTGTACCGGGCGAAAGGTTTCTGTTTCCATTTCGATGGGTTCAAGGCGATCCAGTTCGCGATGGATATTGTCCAGCTCTTCCAGATTGCGTGCGCGGAAATATTTGCCGCCGGTTTTTTCTGCAATCGCGATCATTGTTGGTTCATCCAGATCGGCGGAAGGGTTGACTGTGCGCGAGCCAAAAATCCCTGGTACTTCCATAGACTCCGCGCCAAAAGCAATGGTGTAAATTTTAATTCCAGCTTTTTGCGCCAGTTCAGTTGCTTTATCCGGTGCGAGTACACCGGCGGTGTTGGCACCGTCGGTAAGTACAATTAGCACTCGGCTGGCATCAGGTCTATCGCGCAGGCGTTTCACGGCGAGGCCAATGGCATCGCCAATGGCTGTCTCGCGACCCGCAAAACCAATCTGCGCTTCTTGCAACAGTTGGTTGACCGTATTGCGGTCATAAGTTAACGGCGCTTGCAGATAGGCCTGGGCACCAAACAAAATTAATCCGAGCCGATCTGTTGTGCGGCGCGTAACAAAATCGCCGATCACTTTTTTTACCGCCATCAAGCGCGTAATGCGACGGCCATTGGCGACCATATCGGTCTGTTCCATACTGCCGGAAATATCCACCGCCATTAATAAATCGCGGCCGCTGGAGGGCATGCTGGTGGGTTCGCCAACCCATTGCGGATTGGTGGCGGCTAATAAACAGCAGAGCCACATTGCCCAGAGTGATAATAATTTTGCCGGGCGTTTACCTACACCCAAACGGTTCTGTTGTTCGAGTTGGCTGGCATGTTGGTAAAAAGGCACACGTAATGCTGCTTCAATACGTTTTTTAGGGGCAATAAATCCCATTAATAAAGGCAGCGGTGCGAGCAGTAATAGCCATGGCCATTGCATTTCAAACATCGTTGGCCTCCGTTGCGATAACCGCTTTTTTCGGCGCCGGTTTTTTTTGCCCGGGAATTGTTTGGCGATAATTGCGGTGGAGATTAATCCACTGCGAGCTGAGTTGGTGTAATCCATTAATATCGACGTTTGGATTTTTCTGGTAGGCACTGCTCACTAAGCTCTGCCCGAGATCACCGGAAAATTTTCCATTCAATACAGGACAAACAGAATCCAGCCAATTCAACCAATCACTGCCTTTGATGCTGGCATTAAAACGCTGTGGGTAGGCAGTTAATGCGGTGCGGCGCAACAACACACTCAGCGTCTGCAAATAACTGGCAGCATCATTGGATTGTTGGTAATCCGCATAAATTTTTGTGAGTTCCTGTTGCGCAACAATACGGTAATGATTTTGCTGTTTACGCAGGCGCCAGATAAAAAAAGCAATAATGGAGATGACAAGTAATGCGAGCAACATCCACCAGCCGGGTGCGAGTGGCCACCAACTGACACCATCAGGTAAATGGATATCGGCTAATTGATCCAGTGGGGATGCTGTTGATTGCATAGGTGGCGGTTGCATAGGTTTGTGATCGTAGATGTAGGCTATTTTTTTCGGCCAAAGGCTTTGCGCAGGCCATCCTGGATATCATCTTGCGTTGCGTAGCTGAGTAATGGAATGCGCAAGCGTTTACAAATCGTTGTGAGCAACGTGAATTGTTGGTCAAAGTGGTTTTTGTACGCTTGCTGGAAGACTTTTTCATTTGCAGCCAATTGCAAACGTTCGCTGCCATTACTAATCGTGAGCGGTGAGTTACTGATAAGTTGGCGTTCGATGCGATCGTACACATGGATCAACGTTACATCTGTGTGCCGCGCCAACTCAAATAATTGTTGTTCAGCGCCGGTATCCAAATCGTGAAAATCGCTGATGATAAACAGTGCGCAACCGGGCTTGGCGATGCGGCGTGCATCGGCAAGCATAGCATTGAGTGAATTGGCTTTTTGTAATTGGCCTGAGGGTAGTGTTGCGGGTGCAGGTGTAATTGGCGATGTCAACCGGTGGTTGTAATCCTGCATTTGATGCAACAACTCCAACACCGCATGTTTACTGCGGCGCGGACGTACATCGCGCTGGCTGTAATCGCCAAATATCAATGCCCCTAAACGGTCGCCATTGGCGAGTGCAGCCCAGCCGAGCAGTGCGGCTATGTGTGCGGCGAGTACTGATTTAAAGCAGCGCGTGCTACCAAAAAATAAAGGTGAGCGTTGATCGACCAACATAAATACCGGACGCTCGCGCTCTTCGCGGAATATCTTGGTATGGGCGACTTGGGTGCGCGCTGTGACTCGCCAATCAATTGAGCGGATATCGTCGCCCGGTTGATAGAGGCGCACTTCTTCAAAATCCATTCCGCGCCCGCGAAAACGTGTGCGTTCGGGGCCAGACAACAAACTGCGTGCCGGTTGGTGGGCAAAGAGTTTTAAGTCCTGCGCGGAAAAACGGCAGCGCAACAATGCGGCGAGTTCAGTGTATGCACCACGTGGATTCAGGTCTTGCTGCAAATCACTCATAGCATCGCGTTCCGCTTAGCTCAATGGCACAGCGGCCAGCAATTTATCAATCGCGTGATTGGGAGTGGTGCCCGTTGCCTCCGCCTCAAAACTTAAAATCAGGCGGTGGCGCAATACATCATGGGCGACAGCCTGGACATCATCCGGGCTGACAAAATCGCGGCCATTTAACCAGGCATGGGCACGGGAGCAACGATCCAGCGCGATAGTGGCGCGTGGGCTGGCGCCGTATTCGATCAGGCCTGCCAGTTCTTGTGAATATTGCGCCGGGCGACGGGTCGCGTTGATCAAATGCACTATGTAATCCTCAACGCTTTCAGCCATATGGATGGCGAGGATTTCCTTGCGTGCCCCGTCGATAGTGGCCTGGGTAATCAACTCTGGCTGGGGCACAGCAATCGCTGCCGCCTCATTGCGCGCAAGTTGCAAAATACGGCGCTCGGCCTCAATGCTCGGATAATCCACTATGACATGCAGCAGGAAGCGGTCGAGCTGTGCTTCTGGCAGCGGATAGGTGCCTTCTTGCTCAATAGGGTTCTGGGTCGCCATCACCATAAACAAGCCGGGCAGGGGATAAGTCTTGCTGCCCACACTCACCTGGCGTTCGGCCATGGCTTCGAGCAGCGCAGATTGCACCTTGGCGGGCGCGCGGTTGATTTCGTCGGCCAACACCAGGTTGTGGAAAATGGGGCCCGGCTGGAATTCAAAGCGGCTTTGCTCCGGGCGATAGATATCGGTACCGGTCACATCAGATGGCAGCAAATCGGGCGTGAACTGGATGCGGTGGAAATTGCCTTCAATCGCTTGCGATAGGGTTTTTATCGCCTTGGTTTTGGCAAGGCCGGGGGCGCCCTCCACCAGTAAATGGCCATCGGCGAGCAGGGCGATCAATAAGCGTTGGGTCAAATGTTCCTGGCCGATAATTTGGTCGTTCAACCAGGTGTTCAGTGAGTGGATTTGTTGATAGGCCTGCATTGGAATTGAATACCTTTTCGCTGATGTGGGTAACAATTGTGAGTTGGTTCAAGGCTGGTGAATCCGGGGTGGCATACTCCAGCGCAATAAAGTGCTCGATAGACTGCGCAAGGTGGTGACGGTTCCCTGGGATTTCAACTATTTGTCGCAATTTTTCGACTAGTCTTAAGGAACAACGGGTCTATTTTTGACAGGAGTTCAAATCGTGAACAGCCCACTGGTCAGTCAACACAAGTTCACCGAATTTTTAGACGAGTTCAATCATTACAGCGCGTCCAAATTGGCGGATTCCGAACTGGAGGCAGTCCAGCGGTTGGCAAAGAAATTTTTCACTCACTATCCCCTTGAAGAGCTGGTCGGACGGCGCTTGAGTGATGTGTTTGGCAGCCTCTACCAGTGGTGGCAATTTATCCAGCAATATGACCAGCAGCAACCCAAGGTGCGCCTGTTTAACCCCAATCTCGCTGAAGATGGTTGGGTATGTCCCCATACCGCGCTGGTTGTGTTGCAAAAAGATATGCCATTCCTGGTGGATTCAATCCGCATTGAATTAAATCGGCGCAACATTGCCATCTACACCATCAAAAGTTCGGTGTTTAATCTGGTACGCGATACCAACCACCAATTAATTGAATTGATTGACGGTGAGAATGGGCAGGCGGTGCAAAGCCTGGCCGGTGAAAAAAGTAAGGAAGCATTGATTGTGATGGAGATCAGCATCCACACTGGCCAACAGGAATTGGCAGAGATCAGCCAAAGTTTGCATCGTATTTTGGCCGAGGTGGAGTGTGTTGTAGATGATTACCAACCCATGCGCGCAGCGGCCCTGGCGATGGAGCAGAATCTCAATTTTGCCAATGATGCGCTGGTCGCGGCCGATATCCAGCAAACCAAGGCATTTGTACATTGGCTAACGGAGGACAAATTTACTTTCCTCGGTTATGCCGAATATCAATTTAGCGATATTGATGGCAAGAAAACCCTGTGTGAAATTCCCTCCCGGCGTTTGGGTGTATTTACGCTGCGCGAGGATTCCGGTGTTAATTCGCTGGCAATGGATTTATTTAATGAAGGCATGGCACGCTTTCATCTGGTACCGCAAGTCATTACCTTTTCCAAATCCTCAGCGCGTGCACGTGTCCATCGCAATGCCTATTCTGATTATGTCATCCTCAAACGTTTTAACCCTCAGGGGGAAGTTATTGGTGAAGCGCGGTTCCTGGGGCTTTACACTTCATTGGTTTATTTGATGAGTCCCACCGATATTCCACTCATTGCCACCAAGGTGGCCAAAGTATTTGCGCGCACCGGCCTGGATGAAGCCGGCCACGATGGCAAACATGTCCGTCAATTGTTAGAGACCTTTCCGCGCGACGAATTATTTTTAAGCAGTAGCACTGAACTCTATGAAACCCTGATGGGTGTGGCGCGAATTAATGAGCGCTCGATGGTGCGATTGTTTATGCGGCGTGATCCCTTCGGTAAATTTATCAATTTTATTGTGTATGTCCCGCGCGATTATTTTTCTACCAAAGTGCGCCTGGCGATCCAGGAATTAATCGGCAATACCATCGGTTCCCATGAGTGCCAATTCACTACCTATTTTTCTGAATCCATCCTTGCCCGCGTTTATCTGGTTTTTAAAATTGATGGTCCTATACCGGCGCAAGTTGATGTTGAGACATTGCAAGCGGGCATCGTCAATATCACTCGCTCCTGGGAAGATTATTTGCATACAGCGCTGATGGAGGTCCATGGCGAAGAAGTAAGTGCGCAATTATTGCGTGAATATCGCGATGCTTTTTCTACTGGCTATCAAGAGCAATATGATGCGCGCACTGCTGTCCAGGATATACATTCCATCACGGAACTATTAGCAGACGAAACACTGGTAGCAGACGAAACACTGGTAGCGGATGATTCTCTGGCGGGGCAGGCGGACGTGCAGAATATTGCGCTCAGTATGTATCATTCGCTGGTGGGGGGGCAGGATGCATTTGTGCAATTTAAAATCTTCCACCAGGCAACTACATTGGCGTTATCGGATGTTATTCCGGTGCTGGAAAACCTTGGTTTCCGTGTAGTAAGCGAAAGCACGTACGATATCCGTACCCACTCAGGAAAACTGTTCTGGCTGCATGATTTTAAACTCGCGCATCAATTTTCCAGCAGTATTGATTTGGCGCTACTCAAAGAAAATTTTATGAGCGCCTTTGCAGCAGTATGGCGTGGCTTGGCGGATAGCGATGCGTTTAACGCGCTTATCACCACGGTTGGATTGCGCTGGCGCGAAGTGGTTATGCTGCGTGCCTATTCAGGTTATATGCACCAGATACTCTTTCCTTTTAGTGCAAACTATATGGCGATAGCACTGGTGAATCAGGCGGCGATTACACACAAATTGGTGGAATTGTTTACCTTGAAATTCGATCCGGATTTAGTGGACGAAAAAACACCGGAGCGGATTGGTAATTTACAAAATGATATCCTTGTGCGCCTGGATGCTGTGCAAAATTTGAATGATGACCGCATTATCCGCCGCTTCCTTGCCCTTATCGATAACACCTTGCGCACGAATTTTTATCAACGGGATGCAAAGGGCAATTGCAAACCCTATTTATCGTTGAAATTTTCACCGCGCAAATTGCCGGATGTTCCTGCACCGCGTCCGCTGTTTGAAATTTTTGTCTACTCTCCCCGTATGGAAGGCGTGCATTTGCGCACCAGCAAAGTAGCGCGTGGCGGCTTGCGCTGGTCTGACCGTTTGCAAGATTACCGTACAGAAGTGTTGGGCCTGGTAAAAGCCCAGCAAGTAAAAAATGCGGTGATTGTTCCCAGTGGTGCCAAAGGTGGATTTGTCTGTAAAAAAATGCCGCCGAATGCCAATCGAGAACAACAGTTGCAAGAGGGAATTGCATGTTATCAATGGTTTATTCGCGGCTTATTGGATTTAACCGATAACCTGGTTGATGGCAGTATTTGCACGCCCGGCAATGTTGTGCGTTATGACGATGATGATCCTTATCTGGTCGTTGCTGCGGATAAAGGCACAGCCAGCTTTTCGGATATCGCCAATGCAATTTCAGCCGAATACCAACATTGGTTAGGCGATGCATTTGCTTCAGGTGGTAGCCAGGGCTATGACCATAAAGGTATGGGAATTACTGCGCGCGGTGCATGGATTTCTGTGCAGCGCCACTTTCGTGAATGCAATATCGATGTACAAACCCAATCAGTCACTGTGTTAGGTATTGGTGATATGGCGGGCGATGTGTTTGGCAACGGTATGTTGTTATCGCAAGCAGTCATGCTTGTGGCGGCCTTTAACCACCAACATATTTTTATTGACCCAAACCCGGATACTGCGCGCAGTTTTATTGAACGTAAACGTTTGTTTACAACTCCTAAAACGACTTGGGATGATTATGATAAAAGTGTAGTTAGCGAAGGTGGTGGTGTGTTTAATCGCAGCGCCAAATCTATTCCCATCTCTGCGCAAATGCGCACGCGCTTTGCGCTGGATGCCGCCAGTCTTACACCGACAGAATTCATTAACGCATTGTTAAAAACACCCGTTGATTTGATTTGGAACGGCGGTATTGGCACCTATGTTAAAGCCAGCAGTGAAACCCATGCCGATGTTGGCGATAAAGCCAATGACAGCTTGCGGGTAAATGGCGATGAGTTGCGTTGCAAGGTATTTGGTGAAGGCGGCAATTTGGGCATGACCCAGCGCGGGCGTATTGAATATTGTTTAAATGGCGGGGCGTGTAATACAGATTTTATCGATAACGCCGGTGGTGTGGATTGTTCCGACCACGAAGTGAATGTCAAAATTTTATTAAACGAAATTGTTGCCAATGGTGATTTAACCCAGAAGCAGCGCAACCAGTTATTGGTCGATATGACCGACAACGTTGCGCAATTGGTGCTGCACAATAATACGCGGCAAACCCAGGCCATCAGTGTGGCGCAGTCAGATGCATTACAGCGCAGTGCCGAATACCGCCGCTTTATGAATGCGTTGCAAGCGGAAGGGCGCCTTGATCGGAAATTAGAATTCCTGCCTTCAGATGAGCAGATATTGGAGCGTCAAACCCACGGCAAATCGCTTACACGCCCGGAGCTGGCGATTTTGATTTCCTACGCAAAAGCCGTATTAAAAGAAGATCTCGCCACCGCCAATATTGTGGATGATGATTACCTGGCGCAATTTATTGAAACCGCATTTCCGCATAAAATTGCAGTGCTATTTCCTTTGGCGCTGCGCAATCATCGTTTGCGCCGTGAAATTGTCGCCACCCAGATTGCCAATGACATGGTCAATACGATGGGCATCAGTTTTGCGCAACGGCTAATGGAATCGACCGGTGCCAGTGCGGGTGATGTCGCCAAGGCCTATATTATCGCGCGCGATATTTATGCGATGCCGGAATTTTTGACCGCACTGGATGCGGCGGGTACCGCGGTGCCCGCCGAACGGCAATTGCAACTGATTAATTTGATGATGCGCAAAATCCGCCGTGCCGCGCGCTGGTTTTTGCGCAATCGCCGCAGTTATTTAAATCCTGCAAGTGAAGTCCAACTCTTCGCATCGGGAATGCAAACAATTAACGCCAATTTGCCCGAGCTATTGGTGGGTGATTCATTGGCAGAGTGGCAAGAGTCTGTACAACGGTTACGCGGGTTTGGTTTGTCCGATAACCTCGTGAGCTGTGTTGCGCGGCCAGCGGATTTATATTCCGGTTTAAGCGTGGTGGAGGCGGCGCGTATTGCCAACCAGGATATCGATCAATTGGCAAAAATATATTTTGCTCTGGGTAACTATTTGAGCTTGCCCTGGTTCTCTGCCCAGATTTCCAATTTACCCGTCGATAATTTTTGGCAGGCTATGGCCCGCGAAACTTATCTGGGTGATTTGGAGTCACAATTGCGTAGCTTGAGTGTATCGTTGATTCGTTTTATGGACGACACTCTACCTCTGGATGTACTCATCGAGCGTTGGAGTAACCAGCATCAGTTATTAGTCGCGCGTTGGAAAACCATGGTGAATGAATTGCAAGCAGTAAATGGAACTGATTTTGCGATGGTCGCTGTGGCCCTGCGCGATTTATTGGATCTGGCGCAGGCCAGCCAGCATTGTGAATCATTGGATAATTGTCCGTTGCCGCAATAATCCGCACATTAAATAACATGAACGGAGACCTGTATTGTTGAAAAGTATTATCGTGAATTTATCTATCTCTACCGATGAATTTCAACGCTTGTATGAGGGCAATGCGAAAACAGTCTTTGCACGCAGTATTGATGGTCGCAGCATTCGCTTTCCGGCCGGCATATTGCGGCCTTATGTGTTGCATAACGGTATTCGCGGCACCTTCCAAATTGATTTTGATGAGGAAAATCGCTTCCAGTCCATACTGCGGTTGGGCTGACAAAAGGCTAAGGTTTGGGGTGCGTTGGACCCGCTAATCCAGTATCCTTGCCGCCTTCTTTATCGCTACTTTTAATTGCGATCCCAATCGCCATTCCAGAGAACGTCCAAGAGCCTGCTATGTATCAAACTATCCGCGATCTTTTATTCCGTCTCGATGCTGAAACCTCCCACGAACTTAGCCTGGACCTACTGGGTGCAGCAGAACGTTTGCGTCTGTTGGGATTGTTTACTCCGGCGGTACCCAGCGCGCCGGTAGAGGTGATGGGCCTGACCTTTGATAACCCAGTGGGTCTGGCGGCGGGTCTGGATAAAAATGGTGATTATTTCAATGCGCTCGGCGCCATGGGTTTCGGTTTTGTTGAGATAGGAACCATTACCCCGCGCCCACAACCGGGCAATCCTCAACCACGCCTGTTCCGTATCCCGGAAGCCCAGGCCATCATCAATCGCATGGGATTTAACAATAAAGGCGTTGATCACCTGGTCGCGCAGGTTCAAAAACGTCGCTACAAAGGCGTGTTGGGGATCAATATCGGCAAGAACGCCACCACACCTGTGGAAAATGCGGCCGATGATTACCTGATTTGCCTGCGCAAGGTCTATGAGTACGCGGATTACATCACGGTCAATATTTCATCGCCTAACACACCAGGCCTGCGCAATTTGCAGTTTGGCGACTCCCTCTCGCAATTGCTGGCTCCGCTGAAAAAAGAGCAGGGCATATTGCAACAGGCGACGGGTCGCTATGTACCAATCGCCGTCAAAATCGCACCGGATATGGATGAGAGCGAGATCAACCAGGTCGCGGGCATTCTGTTGCAGGAGGGTATTGATGGTGTGGTTGCGACCAATACCACGATTACCCGTGTGGGTGTTGAAGCCTATGAGAATGGTAGTGAAACCGGTGGGTTGAGCGGCTTGCCAGTGCGAGACAAGAGTACTTATGTGATTCGCACACTTAATTCCAGCCTGGGTGGGAAGCTGCCCATCATTGGTGTAGGCGGAATCTTTGATGGTGCCAGTGCTGCCGATAAAATTCGTGCGGGCGCCAGCCTGGTACAGGTCTATAGCGGGTTTATTTACGAAGGTCCAAGCCTGATCAGTCGGGCAGCTGCGGGTATCGCCAGTTACCACAAGGGGCTTTAACCAGGTTCACCGGTGAGATTGTTTTTGGGAGAGAGGGAAGCTCCAAAAACTGCGAAGCCCGCAAGAGCGGGCTTATAGAATCAAAAATGATTTAGTTGGGAAAATTCTGTTGGTCTTGGTTAGCCACTCATGGCCATGGGTTGGATGTTGCTTACTTTTTGAACCTGTGCCAAACGACTATAGCCGTCCCACTGATCGATGCGCGATTCGCGCCAGCCGTTAAGCCATTGCTGGCGGGCCTGGCCGGTCTCATGGGGACAAAGGCTTTTGGAACGCCCATCAATACCTGCTTGATACCCTTTAACAAATGCGCGTTCTGTTTGGTCACGTTTTTGACGTTTCATCAGTTATTGCACCTCTATATTGTGGTTTATCGATAGAGTGTTACTTATCGACGGAAGCGGTCTTGCGGTCTTTCACGTGCGGATTTGACTGGTTTTTACATTCTCCTTAGCGTTGACAGGTTGGGTGAGTACACCAGATTTAACCGGTGTCGTGAACGATTAAATTTTTATACATAGGCTGTTCTATATCGCATATCGGCCTAGCAAATGTATTTGACAACTTAATGACAAGCGCCTTTGTTTAGTCAGGTGCCGTTCAGGAAAGTTCATCTTGGAAGCTCCTTTTTGGAAAGTTTAATGACACATCAATATTTCGCCACTTGCCCTAAGGGGCTCGAAGGTTTGCTCTACACCGAACTGCAAACCCTTGGCGCAGAAGACCTGCGCGAAACGGTTGCCGGTATCTATTTCTCGGGCGATATCGAAATGGCTTACCGCGCCTGCCTCTGGTCGCGCCTGGCTAATAAGATTTTGTTACCTCTTGCAAGCTTTGAGGCCAATAGTCAGGAAGAGCTTTACGACGGTGTGCGCGAGCTGCGCTGGGAAGAACACTTGAGCCCTAACGGGAGTTTGCTGGTGGATTTTATTGGCACCAACGATGCAATCCGTAACACCCAGTTTGGCGCAGTAAAAGTGAAAGATGCGATTGTGGATTGCCTGCGCGATTTCTCCGGCGAGCGTCCCTCCGTCGCCAAGCGTGACCCGGATCTGCGTGTGAATGTGCGCTTATCTAAAAACAAGGTGATTGTCAGTATCGATCTCTCGGGCGATAGCCTGCACCGCCGTGGCTACCGGGTGAAGCAGGGCAGTGCGCCCATGAAAGAAAACCTGGCGGCCGGGATTTTGATCCGCGCTGGCTGGCCCGAAATAGCGGCGCAGGGCGGTGCTTTGCTCGATCCTATGTGTGGTTCGGGAACCATTCTTGTTGAGGCCGCATTGATCGCGGCTGATATCGCCCCCGGTTTGCTGCGGGGTAGTTTTGGGTTCGAGCGCTGGCTCAACCATCGCAACGATATTTGGCTGGATTTGCGCGAAGAAGCCTTCACGCGTAAAAAAGCAGGTCTCGCCAGAGAGAACTTGCCGGAGATTCGCGGTTACGATGCCGATGTGAATGTGATTCGTGCCGCGGAAGACAATATTGTCAGCGCCGAACTGGATCACTGGTTGCGTGTGAGCCGTAAAGAGTTAAAAGATTTTGTTAAACCTACACATAAAGCGATGGATTTTGGCATCGTCATCAGTAACCCGCCTTATGGTGAGCGGTTGGGTGAAATTGAATCGCTGAAATTATTGTATGCGCATTTAGGCGAGCGGCTGCGCAATGAGTTCCAAGGGTGGCGTGCGGGTGTGTTTACTGGCAACCCAGAACTCGGCAAACAAATGGGTTTGCGCGCGGATAAAAAATACAAATTTTTTAACGGGACTATCGCCAGTGAATTGTTGATGTTTAGCATCAGCAGCGATGCTTTTGTACAAAGCCGTGTTGAGCAGGATGCACGTTTCAGTAAAGACGATGAGGCGCGCAAAGAAGCTGAGCAGCGCGTTAAAATTGAAAACAAAAAAGAGCAGGCTGCCGCCTTATCCAACGGGGCGCAGATGTTGGTTAATCGCCTGCAAAAAAATCTCAAGCAATTGGAAAAGTGGGCAAAGAAAAGCGATGTCAGTTGCTACCGCCTATATGATGCGGATATGCCGGAATATTCGGCGGCAATTGATATTTATCGCGGCCAAACCCAACCCAATCGCGCACCGCAACTTTATGCCCATGTGCAAGAATATGCCGCGCCAAAATCGGTAGACGAAGAAAAAGCCGCTGCGCGATTTGCAGAGATTGAAATGGCAGTGCCTTTTGCGTTGGATATCCCCAGCGCCAATATCAGTTATAAACAACGCCGTCGCAACAAAGGCACCAGCCAGTACGAAAAAATCAGCGAACGTCCAACAGGTGATGTGTTTAGTGTGCAGGAAGGTGCAGCCAAACTTCATATCAATATGTGGCAGTACCTGGATACAGGTTTGTTCCTTGATCATCGCCTTGTGCGCTTGATGATTGCAGACCTTGCGAAAGATAAACGGTTTTTAAATTTGTTCTGTTATACCGCCACCGCGAGTGTGCACGCGGCTATGGCTGGTGCGCGTTATACGGTGAGTGTGGATATGTCCAATACTTACCTGAATTGGGCGCGCAAAAATTATGCGCTAAATGGCTTGAGTGAATCGCGCAACCGTTTGGAGCAGGCAGATTGTTTGAAATGGTTGGAAGATAATGATCAACAATTTGATTTGATCCTGCTTGATCCTCCCAGCTTCTCCAACTCAAAACGTATGGAAGATGTATTGGATGTGCAGCGCGATCATGTCGGTATGATCAATAACGCCATGCGCTCATTGGCGGAAGGTGGCACTTTGATTTTCTCCAATAACCTGCGCAGTTTTAAATTGGATGTGGATGCACTGGGTGCATATACGATTAAAGACATTAGCGCAAAAACCATTGATGAAGATTTTAAACGCAACCCTAAAATTCATCAGTGCTGGTTGATCACCCACTAATCCCTGAAGGCCACTGTTATGCGCTACGCTCGCTTTAGTATTTACATCCTGTGTGTACTGGCAGCGAGCGCAAAGGCCGACCAATTCTGTTTCGCCCTTGCTGAAACCTATTACGAACAAGTCTATTGCCAGTTACAAGCCAAGGCGCAAACTAAAGGCTTGCCTCCATTTAATCAATTCAAGAAAAATAATGAAGCTGTACAGGCCTCATTATTGAAGCGACCAGCAGAACGCAACGGCATTAAATTGCCAGTGGTGGCACACAAATCCCAGGTGCCTATGGTGGTTGCTGCTCCTGTAAAAACAATCAATAAACCTGCGGTGAATTCGCCGGCGACTGCTGTGAATAAAGCAGATATTGAGACTGTAATTGCTACTCCGAATATTGCTGGAGTGACCAATGCTGCTGGATGCGAAATGGTTGCAAGCCAGATCCGCTGTGCACATCAAGTGTTTAAACTGATTGGCAATAAGGCCAATCATCGCCTTGCAAAAGGGGCATTATCAGCAGATAACAAAATGGATTTGCCTGTATATCGGGGTGGGGGATTAAATACTTATCTTGCTGAAACCTACGGGCAATACATCGACAAAATGTGCGATATTGGCCTATGCGGCGTTACTATGAGCTATCGAAAATTTGCGTATCTTTATCAGGATTTGCATACTAAAGGTTTGGATTTTTCCCAGCGTTTTGAAATTATGTACAGCTTCCTAAAAAAAGATAAAGCCAGCATGGGTGTGAGCGAATCGTCCAGTATTCCCAAGGATGCATCCATCGAGGATTGCTCCTCGCTCACCGCCGGGCGTTATGCCTGCGATTATCAGGGCCGAAATTATATTTTTGAATTGCAGTAACAAATCCATCCGGCACAAGTCTATAAACCAATCATTCCGTTTATTCGAGGTTAGTATGCTGATCAAAAGGCCCGGTGACATCCCATCCTCAGAGATTACCCCGGAAGCGATTTACAATGCCCGCCGCGAATTTATGCGCGGTGCCATGAGTGTTGCTGCGCTCGGGGTAGGCAGCTTTGCTGCACCGGGATTAATGGCAGCACCGACAAACATTGGCGATGTTGATGTAAAAGGACCGGATTGGCTTAAACAACAAATTGCGTCTGCCAATGCCAATAAAGAAAAAATAACGGAAGCGATCACACCTTACGAACACATTACCGGCTACAACAATTTTTACGAATACGGCTACGATAAAACCGACCCAGCCGCTAAAGCCCATGTGTTAAAGCCCCATCCCTGGACAGTGGAAATTGCAGGCGAGGTTGCCAAACCGGGCACGTTTGCATTGGAAGATTTATTAAAAGATGTTGCGCTGGAAGAGCGGGTTTATCGCTTGCGCTGTGTTGAGGCCTGGTCGATGGTTGTGCCTTGGGTTGGATATTCGCTGGCAGATTTGATCAAACGCGCCGAGCCAACCAGCAAGGCAAAATATGTTGCCTTTACCACGCTAGAGCGCCCATCGGAAATGCCGGGGCAGAAAAGTTCATTCAGCACTATTGATTGGCCTTATCGCGAAGGTTTGCGTATGGATGAGGCCATGCATCCTTTAACCATCCTTGCAGTGGGTTTATATGGCAAGGTGTTGCCTAATCAAAATGGTGCGCCGCTGCGCTTGGTGGTGCCTTGGAAGTACGGATTCAAATGCATCAAATCGATTGTGAAAATTGAATTTACGGAGAAACAACCCAAAACAACCTGGAATATGATTGCGCCCGATGAATATGGTTTTTATGCAAATGTGAATCCGAAAGTGAGTCATCCTCGCTGGAGCCAGGCGGAGGAGCGGCGTTTGCCGAGCGGTTTGTTGCGCCCAAATATTATTCCCACGCAATTGTTTAATGGTTATGCAGAACAAGTGGCATCTTTGTATAAAGATATGGATTTGCATAAATTTTATTAAGGGTAATTGCGATGCCGGTACTTTGGCGAAGAATTCTGATTTTCGTTGTTGCCCTGATTCCGCTTGCACTTATCATTTATAAAACACTGACAAACCAGTTAGGTGCAGATCCGGCTAAAACTATCGTGTTGCTTACTGGTGAATGGACAATCTATTTTTTGTTTATCACCCTGGCGGTAACCCCGCTGCGGCGCTTGGTTGGTTTAAAAAAAATCCATTTCCGCTGGTTGCAAATCCACAGGCGCATGCTGGGGCTGTTTACCCTTTTTTATGCAGTCCTGCATGTGCTTGCGTTTTTAATTTTTATTTTGGGTTTGGATTTGTCCCGCTTCGGCAAAGAATTGGTGGAGCGTCCTTATATCCTGGTTACCATCCCCGCAGTTGTCTTGCTAATTGCATTAGGGGTTACATCAACCAAAGGAATGATGCGGCGCCTTGGGAAACATTGGATCAGTTTGCATCGCACTATTTACCTGATTGCAATCCTCGCCTGGCTTCATGTGTTTATGCAGGTGCGTTCAAGTTATTTTGATGCGGTCTTGTTTGGTGTGATTGTATTGGTGCTTTTGTTGCCGAGGATTTTTTGGGCTTTGCGGAAGTGATTAATACGTAGCAAAAAAATTAATAAGACAGGGATGTGTAGTTGCTCGTAGTTTATCTGGAATGAGATGTGTATCGGAAAATAAAAAATGGCGCCGTGAAGGCGCCATTTTTCGTTGTGTTACAAGCCTGCGATTAAGCGCGAGACTTGTATTCGCCAGTGCGGGCGTCAATGATGATCTTCTGACCAATCTCGACAAACGCAGCAACTTGCAATTCAGTGCCGTTAAGCAGTTTTGCAGTTTTCATTACTTTACCAGAGGTGTCGCCACGTACTGCTGGTTCGGTGTAAGCCACTTCGCGGGTGATGGCGTTTGGTGGGGTTACGGAGATCACTTTACCTTCGTAGAACACCGCGTCACACACGTCTTCCATGCCGTCTTCGATCCATGGGAGCAGGTCGCCCAGCTCTTCACCAGTTACTTCGTACTGGTTGAACTCAGGGTCCATAAATACGTACATTGGATCAGCGTAGTAGGAGTAGGTTACTTCTTTACGATCCAATTGGATGTCTTCGAATTTGTCGTCTGCACGGTAAACAGTCTCGGTGTTCATGCCGTTCAGCAGGTTTTTCAGCTTCATTTTAACAACGGCAGAGTTGCGGCCGGATTTGTTGTATTCCGCTTTTTGAACAACCCAGGGTGAGCCGTCGATCATCAGAACGTTGCCAGCGCGGCATTCTTGAGCATTTTTCATGGTAAATCCCAGTTTGCAATGGTTAACGAATAAAGAGGGAAGCCTTGGTTCGCGTAGCGCGCGGGCATAAAAGCCCCCAGGAGTCCCGGGTTTGAAATCGGCGCGCTACTATACAGTTCTTTGCTGCTTTTCTGTAGTGCTTTTTTAGTCTCGGTTCTTGCTGCAAAAAGCGACTAACTGGCTGGCTAAATCCGCTTGTTCCAGCAGGAAATCACACCAATTACGGCTATGTTGTTGCCATTCGTCCAACTGCAATACCAGTTGCTGCCAGTGTGTTTCCATTGCTCCGCCCTGGTTCCAGGCCAGCCAGGCTTGGCTAAGCAAGGGCTTTAATGGCGGAGAGGCCTGACGGGTATAGATATCAAGAAAAGCATCCAGTTTGGTGATATGCACTTCTTCATCCTGCGGGTAGATATGCCAAAACATGGGCTTGGCCGCCCATTGCGCCCGCACAAAGGAGTCTTCGCCGCGCACAAAGTTGATATCGCATGCCCACAGCAGCTTGTCATACTCGGTTTGGGGGACAAACGGAATGACTTGCAGGCGCAACTCGCCCCGGGTGTATATATCGCCAACCTTTAAGTTTTGCCCAATGGTTTGATTGATGCTGGTCAGTATTTTGCCGTTGGGTACCAAACAGTGGATTGGTCTGCTGGAGGTTGCCCAAGCCGCAAGCAGGCTTGCGACTGAAGGATTCTCGTAGGCAAAAAGGGATACGAGCAGCGCATTTGCTTGTGGCCTAACCCCCAGGTTTTCCAGCCATGGGGCGGGTTGGAAACTGTCCCGGTCGGCGACCAATGATTGTTCGCGCAGGAGTCCGCCCGTGCGTGTGCTAAAACCGGGAAAGAAAAAGGTTTTGCGCAAACCGGTAGTGGGGTGGGCGGAAGGCATTTGATGGAACTCGTCCACCCAGCTTTCAGCGCTTAGGTAGTCCAGGTTAATCCACACGGGTACTGTGCCGATGGATTTTAGTTTGGCCATCTCATCCAGATAAAGGGTGGGAATATCACAAGCAAAAGCTTCAATCACCACATCTGCGACCTGCACATTCGGAACAAATTCCGGGTACCAGCGGCAAACCTCTACATCGGCGATGTATTGTTGATCCAACAGTTGGGTTTCCGGCCAGATACGTACCAGTGAATCAAGGTCGTCCACCCACAGGCGCACGTGTTGGTTATGCTCTGCGGTCAACTGCCGCGCAAGGCGCCAGCAGACGCCTATATCGCCGAAATTGTCGATAACACGGCAGAAGATATCCCAGGTTCTCATGGCGACAGGTTCGTTTGTTGCTTAAAAAGAGGGTAGTATTATGCGCAAAATTTTTATCAGCAGGTGAGTATTTATGGCATCCCTACAAGATCAACTCCTCAAGGCGGGTTTGATAGACGCAAAAAAAGCAAAGCAAGCCAACAAAGAAAAGCGCAAGGAAACCAATGTGGCGCGTCGCTCCAACGAAGACGTGGTGGACGAAATAAAACAATCCGCTGAACAGACGCGCATGGAAAAAGCAGAGCGCGACCGCGAGTTGAATCGCCAACGCGATTTGGAATTGCAACAAAAAGCCATCGCTGCGCAAATCAAACAATTGATTGAAAACCATCGCCAGCCAAAAGGGGCGGGTGAGGGCGATGTGGAATATAACTTCAGCGATGGAAAATTAATCAAAAAAATCCGTGTCTCCAAATTGGTTCAGGAACAAATTGTGCGTGGCGTTTTGGCAGTAGTGAAATTGGGTGAAGGTTATGAAGTAGTACCGCGCATAGTGGCCGATAAAATTGCCCAGCGCGACGACAAGTTTGTGATAGTGGCTAACACCAAAGCTGACAATAAAGTTGACGAGGATGATCCCTATAAGGATTACGTCATCCCGGATGATTTGATGTGGTAATTCTTTCAGGGAATTCACCGGCCTGAAATGGTGGTGTTGAAGTTAACCGGATCAGCAGGCCAAGGCTGATCCGGCTCGGATACAAAATTAAAACTCCCCAAGGAACCCGCCCGATTGATGCGCCCATAAATGTGCGTAAACACCATTCAGGGCAATCAGTTCATTGTGTGTTCCCTGTTCAATAATTTGGCCTTTATCCAATACGATCAAACGATCAAGTGCGGCAATGGTTGATAAGCGGTGCGCAATTGCAATCACTGTTTTACCTTGCATCAACGTATTTAGGTTGGTCTGGATTGCGGCTTCCACTTCGGAATCTAATGCAGAAGTCGCTTCATCCATAATTAAAATCGGTGCATTTTTTATCAATACACGTGCGATGGCGATACGCTGGCGCTGACCACCCGATAATTTTACTCCACGCTCACCCACATGTGCGTCATAGCCTTTGCGGCCCTCGTTATCGCTGAGGTTCATAATGAATTCATGCGCCTCCGCTTGTTTGGCCGCACAAATCATTTCTTCTTCGGTTGCATCGGGTTTGCCATAGAGCAGGTTGTCGCGAATGGAGCGATGGAGCAGGGATGTATCCTGTGTAACCATGCCAATTTTTGCGCGCAGGCTTTCCTGTTTGATATCAGCGATATTTTGCCCATCAATTAAAATTGTGCCCGCATCTACATCGTAAAATCGCAGCAGTAAATTCACTAGCGTGGATTTTCCAGCGCCTGAGCGACCGACCAAACCAATTTTTTCCCCTGCGTTAATATGCAAATCAAAATGTTGCAGCAGGCCATCCTGTTTACCGTAATTAAAACGCACTGATTTGAAATCAATCTGGCTTTGCTGGATCACCAATGGTTGGGCGTCCGGTTTGTCCTGTACCTCGCGCGGAATCGATAGGGTGTTCAAGCCATCGCGTGCGGTTCCCATATTTTCAAATAAAGCTGAAACCTCCCACATAATCCATTGGGCCATGCCATTCAAACGCAATACCAAACCTATGGCAGTCGCAATTGCCCCAGTGGTAATGGCGGCACTTGACCAGAGCCACAATGAAACAATTGCAATGGCAAAAATCAACAGGGCATTGATTGCCCAGACTCCGCTGCCCAGCAATGTTGCCAAACGCATTTGCGGATGTACGGTTGTTAAAAAATACTCCATACCTTGTTTGGCGTAATCGGCTTCGCGATTGGAATGCGAAAATAATTTCACGGTGGAGATATTGGTGTAAGTGTCTACCAAGCGGCCGGTCATATCGGAGCGTGCATGGGCTTGTGCGGCAGATATTTTGGCAAGGCGGGGCAGGAAATAATAAAGTAGTGCGGAATAGGCAAGGAACCAGGCAACCAGCGGGACTGCCAAACGCCAATCGAGCGAGGCAGAAAGCACCAAAATACTGGTGAAATACACCAACACATACAAGAGCACATCGAGCAGTTTCATGATGGTTTCGCGTACCGCGAGGGCGGTTTGCATCACTTTTGTTGCAACACGGCCAGCGAATTCATTTTGGTAAAATTGGTAGCTTTGGCCAAGTAAATAACGGTGTGCCATCCAGCGTATACGCATGGGGAAATTTCCCAACAGGGTCTGGTGCATCAACAGTGAGTGCAAAATCACTGACACAGGTAAGGCGATGAGCAAAATAAAGCCCATCCACATCAGCTGTGTTTGGGATTCGTGCCAAAATGTTTGCGGTGTATGTTTATTGAGTGAATCAACCAGGTCGCCGAGGAACCCAAATAAGGAAACTTCCATTACCGCAATCAAGCCGGTAAAGATTGCCATGCCCAGCAAATACAGCTCCGCTCCCCGGCTGTAATGACGGCAAAAAGAGTAGAGGGTTTTAGGTGGTTCTGTAGGGTCCTGCGGGGGAAAAGGCTTAATCAGGCTTTCAAAAAAACGGAACATAATGCGATCGCCGGTAATAAATAAAAAAGGATTGGCTATATTCTGAGCCAATATTGTAGCAGTTCAATCGGGATTATTCGTGTAACCAAGTGTTAATCCGTGGTGATAGACTGTCGCCCGGGATTTATTGGCTAGTATCTATTGCGCTGTTGCTAAAAGTTGGCGGCAGTATTTTTTGCCGGGA
The DNA here is from genome assembly GCA_964542655.1 of uncultured Cellvibrionaceae bacterium. Lineage (GTDB taxonomy): Bacteria > Pseudomonadota > Gammaproteobacteria > Pseudomonadales > Cellvibrionaceae > Cellvibrio. Next base: position 36,729 of record CAZIWB010000015.1, read on the forward strand.
TAAAATTTATGAAAAATACGCTGGTTGTTTTTGGGGCTGGTTGCCTTGGTGGCCTGGTGATGTGTGTAGTGATGTGGTTGTTTTCCCGCTATGGGATTACCCAATCCCTGAATGTGCAGTTGGCGGGTTCGGTATCGCCCCATTGGATGTATCCGCGCATTGTGTGGGGTGGGCTATGGGGGCTGTTATTTTTATTACCTATTTTTGCCAGCAGCCTGTTTGCCCGCAGTTTTGTGATCGCGTTAATTCCTACTCTTATCCAATTGTTTGTATTTTATCCATTTTATGAGGGTAAAGGGGTTGCAGGTTTGTCCCTTGGAATATTAACGCCGTTCCTGGTGTTCTTTTTCTTTTGGGTTTGGTCGTTAACAACAGCGATTACGCTGCGTATATCTTGATTGCGTGGACATTCTAATGAATCGATTACTCTTTAATTGTATCGCTTGGGTATTGTTGTTCTGTAGTGTTCCAGCCAGCGCCCAGTTGTTGCCGGACAATAAAACCTTGAATGCCCAGTCAGTGCATCGTTGGATGCAAACCAACCGTGATATAGCACCGGTTGTGCAAGTAGTGGATGAAACGAATACAAACGAGGCTGCACTTAAGGCTTTTGAATCACTGCTACCTGCGGAGCAGGATCAAAAAATTAATGAGTTGCTCAAAGCGAAAAATCTATTGGAACGCGCCAACCAGATCACGCAACAGTACGGTTGGAAATCGGTCGGCGAATATATGCGCCTGAGTACAAAATTGGGCAATGCAATCGCTGCCTATTTTTTATTTGGCAATTTGGGCAAGGTGACGGCAGAGCAGCAAAAACAACTCAAGGAAAAAGCGGATCCTGCAGTTCTGGCTGTCCCTAAAAGCGATATAGACTTCATCAAGCGCAATGAAAAGGCTTTGCAGAAATATATCCAGGCCTATGGAGCAGGGCACTAGTAACGCGGATTTAATAAAAAAGGCGGATGTGGTTTACACATCCGCCTTTTTATTATTGCAGGTATATCCTGGCTTTTAGCGGGATCCACCGCTCAGGCTTAAATATACCAACGTTTGGTTCAGCAGCTGATATGCAACTTCACCAAAGGTGATGGGGCCGGTTAAATCGCGCGTCTTTTTACCTTCAAGTTCTGAATAGAGATAATTCAGGATGCAGTTACAGGAGAATGAAATTCCCTCGCTCGCAGATGCTGACAGTTCTTTATTGAAACTCTCGATGTAATTCTCTACAGGTTTGGCGAAGCGATAGCTAATATCGGCAAATACCGGTGCGTAAAGATCAACTTTGTTATTGGCTTCATCAACCTGCTGGATGCTCACATTTACCATAACGCCGGAATAATTCGCTACCAACGGCAAACGGGTATCTATCTTGGCATATTTGACGTAGTCGGCCAGATTGGCTGTTTCACCGTTGATAATGCAATCACTTACGCTAAAGCCGGTACTTTTAAATTTAATTTCGGGGCCATCACCCTGGGTAAACAGGTTGACGATATTGATGTTGGCTAATTGATTGATGGGCAATGGAATATGCATGGCCACTGCTTGTTGGTCAAACAGCATCCCGCGTGCAGGACCAAAACCCACTTTGGCACTGCGGCTGCCAATATCATCCAAATGTACACCCGAAATCCAGCCAATAATGGGCGAGAAATACATATTGGGATAGTCAGGGGCATTTTGTGCATAGGATAAATGCACTTCTGACATTGCGGGTAAAATCACTATCGTAAAGCCGTGTTCAGGCGCTTCTTGTGCGATACGCGAGATAGAATTGCCATCGTAAAGTGTAATACGTGGGGCATTGCTGGGCTGTATACCCTCAATTGTGTTCACAAAGATTTTTTCGCGGTCTACCTTGCCGCCTTCTACGGTCATAAAGTAGGGAATGGTGCCTGCAATCCAGTTGCCGGAGGGCAGGTCGATTAATACTGATTCATCGGCTGCGATGACCAGATATTCGCCTTTGTTGATTTTTTCAATAAGTTGTTCGCGGTTAATAAGTGCGCTGCGAATGCTGATGTCGGCGTCTTGTGCCATGCAAGATCTCCTGATCGATCTAGTGAGTGTTACTTAATACCATGCGAAGTTCTTGTTGCATAAATCGCTGGTTGTGTTTGATAAAGTCCCTTACGCGTCTCACTGCATTAAGTTCTACCACTGGATCCGGGTTCATAAGTATTTGTGACCGCAAATTGGATAGCAAAAGTTTATATGCAATATGTGAACTTGGGATGAAACTGTCATCTTTTAATATACGTTTCCATATATCGTTGCGCTCGTCAGGGAGTGAATATTGGGCCTCTTCGGGGGCGTTCATCAGTTGGTTGATGAGAACCAACTCTTTTTTAAGGTTGCGCGCATTTTTACGAAAAAACTCTCGCAAGGAGTTAAGTGCAAAAACCCGTGCATTGTTGTCATCAGTATTGTGGAAGGCATGACGCAGGCGCACCAAAAACAGGTTCAACGGCATGTTGGCTGAACCCAGGTCAAGCTTGCCTGTTATCAACTTTAACCAGATGCTGTTTTTCAATGCAGGTAATACCAATTTTGTAGTGACATTGCGCCGCTCTTCAACAGACTGTTTTTTCATTGACAGTGCGCATATCTGGCTAACTTCTGCATCCAGCGTATTGATATGTGAAATAAAGAATTTACGCAGTTCATTTACTGAGTCCGATAATTTCACATCCACTTTTGGATCGATCATGCTGAGCTTTAACTTTGACAGCATTAGTTTTAGCGGGAATATCTGGGTTTTCAAATGGAATTTATCGTAAATCATGCTTTCCCAAATAGGGTCGGCTTCACAAGGCAAACAGGTTGCAAGGCGATAGGATTCCGGGGTTTTTTCAATATCACCCAAAATATCATCAACCAAACTTGGATCGATGCGCAGCATATTCGCAATTGCTTCAGGCGCAATACCACGAATATGGGCAAGTGCAACTTCCTGGCGTAATTGGTGTGTGTAATTGCGTGTAGGATCGCCCACAAAATTGGGTTGCAATAGGGCATCTCTGCCTATGCCAGCACCAGAGAGGCTTGGGTCGTAAAAAGAAGAGGTAATGTGGCAACTGTAGTAACCGATGCTGCTATGGAGCCAGCGTTTGGTTAAACCTGTATCCACAACTTTATTGTTCTCTGCATCATTGCCTTTTGAAAAAAAAGAAAAGCGGGACTTTTCTACATGATGAGATAACGAGATCTGGATTATCTTATTTTTTTCGTCAATGTTTACGTCCTGTACTGACCATGGCGCATTAATTCCCAATATGGCCTCAAAATAATACTTGGGTTGTTTAACCACTTGATGCTCCTTTGGCTGTCAACTGTCAAAAAATTTACCTTTTACTTCGACAAAACCTCAGATCAAAGTATCTGTTCGTTAGTTATGGGTGTTACTAATGATTGGCTAACAGTCATCCCTGTTAGGCGTCAGAATTTTCGCTGCATTAACTGCAGGAGGATCGACTAGATACAATGACAACGCATCCTTATGTGTATTGTCGCGTTAAACATTGTGCGAAATGAATTGGTTAAAAATTGTTAACGGAAAAGAATTATGACGACCCCATCATCTATTTAATAGAGGTTTTTCCGCAGTTGTAAAAAATGTGTCGCTTAAAATTTCATTTATGATTGTTTGATGTGATGTTGATTAAAAAACACCCGTGGGTTTTTGTGAGTAGATTTATCTCATTAAATGAATTTATATAGCATTGGTATTTTATGAAAAAGCTGAAGCATAGTAGTTTTAGCTGATGTTTTTCGTTTTACTAATTATTGTTTTTTTATGCGAGCTAGTTCGCGAAAACCATTATTTGTTATTTCCATGAGGAAATGAGTGTGAAATCTTTGAGCTGTATTGTGACCGCCGAGATATACATCGGGTAATGAAATAATTTATTAAGGATTAAATTATGCAGTTCATTAAAGCGCTTTTGAATAGTGATTTCTTGCAGCGTAAGAGGGGAATTAGTGAGCCTGTATCGAACCGCTTGCGGGTCGGAATTATTGGAACCGGAAAAATTGGTGTAGATCTGTTAGTGAAAGTGCGACGTTCTCCCTGGATGGAGTGTGTTATTTTTTCCGGCAGAAATTTGCAATCGGCGGGTATGTGTTACGCAGCAGAATTAGGCGTGCCTGTTTCGGATCAAGGTATCAATGCATTTTTTGAGCCCCGCTATCGTTGCGATATTGTCTTTGATGCAACTTCAGCGGCTAATCATGTAGAGCATGCACAAGTTTTTGATGGATTGGGAATCCTCGCGATCGACATGACACCTTCACAGATAGGTGAGTGTTGTGTTCCTGCCTTAGGTATGAAGGAAGTTCTGGTAAACAAAAATATCAGCATGATTTCCTGTGGTGGCCAATCATCCATTCCGGTTGCACAGGTGTTGGCGAAAACAATTCCCGGCGTGAAAAAAATTGCCGTCAAGTCTATTGTGTCTCCCAACTCTGTTGGGCCTGGAACCTTGGCAAACCTTGATGAGTATTATCACAATACTAAAGCCGGGTTGAAAAAATATACCGGGGTAAGCAATTTTGATGTTGAATTATTTGTTGATGAAGTGAATCCCGAAACCCGTATGTTAACCAGCATCACTGCCTATGCCGATACTGCAGATGTAGATGCGTTGCATGAGCCACTAGCGGAAATATTGCTAAATATTCAGGCGTATGTGCCCGGTTATAAATTGGAAGCGGGGCCTGTTGTGGTGGATGGTGGTATCAGGATCGATTTAAGTGTTGAAGGCTTGGGTGATTATCTGCCTAAATATGCTGGGAACCTCGATATTATTAATTGCGCCGCTATTGCCGTTGCGGAACATTACGCGCAGTCAGTATTGACGACGCGGCAAGCCAAAAAAACATTGGTTCGCTATCACCGCAATTTGCAATTGGAATACTAATGGCAATCTCTTTTGATTGAAATCGTTGATGTTTTCATGGTCGTGCATCACCCCGCAAGGATGTGGGTTTGTGTTTTTGAATTCAATTGATGCTATACACAGAAGATAAAAGCAGGTCTCTTGATTCCTGCTTTTATCGGATGCAAGGTTAATATTAACTGGCGGCAAGAGTGCCAGCGCGATAGTCCTGGATTGCCTGTTCAATTTCGTCGGTCGTATTCATAACAAAGGGACCGTATTGCACAATAGGCTCTTTGATCGGTTTACCGGATATCACCAAAAACCGCGTATCTTCACCCATGGCCTGCACGCTCAATTGGTCCCCTTTGCTCAGCAAACCTGCACTACCTTTGGTCAGTTTGCGTTTATCTTCGCCGATGGCAACATCACCTTCATACACATATAAAAAGGTATTGTGATCCTCTGGCAGTGCGTGATGAAACTCTATGTGTTCGGGAAGATGTACATCCCAATAAATCGCTTCAGTTGTTAAGCCCTGGATTGGTCCGCTAATAATCTTTCCGTTTATAAATGCGCTATTGGCAATCACTTTGATACTGCCGCCATTGGGTAACTCCGCAACTGGAATGTCTGCTGCGGCAATATCGCGATAGCTGGCGGGTTTCATTTTTTCTGCGGCGGGTAAGTTCAGCCACAGTTGAAACCCACGCATCAGTCCGTGTTCCTGTTGGGGCATTTCCGAATGGATGATGCCGCGCCCCGCAGTCATCCATTGCACATCGCCGTTGCGTAAATGACCTTTGTTGCCCATATGGTCTTCATGCAACATATGACCTTCAAGCATATAGGTCACGGTTTCAAAGCCGCGATGCGGATGGGCTGGGAAGCCAGCGATATAATCGTTGGCGCTGCTGCTGCCGAATTCATCGAGCATTAAAAAAGGATCAAAACGCGCATGCTGGTGCTGGCCAAGGCTGCGTTTTATGCGCACACCAGCACCATCACTGGTCTCGCGGCCTTGCAATATTTGCTGTAACTGGCGTTGCATAAAATGTACTCCTGTTGTGAATATGGTGCATGGAGGTGTTGTAAAACGTGCGGCTGTTTAAGCTGCAACACCTTGTTCAATTTCAGTTTTGGCGGCAGCAAATGCCTGTTCTTTTTGGCCCATGTTTAGGCCTTCTGCATAAATAAAGTGCACATCTTTCAAACCAACAAAACCTAAGAAGTTGGTGAGGAACTGGCTTTGGGTATCGCTAGGCTGGCCTTTATGAACACCACCGCGAGTAGCGATGATGTATACAGGCTTGTTGTTGAGCAAACCAACCGGGCCAGTTTCTGTGTATTTAAAGGTAACCCCTGCGCGGGCGATATGGTCGAAATACGCCTTGAGCGTGGAAGGTACACCAAAGTTATACAGTGGGACACCAATCACAATGGCATCCGCAGCTTGGATTTCGGCAATAATTTTATCCGAGTAATCCAGCACGGTTTGTTGTGCTTCGGTACGGCCTTCAGCCGGGCTAAACAATGCCTGCACACGCACTGCATCCAGGTGGGGGACATCTTCTTTCGCGAAATCGCGCACTATCACCTCGCCAGTGAGGTTTTGGGCTTTCCAGCGCTGTACAAATTCCTGGGTTAATACGCTGGAGTTACCGTTGTCGCCAAACAAACTGCTGTTAATTTGTAAAAGAGTGGCCATATTCAAATCCTCGTCGTTTTGGTGGCTTGATTGCCATGTGGGTATTAAATGATTTGACGAATGAATGATAAATAGTGATATTTAGCGGTATATGATCGAATAATTGGATTGGTTTGTTGCTCTCTCACTTGGGTGAATTGATTATGGCGTCGGAAACACTATTGCCTGCAGTAACGGGTATTACTGAACACAAAGTCACCCTGGAGCAATGGCGCGCGTTGCTGGCAGTCATTGATGCCGGTGGTTATGCCAAGGCAGCTGAATTGCTCAATAAAAGCCAATCGGCAGTTTCCTATGCCATCTCCCAGTTGGAGACGGCGCTCGATGTGAAGGTATTTCAGTTGCAAGGGCGTAAAGCAGTTGCGTCACCAGCGGGAGAGTTACTTTATCGTCGGGCCAAACAATTACTGGAGCAGGCAGAACGGCTGGAAAAATCAGCGGGGTGTTTGTCGATTCATGTGGAGCCGCTGGTGAAAATTGCGGCGGATATCATCATCCCACCCGCTCGCGTGTTGCAGTGCCTTGCCATTTTCGCCCGGGATTTCCCTGATACGCGTGTAGAAGTTTTTGAATCGGTGCTAAGTGGTACTGAAGATGCACTTTTGCAGCGCCAGGTCGATTTGGCGATTGGCGGGCGAGTGCCGACGGGTTTTATGGGGGAAAAGCTGGTTACTGTGGTGATGCATGGTGTTTCCAGCCCTGATCATCCGCTCCAGCAACTGGGGCGTTCCATTAATTATGAGGATATGCGCCAGCATCGCCAAATTATAGTGCGCGACTCAGGTCAATACCGTCGCCGCACCGAGGGATGGCAGGAAGCTGACCAGCGCTGGACTGTCAGCCACATTAAAACATCCCTGGATGCCATACGCCTGGGCTTAGGTTACGCCTGGTTGCCGGATGCCTATACCCATGAAGATATTGCTGCAGGGCGTTTGAAATATTTGCCGGTGGAAGTGGGATCTGTGCGTGAGGTGACGACTTATTTGACCTTTGCCGACCGCGATTTTGCTGGGCCGGCAACGCGCCGGTTGGCGGAGATTTTAAAAGAGCATTTGCCAACAATGTGTGGATATACCGCTTAAGCTAATAAGGTGCCAAATTGTCCGCGTACTGGTTAGTAACACGGGCAAGGCTGATTGCTTAACGTTTGAATTCAACCCAGATAGGGCAATGATCCGAAGGTTTTTCCATGCCGCGGATATCGTAATCGATACCCGTTGCAATTGATTTCTCCAACAGGCATTGCGTCATCAGAATCAAATCGATGCGCAGGCCACGTTTAGGGTTGTCCTCAAAGCCGCCGCTGCGGTAATCAAACCAACTGAATAAATCGCTGGTTTCTGGATTCTGTTCACGGAAGCTATCCTTTAAACCCCAGGCTAATAATTCATTCAACCATTCACGCTCTTCAGGCAAGAAACTGCATTTGCCCGTGCGTAGCCAGCGTTTGCGATTCTCTTCACCTATACCAATGTCGATATCCTGATGGGAAATATTCATATCGCCCATAACAATGATTTGTTTGTTGGCATCTTCGGCATTTTTTAAATAGCTAATCAAGTCGGCATAAAATTTTCGTTTGGCTGGAAATTTTACTGCGTGGTCACGGCTCTCGCCTTGGGGAAAATATCCATTCAAAAGGGTGACTTCACCAACAGGGGTGTCAAACACGCCGCCGATAAAACGGCGCTGGGCTAGTTCGTCATCGCCAGGATAGCCTTTGATGACTTTTTTGAATGGGTATTTGGAAAGTATCGCTACACCATAGTGAGTTTTTTGTCCAAAATATTCGACTTGGTAACCCATAGACTGGATGGTCTCCAGAGGGAAATCTGGGTCGTTTACCTTCGTTTCTTGCAAGCCGATAAAATCCGGGTTGTGTTTCTCTATCACTGCTTCTAATTGATGCAAGCGGGTTCTGATGCTGTTGACGTTAAATGAAATGGCTTTCATAAAAGACTCTGTGATGAAAAAACACCTGAACATTGCTGATCAGGTGTTTTGTATGGCAATAAAAACGATAGTTTAAAACTTATTGTTTGACGATTTTCTTTTCGGGCGTTTTTATCTGGTCGATAAAGTCAGCCAGTACGTGACCCGCTTCCATTAAATAGGGATCTTCTTTTGGATTGATTTCCTTATCCGCTTCCTTGGGCGGGGCATCTTCGTCGTCATCGCCGCCATTCGCTGCTTTCAGGGCCGCATAGTCAGCATAGGGTTTTTCACCTTTAGCGGTACGCTTTTGGTTTTCATTATCCAGGGCGCGTTTTTCCATTTGTTTTTGTTCTTCCTGACGGGTAGCAAGACGCAGGGAAACTTCTTTTTTGGCTGCGGCCTCTTTAAACATGGCACTTTGTTTGTTCAGGAAAATAAAATCCGGATCCTGTGCCATACGCTCCTGGTGGTCAGTTTCAATAGCGGGCAAATATTTGCTGATAGTGTAGTAATTCTGATGCGGAGCAGGGTGGATGCGATCCCAAGGGAGAGCATTGTCATAGCTGCTTTCACCAATTTCGTCCGGATCTAACAGGCTGGGTAATTGCACATCGGGGATTACGCCGCGGTGTTGGGTGCTGTCACCGGAAATGCGATAAAATTTTGCCTCAGTAATTTTTAAGCGACCATGCTTTAATTCAACCAAATTTTGCACTGAGCCCTTACCGAAAGTGGTGGAACCGATAATAATGCCGCGGCCATAGTCCTGGATTGCGCCAGTAAAAATTTCTGACGCCGAGGCGCTTAGGCGATTAATCAAAACTGCAATGGGGGCGCGGTACATTGCAGGTTGGTAAGCGCGATAGTTGCGCGAAATTGTGTTATCACTCTGGCGAATTTGCACTACAGGGCCCGGATCGACAAACAAATCAGTCAACATGGCTGCCTCAGGCAATGAACCACCGCCGTTATCGCGTAAGTCGATAATGACACCATCAACTTTCTCTTTACTTAATTCATTGAGCAGGTTGTACACATCGCGTGTGGTGCTTTTATAGTTGGGGTCGCCTTTTTGATAAGCTTCAAAATTCATGTAGAAGGTGGGGATATCAATCACACCTAGCTTGAAAGTTTGGTCACCATTTTTAACTTCAAATACCGCTTTTTTCGCCGCCTGGTCTTCGAGCTTTACTGTCTCGCGTTTAATAGTGATAGTTTTGTTGGCTGTCGCAGTTGGGTCTGACGGGATTACCTCCAGGCGCACAATGGTGCCTTTTGGGCCACGAATCAGTTTTACTACTTCATCCAGGCGCCAACCCACCACATCGACAAATTCACCATCGACCCCTTGGGCAATCGAGACAATTTTATCGTTGGGTTTTAAGTGGCCTTGTTTCTGCGCTGGACCACCAACGACCAAGCTACTGACTTTGGTGTAGTCCTCGTCGCTTTGTAATACCGCGCCAATTCCTTGCAGCTCAAGGGACATACTGATATCAAAGTTTTCAGCATTTTCGGGCGATAAATAATTGGTGTGTGGGTCATATAGCATGGTGAGTGAGTTCATCATCACGCTAAATGCTTCTTCAGATGTTTGTTGTTTTAATCTGCGCAGTTGATTGGCGTACCGCTTGCGCAATGTGGTTTTGCTTTCTTCAAGCTTTTTGCCAGACAACATTGAGTTAAGCAGATTGGATTTCAGGTATTGCTGCCAGAGCTTATCGGCTTCAGCCTGGTTTGCTGGCCAAGGTGCTTTTTCGCGGTCCAGTGCAATTGATTCCTCTACATCAAAGTCGAATTTGGCTTTGGGGTCATCCAGGGTTTTTACGACTTTTTCAAGGCGATCGATCATGCGTTCATTAAAACGATTGAACATTGCAAAGCTGTTATCGAGCTTGCCAGCCTTGTAATCATCGTCAAAAGTCCTGCGATATTTCTCGAATTCGGTAATGTCCGACTGGAGGAAGAAATTTTTGGCACTATCAAGTGACTTCAAGTATTCATCGAAATAGCGTGAAGAGAGCGAATCGTTAAAATCCTGGTCGCGATAATGCTCGCTGTCGAGCTTTTGGACCAGCTCAATCGCTGCCTTGCTTTGTTCGGGAGTGGGTTTAAGGATTTCGACTTTGTCAGCAAAGCACAATGTGGACAAACTGACAAAAAGGCTAAATAAGGTGAATTTCAGCGGTTTCACAACAACAATTTGCATAAAGTGCGTCTCAAAAAGTCAAAGCGCGCCTGGGGCGCGTCAATGTATAGCAGTCTTAATCAGCTTGATGATAATCCGCTACATCCCGGGTTTGGAGCTGAGGGCTTACTATAGCGGAATTACATCGGTAAGGGCAGCTGAAACCAGCTCTATTACTGGCTTTGGCGCGGATGTTGGTGCTGGTGTCAGTACCGATATTGGTATGTGTGATTCTGTATTTCTCCAAAAGTTTCCTTTGCCTTGTTATTGGCTAGATAAGGAAGTGTTATCTGAAGGGATTGTCTGTGTGGCAGTTTGTGGCTTACTCATCAAATCCAGCCACAATTCCTTGCGATCCAGAGGTGTGGCTTTAGGCAGGTAAGGGTTGTTAATCCGGATAGCGCGGCGGTTCGCCAGATCTGCCTTCCCAAGGGCTTCCTGGACTTCCGGACTAGCATAAAAGTATTTATTAAATGCTCCATCCTTAATGGCTGACTCCAATCCTAACTCAATGTCTTTGGCAAGTTCGGGGTCTTTGCTGGTTACAAAAAAATAGGTGGGTAGGGGATAAATCAATACCAGATTTTTTTCTACGGTAAGTTTCAGGTTTGGAAACGCCGCCAATTCGGTCCAGACTTCATTAGCGCCGCGGGGGAATGCATCAAAGCGTCCACCATCGAGCATATGATAAAGGCTTGGTTTTTTGGTGGCTTTAACCACCTGGAGGCCTGCACTTTCCAAAATAGACGCATCTTGCCAGCTACGCCCTTGGCCAAAGCGAATGTGTTTAAGGTCTTCCAACGTTTTAATCTGGTCAAATCGAGCTTGATCACCTTGGCGAATAAATAACAAACGATGGTTCATTAACCCACGGTAAGCGTCAATCCGGATAGGAAGGAAGTCGCGCTCCATTTCTTCCGAGGTTCCACCCCACATAACAGAAATCGCACCGGATTTAACTGATTCCATCACCCTGGGGCGCGAGTAAACCTCAGGGGTTGTTGAGAAAATGTAATTTTTGCCTGAATAGGACAGCGCCAGCTTCAGCAGGCCATTCATGTAATCCGTCTGTACATTGGATTTCATGTTGGTGACCACAGTTTTTGTTTCAGCAGCCAGAAGTTGGGTTCCAATCAATGCAAAGGCTAAGACCCCGCATTGCAAGATTGCGGTCAGGCTGGTTTTGATGGGCATGGGTACCACTCGTCAGGGATTAATAATTAGGATTATTAGTATAAAAGTAGCATAGCCCACAGTTTCTGATATTTATGAATAAAACAAATTTTCCAGACAAAAAAGCCGCAAGGTCAATTGCGGCTCTTTGGTTGTTGGGTGTGTAGCGGGGATGGCAATTAGCAGGTAGTGCTGCAATCAAACATCATGCGCATAAAATCCACTTGGTCTGCATTGGTTACGCGGCTGGGAATAACCTTCGACACCTGACGGTTTTCCCATTGGTAGTCGTAACGGGTAAAGGTCAATTCACCGGATGCGGTTTCATCAGCGCCGACCACCATACTTTGGTGTGGGGAGGTTTCTAATATGTCCAACAATTCCCGGATAGTGGTCGCCAATCGCGGCAGACCCAAAAGTTCATGGGCACCTTTATGGCTGACAAAAATATAATCACAACCCAGCATAGTGCTGAGGCTAAGAACAAATTCGCCCTGTTGAACGGCTTTTGCTACATCAAAGCTGTGGGAATGGTGTGGACGTGCAGAAGCTTGGTGAAAAGATTGGTCAAGCGCCATGCTGGACTCCAGAGTAAGGGTAAATATTATTCTTCTTGCATCCGGCAATAGACATTCCTGAGTGGTCAAAATTTAACAGCCGAAATAATAAAAGGCCATAGGTTTGCGGTAATAAACGTCGATAAATTTAACAATTTGCATGCGCTCTGGTTCTCAATCCATGCATAAAAAAAGCGGCCATAGGCCGCTTTTGTATGTATATCAACAAGATACATTTGATACTTAATGTAGATCAGGATTTAGCCCTGCTGGCCAACGTATCTTTGATAGTGTTGCGCATTTTGTGTAGTGCCTTTTCTGTAGTTTCCCAATCAATACAGGCATCGGTTACTGATACGCCATATTTCAGGTCGCAAAGATTGGCTGGGATGCTTTGGTTACCTGCACCTATATTACTTTCCACCATCAAGCCAATAATGGATTTATTACCTTCCACAATTTGGCTTGCCACGTTTTCCATCACTAGTGTTTGTAGCTCGTGATTTTTATTGGAGTTGGCATGGCTGCAGTCCACCATGATATTGGGGACCACTTTCGCTTTAGCCAATTCCTGCTCGCACAAGGCAACACTCACCGAATCGTAATTAGGTTTGCCATTACCGCCGCGTAATACAACATGGCCATAACCATTGCCCCGGGTGTGGATAATCGCTACCTGTCCCTCAGTATTAATGCCGAGGAAACGGTGTGGCTTGGATACGGATTGCAGTGCATTAATGGCGACAGTCAGTCCGCCATCGGTACCGTTTTTGAAGCCCACGGCAGAAGACAAGCCACTCGCCATCTCACGATGTGTTTGAGATTCTGTTGTCCGTGCTCCGATTGCGGACCAGCTAATCAAATCGTGCAGATATTGGGGAGAAATAGGATCAAGTGCCTCTGTAGCCGTAGGTAGCCCCAGTTCAGATATATCCAGCAGCAACTGGCGACCAATATGCAGGCCTTCCTCGATTTTGAAGGAGTCATCCAAATGGGGGTCATTGATTAAACCTTTCCAGCCTACAGTGGTGCGCGGTTTTTCAAAGTACACACGCATCACAACATAAATAGTATCGCTGACTTCATCGGCCAGTTTTTTCAGGCGTTGCGCATAATCTTTTGCAGCGGCCACATCGTGAATAGAGCAGGGGCCAATCACGACAAAAATACGGTGATCTTTACGATCCAGGATATTGCGCACCACTTCGCGCCCCTGGGTTACTACTTCCCGGGCTTTTTCAGTCAACGGGATTTTTTTCTTAAGTTCTGCTGGAGAAATCAACAGCTCTTGCGAGACCACATTCAGGTCATCGACTTGGGTACTGGTCATGGTTGTCATTTCCTAATAAAAAGATTAAATCGTGAGCCATAATACCGAAAAATATCTAAAATGTGGGATGATTTTTTAATTATTACGATAAAAAAAGACAATTTGTCTATTTTTAAGGGGTTTGCGAGATAAAGGGGCTACAGGATTTAAAAAATGATGCGATATTATTTTTTTAGTCCTCAAAATAAACAAATTTTGAAAGTTTTATCCTTTAAAGTGATGGTCATGTGAACAATAAAATCATCTTTAATGGATTTTTTGGGCTAAAAAATAACCATTGCTGAGATGGCTTGGCGCGTGCAATTAGGCTAAAAATTGCTAAGGTGACTTAATATGAATACATTTTAAGAAAACTTTAAAAGGATGGTTTTGCGCATATGAAGAAATACTCGATTATTGTCGTTTTAGCGCTGCTTTTACCAATCCCTGCGCTTGCGACCGATGAACACCGTACCGCTTTGGTATTAGGCGGCGGCGGTGCGCGAGGTTCTGCCCATATAGGTGTGTTGGAGGTATTGGAGCGAGAACATATCCCCGTGGACTGTGTGGTGGGAACCAGCATGGGAGGCCTGGTTGCAGGTTCCTATGCGGCAGGCTTATCGCCCAAGGATATGCGTGAAAAGCTTTCAAAGGCTGATTGGGCGGACATGTTCCTCGATCTTGCCGATTACTCCCAAATTAGCTATCGCAAAAAGAAGATCAGTTGGCGCTATCTGGCCGGAACTGAAATCGGGATAACCGACCAGGGCATGCAGATCCAACCGGGTATGGTTGCAGGTGAAAAGATAAAGCTGTTTTTTAATCAACTGGTTGATGCGGATTTAGGGGAGCGTGAAATTCAGGAGCTGCCCCTCCCTTTGGCAATTGTGGCAACAGATATCGGTACCGGAGAGCGCGTTGTTCTTCGTGATGGCAGCTTAACCAAGGCAATGCGCGCAAGTATGTCGGTGCCTGGTTTGATGGCCCCCATTGAGCATCAAGGTCGTAAATTGGTTGATGGCGGTTTGGTGGATAACGTGCCTGTTGAGGTGGCCCGCGATCTCTGCAAAGCTGATCGGGTTATCGTCGTCAATGTGGGTTCTCCCTTGAAATCGGCGGACAGCATTGGCTCTCTATTGAGTGTCACAGGCCAAATGATCGGCATATTGACCCAGCAAAATGTTGATAATTCATTGGCCGGTTTGAAAGAGGGCGACATCTATATTGAGCCTGACCTTGGCAAAATCACCGCGACAGATTTTATGCTTTATAAAGAAGCTGCCCATGTTGGCAAACTGGCTGCCGAGAAACAAATTACGGCATTGCGTAGCTTGTCTGTTGATGAGCAGACCTACAAGGCATGGAAAAACAAAAATACTGATAAGCGCAAACGGGAAATTACTATCGATAAAGTTGTCATTAAACCTGTCACGCTTGTGCATCCTGAATATGTGGCGCGACAAATCGAGCAGAAAGAGGGCGAATTATTTGACCGTGTTAAATTGGAGCGGGATTTGATTCGTACCTACGGTGACGGTTTTTACGATAATGTGGATTATCGTGTAATCACTGAAGATCAGAAGAATATTCTGGAAATTACTGCCCAGGAAAAAAATTGGAGTTCGGACTACCTCACCTTTGGTTTTTCGCTTGAAAGCGAACATCGTCAGGGCTCAAATTTTAATTTGCGTAGTGCTTATCGCAATACCTGGCTTAATTCCTATGGCGGTGAAATTTTTACTGCAGTAAATGCAGGCAATGAGCCTTCATTTGAATTTGATTATTACCAACCCTTGAATCATCGGCAGGAATTTTTTATCGAGCCGCGTTATTACCGGGAGCGTGAAGTTGTTGGCTTGTTTGCTGATGATACAGAATTGGCCAAATATGAATTGGATACGTCCTATGGTGAATTTATGGCCGGCGCAAATATCGGAATATTTGGTGAGGCAACACTGGGGTGGCGTGAATATAAAATAAGGGGAAATGCCAATGTGAGCGGGCTTACATTGCCCAATGTTGATGAGAGTTATGGTGGCGCCATGCTTTCATTGAATATGGATAAACGTAACCGGATTTATTTTCCTTCTCGTGGCTGGCGTAGTGACATTACTTTTTTTGATGCCCAGGGCGAGGGGTATAACAAGGTGTCGATTGATCTGAGTGGTGCATATAAGGTGAGTGACTATGTTATCGCCGGTCGTACTTCCTATGTCGGTTCAATGCATGGCGAGCTGCCTTTTTACGACGGCGTGAAGCTGGGAGGATTCCTGAATATGTCGGGTTATGCCAGTAACCAGATTTTGGGTGATGATGGTTTTTATGCGCATATCCGTGCAGAACACATTCTTGGGCGTATGCCGCTTGGTTTGAATGGCGATTTGCGGGTGGGGTTTGGTTTGGAAGCGGCAAAATTACATACAAACTATACAGTACCGGATGACGATGGCTGGCTTGATTCTGGTGTGATTTATGTAGGCAGCGAAACACCGTTGGGCCCTTTATATCTCGGATATGGTTTTACCTTTAGTGGTAACTACAATCTCTACTTCAAATTAGGCGCTTATTAATATTCATCGCTAAACAATAAATGGGCCTTGTTTAAGCAAGGCCCATTTATTGTTAACGAGATATTAGAAATGAAAAATAGCTGCTATGTAAGGTCCTTTTATATCCAGGTTGGTGTGCACGTCACCATCATCAATATTTAAATTTGCTGCACGATAACCCGCCTCAATACCCAGATCCAATGCCGAGTCGAACAGGTAGCCGATTTTTGCGCTGTAGTCAGCCAGATCATTGCCATCAAAACTAATGTAATTACCTTCAATTCCGGCAAAAAATCCTGTCAATGGTAAATCGAACTGTACGCGGCCATACATAAGTGGTGCGGACATATCAATATTGGTTTTATCGCTCAGGGTTGCGCTTTCAGCTTGTAAATAGCCTGAGTATTTTCGGATGGTTACGCCTATATCCAGAGTGATCCAATTGTCGAGTAACTCATAATAGAGTGCAGCATCTGTGTAGCTCAAATCAAAATCGGTTGCGACCGTGGCGCCGCTGGGATAAACAATATTTCCAATGCTGAAATTATTATCAATCATGCTGCTTTGAGTGCTGGTGATGTTGTTTTGCTGCAATTTGATATTGGGGAAGAAAATAATGGGGTGTTCAATGGCGATGTAAAAAAAATTGTTATTACTGTCGTCCATGCCCAAATCATCTGCTGAGGCGTATGGCTTGCCTACCTCGCCGCTATATTCACTTTGCCATGAGCCGCCGCCTGCATATATTCCAAAAACGGTATCCGCATTCGAATGACATGCCGCACCTAGAAGGAATGCGCCGAGTGAAAATTGAGCAAGGGGATGGAGTAATTTCATAAAAAATCCTGAAGCGTTAAGTGAAATTGTGCGGGGTGTAATTGCGCACCGAGGCGCATTATATAGAGTGCGGTAATGTTTAGTGTGCATGGATTATGATATGCAATGGTTCAACTATGTTGGTGTTGCAGCAAATCCAAAAATACGCGGGCGGCATTATTGAGTGTGCGTTGGTTGTGATGGATGTAACCGAGCGGGCGCATGATAGGGGGGTGTTCAACATCCAGCGTGCAGAGTTGGTTATCGATAATGCGCCGAGGCAAAACTCCCCAGCCAAGACCGATACTGAGTAGCATTTTGATGGTATCGAGATGGTTGGACACCATGCCGATATTCAGCGGTAATTGTTGGTGATCAAATAAATTTTTAATTAACTGCGTTGTATAGGTGTTGGTGTCCGGCATGATTGTTGGGTGTCGGCTTAAATCGGCCAACTGAAGATGCGGTTGCGTTGCAAGTGCATGGGTGGGCGAGGCGACGAACTGGAGTTGGTCGTGCCAGAGGGTTTCACTTTGGAGTCGTGCATCTTGTTGAAGCGCGAGCGTAATAGTGGCGATGTCGAATCTGCCTTGGAGTATTTCATGGTAAGCCTGCTCCGAATCGAGAAAGTGTAAATCCAGTTTTACCTGGGGGTAACGCGTCGAAAAATCCCGCAAATAGGGTGGTAAATAATGCAGCCCCACATGGTGGCTAGTGGCGATGCTCAATTTGCCCTGGATATCGCCTTGTAAATCCGCAATGGCGCGCTGTGTGGCGGCCACTTCACCCAAGATTAGCTTGGCCTTGCTTAACAGCAACTGCCCCGCTTGGGTAAGTGCGACTTGCCGCCCAATCCGGTCAAATAAAGATGCCTTTAGCTGTTCTTCCAATAGTGCAATACGTTTACTGATTGCGGGCTGGGTAAGGTGCAAGCGCTCGGCTGCGGCGGAAAATGAACCGTGTTCAGCAATTGCCACAAATGCATGTAAATGTTGGGTATCCATCGCTTTATTTTTAGTCTATTCCTGTTTGGAATGCAATATATAAAAAAGATAAATTTGTTTTATGGGTTGTCCGGCCGTACTATCGCTTCTACATAATAAATGATCTTGGGGATATCCCATGATCCAGAACAACACCGTGTAAGCCGATCCTCTGGAGATTCACCATGGCCGCTAAAACGCTTTACGACAAACTTTGGGATGCCCACCTCGTGCAGCAGCGCGATGATGGCTCGGCCCTCATTTATATAGATCGTCACATAGTTCACGAAGTGACCTCTCCCCAGGCGTTTGATGGCCTGCGTTTGGCCGGGCGTAAGCCCTGGCGTGTTGACTCCATCCTCGCTACGCCAGACCACAACGTCCCGACTACCCAAAAAGAACGTGCCCATGGTGTTAAGGGGATTGAAGACCCTGTTTCCTTGATCCAGGTGCAGACGCTGGACGATAACTGCGATGAATTCGGTATCGTTGAATTCAAGATCAACGACCATCGCCAGGGGATTGTGCATGTGGTTGGCCCGGAAACCGGCGCCTGTTTGCCGGGTATGACGGTGGTTTGTGGTGATTCCCATACCGCAACCAACGGTGCGTTGGGAGCTTTGGCGCATGGTATCGGTACCAGCGAAGTAGAGCATGTTATGGCGACTCAATGTCTGGTCGCGAAAAAGATGAAAAACATGCTCATCAATGTCGAGGGCAAACTCGGCTTGGGTGTGACGCCAAAAGATGTGGTATTGGCCATCATCGCTAAAATCGGCACCGCCGGTGGTACTGGTTATGCGATGGAATTTGGCGGGCAAGTATTCCGCGATATGAGCATGGAAGGACGCATGACCGTATGCAATATGGCGATTGAGGCGGGTGCGCGTGCCGGTATGGTCGCTGTAGACCAAACTACGATCGATTATGTCAAAGGTCGTACCTATGCGCCCAAGGGTGATTTGTGGGAAAAAGCCGTTGCCGCCTGGCGCGATTATGTCAGCGATGAAGGGGCGCACTTTGATGCAGTTATCGAGCTCAATGGCTCGGAAATCAAACCACAAGTTAGTTGGGGAACCTCACCGGAAATGGTAGTGTCGGTAGAAGATAAGGTGCCGGACCCGGCACAGGAAACTGATCCGGTAAAACGTGAAGGCATGTTGCGCGCCTTGCAATACATGGGCTTGCAGGCCAACCAACCGATTACCACTATCCATGTTGATCGCGTGTTTATCGGTTCTTGTACCAATTCTCGTATCGAAGATATTCGCGCTGCTGCTGAAGTGGTTAAAGGTCGCACCAAGGCCTCATCAGTAAAAGAGGCGATTGTTGTTCCCGGCTCTGGTGCCGTTAAAGCGCAGGCGGAAGCGGAAGGGTTGGATAAGATTTTTATCGCTGCCGGTTTGGAGTGGCGTGAGCCGGGGTGCTCTATGTGCCTTGCGATGAATGCCGATAAATTGGGCAATGGTGAACACTGTGCATCAACCTCAAACCGCAATTTTGAAGGGCGCCAGGGCTACGGAGGCCGTACCCATTTGGTAAGCCCGGCGATGGCAGCAGCAGCGGCAATTGCCGGTCACTTTGTTGATGTGCGTACATTTAGCTGATAGGAGCAAACCATGAAAAGTTTTACCGTTTTGCAAGGCCTTGCCGCTCCTATGGATCGTGCCAATGTCGATACCGATATGATTATTCCCAAGCAGTTTTTGAAATCGATCAAGCGCACCGGTTTTGGCAAAAATTTGTTTGATGAATTGCGTTACCTTGATGAAGGCAAGCCGGATCAAAGCTGCGAAGGCCGGCCAATCAACCCTGATTTTCCGCTGAATTTTCCGCGTTATAAAGGAGCGACAGTATTATTGTCGCGTGAAAACTTCGGTTGTGGTTCCAGTCGTGAACACGCACCATGGGCATTGGATGACTACGGTTTTCGCTGCGTGATCGCGCCCAGTTTTGCTGATATTTTTTATAACAACTGCTTTAAAAACGGTTTGTTGCCCATTGTGTTAAGCGATGCGATTGTCGATAAATTGTTTAACCAAATGTATGCCACAGAAGGTTATCAATTGACCATTGATCTGTCTGCCCAAGTGGTAAAAACCCCGGGCGGTGAGAGCTTCTCGTTTGACGTTGATGAGTTCCGCAAACACTGCTTGTTAAATGGTTTGGATGATATTGGTTTAACCCTTGAGCACGCCGACGCCATTCGCGCTTATGAGGCCAAAAAGCGCGTTGAGGCTCCCTGGTTGTTTGATGTGGTGAAATAAGAATTTTTTAATTGGAGAATGCGTGTGGGCAAACATATTTTAATTCTGGAAGGTGACGGCATAGGTCCGGAAATTGTGCGTGAAGCGCGCAAGGTAATGGATGTGGTGAATGCCAAATTCGATTTGGGTTTAACCTTCGAAAACGAATTGATGGGCGGTTGTGCGATTGATGTACACGGCGTCCCCCTGGCCGATTCGACGCTCGAAAAAGCGCGCAAGGCCGATGCAATCCTGCTGGGTGCGGTAGGTGGCCCCAAGTGGGATAAACTGGATCGCTCTATTCGCCCGGAAAAAGGCCTGCTGAAGATCCGTTCACAGCTAGGTTTGTACGCAAACCTGCGCCCGGCGCTGTTATATCCGCAATTGGTAGATGCATCTTCCCTGAAGCCCGAGGTGGTTTCTGGTCTGGATATTTTGATCGTACGTGAACTGGCGGGTGGTATTTATTTTGGCGAGCCGCGCGGTATCCGGGTTCTGGAAAACGGCGAGCGCGAAGGCTACAACACCTATAAATATTCCGAGAGCGAGATTATCCGTATCGGTCGCACCGCATTTGAAATGGCACGCAAGCGTAACGGTAAAGTGTGCTCGGTCGATAAAGCGAATGTGCTTGAAGCAACCATGTTGTGGCGTGAAGTGATGGATACCCTGCATAAAGAGTATCCGGATGTTGAGCTCTCCCATATGTATGTAGACAATGCAGCTATGCAACTGGTCCGCGCGCCGAAACAATTTGATGTGCTGGTGACGGGCAACATGTTTGGTGATATTTTGTCCGATGCGGCTGCAATGTTGACTGGTTCTATCGGGATGCTGCCATCGGCCTCGCTGGATAAGGATGGTCGCGGTATGTATGAGCCATGTCATGGTTCTGCACCGGATATTGCCGGGCAGGGTATCGCTAACCCTCTGGCGACAATTTTGTCGGTATCCATGATGCTGCGTTATTCGCTCGGTTATCCTCAGGTTGCAGATGCAATTGAGGTTGCGGTCGGCAAGGTGTTGGATCAAGGTTATCGCACTGCAGATATTTATACGGAAGGTAAGACCAAAGTATCTACCTCGCAAATGGGCGATGCTGTTGTTGCAGCGCTGGCCTAATCATTAGCTTGTGAATTGTTAAAGAGAGACTGAGATGAAAGTAGGTTTTGTAGGTTGGCGCGGTATGGTTGGCTCTGTATTAATGGAGCGTATGCAGGCAGAAAACGATTTTGCTGCTATTGAGCCAGTATTTTTTACCACCTCCAACGTAGGTGGTGCTGCGCCAGCGGTTGCTGCGGGTTTGCCTCCATTGAAAGATGCCTATTCAGTTGATGATTTGAAACAACTGGATGCGATTGTGACCTGCCAGGGCGGTGATTACACCAATGAGATTTTCCCGAAATTGCGCTCTTCCGGTTGGAATGGCTATTGGATTGACGCGGCCTCAAGCCTGCGTATGGATAAAGACGCAATCATTATCCTTGACCCAGTCAATAACGATGTAATCAAAGATGGGATTGCCAGGGGCGTTAAAAACTACATCGGTGGGAACTGTACTGTCAGTCTGATGCTGATGGGCTTGGGCGGTTTGTTCCATGCTGGTTTGGTGGAGTGGGTTTCATCCATGACTTATCAGGCAGCATCGGGTGCTGGTGCACAAAACATGCGTGAGCTGATTTCCCAGATGGGTACCTTGCATAAGTCAGTTGCCGACAAGTTGGCTGATCCAAAGTCCGCGATTTTGGAAATTGACCGTGTCATCGCCGAAACCATGCGTGGCGATGCTTTCCCTAAAGATAACTTCGGTCATCCTTTGGCGGGTAGTTTGCTGCCTTATATCGATAAGCAATGGGAAAATGGCCAGTCCAAAGAGGAGTGGAAAGGGCAGGCAGAGACCAACAAGATCCTTGGTCGTAGCGGCAATCCTATTCCTGTTGATGGCTTGTGCGTACGTATTGGTGCCATGCGCTGCCACAGCCAGGCGTTGACCATCAAACTGAATAAAGATGTTCCACTGGCTGACATTGAGTCACTGATTGCCAATGCCAATCCATGGGCAAGTGTGGTACCGAATGATCGCGAAAGCAGTATGCGTGACCTGACTCCAGCCAAGGTGACTGGGACCTTGAATATCCCCGTCGGACGTTTGCGCAAAATGAACATGGGGCCGCAGTATTTGTCAGCCTTTACTGTGGGTGACCAGTTGCTGTGGGGGGCCGCAGAGCCTTTGCGTCGTATGTTGCGTATCCTCAAAGAGGCAAAATAAGCGATTTTTACTTGGTTTGTCTGATTCGTAATGAACCCCAAGATAGGCAACTATCTTGGGGTTTTTACTTTTTATAACTGTTTTGGGGGGAAACAAGGATTTAAATGTCAGTCGTTTTTCACATTTTTATAAAATCATCCCTGAAAACCATCAAAAAACCTGCTTTGTTTAGCCTTTGTCAAGACCCCAAGTATTGATAAAAACCTATTTATAATGAATACTTACGAACGATACTGAAGATTCATTCGAGGTTTTCTACCTCACAAGCACGGCTTCTCCTATACTCATCAAGCCGTGTTAATCAACTAAAATGTCTGGCTAATCATATTTAGTTCAGTCGTGAAATAATAAAAGGATAGCGCTATGCGTCTTCGTCAGTTGGTTTTAGCCTGTGGTCTTACATCCCTTGTGCTGTCGCCTTATGCCAGTGCTTTGGGGTTAGGGGAGGTTAAGCTCAAGTCAACACTCAACCAGCCTCTGGAGGCCGAGGTTAAGCTGCTTGATACGCGTGATCTCACCGCGGAGCAGATTCTGGTTGCTTTGGCATCCCCGGCTGATTTTGAACGCAATGGCGTAGATCGCTTGTTTTTCTACACAGAATTTCAATTTCAGGTCGATCTTGCGGCCGCAGATGGTCCCAAAGTGGTTATCACCTCGCGTTCTCCAGTACGCGAACCCTACCTGAACTTTTTGATTGAAGCGCGTTGGACGGCAGGTCGCCTGCTGCGTGAATACACCTTGCTGATGGACTTGCCTACTTTTGATGACGGTGGCTCCAAGCAAGGTGCACAGGCCCCGGTAGCCACTAGCACGACACAGCAAGCTCGTACTACCACCCCTACACCAAAAGCAACATCAGGTTCTGGATCTACCAGTGGTTCACGTCAGGCATCTACTGCACGTCCAGCAAGTCTGGATGGTAATGAATATGAAGTTCGCAGCAATGATACGCTGTGGGAAATTGCTCTGAGGGCACGCCCTGATTCCAGTGTTTCAGTTCATCAGAGCATGATGGCGCTTTATCGCGCTAATCCAGACGCTTTTATTAATGGCAATATAAACAGGTTGCGCCGTGGTCAGGTACTGCGTGTTCCTGACGCAAATGAGATGAAGTCGCTCAACAAGTCTGAAGCCGTAAGCCAGTTTGCCCAGGCAAGTGGTGATTCGGAAATGGGCGCCCAGTTGAATGCGTCGCGCCGCACCAGTTCGGCTCCAGTGGAATCTACCGAGGTAAGTGGCCGGGTAAAGCTGGCAGCTCCTTCATCGGGAACGGCTAGTGCAGGCAAGGGTAGTGGCGCTAATGATGGCGCAGGCAAAGCCCTGGAGTCTGAACTCGCCGTAACGTTGGAGGAGCTGGATAAATCCAAAGCGGAAAACACAGAATTAAGTTCGCGCGTAAAAGATCTTGAAGCCCAAATCCAAACCATGGAGCGTTTGGTAGAGGTGAGCAATGAGAAATTGCGTACCCTGCAAGTAGCTGCCGGAAAGGCTGTTGCAGATACATCCGCTGCCCAGGCATCTGTGGCACAAACATCGGCAACAACAGCATCAGTACCAACTGCTGAGGTGGTTGCGGTTGCAAGTTCCGCAGCGACTGCCTCCAGTGTTGCGGCTGCAGTGCCGGCACAACCGGCACCGAAAAAGAAAGTAACAACTCCACCTCCTCCACAGCCCGAACCAACCCTCGTTGATACTGCGATAGAAAATGCGCCCTGGATAGGTTTGGGGATTTTAGGTCTGGCAGGTGCAGGTTATTTTGCCTATCGTCGTCGTAAACAAGGTGAAGGGCAGGTGGTAGAGGAGCAAGAAGATTTATTTGCCATGGATGATTCGGCTGGCGAGCAGGAGGAGTTAGCTGGTGAAGATACTAACTTCAACGATATAGATGAAACTTCGCTGTTTGATGAGCATGACGAAGCAACCGCGGTTGCTGAAACAGGTGATGTGGTTGGTGAGGCTGATATTTATATAGCTTATGGCAAGCTTGATCAGGCTGAGGAAATGCTGCTCAATGGCCTGCAAAAAGACCCCAACTCAACCGATATTCGCATGAAATTGCTTGAGGTATATGCACAAAAACAAAACGCCCCCGCGTTTGATCAGCATTACGCAGCGCTTTTACCTCTGGCGGGTGGTGCTTTGCTTGCTCGTGCGTCGGAGCTGCGTGAAGGCATCTCGGGGGCGGGTGAGTTTGATCCGGCAGTATCGACAAGTAGTGAGTCTGCAGATGAAAGTCTGGATCAATTTTCTCTGGATGACTTTGATCTTAACGACGATGTTTCGACTTCCGAAGTTGCTGCGACTGAGCCAACCAGTTTTGACTTTAACCTTGATTTGGATGATGACGAAACAGATCTTGCATCCGCCGTTGCGGATGTGCCAGAAGACACCGCCAATGAATTTGAATTGGATTTTGGTGATGATCTGGCAGTTGATTCGGAGGCCGATGATTTATCGGAGTTGTCTTTAGCGCTCGATAATATGGAGCCTGAGGCGCTTCCGGATGATCTTGAAGTAAAAACATCTGCAATTGAAGATGAGTTTAACTTTGATTTGGATGATGACCTTGAGCTAGGTGAATTGGCTCAGGAAGAAACTCACGAAGTGACAGCAGAATCACCAGAATCGCTTGATGTATCTGCGGATGATTTCAATCTGGACATGAATGTCGATGATGTTGACCTTGCAGCCCTCGATCATGAAATGGAAAGTCTGGATGTTGATTTTGATAATGATTTGCTTGCTGGTGAAAATTCATTACTCCATGGCTCGTCCCCCGATGCGCTGGATTTGGATGATGATTTTGCGCTTGAAGATCTCGATGCTGTTGAGCCGGGATCATTGCAGGATGAAGTGTCCGCGTCGAAACTTAGCTTAACCGATGACTTGGATGATTCTGATTCATCTGTGAATTTTGAGTTGGGGGATGATGGTACTTTTGGTTTGGATGAAGGCGATGCTCTGGCTGATGACGAGCTGGATTTTGCTGCACTTGACGAAGGGATTGACGGATTGGGCGAGCTGCCTGAAAGTACGTCTTCCGAGTTTGCCGCAGACGATGCCGTTGTTGATTTGGAGTTACAGGACGAAATCCCGTCAGCGGGAGGGCAGGCGTTGGTCGGTGCCGATGAGGCTCATGATGAAGATTTGTTTACACAAGCTTTGTCTGATTTTTCCGGTGAGTCGGATGATATCGACCTGAATGAATTTTCCAGTGATGAAGCTGCGCTTGCGGATTTATCAGATGATGATATGGATGCTGAGCTGGATTTCCTTGCTGATGCAGATGAAGCCGCGACCAAGCTGGACTTGGCTCGCGCCTATATCGATATGGGAGATGCCGAAGGTGCGAAAGATATTCTCTCTGAGGTGTTAGGTGAGGGTAATGAGGAACAGCGTAAAGAGGCTAACGAGTTGCTTGGCCGTATAGGTTAATTTTTATCTGATCGCAAAGCCTTGCACCCAGGTGCAAGGCTTTTTTATTTTGTGGGATTCAATTTCTGTTTTGTGTGCCCGGCTGAGCAATTATGAGTGAAAATTATATTCCCAGTTCCAAGCCCTATGCGCGTAATGGCGAGATAGTGGCGGATACTATTTGGCCTGATGGTATGCGCCGCATTGCATTGGGGGTTGAGTATAAGGGAACCGATTACCATGGTTTTCAAGTGCAACCAAACGGTGTCAAGACAGTGCAGCAATCGCTTGAAAAGTCCTTATCCGTCGTAGCGGATGAACCGATTACCCTGGTGTGTGCCGGACGTACGGATGCTGGCGTTCATGCCACTAACCAGGTGATTCACTTTGACACCCTTGCGGTTCGCCCCGAAAAGGCTTGGTTGCGCGGTCCCCGGCCTTATTTGCCGGATTCGGTATCAGTCCGTTGGGCGAGGGAAGTGGTGCCGCATTTCCATGCGCGTTTCAGCGCGCTTAATCGCACATATCGATATCTGCTGACGGATTCCAAAACTCCGTCCGGGTTGTTGCATGATCAAGTGACATGGTCATCGCGCCCCCTTGATGTTGATGCAATGCGTACCGCCGCCGCATATTTGGTTGGCCTGCATGATTTTACCTCATTTCGGGCGACCCAATGCCAGGCTAAAAGCCCGGTGCGGCGTATCGAATATTTGCATTTGGTTCGGCGCGGGGATTTAATCATTTTGGAAGTGCAGGCCAATGCCTTTTTGCATCATATGGTGCGTAACATTGTTGGGGTGCTGATGGCCGTAGGTGCAGGTGATAAGCCTGCCTCCTGGGTGGCGGAAGTTCTCGCTGCATGTGACCGCAGTGCCGGCGGTGTGACAGCTAAGCCCTTTGGGCTTTACTTGGTAGGGGTTGATTACCCGGCGCATTTTGGCTTGCCATCCTGCGCTCCTGGGCCTTTATTTTTTGCAGAACCATTGGGTGGTTTTGCTGGTTGAGGTCAAAATGAAAAGCCGCAGGATTGCGGTTTTTCGCCATTATATCTGTTAATATCCCCGCCTTATTTTTTGCCAAGTCCTTGATTTTCATTGTTTGCGAATAGCAATTGGAGCGCCTGAGTTTGTCCAGAGCCCGAGTTAAAATTTGCGGCATCACCAGCGTTGATGACGCTAAGGCCGTTGTTGATGCAGGTGCTGAGGCCTTGGGGTTGGTGTTTTATGCTGCCAGTTCCCGCGTGGTGACGATAGAGCAGGCTGGTGCTATTGCCTATGCGGCTGGACCATTCACGGTTGTTACGGGTTTGTTCGTGGATGCAACCCCGGACTTTGTTGCTAGTGTATTGAAGCAAGTGCCTTTGCAGTTGTTGCAATTTCATGGTGATGAAGATTTAGTGTATTGCGAATCTTTCGCGCGACCCTATATGAAAGCGATACGTATGCGCCCGGAACTGGATGTAGCGGCTGCAATTGCTGAGTTTCCCAGCGCATCGGGCATATTATTGGATGCCTATCGCCCCGGTGTGCCCGGTGGGACTGGTGAAACTTTTGATTGGGCGCGTGTGCCCAAGTATTCATCCAAGCCGTTGGTTTTGGCGGGAGGTTTATCTCCTGCCAATGTTGCCGAGGCTATCCGGACTACTCAAGTCTATGGGGTTGATGTCAGCGGTGGTGTAGAATCAGCACCCGGTAAAAAAGATCACGATAAAATAACCTCTTTTATTAATAACGCACGACAGATGGTATTTTAAATACGATCTGGCGTCCGCTTCCTACAGGTGATTAAACGGTGAGCAACACTGAGCAGTTTTCAGGCATTGATTACAGTGCTTTTCCCGATGCGGAAGGTCACTTTGGCCCTTACGGTGGTCGTTTTGTTTCCGAGACGCTGATTTACGCGCTCGACGAACTTCAATCCATTTACTCTAATTTGAAAGATGATCCCGGCTTTCAAGCAGAATTCGATAAGGATATGGCTCACTATGTTGGCCGTCCGTCCCCGCTTTACCTCGCTGAGCGCTGGACCCGTGAATTGGGTGGTGCGCAGATTTACCTGAAACGTGAAGACCTGAACCACACAGGTGCCCACAAGGTAAACAATACAATTGGCCAGGCATTGTTGGCGAAATTTACCGGTAAAACCCGTGTAATTGCTGAGACAGGCGCGGGGCAGCACGGTGTTGCGACCGCAACTGTTGCAGCGCGTTTAGGTTTGAAATGCCGTGTTTATATGGGCGCTGAAGATGTCAAACGCCAGGCGTTGAATGTCTATCGCATGAAATTGCTCGGTGCAGAGGTATTCCCGGTAACTTCAGGTTCACGCACATTGAAAGATGCAATGAACGAAGCCATGCGTGATTGGGCGACCAATGTCGATGACACTTTTTATATTATTGGCACAGTCGCTGGCCCTCATCCTTATCCTCAACTGGTCCGCGATTTCCAATCGATTATTGGTCGCGAAGCACGTCGCCAATCTCTGGAGCAAGCCGGTCGTTTACCCGATGCGCTGGTCGCATGTGTTGGCGGTGGCTCCAATGCCATAGGTTTGTTCCATCCATTCCTTACTGACGAGTCCGTCAAAATGTACGGTGTGGAAGCGGGGGGCTTGGGTATCGAAACTGGCAAGCATGCCGCGCCTCTGAATAAAGGTATTCCTGGCGTCCTTCACGGTAACCGCACCTACCTGATGGAAGATGAGAATGGCCAGATTATCGAAACCCACTCTGTTTCAGCCGGTTTGGACTATCCGGGCGTAGGCCCTGAACACTCCTGGTTGAAAGATATTGGTCGTGTTAATTACGTTGCCATCAATGATGATGAAGCTTTGGCGGCGTTTCGCAAAATTACTAAAACGGAAGGCATCATGCCGGCGCTGGAGTCCAGCCATGCCTTGGCCTATGTGGAAAAATTGGCACCGACCATGGGCAAAGACCAAATTATTATCGCCAACCTCTCTGGTCGTGGTGATAAGGATATTTTGACCGTTGCTGGGTTGGATGGCATTACGGTTTGATCTCCAGCACTAACCAGCTAATTTAAAGTGCCGCCTCATGGCGGCAGATATAATCAGGAATTGTCGATGAGCCGTATTTCCCAGCATTTAAACCAAGCCAAAGCGGCAGGTAAAAAAATATTGGTCGCCTATGTGGTTAATGGTGATCCCTATCCACAGGCGACATTGCCTACTTTGCATGCCTTGGTAGAACAGGGTGTAGATGTAATTGAATTGGGCGTGCCTTTTTCTGATCCTATGGCTGAAGGTCCGGTAATCCAAAAAGGCCACGAGCGTGCGCTTGAGCATCACATCAGTTTGCGCGGCACACTGGAAATTGTTAAACAATTTCGCGCAACGAACAACATTACTCCGATTGTATTGATGGGCTACGCCAATCCGGTGGAGCGTTTTGGTTACGCCGAGTTTGCCAAAGCCGCGTCCGAAGCAGGTGTTGATGGCTTGTTGACAGTGGATTTGCCACCTGAAGAAGTTGCTGTATTAAAAGGCGAGCTGGATGCGCATGGGTTGGATAATATTTTCCTGTTGGCGCCAACGACAACACTTGAGCGTGCACAAAAAATTGCAGCCTATGCCAGCGGTTTTCTTTACTACGTTTCACTCAAAGGTGTGACGGGGGCTGGTCATCTGGATGTAAATGCGGTGAAAGAAAAACTCACCGGTTTTGGCCAGCTAACGGATCTTCCTGTCTGCGTTGGTTTTGGTATTAAAGATCCGGAAACGGCCAAAGCAATTGCAATATTGGCAGATGGTGTTGTTATTGGCAGTGTGTTGGTTGATAAGATGGGCAAAATGGCCGATAAAAGTGCTAGTGAAATTGCCGCCGCCGTGGGTGATATTGTTGGCAGTATCCGTGTAGCCATAGATTCTATTTGATAGTTAAAAATTCCGTTGGCTTGCTTGCGGGCATAACCAATCAACTAAATTGATATCGAGTACAGAGAAGCAACCATGAGTTGGCTAGATAAAATTATTCCAAGCGTTTCCCGCACTGACACCAAGCGCAGTAACAAAGTGCCTGAAGGTCTGTGGGAAAAATGTATCAAGTGCGATGCGGTTTTGTATAAGCCAGAAATGGAAAAGAATTTGGACGTATGCCCTAAGTGCGACCATCACATGCGGGTGGGCGCGCGTGCGCGTTTGAATATGTTCCTGGATCCACAAAATCGTCAGGAATTGGCAACGGATGTCGAACCAATTGATCGTTTGAAATTTAAAGATATCAAAAAGTACAAAGACCGGTTAACGACGGCGCAAAAAGAAACTGGCGAGAAAGATGCGTTGGTTGCGATGCGCGGTGAATTAAAAGGCATGCCGGTTGTTGTGGTTGCCTTTGAGTTTGCGTTTCACGGCGGCTCTATGGGGTATGTGGTAGGTGAGCGTTTTACCCGTGCTGCAACTATCGCTCTGAAAGAAAATATTCCTCTGGTTTGTTTTTCAGCTACAGGCGGCGCCCGCATGCAGGAAGCCCTGATATCGCTGATGCAGATGGCGAAAACCAGTGCTGTTATTGAGCGACTGAAAATGCAGGGTACGCCCTACATTTCTGTGATGACTGATCCGGTATACGGCGGTGTTTCTGCAAGTCTTGCGTTGTTGGGCGACTTGAATATTTGTGAGCCAGGTTCGCGTGCCGGTTTTGCTGGCCCAAGTATTATCGAGCAAACTATTCGCCAAAAATTACCGAAAGGTTTCCAGCGCGCAGAGTTTTTGTTGGAGCATGGGGCTATCGATATGATTATCCATCGCCGCGATATGCGCGATAAATTGGCATCGCTGCTGGCGAAGTTCACGCGTAAAGCGGCTGTGTAATTGTTGTCTTTAATTTAATTACCACTATGCAATTGAATTCGCTCCCTGCCTGGTTGGATTGGTTGGAAAAAAACCATCCAACCGAAATTGAGCTCGGTCTTGACCGAATCACGTGTGTGGCAGGGCGGATGGCTTTGTTAAAACCATCGGCAAAAGTTGTCACTGTCGCGGGTACCAATGGTAAAGGTTCTTGCGTAACTGCTACCGCTGCGCTACTTGGGGCTGCCGGCTTTTCTGTTGGCGTTTACACTTCCCCTCATCTAATCCATTACAACGAACGTATTGTGGTGAATGGCAAGCCGGTAGCAGATGCTGAAATCTGCTCAGCATTTGAATCCATCTACAATGCCTGTCAGCAAACCTCTGCTAATCATCCTGCTCCAATCAGCCTCACCTATTTTGAATATGGCACTCTGGCTGCGTTAGAGATTTTTCGTCGCCAGCAAGTGATGGCGATGGTGCTGGAAGTCGGCTTGGGCGGGCGTCTGGATGCAATCAATATTATTGATGCCGATGTGGCAGTGGTTACCAGTATCGCACTCGATCACACCGATTGGCTGGGAGATAATCGCGACGCTATTGGCTATGAAAAAGCAGGCATTATGCGTGCGGGAAAACCCGTGGTTTGTGCAGATTTTGCACCACCGCAATCACTACTGGATCATGCTCGGAGTCTCTCGGCATCGCTATATTTAATCACGCGTGATTTTGGCTATTCAGTTGCCGATGATTCCAGTTGGAGCTGGTGGAATAATACCCGAGACTTTCTTTCGCAGCCGCTTCCCCAATTGCCGCTTCCCAGTCTTGCTGCTGCGCTGCAAGTTGCGTTCCTCCTTGGTTTGGATTTATCTGTGGATGCATTTTCGCGTTTAGCTGAGTTGCGCGTTCCGGGGCGTTTTCAAACCGTACAATGGCGTGAGCGACAAGTGATTTTGGATGTGGCCCATAATCCTGCTGCTACTGCCTATTTGGTAGAGCGTTTGGAGCAGGGGGCAGCGCCTGATGCAAAAATCCACGGCATAGTGGCAATGATGGCAGATAAGGATCGTGCCCAAAGCCTGACGAATCTCAAAGGATGTGTGAGCTCCTGGTATATCGCTGATTTATCCTATATCCCACGTGCCGCGACGGTTGAACAATTGCGCCAGAATCTGGTCGATTTGAGCGTGGATGTGAAGTTTTCCGGTAGTGTTGCCGATTGTATGCAGGCGGCCTATTTGAATTCAGATCCCGGTGATCGGATCCTGGTTTTTGGATCTTTCTATACAGTGGCCGCCGGGATGCAAGCGCTTGAGTTGCCGGCAAAATAGTGTTGTCGCGTATTTTAATCCTATGTTTTGGTGCAGAGGTTTTAGGTGAGAGAGTCGGTAAAACATCGTTTGATTGGTGCCGCGGTGCTTGCCGCCATTGCAGTCTTGTTTCTGCCCAGTTTTTTTAAGGATCGTCAGCAATATCAAGTGGATACCAGCTCCCAGATACCCGGGCGCCCCAGTATTACCGCTGTGGATTTCAGTGAGCCCAAACAACCGGAAGGCATAGAGCCAGCCCCCGCACCTGAAGCCATGTTTGTGCCAGATGAGCAAGACGCTGTCGCCCCAGTGCAGGTTCCCCCGGCTGAGCAGGCTGCCTCTTTGGCTGCAGCCCCATCCTCTTCCATAGCACAATCTACATCCTCGAAAGCTGCCTCTGCTACTGTTCCCGTGATGCCACTTAACGCGCAAGGTTTGCCTGATACCTGGGTGATTCAAGTGGCAAGCCTTAGCGGACAGGATGCGGCGAATAAACTGCGTGACCAATTGCAAGCGGAGGGTCACAAAGCATATGTACGTGTTGTTCCTGGAGCCAATGCCACTATTTACCGGGTGTTTATTGGGCCAAAACAGGATAAGGCGCAAGCCATGGCGATCAAGGCGCAATTGGATAAACGTTTGAAGGTGAATTCCCTCGTTTTACCTTTCAAACCTTGAAGCCATAATCCTGTGCCTCTGTTAGAATGCGCGCCTCTGTAAACCTACCATCAATGATTTTGGAGTGGGCGCGCGAATGAATTGGGCTGATTGGGCTATTATCGGGATTTTTTCCCTGTCCTGTTTGATCGGTTTGATTCGTGGTTTTGTGCGCGAAGCCCTTTCGCTAGTAATCTGGGTTGCGGCAGTTCTGGTAGCCAAAGTTTTCGGTGGCCAGCTTGAAGTTCTGCTTGTCGACCAAATTGAAACACCCTCTGTACGATTAATGACAGCCTATGCTGTGTTATTTATCGCTACCCTGTTATTGGGGGCGATGCTGAGCTATCTCGTTGGAGCCTTGGTGCGTGCAACGGGTTTATCAGGTACTGATCGTCTGTTGGGTATGGTCTTTGGTGCAGCGCGTGCATTTATTATCGTGATGGCGCTGTTGATATTGCTACCTGGTTTTATCCCTGTTAAAGAAGATGAATGGTGGCAGCAATCGCAATTAATTCCCCATTTCCTCGCCTGTGAGGAGTGGGTTCGGATGGCTTATGAGCAGATCAGTCAGTGGCTAATGACACTGTTTGGTAATGTTGAAAGCGGTCAAAAAGTTTAAAGTTGTTAACACGTTATTGAGGCAATCTTATGTGCGGCATTGTAGGTATTGTGGGTAAGCGCGATGTGAATGTGCAGCTTTACGATGCGTTGACCATCTTGCAGCACCGTGGACAGGATGCCGCCGGTATGGTGACCTGTGAGAATGGTCGTATGAGCCAGCAAAAAGCCAATGGCCTGGTGCAGGATGTATTCAGAACCCGTCATATGCAGCGGTTATTGGGAACTATGGGGATCGGTCATGTTCGCTACCCGACAGCGGGTAGTTCAGGCCCAGCGTTGGCCCAGCCATTTTATGTGAATTCGCCCTATGGGATTGCGCTTGCGCACAATGGCAACCTGACTAACGCAGACAAGCTCAGTGAAGATATTTTTAAAACGGATTTGCGCCACGTCAATACAGATTCAGACTCAGAAGTACTGCTCAACGTATTTGCCCATGAGCTGCAAATGCAAGGCAAGCTCAGCCCAACGGCTGATGATATGTTTGCTGCGGTAGCTGGAGTGCATAATCGTGTAACAGGTGGCTACGCAGTAGTCGGACTGATTGCAAATTATGGTTTGGTTGCCTTTCGCGATCCGAATGGCATTCGTCCCCTTGTGTATGGCAAGCGTCAGGCAGAAGAGGGCGGTGTTGAATATATGGTGGCCTCCGAAAGTGTGGCACTCGATGTTTTGGGTTTTGAGTTAATTAATGATGTTGCCCCCGGTGAGGCGATTTACATTACCGAAGAGGGAGAGCTTCATCGTCGCCAATGTGCAAAATCACCCCGTTTGACACCATGTATTTTTGAACACGTTTATTTTGCGCGTCCCGATTCAATCATGGACGGGATTTCGGTCTATAAAGCACGTTTGCGCCAAGGCGAAAAATTGGCAGAAAAAATTCTGCGCGAACGTCCAGACCATGATATTGATGTGGTTATTCCAATTCCCGATACCAGCCGTGTAGCAGGTCAGGCGCTGGCGCAAAAGTTGGGAGTGAAGTTCCGTGAAGGCCTGGTGAAAAACCGTTATATCGGTCGCACCTTTATTATGCCCGGACAGCAGCAACGTAAAAAATCCGTACGCCAAAAATTGAATCCTATTGAATTGGAATTCAGGGACAAAATTGTTTTGTTAGTAGATGACTCTATTGTGCGTGGCACTACTTGCCAGCAAATTATCCAGATGGTGCGTGATGTCGGTGCGAAGAAAGTTTATTTTGCTTCAGCAGCGCCAGCGGTTAAGTATCCCAATGTATACGGTATTGATATGCCAACAACGGCTGAGTTGATCGCAAGTGGCCGTAGTGAAGAAGAAGTGTGTAAAGAAATCGGCGCTGATTGGCTGATATATCAAGATCTTGAGGATCTGATTGCCGCATCTGCTGAAGGAAATAGCGAAGTCACTGAATTTGATTGTGCCGTGTTTAATGGGGAATACTGTGCTGGTGATGTCACTCCAGAATACTTGGAGAAAGTCGCTGCGGCTCGTAACGATAGCGCAAAATCAGGCAAAAAATCCGTTAAACAAATGGAGTTGCCGATTGGATTGCATAACGGTGCTGCGCGCGGATAAGATAAATTGTTGAGTGAATGAAGATGGAAAATTTTGAAAAACATTTAACTGAAGATCCATTATTCGGTGCTGCACTGGATACGCTTGCAGTTCGCGCAGGGTCGTCTCGCTCGCATGAAGGTGAGCACAGCGAAGCGTTGTTCCTTACCTCAAGCTATGTTTTTGCCAATGCACAGGAAGCCGCGAATCGTTTTTCCGGTGAGCAACCCGGTAATGTCTATTCGCGTTACACCAATCCCAGTGTGCGGATGTTTGAAGAGCGCATCGCTGCTCTCGAAGGTGCAGAATCGGCGGTTGGCACTTCATCGGGCATGGCGGCAATTTTATCGACGTGTATTGCGCTGCTGAAATCGGGTGACCATATTCTGTGTTCGCGCAGTGTGTTTGGTACGACTACCGTGCTGTTCACTAAATATCTGCAAAAATTTGGCGTAACTGCCACGTTTGTCAATCCGACTAATTATGCTGACTGGGAAGCTGGATTTACAGCAAATACCAAATTGGTTTTTGTTGAAACGCCATCTAATCCTTTATGCGATGTTATCGATATACAGCGCCTTGCGGATTTAACCCACGCCCGTGGTGCGTTATTAGCCGTGGATAATTGTTTTTGTACGCCGGCACTGCAAAAACCATTGGCGTTTGGTGCGGATCTGATTATCCACTCAGCTACCAAATACATTGATGGGCAAGGGCGTTGCCTTGGTGGTGTTGTCGCGGGTCCAAAAAAATATGTGGATGAAGTGCTCGGTTTTATCCGCAGTGCCGGTCCGACAATGAGCCCCTTTAATGCCTGGGTATTTTTGAAAGGCCTTGAGACGTTGCGCTTGCGGATGGAAGCCCATTCGCGCAATGCATTGGAATTGGCGCAATGGCTTAATGCCCATCCCAAGGTGGAAAAAGTATTTTATGCGGGTTTGCCCAGCCATACCGGCCATGAGTTGGCTGCTAAGCAGCAATCTGCATTTGGTGGTGTTCTATCGTTCCGTGTGAAAGGCGGTAGGGATGAGGCCTGGAAGGTTATTGATGCGACGCGCATTATGTCGTTGACCGCGAACCTGGGTGATACCAAAACTACAATTGTCCACCCGGCAACCACAACCCATGGGCGTCTAACTCCGGAGCAAAAAGCGGATGCAGGCATTACTGAAAACCTGATCCGTGTTGCAGTGGGCCTGGAAGATATTGGCGATTTAAAAGCCGATCTTGCGCGTGGTTTAGGGGAATAATTCGTAGCATGTAAAACAAGACGCAAAAAAGTGATTTTGGGTCTTGTCCTTGCGGATTCACCTTGGTAAAGTGCGCGCCTCTTTAGGACTATAGCTCAGTTGGTTAGAGCACCACCTTGACATGGTGGGGGTCAGCAGTTCGAGTCTGCTTAGTCCTACCAATACAATAAAAAAGCCGCTTTTAGCGGCTTTTTTATTGTTCAGGTTTTCTTTGTGTTTTCCTTTTTCCAGCAATGAGTAGCCGGGATGATTGGGTGCTTCCTTTGTCCTCGATCTCATCCTTTGTTCATGTCAATTGTGGGGAAGTGGGGTTAGGCGTGGATCATCGTCGAGGGTGGATTGAAATAAATGGTGTTTCGTTATTGCCTCGGTGGAGGCTTGATTTGATCCAGGTATTGTGAATGTAAATCATAGAGGAACCGGTAGTATGCACAAAGCTGGTTTTACGATGAAAATACCCCTGGTAGTAGAATGGAAAAATTTTTGATTGGCTGATTTAGTGCGCACTTTTAAAATTTCTGCAGCTCGGACATTTACTGTATTCGATTCTTTGTATGTACAACGTTTTATATCAAATTTATAAACTTCGCTGTCAGCTTTCCCGCCACCAAAAATATTAGTCGTAAAACAGAGATTTTTATGAATAATTCAAATTTCCATCTCAGCTATAGGCCGGATATTGATGGTCTGCGAGCAATTGCTATTTCATCAGTTATCTTGTTTCATGCATTTCCTTCTATTATTCCTGGAGGATTTGCTGGGGTAGATATTTTTTTTGTGATTTCAGGGTTTTTAATAAGCACAATTATTTTTAAGAGCATTGAAAAAGGGCACTTTAGCTTTTCTGATTTCTATATTAAACGTGCAAAGCGAATATTTCCCGTTTTGATAATGGTTTTATTGGTTAGTCTATTTTTTGGATTTTTCTCATTATACCCACCTGAATATGCTCAGCTTTCCAAGCATGTAGCGTCCAGCTCTATTTTTATTTCAAATTTTATTTTGTGGTCGGAGGCTGGATATTTCGATGCGGCATCAACTACAAAGCCACTGTTGCATTTGTGGTCACTGGCTATAGAAGAACAGTTTTATTTGCTTTGGCCGATATTGAGTGTGATGTTTTATAAACTAGGGAAAAGATTTTTTTTCCTGATTGGTTTGATATTAATAGTGTCCTTTTTTTACGGTTTATACTTAACTATTACTGATGGTGTCGCAGCATTTTATTCTCCTTTGTCAAGGTTTTGGGAGTTAGGGATTGGTAGTATATTGTCATGGATCACTTTAAAAAAAGAAAAACCGCTTAATGACCT
Organism: uncultured Cellvibrionaceae bacterium; assembly: GCA_964542655.1. Classification (GTDB taxonomy): domain Bacteria; phylum Pseudomonadota; class Gammaproteobacteria; order Pseudomonadales; family Cellvibrionaceae; genus Cellvibrio. The sequence goes on from CAZIWB010000015.1 coordinate 74,258, forward strand.
CTATCTAAATGCCTCATCGATTGTAGGTGCAGTATTGATTGCATTTTCTTTCGTTTTACTAGATGAGAGTAAAGGTTTTCCTGGATATTTGGCACTATTGCCAACAATAGGTGCTGCTCTGGTGATATTCGGAGGGCCCACCGCAAAAATTAATTGTCTTTTAAAGATAAAGCCTATTGTTGGGATCGGCTTAATAAGCTACCCGCTTTATTTGTGGCACTGGCCTTTGCTTACTTACGTCACATCAAATGCATTTGTTCTCGGAAATGGTGATGCAGCCAAACTGGCGGCGTTGTTAGTCAGCTTTTTGTTGGCTTTTTTAAGCTATTTATTAATCGACAAACCAATAAGACGCAGCAGAAATCAAAAGTTGATAGCAATTATTTCCACGCTATTACTAGTGGTGATCGGGTTTGTAGGATTCTGTATTTATAAGAAAGATGGATTGGTTTCTCGTGTGCCTGCAGAGCTTCAAGAGTTGGCTTCAATAACTAATCCATATAGGTTTTACCAGTTTGGTGGGAATATTAGGGAGCATGCATGCCATTTTACAGATTCAAAGAATACGTTAAGGAAAGCTGAGTGCTTTGGAAAAGATCGTCCCTTGTTAATGATATGGGGCGACTCATATGCTGCAGCGCTATACCCAGGGGTAAAAGCTTTATCTGAACAATATGGTTTTGGGATAACTCAAGTCACAGCTGGTAATTCTCCTCCATTTCTTTTTGCAGATAAAATTGCCGCAGATGGGAACTCCTTATTAACAAATGCAAATTATGCCATTGATATTATAGAAAGAGATAAGCCAGATGTGATCCTTATTAGTTGGTACGTACTAGGTAAAAATTCAGTAAGATCTTATCAGGTAACATTGGATGCATTAAATGAATCTATTAATCGAATTAAAGGAGTATCTCCAAACTCACATATCATTATTGTAGGCCCGGTTCCTCAATGGAAAAAAAACCTATATTTGATAATTTTAGATTTCTTAAAGAATCAACCGTTGAACGCAAAACTTGACGATTTCATGTCATTTGGACTGGATCCTGTTTCTAAAGAATGGGATCGATATCTTGCTAAAGAAATTCCGAAACTAGGTGTCACATATATTTCAGCTTATGATGTGCTTTGTAATAATTCTGGATGCCGTATAAGGGTTGGAGGCGGCGCACTAAACTTGACTGCCGTTGATTTTGGTCATTTAACGAAAGCAGGATCGGAATATTTGATGTCTAGGGTGTCAAATGAGGTTATAGGATTAATGGATATGAATACTAATTGATATATATATCCATCTCGGGAGTGCGGCCGCACAGTTGGCCGCACTTATTAAATGTTGCATGTGAGTTTGTACAAAAAGCAGGTAAATGAAGGACTCACGCTGATCGCCCACTTGAATTTCCTCTTCTATGCCCCTATTAACCCTCAGTCGCTTTTAAAGGCTATTTTTCCCCGTGATTCGTATATATACCCCAGGAGTTAGAAAATGACCGTTGATGCCCGCAAGGAAACCCGTGGTTTCCAGACTGAAGCCAAACAATTGCTGCATTTGATGATTCACTCATTGTATTCAAACAAGGAAATTTTCCTGCGTGAATTGGTATCCAATGCCTCGGATGCTGCTGACAAATTGCGTTTTGAAGCTGTTTCCAATGGCGACTTATACGAAGGTGATGCGGAATTAAAAATCCGTATCAGTTTTGATAAAGATGCAAAAACCCTCACCATCAGCGATAACGGCATAGGCATGTCGCGCGATGAAGTGATTGAGAATCTGGGCACTATTGCTAAATCCGGTACTGCGCAGTTCATGCAAAAATTGTCCGGTGACCAGAAAAAAGATGCACAACTCATTGGCCAATTCGGGGTAGGTTTTTATTCGGCATTTATTGTTGCTGATAAAGTTGTAGTGACCACCCGTCGTGCTGGTGCAGCGGCAAGTGAAGCTGTGCGTTGGGAGTGTTCGGGCGATGCAGAGTTTACGGTAGAGTCAGTGGAAAAGGTTGATCGTGGTATGACCGTTGACCTGCATTTAAAGGATGATGCCCTGGAGTTCGCGGATCACTGGCGTTTGCGTTCTATCATCAAAAAATATTCTGATCATATTGCCATCCCGGTCGTAATGAAAAAACAAACTCCGGCAGGTGATGATGCGGTCACTACAGAGCCGGAAGATGAGGTAATCAATACCGCGACTGCGCTCTGGACGCGCTCGCGCTCTGAAGTAACTGATGACGAATACAAGGCGTTTTATAAGCATGTGAGCCACGATTTTACCGATCCTCTCAGCTGGAGCCACAATCGTGTAGAGGGAAATCTGGATTACACCAGCATGTTGTTTATTCCAGCACGCGCGCCTTTTGATTTATACAATCGCGATGCATCACGTGGTTTGAAATTGTATGTGCAGCGCACGTTTATCATGGATGATGCTGAGCAGTTCCTACCTTTATACCTGCGATTTATCAAAGGGGTAGTGGACTCTAACGATTTGAGCTTGAACGTCTCACGTGAGATTCTGCAAAAAGATCCCAACATTGACAGTATGCGTTCGGCATTGACCAAACGCGTCCTGGATATGCTGGCCAAACTGGCGAAAAGCGAGCCGGAAAATTACAGTATTTTCTGGAAAGAATTTGGTCAGGTAATGAAAGAGGGGCCGGCAGAGGATTTTGCCAACCGCGAAAAAATTGCCAAGTTATTACGTTTTGCCTCAACCCATATCGATACTGCTGAGCAGAATCAATCGCTTGATGATTATGTTACGCGTATGAAAGAAGGGCAGGAAAAAATTTATTATATCGCCGCTGAAAATTTCAATACTGCAAAAAGCAGTCCGCACCTTGAAGTCTTCCGCAAAAAAGGCATTGAAGTACTGTTGTTAAGCGACCGTGTAGATGAATGGTTGATGAGTCACTTGGCTGAGTTTGAGGGCAAGTCGCTGCAAGACGTAGGCAAGGGCGAACTTGATTTAGGTAAGCTCGATAGTGAAGAGGAAAAACAAGCGCAAGAGAAAGTGGCTGAAGCATTGAAACCATTGTTGGAGCGTGCAAAGGCGGCCTTGGAGAGCCAGGTGGACGAAGTGCGTATTACCCACCGTTTGACTGATTCCCCTGCCTGTGTGGTGGTTGGTGATCACGATATGGGTGCACAGATGCGTCGTATCCTTGAGGCGGCCGGACAAAAAGTACCGGAATCCAAACCGATTTTTGAATTGAATCCTGATCACCCATTAGTGAAAAAATTGGAGCAGGAAAGTAATGATGAGCGATTTGGCGATTTGGCGCATATCCTGTTTGATCAAGCTAATCTTGCAGAAGGCGCGCAGTTGCAAGACCCAGCCGCTTATGTGCAGCGTTTGAATAAATTATTGTTGGAACTCAGTCATTAATTCACAAGCGCCAATTTACCCTGAGGCTGCTATTAAAGATGACCCTGCCTGTCTATACTCAGGCAAGGTCATTTTTTTTACTGATAATTTAGTTCGATGTAACTCCTCCTATGAATTAATCGGGTAGATTTTATGGAATACAAAGAGATTAGCCTGCCAGCTATAAAATCAATTGCGCTGGTGGCTCACGATAACAGAAAGAAAGATTTGCTCACCTGGTGCAAAAAACATCAGGCCGATTTGAATTCCCATACACTTTTTGCAACGGGGACAACTGGAACATTGATAGAAAAAGAAACCGGGTTGCCCATTAATAAACTTATCTCCGGCCCATTGGGTGGCGATCAGCAAGTGGGTGCGTTAATCACGGAAGGCAAGGTCGATATGCTGGTCTTTTTTTGGGATCCCTTTGAGCCAATGCCCCATGACCCGGATGTAAAAGCGTTGTTGCGTATTGCGGCAGTATGGAATATTCCTATTGCATGTAATCAAAGCTCTGCTGATTTTATGGTGTCGTCACCACTTTTCAAAGAAGAGTCGCAACATTGGGTTCCCGATTATGCGGCTTATATGGCTAAACGTTCGCAGGCCAGCCTATAAACCATGCTAGCGATTATTGGTGGTTCCGGATTAAATCAATTTCCTGAATTGGAGATTGTGAGTGAGCGTCATATATCCACGCCTTTTGGTGATTGCTCTGCACCTCTGGTAACTGCCAGATTACAGGACCGTCACTTGGTGTTTCTTCCCCGTCATGGACAAGGCCACAAGCTACCGCCCCACCAAATTAATTACCGCGCAAATCTTTGGGCGTTAAGAGAAGTAGGAGCAACGAATGTGCTTGCTATAAATGCAGTAGGGGGCATTCATTCGAAAATGGGACCGGGTACTTTTGTGGTGCCACATCAGCTTATCGATTACACCTATGGTCGTGAGCAGAGCTATAACTTCCTGACCGATGGTTACATTAACCATATCGATTTTACGCACCCCTATAGCCAGCTAATGCGCCAACAACTGATCGCCAGTTTATTGGCGATGGATTTGCCTTTTCAGGATGCAGGTGTATATGCCTGTACCCAGGGGCCGAGGTTGGAAACCGCCGCGGAAATCCTGCGTTTACAGCGCGATGGATGCGATCTTGTAGGCATGACTGCAATGCCAGAAGCTGCATTGGCTCGTGAGTTGGGACTCGAATATGCAGCGCTTTGCCTGGTAGTAAACTGGGCCGCCGGTTTGGGTGGGGATGAGTTGAGCATGGATGAAATAATGAAAACCCTGGCGGCTGGTATGGACAATATTAAAAAAACTATTTTCATATTTGCAAAGCAGTAACCCTGCGCAAATAAGCAACAAAAAAATCACCTCTTATTTCCAACATTTGTTAATATCTGTAAACACGGGTTTTTTGGTTCTATTAAACCCGGTTGTGGATAACTGCTAGCCTGCTGCGCTGGCGATCAACGGATGAAGCAAACCAAGCAAATAACAATAAGCATCAAGGCTGTAGAGGTGTTTCATATGGCAGATCGTGAAATGGGCACTGTTAAATGGTTTAACAACGTGCGTGGATACGGTTTCATAACCAGAGGAGAAGGAGGCGAGGATATTTTTGTCCATTATCGAAATATCCGTGCGGAAGGTTACCGCTCTTTGGCTGAAGGTCAAAATGTTGAGTTTCAGTTACAACAAGGTGATAAGGGCTTGCAGGCAGAAGATGTTGTTTTGCTAGGCTGATGTAAATTTCACTCAGTATTAAATAAAAACACCGGCATTTCGCCGGTGTTTTTATTTATACGGTTATTTTTACTGTGCAACCGAGGCAGGATCAGTCGCTACAGGAGGGTATGGCGTAACCTGGATAATCACATTCAATACCGGGTGGTCTATATAGTTCACTTCACTGCTGCGCATATCGCGCTCTTGCCGCAATAAAACAATTCTCCGGGTGACAAAACCCTCCGTTCCTGTGGCCGAGGTATTTGCATCAAAGCTGCCGCTTGACCACTGTGCATTTTCATTTGCCAGTGCCTGATCCAATTCTACTTCTGAATCCAATGACAGATTTTTTGTAGTCGCACTTGTATAGTTTGGGCGCAATGGGATTTCCGGCCAGGCTGGAGTAACTTCCTGGCCAACATTCACTTCGAATTGGCTGAGCCACAAATTGGTCTGGAGTTCCAAATAAGTGGCCACGCTTAAACGAATACTTCCCTCTAAAGCCTGGTGTTGGCCAAATGTCTGGCCGCCATTAATGATAATAGCCTTGGAGGCTTTTTTATTGGTGATAACCTGCCGCCAAGCATTGTGAAATAGAACTTCGAAGCGCGGATTGCGCTGTAATTTTTGCGCTGCGGAATTTAATTGACGCTCATTGGCAGGCAATAAATAAAAAGCCTCTTTGGTAAAATCGACAGCAGATTGCGCTGTAATGTTTGGATCTTTTAATTCGACCCAGTCACCGGGATACCGCAATTTGATATTGCTGGGCCAGTGCTCCTGAGCGGCGTCATCTTTGCGTGCCACGACAATCATCTCTACTTGATACCAACCTTCATGCGACGCTGGTTTTTGCTGTGCGTAAACCGGCGCGTTGGTTAATAGCAGGGCTGCAAGGCTAATAAAATAGTAGCGTAAACGTGTGTGAGCGAAAATCATTGCATTGTTTCCTGAATTAAATTGCACATTAATTGGTTGGCACTCATGTTAATGCCCGGGTGTTAAATAGGTGAGCAAATCTACTACGGCTTGGATGCGTTTTTCCGTCGCTTCCAAATCCATAACAAATTTAAGTTGATTTGCACCTTCCAGTTTATAAATGCGCGGCTGGCTTTGGACTAGTTTGACAATTTGCAATGGATCAACACGTGTATCGCTGGCAAATTCTACTTTGCCGCCGCGCGCATTGGCTTCGAGCTTGGTAATGCCTATGGCCTCAGCACTGATTTTAATTTGGGTTACACGGAACAGGTTTTTGATTTGTTCAGGCAGCATCCCAAAGCGATTGATCATCTCTACTTGCAGATCGCGCAGGGCATCTTCATTCTCGGCATTGGCCAGGCGTTTGTACATGACTAACCGTGTGTGCACATCGGGCAAATAATCGGCTGGAATTAATGCGGGAATACGCAGGTTAATGTCAATTGCTTCACTCAGGGCTTTTTCAAGGTCAGCTTGTTTTCCCTGGCGAATTGCTTTTACCGCGCGGTCCAGCATATCCATATAAAGCGAGAAGCCGATAGTCTGGATCTGGCCGCTTTGTTCATCACCCAATAATTCACCCGCACCGCGAATTTCCATATCGTAAGTCGCCAGGGTAAAACCGGCTCCCAGATCTTCGGCGGCGCTAATAGCTTCAAGGCGTTTTTGCGCATCGTCAGTCATTGAGCGGCGGTCGGGTGTTAACAGGTAGGCATAGGCCTGGTGATGCGAACGGCCGACACGGCCACGTAATTGATGTAGTTGTGCCAGGCCAAATTTATCGGCACGGTTGATAATAATGGTGTTGGCACTAGGGATATCGATACCGGTTTCGATAATGGTTGTGCACACCATAATATTGAAGCGCTTGTGATAAAAATCTGACATCACCCGTTCCAGGTCGCGCTCGCGCATTTGGCCATGGCCAACACCAATACGCGCTTCGGGAATTAATTCCTGCAACTCGCGCGCTATTTTTTCAATTGTGTCCACTTCATTGTGCAGGTAATACACTTGTCCACCGCGCAAGATTTCACGCAGTATTGCCTCTTTTATTATCGCTTCTTCGTAAGTGCGGACAAAGGTTTTTACCGACAAGCGGCGCGCGGGTGGCGTGGCGATAATGGATAAGTCGCGGATGCCCGCCATGGACATATTTAATGTGCGTGGAATAGGTGTTGCGGTAAGGGTAAGTATATCAATCTCTGAACGCAGCGCCTTGATCTGGTCTTTTTGGCGTACACCAAAGCGATGTTCTTCATCGATAACCAGTAGCCCGAGATCTTTAAATTTGATATCGGGCGATAATAATTTATGGGTACCCACAACAATATCCACTTTACCTTCTGCTAATCGCTCCAATACTTGATTCATTTCTTTTGTTGTACGGAAACGTGAGAGAACTTCCACGGTGATCGGCCAGTCAGCAAAGCGATCTTTCAAGGATTCATAATGTTGTTGGGCAAGTAGTGTGGTTGGGGCGAGGATTGCAACTTGTTTGCCGCTATAGCTGGCGACAAATGCCGCACGCATGGCCACTTCTGTTTTACCAAAACCTACATCGCCACAGACAAGGCGATCCATAGGTTTGGCGGAGAGCATATCGCTGATAACCGCTTCAATTGCTCGCTGCTGGTCCGCTGTTTCTTCAAACGGAAAACTCGCGGAAAAAGTGTCATAGGCAGTTTTGGGATCGGGAAATGCATAACCTTTGCGTGCGGCGCGGCGCGCATAGACTTCAAGTAATTCGGCGGCAGTATCGCGGATTTGTTCAGCTGCTTTGCGCCGTGCTTTTTGCCAAGACTCGCTTCCCAGTTTGTGCAGCGGTGCAAGGTCATCTTCGGCACCGGAATAGCGGCTGATTAAATGTAAGCTCGTCACAGGTACATAGAGTTTGGCTTCATCAGCATATTCCAGTGTTAGGAATTCATTGGTCTGGTTATCGATAGTAATCGTTTCCAAACCGCGATAGCGCCCGACACCGTGATCGATATGAACAACTGATGCCCCGATCTTTAATTCAGTAAGGTTTTTGACAACCAGGTCGGCATTATCTTGCGTTTGTTTGCGACGGCGCTGTTGCTGGATGCGCTCGCCAAATAATTGCGACTCGGAAATCAGTGCAATTTTCGGATTGGTTTGCAGTAATCCCTGTTCAATCGGTGCAACGGTAATGGCCAATTTTTCACTGTGGGCAAGAAACTCATTCCAACTGTCGACGGTAGTGGGGCGGATGCGGATGCGGCCCAACAGCTCCAGCAATGTTTCGCGACGGCCGGCAGATTCAGCACAAAATAATACTTGGCCATCAAACTCCATTAAAAAGGCTTGTATTGCCGCCAACGGATTTTCAGCTTGTGCGCGAATGGGCAATGAGGGGGGTGTTGCAGTAGCAAAATTATAGCTACCTGCTTTATCGTCCAGCGGGGCCGATTCAATAAAGGTTCGGCAGTAATTTTTTATCTGGCCAAAGAACTCATCAATGGCAAGATAAATATCGCGCGGCGCCAATAGTGGGCGCAGGGGGTCTACGCGGCGGCTTTCATAGCGACGCAGTAACTCCAGCCAAAAATTTTCAGCAGATTTTTCAATATCACCTAGCGCATAGATCTGGGTATTGGTTGGCAGATAATCGAATAAGGTGCTGCAGGCATCAAAAAACAGCGGCAAATAGTATTCAATACCGGGTGGTGAAATGCCTGCACTGATGTCCTGGAATACCGGGCAGGCTTTGTGATTGACATCAAAGCGCTCCAGCCATTTTTGTTTGAATAAGTTGATGCCAGTTTTATTAAGGGGAAATTCTTTTGCGGGCAGCAACTGGATTTTTTCGACCTTATCAATGGTGATTTGTGTTTCTGGATCAAAGGTGCGCAAACTTTCAATTTCGTCATCAAATAAATCGATGCGATAAGGCAGGTCACTGCCCATCGGGAAAATATCCATTAACGAGCCACGCACGGCAAATTCACCGTGTTCATAAACCGTGTCAACACAATGGTAACCTGCGCGCTCCAGGTTTTGCCGTAATTGGTTTACGTCGAATTTTTCACCGACTGATACCATCAAGCTGTTGCCAACCAGATAGGATTGCGGCATTAACCGCTGTAGCAAGGTGGTAACCGGCACAACCAGAATGCCTTGTTTAACAGCCGGTAATTTATACAGCGTGCTCAAGCGTTCCGAGATGATGTCCTGATGCGGTGAAATTGTATCGTAGGGCAGGGTTTCCCAATCTGCTAAATGTAGGACTGCAAGCTGCTCCTGATTTTTGGCGAAAAACGATAATTCACTTTCCAGCCGAATAGCAGAGCTTGTGTCTGCTGTAATAACGAGACTCAATCCCTTGTAAGCTAATGCAGCATTCACTATGGCAAGTGACTGGGCTGAACCATGCAACTGCCCCCAATATTGTTTGTTGCCTGCACGGTTAGGTAATGGAGGGTTTGCAAGTGAATGTAAAACCATAGAAGACCTGGGTAGTCATTAAACAAATATTGAATAGATATAGCTGCTACAAATGTGAACATTCAATGATGAAAATGTTCGGAGCGGCGTTAAAGAATAGATTGGTTGTCGAGCGGATGAGATTCACTTCCATCAACCGGATCCAAGCTGATTTATCCGGCAGACATTGTACCTGTCTAAGGGGGAGCCTCTAGTATGAAATCGAACAAATAAAATCAAAGCGGTTATTTATTAATCGGTTTTTCATTGTCAGTCGAAATTTTTGCAGTAAGTGCTTCAAATACATGAAACTTTTTTGTCATCGAGGTTTGAGTCTGGTCGCATAGTTGCTACAATGCGGTGCGTTTCTATAAGCGGTCCTCAAAGTAATTTGGTTGTTAAGGCATTTTTGGGTAAGGAATGCGAATTTTTACGACGGAATTTACGCCTTTTTTGCACCCCGTTTATCGATATCCATAGAGAATGTCGGCCGATTTTTCTTAAGCCTCAATTTTTATAAGTCTTTTTTTGTCGAGCATCTTGCTCACCGACAACATCATAGACTTTGCATTCGTCTATCGCAATAAGATTAATTATCATTTGCGTGTTATTTGCATTTTGCAAGTTTCGCTGTGGGAGATTACCTGATGTCAATTGACGCCATTGCGCATAACTGGTCCTTCGCTGTTTATATCTTCGGTGTGATTTTTATATGCGCATTCATGCTCGCCATTCCCGTATTTATGGGCGGCCGCAGCAAGGGTAGGGCGAAAACCGAGCCATTCGAATCCGGTATTGTTTCTGTAGGTGGTGCCCGCCTGCGTCTGTCGGCCAAGTTTTATCTGATCGCTATGTTTTTTGTGATTTTCGATATTGAAGCCCTGTTCCTGTATGCCTGGTCTGTATCCGTTCGTGAAAGCGGTTGGCCAGGATTTATCGAAGTCTTTATCTTTGTTGCTGTTCTCCTTGTTGGTCTTATTTATATCTGGCGTCTTGGTGCTCTCGACTGGTCATCGGAAACACGCCGTCGTCGCATTAAAGACGAAGCAAACGCAAAGACCGCAGCAACTACAAACTCCAATTAAGTTTTCAAGAATCCTGAGGTTTTCCTGATGGACTATACCCTGACGCGTATTGATTCCGACAATTCAGAAGTTCGCTACCCTGAACAACCCCGGGAGCGGGTGAGTGACCCAACGGAAGATCAGGTTCACAAAAATGTATTTATGGGCAAGCTGGACGACATGATCAATGGCGCCGTGAACTGGGGGCGTAAAAACTCCCTGTGGCCCTACAACTTCGGTTTGTCCTGCTGCTATGTGGAAATGGCGACTGCCTTTACCGCTCCTCACGACCTCGCACGTTTTGGTGCGGAAGTTATTCGTGCATCGCCCCGTCAAGCTGACTTGATGGTGGTAGCGGGGACCTGTTTTATCAAGATGGCGCCTGTTGTGCAGCGTTTGTATGAGCAAATGCTGGAGCCAAAATGGGTTATCTCCATGGGGTCCTGCGCGAACTCTGGTGGTATGTACGACATTTATTCCGTTGTGCAAGGTGTGGATAAATTCCTGCCGGTTGACCTTTATATCCCTGGCTGTCCTCCGCGCCCCGAAGCCTTTTTACAAGGCCTGATGTTGTTGCAGGAGTCGATTGGCAAAGAGCGTCGCCCATTGACCTGGGTGGGTGGTGATCAGGGTGTATACCGTCCGGTTATGCCGGCACAGCGCGATGTTAAACAGGCTGAGCGTATCCAGGTTGTGAACCTGCGTGAGCCAGATAGCATTTAAAAACCCGGTGGTATGCAGGCCGCCGGGCTTGCGCCTATCCAAAAGAATTTTAATTTTAGTGATGAGCTGATAGATGGCTGAGAATGCGACTCTAGATAATGCTTTGCCTCAGGTGGTGAGCGAACTGTTTGCTCAATTTGGTGAGGGGACCTTCGTGGTTCAGCCCACCAAGGACGACGTTCCTACACTTTGGGTAACGCGCGATAAAGTGGTTGAGGTATTGCGCTTCCTGCGTAATGTTCCGAAGCCTTATTCAATGTTGTATGACCTGAGTGCGGTGGATGAGCGTTTGCGCACCCATCGCTATGGGCTGCCTGCTGCAGACTTTACCGTTTTCTACCATCTGCTCTCTATTGAGCGTAACAATGATGTGCGCATCAAGGTTGCTCTCTCTTCTGACAGTTTGAGTCTTCCCAGCGTTATCAACATTTGGCCCAATGCTAACTGGTATGAGCGTGAGGTATGGGATTTATTCGGCATCGTATTCGATGGACACCCATTATTGACTCGCATCATGTTGCCGCCGACCTGGACAGGTCATCCGCTACGTAAGGATTATCCAGCGCGTGCGACAGAATTTGACCCGTTTATGCTAAACGCTGCGAAGCAAGACGCTGAGCAAGAAGGTCTGCGTTTTAATCCCGAAGAGTGGGGTATGAAGCGCGGTACTGCCGATGAGGATTTCATGTTCCTCAATCTTGGCCCTAACCACCCGAGTGCGCACGGTGCTTTCCGTATCGTGTTGCAACTGGATGGTGAAGAAATTCTCGATTGCGTGCCCGACATTGGTTATCACCATCGCGGCGCCGAAAAAATGGGTGAGCGTCAATCCTGGCACAGCTTTATTCCTTATACCGACCGTATCGATTACCTCGGTGGTGTAATGAATAACCTGCCATATGTTTTGGCAGTGGAAAAATTGGCCGGTATTAAAGTGCCGTCACGCGTTGAAACCATCCGCGTGATGATGGCTGAATTCTTCCGTATTACCAGTCACTTGTTGTTCCTCGGTACTTACATCCAGGACGTTGGCGGTATGACGCCAATCTTCTTTATGTTTACCGACCGTATGAAAGCTTACGATGTGATTGAAGCCGTTACCGGTTTCCGTATGCATCCGGCCTGGTACCGCATCGGTGGTGTTGCCCATGATTTGCCAAAAGGCTGGCAAAAACTGGTGCAGGAATTTGTTGACTGGATGCCAAAGCGCCTCGACGAGTACGTAAAAGCCGCGATCAAAAACAGCGTGTTGAAATCCCGTACTATCGGTGTTGCGCAATACAACTCCAAAGAAGCGATCGAGTGGGGCGTAACTGGTCCAGGCCTGCGCGCTACCGGTATCGATTACGATCTGCGTAAAGCGCGCCCTTACTCTGGATACCAGAATTTTGATTTTGATGTTCCCCTGGCTCACAACGGAGATGCTTATGACCGTTGTATCGTGCGCATCGAAGAAATGCGTCAGAGTTTGCGCATCATCAAACAATGCCTGGATAACATGCCTGAAGGTCCATACAAGGCAGACCATCCATTAACCTGTCCGCCCCCGAAAGAGAAAACCTTGCAACACATTGAAACCCTGATTACCCACTTCCTGAGTGTGTCATGGGGGCCGATTATGCCAGCGGGTGAGGCGAGTCAGTTAATTGAGGCAACCAAAGGCATCAACAGTTATTACCTGACCAGCGATAACTCCACCATGAGTTACCGCACGCGCATCCGTACGCCGAGCTTCCCGCATTTGCAGCAGATTCCTGCAGTAATTCGCGGCAGTATGATTCCCGATTTGATTGCTTACCTGGCCAGTATCGATTTTGTAATGGCCGATGTTGACCGCTAATTATCAAAGTAAACCAATATGATTATTTGTACTGATAGTAACCGTCCCAATGTCGAGCCGTATATTTTGGCCGATGAAGACCGTGCTGAAATTGAGCACCATATTCATCACTATGATGATGCGCGCGCTGCATCGATTGATGCATTGAAAGTGATCCAGCGTCGCCATGGTTGGGTGCCTGATGGCGCTATTCAACCTGTAGCTGATTTGCTCGGAATTTCTGCGCCGGATCTTGAAGGTGTTGCGACATTTTATAGTTTGATTTTCCGTCGTCCGGTTGGCCGCAACGTGATTAAAGTGTGCGACAGCATCGCTTGCCACCTGAACGATTTTGAAGTGGTCCAGGATGCAATCATCAAACACATTAATGTTGGCCTTGGTGAAACGACAGCAGATGATCGTTACACGCTCATCCCGATTTGCTGTTTGGGTACCTGCGATAAAGCACCAGCCATCATGATCAATGATGACACCCACACCAATCTGACTCCGGAACAAATCCCTGCGCTGTTGGAGAAATACGTATGACTCTTCCCAACAACAACCTCGGCGAAATAAAGCCACTGACTTACCGTATTGTTGATAACAAGCCGATTGTTGATATCAACGAATACGAAGCGCTGGATGGTTATCTGTCTGTGCGTAAAGCCATTCCCGCAATGTCTCCCGCAGATGTCCAGGCTGCAGTAAAAGATGCAAACCTGCGCGGCCGTGGCGGTGCGGGCTTCCCGGCCGGTATCAAATGGGGTTTGATCCCGATGGGGCCAGATGCCGGTGCTAAATACCTCGTTTGTAACGCAGATGAAATGGAGCCGGGTACGTTTAAGGACCGTTTGTTGATGGAATGCCTTCCGCACCAATTGGTGGAAGGCATGATCATCGCGGCTTACGCGATCCAGGCAAAACGCGCTTACATTTTCTTGCGTGGCGAATATGTCCTCGCGGCAAAACATTTGAACGAAGCGATTGAGCAAGCCAATGCAAAAGGCTATCTCGGTGAAAACATATTAGGTTCTGGCTGGAGTCTCGATATGCATGTGCATACCGGGGCAGGGCGTTATATCTGTGGTGAAGAAACTGCATTGATCAACTCGCTCGAAGGTCGCCGTGCCAATCCAAGAGCCAAGCCGCCATTCCCGCAAATCGCCGGTCTCTGGGGGCGTCCAACCATCGTTAATAACGTGGAAACCCTGAGCAACTTGTCGCACATCATCAATCGTGGTGCTGACTGGTTTAAAGGTTTGTCGCAAGGTAAAAGCCCAGATGGTGGAACCAAAATTTACGGTGCTTCCGGCAAGGTGAAAAATCCTGGCTTGTGGGAGTTGCCCATCGGTACCACTGCACGCGAAATTATTTACGAACACGCTGGCGGTATGCGCGATGGCTTGGAGCTGAAAGCCTGGTTGCCCGGTGGTGCATCTACTGACTTCCTGACACCGGATCACCTGGATCTGGCAATGGACTTCGACACCATTATGAAAGCAGGTAGCCGTATGGGTACCGGTCTGGTGATGGTCGTTGATCACACCCAGAGCATGGTGTCGGCGGTGCGTAACCTCGAGCAATTCTTTGCGCGTGAATCTTGTGGCTGGTGTACGCCATGCCGCGATGGTTTGCCATGGTCGGTAAAAATGCTGTTGGCAATTGAGCGTGGTGAAGGCAAGCCGGAATATCTGGATATTTTGCAACAACTGACTCGCCAGCTTGGCCCAGGAAAAACTTTCTGCGCGCATGCGCCGGGAGCCATGGAGCCACTGCAAAGCGCATTGAAATATTTCCGTTCCGAATTTGAACAAGGCATAGCAGCTCCAGCAACCGCTGCGGCTACTGCTACTGCGTAAGGGCTATATAAGTCATGGCTACGATTCACGTTGATGGTAAACAATTAGAAGTTAACGGCGCAGACAACCTGTTGCAGGCCTGTTTGTCGCTGGGCCTCGATATTCCTTACTTCTGCTGGCACCCGGCGCTGGGCAGCGTTGGTGCTTGTCGCCAGTGTGCGGTCAAGCAATACGCCAATGCCGATGATAAACGCGGCCGTTTGGTGATGTCGTGTATGACACCGGCGACCGATAACACTTATATCTCGATTGAAGATGAAGAAGCGAAAGAATTCCGCGCGAGCGTTGTTGAATGGCTGATGACCAACCATCCGCACGATTGCCCGGTGTGTGAAGAAGGCGGTCACTGTCATCTACAAGATATGACGGTAATGACCGGTCACGACACTCGTCGTTATGACTTCACTAAACGTACTCACCTGAATCAGGAATTGGGTTCGTTTATCAGCCATGAAATGAACCGTTGTATCGCGTGTTATCGCTGCGTTCGTTACTACAACGATTACGCCGATGGTTCAGATCTGGGTGTATACGGTGCGCATGACAACGTGTATTTCGGTCGTGTTGAAAGCGGTACTTTGGAGAGCGAATTCTCCGGCAACCTGGTAGAAGTTTGCCCGACCGGCGTATTCACCGACAAAACCCACTCCGAGCGTTACAACCGTAAGTGGGATATGCAATTTGCCCCGAGTGTATGCCAGGGTTGTTCAGTGGGCTGTAACATCAGTCCCGGTGAGCGTTATGGCGAATTGCGTCGTATCGAAAACCGCTACAACGGTTCGATCAACCATTATTTCCTGTGTGACAAAGGCCGTTTTGGTTACGGTTATGTCAACAACGAAGATCGTCCCCGTGTTCCATTCTTGCGTGCTGCTAATGGCCTTGGTGCAACCACATTGGATGGTGCATTGGATTGGGCGATTGCTGCACTTAAAAACTCCAAAAAAGTGGTGGGTATTGGTTCACCGCGTGCAAGCATTGAGACCAACTACGCATTGCGCTCATTAGTCGGCGCAGAAAATTTCAGTGCCGGTTTTGAAGCCGCTGAACAAAAACGCGTTGAGTTGGTGTTGGATATCCTGCAAAACAGCGGTCTGCACACTCCACCAGTACGCGATCTTGAAAACAAAGATGCGGTACTTATCCTGGGCGAAGATTTAACCCAGACCGCAGCGCGCATTGCTCTGGCATTGCGTCAGGCAGTGAAAGGCAAAGCCTACGAAATGGCAGCGGAAAAGCGCGTATCCGAGTGGGCTGCTGAAGCGATTAAAAATATTGGCCAACATGCCAAGAGCCCATTGTTTATCGCTAGCTTCCAGGAAACCCGTCTGGATGATGCAGCGACTGAAACTTATCGCGCACCTGTAGAAAGTATTGCTCGTCTTGGTTTTGCAGTAGCAAACATTATTGATAGCAATGCACCTGCTGCGAATGACCTGAGCGAAGCAGAGCGTGCTCTTGCCCAAACCATCGCTGATGCATTACTCGCTGCAAAAGCACCGCTGGTTGTTTCTGGTACTTCAGCAGGTTCCGAGTCTGTTATCAAAGCAGCTGCAAACATTGCGCTGGCATTGAAAGCGCGTGAAAAAGCAGTTGCAATTACTCTCGTTGTTCCGGAAGTAAATAGCTTGGGTGCTGCCTATTTAGGTGGCAAATCAGTGATTGACGCATTGACTGCATTAAAAGATGGCGCTGCTGATACCGTCGTTATCGCAGAAAATGATTTGTATCGTCGCGCACCAAAAGAATTGGTTGATGCGGCATTGTCTGCCGCGAAATCGGTAATCGTGCTTGATCATCAAGTCACTCCGGTACAAGAAAAAGCGCACCTCGTTTTATCCGGTGCAAGTTTCGCAGAAGCAGACGGTACCGTGATTAACTGTGAGGGCCGTGCGCAACGTTTCTTCCAGGTTTATGACCCGGCGTTCTACGACGCTAAAGTACAAGTGAAAGAAGGTTGGCGTTGGTTGCATGCGATCCACACGGCGGTTGAAGACAAACCATTCTCATGGACTCAACTTGATGAAGTGATCGATGCAGTTGTTACCGAACTTCCAGCGCTCGCTGAAATTCGCGATGCAGCACCGAACGCTGATTTCCGTATTAAAGGTTTGAAACTCGCGCGTGAACCGCGTCGTTATTCTGGCCGCACCGCAATGCGCGCAAATATCAGCGTACATGAGCCTCGTGCATCGCAAGACGGCGACTCCGCATTGGCGCACTCGATGGAAGGTTATGTTGGTCCGGAAAATCCGGCGGCATTAACTTCGTTCGCATGGGCTCCAGGTTGGAATTCACCTCAAGCCTGGAACAAATTCCAGGACGAAGTCGGTGGCCATTCACGTAAAGGCGATGCGGGTAAGCGTTTGATCGAAGCGCGTGCTGATGCAAGCTTCAGTTATTTTAATGATGTTCCTGTTGCATTCGTTCCGTCTGACAGCAAGCTGCGTGTTTCTCCGCTGTACCACATGTTTGGTAGCGAAGAGATGACTTCAAAAGCAGCCGTTATTGCGGACAGAATCCCGGCGCCTTATGTAGCTATTTCAGTTGCTGATGCTGAGCGTATCGGTGTGAAAGACAACGCGACAGTCATCGTGCGCATCGTTAATAACAATCTGCGTTTGCCGGTAAAAGTGAGTGCAACACTCGCCACTGGCAGCCTCGGTTTACCGGTTGGCCTGAAAGGTATTCCAACATTTGTTGGTGAAACCTGGGCGCAAGTTATGCAGGAGGCTGTGTAATGTTTGACTGGATTACGCCAGAGTTAGCTGGAATTTTCTTCACTGTTTTCCAAGCGGTCGTGATTTTGCTGGTTACTGTTTTACTGGCTGCTTACCTCAGTTTGATCGAGCGTAAATTGCTGGCATGGTGGCAAGATCGTTACGGTCCAAACCGTGTTGGTCCATTTGGTATGTTCCAGATTGTGGCCGACATGTTCAAAATGTTTTTCAAGGAAGACTGGACTCCTCCATTCGCTGACAAATTAACTTTCCGCCTTGCACCCGCAATTGCGATGGGAACTATTTTGTTATCCATGGCAGTAATTCCTGTCACCGCAACCTGGGGTGTAATTGATTTAAATATCGGTTTGTTGTTCTTCTTTGGTATGGCTGGTCTCGCTGTTTATTCAGTGATGTTTGCTGCCTGGTCATCCAACAACAAATACTCATTACTCGGTGGTTTGCGTGCTGCGGCACAAACCGTAAGTTACGAAGTGTTTATGGGCTTGGCGCTGATGGGTGTGGTAGTGCAGGCGGGTAGTTTTAACCTGCGCGATATCGTTGAAGCGCAATCCAATCTGTGGAATATCATCCCTCAATTCTTCGGTTTCTGTACGTTCATGATTGCCGGTATCGCTGTAACCCACCGTCATCCTTTCGACCAACCGGAAGCGGAACAAGAACTCGCCGACGGTTATCACATTGAATATTCTGGTATGAAGTGGGGTATGTTCTTCGTGGCGGAATACATCGGTGTAGTGATGGTGTCAGCGATGATCGTGACCCTGTTCTTCGGTGGCTGGAAACCGCTGCCGTATCTCGATTTCATTCCATCATTCGTTTGGTTCGCAGTAAAAACCGGCTTCTTCATTATGTTGTTCGTATTGGTGCGCGGTGCATTGATGCGTCCACGTTATGACCACGTAATGAAATTCAGCTGGTTGGTGTGTTTACCGCTGACATTGGTGAACTTATTGGTTACTGCAGCGGTTGTGCTGCTGAATACTCCGGCAGCTTGAGGGTAGTAATTATGGTAAAAAATATTGTTTCACTCGTTTCTGGAGCCGGCACCCAGATACGCAGTTTGTTGATGGTGTTTAGCCACGGTTTCCGCAAGCGCGACACCATTCAATATCCGGAAGAGAAAGTGTATCTGCCACCGCGCTATCGCGGTCGCATTGTGTTGACGCGCGATCCGGATGGTGAAGAGCGTTGTGTGGCGTGCAACCTGTGTGCGGTTGCTTGTCCGGTTGGTTGTATCTCATTGCAAAAAGCAGAAACCGACGATGGCCGCTGGTACCCCGAATTTTTCCGCATCAATTTCTCGCGCTGTATTTTTTGCGGGATGTGTGAAGAAGCCTGTCCGACCACTGCAATCCAATTGACTCCGGATTTCGAAATGGCGGAATACAACCGCCAAGATCTGGTGTATGAGAAAGAGCACTTGTTGATTTCCGGCCCGGGTAAAAATCCGGATTACAACTTTTATCGTGTTTCCGGTATGGCGATTGCGGGCAAGCCAAAAGGCGCTGCGCAAAACGAAGCCAAACCTATCGATGTAAAAAGTTTGTTGCCTTAATTTGGCCCGACAGAAGAGAAGAACATTCAATGGAAATTGCATTCTACATTGCCTCCGCAATCGCGATTTACGCAACCTTGCGCGTAGTGACCAATACCAATCCGGTACACGCCCTGTTGAGTTTGATTGTGTCGCTGTTAGCGGTTGCGGCCATATTTTTTATGCTCGGTGCGCCTTTTGCCGGTGCGCTCGAAATCATTGTTTATGCCGGTGCCATCATGGTGCTGTTCGTGTTCGTGGTGATGATGCTCAACATGGGCCCGACAGTGGCTATGCAAGAGCGCGCCTGGTTAACGCCCAAGACCTGGGTTGTGCCGGCAATTCTCGCGGCCGCCTTGTTGGGGGAAATGCTGTATCTGCTGCGCGATGGCACCTGGACCCAGGCAGGCCATACGCTGGTTGATGCCAAGCAAGTCGGTATTTCCCTGTTTGGCCCTTACCTGTTGGTAGTTGAGCTTGCTTCGCTGTTGTTGTTGGCAGCGCTGGTTGCGGCTTATCACCTGGGTAAACGCGACGACCAAAACGGTTGATAACAATTTAAAAACTAAGCTGTCCGGAGTTTGCTTAATGACAACCCGGATAAATGGCAAAGCGCGCTGCGCGTAATCGAAAAAGGTGTGCGTAAATGATAGCAATACCTATGGAGCAGGGCCTCGCGGTAGCGGGTGTGCTCTTTGTACTGGGGCTAGTTGGGGTGATGATTCGCCGCAACATTCTATTTTTGTTGATGTGCCTGGAAGTAATGATGAATGCTGCCGCTCTTGCATTTGTTGTTGCGGGTAGTCGCTGGGGTATGCCGGACGGACAAGTTATGTTCATCCTGATCCTTACCCTTGCTGCAGCGGAAGCAAGTATCGGTTTGGCGATAGTGTTGCAATTTTATCGTCGCCATCATTCCCTGGATATTGACGTTGCGAGTGAGATGCGCGGATGAACTTTCTCTACTTAACATTCCTGTTCCCCGCAATCGGCTTTTTATTATTAGCCACATTGCGCACCCGTCTCTCTGAAAACCTGGCCGCCGTTATTGGTGTTGGCTCGATCGGTCTTTCAGCGCTCACGACTGTCTATGTCGGTGTCGATTTTTTAAATAATGTAGAGCAGGGCGGTAAATACGTACAAACCCTGTGGACCTGGATGCACGTTGGCGACTTCAGTGCGAGCTTTGGTCTGCACCTGGATGGATTGGCCTTGACCATGCTCGGTGTTATTACCGGTGTTGGTTTCTTCATCCATTTGTTTGCTTCCTGGTATATGCGCGGTGAAGCAGGCTATGAGCGTTTTTTCTCCTACATGAACCTGTTCGTTGCCAGCATGGTATTGCTGGTGCTGGGCGATAACCTCGGTCTGTTGTACCTGGGCTGGGAAGGTGTAGGCCTGTGTAGTTATCTGTTGATCGGTTTCTATTACTCTGATCGCGCCAACGGTGAAGCCGCTATCAAAGCGTTTACCGTTACCCGTGTGGGCGACGTGTTTATGGCAATCGGTATTTTCATTATTTTCCAACAACTCGGCACTTTGGATATTCAGCAAATCCTGGTTCTTGCTCCACAAAAATGGAGTGAAGGTGACCCGATGGTTGTTGCTGCTTCCCTGATGTTGTTGGGTGGTGCTGTTGGTAAATCTGCACAATTACCACTCCAAACCTGGTTGGCGGATGCGATGGCGGGTCCAACGCCGGTTTCTGCATTGATCCACGCCGCAACAATGGTAACAGCAGGCGTATACCTGATTGCCCGTACCCACACCGTATTTGAATTGGCTCCGGATGTATTGTTGTTAGTGGGTGTAGTCGGTGCGATTACCTTGTTGATTGCCGGTTTCTCCGCACTGGTGCAAACCGACATCAAACGTGTACTCGCTTACTCAACCATGAGCCAGATTGGTTACATGTTCCTCGCTCTGGGTGTCGGTGCATGGGATGCAGCGATATTCCACCTGATGACCCACGCATTCTTTAAAGCCTTGTTGTTCCTCTCGGCGGGTGCGGTGATTATTGCGTGTCATCACGAACAAAATATTTTCAAGATGGGTGGCCTCTGGAAAAAGATTCCATTTGTTTACGCCTGTTTCCTGGTAGGTGGTGGTGCGCTTGCAGCATTCCCATTCCTGACCGTCGGCTTCTTCAGTAAGGACGCAATCCTGCTGCAAGCTTACGCGAGTGGTCACACTAATTTGTTCTGGGCTGGTTTGGTGGGTGCGTTCTTCACTTCTATCTATACCTTCCGTTTGATTTTCATCGTATTCCATGGCGAAGAGAAAACCCACGCCCATGCAATCCACGGTTTCTCTTACTGGTTGCCACTGGGTGTGTTGTTAGTGCTCTCAACCTTCGTTGGTTCATTTATTCATCAACCGCTCGAGGGTGTATTGCCAGTATTCACCTCGCCAACACTGGAAGAGTCCAAGCACTTTGTTGAAATCCTCGCGATTGCGACTGGCCTGATTGGTTTGGCTTTCGCCTTCGTGTTCTTCTGGGGCGAGCGTCGTATTGCCAAATCAATTTCTGAAAGCGGTTTGGGCCGTTTGCTGTCGCCCGTACTGCGCGATGGTTGTGGCTTCGATTGGTTGTACAACTGGTTGTTTGTAAAACCCTATTTGTTCATCGCGGCTATCAATCGCCATGATGCAATCGCCAAATTGTTTGATTTGATTCCGTCACTGGCAAAACTGGGTAATAGCGCGATGAGCGTGACCGAAAATGGTCGCGTGCGCTGGTATGCCACCAGTATTGCGCTGGGTGCGGTGTTGGTGCTGGGCGCAGTCCTGGTTTTACAAGTTACATTTACTCATTAAGAAGGATAGGCCAGACCATGACTCTTTCGGCACTGATCCTGATCCCGTTTATTGGCGGCCTCTTGTGCTGGCTAAGCGAGCGATTAGGCGCAGGCGTCCCGCGGTGGATTGCCCTTATTACTATGTCTCTTGTACTCGCCATAGGTGTAAACCTGTGGCTCACCGGTGATTACGCCAGCATTGCTGGTGCAGGTGGCCTGAACTGGCAAGTTGAAGAACAATACTCCTGGATTCCTTTGTTAGGTGTGAGTATTCATTTCGGCATTGATGGCCTGTCGCTGGTGATGGTTTTGCTCACTGGTTTGTTAGGTGTTGTTGCTGTTGGTTGTTCCTGGAAAGAAATCAACAAAAACGTTGGTGCCTTCCACATGAACCTGTTGTGGAGCCTTGCCGGTGTTTTAGGTGTGTTCCTTTCGCTGGATATGATGCTGTTTTTCTTCTTCTGGGAAATGATGCTGATTCCGGTTTATTTCCTGATCGCCCTGTGGGGAAGTTCAGTACACAACGGTGCCGTGCGTGTGAAAGCCGCGACCAAGTTTTTTATCTACACACAAGTAGGTGGCTTGGTGATGTTGGTGGGTATCCTCGCGCTCGTTGTAGTTAACTTCAAAGCGACCGGACAGCTCAGTTTTGATTACGAAACCCTGTTGAAGACGCACACGCTGATGAGCAAAGAGTTACAGTTTATGTTGATGCTGTGTTTCTTCATCGGTTTTGCGGTCAAGCTGCCAATCGTTCCTGTTCATGCATGGTTACCCGATGCGCACGCCGAAGCACCCACTGCTGGTAGCGTGGATCTGGCCGGTATCCTGTTGAAAACCGCCGGTTACGGTATGTTGCGTTTCACCCTGCCGTTCTTCCCCGATGCATCACAAGAGTTTGCCAATACCGCGATGCTGCTCGGTGTATTCGGTATTTTCTACGGCGCATTCCTGGCGTTTATGCAAACCGATATCAAGCGTTTGATTGCCTACACCAGTATTTCCCACATGGGCTTTGTACTGATCGGTATTTACTCCGGCAATTTGTTAACCCTGCAAGGCCTGGCGATCCAGATGTTGGCCCACGGTTTGTGTGCCGGTGGTTTGTTTATCCTCGCCGGTCAGTTGTACGAGCGTCTTGGTACCCGCGATATGCGCGAGATGGGTGGTCTCTGGGCTCGATTCACCTACTTGCCGCCGCTGTTGATGTTCTTCGCCGCCGCGTTGTTGGGTATTCCGGGATCTGCCAACTTTATCGGTGAATTCCTGATTCTGTTGGGGGCATTCAAAGTAGTTCCGGTGATTACCATTATCGCAACTGCGAGCCTGGTACTGGCTGGTGTTTACTCGTTGATCCTGATTCATCGCACTTTGTTTGGTCAGCCAACCTCAGAACAAAAACTCGCAGAGCTGTCTGCCCGTGAAATCAGTCTCGTGGTGTCTCTTGCGGTGATTCTGTTGGTGATTGGTTTCTATCCTCAGCCACTGTTGAATGTGTCTGTTGATGCAATGACCTTTATCCAACAAACCTATGCACCGGCAGATGTATCCGTACCCCTGCCAATTGGGGGCGCAGCGGCCCCAGTCGCTCCATGAGGTCACTATGAATTTTTCAATCGAAACTTTTTTACCCCTGCTGCCAGTTATTTTGTTGAGCATCACCACTGTATTGGTGATGTCTGCCGTTGCGATTAAACGCAATCATGCTGTGAGCTACTGGATTACTATCGCTGGCCAATTGGCTGCATTGGTTTCTATTTTTGCGCTGGGTGGTTTTGCGCAAGATCGCGTTGCAACGCCGGTAACCAATTTGATCCTGATTGATGGCTTCGCTTATTTCTATAGCGCGCTGGTGATTTTTGCCTCATTGGTTTGCACCGTATTTTTGCGCAATTTCCTCGAGAGCTACAGCAACAACAAAGAAGAAGTTTATATGTTGTTGTTGATTGCAGCTATTGGCGGTCTGGTATTGGTATCCAGCAGCCATATGGCCGGCTTCTTTATCGGTTTGGAATTATTGTCTGTTCCTGTCTACGGCATGGTTGCTTACACCCATGAGCGCAGCCGTTCACTTGAAGCGGGTGTTAAATACCTGATTTTATCTGCTGCTGCATCAGCATTCCTGCTGTTTGGTATGGCGCTGGTCTATGCCCAGACTGGAACCATGTTGTTTGCAGATCTTGGCGATAAATTGGCAGAGCACGGTGGTTACCTGGCTGGTTTTGGTGTCGCAATGATTGTTGTAGCAATGTGCTTCAAGTTGTCATTGGCTCCATTCCACTTGTGGACTCCCGATGTATACCAGGGTGCTCCAGCGCCAGTAGGTGCGTTGTTGGCGACTGCAAGTAAGCTGGCAATTATCGCGATCCTGATTCGCTTCCTTGGTCATGTTACAGGCGAGTTGACCGCTATCCTGCAACCAGTATTGGCGGTCATTGCTGTTGTTTCTATCGCTGTAGGTAACTTCCTTGCACTGACCCAAACCAACCTGAAACGTATGCTGGCTTACTCATCAATCGCGCACATGGGTTATTTGTTGATTGCATTGATTGCCGGTAATTCGGTTGATGTTGTCAGTGCCAACGTTTATCTGTTGACCTATGTTGTTACCAGCCTTGCAGCTTTCGGTGCGATTAGCGCTCTGTCTCATGGTGGTAATGCGTTGGATGCAGAAGAAGTTAACCACTATCGCGGATTGTTCTGGCGTAGCCCGGCCTTGGCTGTTGCCCTGACTTTTGTGATGTTGTCTCTGGCAGGTATTCCGTTAACTGCCGGCTTCATTGGTAAGTTCTATATCTTTATGACGGGTGTTACTACAAGCAGCTGGATTTTATTGGCTGCCTTGATTATCGGTAGTGGTTTGGGCCTGTATTATTATTTGCGTGTGATGGTTTCCCTGTATGACCGCACCGCAAATACTGAACAAGATAACTTGCCGGTAGGCCGCGCCAGCATTGCCATCGTTATTCTGCTGGTTGTTCTGGTGTTGTGGTTGGGTGTGTATCCGCAACCGGCACTGGAATTTATCAATACCCTGCATTAATTGCACGAAAACAGGCTCCCAGGTGGAGCCTGTTTTGTTTCGGTTCCCTCAATTCTTTTACAGCCCATAATCTATACGTTAATTATTTCTGTATTCACGTTGTTGTGGGTTCCATTCAATGCGACGAATTGCTCGTTAAATTTGCTGCGAAAACGGAATGCTTGTTGCTAAACTAAATAGGCGCCAACATTGATAAGTAAGGGGAATAAATTGACTGGTCGTAAAAAATCGGCAGACCACAGCTACGATCTTTTGGTTATCGGTTCCGGTCCTTCGGGCGAGGCAGCAGCTATTGCAGCTTCCAAGGTGGGGAAGCGGGTCGGTGTGATAGAAAACAGGGCGCTGGTGGGTGGTAGTTGTGCACACAAGGGTACGATTCCTTCCAAATCACTGCGTCATGTTGTTAAACAAATTATCCAGTTTAAAAGTAACAGTTTATTTCGCGAAATTGGCGATAGTCGCCGTTTAACCTTCCCGAGTGTGTTGCAATCCGCAGCCAAAGTCATTCCCAAACAAGTTGAATTGCACACCAATTTTTATGTGCGCAACCGCGTTAATGTGCATATTGGGCAGGCTTCGTTCATTGATGCAAATACTATTCACCTTTTGCAATTGGATAATGGTATTGAAACTATTTCTGCCGATACGATTGTTATTGCTACAGGTTCTCGCCCTTATCGCCCTGTAGATGTGGATTTTAACCATCCGCGTATTTACGACAGCGATACCATTCTGGAGATGCAACATACACCGCGCCATATTATTGTTTACGGTGCTGGTGTGATTGGTTGTGAATACGCATCGATTTTTTCTGGTTTGGGAATGCGCGTTGATTTGATCAACAACCGTGAGCATTTGTTGTCGTTTCTCGATGATGAAATTTCTGATGCGCTTAGTTATCACTTACGTGATAGCGGTGTTACGGTTCGTCATAGCGAAGAATTTGAAAAAATTGAAGCGAGTGATTCAAGCGTCACCTTGTTTTTAAAATCGGGTAAGCGTTTAAAAGCCGATGCAATTCTCTGGTGTAACGGCCGTAGCGGTAATACTGATGCATTAAATCTGGGTGCCGCTGGATTAACGGCTGATCATCGCGGCAATTTAAAAGTCGATAATTGTTATCGCACTGCTGTTCCCAATATATACGCAGTAGGCGATGTGATTGGCTGGCCGAGTTTGGCGAGTGCTTCTTATGGGCAAGGGCGTGCAGTGTCAGGCGGAATTTTTGGTGATGAATGCAAGTTGGTGCAGGATGTTCCCACCGGTATTTATACTTTGCCAGAGATCAGTTCGGTCGGCAAAACGGAAACTGAACTAACCCAGGCCAAAGTTCCTTATGAAGTTGGCCGCGCGCTATTTAAAAATACTGCGCGCGGTCAGATCAGTGGCGAGGATGTCGGTATGCTGAAACTGTTGTTCCATGTCGATACCCTGGAGATTCTTGGTGTCCATTGTTTTGGCGCTGAGGCCGCTGAAATTGTGCATATCGGCCAGGCAATCATGACCCAAAAAGGCGGAGGCAATAATATCCATTATTTCCTCAATAATATTTTTAATTACCCGACTATGGCAGAGGCCTATCGTATTGCCGCTTTGGATGGGGTAAATCGCATCAGTCGGCGATAAAACTTTTCACACATATAAAAAGGGCGCGATCTATTTCTTATCGCGCCCTTTTTATATGTCCAAATGTCGATATCAGATTTATTGGTTTTCTTGTGCAGGTTTTTCTGTGGGATGAAAATTACGGACGCAATGAATCACGGTATTACTATCAAAATAAACAGTAAATTCCTGATACTTCCAGCGTGAAATAGGTGGTTGGCCTTTAGCGGGCACATCTTCCAGTGGTTCTCCAAAAAGGCTTTTTACCCGCTCCTTGCTCATTCCTTTCGTCGGCATATCAATAGAAGGTTGGTCCTTACCTTGCTCGCCAATAGGGATATGGATATCTTCTGCAATTACATAGTGAGCCTGAAATGCAAGGCCCAATAAAAACGAGAGGGATAAATTAAGGAGTTTCTGCTGGATCATTGTCTGGTCGTCGTCGGGTTATTAATAGAAATCAGCTGGTTATTGTAACGAGTGCTGATGTTTGCGGCGCTCGGCCATTTGTGCCCGCATGATTTGCTGGCCAATCAATTGTTGCTGCGCATCAGTTACACGATGAAATTTTGCCGCAATTTGGTACTCCCCTGTGTTGCTTGGTTCACAGCGAATGATTTTGGCAAAGAGCACCAGTCCGGCATTACTGGGTAAAAAAATCAGGCGCAGGGCGATATTGGAATTGGCTTCAACGTGGCGGGAACTGCCAAACGCGATTCCACCTTCGCTCAGGTTGACCTGTTTGATGGTTTTTGACGGGGGAAGGGGTTTTGAATCCGCCATCATTTGCTGGCTGATAATGTCTATTTTGCGATTGAGGTTGTGCAAATACTCACCCAGTGCGCGGCTGGTATCCTTGATCTGGTGAAACAGATGGGCATTGTCAGCGTCGATTTTGCGCAATTCGGCAAAGAGCTTCAGCGACGCCGTATTGGGAAACTGCAACTCAGGTGCAGCAGTGTTTGCGGTGATCTCTTCAACCTCTTTGAATTCAATAGCGATACTTTCATCGATGCGAAAGTAACTGCGGCGTTCGCTCATAACCGGGTCTTCCAAATTTTGTGATGCAGTAAACATAGCACAGCTGACGCCATGTGGCGCGGCATTATCAGGTGCCGGGTGCGGTTTTGCTTGAGCAAACGGGGCCAATTGGGTTTAATGCGCCCATGCTAAAAAACATCCCTCTCTATATCGGCTTGCGTTATACCCGCGCCAAGCGTCGTAACCAGTTTATCTCCTTTATCAGTGCCTTTTCCCTGGTGGGGATGGCCTTGGGGGTTATGGCGCTTATCATTGTCCTGTCGGTGATGAACGGGTTTGATCGCGAGATGAAAGAGCGCATTCTTAGTGTGATCCCCCATGGTTTCATCGACCAGATTCCCGCACTAAAAGATTGGCAAGGCTTATCTACCCAAGTGAACCAGCATCCGCAAGTGGTTGCCTCTGCGCCTTACATCGCCAGCAGTGCCATGGTGAGCTACGCCGGTGGTGTTGAGGCGATAGAGTTGCAAGGAATACTGCCGGAAGCAGAGGCACAGGTATCAGTTGTTGACCAGCGCATGCTGGTGGGCTCTATGGCGCAGTTGCAGCCGGGTGAGTACGGCATAGTGATGGGTCGTTTATTAGCGAGCCGGTTAATGCTGGCGCCTGGCGATAAAATCCGTATTACTTCCCCTGAAATCAACATTACCCCGATGGGGGCATTTACCCGCTCGCGCAGTTTTACTCTGGTCGGTGTATTTGAAGTCGGCGCGCAAGTAGATAGCACCTTGGCACTGATCCATGTACAGGATGCGCAAAAGTTTTTACGTAAACCTGGTGTGCAGGGTCTGCATGTCAAAACGGAAAATATGTTTGCAGCGGCGTCGGTGATGGCTGACCTGCGCAGGCAATTGGGCGATGACTACCGGGTAAAAGATTGGAGCCAAACCCAGGGCAGTTTATTCCAGGCAGTGAAGATGGAAAAAATAGTGGTTGGTTCACTCTTAATGATTATCATCGCCGTCGCGGCGTTTAATATTGTCTCCAGCCTGGTGTTGATGGTTGCCGATAAACGTTCGGATATAGCTGTACTGCGAACCATGGGTGTGAGTGCACGGCAAGTGATGGCGATTTTTATTGTGCAAGGCAGTGCAGTAGGATTTTTTGGAACATTTATTGGCACACTTGTAGGTTGTGTTGTTGCCTCGACACTCACTCCCATTATGAGTGCGGCGGAATCACTTTTCGGATTGCAGGTATTTGATCCGGATGTGTATTTCATCAGCCAATTGCCTTCGGTTTTACTCTGGCAGGATGTTGTCTTTATTTGTGGTATTGCCTTGCTGTTGAGTTTCATTGCCACCCTTTATCCCGCATATCGCGCTGCACAGATTGAACCAGCAGAAGCCTTGCGTTATGAATAATGTTTATTGGTCGTCCGTGCTTAGCTATACAGGCCCCGTTTTATGAATGACTCCACCCCTGTTTTAATTTGCCAACATGTGAGCAAAAGCTATCGTCAGGGCGCACTTGCGGTAGACGTATTGCGCGATGTGAATTTCCAGATTAATACGCGTGAACGTGTTGCGATTGTTGGCGCATCGGGCTCCGGTAAATCGACGTTACTGAATATCCTGGGCGGTTTGGATGTGCCTGATGCAGGCGAAGTAAGTGTTGCGGGTGAACGCTTATCCCATCTGGGCGCGGATGAACGCGGCCGTTTGCGTAATCGCAGCCTGGGTTTTGTTTATCAATTCCATCATTTATTACCGGAATTTACCGCATTGGAAAATGTGGCCATGCCGCTGTTGATCGGCAAGCAGCCGCTGGCAATTGCCAAACAGCGTGCGCTGGAATTATTGGCGCGTGTAGGTTTGGCCAAGCGTGTGGACCATAAACCTTCTGAACTTTCTGGTGGTGAACGTCAACGTGTCGCTATTGCCCGGGCACTGGTAACCCATCCTGCCTGTGTATTGATGGATGAGCCAACCGGTAACCTCGATAGCCACGCTGCAGATTCCATCCAGGCCCTGATGCTCGAATTAAACCAATCCATAGGGACCAGCTTTGTTGTAGTGACCCATGATCCGCGGCTGGCTGCGCGTATGGATCGCACACTTACCCTGGTTGATGGCGCCCTGGTTGGCGCAGAGGCGAATTGATGTTTGGCCGCTATATTTTTTTAGTTGGCACCCGCTACGGGGTTTCACATCGCCATAGCCATTTGGTCTCGTTTATTTCGCGCTTATCGACAGCGGGGTTGGTCATCGGCGTAGCGCTGTTGATCTTGGTGATGTCGATCATGAATGGTTTTGATAAAGAGCTGCGTGAAAATATTTTAGGCGTGATGCCGCAAGCAACGATCTACCACCGCCATGCGATTGCTGATCCGGAACAATTGATGGCTGATTTAAAACAACATCCGCGCGTGCTTGCTGTATCGCCATTTGTGCAATTGCAGGGTTTGCTCAGCTACCAAAAGCAGGTAGCGCCGGTAAATATTTTTGGTATTGATGCGGTGCAAGAGCGTACTACCTCCAAACTCCCCGCATTTTTACCGCCGGGAATGCTGGAAAAATTAGCGGCAAGTGAAGCGGGTATCATCGTTGGGCGCGGGGCGGCAGAAAAATTAAATGCAGCGGAAGGCGATAATATCAGCCTGATTATTCCGGTTGAGGGGGATGCATCGCCACGCATCAAAGTGGTTAGCCTGCTTGCGATCCTTGATACCCATACCGACATCGATAATGCCCTTGCGCTTATGGATATCGCAACAGCAGCGGAGCTCGCGGGTTATCCGGGCCAAATTACCGGTGTGCGTTTAAAGGTCGATGATTTATTTGCGGCTCCGCAAATCGTGCGCGACATTATGCAAACCCTGCCTGCCGATTATTACGGTGCCAGTTGGATGCGGACTCACGGCCCTATTTACCAATCGATCCAGATGTCCAAAAACATGGTGGGCATGTTGCTCTTTTTAATTATTGCGATTGCGGCATTTAACCTGGTTTCCACACTGATTATGGTAGTGGTAGATAAGCAGGGTGATATAGCGATCTTGCGGACGATGGGCGCATCTACTGCAGAAATTATGGCCATTTTTATGGTGCAGGGTGGTTTGATTGGTTTAATTGGTACATCCATTGGTTTGGTGCTGGGTGTTAGTTTGTCTTATTTTGTTACACCCCTGGTGCAGGTTATTGAAAAACTGTTTGGCATCCAGTTTTTGCATTCCGATGTTTACCCGATTACTTATTTGCCCTCGGAATTGGTTGCCGGTGATATCACCAAAGTCGTGGTCACAGCATTGTTGATCAGTTTTTTTGTCAGCCTTTATCCCGCCTGGCGCGCCAGCAAAATCCAGCCGGCAGATGCATTGCGTTACGAATAAATACCTCGGAGTAATGGCGATGCGCGTAAAAAAACCGCTGGTAGCGGTTTTTTTATTTATTCTGTTTTTGCTTCTTCTGCCGCTTTCTTCGCGCGTATTCGTTGGCGTTTTTTCCAATTGTGGTTCACATGCCAGCGCCAATAAAGTTGCATTCCAAAATAACCCAATCCGCCAAAAAGCAGGCCGCTCAATACGGATCCTGCCAGCAGGGGTTTCCATAGATGGCCAAATTCGTTGGCAAGCCAATCCCAGGTTAATTCCGGTTCTACCATCAAGGGTTGGGATTGAAGTACCAGGCTGCCAATCTGATAGGTGATAAAAAAGAAAAACGGCATGGTAAAGGGGTTGGTAATCCATACCAGCGCGACCGAAATGGGCAGGTTGCAACGAAATATCAATGCCGCCACCGCTGCCACAGGCATTTGCCCGGGAATAGGCAAGAGGGCGACGAATAACCCCCAAAAAAAAGCGACTGAAACAGAATGACGATTCAAATGGAAGAGGTTGGGATCATGCAGTAGATCCCCCAAAAAATGCAGGGCGGGGTTGCTTTTGATTGCAGCGGGAGTGGGAATAAACCGTTTCAGTAGATTACGCGCCATGCTTAAAACCAGAGTACTGCCAAAAAGATCCGGCATTATGCCTTTAAATAATCGTTAAGACTATGTGATCTGCGTTACAGGCGATTGGTTGACGGTGTCTCGTCTTGCCTGCCCAGGCCGGATGCCATAAGCTTCGCGGCATCTGCTTAAGAAGGAATTATCAGGCTGTTAGCGTTAATCGCTGCGGCAATAAAGGATTATCGCTATGCCTATCAAGCTCTTGCTCTTTGCCCTCGGTATCGTCGCTGTCAGTTTTTTCCCCCGATTACCCCCTTTATCAGCTTTATTGTTCCTGTTTCCTATCATCCTTGTGCTTTGGCGATGGCCGCGTGGCCGCCATGGGATTGCCTTATTGTGCGGGCTTGCCTGGGGCGTATATACCGGTCACAGCCTGCTCGAAATGCAGTTGGCTGAGGAGTTGGTAAGTAAAGACCTGATAGTCACAGGCCAGATCCAGGGTGTGCCTGAGCAAGACAACCGTCGCCTGCGCTTTAATTTCCGGGTGTCAGGAGTACAGACTGCTGCTGGCGAGCCTCTACCTCCCCGGCAGTTTCCTCCGGTTATCCAGCTGAGTTGGTACCAATACCGGCCGGGCGCCAAGGCTGTTGATTTGCCGGTATTGGAGGTGGGCGATCAGTGGCAAATGCGCGTGCGGCTTAAACGACCGCGCGGTTTTGTCAATCCAGCCGGTTTTGATTACCAGGGTTGGCTGCTACGGCAAGGTATAGGTGCGACGGGTTATGTCATTGATCATCGCGCCAACCAGCCTATTTTTCCGGTTACCCAACACCTTAGCCCAAGAGATTGGGTTGACCGCCAGCGCCATCAGTTGCAGCGGTGGATTGTCGCCCATTGTGACAGCAGTGAGCGCGGTATTTTAATTGCCTTGCTGATTGGCGATTCCTCTCTGGTGGATAAAAACCAATGGACCCGTATGCAGCAGACCGGCACCAGCCATTTGATTGCCATCTCCGGCCTGCATGTGGGGTTCCTCGCGATTTTTGGGTTTTATTTCGGTCTTTGGTTGGGTAAATGTATTCAGCTCGTATGGCATCGCTGCCCGGCATTGATGATTGCCTGGTGCCTGGCGATTGTCTGTGCGGGTTTCTACTCCGCGCTGGCGGGCTTTAATATCCCTACGGTGCGCACGCTGATCATGCTGGTGATTTTTTATCTCGCTTGCCTGTGGCGACGCAGTATTAACATCACGGATATTTTTTGTTTTGCGCTGGCCCTGGTGGTGGTGATTGATCCGCTTGCTGCCCTGGATATGGGCTTCTGGTTATCGTTTGGCGCTGTTGCACTTTTATTAGTGTATTTTTCCGGCCGTCTGGTACCCAAAAAAATGGTCGAACCTTGGTCCGGGGTTAGCCTGACCAATATGCTTGCAGGTTTTATCCGCTCCCAGTGGGTAATGTTCATCGGGTTGCTGGTGCCATTGAGCCTGCTGGTAAATAGCGTCTCCCTTGTGGCACCTGCCGCCAATGGAGTCGCCATTCCGCTGATTACTTTTCTGGTTGTCCCCCTGTTATTAATCAGTGCTGTTATCCGCAATCTGTTGGGAAGCGCGAGCGATTTTTTATTAAACAGCGCAGCCTGGTTGATGGAATTGCTAAAACAATTTCTGGATCTATTGCTCATCCTGGGTGGCTCATGGGCAAGCCCCATTATTGCTTTTAGCCCCTCCTTGGCCGCCCTGATTGGTTTAAGTTGCTGCTTGTTGTTATTGCCCAAAGGTGTTTATCCGCGGGCGCTCGGCTGGTGTGGTTTATTGTTAGGGGTGGTTTTGAGCATTGTTATTGCGCCACCCAACCAGGCGGAGCTAAAACTGAGTGTATTGGATGTGGGGCAGGGCACAGCGGTAGTCGTGCAGGTAGGGCGGCAAACACTGGTATACGATACTGGCCCGCAATACACCGACAATTTTGATGCAGGCAGCGGCATAGTTGCCCCTTATTTATATTCGCAGGGAATCACTCACATAGATCGATTGGTGGTGAGCCATGGCGATATGGATCACGCCGGCGGTTTAACTGGCTTGATGGAAAAAGTGACGGTTGGCAAATTATTCGCTGGTGAACCTGAAAAAATTGCATCTGGAATAAAGAAGCAAAATTGCCATCAAGCTGCGGGATGGCATTGGCAGTCAGTCGATTTCCAATTCCTGGCGTTCCCGCGACTCGCTCGAGCCAGTGCCAACAACCGTTCCTGTGTTTTGCTCATTAGCTATCGCGATCAACATATTTTATTGCCGGGGGATATTGAATCTTCCATTGAGACTCAGTTGCTACGCGATCAGCAATTGCCCGAAAAGCTGAATGTGTTACTGGCTGCGCATCACGGCAGTCGCACTTCTTCCGGCGTAGGTTTCGTCAATAAGATGCAACCTGACGTGGTTGTCTATTCGGCAGCGTATCGCAGCCAACATGGGCATCCGCACCTGCAAGTGCGCCAGCGCTACCAAGCAGTTGGAAGCAGGGAAATCAATACGGCCTTCTCAGGCGCGGTAGTATTTGAGTGGAGGCAAAATCCAGTGCCGCTCATCCGCGAGTATCGCCACGATCGGCGTCGTTATTGGTTTGACTGATACATCTGCAATTGGCAGCAGATGCAACTCCTTCACACATTTGCAGACAAACCAATCTGCCCCATGGCAAACCCCCGTGCTTGTGGTAATGTACGCCGCAACTTGGGTTGAGCTGCTCAACTGGTTTGTACAATAAGAGGACGCTATCTGTGTTTGAGATTTTTTTAGCCGGCGGTATTTTGATGTGGCCACTTTTGGCTTGCTCCCTGGTTGTTATCGCCATTAGTGCCGAGCGTTATTGGACGCTGAATCCCGCCAAAATTGTTCCCAAAACCTTGTTGGCTCAGGTCTGGAGCTGGATTAAAAACAACCAGCTCGATGCCACCAAATTGCGTGAGCTCAAACAATCTTCCCCGCTGGGTTATATTTTGGCTGCCGGCTTGAGCAACTCCAAACATGGCCGCGATGTAATGAAAGATTCTGTCCAGGAAGCTGCTAATAAAGTGATCCATGATTTGGAGCGCTACGTCAGCACTTTGGGCACCATTGCCAATCTCGCCCCCTTGTTGGGGTTGTTAGGTACAGTCTTGGGGATGATCGAAATTTTCAATGGCATCCTGTTGCATGGCACCGGTTCTACCAATGTCCTGGCTGGGGGGATTTCCATTGCCCTCTACACCACTGTTGCCGGTTTGGTGGTCGCTATTCCTGCTACGGTTGCCCATAAGTATTTTCAACGCCGCATTGATTCCATCGTCGTTAACATGGAAGAAGAGGCGATCAAGCTCATTGATGCGCTGCACAGTGAGCGTCGTGTTGACGTGAAATTGGTTTAATAGATCGAGGTTATTCTGTGAAATTCCGTAGGCAGCCCCGACAAGAAGAATTTATCAATTTAACCTCATTGATTGATGTGGTTTTTATCCTGTTAATTTTCTTCATGGTCTCTACTTCTTTCACCAAAGAAAGCCACCTCACAGTAAGCCTGCCTGAGGCAGTAGGGACTCCACCTGATGAGCAGCCACAGCAAATCGAGATTTTGATCGCTGCCGATGGCAGTTACGCTATCAATGGTAAAGCCCTGGTAAACAACAAAATCGAAACTTTGAAGTCAGCGCTCGATAAAACCGCAGAGGGCAATACCAAGGCACCTTTGGTCATTACTGCCGATGCCAAAACCCCACATCAAGCCGTAGTGCAAGCGATGGATGCGGCAGGGCAGTTGGGTTTTGCCCACTTGAGCATCACCACTCGCCAGCCTGAACCTGAAAAAGACTAGCGACTCGGTTACAATCCTGCCCGGCTTCGCACCCCAGGGACTTTTGTATCCTCGATGCAAAAGTCCTTTTTGTTTTTCAGGATCGCTATTTTAACGGTATCGCCATTTGAACTCCCCCAATAAGCAACCGCTGACACCATCTGGTTCAGCAAACTCACAAAACCTGTGGCTGGCGGCTTGGTATGGCAAACGGCTCTGGACATTTTTGCTGCTGCCGCTGCTGGTTGTCTTTGTGTTGATAGCCAAATGTCGCCGTTACTGGATACTGCGTTACACACAAAAACGGTTGGTTACCCCGGTGATTGTGGTCGGTAATATTTCTGTCGGCGGCACCGGTAAAACGCCGGTCTTGATTGCGTTGGTGAAATGGTTGCAGCAACAAGGTTTCAACCCCGGTGTTATCAGTCGGGGTTATGGCGGCAAGGCAGGCCATTATCCCTATTTACTCAGCGCAGCCAGCACGGCGACTGAAGCAGGCGATGAGCCCATTACCATCTACCAGCAAACGGGTTGTAGTGTTTGTGTGGGGGCTGATCGCGTTGCTGTCGCAAAAGTATTGGAAGATGAAAACTGTGATGTCCTGGTAAGCGATGATGGCTTACAGCATTATCGTTTAGGGCGCGATATTGAAATCGCCGTAGTCGATGGGCAGCGCGGCCTGGGCAATGGCTGGCGTTTACCGGTTGGTCCGTTGCGTGAACCTGCATCCCGCCTTAGAGCTGTGGATTGGGTGGTTGTAAATTCACCTGACGATAACTTCGTATTGCCGGGGCTGGACGATTTATTTTATGTGCCTATGCAAATTTGCGCACAGGAGCTTATTAACCTGCAATCGGGTGAAAATATTTCTATTGCTGAATTTGGATCGGGGCCGGTGAATGCAGTAGCAGGGATTGGCAACCCGCAGCGTTTTTTGAACACCTTAACCGGATTAGGAATAACAGCAGAACTACGCGATTTTCCTGATCACCATACCTACACCGCAAACGATTTGCAGTTTGCTAATAAATTGCCGGTGGTGATGACAGAAAAAGACGCCGTAAAATGCCTCGGATTTGCACAGCCAAACTGGTTTTATCTACCGATTAGTGTCAGTTTGCCCGATAGTTTCTGGCTCGCCCTCCAGCAAAAAATGGAGCGGGTATGCGAGCAGAAAAAAACAATTTTCAAATCAAAATAGATTCTATTTGACGGGATCCCACCATGAGTTTTTATGTCGTTATTCCTGCGCGTTATGCCTCGACTCGCTTGCCTGCAAAACCACTGAAAGAAATTGCAGGCAAACCTATGATCCAGCATGTGTATGAGCGCGCGTGTGAAAGCGAAGCTGCGCAAGTGATCATTGCAACAGATGATGTCCGTATTGAAGAAGTTGCTAAATCATTTGGTGCGCGCGTATGCATGACCTCCGCTGCGCATAATTCCGGCACTGATCGCTTACAGGAAGTTGTCACCCAATTGGGTTTGTGGGAAGCAGATATAGTCGTGAACGTGCAGGGCGATGAGCCGCTGATTCCGGCTGCCGTTATTAATCAGGTTGCCGCTAATCTGGCGATCAATACCAGTGCAAGCGTCGCGACCTTAAGTGAACCTATTCATAGCCTTGATGATTTCCGCAACCCGAATATCGTCAAGGTGGTTGCCGATAAAACCGGCAAGGCATTGTATTTTAGCCGCGCCCCAATTCCCTGGCCGCGCGATCATTTTGCCAAAGCGGAAGCCAATAGTCTGCCGGATAATTTTCCAGCGCAGCGCCACATTGGTATTTATGCTTATCGCGTGGCATTGCTCAATCGTTTTATCACCTGGCCGCAAGCACAGCTTGAGCAGATTGAATCCCTTGAACAATTGCGTGTATTGGCCAATGGCGAGGTAATCCATATCGCCGAAGCCTGCGCCGCTGTACCCGGGGGTGTTGATACTGAAGTCGATTTATTGCGTGTAAAAGCGATTCTGGAAAATGGGATTCAATGAGCGCGATGACCAAAGTCTTATTTGTTTGTTTGGGTAATATTTGCCGCTCGCCTACGGCAGACGGTATTTTTCGCCAATTATTGATACGCGAAAAACTGGAGCAAAAAATCCTGGTAGATTCAGCGGGAACTGGTGATTGGCATATTGGAAAAGCACCTGATTCACGTACAGTTGCTGCTGCGCGCCAACGCGGCTATGACTTGTCTGTCCTGCGCGCGCGTCAGGTAAACAAAACAGATTTTTCCGAATTTGATTATGTATTGGCGATGGATAAATCCAATCTGTTGGATCTGCAGCGCATGAAGCCATCAACCTATACCGGTCATTTGGGGTTATTCCTGGAATTTGGTGCGCGCGGAGATTATCGCGAAGTGCCTGACCCTTATTACGGTGGTCAGGATGGTTTTGAATTGGTGTTGGATCTGGTGGAAGATGCTGCCCAAGGGTTGTTAAACCATATTCGCAAACATCACATTTAATAGATAGTGAATATCTGTTTTAAATAGATACATATCTGTTTTAAAAGGTAACCTGGTTGTGCCACTTTTTTTACCCCATTTTAATTTACAAAAATTCAATACCCTCGCAGTTCCCGCGCTGGCGCAATATTTTGTCAGCGTAAAAACTGATGATGAACTGCGTGAGGCTTTTGCGTTTGCGCGCACAGAAAATTTGCCGTTGCTGTTATTGGGCGGCGGCAGCAATATTGTATTGCGCGATGATTTCCCTGGCCTTGTTGTACACATAAAATCCCAGGGCAGGGAAGTGGTAGATGAAAATGATGAATTCGTTTGGTTGAGGGTGGCCGCGGGTGAAAACTGGCATCAACTGGTGGAGTATTCGCTTGATAATGCCCTCTATGGCCTGGAAAACTTATCGCTTATCCCGGGCAGTGTGGGTGCTGCACCTATCCAGAATATCGGTGCCTATGGCGTAGAAATCAAAGAGTTGGTTGCTGAGTTGTCGGCGCTGAATATTCGTTCAGGCTTGTCGGTAACTTTCACGAATGAAAGCTGCCAGTTTGGCTATCGCGACAGTATTTTCAAGCAATCGCTTAAAGACCAGTATGTGATTACCTCGGTAACCTTTCGCTTGCGCAAACAGCCGCAGATTAATCTTATTTATCCCGCCTTGCGCGCGGCATTTGCAGAAGTGTCTGCAAGTGAGATTACCCCGCAGCAGGTCAGTGCAGCTGTGATTGGGATTCGCCAATCCAAACTGCCAGATCCGGCAACTATTCCCAATGTAGGGAGTTTTTTTAAAAATCCGGTAATCGACCAGTCTCAGTTTAACGCATTGAAGCGGTTGAACCCTTCCATTGTTTCCTATCCGGCAACCAACAATCAGGTAAAACTGGCCGCGGGCTGGCTAATTGACCAGGCGGGCTGGCGTGGCAAAGAAATTGGTGGCGCGGCGGTACATGATCAACAGGCATTGGTACTAACGAACCCCGCTAAATCTTTGGGGGAAGAGGTGTTGGCACTCGCCGGGTTGATCCAGCGATCCATCTTTGAACAATTTGGAATCGCATTGGAAATCGAGCCAAGAATCTATCCTTGAGCTATACCTAAGTAACTTGAGGTCAGAAACACCCCGGGGTTAAAAAACGGATTGTTTTGGCTTTTGGTGAAAAGGTAATAAAAACAGCGTCATAATCAATTAATGGCATTTAAGGTTACTCAAAGGGAGCATTAAATAGTGGTAGTTTGGTCCGACTCTCACTACAATCGTTAAAAATGTGCCAGCAGGTTTATGGCAGTTATAACAACAATGTTTTGTATCCGGTTTCGGATTGGGGGCTAGTTTGACAAAGATTCTCGTAGTCGATGATCACGATCTAGTTCGCATGGGGATAGTGCGCATGTTGGCCGATATAGACGGCTATCAAGTGGTTGGGGATGCCAAGAGTGGCGAAGAGGCGGTGACCAAGGCGCGTATTTTAAAGCCTGACGTTGTCTTGATGGATGTAAAAATGCCGGGGATGGGTGGCCTTGAAGCGACCAAAAAATTACTGACCGTGAATCCGGTAATTAAAATTATTGCTGTCACCGCATGTGATGACGACCTTTACCCAACGCGCTTGATGCAAGCCGGGGCAGTCGGTTATGTCACCAAGGGGGCAGAGTTCACCGAGATTACCGATGCGATCAATAAAGTGATCCGCGGTGATCTGTACATGAGCAACAGTATTGCGCAGCAGCTTGCACTCAGAACCTTTTCTGGTAACAGCAACCAGGAATCGCCGTTCGAGAAACTATCCCAACGCGAACTGCAAACGGCAATGTTGATTGCTAATGGTCAAAAGGTAAACGATATCGCCAATACCTTTTGCGTAAGTCCCAAAACGGTTAACTCCTATCGCTACCGTATTTTTGAAAAGCTGGATATCAATAGCGATGTTGAGTTAACCCTCCTGGCGGTGAAGCACAATCTTCTTGATCCGGAAGCCGTCGTTTAAACGACGGCTTTTGTCTCATCTACACAGACGTTTTTTCTGATGGCTCACGACAGCGCTGATCTGTTTGATCATTCTCGTTTTCTTTCCAATACTACCCAGCAACCCGGTATCTACCAAATGTTTGGTGGTGATGGGGCAATTTTGTATGTGGGTAAAGCAAAAAACCTGAAAGCGCGGCTGTCGAGTTATTTTCGCAAGACAGGTTTAACACCAAAAACCCAGGCTTTGGTGTCGCGCATTGTGCGCATCGAAGTGACGGTCACAGCGAGTGAAACGGAAGCGCTGATCCTTGAGCAAAACCTGATTAAGTCCAATCGCCCGCCGTACAATATTTTGCTGCGCGATGATAAATCCTATCCCTACATTTTTATTTCCAGTGGTGAAGATTACCCCCGGATTTCATTTCATCGCGGCGCCAAGAAAAAACGCGGCGATTATTTCGGTCCCTTTCCCAATGTAGGAGCTGTGAAAGAAAGCCTGCATTTTTTGCAAAAAACCTTTCGTGTGCGCCAGTGTGAAGACAGTGTATTTAAAAACCGCACACGTCCGTGTTTGCAATACCAAATCAAACGCTGTACTGCGCCCTGTGTTGACTTTATTTCCCCCGAAGATTACAAAACGGATGTGTACCATACCAGTCTGTTCTTGACTGGGAATGCCGATAAGTTACTCGGTGAATTGGCAGATAAAATGGATGTTGCGGCGCAACAATTGGAGTTTGAAAAAGCGGCAGCTTATCGCGACCAGATTACGGCATTGCGTACTGTTCAATCACAGCAGGTGATTGAAGAAGGTAATGGCGATATTGATGTTATCGCCGCAGAGATGCGCGCTTCAGCGATTTGTGTGCATGTCTTGTTTATCCGCCAGGGGCGGATTTTGGGCAGCCGCAGTTTTTATCCATCCGCCACATTGGCCGAAACTCCGGCCGAAATCCTCGCCGAATTTATTCCGCAGTTTTATCTCACCAGCAGCGGCCGTGAAATTCCGCGCGAATTAATTGTTGGAAGCCAGCTTGAGGAGGCTGAGCTCTTGAGTGCTGCGTTACAGCAGGCAGCGGGGCGCCAGGTGTCGATCAATTATCAGGTGCGCTCCCATCGCGCGCAGTGGTTACAAATGGCGGCAACGGCCGCGCAGCAAAACTTAATCGCCCATATCAATAATAAAAAGAATTCGCATGACCGTTTTATCGCGCTACAAGAGGCGCTTAATCTGGATGAGGCACCGCAGCGTCTGGAATGTTTTGACATCAGTCACAGCAGTGGTGAGCTTACTGTGGCGAGCTGTGTTGTATTTGATACTAACGGACCGCTTAAGTCTGATTACCGCCGTTTTAATATTGAAGGCATTACCCCTGGGGATGACTACGCAGCAATGGAGCAGGCGCTGACTCGACGCTATACACGTTTGCAAAATGGTGAAGGAAAGTTGCCCGACATCTTATTGATTGATGGTGGTAAGGGGCAGTTGGGTAAGGCCACAGAAGTGCTTGCGGAGTTGGGTGTGCAAGGTGTACAGCTCATTGGTGTTGCCAAGGGCACTACCCGTAAGGCGGGGTTCGAGACCTTGTTTGATGGTGAGACAGGAGCAGAAATAGTATTGCCGGGTGATTCTCCGGCGCTGCATTTGATCCAGCATATCCGCGATGAATCCCATCGCTTTGCTATTACCGGCCACAAGCAGCGGCGCGATAAAAAGCGCAAAACCTCAACCCTGGAGGATATTCCGGGAATTGGTGCAAATCGCCGTCGTGAATTGTTGCGTCATTTTGGTGGATTGCAGGAAGTACAAAATGCCAGTATCAATGATCTGGCGCGTGTAAATGGCATCAGCCAGCACCTCGCAGAAGAAATCTATGCCTTTTTCCACAACGATTAAACCTTGGTCGATACATCCTCCAATTGTTTCAGTAATATAACCAAAAGATGTTAATAGCATCTTGCTGGTGTATTATCGCGCCCGACCAATAACCGCTCATCCGGGAATCGCTTATGACCCTTGCCAATCAACTTACCTTGTTGCGGATTTTTTTAATCCCGCTCTTTGTGGTTGTCTTTTATTTACCCTTTGGCTGGGCCTATATAGTTTCCTCGTTGATATTCAGTATTGCCGCGATTACTGATTGGGCCGATGGTTATGTTGCGCGCAAATACAATCAAAGCACACCCTTTGGCGCATTCCTTGATCCGGTTGCCGATAAATTGATGGTGGCAATTGCGCTCCTGCTGCTGGTCACTTTGCATCATGATTCAGCCTGGTTTGTGGTTGCTGCTGCGGTCATTGTTGGTCGTGAGATAGTCATATCGGCCTTGCGCGAGTGGATGGCAGAAGTTGGGCAGCGTGCAAGTGTGGCTGTTTCAAGTATTGGCAAGATCAAGACCACTCTGCAAATGACAGCCATTATTGTGCTGTTAACCAATATTCCCTTATTTCTTCCCATAGGTTTTATTGCGTTGGCTGGCGCGGCCGTGCTGACCCTTTGGTCGATGGTGTTGTATTTACGTGCGGCCTGGCCGTATTTACTGCCCGAATCGCCGAATAAATAACGGCTTTTTGATCGACCTGCACAGCATTTAGACAACTGTCAAAAAACCTTTCTACGAGTTATATAAAAGACTAGGATTTTCAAAATGAGTCCGCTA
The DNA here is from genome assembly GCA_964542655.1 of uncultured Cellvibrionaceae bacterium. Classification (GTDB taxonomy): domain Bacteria; phylum Pseudomonadota; class Gammaproteobacteria; order Pseudomonadales; family Cellvibrionaceae; genus Cellvibrio. Next base: position 116,845 of record CAZIWB010000015.1, read on the forward strand.
GAATTGCGGCCTCTCGAAATGGCGCGATAGCAAAGCGGTTATGCTCTGGATTGCAAATCCAGCGAGTCCGGTTCGACTCCGGATCGCGCCTCCATTTTTTCCCCCTTTTACGTACCGACGTAAAAGCACTCCGCCCGAGTGGTGAAATCGGTAGACACAACAGATTTAAAATCTGTCGATCTTTTGGTCGTGCCGGTTCAAGTCCGGCCTCGGGCACCATCTTGAAATTCCAAGATACTCAAGAACGTCTCGAAACCCCTATAAGCACTGGGTTTTTGGACGTTTTTCGTCTCTAGATGTCCACCGAATCCTATTGAAGTCAGAGTATTCTGGGGGCATAAATTTGAAGGCGTAAATGGCAACCAATAAGCTCACCGAACTCGCAATCAAGAAGGTTAAACCAAAAGAGAAGTCATACAGGCTCTCTGGCGGCGGTATGTATTTGGAGGTTATGCCTAATGGCTCCAAATACTGGCGAATGAAATACTGTTTTAGTGGAAAAGCAAAGCGTCTTGCCTCTGGTGTTTAACCATCAATTTCACTTGCGTCTGCATGCGAAAAAGCTCGACTCGTAAAGCTTGAATTGATTGAAAGGAATGATCCAGTCGAGATCAAAAAACAAGAAAAATTAAACAAATGAGTAGCCTCATCGAACACATTATCAGCGATTGTTGCTGGGTACATAAAAAGAGAAATTGAAGGCGCTGCTAGAGTAACCCTTGATGCTCTAATGCTTTAAATCGCTAAGTGGAATCTAGGATAGCTTCTTGCCAAGGTTGTTTTTGAATTGTGCAAACTCGTTATAGATGATGTGCTCAAGCATTTGATTCAGGTTCACATTTTTAGTCTTGGCCAGCTCTTGGAGCTGTGACTTTGCTTTCATACTTAGCACAAGCGTACTTTGTTTTCTGTCTTTCAAGTTTGTTCGATATTTTTGCTGAGTCCAAGCTTGCTTCATTTTCCCTTGTATTTCTCTTGGTAAGGATGAGGTTGTTATCTTATGAAAATGGCATGATTCGAAAAATGATAGTTTTTTCAAAGTATTATTGAGTGTTTATAAATAGTAACTGCTATGTTCGCCTCCGCACTGAAAACCTCTTCAAGTGTTGAAACAATGCATTTGCACTTACCTATATTGGTAAGCAGCGTTTTTACCGGAAGCGGCAAACATTCATGGGGTAGGCAGGGAGTGCAAAACGCTATGAACTATACAGGCTGTCGTAGTAAAGCAGGGATATTGGTTTACTGCGAGCCAGGAGGCAACCTGACATTGTAGATGCTGTTAGTAATTGGGCATGTTTGAGTTGGAGGGGGTATTAATCGAGCAGTTTCTTTTTTAACGACTGCATAGCATTCGCAGCTCAGTAGCTCCAATTGAGCTCGATCTATTACAGTAATATGGCCACGTGAATATTCAATCACGCCCAGTCGTTGCAATTTTCCTGCTGCTTCGGTAACGCCTTCCCGTCGTACACCCAGTACATTTGATATCAGCTCCTGAGTCATTGTTATATTATTATTTGGCAGTCGATCAAGAGATAATAACAGCCATCGACAAAGTTGTTGATCAATAGAATGGTGCCGATTACAAGCAGCTGTTTGAGCAATTTGAGTTATTAGCGATTGTGTATACCGTAGCAATAAAAGTAGCAAATCTGTATGGCGATTAAATTCATCTTTGAATTTTTGTGCGGACAAGCGATAGGCGAGTCCACCTGTTTGAACGATGGCTCGGCTAGGTGTGCTCTCGCCGCCCATAAAAATTGCAGTTCCGACCATACCTTCATTACCGATGACTAAAATGCCGGTTGATGCTCCAGACTCCATTACGTAAATGGAGGATATAATGCAATCAACAGGAAAGTAAACGTGGCGTAGCGTTTCACCTGATTCATATAGAACTGTTCCTAATGGCAAGGTCGCTAATTCGAGATCAGGTATGAGTCGGTGTTGCGTATCTAGTGGTAACGCTTCCAAGAGGCCATTTAAGCGTAAAGTCGGAGGCATATTCTTTCCTGAGATGTGAATTAATGCGCGAAAGCTTAAGGTGAAGCAACTGATCCTTATGTGCGTTATCGCACATAAGATGGTGGATTCAGTGATTGGTGCGACTATTTTTATCCATGTGTGGAGGGCGAAAATGTATCGAATGCTTTGTTTTGGGTTATTGATTTGGTGTTTTATTGGTGTAACGTCTGTTTTTGGTGTTCAGGCATTACTTCAGTTGGTGGTATTAACGGCACTTTTCTTTTTGTCGAGGCGCGTGTATAAAATTAAAAGATCTAAAATATAGTTTTTGCCTGGCGCCTTTTGCTTGGCGTTTATGGTGTAATGAAAACTTGTGCTGGTTAGAAAAAGTTATTTGGTTGTAAGTTCGATAGCGAACTGAAATAAGCTTTGCATGACCTTACCTTAACATATTAACTGTCTATTGTATTGCACTATCGTGATCCTTAGGCTGTGATGAATGAAGGTAAAGTTATGAATAAATATGAAGCATCAAAATCGGAATCCCAACATCAACAAACTTACATCAACAAAATCCGGAAAAGCCAGCTGGCTCATCAATCTAAAAAAATCCATAACTTGCCATACCCGAGAGGAGTTGGTGCGAATGTGGAGAACAATTTAGAGAAGGATTCAGATATGCAAAATTAGGATGCAGTGAAAAATCCAGGGAAAAAATAGTTATTAGTTCCCCCGGTAATAAAGTTCGCATCAATAAATATGCCTCAATTAATTTTTCATTGCATTAAAATAATTTTTTTACATTTCCAGTTAATATTGTTTTTATAAAAATATTTCTGACATCACTAAGTGTGCTGAAGCACAGACGCTCTTTACGATTCTATTCATACTGCCTATAACTTTTACTTTTAGGCAGTGGTGCAATGGCATTGATCAAAACACAAGACAAAAATGATCTTTACGTGAAGGGCTGGGGTAAAGGTGATCTGGTTGTGCTCATCCACGGTACAAATGATTCAATTGTGCCAATTGAAAACTCTTCAAATCACACCATAGAAAAAATTAAGCATGCTATTTTGCGGGAGCATCCAAATGCCACTCACGGCTTATTTGTCACCAAAAAGCATAGATTGATAGATGATTTATTATCCTTTTTACGAGAATAACTCGTATGTCTATAGCGAGTTGGAGCAGCACCGTATCAAAAGTAATTCAATTCGATTTTGCTCAATGGCGCAATTTGTTCTACGGCTCTGATGCGCATCCTGTCGAAAATCTAAGTCCATTGCGCGCGGAGTTATTCAGCGTTGATCAAATGGAGGTTTTTGGCAAGGCATTAGCAAGTGAGCATTCCCTCGGTAAAAATTCTGGTCGCGATTATTTATTGAAACGTTTGGATGATAACGAGCAGGTTTTACTCCGTAGTTGCTCGTTACTGACGATAGAAATAAAAAATAGGCTACGCATTGCACCAGCGGGTGAATGGTTGCTCGATAACTTTTACATGATTGAAGAACAGATCCGCACCGCTAAACGCCATTTTCCTAAAAATTACAGTCGCGAATTGCCGCGTTTGGGCTCAGGCCAATCAATTGGATTGCCACGCGTTTATGATTTGGCGCTCGCCGCTATTTCGCACGGTGATGGGCGTATAGATGCAGAAATGTTGAGCCGCTTTATCGCGTCCTATCAAACAGTCACTCCACTTACTCTCGGTGAACTCTGGGCAATTCCGATCATGTTACGTTTGGCGCTCATCGAAAATTTGCGCCGTGTCAGTTTGCGCATCACCGAAGCTCGTACCTATTTAAATCAAGCGCGTGATTGGGCGAGCCAAATGATTGAGGTCGCCGAGAGCGATCCCAAAAATTTAATTATTATTATCGCCGATATGGCACGCTCCAACCCACCCATGGTCAGCGCGTTTATCGCTGAACTCGTGCGCCGTTTGCAGGGGCATGGCCCAGCACTGGCCTTGCCGCTTACCTGGATTGAACAGCGACTCGCCGAAGAAAGCCTGACCATTGAGCAAATGGTGCATACAGAAAATCAACAACAGGCAATTGATCAGGTTTCTATCAGCAATAGCATTGGCAGCTTGCGTTTTTTAGGTGCTTACGATTGGCGAGTATTTGTGGAATCGATGAGTATCGTCGAGAAAATTTTGCGGGAAGATAAAAATGCTATTTACAGCAACATGGATTTTGCAACCCGCGATGATTATCGCCGTGTTGTTGATCGCCTCGCGAAATTCAGTTGCGTTTCAGAAGGCGATGTGGCACGCGCAGCAATAGAATTGGCCCACCATGATGAAGCAGGCGCTCATGCACAACATGCTGGTTACTACTTAATTGATGAGGGCTTGCCCCTACTCGAAAGAAAAATAGCAGCGCGGTTGCCATTGGTGACCAAAATACGCCGTGTTTGCGCAGGCGTGCGTTTGCAATTGTATCTTGGCACTAATGTGTTGCTCACAATGTTCACAGCAGCGGGGTTGCTTTTATTCGCCCACCACACTGGTGTATCTGGTTGGCAACTAGCTGTATTGGGAGTGTTAGCGGTACTTTCAGCCACGGTACTTTCATCGGCGCTGGTGAATTGGGTCGCCACCTTATTGGTTTTGCCCAAGCGTTTGCCGCAACTGGATTTCGCGCGTGGTATTCCGCTCGAACTGGCAACGCTGGTAGTAGTACCAACATTACTCACCAGCCCAAAAAGTATCGATGATTTATTGGAAGCACTCGAAGTCCATTTTCTCGGTAACCGCGATGCGCAACTGTATTTTGCGTTGCTTACGGATTTCGGTGATGCAGCAACCGAATTATTGCCAGGTGATGAAGAACTGCTAGCGCGAGTGAGTGCAGGCATTGAACAGCTTAATGCGCGTTACTCATTAGAGCAGGGCAGTGAGGAAGTAATTGATTCAACGAATGGAGATCGGTTTTTTCTTTTCCATCGCCCACGTTTATGGAATGCAATTGCGAAATGCTGGATGGGGTATGAGCGCAAACGGGGCAAACTGGCGGATTTAAATTGGCTTTTACGTAACAAGTGCCAGGGCAGTTGCGCGGAATCTTTTTCGGTCATCGTTGGCGATATCAACACCTTGCCGCAGGTGCGCTATGTCATCACCCTTGATACCGATACCCAATTACCGCGCGATGCTGCCCGGCAATTTGTTGGTGCTATGGCGCATCCACTCAATCGTCCTGTTTATGATGTTGAATGGCGAACGATCACGCGCGGTTACGGTATTTTGCAACCGCGAATAGCAGCGAGTCTGGCGGCCGATAATCGCTCGCGTTATGCGCAACTGTATGGCAGTGAACCCGGAATCGATCCTTACACCCGCTCGGTGTCGGATGTATATCAGGATGTGTTTGGTGAGGGTTCGTTTATTGGTAAAGGCATTTATGACCTGGATGCCTTTGAGCAAACACTCGGCGAGCGTTTTCCCGACAATCGCATCCTCAGTCACGATTTGCTGGAAGGTTGTTATGCGCGTTCAGGTTTGCTGAGCGATGTACATCTCTATGAAAATTCACCGTCCCGCTACCAGGTAGATGTAAGCCGCCGCGAACGCTGGATTCGTGGCGACTGGCAAATTGCCAGTTGGTTGTGGTCACACGTACCCGATGCAAAAGGGCAACCAGTTTCGAATCCGCTGTCAGTATTATCGCGCTGGAAAATTGCCGACAATCTTTTGCGCAGTCTTGCACCGGCGGCCACGCTACTATTGCTATTGATTGGATGGACATTGGTGAGTGCGCCCTTGCTATGGACGCTAGCTGTATTGTGCATCATTGCATTGCTACCAATATTGGCAACGTTGCTCGACTTCTTACGTAAGCCTGACGAAGTGTTTTGGCGCAGGCATTTGATCGCGCTCGGTAATAGCGCTGCCCGCCATCTGGTGCAAGTGTTATTTCGAATCAGCTGTTTGCCGCACGAAGCCAGTTTCAGTTTGACCGCTATATTGCGCAGTCTTTGGCGATTGTGGTTTGCCCCGGCGCGCTTGCTGGAGTGGTACACCTCTGCCGAGCAAGAACACAAAGCAAGCGGCGATTTATGGGGAAGCTGGCAGTTGCTGTGGTCAGCACCGGCGATTGCAGTGATTGTCGCTGCGAGTTTGGCACTACTGCATCCCGCAGCCTTGTTAGTCGCTGCACCGATCTTGTGTTTATGGTTGATTGCGCCCGTAACGGTGTGGTGGCTCAGCCTGCCTCCGGTGCGCAAAGAGGCAAATTTATCGGGGCAACAAGTGCTGTTCTTACGTCGGATAGCACGCAAAACCTGGGCGTACTTTGAACGGTTTGTGGTGGCGGAAGATCATTGGCTGCCGCCCGATAATTTTCAGGAAAATCCCGGCCCGGTTATCGCTCATCGCACGTCACCCACCAATATGGGCTTGGCATTGCTGGGCAATTTATCAGCGTATGATTTTGGTTTTATTTCCGCCGATACCTTGCTTATACGCACGGCAAACACGTTTGGCAGCATAAATAAGCTGGAGCGTTATCGCGGCCATTTTTTTAACTGGTATGACACTTCCAATTTGCAGACGCTGTTGCCACGCTATATCTCTTCAGTCGATAGCGGCAACCTTGCCGGGCATTTGCTAACCCTGCGCGCCGGCTTAATTGCGCTACCGGATCATCGCATTCCCAATTCGCGCTTATTTGAAGGACTGGGCGATACCCTTGCGATCCTCACTGACAATGTGCGAGCAGCCGATTTATTGGCGGATTTGCCCAATGTCATCCAGGCCAGATTTACCCGGTTACGTAATTTGCTGAATGAAGTGCAGGTTGATAGCGGGCGATTGAACAACTTGTTATCTATCTGGCAGCGCCTCGATGAAATTACGAATATCGCATTCGGCATCAATGGTTATTTAAATGCGCTACCCAATAATTCTGTTAGCGAGAGTGTTTCGGTAGTAGATGAAGTCAGGCATTGGGGAAATGCACTGGTACAACAAAGTCGCTCTGCCCTTGATGAGCTACTGTATTTTGCGCCTTGGTTGGTATTGCGTGTTGCACCACCTGCACTGATGGATTTTATCGGTAACGCTGCACAACAAGCTCCGTATATTGATTTAAATATTGCCCCTACGCTGCGCAGCCTTGCTACCTACAGCCAGACATTAGGTCCCGTATTGGATGCAAAGTTATTAGGGCTGTTTACACCGCAGGAACAAATCTGGTTGACAGAGTTGCGCGACCTAATCGTTACCGCCAGTCAACGCGCTTATGAGCGTATCGCGACCTGTATGGATCTTGCGGCGCAAGCGAATGACCTGGCGACAATGGATTATGAATTTCTTTATGACCACACGCGTCACCTGATTGCCGTGGGTTACAACCTGGATGAATACCGCCGCGATAACAGCTTTTATGATTTGCTCGCCTCGGAAGCGCGTTTGTGTAATTTCGTTGCCATCGCCCAGGGGCAATTACCGCAAGAGAGTTGGTTCGTTTTAGGGCGATTACGCACTATGGCGGAAGGGGAACCGGTATTGGTGTCCTGGAGTGGCTCGATGTTTGAGTACCTGATGCCGATGCTGGTGATGCCCAGTTACGAGGGTACCTTGCTCGATCAAACCTGCCGTGCGGCAGTTGCCCGCCAAATTGCCTACGGTAAGCAATGCTCGTTGCCCTGGGGTGTTTCGGAATCCGGTTATTACACCTTTGATGCAAGCCTGAATTACCAATATCACGCCTTCGGGGTTCCAGGCCTGGGTTTCAAACGCGGTCTGGCGGAGGACATGGTTATTTCACCCTACGCCTCGGTATTGGCGTTGATGGTTGCGCCCGAGGCGGCCTGTGAAAATCTTGAGCGGCTTGCCAGCGCAGGTATCGAAGGGCGTTTTGGTTTTTACGAAGCGGTGGATTACACCCCATCGCGCCTGACACGCGGTCAAACCAGCGCTTGTGTGCGCTCGTTTATGGTCCATCACCAGGGCATGAGTTTGCTGGCTTTGGCGCATTTGCTGCTGGATCGGCCGATGCAGCGCCGTTTTGCCGCTGACCCCTTATTCCAGGCGACTTTGCTGTTATTGCAGGAGCGTATCCCCAAATCATCCGTCTTGCACACCCACGTTGCCGAACATGCCGAAGGGGCCGCGATATTTGACCAACTGGATACCGCCATTTACGCGCCCCTGCCAGCGCAAACTCCCACGCCGGAAGTCCAATTGCTGTCCAACGGGCGCTACCAGGTGATGGTTACCAATGCTGGCGGTGGTTATAGCCGCTGGCGCGATTTTGCGGTGACTCGCTGGCGCGAGGATGCCACGCGCGACCATTGGGGCATGTTTGTATACCTGCGCGATACCACCAGCGGTGAGTTCTGGTCGGCAACCCATCAACCCACATTAAAACGCGCCGATACTTACGCGGCGATGTTTTCCGAGGGGCGTGCCGAATTCCGTCGTCGCGATCAAGATATCGAAACCTATACCGAACTGGTGGTGTCGCCTGAAGATGATATAGAGCTGCGGCGCTTGCGCATTACCAATCGCTCAGCGCGCCCGCGCTCGCTGGAAATCACCAGCTATGGCGAGGTGGTACTGGCGCCGCCAGCGGCCGACGCCACCCAAACCGCCTTTGGGAATTTGTTTGTGCAGACTGAAATCCTGCCTGAACGCCACGCATTACTGTGTACGCGCCGGCCGCGTTCGGAGGGTGAACACACGCTATGGATGTTCCACTTGCTGGCCTCTAGCAGTACTGTCGATAACCCTGTTGGCGACGTTTCTTACGAAACTGACCGGCTGCGCTTTACTGGTCGCGGCCGCACCCTGGTGGCACCACAAGCGGTGATCGAGGGTGGTTCATTGTCTGGCAGCCAGGGTTCAGTACTCGATCCGATTGTGTCGATCCGCAGCCAGATAACCCTGGCCGCAGGGCAGGTGATAGTGCTCGATTTTGTGACCGGCACCGCTGAGAGCCGCGACGCTTGCCTGGCCCTGGTGAATCGTTATCAGGATCGTCATTTAGCGGATCGGGTTTTCGATCTTGCCGCGACTCACAGTGGCGTTACCTTGCACCAGATCAATGCCAGCGACGCCGATGCCCAGCTTTATCGCCGCCTGGCCAGCGCCATGCTCTATGCCCATTGCGCCTTGCGCGCCGAATCCAGCTTGCTCGTCCAGAACCGGCGCGGGCAATCCGGGTTGTGGGGTTATGCCATTTCCGGCGACCTGCCTATCGTGCTGTTAAAAATTGCTACCACTGAACATATTGAACTTGCTCGGAAGATGATCCAGTGCCATGCCTATTGGCGGTTGAAAGGCTTATCGGTTGATCTGGTCATCTGGAACGAAGAACATGTCGGTTATCGCCAGCGCCTGCAAGACCAGATTATGGGCTTGATCTCTACCGGTAGTGAAAGTCATGCGATTGATCGCCCCGGCGGCATTTTTGTGCGCTCAGGCGAGCAGATCTCCCATGAGGATCGCATCCTGTTGCAATCGGTTGCGCGCGCCATCATTGATGGTGCTCGTGGTAGTTTGGCCGAGCAGGTTAACTGGCGCGGTCTGATCGAGAAAAAAGTCCCGCGCTTGGTACCCACTCGCAAACGCGCTGTTGAGGCTCCTCAATCCCAACCTGTTGTCCCGCGCGCTGACCTGATCCTTGCCAATTCCCTCGGTGGTTTTACCGCCGATGGCCGCGAATACGTTATTACCACTACGCATGCCCAAATGACGCCCTTGCCCTGGGTGAATGTCATCGCTAACTCGAACTTTGGCTGCGTGATTTCCGAAACCGGTTTGGCCTACACCTGGAGCGAAAATGCGCACGAGTTTCGCCTCACTCCCTGGTGCGATGATCCGGTTGGCAGTGCTGGCGGTGAAGCTATTTATCTGCGCGATGAAGACTCCGGGCAGTTTTGGTCGCCTGCGCCTTTGCCCAGGCGTGGCGCAACCCCCTATGTAACTCGCCACGGTTTTGGTTACAGCGTCTTCGAGCATACTGAAGACGGTATTCGCTCGGAGCTGTGGGTTTATGTGGATCTGGATGCATCGGTCAAATTCTCGGTGCTGAAAGTCAGCAATGAATCAGGCCGTAAACGGCGCTTGTCGGCGACTGGTTATGTGGAATGGGTGCTGGGGGATTTGCGTACCAAATCGGCCTTGCATGTTGTCACTGAAATTGATGCCACCAGCGGCGCACTTTTCGCGCGCAATGCCTACAACAGCGAATTTGGTGGGCGTGTCTGCTTCTTTGATGTGGACGACAGTGCCCGTAGCTTAACGGGTGATCGCACCGAATTTCTCGGGCGCAATGGCTCCCTTGGCAATCCGGATGCGCTCACCCGTGTGCGGCTCTCGGGGCGGCTGGGTGCCGGGCTTGATCCCTGCGGTGCTATTCAAGTGCCCTTTGAATTGGGTGAAGGACAGTCGCGCGAGATTATTTTCCGCCTCGGCGCCGGGCAGGACCTGGAGCAGACGCGCGCATTGGCACAGCGGATGCGGTTGCTGGGCTCGGCCCGCGCTACATTCGCCAAAGTACAACATTATTGGACGAATACCCTCGGCGCCGTGCAGGTGCAAACGCCTGATCCTGCATTTAACGTACTCGCTAATGGCTGGCTGGTCTATCAAACCCTGGCATGCCGGTTGTGGGCCCGCAGCGGTTATTACCAATCTGGCGGTGCTTACGGCTATCGCGATCAACTGCAAGACACCATGGCGCTGGTACATACCCAACCGGGGATGATGCGCGCCCAATTACTGCGTGCTGCCCAACGCCAATACCCGGAGGGGGATGTGCAACATTGGTGGCACCCGCCGCAAGGGCGTGGTGTACGCACGCGCTGTTCAGATGACTATCTCTGGCTTCCGCTCGTTACTTGTCATTATGTACAGAGCACCGGCGACACTGGTGTACTCGATGAACAACTACATTATCTCAGTGGCCGCTTGCTCAATGATGATGAGGAATCCTATTACGACTTGCCGGGGCAGGGCAGTGAAAGTGGCAGCCTCTACCAACATTGCCAGCGCGCTATCGAACACGGTTTACGATTGGGTGAGCGTGGTCTACCGCTGATGGGGTCGGGCGACTGGAATGACGGAATGAATCTGGTCGGCATTCACGGCAAAGGGGAAAGCGTCTGGCTTGGATTTATGCTCTACAAAGTGCTGTTCGCCTTTGCTGACATTGCACATCAGCAGCACGATCCCGGTTTTGCAGGCTTGTGTTTGGGTGAAGCAAAACGATTACAACAAAATCTCAGCAGGCATGCATGGGATGGTGCCTGGTTCCGTCGGGCCTGGTTTGATAATGGCGTTGCGCTGGGCTCGGCCGTTAACGATGAATGCCGCATCGACTCCATTGCCCAAAGCTGGTCGGTGCTGTCGGGTGCGGGTGATCCCAGGCTAGTCCGTCATGCCATGGACTCACTGGATAAATATCTGGTGCGCCGCGATCAAGGCATCATCCAGTTGCTTGATCCGCCTTTCGACAAATCCTCCATGAACCCCGGCTATATCAAGGGGTATGTGCCGGGCGTGCGTGAAAATGGTGGTCAATACACGCATGCTGCTATCTGGGCGACCATGGCATTTGCGAAATTGGGGGATAGCGAACGGGCATGGAATTTATTCAACATTATCAATCCGGTTAATCACGGCAACAGTGCCGCCGCAGTGGATCTTTATAAAGCCGAACCCTATGTCGTGGCTGCTGATGTTTACGCTATTGCCCCGCATACCGGACGCGGTGGTTGGAGTTGGTATACCGGTTCAGCCGGCTGGTTATATCGCCTGATGATTGAATCCCTGTTGGGCATCACTCGCCAAGGGACTGAACTCCATATCAAACCCTGCCTGCCAAAAAATTGGCCGGGTTATACAGTGGATTATCGTTTTGGCAACACGCTCTATCGCATTGAAGTGATTCAAACTGATGGAGGGGAACGCAAAATCATGCTGGATGGTAATGTATTGGAAGGTGTAGGGATTCCTTTGGTGGATGATGGGCGACAAAGAGCCGTGAAGGTCGGCTTCTGTTCGTCAGCGCACTGACGTTTAGCACTTGCGACAGCTACCTTGGGCATTTGTTGTTTCAATGATGACATCATGACTTTCTCCACAAGTAAATGATGTTGGAGGCGCTGTATGAAGCCCGATGTACAAAATAGTGTTTCCTCGCGTGGTTTTAACACGCGCCTATTCGCAATTAGTGATGCATTGCCCTTGGGCATTCTGGTGTCCGATATACATGGGAATTGTATTTACACTAATGCGGCCTATCACATTATTTCCGGGCAGTCCCTCGCAGAAACCCTTGGCTCGCGCTGGACGAATGCAATTCATCCCGAAGATCGACAGCGGGTCATCGCAGAACTCAGTATCGCTGTACGCAACCACAAACCATTTCGCGCTGAAATGCGTTTTGTGCGCCCAGGCAATAGCCTTGTGTGGATACGTTTAAATGGTGCATCAATCCGGCGTACTCAAAAAAATAAAACGTCACAAGGTTATGTGTACATTGTGGAAGATATCAATGCTTTCAAAGCGCTTGAACTTGTGGTGCGAGCTGCTGAAGAAATGTTGGTTGAACAGCAGGAACGCGCACAGGTCACACTCAATTCGATTGGCGATGCGGTACTCGCCACGGATGTTGCGGGTGATGTGAGTTATCTCAATCGTGTTGCAGAAGTTATGACGGGCTGGTCAGCAAAAGATGGCGTAGGTCAGCCCCTGGCACAGGTATTCAAGGTAATAGATGCGAACACACGCCAACTATTAGCGAAGGTTGTGCACGACACGATTAAAGAAAATAAAATAACCAAACTAGAGCACAATTGTTTGCTGGTTCGACGCGATGGACTGGAAACACCCATCGAAGATTCCATCGCCCCTATCTTTAACCGTGACAACGAAGTGACTGGCGCAGTCATCGTATTTAATGATGTGGGTGATGCGCGTGCTATGGCACAAAAGATGATGGATATAGCGCAGCATGACTCCCTGACAGGCCTTGTTAATCGAATACTGTTAACCGAACGGCTTACGCGCGCCTTTGGGTTAGCACAGCGTAAAAATAAAAAAGTAGGTTTGTTATATATAGATGTTGATAATTTTAAAAATATAAATGATTCACTGGGGCATGCGGTGGGTGATCAATTATTACAATTGGTGGCGAACCGTTTTTTGAGTTTGGTGCGTGCTACTGACACAGTGTGTAGGCAGGGTGGCGATGAGTTCGTCATTCTGCTAACAGAAATCGAACATTACAATTATGCCGGTAAAGTTGCTGATAAATTAATTGCTGCGTTTGCATCACCGTATGTTATCCAAAATCACAAGTTGCAGGTTACATTGAGCATTGGTATTAGCGTATTTCCCACAGACTGCAATAATGTTGAGGCTGCTTATGAGCATGCCGATCAGGCTATGTATCAAGCAAAAAAAATGGGGAAAAATAATTATCAATTTTACGATAAAAATAAAACATCCTTGCCCTATTCGCTAAAACATTCTTAATTATACTCTGGCTTTTTATTGTGCACATTTTTATAGCTACCTATCGCTGTCTTTATGACCGATGTCGCTATGGCTGTTTGTTGTTGGTCGTGTGTTTCTACAACAATAGCAAATTGTCCATGAAGAGTCGCTTCTTCAGCCATTTGTGCAAGCAACTGTCTTTTTTGTATTGAGCCGGCAATTAGGCCAATCAAACCACCCAGGCCAGCACACCACCCAAGCAACACGGTTGGTGTAATAAGCGCGTTGAGTGCAAACACATTATTGTTGGAAGCGAGAAATATCAGGTCCGCCAACATGCCTGCAATTGAGCCTATGGTCACACCAAAGGCTACACTGAGTAGTATTGACGCGAATGCGTTGTTGCTGCTCTCATTGCTTGCGGAATTATGATCCAACGCGAAGTCAGCCCTATGTAAGCTGAGCTGATTCTTGTTAATACCTTGTGCTATTAAACTGGCATAGGCAATTTCTGCTTGATTCTTGAAAGGAAAAAATCCGGAAATTTGGTGGCAATACTTGCTCATGGTGGTTATTCCTGAAAGAAGCCGTCTTCAACAGCGGGAGTAATTAAGGCCTGTGCAGGTTAAGAACCCAGGCATTTCGCTAGTCTACAGCCTCGAGCCCAAGGTGTCTGTGGGGTGCCGCACTGAGATGAAAATGATGTTCTGTTTAAATAGTGGATACCTGAGATATTACACTCAGTATTGATTGAATGCCTTTAGGAGGGAATATGGAAAATGATAAAGCATGGGAAATCCGTTCCGATGAATGGATAAAATCGATGAATGAATCAAAATTGCTAAAAGAACAGCGTTTGCATAAGAAACTCGTCGATGGTGAAGTGAAAGAAGATGCATTAAGGAATATTGAACACCACAAGCACGATCCTTATGCTGTTAAAAAACCTGGTTAAATCACTTTTGTTTCATCGAAGAGGTCTCTTCAGTGAGTTGCCCAAAGCGCATATTGACTGGCTTACCCACCCTGCGAGTCGTTTTTTTCATATTGAAGCTGCCGCAGGATTGGTTTTATTATTTTTCACACTGTTGGCATTGATCCTTTCTAACTCTCCCTACCAGAGTTTTTATTATGAACTGTGGCACTTACCTATAGGAATTTCAATAGGTTCACTCGACTTTGGGCGTTCCCTGCATGGCTGGATTAATGATGCAGTAATGACATTGTTTTTCTTCCTGATCGCACTGGAACTAAAACGGGAATTAGTGCTTGGTGAGTTGAGTGACCCCCGTGTTGCCATGTTATCTATTTCGGCCGCTGTGGGCGGCATGTTGTTTCCAGTGTGTATTTATTTATACTTTTTGTGGGAACAGCCCGGGCAATACGGCTGGGGAACGGTAATGTCTACCGACACTGCGTTTCTGATTGGTTGCCTCGCCTTATTGGGTAAACGCATACCGAAAAGCCTCAGGATTTTTATGTTGTCGCTGGCTATAGTGGATGACATTGGTGCAATTATTGTAGTGGCGGTCAGTTACAGTGCTCAAATTGATTGGTTTGCCACTGGTATTGCTATTCTTGGTTTTACCATTATTAAAACGATGGCTTTGTTGGGTATTCGCAGTATTTCATTATTTTTTATTGTAGGTAGTTGTATCTGGATTGCAGTTGATGCTTCGGGCATCCATGCCACAGTTACGGGTGTCATTCTTGGATTAATGACACCAACGAATAAATGGGTGAGCGATGACCGCTTGCATGCCATTATGGATTGCGTGGTGGCTCATCCGCGTGGCGATCATTGGAGCAGTATTGATCGCAAGGTGCTAAAAACAGCGGAAGCAGCAGCGCGCGAAGCGCTTTCACCGGTAGAGCGTTTGGAAATCCTCCTTCATCCCTGGGTTGGTTTTGTTGTAATGCCATTGTTTGCTTTCGCCAATGCGGGCACACCATTAATCGGATCAACATTTAACAATCACGTAACCATTGCAGTTTTTCTTGGATTTGTATTGGGTAAACCCATCGGGATTCTCGCGTTCAGTTGGGTAGCAGTTAAATTGCACCTGGCAATTCTGCCTGAGGATTTAAACTGGCGAATTATATTCTCTGGCGGAATGCTGGCAGGTATTGGATTCACGATGGCAATGTTTATTGCCAATCTTGCTTATAACACCGAGCAAATGAATGCCGCCAAATTGGGGATATTATCGGCATCAGTGTTTTGTGCAGTAGCAGGGTTGATTTTGTTATGGTGGTTTATTCATGCTAAAAATGTGAATGGCAAGTAGTTAAAAACACCAGTCGGTTATGGATCGAAAGAATAATGTCAACGAATTACTTCGTGGTTCGATCAGGCCTCGGCACCATATACAATCGCATGTTTTATGCGTTGTTGAGATACTTAAAAGCCCTGCAATTGCAGGGCTTTTTAATTTCGCACACGGTTGTATGAGTGTAAAAAATGTGCATCTTTTATAAAAAAATATTTCTATTTCTTACTTATTAGAAATTCAGATTTCGATTGTCCCGTCCTAAAATAAGTTAGTGTCTTCGAAGGGATTATCCTGGGAATAGGAGCCGCCAGTATAAGTACCGGTCATGCTGAAACCGTCAGGGTGATGCTGGTATTGCAACTGTAGTTATTCCGGTTACAGTCGGTAGTGTTGTAGTTGCTGCTGGATGTGTCGCCGTTAGAGTGAGTGGTGGTCGCTGCCGCCTACGTCACAGATCACTGTCTGGGGGTACGCTGCCGAGGCAGTATAGGAGCGAATTAGGGGTATCGACGTTACGTAAGTGCCTATTTCTGGGCCGACCAATCGATGTTAATTAGTGATGCGTGATTCACGTGCAGCTGTTTTTTGTCATGTACATGCCGATGCCCTAGCCATGGGAGGTTTATTTGCATGCTGAGATTATTAATATATATTCTGTAGGCGTGGTTAAATGTTTCATTGTTAGATGTACAAGTGGCAGGTCGGTCAGTGTTTTTAAAGATAAAAATCTAATATTTACGATAACTAGGAATTAT
>CAZIWB010000016.1:0-132133 GCA_964542655.1 uncultured Cellvibrionaceae bacterium
TGGTCTGGTTGTTGAGGGTAGTGATCAGGTAAAAATCGTCGGGCAGCAGCTTTTTATAATCAGTGTCCACCTCCAATGTCACCCAGGCGCGGGCATTGCAGCCCTCGTGCAGGTGATAGTCCACCAACCGCGCATGGCGGCGCACGGAGACGCGGCGGCGGGCGGTATCCAGATAGGCCTCGGTACCCACTGCGTCCTGGTAATAACTGAGGTGATCGCCTACATAGGCGAGCAGCTCTACCAGCGTAATACCCAGATCGGGCACATGGCGCTCCTTCCAGTTGGGCATGGTGAGTGCGAGGCGATCGAGGATCAACTGACGAAAGCTGCTGTAGTCCTTGGCGAGGTAGTTGATATCGGGTGCCGGCCCGGCGGCTGGGGTGCAGGCCGGTGGTGGCAGGCAATCCAGATCGCTGGGGCAGCCGACTTTAAAGCTGAATTCCAACTGGCTGTAACGCGGATCAAAACCGACCAGCGTGCGCGGTTTGCGGCGCGCGCCTTCGCCGTCGTAGAGCGGGCGGTTGGTTTCGGGATCAAGCTCCACCAGCAGGAGCTGGTAGGTGGAGAAATCGCCGTACTTGTCGACAAATACCTGCATGTAATCATCGACATCTTCATCCTGCTCTCGCTCTACTTCTATGCCGGTGACCTGTATATCGGTGATGCGGCGTCCTCCCTGGATCAATACATTACCGGCGCTGATCTGCGCTGGCGCCTTGCCCAAAAAGTACACACGTAACACCAACTGGTCATCGCTGACTTCGACAAAATCCAGCCCGTTCCAGTTCTTTTTTCCGCGCACCAACTGGCGGCGCTGGTCATGGTTACAGCTGAGCCGGCTCATTGCACACCTCCGGCAGCGGCATTCGCAAAGGTATCCTGCCGGACTTCACCAGTGCGAATTACCAGGTATTGCAAGTGCAGGCGCAGGGTGGAATCCTCGCTGCTCACCTCCAGCCCTTGCACCTCGATCAAATCCCCCAGCCAGCGCTGCAAGCCCGCTTGTACCGTAAAGCGCAAAGTCGCTGCCAGCTCGGGGCTGTTGGGCGCGAACACCAGTTGCAGCAAACCACTGCCAAAATCCGGCCGGTTGACCCGCTCACCCGTATTGGTAAACAAAAACTGTTCGATCAGGTCGCGGATGTGCGGATCACCCGATGTCTGGGCAGTGCGGCCGCGGTAATCAAAGTGAAAGGGAAAATCGAGATCGTCCATATCATCCTCACAGGGCTGTAACGCGCGGCTGGGTGACCGCAATAATCAGGGGCGTGCCCGTAGGCGCGCATATGGCCTGGCTGCTCTGGCACACCAGCGGCTGGCCGTTGGAGAGCACCCGTGTGGTGCCCATTAGCCAATTGGCGGTAACACAGGGGCCATTGCCACTGGGCGGTGGCGGAAAGGCGCAACCGGCCACCACGTAAGGGGCGGCGATGGTCACCGTAGGCTGGCCGCTCACCGTAACGCGCGGGTTGGGCGCGGTGGGCGTCGCTTGGCCGCCGTGGGCACACATTACCTGGGCGCCAAGATGTACAAGGAATCCGGGCATATCAGGTCACCACCAGTGCGAGTTTGTTGATCATCACCGAGGGGCCTAACAACTCCACTGAAGCGCCCTTACCGTTGTTGAGGAAGATGCCCGCATCGTTGACGACTATGGATGCTCCCGTAGTGCTGCGCAGGATGATGCCCCCGGTAGTGGGGATAGGCGGCATGACCGGGGGCGGTGGCGCAGGTGGCATATCGCTGACGATTACTTGCTGTTGCAGCAATGACTGGATGACGATATTGGGATCAGCCGGGTTGCCCGCCAGCGCTGCCAGCGGCACCTCGGCGACAATTCCCCAGAAGCTTCCCACCCAAATCGGGTAATCGGGATCGCCCTGCTCGAACTCGATCCAGACGCCATCGCCAATTTTGGGGATGGCGTAAAAACCGTTCTGTTTGCCGGCAATAGGAAAGCAGGGCATGGCCCAACTGCTCGGGATAAACCCCAGCACATCCGGCACCATGGCCATAATGCGGCCGCGCTGCTCCGGGTCTACATTCATGATCACCGTGCCGCGGTACTTGCCGTAATAACGCTTGGCTGCGCCTTCTGTCTCGCTACTCATGTATGCCACCGCCTCTTTAAGCAACTACTTTGGGAATCGTCGAAATCAGCCCGTTGCGGCTGAGTTGGAACTCCTGTTTGTATTGGCCAGGTTTGATCTTGTGCTTCACGTTAGTAACGTAATGCAGGCCGTCGTAAGGCGTACCCACCCCGCGTACACCCACCAGCGACCGGGCTTTGAGCAGCCGGCCATAACGCAGCACATCTAACGTACCCGTGCCGGTCACCGCATCCGCCGTCAATGAGGCTTCTGCCAGCCCGATCATGATCGCCTTGGGAATGGAGAACTTGGACAGGTCGGCGCGGAAGGGTTTGAGATCGCCCAAATTGCTGGGAAATGGCTGCACCAACCCGAGCGGCGGGTTGAGCGGCGTGATGGGCGGAATAGGAATAGGGATGACCACTTTGCTCGCTTCGTTGTAGATATACACAATCGGCAGGCGGTTTTTCTGGTTGTCGAAGCTGAAGCTCAGGCTCTCTACATTGGTGTGCGCATCCATATCCACATTGAGTGCCGGTTGCGGTACGCCAACCTTAATGCGCGGCCCCCAATAGGCGACATTCGTACCCACCGCCGGGCCCGGCTCTATGTAAAACACATAGCCCACCTGCGCGGCCAATGCCTGTATGTATTTGAGATCCGTGCCCTGCTGGGCGGGAATATTGCCGGTGGGAATGGGCACATCGATCATGACGCTGGGAATGATCATGGGGATAACCCCGAACATGGCGTACTTGAGTAGTAGCAACCCAACGCGCCCCTCGGCGGGCATGGCAGGAAAGGGAAAGCCGCTGAAATCGATCAAATCCATCACCCGGCTGACATCCTCGCCGGTAATCACCAGTACCGGATGGCTGGTATCGCCACCCGAGGCCATTTCGTGGTTGGTGACAACACCGTCCATGATCACGGTGGATGAGCCATTCAAGGTCACCACAATCACCACGCGCATCAATAAAATCGGATTGCCACCGGTGAGCAAAAATAAAATTTGTAGCGGCGAGTTTTTATCGATGCGAAATTTCAGCTGAAAGCCGCCACCGCTTTCGCCGGTGGAGACTTCAATTTCCGTCAACGCCTCCAGCACCGATTGCGATACTGGAATAGGCACCACCGGGCCGATCATCAGCGACAAATGCACACCTTTAAGCATGAGGCGCTCCCGGAATTCCCTCGGGCAAGGTAATCCGCAAGCGGAAACCCGCTTCTTCCAATTCGCGCGGATGCAAAGCGCGGTTGGCATCGCACAGGCGCCAAAACAACTCGGGGTTGCCGAGGAATTGCGCCGTGACATTGTCCAGCCGCTCACCCTGGGTGACGACATGCTCTTGCAGCAAATCAAATCGTTCAGGTTGCGGTACGAGCCTGCGCTGGAAATAAGCTGTTTTAGTGCCGTCGGACGCCTCGCGCACCAACACCGGCAGCCCGTAATAACGGCTGGTTGGCGGCAGGCTGGATGCAGTCGCACTTAACTGTAGTAATTGCTGTAAGGCCAAATTGGGGTCGGTCATCCTTCGTCTCCCTAAAAAATAATGTGTTACTGAGTCTTCGTGATTTATTACTGTTACTGTGAGTCGTCATCCTTATTGCGCGAGGATGACGATTCCCTTCTAAATGTCCTTCAATGTCACTAGTAAATCTTCAAACCCCACTAATCCCCAAGCTCGCAAAACTGCTATCGCCCAACTTCTTTGCGAGCTGCTCTTTCTGTTGCAAATAACTCATAAACAAACTGCCACCTTTGTGACTGAACCCCAGATCATTCACATTGAGCACACGCAAACCCAAACTCACTTTCGCGCGAACGGGATTCAGTGCTACGTCAAAACTTTCTTCTGTGATGCTGAATTCCGTGAGGCGCACAGGCACAACGCGATGCTGGCTCCACACAAACAACATGAGTGAGGACTCCATGGGGGCAATTTCCAAAGTGCCGCTCTGCGCCAAACTGTTCTTGCTCTGCAACTCGCTACTCGATGGATAAATAATTAATTCGAGTGCGGCAAGTTGTGGATGCAAGCCCACACTGATCGCCGTGCCATTAACAATTTCCAACTGATCAGTTGCATCCACTTCCGCTTCTACTTTGATTGTCTCCACCGGCGGCCCTTTCAAACGCAAGGCTTCCGAACGCTCGCCGTTTTCGCCAATTCCTTGTATTTGCAAGCTGCGCGAAAGACTCTCCGGGTTGTACTGCAACGCAATAATTCGCTGCACAGCACCACTCACCGGATCGATTAATACGATGCCGCCTTTGATGATTTTGGGAGTGCCGGGGAAGCTGCTCATGGATTATTTCCTTTCATCTGATCGCACATCATTAACGCCCTGCCATAGATGAATCGCGTGTTTGGTCATACACCTGGCGCCACCGCCCACGGGCGCCGGCCGGGTGAAGTTTTTCGAGGCGCGATTTATCCAATTGCAAATGGGGCGACCATTTTTCGTAAATTTTGTAGGTGGGCCAGTAGAGTCCATCCCAAATTTTCAATAAATCTTCCGCTTCTTTAATCGCGGGCCCCGCCTCAATAAGTCGGCTTGATTTGCTCCCGGAAAAGAAGCCATTGTCATTAATTTTTGCCTCTGCCTGGCCGAGTTTGTTAAGCACGGATTCCGCATACCCTTTCATCGTCGCGATATTGTTGTTGTACACATCCAGATCTGCATTGGCCTCGCTGGCGCGATCGCGATCTTCTTGTTGTTTAACTTCGGCAGCGGTAGGCACTGTGGTGACAGCGGGCGCAGCAGCACCATTGGATTTGGCAGGAGCGGCAGCGGGAAGTTGTTTGGTTAAATCGCGAATTGCAGTGTTGATTTCGTTTACGCGAGTGTTGATGTGACCCATCATTTCCGCGTGCTGGATTTCCAAGCCAGCCCATTTACTCGCCGCACTGTTAACGCGCGAGTAAAGCGTTGCCACACGATTTTTTAACGCTTGCATCTCTGCCAGCGCTTCCTGGGGTTTATTCGCGGAAAGTTTTGCGCGCGCGCCTTCCAGTGGATCAGCAATTACCAGCGCATCCCATTCCACTTTCATATCGGCAGTACCATCGGGGAAGGCGTAGGCTTTGCCACTGGGCATACCGCCGAGTGGACGAATCAGCGAATCGAGTGTTTCCTTGCGGCCGCCGGCATCGGCTTTCATCCAGGTGGCCATTGCTTGCTGCACAGTATTTTTATCGACGCTGATAATTTCCGCTGTGCGGCCGCTGCCGCGCACAACGCAGGCACCGCGAATTTTTTGGCCGGTGGCAATCCAGTCATCACGACGATAACCACCGACTTTACCGTTCCATTTACCGATGTTGATTGCTTCGTAGCAAATGCTCATGATTTCCGGATCCGCTACGGCGGTGCCTTGCTGCTCGGTTTCTTCTTCTAATAATTTGCTGGGTGTCATTAAAGTACCGAGCGGATCCTGGGTAATTTTATCGCCGGCTTTAACCAGGCTCTTGCTCAAGCTGGTGGATTTTTTGGTTTGCGATAAATCACCGCGTGCGCGGCCTTTGCTATCCACTTCACCCACATAGGTTTCGGTTTGTGAATCCCCGGCTTTGAATTCGCCAACGCCAAACGTGCCGCCGCCCTGGTTCTCGCCGGTAAATTTGGAGCCGATAACATTGCCGGCACCATCGCGTGTAATTTCAGAAGTCAGTTTGCCTTTGCCGCCGAGATCGAGGCTTGCAGGCCCAAGGGTCGCGCCTACCGTAGTTCCTTCACCCTCTACCGTTTTATCGGTTTTGGCGGCCACCAGGCTGGGGTTTTGCCGCGCGATCTGTTCCAACTGTTCTGGTGAAGTTGCGCTATCGATAACCGCTATCATCGAATCAAATGCGGGATCTTTTGGATCTATGACAAATACGATGGTTTTGCCGGCGCCCGCCGTCCAGGATTTGCCGAGCTTCATACCCGCAGCGCCAAAGCCGCCACTCAGTGATCCACCTACTTCACCTTCGTCATCCACCAATGCGGTGACCTGGATTTTGCCATCGGGCATCACTTTCTTTTTCACGTTAATTTTGTGTTTGGCTTTCGCACTTACATCGCCGCCCAGCGATAAACCGCCGGGTTTGGATTCACCGCCGCCTACGCCGAGTTTCGCATCGCCGCTAACTTCCGCATTGGTTTCCACCTCTTCGCCAGGGTTCATGCTCTTTAACAATTGCGGCGATCCATTCATGGCCTGCCACAATTTCTTCGCTGCTGCCCAGCTCTCGGAAGCACCGGTGGCCAAAATCATATGCTCAGGTAATTTAGAACCGTTGCCGTTCTGGCGAACATATTCCACGTACTTCAGCGCTTCGGCTTCGCCCAGCTCGCGTTTAAAGGCCGCGTACATTCCCAGCGATGCGCTCCCGCTTATACTCGCATTCGCTTTCAACCCTGTATCTTTTTGCGCTTCCGGTTTTGCCTCCAACTCTTTGCTGGCACCGGCACCCAATTTCAAATCAAATGAAATCGTTGTAGTAATGGTGAATTTTGGTGGCGATACACCGTCAATTTGTTTTACCAACACCTGACAGCGTCCACCCGCCGCCACCGTTGTAGTGGCGGATTTGCCATCGCCAAACAAGGTTTTGCGATCACTGGACGCGAGGCCGCCAATACCTGTGCCTTTGTCATCAGACACCAGGCCGCCGGTAACCTTGTTAGTTTTTTCGGTGCCCTTATCCATTTTTTGCGCATCAGCGGGGCCGATCACGGTGCCGGATTTAATCGTTTCACCCGCACTTAAACCCAATTGGCCAGGGCTGCGCGACAAGCCAAAACTTCTGCTGGTGGAATCGAGTTTGCTATCAACCTGTGTTGATTCGTCACGCGTTCTGGTGATGCCACTCAGGCCGGCGGAGTAAGTTGTTTTGTCGGAAAATTTAGTAGTGCCTGATTCATCGGTAAATTCTGTCGCCTTACCTTTGGAAACGCTGGCCTCACCCTTAATAAGATCAACCGACGCCGCTCTTTGTTTATCGCTGGTAATGGATGTATCGCCAGACACGCTGCTGCGTTTATCGCTGGTAGCACGCGATGCGGTGCCAAAACCTATAGCGGTGGTAGCGGATTTTGTATCCGTAACGGCCACTGGCATACCTGAACCATCGATATGTGTTTTGCTGACTGCAGTCGCACTTTTTTTAGTAAAACCTTTGTCGTCAAGATTCCAGCCACTCTGTTGATCCACTAACGCTTTACCGGCTTTGCGTTCAGCCGGTGTAAGGCGAAGTTCAGGCGGCAATATTGCATCTGCATCATCGCCAAAAGTGTCATAGGCTTTTTTGCTCGCAGCGTAGCGACGATTAAAATCCGCGTTGGCGGCGCCCCTGGCAGGGTCCAATAAATCACTACCCGTTGCGTGGGTTTGCGGGGCAACAGGAACAGCTACACCGCGACGCGCCAACATCTCCTGAATTTGTTGCGGCGTTGTCGCCGGGCTTTTCAGCATGTCGGCATCTTTGCGCGCTTGCAGTACGCGGGCCTGTGCTGCCGCAACCTGTGCGGTCAACGTTGCTTTTATTTTTTGCTCTTCATCCGACAGGGGTTCTTTAGCTTCTTTCGCTTCTAACATCTCCAGCCCCGCTTGCGAATAACGCCTGAGCAATTGCTGGTTGCGATATTCCTGCTCCAGATTGGGCGAATAGAGATGCCCCACCAAACGTGGATCGTTAGTCGCTACCACGGCCGCCGGCGCCGCAGGCCTTACCGGTTGTTTGGCCGTTAGCCAATCGGGCGGCGGCGGAATGGGTTGTGCGGCGGACGCTGGTGGTGGCGTTGCGGCTGCGGGGGCAGCGGCGGCTGGCGGCGGTGTAGTTTGTGGTGTAGTTTGCGGCGTAGCGGCAGCCGCTTTATTCGCGGCAGTTACAACCTCAGGCACTAATTGTTTAATGTTGTTAGCACTGCTGGGGACGTTTTGGATGGTAGGTAAATTCGAGCCGGGAAAAACCGTCATACCTAACTTGGTCGCATTTTCTTTTACAAGATTATCGAACGACCATATCTGTGCACCGCTTGCTCTTGCACTCGCCACATGCGGTAAGTCATCAAATCCCTTTTGCATTTTCTTGGATACTTCCGGTGCGCCATACTTGCCGAAACTTCCACCATCTTGTGCGAAATCAGCGTAAGTCTGAGCGCGCTGCGCGAATGAAACGGTAGTCACTTTAATATTCAAGGATTCAATCAGCAGCTTGCGCGCGGCAACTTCATCCTCACTAACTTGCGGACCTGGCGATGTAGTTTCAGCCGTATAAACACCACGATCGATTTGTACCGTCACGCCGGGTGTTGCGCACAGCTGACGAAGCGCCTGGGCCACAGCCGCGTTACCTTTACCTATCTCTGCAATCACATTGTTATCAATTTGTACAATTTGCGATGTGGGTGCATTACCGTTTGTTTGCGGCGCATTACCACTGGCAGAGCGCAAGATTTTATTCGGCGCAGAACTGCGGCGTATAACAGGAACTCCCTGTGTAATGTCTGAGCCGGTTTGGCCGGACTGCTGCACCACATGTGTTAGTTCATGTGCAAGCAATCGTTTACCTTCGTGAGTCGACGGTGAAAATTTTCCGGAGTTGAAAACAATATTGTTGCCAACCGTATAAGCGTTGGCATTTATTTCACGCGCGGATTGTTCAGCTGCTCTTCCTGTGTGCATACGGACATGCGAAAAATTTTGTCCGAATCTTTGCTCCATATCCTCACGTATTACAGCTGGCAGGGGACTGCCTGAACCGGCCAGGACATTTTCTACGCTCGCAGGAGCTGCTTCTGATTGCTCATCTGATTGAGCAGCAGATGGCTCAGCCCGGCGCTGGATACCGGGTGCAGATAGTTTGCTAAAAGAATGGGTTGGGCCATTGGCTAGCACTTGCTCCGCCACGCGGTCTGCCTCCAATTCCAGCGGATCAGTTGTCGAACCTATACTCAATTTACGCTGCAGTTTTTTCTTCGCGCAGTTAGTGCAGTCGCCGCCATTGCTGTGGTTGCCGCAGGCGCATTTGCGTTGCATGCTGGTAGCGCCAGATAGTGTTATATCTGGCGCTTTAACAGATTGCACTGCCGCTGCATTAACCACACCGCTAGACATAGCGTAAATCCTTAACATGATTTATAGGTGTATTGAAAATTAGCCGTTTTCTATTTGTCGAGTTTTAACCCGCCCTTGATTGCCTCATCGGCTTTGCCCGTATCTTTTCCGCAACAATGCAAACCGAGCGTATCGAGTACGGCGACTATTGCGTCGTAATTGCGAGCGCGCTCTGAATCGCTTTGGTCTGATATAGCCTTGCCCGGCGTTTCAATATTGACGTAATGCAACATGTCGCCAATCATTGCCTTCAGTGCTTGCTCTACATCGGGAGAAAGTTTTTCTTCCAAAAATAATTTGGGGTACAGCAACTTTAAAATCCGAAAAACATCGGAGACATCGTTAAACAATCCCTTGGCAACAATTTTTGGCAAATGCAAAAATAACGTTGACAAATCGCCTTCAGATTCACTTTTCTTACCTGGTAATTCACTTTGTAGCGCCACATTGATATTTTGGGTTTGCAGTTTGGCGAAATCGGCAGCATTGGTAACCCAGGTGACATTATCGGGATTGGCAGGATCACCTATATGGCATTGGGATAAATCTTTAGAGGCGCACCAGCGGAAGATATTCGTTTTGCCGGGAGTTTCCGTTGTCTCTTTAACAACCTTATCGCCGCCAAACTTGTCCTTGATCATTTCCTTTAATTTTGCAATACGATCGTCCCCGGTTTCCTTTTTGCTTTTATCGATATCCATTTTTAAATTGTCGACGTCCTTTTTCTCCGCGCTCTTTTTGTTCTTGGTGAAATTTTTGGTGTCTTCGGTGTCGTTATTGTGCAAAGCCACTACAGGCAGTGAAAAGCCATTGGAGCATTCTGAAATAGACATGAAATATTGGATCTGGACAAATTTTTCAATCTCAACTGGATCCGTTGAATTGGCTTTGTCTACCAGAAAATCACTGCATCCCTTTGGGTTGTTGAGGCAGGATTCGGCAATGTCGGGCGGAAACAACGAGTTGGGGTCCACCGTACCTTTTTTTCCGGGGATATGGACTTCTCTGCCGCCGGAATCCGGATTTACCAAAGCCAAATTGTAAGCGCAATTTGCATGCATCAACTCCGCCGTTTTACGCGCATTGCGCTCGTCGTTGTGGACTACCACTAAACAGGCGCAGGGTGCTCCATTTTTTGAAGCAGTGACTGCCATTTTAGGGGCGTTGGTAGCCGTTTTTTTTGGCGCTTTCTGTTCATTTTTTTTGGCCTCTTTTTTAGGCTCTTTTTTATTGGTGGGCTTGGTTTTGGGGGGCGATGTCGGGGCTGCTTTTTTTGCAGGTTTTCGTTGCAAGCTGGAGGTTGTACCCGACTGCTGCAACACATGGGTTAACTCATGGGCAAGCAAGCGCTTACCTGCTTGCGAGTGCGGATTGTATTGCCCGACACCAAACACAATATTGTTGCCTAGTGTGTAGGCATGGGCGTTGACATCCCGTGCAGACTGCTCGGCGCTGCTGCCCTGGTGTATGCGCACGTGCGAAAAATCCTGGCCGAAACGCGATTCCATAAACTCACGTGTATTGCTGTCAAGCGGCTTGCCAGAACCTTGCACTGTTTGCTCGACGCTGGATGGTGCGCTGCTTTCAGTATCCGCACTTGCGCGTTGAATGGCTGCATTGGCTGGTGTGATACGCACTGGTGCAGCGGAATTGGCGAGCACCTGATCTGCGATAGCATCTGCCTCCGTTTCTAACGGATCGTTGCTGGCACCGACACGCGCCTTTTTCTGGATTTTGTCGTCATCTTTTTTCTTTTTATCGCCATCCAGGTTGAGTTTGAATTGATCACCAAACAGTGATGGTGGTTTGTAACCAGGGCTTGGGCCAAACTCGGGTGGCGTGAGTTGAAAGGGGGATTTCTTTTCCGGCGCTTGTTGCGGAATAGGTTTTAAACTCGGCAGGCGTTTTTGTAATTCTTGCAGTTGATATTGATCCCAAAATTTTTGATCGGGGCCACCCATTGGCTGCGGACGGGGAAACATTTTTTCAGCCTGGCGTATGGGAGCCAGCTCGGGAAATTTTTCTCCCGGTTTCTTTTTAGCGGAACCCTGCTCTTTAAAAATAAACGTAAGCATGGCGCCCGTGGGTTTGTTGACCGGGCCGTTGTATTCAAATTTTACGCTCAGGCCCGGCTTTAAAAAATCCAGCGGTATTTCTGGCAATTGCGCGGGCAATTCTTTTTCCGCAGCCGCCAGTGCGGTAATAGTACCGACGGCGGTAGTGCCGGTGATAATCCGTCCGTACCAATTATCAAACATGGCTTTTTTGGCATCTTCTGTCAGCTGCTTACCGACTGAGGTCTCCAAAAAGGCTTCCAATACTTTTTTGCCGCCCTCTTTGTATTTTTCTTCATCAGTTTTGGTATCAACGGCGGGGCCATCGCGCTGTACCAGCGGCGCTTGAAAATTGCTTACGGGAGCAACCGCCGCACCTGTCACAACTTGATCGGCTACGCGATCCGCTTCCGATTCCAGAGGATCATTATTCGCGCCCACACTCAGCTTGCGCTGGATTTTTTTCTTGTTGCACTCTTCGCATTGGCCGCCACTGCTGTGGTTGCCGCAGTCGCATTTGCGCTGCAACACACCTTTGCTGGCCGCATGCAGGGGTGGTAAATAGCTGGCAGGTTTAAGGTTTAGCTGGGCCATTGCCTATACCTCCATACACAGATGCGGCTATCTGGCGGCCCAATTGCTCGGGCGCAGCGCTCATTTGCACCGGGGCAGCAGTGAGCTTGGGCACTGCCAGCCCCTGCACCAGGCCGACGTGCAAACCCTGCTCGCCGAGTAGCCGGCCCAGCTCAGCTTCTATGCTGCTCTGCAATTGCTGGCGCTCTCGCGGGTTGAGGTTGACGCCATCCAATACCAGGCGATCTATATTGAGTTGGATATTGGCCGGGCTCGCAGATGACGTCATGACTTGGCTCCAGCAATGCCCATCTGACGAAACTCCGCCTCGTTGACGGGCTTGTCCAGTTTGCGCATTTCGCCGCGGATGGCGTCCAGCACCAAGGGCATGGTGACTTTGCGCTCTTCGCTGCCCGCGCCTAGAAAGGCTGCATTGAGGGCGATGTTGTGGATGCTGCCGCCGGTGAGGTTAAAGCGGGACAAATGCTGATAGTCCAGCTCGCTCAAGGGGGTTTTGGCGGGGAAGACCTTGCGCCAGATATCTGCGCGCTGGGCCGCAGCGGGAAATTGGAAGCTGAGGATAAAGCGCAGCCGCCGCATAAATGCCTGGTCGAGTGCGCTACGCACATTGGTGGCGAGTATGGCCAGGCCGCGATAGGACTCAATGCGCTGCAGTAGATAGTTGATTTCAATATTCGCATAGCGATCATGACTGTCTTTGACTTCGCTACGTTTGCCGAACAGGGCATCGGCTTCGTCGAAGAACAGTATCGCGCCCCCGTCTTCGGCGGCGTCGAACAGGCGGCGCAAGTTTTTCTCTGTCTCGCCTATGTATTTGCTGACTACCGCAGAGAGGTCAATACGGTAGAGGTGCAGGTTGAGTGCGTTGGCCAGCACTTCGGCGGCCATGGTTTTGCCGGTGCCACTCTCGCCGGCAAAGAGCACGCTTAAACCCATACCGCGATTCATGCGCTCGCCAAACCCCCAGTCGCTATACACCTGCATGCGTTGTTCAACTTGTGCGCATACCTGATGCAGCAGCTTGAGCGACTCTTCTGGCAAGACAAGCTGCTCCCAAGTGGCTTTGGCATCCAGTCGCTGTGCGAGTTGATCCAGCCTCGGGCTGGTTTTGGCGAGACAGGCCTGCCAAAGGCGCTGTTTGAGGCTGGGCGCTGGCTCCTCGTCTTCTATCGGTATTTCTTGTAGGTTCTCTGCTTGTGCTTGTGCTTGTGCTTGTGCTTGTTGGTCCTGGTCAACGTCAACGGCTTGCTCCTCCTGCTCAGCGGCTTCCTGGTCAAGCGCCAGGGCTTCACGGGCCAAGCGGTCGATGACACCTATGTCGAGGCTGAACTGGGCGGCAAGTTGGCTGGCCAGCCCGTGCTGGTTTTCTCCCAGGAGGGCCTGCCACGCATGCAATTGTTCGACTGGCAAGGGCTTGTTCACTTCCAGGTTCAGGCTATCCAGCTCGGGGCGCAGGTCGCGGCTGGCGATAATCACTATCCCGCCAGCGGTGGCCAGGCGTTGCAATAAAGAACCATGGGCATCGCTCGCCTGGTCCAATTGATGGGTTTCCACATAGAGTGCCACTGGCAGCAGTAAGCGCTCGCGGCCCCAGAGCCGCAAAAGTTGCTCCAGCTCGGCGGGTTGGTTGGGCAGGCTTTCCAGCCTTAATTGCACCAGGTTTATTCCCAGCGGTGCCAGTGCTTGCCGGGCAATCGCCAGCTTGGCAGGGCTTTCGGGGCCGGTGAGCTGGATTCTGCTATCGGCCGCTCCCAGGGCCTGCTGGCGATCCAGGTAATCTTTGAGGACACGTACTTGCTTGCGTTGTGAGTTGGCCAGGGTTTGGCTTTCGGTATCCGGCGCGGGCAGGGGCGACACAAAGGCTCGCAGGCGATCATCCAATTGGTGCTGGGGTTCGACTATATAACCCACCACGCGCTCATCGGCACGCAGGGCACTGGTGACCAGCGGCTCAGCGCCCGGTTGGTTGATCTCCAGCAAGCGCCAATAGCGTAGGGGGCGATGGGCAGACAGGGCGTCCCATTCAGTCCCATCAAAGATTTGCAGGGCCAGTGCAAAGGTCGGGTAGGGCCGCACAGCCAGTGCCGCTTTGGCGCAGAGAGCGGCAGTTTTACCGTCCAGCTCCAGGGCGGCGCTGAGCATGAGGATATCGCGCTCAAAGCGGCTGAGACCGAATTGGCGGCTGAGGATAATGGCCGCTGGCGGCGGCTCCTGGCTCTCGGCAGCGCTCAGGGAGGCGGCGACTTTTTCCAGCTCACTGTCGATGGCCGCAGCATCATAGGTATTGGGCAAGGGCGCGGTGATGGCTTGCGGCCCCTTACCAAAACTAAACATGGGCGGTTTTTTGGTCTCCACCTGCGGCAAGAGCGGTTGGGGATTTACCACCGGCAAGCTGGCGATGTAGCGCTCCAACCGCAGTTGCACCCAGCGGATGTAATCCAGCAAGTAGGCTTTGTTGGCGGCCAGCCACTGAGCGTGTTCAGTCATGCCAGGCTCCTCCTTATCGCAAACGTCCCCATCATTGAATCTCCACTTGCTGGAGCGGATCAAACACAAAGCGCGGCGGGTTGATGGCTCGCGCGATAGGCAGGCTGTCCACCCCGTCCACCCGGAGATAAACCGGCTGCAAGGCCAGTGGATCTGCATCGGCGATTACCACATCCACCTGGCTGCCAGCACTGGACAGCGGCTCGGCAATAAGCTCCCGGCCACCCAATAGCAAGGTTACTTCCTGGTCGGGCAAGATTTGTGGGCTGACGGTGAGCCCCAGGCTGGCTGACCCATCACCAGCAATTGCAACGGGATTGGCCGGGATAATCTTGGTGATGCGTGCACCCAGATTGAGGATCAGCGGATTGCTGGTGCGCACCCGGGTGCCCTGGGTGATCACCGCCACCACCGAGTAGCTGCCAGCGGCCCAGTCACTTTGCGCCTGGGCATCATTGGGCAGGGTGAAGTTGATCGAGGTTGCGCTGCGGTTGCTGGCGTCTATCACCAGTTCCAGGTCGACCAATCCGAGATCCTCGCTGCGTGAGTGGCTAAAGCGCAGGCTGAGGCTGTCGCCCGCCAGGTGCTGGCCCTGAATGCCCAGCCGCAAACCCAGCCAGGCATTGGGCAATGAAGGTAGCGGCGGTAAGTCTGCATCCTCAACGAAGCCTATATGGATTTTTTCAAGCTGTGGAATGGCGCCCAACAGCGTATCCACCCCCTGGTCGTTCTCGCCGCGCTGGAGCACAGGCAGTGCTGGCTCCACCAGGTCGTCAGTTTCGATCAATACCAGGCTGGCGTTGTATGCCAGCGAAAGTGCGTAGGGCGTTTGGAAGAATACCGACCAGAGTTTGGATAATTCCTCCAAACTGAGCGGCAAGGGCGTCACCTTGACTCGTTCCAGTTGCTGGTGAAGGTTGGAGCCCTGCAGCGACGGCCAGGAGTTGATAGCGTTTTCCAAAATCGCCGGCAGCAGTACCGGGTTTGCGTGCAGGTCGCGCGTTACAGCGCCCAGCATGCGCTGGGGCTCAAAATCTTTTTCTTCACCGTAAAAGGCGAGCAGGTAATGCAGATCCAGCGCCACCTGCGGCCGCTGTACCAACTTGCCTGCGCTATTGCGCGTAACCAGATCAGCGTTGCGCAGGGCGGCATTGGGCACTACCTGGTAGAGGAACAATTGCACCCAATGAGTCGCCTCTTGTGGCGGCGTGGTTTGTGGGCGGCCAATCACTACCTGGGCTCCACTCACCACTTGTTGGATCGACTGGGTAATCTGCGCCGCCAGCGCGGCGGTGACTGTGGCGACGGCAAGGGAGTTACTCATCACCTGTCTCCCTTACGCTGTTTGAGGTAGTCGTCCAGGCTCAGAGTGGCCGGCGCCGCTTTAGCCTTGGCGGATTGGGTCGTCGTAGCGTGGTTGGCGCGGATCTCGATCCTGCCGATAGACACCTGGATGCTGGGGGCCGGCGCTACTGCTTCCGCCTGCACAAGCGGGCGCTGGGTTATGGCTTGGAAAACGGGCTCAGGTGCGGGAATACGGGTTTGGATATGGGGTGTCTTATTCGCGGCAGTGGGTACTTCTACCTTGGGCTCCAGCCTGTGACTAAGCGGGCTCATATCAGCTTTATTGGATACAGACGCCTCAGTCTGGTGTTCAATCGCCAGCGACCGCTCAATGATCCGTTCGACTCCCGGTTGCCCCGGCTCGGTCGTCGCCGCAGAAGATGGGATTGGCGCCGATACCAGCAGCGGCTGCTCCTGGGGTCTTTCGCGCACCAGCTGCTGTACCAGAATCTGCGGCTCAATTGCGACAGGCGCTTGCTCAAGCGTGGTGGCGGGCTGTATTTGTGGGTGTATCGCCGGAGCTTCCAACACCGGCGTTGACGATGGTTTTGTGTTGGTTGTAGCGGCAGCTGGTTCGGCGTGGGGCTGTCTGGCGGGGGCAGGTTGCAGTTGTTCCGGCTGAATAGCCTGGCTATGGCTCACCGGTGCCTCGGCGACCCTTTGCTGGTTATCCTCTGTTGGTGCAACACTCGCGGCGCCTTCAAAACGGCTGGCCAACCGCGGCTGCACCACCGCCACACGGTTGAACACCAGGTTGGCGATATGGCTCAAATACTGGCTCATGACAGTTGCTCCAGGTAGAGCCGGCGTCGTGTGGGCGTCATGGCGAGTATGTCGGCCTCGGTCCAGGAATAGTGTTTGGCGAGTAGATGGATTTCGCCAATCAGGCGCTGTGCCCAGGCGTGGAGTTCTCGCCATAGGAAACTGGCGATATCAAAAGCCGCCAGCCAGCGGTGGGCACAGGCGGGACAGTTGAGGTCGAGTTGAGTATTGGCCTGGGGATCGGCGGCGGCCATGGCATCTTCCAGGGCGGCAAGCACCGGTACAGGCAGCTCACTGGCCTGGTGGCGATGTTTACCGCGTTTGGCTCCCAGGAGGCAGCGTGACATAAGCGCATGATAGGCCGCCTCAGGATTGGCCTGGGCCTCGGCGAACATTAGGTCGTGGCTATCGGGCAGACGAAAATCCAGCACATAGCCCTCGCGTTCGCAGCTCAACTGCTCGGGTAAAGGCGGCAGCTCAGCCACACGGATATCGCCCACGCCCAGCTCAAATTCCAGTGGCTGCGCGCAGGTCGGGCACTGGGCGAGGCTCACTAAACGGTTGCCAAACAGCCGCTCTCGCGCCGCTAGCACCAAGCTGTCGCGTTGGCCCAAAGGCAGTTGCAGCAGCAACCCTTCACCCAGCTCGGGATAGACCTCGGCCAGCAGCGTAATCACACGGCGCGCACTGGTTTGCGATAATCCTCGCTCCCATGCCGCCAACAAGTCCTTGGCAGTAAGTGAATGCATGATTATTGCGGTTCAGTGAAAGTGATCTCGCCGGGCTCGCCAACTTCGTAGTCGCGCTCCCAGCCTTCGTTTTCGAGCTTGATATGTTGGATGGCCACCGCATTGGCATTGGCATCCAGGTCAGGCAATGCCTGGAACTCCGATACCCAGCAACGGAACAGCTTATAGGCGACGGCCAACTGGCCTGTCTCGTTGTACAACTCGATAATAATGTCTTTGCGGAAATCTTTGAGCGACACCTCGGCACCGAGACCAGCGCCAAAATTCCACACCTTGTTGGCCCACTGCTCAAACTCCTTGTCGTGGGTGACGCCGCGCTCTAGTGTAATGGCCTCAAACTCGGTGCGGCCGGGAGATTTACGGCTGCTGCTTGGGTCGCCGCCCTCGCGGTGCTTAACCACTTCGGTGGTACGCTTGAGTGAGCCGACTTTACTTACGCCGGCCACGTATTTGCCATCCCATTTCACGCGGAATTTAAAGTTTTTGTACGGATCAAAACGCTGTGCATTAACGCTAAATTGTGCCATGGCAGTGTCCCTCTAGAGTTCAATGAAAGTGGTTAGCGACTCAGCTCTACACATCAATTTGCCCGGCGATCTGCTGGAGCTTGATCACCACAAACTCCGCCGGTTTGAGCGGTGCAAAGCCAACCACTATATTCACGACCCCGGAGTTGATGTCGTTTTGGGTCGTGGTCTCCTTGTCGCACTTCACAAAGTAAGCGTCCTTCGGTGTACTGCCCTGGAAGGCGCCCAGACGAAACAGATTGTGCATAAAAGCCCCTATGTTCAGACGAATCTGCGCCCAAAGGGGATCGTCGTTAGGTTCGAACACCACCCACTGGGTGCCGCGGTAGAGGCTCTCTTCGATAAAGAGTGCCGTGCGTCTTACCGGCACGTATTTCCATTCGTCCGCCAGTTTGTCCGCACCGCGCAGGGTGCGAGCGCCCCAGACCACTCGCCCGCTGCCGGGAAAGGCGCGCAGCACGTTGATGCCTGTGGGATTGAGCAAGCCATTTTCTGCATCGTTAAGCACCACATTCAGGCCCTGGATGCCATTGATTGACGCATCCAACCCCGCGGGCGCTTTCCACACGCCACGGCTCGCGTCAGTGCGGGCGAAAATACCGGCCACAGCACCGGAGGGAACAAAGTTATCCACCTGGCCATCGCGCAGCGGATCAACTTCTTTCAACAGGGGGAAATAGAGTGCGGCATTGCGGGCGCTTTCACCCGATACACCCAGCGCATCAAACCCGGCGAGGGCATCAGCGGCAGCAGTGTCAGGATTTAGGCTCCAGGCTGCTGGCGAATCCACCAACACAAAGGCACGGCGCGACCTGGCGTAGGTGATAGCGGTTTGGTAGAAATCCGGAGGTGTATCACCACCGCGCGAATCTGGCGGAATTACCAGCAGGTTGAACAAGTCGGCTTTATCCAACGCGTAAAGGCCGGTCTTATCGTTCTTGGAACCCTCAAAATCAGCGCCTGAACTTAACGCCTGGCCATTGTCGCCTTTAAAGGCGGCTTCAGCCGCGGCCACGGCGGTGCGCGCCGCCGTTACATCTCCCGCCACTGGCGGTTTGACAGCCAGTGCGGCAGCAAGCACCGCCTCGGCAGAACTTGCCGCATCTACTAATGCTTTGGCTGCATCGGCATAAGCCTTCTGTTTAGTTTCGTCAGTGGGTGCGGCCAATAATTCCGCATAGGCAGTAACGGCAGCACCTGTGAGCGGCAGCGTAGGCGCAGTGTTAGGCCAAGTCAGCGTTACCAAACTGGAGCTCGCCAGTACGCGATCAACACGGCGGGCGCTTTGTGAGTTATTAGTCACGTTGATAAATTTTTCGCTGCGTCCTCCGAGCGATACTGTCAAATTAAACAGGCGATCACTTGCACCTAAATTTAATTTAGTCCGCACCTCATCAGACACCTCAACATCAATTGCCAGCCGCAACTTTTGGCCCCACTTACCTGGTGATTTTGCTTTAAGTTCCAGGCCATCTACTGCAACAGTTGCCGTGGAATCGCTAACTGTTTGCGGATTTTTATAAAGCCGCACCACAATCGCCTGGCCACCGCCATTCAAGAAAAAATCGCGCACTGCATAGCCCAGTGGATAATCCACCGCGAGCCCGCCAAATGCGCGCTCAAAATCGCCATAGTTAGTGAGCGTAACGGGTGTATTAATGGGGCCAAAGACAGCACGGCCTAAAAAAGCAGTAATGGAAGTCGCTACACCGGTAATTGTGCGCACACCACTGGGAACCTCTTCGATATAAACACCTGGGTAGGATAATGTTGCGGGCATAACTCACTCCTTTTTTGCATTGGATGCACTATAGGTGCTAAAAAATTCCACCAAACAACCTTGTGACTCTGCATAAAAAATACAGCGGATAGAAAACAGCTTTATTCAACTTCTGATCATAAAAATATGGACAAAAAAACCATTGCCTTAATAAAAAAGCAGTTAGTTGTGAAATTATTTTCAATATTAATCGAATAAAAAATTAAACTAAAAAAACACAATAAAAATAATAATTTTTATAGCTTCAGTTATAGCGATGGCCGCCATGCGAACATCTTCAATCTGGATTAAGAAATACTCCAGAAAAGTGACAAGTGCAACGTCTAAAAACATTTAATGGCGCGTAAAAAATCTAATTGTCGCCAAAAGGTTTTTGCAAAAAAAATATCACAAAATGCGTGTGAAATATTCACAAATTGAATGTGATTTTTTCACGTTGGGTATAAAAAAGTGCGCTGACATTCACAAAAGTTTTCAAACTATTGGAAATGAGATTGGTTCATATCATCCATCAGTAACCGGCGCGGCGATAACACACATCCATAGCCTTGGGTGTCGTTGAGATGGGGCTCGTAGTCTTATCGCCTCAAGTAAGTTTGACCTTGCCGGGCCAAAAGCAAATCACCCAGTATGATGTGGGTCGTCGATGGAAGTGAAAGTGCCGTCGCAAACAAATATTCATGAAAGCACAATGCCAATTTCCAAAATTGGAAAGCAAAAATTGTTTTTGTGTTTTGTGAATTTTTATTTAAAGTAAAAAATTGGTATTGATATTTTTATTTAAAAAGTTATTTATTTTTTAATTTTTTTAAAAAAATCATAAATAACCAAAAGGGCGGGATGGTTTTAGCGAACAAGCATTATCAATTATTTGGTCGAAATGGGAGAATTCGATGAATCAAAGGGAAGTTTCACCGGCAGCTGTGCTTGAGGAAGTTGTGGGGTGGATGAGCTACCGAAACGAATCGACGTAAGGCAAAAATATTGTCTTACCTGCGAACAAAGAAAAACGGAGGTGGTGTTGATGAGCAAGTCCTTCGCGATCTGATCGGTCAATGTTGATTTGCACTTCTTTTGCCGTTGGCACTCTGACCCCCCTGTCACCATTGTCCCTCAATAGGTTTAACCTCTAAATTAGTAGCAATTAAAAAAGCCAGCGGCTCTTATGAGCGGCTGGCTTTCATATTTGGGCTAAGTCTTGAGTTCTTTAAGCCTGCTGGAGGCTTTTTTGGCGGCGTAAAGTGTCAACGCGCTCTCTCGCCTCTTTGGGTGACTCTTTCGGCCGCTTGGGGCCGGTAGCAGCGTTTTGCTTAATTACCAACGCCTCAGCCTTGGCGGAATCACTATTGCGATAAAAACCAGCGCGCTCTGGTGCGGTATGTATGAATAACATTATTTGCCCCTCACTTCAGTGGCTAAGCTACGAGATTTGACCTTTCAGAGGAAGTAGTGTTTCAAGCTCCCAGAACTGGCCAAAACTCTTGCGATTGTCCAAAGTATACAACTCTTTCTCCACATTGGCCAAAACTAATAGGACTCCATGATGGTCTATTGGTAAGTCAATCTCCCTTATACCATTTTGATCTCCCCAAAGTGCAATAGTTCGGCGAGTACTGTTGTGATAGAAATTTGAGCGCTCGACAAGTCCCAAGGATGATAAGGTGAGAACACTGGCACCCGGATCTTCGGTCAGTCCAGTCGTATATCTCCCAGGCCAACGATTTTTGAATTGCGGGGAATCCATGAGGAGCGCGAATATTAAATTGGGCCCTACCGACTGAATCGAAGGTTTACATGGGTCTTGTCGCGCTAGATCTTCACAGATAAGTGTGGCAAAACATGCCCCCTTCTGGAAGACATGGTAATCAACTGTACGTCCAACGACATGGGTGCTCTCCCACCAATCGTGATCAGGCTTGAGCTGGGCACTTAGGCTATACGTTTTGATCTGTCCCTTGTCCAGCTTCCACCTATGGTGCTTATTCTGAATATTGTATCCTTGGATTTCTCCCCCTTCGATATAAGCAGTATAGGAAGCATTGATATGGTTGTCTGACTTATCCATATAGCTAACGCCGGCAATCAGCATCATAAAACGTTCAGAGTGGGCAGCCATCATACCCGCTAATGCAGAATATGTTTCATGATCTACAGCCAGCTCAGGAAGGATAACAACATCAACCTCTCTACCTTCGGCCTTTGCCGTGCTAAACAAAGCCTCAATCAATTGCACAATATCAGGCTGCCGATGCAACCAATTGGGGGTAATAGAGAAGGTGTGAACGGTATCAATATGGGTTTTTCCAGGATGGAAATCAGACCTGTTAACAGTGAATGGGTAGGGGACAATGAGAACGTTAAGTTCTTTCTCGTTGAACTGAGAATCAAAACGGTTATTAAACCAGTTTGAGCGTACTTGATCATATCCAGGATGTAGCGAAAGATTCACTGTTAGTGAGCGAATCGTGCAGCCAACACTGGGCGTAAGTCCCTTAGGTAATACACACATTTTCCTGTAGTCGAGAAGAATACAGGCAGAGGGTGCTGATAGTTTTTCAGTTTGTACCTCAGTATCGATACTCGATACGTACTCCTGGAAATCCCAAAACCAGTCAGTCTTGCCGCTCTCAGCTAATTCCACTACCTTGGAATAAAAATCTGGATTTGCCATCCATG
Organism: uncultured Cellvibrionaceae bacterium; assembly: GCA_964542655.1. Classification (GTDB taxonomy): domain Bacteria; phylum Pseudomonadota; class Gammaproteobacteria; order Pseudomonadales; family Cellvibrionaceae; genus Cellvibrio. The sequence continues at coordinate 22,169 of CAZIWB010000016.1, forward strand.
CATAAACCTGAGGTATCCAGCTTTTTATCTTGTATTCGTTTTCTGGATCAGCTGCCAATTTTTGGCGAGTATCATAAAAGCCTATGCTCTCGCAGGCCACATCGGCAATGATAAGCAGTCTAAGAATTGAAATCTTCCATGTTTCAGCGTTTTCGCGATCTCCTTTAAGCAACTCTTTCCAAGATGTTTGAAGTAACTCAATCACCTCGATAGGACAAGCATCAATCTCGACGTAATCTGCGAGAGACTTGCCTGTATCCTCTATGCTTTTTTGCTCGCTATACAATGCGCTCCCCACACTGGAAGAGGAGCGAAAATTTAGCAATTCAGTGTAACAATCGGTTATCAGTGCTATATGAGCAGTGATACCGAATAGGTCAGGTGGCCACACTGGGTGTAAATTAATTTCGCTACTCGTTCCCCTTGTGCCTTTTGGAAAAAAATATCGAATAAGGCTCTGGACATCCAACTCGTTCATAAGACCTGCCGAAATTTATGTGTTTGGAGCAGATATTTTAAGGCCCTGTCGGATCAAAGCTTGTCCATGGCGGACAGCCTATGGTCGCAACATTAAAATCATTTAGCTCATTACAAGATATTAATTATTTTTTACAAATTGAAATCAATGTAACCCCAGTGTAACCCAGAAAATTTTGATTTTTTTGTGATAAGTAATGTAGATGGAGGCGGTTTGATGGGGTTACAGGGTTTAAAGCCCCAAGAGGGGAAAGAGTTGGATGCTTTAGATTTCCTAACTCTTTGATTTTTAAAGGTTTAAATGGTGGGCCCACCTGGACTTGAACCAGGGACCTGCCGATTATGAGTCGGATGCTCTAACCAACTGAGCTATAGGCCCTTTAAAACTTCATGACCCTGACCCATTGATTATGAGTCGGATGCTCTAACCAACTGAGCTATAGGCCCCAAGAGGAATTACTACGACTGCCTTGCAGCAGGGACGGGCATTATAGAGACAAGTTTTGCATGTGGCTATAGTTCGTAACTTATTGTTTGTACTAAAAAATAAAACCCGCCGAAGCGGGTTTTATTTTGTGCAGTATTCGAACGATTGTGGGTTAATCATCCAGGAAGCTGCGCAGGTGATCGGAACGGGAAGGGTGGCGCAATTTGCGCAACGCCTTGGCTTCGATCTGACGGATACGCTCGCGCGTTACATCAAATTGTTTACCGACTTCTTCCAATGTGTGGTCGGTGTGCATGTCGATACCAAAACGCATACGCAATACTTTGGCTTCACGGGCGGTGAGGCCAGCGAGTACTTCGCGTGTGGCTTCCATCAGGCCTTCCATTGTCGCCGACTCCACCGGTGAAATAATGGTGGTGTCTTCGATAAAATCGCCCAGATGCGAATCTTCATCGTCGCCGATTGGCGTTTCCATGGAGATAGGTTCTTTGGCAATTTTCAATACTTTGCGCACTTTGTCTTCGGGCATTTCCATACGCTCACCGAGTTCTTCCGGTGTAGGTTCACGGCCCATTTCCTGCAACATCTGACGCGATACACGATTGAGTTTGTTGATGGTTTCAATCATGTGCACTGGAATGCGGATAGTGCGCGCCTGGTCGGCGATAGAACGAGTAATCGCCTGGCGAATCCACCAGGTGGCGTAAGTAGAAAATTTGTAACCACGACGGTATTCAAATTTATCCACCGCTTTCATCAAGCCGATGTTGCCTTCCTGGATCAGGTCGAGGAATTGCAAACCGCGGTTGGTATATTTTTTCGCGATAGAAATAACCAGGCGGAGGTTGGCTTCCACCATTTCTTTTTTGGCACGACGTGCACGCGCTTCGCCAATCGACATACGGCGGTTGATGTCTTTAATGCTGGCAAGGCTCAGGCCGCTTTCTGCTTCGATTTGTGCAAGCTGTTGCTGTGCAGTTTGTACGTCAGGTAGTACACGTTCGAGTTTGTCGGCGTGTTCAACTTTGCCTTTGAGCAAATCGGGCAGCCAGGTTTCGTTGGTTTCGTTACCGGGGAACTCTTTAATAAAGGTTTTGCGTTGCATCTGGGCTCTGCGGGTGCACAGATCCATGATGTGGCGCTCTTGCTTGCGCACATGGTCGAGCATATCGCGCGCTTTGGTATAAATTGGGTCGAACTGGCGTGTAGGCAGTTTGAAGAATTTGAACAGGTCGCCAAGGGTAGACAATTCTTTTTCGGCCTGCTTGCTGCCGTAACCATATTTGGCAAGCGCTTTGGTGGTCTTGTCTTGCTGCTTTTGCAATTCTTCAAAACGCAAACGCGCTTCTTCCGGGTCTACACCGGAAACTGCTTCTTCTTCGTCTTCTGAGGAAGATTCTTCATCCTCGTCATCAGTTTCGGGTTTTGCACCGGCGGCGGCAACGGGGATTTCTTCAACTTCAGCGAGAGAGGCGGGGATATCTTCTACCGGATCAAGCCAGCCAATGATTACATCAGCAAGGCGGCGCTCTTCTTTGGCGACTAGCGCATATTCATCGAGCACTTGTTGTACTGCACCCGGCCAGTAGGCGATGGCATGCATCAGTTCGCGCACACCTTCTTCGATACGTTTGGCGATAACAATTTCGCCTTCGCGGGTCAGCAGTTCAACCGTGCCCATTTCGCGCATGTACATGCGCACCGGATCTGTAGTGCGGCCGGTTTCTGTTTCTACGGCAACCAGTGCAGCAGCTGCTTCAGCGGCGGCGATTTCATCGGCGGCGGAATCGCCGTCGGTCATTAACAGGGTGTCGGCGTCGGGGGCTGTTTCATAGACGCGGATACCCATGTCGTTGATCATCTGGATGATGTCTTCGACCTGATCCGGATCAGAGATGTCTTCCGGCAGGTGATCGTTTACCTCGGCATAGGTTAAATAACCCTGTTCTTTACCGCGGGCGATCAGTTCTTTAATACGGGACTGTTGCTGTTGGACGTCTTCAGACATTCGAAACCCTATTTAAAACCTGATGAGTGAAATGCAAAGCCCGAAATTATACTCCACTTGCTTGGGTGGATTCTAGGCGATTGGGTTGTGATGCAATATTCTTCAATCGTTTAGGGCTAAATCGTGCATCTTTTGACCAGTGTTGGTGTTTATGGTTGCGTTTTTGTTGCTAGTGCAGCGCGCACCAGTTGGTCGCGCTCTTCTTTAGTGAGTTGAGTAAAGTCGGCATTTTTTAGTTTTGCCAAGGATTCTGCGGTTTTTTTCTGTTTTTGCTGCTGGCGCAATTTTTCCATGGCATCGCTGAATGCTGCCTGGGTATCGTAATCGGCTTTAGCGGGTTTATCTTGTCGGCTTTGGGTGAGGGCATTGGCCGCTTGCAATAAGTCATGGCCAGCAACGGCGGCCAGTCGCTCGGTATTTTCTGCGCCGTAGATGCCGCGCCAGTAGCCAATCAAATGCGAGAGGTTGTAGTGCGGGCGCTCATGCAACACTTTCAACAGGCGCCCAAGCATCAGGCAGTCGCTATCCGTTTCATCGATCAACCATTCTTCATGGTTTGGCTCAAGGCTTGCCAGTGTTGGATATGTCAGCAAGAGTGCCAAGGCTTTGCGCACCGGCGGCATTAAGTATTTGCTGGTAGCACGGGCCTGTAATTCCGGCTGATAGGCTGTGTTGACAGCTTTGCGATGGGTACGTGGCTCTTCGTAAAACTCATGGTAATCGGCAGGCGGTAGTTCTTGCGGGAAATCGCCGTATTCCTCGTAAGCCGCGATTGGCGGATGATCCCATTCTGGCTCATGTTTTTTAGGCAAGGCGACAACGGGGATGGTTTCTTCTTGTTTTGCGGGTGCTGGCGCAGCAGTAAAGAGTGGCTGCGCGTCGCCCTTGTCCTGTTGCTCCTGGATCAGTTCCTGCAGGATGTTGCGGTTGAGCCCGGTGCGGGTCGCCAGGCTTTCAAACATCAGCTCGCGGAATACCCCTTTGGGTAATCGCTCTAGCAAGGGAGCTGCGCGTTTGCTAAAGGTGGCGCGCCCTTCCATGGTGCGGATATTTAAACCTTCTGCGACGGCGTCAAACAAATAATCCTCAAAAGGCACCGCCAGTTCGATCATGCGCTCGAATTTCTCCGGGCCAATCTGGCGCACCAATGTGTCCGGATCTTCCCCTTCTGGTAGAAATAGGAATTTCACCGTGCGCCCATCGGTCATGGTGTCGAGCGATGCTTCCAGTGCGCGGTGGGCGGCACTGCGCCCGGCTTTGTCGCCATCAAAACAAAACACTACTTCATTGGTGCATTTGAAGGCGCGGTCGAGATGGTCGGGGCCGCAGGCGGTGCCGAGGGTGGCGACACCATAGTTGATGCCAAATTGCGCCAGGCTTACGACATCCATATAGCCTTCAACCACCAGCAAGCGTGGTAATTCGCGATAGGCGAGGCGCGCCTCGTAAAGTCCGTAGAGTTCCTGGCCTTTATGGAATACCGGGGTTTCGGGTGAGTTGAGGTATTTGGGTTTGTCATCGCCCAGTACCCGGCCGCCAAACCCGATTACCCGACCGCGGGTATCGCGGATCGGGAACATAATGCGGTGGCGGAAGCGGTCGTAGAGTTTCTTTTCCTGCTCCTGGTGGATCAGCATGCCGCCTTCGATCAGCAGGTGCTTGTCATCATCGTTGGTCGCCAGGGCCTTGAGCAGGTTGTCCCAGCCGGGCGGGGCGAAGCCGACGCCGTAAGCTTTGGCGGTTTTGCCATCCAGGCCGCGATTTTTTAAATAATTGACTGCCAGGTGCTTGCTGGGGTGATGGCGCAGTTGCTGCTGATAGAAGTTGTCGGCCTTTTCCAGCAGGGTGTAAATGCTGCGTTTTTCCTGTTCACGCTTTTCCTGGGCCTCGGTCTGCACTTCACGGGGTACATCCAGCCCGGTCAGGCGCGCCAGGGATTCAACCGCTTCGGGGAAGCTGAGGCGTTCGTAATCCATTACAAAACCCAGCGCGTTACCGCTCGCGCCACAACCAAAACAGTAATAAAACTGCTTTTCGGGGCTTACGGTAAAGGAAGGAGTTTTTTCGTCGTGGAAAGGGCAGCAGGCGCTGTAGTTTTTGCCGGTTTTGCGGAGTTTAACGCGACTATCGACCACATCGACTATGTCGAGGCGGTCGAGCATGTCATCGATAAAACTTTGCGGGATAAGGCCGGCCATGAAATCGTCGCCTGAAGGGAATGGCTAGAAGCTAGCAGTTGGCGACTAATTGCTCAACTTGGCTTTGAGCAGTTTGCTCACATCGCCCATATCCGCGCGACCTTGCACCTGGGGCTTGATCAGCGCCATGGCTTTGCCCATATCGCGCGCTTCGGTGACACCGGCATCGGCCAGGGCTTTCACCACAATGGCGTCAAGCTCGGCAGCGGTGAGCGCAGCGGGAAGGTAGGTCTGGATTTCAGTGATTTCGTAGGCTTCTTGCTCGGCGAGTTCGGGGCGGCCGGCATTGCGATACTGCTGTTCAGAATCGCGGCGCTGCTTAACCATTTTATCGAGCACAGCTAAAGCGCGGGCGTCATCTACCTCGATGCGCTCGTCCACTTCAATACGTTTGAATTCAGACATCACAAGACGCAAAACCGCGACGCGCTCTTTTTCTTTAGCGCGCATCGCGGTCTTTAAGGCATCATTTATGCGGTCTTTTAGCGTTGGTTGACTCATGAATCACCGGTTATTGATTAAACAATCTGGGTACAGGAGTGGAACGCACAACTCGTTAGATGACAGATGCAAACAGGCTAACGAGCGGAACCGGTCAAACTAAATACAACTACCGACAAGGTCGGCGAAGTTGATTAGTACAGACGGGTAAACTTTTTGGATTCGCGTTGTACCTTTTTTGCATGACGCTTAACAGCGGCAGCGGCATCACGCTTACGAACGGTAGTTGGTTTCTCGTAGCATTCACGGGCGCGAACATCAGCCAGGATGCCAGCTTTTTCACATGCGCGCTTGAAGCGACGGAGGGCTACGTCAAAGGGTTCGTTTTCTTTAATTTTTACTGAAGGCATGCTGTTACCTTTAAAAAAGAGAGCTAATAAATGATGTCTTGAGGATAGGCGCCAGTGAATAAACACGGCGGGGTATCCGAGGGGTGCGGATTCTATACGCTTCTTATGGCAGCCGCAACCTTGGGTGGATCAGGGTGCTGGGTTTTCGCGAGGCCAGCCTTTATCATAGCGCCCCTACGATCCCCTATTAATGGGGATTTGGATTAGTTTGCCTCCTGCTGCGCGGGTGGTCAGAGGTCGGTTTATGCGTGTATTGGGGTTGGAGACATCCTGTGATGAAACAGGTGTGGCGGTATATGACAGCGAGCGGGGCTTGCTCGCGCACACTCTGTATACCCAGATTGCCCTTCATGCGGAGTATGGTGGTGTAGTGCCGGAACTGGCCTCGCGCGACCATGTGCGCAAGTTGCTCCCGCTTATTAATGAGGTCATGGCGACGAGCAGATCTACCCCGGCAGATATAAATGGTATTGCCTATACCTCTGGCCCCGGGTTGATTGGCGCGTTGATGGTGGGGGCCTCACTTGGCCGCTCATTGGCCTATTCCTGGGGGATTCCCGCCGTAGGTGTGCATCATATGGAAGGACATTTGCTTGCGCCTATGCTGGAGGCAAATCCGCCTGCCTATCCTTTTGTTGCCCTGCTGGTTTCGGGTGGACACACGCAACTGGTCAAAGTCGATGCACTCGGTGTCTATGAGTTGTTGGGTGAGTCCATTGATGATGCAGCGGGCGAGGCATTCGATAAAGCGGCCAAAATGCTCGACCTGGATTATCCCGGAGGTCCACAGATTGCCAAGCTTGCCGAACAGGGTGTTGAAGGGCGATTTAAATTCCCGCGCCCTATGGTGGATCGCCCCGGTCTGGATTTTAGTTTCAGCGGTTTGAAAACGGCGACGCTCACTACCGTCAATGCCAACAAGCAACCCAATGGTCTACCGGATGATCAAACCTGCGCCGATATTGCCAACGCCTTTCAAGCCGCAGTCGTCGATACTCTGGTTATCAAATGCAAGCGCGCGCTTGAGCAAACGGGAATGAAAACACTGGTAATTGCCGGCGGTGTTTCTGCCAACAAAAAACTGCGCGCCGATTTGGACGCGAGTCTCGCGAAAATCGGTGCAAAAGTTTTCTACGCCCGCCACGAATTCTGCACTGACAATGGCGCCATGATCGCCTATGCCGGTTGCCAGCGTTTGCTTGCCGGGCAGCACGAAGGTTTGGCGATTAATGTTAAAGCGCGCTGGCCGCTTAATACTCTCTCATCACTTTAAAAAGAATTTCTTATGGATATTGTTTACATCCGCGATTTGCGTATCGATACGATTATTGGCATTTACGATTGGGAGCGCGAAGTGCGCCAGACGGTGAGTATCGACCTGGAAATGGCGAGCGATATCCGCAAGGCCGCCGAGACCGATGATATCCAATACGCTTTGAATTACAAAGCTGTGTCCAAGCGCTTGATTGCCTATGTGGAAAATCGCAATGCGCTGCTGGTAGAAACCCTTGCAGAAGAAATTGCGCAAGTGATCCGCACTGAATTCGATGTGCCCTGGCTGCGTTTGCGCTTAAGCAAACCCGGTGCAGTGCGCGGTGCACGCGATGTGGGGTTGCTGATCGAACGCGGCGAGAAACCGGGAGCGCGGCCTGAATGACGGCGATTTATTTAAGCCTGGGTAGCAATGTTGATCGCCATAAAAATATTACGGCGGCACTGGATGCGCTGGCTGATTTATTGGATGAACTGCAAATATCGTCAGTCTATGAAAGCAAGTCGGTCGGTTTTGATGGCAGTAATTTTTTTAACCTGGTGGTCGGTGCTGATACCGTTTTATCGATTGCTGAATTATCGGAAACCTTGAAGCGTATTGAGGATAATAATGGCCGCAAACGCAATGGGCCAAAATTCAGCCCACGGACATTGGATATTGATATTTTAACCTACGGTGATTTTGTCGGTGTTGAAGGTAGTATTGAGTTACCGCGCGCCGAAATTACCAAAAATGCATTTGTGCTTCTGCCGCTGGCAGAAATCGCAGCGGATGTTTTGCATCCGCAACTGCACAAGAGTTATCGCAATTTATGGTTGGATTACGACCAAACTTCACAGTCTTTATGGGCGATTGATTTTGAGTGGCGCGGTAAAAAAATATCCATGGCGTGAGTGCTGCATCAAAGCCACTTTTTAAATGCAACAATCCCAAACCCTGCGGCAATAACCAGCATCCCACCCAAGGTATAAAAATAACCATAGTGGGTGTGCAGCTCTGGCATGTTATCGAAGTTCATGCCGTAAATACCGGCGATAAACGTCAGCGGTACAAAGATTGCGGTAATTACTGTCAGTACACGCATGGTGTTGTTTAGTTGGTGTGAACTAATCGATAGGTAACCATTGATCAGGTCGCCGCAAATTTCGTAATACATTGTGCACAGTCCATGCAGGCGTTCGCAGCGTTCAAATAAATCCTGCAATGCGTGCTCGATATCGCCATCTTCATCAATCAGGCGCTGGGGAACATCCTTTAATAAGTTGGTGACCAGCTTTTCATGGTAGCTAAAAATACGTTTGAGTTTGCGCAGGCGCGATTGGTAGCAAATCAGTTCGCGCATGACTTCATCGTTGGGTTTTTCCTGCATAGCGTCTTCAAGCTCAGTGAGCGACGGCTCAAATTCCAGTATCGCTTCCAGGTAGCGTCCCACCGAAAAACGCATAATGCGTGAAGCTAATAAACCGGGGCTGACCAGCAAATTTTCCTGCTGTGCGTTTTCCCAGTAGTGGGTGATTCCCAATGAGTGGCGTGGGTGGCAACTGATCAGGCAGCGATCCCCGGCAAAAAGTGCAATGGTCATTTGCTGGATGGTGAGGTCTTTATTAAATTCGGTGATGCCGCGATATAAAATCAACGTGTAGTTATCAAATGTTTCGGTTTTGGGGGGATGGCGAAACCGCTGTACATCTTCCACTGCAAGCGGGTGGCAGTTCATGGATAACAGGAATTTTTTCTCTGCCTGTGGTTCTTCATTCAACAAATCTATCCAGATGAAACTGCTATTGTCTCCACGCCAGCGTTCAACTAATTCGATGCCACCTTCCAGCCGCTCTCCGGCTGCAGTTAATAATTGTGTCCTGATCATGCGTTTCTCATATGAGTTGTCAGTCGAAATTAAATCGTAATAGAGCGGCCACCATCGACGGTGATTATTTGCCCGGTAATATAGGGTGCTTGCTGGGCTAGAAATAAAATTGTCCGGGCAATATCTTGTGCCTGGCCGCGTTGCTGTAAGGGAATTTTAGCGAGCATTTTTTCTTTGCTGTCATCCGATAATTTATCGTCGGGATTTTTATTGGTGTCATCTGGCCAAAGAATTGCGCCTGGTGCAATACCATTTACGCGCACCAGTGGCGCCAATTCCTGGGCCAGGGTTTTGGTCAGCATGACATTGCCCGCTTTGGCTATTGAATAGATGCTGTGTTTTTTGAGCGGTTTTTCCGCATAAATATCGGCGATATTGATAATGCTGCCATGTTGTTCGCCTAAGGTTTTTGCCAGTGCCTGCGCGAGAAAAAAGGGTGCCTTGAGATTGGAATTCATCAGGTTATTCCAATCATCTTCACTCGCATTGCCAATCGGCGTTGGATAAAAACTGGATGCGTTATTGATGAGCAAATCAATTTTTTTCCACTGCGCTTGCGCTTGCGTCGCGAGCTTGTGTATCTCGGTTAGATTGTTGAGATCGGCAGATATGCAAATGGCTGAGTCTTCCCGCTGCTCATTCAATTCATCTACCAGTTCCTGGGCAGCTTTTCCTGATTGGTGATAGTGGATCACCAGATTAAAATTTTCTTTGTGTAATTGCCGCGCAATTTCAGCGCCTATGCGTTTGGCGGCACCGGTGACCAGTGCCACTTTGGGAGTTGATGTCGGCATGTTGTACCTCTGCGTTATTTATGTGTGAACTTATAATCACGCTTGTGGTGGAGTAGGTGCATTGTTTTTTAATTGAAGCAGATTTTGCAGGCGCTGGCGATTAACTTCTTCGCCAAACTCTTTACCGGTTAAACCTGCTGCCTGGATACTGGCGATATCAACTGCTTGTGCAGCGCTTAAGGCCTGGCGAAATAAATCGGCTTGGGGATATTCCCGATTTTCAAATCCGGTGCGACCGCGTGCGTCGGCTTCGCAACACAATAAAAAATGTTCGAAGCGCTCGGGGCGCCGGAAGGCATCGTTGGACTGCAATACTTTTAATATTGTTGCCGGTTTTAATTCCAGTGCGCGATGACAGTGGGTATGCCATTGCGCCACCATCAATGCCAGGTCTTTATAATCTTTGGGGGCCGATATGCGTTCACACAATTGTTTAACCAATGGCAGGCTGCGCTCTTCATGGGCAATATGGCGCGGCCATTCGGCCTTTGGTGTTGTCGCTTTGCCCAGGTCATGCACGAGCGTTGCAAAACGCACGCAGGTGTTGTGCGATAATTTTACTGCTTGTTGCAGGCTCATCAGGGTGTGGATGCCGGTATCAATTTCAGGGTGATGGATTGCAGTTTGCGGCACCCCAAAAAGTGCATCGATTTCAGGAAACAGGCGCGCCAGCGCATCACATGCGCGCAGGACTTCAATAAAAACTTCCGGATTCGGTTCACCCAACGCACGCTCGGTTTCTTTCCAGATTCGCTCTGCCACCAGATGATCGACTTCGCCATTGGCCACCATGGTACGCATCAATGCCACCGTTTCATCGGCAACGCGGAAGCCTAATGTGTGATAACGCGCGGCAAAACGGGCAATGCGCAAAATGCGCACCGGGTCTTCGGCAAATGCGGGGGATACATGGCGCAGGAGCTTATCCGCAAGATCCTGTTGGCCATTATAAGGGTCGATGATATTACCGTTTTCATCTTCGGCCATGGCGTTGACGGTGAGGTCGCGGCGGATCAGATCCTCTTCCAATGTCACTTCCTCGCCGCAATAAAAACTGAAACCACCATAACCTTTTCCGGTTTTTCGTTCTGTACGGGCGAGGGCATATTCCTCTTTGGTTTGCGGATGCAGGAATACCGGGAAATCTTTACCCACGGGGACAAACCCCTGCGCTTGCATTTCCTCCGGGCCGCTGCCAACTACCACCCAATCTTTTTCAGTGATGGTGCGGCCTAATAATTTATCGCGGACAGCGCCGCCAACCAGATATGCTTTCATTTCGTTACGTTATTAAAAATTCGGACGAGAGTATAGGGGAATCAGCTGGATAAAAAAAATGCAAAAATGACTTGTGGCTGAACAGAAATTAAATTAACCTCGCTCCAGTTTTTCAAAACCTTATAACCTTAGAACAATTAATTATGTATCAGATGAATTCCATTAAGCATCCCGTCGCACTACGACCAATTTTTTGGTGCGTGGTCATGGCGCGTTGCCTGGCGGAATTTGTTGATTAGTTGAATAATCGTTATAAACAAAGGCCGCAGCATAAAAAACTGCGGCCTTTTTGTTTTCCGGTTCCAGTTTTTTACTCTCAGTTTGCTGAGTTTTTATTGGCAGTTTTGCTGATATTTGCTGCGGTCATTCTCTCGTAAGTTGCTCATTGGGCAATAAGGAGTTATGCCGTGGCGGTATTATTTGCGTATGTTTCTGTAGTGCTGATTTGGGCTACAACCCCGCTCGCTATTCAATGGAGTAGCGATAGCCTCACATTTATGATGGCCGTTGTGGCGCGCATGTCGATTGCGCTGTCCCTTGCGCTATTTATCCTGACGTTGCTGCGCCAATCGTTGGCCACTTTTTGGCAGCATCGCGCTATTTATTTTGCTGCATCGATTGGCATTTTTCCCAATATGCCGGTGGTTTATTGGGGTGTGCAATTTATTCCTTCGGGATTGGTAGCGGTAATTTTTGCAATGTCTCCTTTTGCTACCGGTGTGATGACCTTGCTGTTGTTAAAACAAAATCCCTTTACCGCCAAGCGCGTAGTCGCGTTGTTATTGGCACTGGTGGGGTTGGTCATTATTTTCTATCACCAGATGCAATTTGACCTGCGCTCGATTTATGGCATCGGTGCAATTTTATTGTCCTGTGTGTTGTTCAGTTTTAGCAGTGTCTGGGTTAAAAAATTAACGGAACAGCAAGCGGTGACTATTGATGCATTCCATCAGGCAACCGGTGCCTTGATTTTTTCATTACCGGGATTATTGCTGTGCTGGTGGTTGATGGATGGTGCACTTCCGCAGCAGGTTTCGACCAAATCGGCGGGTGCGATTGTGTACCTGTCGATAATGGGGTCATTGGTAGGAGCAGCGTTGTTCTTTTACATATTGCAGCGCCTGTCGGCGAGTGTGGTATCGCTCATTACCTTAATGACTCCGGTATTGGCCTTGGTGATTGGCAAGACCTTGGCTGATGAGGAGTTACCTACCCAGACATTGGTAGGCGTGGCGACTGTATTGTTGGCATTACTGCTTTATTCGCCTTGGTCGGTTCGTGCAACCATGGCAGCGGTAAATGCCTGGTTGCTCCGTAAAATGACTGAGCCCCCGCTGAAGGAGGGTGGAACCAGTGCGCAGCAGGAGCTACAAAAAATCAAGGAATACGTGATTCGTTTTAAGTGAGTGATTTTGGTGCGCGTCCGAGTGGCGCGCTTGCTTTTTGTGCACCATGCTTGTGCTTGTGCTAGTTTTGTTTTAAGTATGCAATCTTGTATTCAATTGGTAATACAATGATTTTAAAGACAAAAATAAACTTGGCGTAGTAACTGCAATATTGCCATCAAGCTAGTGTGAATTCCCAATAGCTACCTCAAAACTAACTAGTAAAGACCATTAATCGAGGAAGAACTCATGAAGATGAAACAAAAATTGATCGCTGGTGCCATCGCCCTTTCAGCCATGGCAGGTTTTTCTGTACCAGCGGCGCATGCCGAGGTTGCTGCTGCAGTTGGTGCGGCCAACATGTACTACTGGCGTGGTTTTGATTTGGGTGATGGTGACGCTCAGATCTGGGGTGATTTGAAACTGAGCGGTGCTGGTTTCTACGGCGGTGTTTGGGCTGCTTCAGGTGATGCAGTATTGGGGCAAGAAATTGACCTCTACGCGGGTTACGGTCATGCGTTCGGCGACTTTAAAGTTGATTTGAGTTTCTGGTCTTATGTTTATCCTTCCACTACTGATCCGGTAGCTCTTGGTTATGATTCCATCGCGCCTGGTGAGTCGTCTGAAGGGGTGCTTGCTATTAGTTATGGCCCGGTAACGGCCACCTACTACAAAAATATCGCCGCTGAATACGGTGATAACAGCTATTCCTACGCCACTTTGGCGGCGGTGATCGATAAGTTCACCCTGAAATACGGTGTTCATTCCCAGGATGACCAAAGTAGTGCGAGCTTGGACGGTGTCCAACACATTGATTTGACCTACACCTACAATGACAAACTGGCGTTTACGCTCGGTCAAGTGATTGATGATGGTGTTGCCGAAGCGAACAATGAAGCTAAATTCATAGTAGCTCTTAGTTTGCCACTCGAATAAGTGTTGACCTGCTAAAACTACTCACAAAAAGGCAAGTTTCGGCTTGCCTTTTTGTTATCTGCGGCTTAATAAAATAATAATTATATGATTTAATAAAAGATTCTTCTCTAGCCCTTATGCTGCTGCCCGAACTCTGGTTCAATGCGCGCGAAGTGGCTTACATCTCTATAAGGAATCTTGCATGTCTCGCTCCCCTATTCTTGTGACTGGCGGCGCCGGTTTTATTGGCAGCCATGTCTGTGTCGAATTGATCAATAGTGGTTATTTGCCGGTGGTGGTCGATAACCTGTGCAATAGCAAACCCGAAGCCCTTAAGCGCGTGGAAAAAATTACTGGCATTGCGCCGGTGTTTTATGAAGTGGATATCAACGATAAAGATGCTATGCGCAAGGTATTTGCTGCCCATCAATGTGAAGCTGTGATGCATTTTGCGGGCTTGAAGGCGGTGGGGGAGTCCAACCAGATCCCGATGAAGTACTACCGCTACAACGTCGCGGGTACCCTGTCACTCACTGAGGTGATGGAAGAATTCAAGGTGTGGAAGCTGATTTTCAGTTCCTCGGCCACCGTCTATGGCGACCCGGTTTCTGTTCCCATCGATGAGAGCTTTGCCACCTCGGCGACCAATCCTTATGGCCGCAGCAAGCTGATTGTCGAAGAAATTTTGACCGATATCGCCAAAGCCCCTGGCAGCCAGTGGAATATCTCTCTGCTGCGCTATTTCAACCCGGTGGGGGCGCACGAAAGTGGCCTGATTGGCGAAGATCCTGCCGGAATCCCCAATAATTTGCTGCCTTATGTGGCACAGGTGGCGATTGGCAAGCTCAAGGAGCTAAGTGTCTTCGGCGATGATTACCCAACGGTTGATGGCACCGGCGTGCGCGATTACATCCATGTGGTGGACCTGGCGCTCGGTCATGTGGCGGCGTTAAAGGGGTTGGAAAAGTCCGGCGCTGGCTGCCGCGCCTACAACCTGGGCACCGGTTGTGGTTATTCGGTATTGCAGATGGTCAAGGCGTTTGAAGCGGCGAGTGGTCGCGCTGTGCCCTATAAAATTGTGCCGCGCCGCGCAGGGGATATCGCCAGCTGTTACGCCCATCCGGCCAAAGCCGAAGCCGAGTTGGGGTGGACAGCAAAATACGATCTGGCGCGTATGATGCAAGATGCCTGGCGCTGGCAGTCGCAAAACCCGAATGGGTATGACAACTAAGGACCTGCTCGTTTAGCCGCCCGTTTGGTCCAGCCGCATTACCCGAACGCCGATAGCAATGATGCTATCGGCTGTTTTATTTTTACGGCGCCATTTTAATGTGATGGAGCCTGCACAAATCCATCTCACTTTTTACCGTTACAAGTGAGATGCCCCATCTTTACGCGGTTTTCCAAAAGTGAGAAGAGAAAATCCGGCTGATAGCGGATGCTTACTAGTGTGTTAGCCCCATCAACACGCAACCATAATTCCAATAACAAGTTTGGCGCGGTAGTCGTTGATTTCCCAAAGTCGCGCTTAATAGTAAGTCAATACAATCAGCTAATTCCCATTTCCGGCCATAGCATTCAATAACAATAAGATCTCACCAGAGGCGTGAATGGCGCTGGCCAGAAGGGAACCCAGTGGAGACAATTATGCAAACCATCACCCTGAGCCGGATGCTATTCCTGCTCTGTTCGCTGTTTATTAGTCACAATCTCTTTGCCCAAACGAACCTCGCCCTGAACAAGACGGCTACCGCCAGTTCAGCGCTGACACCTGCGCTGAATGCGGTGGATGGCAATGCCGGTACCCGTTGGGAATCGACCCATGGCGTTAGCCCTTCCTGGCTGAGTGTCGATCTTGGCACTAATTACACCCTGTCTTCTGTGGTGATCGATTGGGAAGCGGCGAATGCGGCTAACTACGATGTTCAGGGTTCCACCAATGGCTCCACCTGGACCACGATTACCACCCGTACCGGCGGTACTTTTGGTACGCGTACCGATACAGTCGCGGCGAGCGGCACCTATCGCTATGTGCGTATTAACTGCACCCAGCCCAGTGTGGGCAATAACTGGGGTTATTCAATCTGGGAGCTGAAAGTCTACGGCACAGTTCCACAGAGCAGCAGTGCGTCGAGCACCCCGTCCAACCTCAATCTGGCAACGACGGCGACAGTCACTGCCAGCAGCCAGTTGCAACCAGCCACCTTGGCGGTTGATAACAACGCCGGTACCCGCTGGGAATCTGCCCACGCCATCGACCCAACCTGGATCAGTCTGGATTTTGGTTCCGCCAAAACCCTGAGTTCCGTGGTGATCGACTGGGAAGCCGCCAACGCCGCCAATTATCTGGTGCAAGGCTCCAATAACAACACCTCTTGGACTGATTTGGCCAGCCGCACCGGCGGTACCTTTGGTGTCCGTACCGATACCATCGCAGTCAGCGGTTCTTATCGCTATCTGCGGGTATACGGCACAGCGCGCAGCACTGGCAACCAATGGGGCTATTCGATCTTTGAATTGAAGGTCTATGGCTCTGGCGGTACTGGCAGCAGCACTCCCAGCAGTGTTCCAGCGTCTTCAGTAGCACCGTCCAGCGTTCCAGCGTCTTCAACCGCGCCATCCAGTGTGCCTGCCAGCTCCAGCAGCTCAGTGGCATTGGGCAATATCACCCCGCTCTATAACGCGAACACCGTGCGTGAACCTGAGTTGGTGGTTGAATATGCCGACCGTATCGAAACTATCTGGTCAGATCGCGGCCGCGACCGCCATGCGCGCGAGCCCAAGTTGAAAAAGCCAACTCCGGGTCTGTCTGAAGAGGCGATGTTAAAAGAGTTGGAAGAGGGTTCAGGCTACGACCATTACCTGGCGCATTACTGGATCCAACGTACCGCTACTATCATCATCAAAGACTATGTGGCCAAAGGTGGCAATAGAATCGATTTTGATGTGTATACCTTGACGCCGCTCGGACCCAAAGACTTGCGTGTCTGGTTCCTTGGTGTGAATACCGTGGCGGAGTTTTACGACAATGGCTATGTCGGTTTAGTACCGGGCGAAATCAATCACTATCGCCGTTCTTTGGGTGGTGGTGCAACGACCAATAACCCCAAGTTAGGGCGCCCGATCCAGATCGGCGACCGCATGGAAATCGAGGTATCGCAATTCCTTGAGAATCCACTTCCAGCAGGCAGCCGCACCAACTATTACGGCACCACTGTGCTTTATATGGTGGGCGGCGGTAAGGGCGATCAACCTAACGGCTTGGTACCTTGGGAGGGCAAGCCTACGCTGGATGTTGATAACAATGGCGCGGTGCGGAGATGTTCTGCGAACAATGTAGAAGCGCCTTGCCCGACGATCAATGACTCCTTCCCTCTGCCGCAGAAGGCGTGGTTAGGTGGCCGGATAACCCTGCCGTACCAGTACTCCAATGAGCCAATGGATCACTTTAAAGGATTGGCTGGCCATACCGGTGGCGGTAACTCCATTGTTGGTGGCGGTAACGCACAGGTGTTTATGTTGGGGCGTCGTTTGGTTCACACCAACTTCACTACCGGACAGCACACTGAGAAAACCGCTGAGAATGAGATTTTCACCGAGCAAATCGGCAAAGTGGGCCCACGTTTCTACAATGCCAGCTGTGTTGGTTGCCATTTCAATAACGGCCGCTCCATTCCTAAAGGTGTGGGTGTGACGATTAATAACCAGGCGATCAAGATTGGTAGCAATGCTGCCGGCGCTCCACATGCACTTTATGGCAACTCATTGCAGCCATTCAGCACTGTGGGCGGTTCAGGTATTGGTGAAGCCCAGGCGCAGTTGGCCGGTTTTGTTGCAGCCCCCAATTATGCCGACGGCACACCCAACAACTTGACCAAACCTAGCTACAACTTTGTAAACGGCACCGCGCCGGTATTCTTCTCGGTACGTAACAGCCCGGCGTTTGTCGGTATGGGATTACTGGATGCAGTGCCTGAGGCGGATATTATCGCCATCGCCAACGCCAACAACGGCGCGGGAATTAGCGGCCGTGTGCAAACAGTGATTGATCCTGTGACTGGCCAAACCCGTATGGGACGTTTTGGCTGGAAAGCAGCAGCACCCTCATTGAGACACCAAATCGCCGCGGCGTTGAATGTTGAAATGGGTGTTACCAGTTCGATCTTCCCACAACTGGATTGCGGTACTAACCAAGCGGATTGCCAGGCCGGTAATGAGTTAAACAATGCTGACCTTGACCGCATGGTGACTTACATGGGAACCCTGGGTGTTCCTGCCCGTCGTGATCTGGAAAATGCCCAAGCCCTGCGCGGTGAAGTTGTCTTTGCTGAAACCGGCTGTAATGCATGCCATAAAGAAACGCTGAAAACCAGCCAGTACTCACCGCTCGCCGAAGTGCGCAGCCAGACTATCCACCCCTACACCGACTTGCTCCTGCACGATATGGGTCCAGGTCTGGCAGACAATCTGGGTGAGGGCGTCGCTGCAGGTAATGAGTGGCGTACTGCTCCGCTGTGGGGCATTGGTTTGACGGCCGATGTGAGCGGTTACCGCGAAGCCTATCTGCATGATGGCCGCGCAAAAACCCTCAATGAAGCGATCCTGTGGCACGACGGTGAAGCGGCTAACGCGCGCAAAGCCTATGCCGCAAGAAGCCAGGCGGATAAGGATGCGTTAATCAAGTTCCTTAAATCCCTGTAAGTTTTATCGATTAAAACACCATGGCCGTAACAGGCCGTGGTGTTTTTATTTGCAGCGTTTGTTTTGTCATCAGCAAGGAAGTAATCACTGTCGTTCTGTGTGGCTTCCTTTAACGCTCACAATAGCGAAATGAGAGGATTTTATGCGTATCAATCAATTTAGTTGTTCAAATGTGAAAGCCCGGCTTTCATCCCTTCTGTGTGGTTTGGTCTTTGTAGGTACAGGCGCAGCTGCTGATGTCCTGAATCCGACCATCGGCAATTTATTGTACGAAGAGCAATTTAACAGCCTCAACGGTTCTGCCTGGAACGTGATTGAGGGCGATGGTTGCGCGATTGGTTTGTGCGGTTGGGGCAACCAGGAGCTGGAATATTATCGCGCGAACAATGTCACTATCGAGAATGTACCTTTTGAACCGGCCACCCGCGCCCTGGCGATAGAAGCAAGACGCGAAGCCTTTGGCGGTAAAGGATTTACCTCGGGAAAACTGGATACCGCCAATAAAGTGCAAGTCCAGTACGGGATGATCGAGTTCCGTATCAGCACCCCGCGCGTGGGTGTAGGCCTATGGCCGGCAGCTTGGATGCTCGGTACCAGTCTTGCCGGTTGGCCCTCTAAAGGTGAGTTGGACATCATGGAAATGGGGCATCGCGCATTGGGTCGGGCAGAGGCCGGTTTTGGCGGCGCTGACATCAACAGCTATGTGGGCTCCAACGCGATTTTTTATTCACCGACCGCCTGTGTACCGGAAAACCCAACCTGTGCCGCTTCCACGGCCTGGCAAACTGCCAATGCCTATGTGGCGCAAACCCCGCTGGTAAACCGCTTTGTGCTTTACCGCATGTATTGGACGGAATCGCAAATCCGTTTCACGGTGGTGGATAACGGGGTAGAGCGCGATATGTACCGCAACCCCATTCCTGTCACCGATGACTCTGCCGAATTCCGCGCCCCCTTTTATTTCCTGTTGAACCTCGCTGTAGGCGGTAACTTCACCGATGCCGCTACCGATGGCCAAGTGACTGCGCCGCTGCCCGGAAAAATGTACGTGGATTACATCCGCGTCTATCAACTGGACGGCAAGGGTGAAGTGAAGCTGGGTAATCAGGTCAGGACAGAAGCGGGTACCTTCGGTGTCTTCACCGACAACACCCCGACCAGCAATAAAGAAATCATTGGCACCACCGCCGATTTCTGGATCTGGAATACCGCATCCATGGCCGCAGTGGCTACTACCCCGTTTGAAGGAGCCAATGTACTGGGCTTGCGTTACACCGCTCCCGGCCAATGGTTTGGTGGTGGCATCGCTTCGCGCCAGGCACATGACATGAGCAAATTTGCCAATGGCGTAGTGAAATTCCGCATCCGAATTCCTGCCAATGTTGCCTTCCGTATTGGTGTCGCCGATACCTACACCAATGCCAATTGGATTACCTTCCCCGCCAACCAAACAACCTACGGTCTGGTGCGCAATGGCAATTGGGCGCAGGCAACCATTCCGGTAGCCGATTTACGCGGTCCGCTGGTCGCATTGCAATCTATAGGCAGCCTGTTCCAGTTTGTGAATGTGGATGGTCAATTGCCGACCGCAGCATTTGATATGGCGATTGATGACATCGTATGGGAATGCGGCTCAAGCGCCGCTTGCCAGCCTGCCAGTTCGTCGTCCAGCAGCTCTTCACGTCCAAGCTCGGTTGCAAGCAGCGTTTCCTCTTCCAGCTCTACGCCGACAAATACCCTGTTGTCCGGTGGTCGTCCGGTTACTGCCAGCAGCAATCTCCAACCGGTAGGCAACGCTGTTGATGGCAATGCCGGTACCCGCTGGGAATCTACCCACGGTGTTAGCCCAAGCTGGTTGACTGTGGATTTGGGAACGGTGAAGTCTTTGTCGCAAGTGGTGATTGACTGGGAAGCGGCGAATGCGGCGAACTACACCATTGAAGGCTCAAACGACAACACCAATTGGACTACCTTGAAAACAGTAACCGGTGGCACTTTCGGTGTTCGCACCGATACCCAGGCAGTTGCAGGTAACTATCGTCATGTGCGTATTTATTGCACCCAACGCAGTGTTGGTAACGAATGGGGCTACTCGATTTTTGAATTGAAGGTCTACGGTTCCAATGTCGCTTCCAGTTCATCCTCCAGCGTTGCCAATAGCCAGTTGGCTATCACTGCTGCAACTGCCAGTACCCAATTGACCCCGGCGGCCAATGCGATTGATAAAAATGCCGGCACCCGTTGGGAATCTGCCCATGGGGTTGACCCAAGCTGGTTGACATTGGATCTGGGTAGCCTGCGTACACTCGCCAGCATTGCGATTGATTGGGAAGCGGCGAATGCGGCTAACTATTTAATCCAATGCTCCAGCGACAATACCAACTGGACCACCATCGCCACTCGCACCGGTGGTACTTTTGGCGCGCGCACCGATACCATCACCCTGACTAACAATAGCTGCCGCTATGTTCGTATTTATGGACAAACCCGCAGTGTGGGCAACCAGTGGGGGTATTCCATCTGGGAGGTTCGTGTAATCGGACGCTAAATAAAAAATCCCGCACCGGTAACCGGGTGCGGGATTCCATCGCGATAATTTTATTGGCCCCGTAATGACGTCCCTGGTCAATACGGGGTTTTGTTTTTTCAGACCAAATCCTTATCCGTCGCAAACGACAGTGCAAAGGATTTTGGCCCGACATTAATTGCACCGGTCATGCTCATCATCGACAGCATGGTTTTGATCTCGTGCTGCTTACAAAATTCGCGGAATTCCACCAGGATAGGTTCGTCTTTAATTTCCTCCAGCAAACCACCGTAACTCATAGTAATGACTTCACTGGTCAATCCCTGCCGGATTTGTTTTTTCACGTGGGTTAATAATTTTTCCAACGCACCTAAAAATCCCCTGCCGGTATCGATTTTCTCTGTTGCCCCGTGATGCAATTGCACAATCGGACGCAAATTCAGCGCGCTCGCCAATTGGAAGTTAATCCAGGAAATATTGTTGTCGCCTTTGCGCAGGTGGCGGCGCTCACGCATGTAGGACAAATCATTGGGAATTAAATAACCGTAAACCTGCTCGCGCATATTGTCGATTTCGCGAATGGATTTATTGAGCTGCAATTTATCCATGTGGATGCGTTTTACCAATTCGTAAACTAACAATGCGTGGCCGGTAAACATGGACATGGAATCATACAAACGGATACGGAAGGGCGTGCGGCCTTCGCTTTTTTCCAGCTCGCGGAATTTGGGTTCATTTACCAGCGCCGCTTCTGAAACACGTTTGAAGACATCGCTTTTTTTGCTGTTGATGGTGACTACTTGCACCAAGTCGTATTTGGGCAGCAGGCGTTCCTTGAGGATCTCGGTCATATCGTTGACCGACAAGGGGTCAGATTGCGCCAAACCATACACAGCGCGTGAATGGTTTTTATAAAAGTTCAGCATGGTTTGTGGATCGCGATAATCCAGCTCTTGCCCTTTGGCGTGGTTGATATAAATGGGCAGTACTTCAATGTTGTGTTGTTGGATAAATTTTGCGGGTAAATCGCAGGTTGAATCTACGGCAATGCACGTCCTGGCTGACATCATCTCTCTCCACTGAATGAAACATTGTTTGTAAAAACATTGTTTGTAAAAAAACAGTTTGCTGTGCCATCCGTGGCTTGTTGGTTCCGCCTGCTCCCGCTGCTTTTTTGCGTGCAGCTATTGAGCAGATGGTGCCAGTATCGGTTCCGGGCCAATAAAGCAGTAGTCGTATAGATCGCAGCAAGTTGTGCGGTCTGGCGGAAAATAGTGTGAGCTTTGGCTTACAGAGGCGGCGAAAAAACCGGTGGGGGAGTTATCGGTGGCGGGAATCAATCGCTACCGGGCAAAAGCGGAAGGTAGACACTAAAGCGTGCGCCGCCCAATTCCGAGCGCTGGATGCTGATGTTGCCATCATAGCTGCGCACAATTTCGGCGGCGACAGCAAGGCCGATGCCCTGGCCGGGAATAGTGGTATCCAGGCGCTGGCCGCGCTCCAGGATGCGTCCGGTCTGGTCTTCGGGAACCCCGGGGCCATCGTCTTCAATATCAATGCGCAGTTGTTGATCCTCAATGGCAGAGCGCATCCGCACTTGTTTATTCCCGTATTTAAAGGCGTTTTCAAGCATATTGCCCAGCAGTTCCATCACATCCTGTTCATCGCCCGCGACTATGGAGTTTGGAGCTAAATCCAGCTCCTGCTCCATTTGTTTCTGCGCATAGACTTTTTGCAGCGCGGCAAACAACCGCTGGGCGATGGGTTCAAGGCGGGTGCGGCGGAAAGTGCCTTTTTGCTGGCTGGAGACGGCGCGCTGTAATTGGTAGGTCACTACCTGGTTCATGCGCGCAACCTGTTCACTGGCGATTTGCTGCAATTCACCATCGGATTCTGCTCCTTCCACCAGCTTGCTTTGCAAGACCGCGAGCGGTGTTTTCAGGCTGTGGGCGAGGTCGGCCAAGCTGTTGCGATAGCGCTGGCGCAACGCCTGTTCGCGCGCCAATACCTGGTTGAGGTTGTCGACAATTTTTTCCAGCTCCTGGGGGTGTTCACCTTCGATGTTGCTGGTATCGCCACTTTGCATGGCCTTGAGCGCCTGTGCCAGGTTGCCCAGGGGGCGTAAACCCCAGCGCAGGATGACCGTCTGCGCGATCAATAAAAAAATCCCCGCCGCCGTCAACCAGCGCCAGAGTTCATTGCGGTAAGCCTTAAGTTCGGCCCTGTAGGCAATGGCTGAATGCATGACGGCAAAACGGAAGGGGTGGGATTTGCCCTTGGAGTCCTCCCAGAGTACATCGTAATTGGCGACAAAATAGCGTTTTTTATTGATCACCAACTGCTCAATCAGCATCTCGCCCGGTTTGCTGGCCAGGGCAATGCTGGCGTAATCGGGAGGTGTGACAAGGGCGGCGGAATTGGAGTGCCATACCAGCGTTTTTTCATCGTTGAAGACATAGGCGTAGAGTCCAGAGTTAGGTTGCTCGAAGTCTGCTTCAATCAGGGTAATCGGCATGCGCAGGGTGCTTCTGCCGGATTTGCTGTCGGGCAGGTCGGCCACGCTGAATAACAGGTTGATATGACTGCGCATACGCGCATGCTCGGCCACTGTTAAGCTGTTGACGAAGGCGCGGTCGAGAAAAAAACCGGTCAGCCCAAGGAAGAACGGCAAAAGCAGCACGGACGCAAACAGCAGCCGCGCAGAGATAGACGAAAAGCGGGTACCCACCGGCGCAAGGCGGAGGCCAAGCCAGTTACTGCTTATCAAGGTTGAACCTGTAACCGAGGCCGCGCTGGGTGCTGATCAAATTCAGGCTGCCGTCCGGGTCGAGCTTTTTGCGCAAGCGGCCGACAAACACTTCAATCACATTGCTGTCGCGATCGTAATCCTGCGCGTAGAGGTGCTCGGTCAACTCGCTCTTGGAAATATTCTTGCCTGCGTGCAAGGCGAGGTAGGTGAGGGTGTTGTACTCAAAACTGGTGAGTTCAACCTCTGCATCATCGCGATGTACCCGTTTGGCACTGGTATCAATGGTGATGGGGCCATAGCGCAATACCGATGATGCGTGCCCGCTGGCGCGACGCAACAATGCATGGATGCGCGCGCGCAACTCTTCCGGATGGAACGGCTTGGTGAGGTAGTCGTCGGCACCGGCTTCGAGGCCGCTCACCTTATCCTGCCAATTGCCGCGGGCAGTGAGGATCAAAATCGGGAAATTGCGCTCCTTGCTGCGCAGTTCGCGGATCAGTTGGGTGCCGTCGAGCAGAGGCAGCCCGAGATCGATAATCGCCAGGTCGTAGTCGTATTCGCTGCCGAGGAACAAGCCTTCGCGGCCATCAGCGGCGGCATCACAAGCGTATTTTTCAGTGGCCATCAGGCTGAGGATTTGTTCGCGCAGGGGTTTTTCATCTTCAACGATCAAAATACGCATGGAGTGTTCCCGGGGGTTAACGATGGTGTTGATTGCAAAGGTTTTTATTGGTTGAGCAGTTGACCGGTCTGGCCGTCCACATTGATGACGCGCATGCGTCCGGCGTTGAGCACCTTAACGCCATAGACCACGCCTGTGTCATTTTGTTGGGTGTTGACACTCATGACCTGTCCGCCCACTTTGTTACGCACCAGGGTAGCCGCTTCAGCGGGCGATAATTTGGGGGCTGGTGCCGGATGGGCGATGGTATCGGCATCAATCAGGCTATTGTCGGCTTTGCTGGATGCTGGCAAACCCATGTCGCCCCCCACCAGGTCATTGGCTTGGGCGATACCCAACTGGCAGGTCAAGAGCAGGGTTGCCAGCAGCAGTGGCAAGCGTGTGGGCAAATAGGCGGTTTTTGAATACTGCATGACAAATTCCAACAAGAAGGCGTTCAGGTACATTCAAACAACTACAACGCCTTCACTATCGCCCGTGTTCGTGCAAAGGTCAATTTGACCTTTGCACATTCGTTTGGCTGTTGTGTGCGGTCATGTTGCGCAGCAATTAATGATGACCGTGCACATGCACAATGCGGGTACCGGGGTGATGGCGGGTTTCCGTATGGTAAATCCGGTCATCATAATCGTAAGTCACATCGTAACCGACCAACTGGCGTTCATATTGGGTGTGATAACGGGTGCTGCAAACTTCGCGATCTTCATAGCGCGTCACCCGATGGCTGCCGCTGCCAACCTCATTGCCAATGGCTGCACCAATCAAACCACCGGCTGCCGTGGCATGACCACTGCGACCCACTTCGTGGCCGATGGCAGCGCCAATCACACCACCCACCACTGCACCTTCAAGTGAGTTGCCGCCCCGGCGTTCACTGTAGGCAACCGTTTCTACCTGGCAGGAATCCATGGGGACTTCTACTGCGACTGTGCGATAAATCGGCCTGCTGGATACCACCTGTGCATAGACAGTGTGTTCAACATGGTGATCGTGATGGTGGTCATGATGATGTTTATGGTGATGCTTGTGATCAGCCAGTGCGCTGTTCGCCAACAACAGGCTGCTGGCCAGGGTGCTGATGAATAACAGGCTTTTCATGATGGTTTACTCGCTTGGTTGAATGTGGCTCCTGCGGATCGGGAGTGATTCCAGACTAAGCCTTGTAAACTGAATAAAAACTGAAACCCTGTCAGGCAATCCTGTGCGCCAGGTCGCAATCTGGAACAATCCCGCCAACGCATGTCATTTATCCAAATAAAGCCACCAATCCCCTCAAATAAAGCCAGTGGCGGCCCCAAAAGTGCGCGCAACTCGGGTTATAATCGCGGCCATTTTTTCCGGATTACCCGCAACAGGTTGTTTCATGTCTGAATTGAATGTCAAAGAGTATATGGCCGGGCTTGGCCGCAAAGCGCGCGCTGCTTCCCGAGTAATTGCCGCAGCGCCCACTGCACTGAAAAACAAAGCGCTGCTGGCAATTGCAGATGAGTTGGATAAATCGCGCATTACCCTTGTCTCTGAAAACCAGAAAGATTTGGCCGCCGGTAAAGCCAATGGCCTGGATGCTGCCATGCTCGACCGTTTGGCGGTCAAGCCTGCGACTATCGACGGTATGATCGAAGGCCTGCGCCAGGTGGCGGCATTGGCTGATCCCTGCGGTGAAATCACCGATATGAGCTATCGCCCAAGTGGGATCCAGGTAGGCAAGATGCGCGTGCCTTTGGGGGTGGTGGGCATTATTTACGAATCACGCCCCAACGTGACTATCGATGCGGCCAGCCTCTGCCTCAAGTCGGGCAACGCCGCGATTTTGCGCGGCGGCAGCGAAGCTATCCACTCCAATCGTGCTATCGCCAATTGTTTGCAAGCCGGTTTAAAAGCCGCTGGCCTGCCCGCTGATGTAGTGCAAGTGGTGGAAACCACTGACCGCGCTGCGGTGGGTGAATTGATTGCCATGCCGCAATTTGTGGATGTGATAGTACCGCGCGGCGGCAAGGGTTTGATTGAGCGCATCAGCAATGATGCCAAAGTGCCGGTGATCAAACACCTCGACGGTATTTGCCATGTGTACATCGACGATAAAGCCGATCTCGATAAAGCCTTCACCATTTCCATGAACGCCAAAACCCACCGCTACGGTGTGTGTAATGCCATGGAAACCCTCTTGGTGCATGAGCAGGTTGCCGCGCAAATATTGCCGCGCCTCGCTGCTGCCTACACTGAAAAAGGTGTCGAGCTGCGCGGTGATGAACAGACGCGCAATGTGATCAGTGCGAATGTGGCGACTGAAGAAGATTGGGCGACCGAATATCTCGCACCGATTTTATCGATCAAAATTGTGTCCGGCCTGGATGAAGCCATCGCGCATATCAACCAGTACAGCTCGCAACATACCGATGCGATTGTGACCGAGGACTACACCCGCGCGCGCCGCTTTATCACTGAAGTGGATTCTGCATCGGTGATGGTCAATGCATCGACCCGTTTTGCCGATGGTTTTGAATATGGTTTGGGTGCCGAGATTGGTATCTCCACCGATAAAATCCACGCACGCGGCCCGGTTGGCCTGGAAGGCCTGACCTCGCAAAAATGGGTTGTGTTTGGCGATGGTCACATTCGTGCGTAACCCCCACCTAACCTCCCCCTTGGAAATGGGGAGGGATAGCTCCTCCCTCTTTTCAAGGGGGAGGTAGGGAGGGGGTTGCTGTCCATGCGCAAAACCCTCGGTATTTTCGGCGGTACATTTGACCCGATCCATATCGGTCATTTGCGTATGGCACTGGAAATCAAGCAGCAATTGCAATTGGATGAAATGCGTTTGCTGCCCTGCTATTTGCCGCCGCATCGCCCTGCGCCGGGTGCGACGGCAGATGAGCGTGTGGCGATGCTCAAACTTGCGCTACAGGATTGCGCGGGGCTGCTGATAGATGAGCGCGAATTGCAGCGCTCCAATCCCTCCTACACTTACGACACCCTGCGTGAGTTGCGCGCGGAGCTGGGCGGGCAAACCAGTATTTGCCTGTGTATGGGGATGGACAGTTTTGCAACGCTCGATAGTTGGCACAACTGGGATCAGTTGTTGCAACTGGCGCATATTGTAGTGGTGGCGCGGCCGGGTTGGTTTTTACCGGAGTCGGGCGCGATAGCAGATTTGTTGAACGTGCATCGCAACTCAATTGAGGTGATTGCACAGCAGGCGGTGGGCGCGATTGTATTGCTGGAGCAGCGGTTGCTGCCAATATCGGCTACCGATATTCGCGCGCAGGTTCACGCAGGGAATTCACCGCAGTTTTTAGTGCCCGATGCAGTCTGGAATTACATTCGCACCAATAAGCTTTATCAATAGCTTGGTGGGCTTTACCGGGTTTTACTTTTTTGATTTTTATTTTTTGCATTTTTTATTAATAGGTAACTGAATGTCTGATTTAAACCAAGCGATCATTAACGCCCTTGAAAACCTCAAAGGCAAAAACATAGTGACGCTCGATGTGCACCAACTCTCCGATGTGATGGATACCCTCATAATCGCCAGCGGTACCTCCAGCCGTCACGCGCGCTCGTTGGCGGAAAACCTGGTGGAAGAAACCAAAAAAGCCGGTTTCCGCGCATTGGGTGTTGAAGGTTTGGAGGTTGGCGACTGGGTGTTGGTGGACTACGGCGATACGGTTGTGCATGTGATGCAACAAGAAACGCGCGATTACTACGAGTTGGAAAAACTCTGGTCGATGAAACCAGCCAACCGCGATAAATAGTCGTCATGCGCATTCGCATTATCGCAGTGGGCACCAAAATGCCCGACTGGGTTGAAGCTGGTTACGCGGAATATGCCAAGCGTATGCCGCGCGATGTCACTGTGGAAATGGTGGAATTGCCGCTCGCCCAGCGCAGCAAAAATAGCGATATAGCCAAAGCGATGGAAAAAGAAGGCGAAGCGATGCTGGCGGTGATTGAAAAGGGGGGTAAAGACGAACAAGTGATTGCACTGGATGTCAAAGGCAAACCCTGGAGTACCGAACAGCTTGCTGAAAATCTGGCGGGTTGGAAAATGAGCGGATCAAATTATTCCTTGTTGATCGGTGGCCCCGATGGTTTGGCACCTGCGTGCCTGGCGTTAGCGACGGTAAAATGGTCGCTCTCGCCACTTACTTTGCCCCATCCGCTGGTGCGCATTTTGGTGATCGAGCAACTCTATCGGGCTTGTACTATTTTGCAAAATCATCCGTACCACAAATAATGATTTAGCGAATAGCTACAACAACTTACCCACAATCAACCCTGATTTAATAAGAATTTCTGGCCCGAGCATGCAAGAAGTCCATCAGTTTAAAGATCACCAGCGCGAGGCCAGGTTGTTTCGCAACCGCGTAGTGGTGATGGCGGTATTTATGCTTCTGTTAGTGTGCACTCTGGTGTATCGCTATTACGATTTACAAATCGTCAACTACGAAGAATACGCAACCCAATCTGATCGCAACCGCGTCCATGTACAGCCTGTGCCGCCCACGCGCGGTTTGATCTTTGACCGCAACGGTGAATTGCTTGCCGATAACAAGGCGAGTTTTACCCTCTCGGTAGTCAGTTCCGATCCCGCAGAGCTGAACACTACAATTGAGCTGCTGAAAAACCTGGTGGAAATTACCCCGGCCGACCTGGGTAAATTCTATAAGGCCCAAAAGCAGCGCCGCCATAAGCTCGACCCTGTGCCACTGCGCTATCGCCTGACGGAAGATGAAATTGCGCGCCTCGCGGTAAACCAGTATTTGCTGGATGGTGTGGAGGTCAACGCTGAACTGGTGCGCAATTATCCCCATGCCGATATGTTTGCCCATGTGATTGGCTATACCGGCAGCATCAGCGAAAAAGAGATGGAGGCTTTTACTCCCGAGCAATTGCAGCGCTATTCCGGCACCCATGCCATCGGTAAAAATGGTATAGAGGCGAGCTATGAAGATGTATTGCTAGGTGAGGTTGGCAGCCAGAACGTAGAGACCAACGCGCGCGGCCGGGTAATGCGTATCCTCGACCGTATCGATTCCAAACAGGGCAGCGATTTGCACCTGCACCTGGATGCGCGCCTGCAAGAGACAGCAGTCGCGGCCATGCGCGGTCGTCGCGGTGCTGTAGTGGCGATTGATGTGAAAACGGGCGGGGTGCTGGCGGCAGTGAGTTATCCCGGTTTTGACCCCAACCTGTTTGTGACGGGCATCAGTTATCGCGATTACAAAAACCTCAATGAAGATATAGATACCCCGCTGTTTAACCGCTTTTTACAAGCGCAGTATCCGCCGGGTTCAACCATTAAACCGGTGATTGGCCTCGCGGGTTTGCACAACGGTTTTACCGATGTCGAGCGCGCCATTTCCGACCGTGGTGTTTATACCCTGCCGGGCAGTTCGCGCCTTTATCGTGACTGGATTTTAAAAACCACCGGTGGCGGTCATGGCCGCGTCAATTTGAAAGTTGGTATCTCTGAATCCTGCGACACCTATTTTTGGGACTTGGGGGTGCGCATGGGGATTGATCGTATGAGTGAATTCGGTGCCCACTTTGGTTTGGGCCGGTTGACCGGTATTGATATCCCCAACGAGCGCAAAGGCATCTGGCCTTCGCGCGAATGGAAACGTGCGGCTAAAGGTCAGGCCTGGTATCCGGGCGATACGGTCAATATGGCTATTGGTCAGGGCTTTGTATTGGCGACACCTATGCAATTGGCGGTGATGGCCTCGACAATCGCCAATCGCGGCCTGCGCTACCGGCCACAATTTATCCAGAAGATTGGCGACCAGGTTCATGAGCCGATCATCGAGGAAGTGATCGATACCAAACCCGAATACTGGGATGCGATTTTTGAAGGTATGTCCGAGGTAATGCACGGTGCCCGGGGTACTGCCCGTCGGGCAGCGGAGCGCTCCGAATACCGTATGGCGGGCAAGTCGGGTACGGCACAGGTGGTGGCGATCGCACAAAATGCCAAATACAACTCGGCTGCCTTGAAAGAGCGCCACCGCGACCACGCGCTGTTTATTGCCTTTGCGCCGCTTGAAAATCCCCAAATCGCGGTCGCGGTGATGCTCGAAAACGCCGAAGGTGGATCGAGCCAGGCAGCGCCAGTAGCGCGGGCGATGATGGACGCCCACCTGCTGGGCTATTACCTCCAGGCCGATGAATTTGTGCCGCCGGTTGGGTTTCACCACGCGGCGATTATCAAGCGGGCCAACGACTATATTGCCAGCCGCAAAGCTGTGCGGCTGTCCAAAGAGGCCGAGTTAACGGAGCAGGCTGAGCAGGATGCGGCCGCTGCTTCATCCTCTCCGGCAGCCACCACCACTGATCCAGGAGTGGGCAATGAGTAGACAGGATTTTTTGCGGCGGATGCCGGAAGCGGCCAGTGCGTTTAGTCGCCGCGCGCGCCTCGCCGAGCGTTTGCATATCGATTTTTTCTTGCTGTTGTTATTGATGTTGCTATCAGTGATTGGCCTTACGGTGCTTTATAGCGCCAGTGGCCATAACTTACCCAGTGTGGAAAAGCAGGGCACTTTTTTTATCATCGCCTATGTCACCATGTTTATCGTTGCGCAAATCCCGGTGGAGCTTATCCGGCGCATGGCGCCTTTTGCCTATGTGGGTGGGGTCATACTGCTGTTGGGCGTGACCATCTTCGGCGACATATCCATGGGCGCCCAACGCTGGTTGCAGATTGGCAGTTTCCGCTTCCAGCCCTCCGAGATTATGAAGCTGGCCATGCCCATTACCATTGCGGCCTACCTCAGCCGCGGCTTTTTGCCGCCGCGCTTCAAGCAGGTGGTTATTGTGCTGGGTTTGATTGGCCTGCCCACCGCCCTGATTATCGAGCAGCCGGATTTGGGAACCTCTATCCTGGTTGCTACCTCGGGCATTATGGTGCTGTTTTTTTCCGGCCTGCTCTGGCGTTATATCGCCGCCGCCGCCGTGGTGTTTGGTGCGAGTCTCTGGCCGATCTGGCACTTTATGCTGCACGACTACCAGCGCCAGCGAGTGTTGACCATGCTCGACCCCACGCAGGATCCGCTTGGTACCGGTTGGAATATTATCCAGTCTAAAACGGCGATTGGCTCGGGTGGGCTGTCCGGTAAAGGCTGGATGGAAGGCACCCAGTCGCGCCTGGATTTTCTCCCCGAAGGGCACACAGATTTTATTATCGCGGTGATGTCCGAAGAGTTTGGCCTGCTTGGCGTCGTCCTCTTGCTGTCGGTGTATGCCATGGTGATCATCCGTGGCCTAATGATCGCGGTTAATTCCCAGAACAGTTTTGGCCGGCTACTGGCCGCCAGCGTGAGTTCAACCTTTTTTGTCTATGTATTTGTGAACATGGGAATGGTATCGGGCATTGTGCCGGTGGTGGGTGTACCCTTGCCGCTGATCAGCCAGGGTGGTACGGCTATTGTTGCGCTGTTTGCCGGTTTCGGGTTGTTGATGGCCATATCCACCGAGAAAAAACGGGTAATGACCCCCCAGGCTTGATGTGTGTACCAGCGCTCGGTACAGAATTCGTTAATCGAGGTTTTATGTTGTCTTTTGGTCGTTTTTTTTTCAAACAATCCCTGGGGGTTGCTGTTGGCGTGGCGCTCAGCTTGTCTGCGGTGGCGGATTACAGCAAGCATCCGCTTGCCGTCGGTTTTGTCGATGAAATGGTACAGCAGCATGGCTTCACTGCTACTGAAGTCAATCAGTGGCTGAGCCAGGCGCAAAAGCGCCAGCCGATCCTCGATGCCATAGCGCGCCCGGCCGAAAAATCCAAAACCTGGAAAGAATATCGTCCGATTTTTATTGTGCCAATGCGCATCACCAATGGCGTTAACTTTTGGAATGAGCATCGCGATGTACTCGCGCGCGCCGAAAAAGAATACGGTGTGCCCGCCGAAATTATTGTGTCGATCATCGGGGTGGAAACCAACTACGGTAAAAATACCGGCAATTACTATGTGATCGATGCGCTCAGCACCCTCGCGTTTGATTACCCGCCGCGCGCACCGTTTTTCCGTGCCGAGCTGGTCAATTATTTAATCCTTACCCGCGAACAAAAACACAATCCGCTGGAATTCAAAGGTTCCTATGCTGGAGCCATGGGCTACGGCCAATTTATGCCATCCAGCTACCGCAATTTTGCGGTCGATTTCAGCGGCGATGGTTTTACCGATATCTGGAATAACCCGACCGATGCGATTGGCAGTGTGGCCAATTATTTCCACAAACACGGCTGGCAAACCGGTAAAGCGGTGGTTGTGCCTGCAAAATTGACCAAGGCGCGCGATACACTCCTGACTAATGAATCCTTTAACAAGGTCGAGCAACCCGCTATCAAAATCAGCGAATGGAAAAAACTCGGTGTAGCACCCGCCGCAAAAGTGGCGCGCAGCACACCGGCGATGGCAATTGAATTTGATGGTGTGAATGGTTTGGAATATTGGTTGGGTTTGCAAAACTTTTACACGATCACACGCTACAACCGCAGCCCTATGTACGCTATGGCGGTCTATGATTTAAGCCGGGAAATAAAACAGGCTATGCTTAACGCCAATAAACAAACGGCGGGGAATGGGCACTGATGTTAACAATGCATCGATCAGCTTGCGCGCGCAATGCACTGACAATCAACAGACTGATGATGTTGATCCTGTGTGCATTGCTGGCAGCTTGTTCGGGCAACAAACAAAAACCGGCCAAACCCAGCGACAAGGGCCCCTATAATCCCAATGATGGCCGTTATGCCCACGATAAGGATTTCGGCCCGGATAAAGATGTGGATTTATCCCAAATTCCCGATGCGGTGCCGCGCTATGAAACCCGTACTATTGCCGGGAATAAAAACCCCTACACCGTGTTGGGTAAAACCTATCATTTGATTGAAGATGAAAGTTCCTATCGCGAGCGTGGCTACGCTTCCTGGTACGGCAATAAATTTAATGGCTACAACACTTCCAATGGCGAGCGCTACGATATGTACGCCATGACCGGCGCACATAAAACCCTGCCGATTCCCTCTTATGTGCGCGTCACTAATCTGGATAACGGAAAGAGTGTAGTGGTGCGTATTAATGACCGCGGTCCTTTTCACCAGGGGCGCATTATTGATTTGAGTTATGCGGCGGCGCAGCGCATCGGCATCCATAAAACCGGAACCGGCCGGGTCGAAGTGGAAATTGCATTGCCTGGTGATGCGGCACCTATACCGCGCCGCGCCGATAGTAAACCGGTAAATAATCTTGAACCTGCATTACCCGCAGGCACTTATTTGCAAGTGGGCGCGTTTAGTCAAAAAGAATCGGCGCAACAATTTTCTGCGAGTATAGGTACAAAATTAACCTATCCCGTGCAAATCAGTTCTGCCACACAACCTAAGACGGTACATCGCGTGCGGGTTGGTCCTTTTAAAGATGCAAAAAGTTTACAAGACGCTCGCGATCAACTCGCGCGCCTTAATATTTTCCAGGCACATATTGTGTATCAGTAAACTGTGCGGCTTGTCCGCCTGACATTCAGGTTTGATTCACGCCGCCGCTTTACTGTTACAATTTATCCCAACATTTTTCTTTTTTTATTTCGATTTACAGAGTGTTAATCAACCATGATTAAAAAATTATTTGCCAGTGTCCTACTGGCCAGTTCAAGCTTCACATTTGCCCAGCAACCTGCGGCACCTGCACCCACAACAACCTTGCCTACACCCACGCCCGGCCAAGTGGTTGAACAAAAACCGGTGGTTATTCCCGCAGCTCCGCAGCTCGCCGCTTCAGGTTTTATCCTGGTGGATGCCACTACCGGCAGTATTGTTGCAGAGAGTAACTCCGAGCAGCGCTTACCCCCCGCCAGCCTCACTAAAATGATGTCCAGTTATTTGGTTGTCGATGAAATTGAAAAAGGCCGTATCACAGAAGATGCGATGGTCAACATCAGCGTCAAAGCATGGAAGATGGGTGGCTCGCGCATGTATGTGAAGGAGGGTACCCAGGTATCAGTAATCGACTTGTTACGCGGTGTGATTATCCAGTCGGGCAATGATGCAACTGTCGCGCTCGCTGAATATGTAGCGGGCAATGAAGATGCTTTTGTTGATTCCATGAACCAGAAAGCGGCGCAATTGGGTATGGCCAATACCCATTTTGAAAACTCAACCGGCTGGCCGGCAGAAGGGCATTTAACGACGGCAAAAGATTTGGCTATGCTGGCGCGCTCGATCATTAATGATCACCCGAACCACTATCCGCTGTACGCGGAAAAATATTTTTTCTACAACAATATCCGCCAGCCCAACCGCAATTTGTTGTTGTTCCGCGATGATACTGTCGATGGTTTAAAAACCGGCCATACTGACGAAGCTGGATATTGCCTGGTGGCGTCATCCAAACGTGAAAATACCCGCTTTATTGCTGTGGTAATGGGTACCGCAAGTGAAAATGCGCGCGCTGCCGAAACTGAAAAATTACTGGCATATGGTTTCCGTTATTTCCAGACAACACAGCTTTATCAAGCTGGCCAACAAGTGAGTAGCTCCCGCGTCTGGGCGGGTAAGAGCCAGGAAGTAACCCTGGGCATTCCCACTAATATTATCCTGACCTTGCCGAAAGGCCGCGAGCAATCCCTGCAAGCGAAAATGCATATCAATGAAATTATCAAGGCACCGATTGCTGCTGGCCAGGAATTGGGTAACCTTACCGTGGAGCTGGATGGCCAATTATTGGTGAATACACCTATAGTGGCATTGCAGCCTGTTGAAGAGGCCGGCTTTTTTGCGCGCCTGATCGATAATTTAAAATTATTCTTTCGCAATTTATTTAGCTGATCGCTAGAATCAATCCGTTGGTAGTTGTCCTGCTTGGGTGCGCAGGCAACTCCTCGGAACCACTGAACCCCTTCTTTTTGTTTCCGGCTTCAGCAATTCCGACCACACAGGATTGCTGCTGTCCGTTCTCCTGCGTTGTTCATTTGCTGTTGTCGTTATTGCTGAACGGGTTCGGCTGTTCACCATCAACTTATCCAGAAATAACAAATAAAGGAGCTTTGCGTGTCTACTAATCCCTATCAAACCCCCGAAGGCCAATTGACCACCGATGATCAAGCTGTTGGCGAGATCCGGTTTTTCTCCCCGTCTTCACGCATTAACCGCCTGCGCTATTGGGCGCACTCAATGTTATTCACCTTTGCCATGCTCGGTGTTTTTATTGTGATTGCCCTTGTGGCTGCATTGGTGTCCACTACGCTGGCTATAGTACTAGGTGTGATCGCTTATATAGCGATGGTGGTATTCAGTTTTATTTTGATTATCCAGCGGTTGCATGACCTGAATAAAACTGGCTGGATGTCTCTCCTGGCGATAGTGCCTCTCGCCAATATTTATTTGATTGTGTTGTTGATTTTTTTCAAAGGCACCGAAGGTCGCAATGACTATGGATTGCAAACCCCGCCCAATAAAACCTGGCATTGGGTTCTGGCGTTTTCATTCCCTGTTTTGATGGTTGTATCTGGTGTCCTCGCAGCAATCTCTATACCTGCCTATCAGGATTATGTGAAGCGCGCCCAGGAGGCAGAATCGTCTTACACATCACCAGGGACTGACGCTTATCCATCTGAATATACTGAAGATGGTGCTATCGAAGACAAAGCATTCAGCGATGAAGCAATTGAAGATGGTGTTTCCTATGATGCACCGGAAGAAGAAATTATCGAGGATGATGCAGTTGATGCGGCAGAAGCCGAGGTGATAGAAGACACCGAATCGGTAGAAAGTGAAGCAACCGACACTGAATCCGAAACGCCGCAGTAACGGGCAGGATTGAAAAAACAGGCAGCTTTGGCTGTCTGTTTTAGTGAGAGGGGATGATGATCAAATATATCGCTATTTTCAGTTTGATGATTTTTACCGGTTTATGTCACGCGGATGATATTTCCGATACCTCAAAGCAGGAAATTGAGCATCTGTTTTTATTTTTAGAAAACTCAGGGTGTGAATTTAACCGCAATGGCTCATGGTATTCAGCCGCGGAAGCCGTTGCGCATATCAGGAAAAAATATACCTATCTTGTCGGTAAAAAAATGCTGACTGATACCGAAAGTTTTATCAAAAAGGCAGCTTCAGAAAGCAGTCTTTCAGGCAAAGCCTACCTGGTAAAATGTGAAGGCCAGCCCGAGATTACCAGCGCACTCTGGTTTAAGCATGAGTTGGATGCGTATCGTGCGACAAGAAAGTCGCAAAATTAAAACACTTACTTGTTGTAATAAATTGCAACGAACCTGCTGTGTTGTAATCAATGTGGTTGATCCAACTAATTTTGTATTCAGCCTTAATCGATTGGTCGTGCTAGCTACAATTGTTTTTCTGGCACTATAAACGATAAAAATTTTGTGCTGAAACGATTCCAGACGCTGGTCTTTGGCTCACTGGTATAAACAACTGGCTTGCCATTCTCAATGCTGTGCCATTCTATTTTTCCTTTCTCACTAAGCTGGATTTTGTAGGCCTTGGTTGGCGTATTTTCAGTAAAGTTATCATCCAGCATTTGTGCATATTCATCGTCTTTAAAATAAACCCCCAACTCGGTGTTCAACTCTACAGAGCGGCCATCCAGATTAAATGAGCCAACAAACACGGCAATGCGATCAAAGCCAAAATATTTTGCGTGCAGACTGGATTTGGATGCCCCCAACCAGCGCTTCTTTTTTCCTTGTGTGGTTGTCGTTGAGCTTATAGTGTCGAGGCGGCTGGCATCGGGCTTAAGCTCATAGAGTTCTACGCCACCTTTAACCAGATCTTTTCGGTATCGCAGATAGCCTGCGTGCACCAGACTGACATCGTTAGATGCGAGCGAGTTGGTGAGTATGCGAACCCTGACACCGTTTTTTACTAGATTGGTTAAGTGGGCGGTAAACTTTTCACCCGGTACAAAATAAGGTGAAACTATGATTAAACTCGATTTTACATCCTTAGCTACGGTTATCAGCTGGGGTGCCAGATGTGTTGCGGCGGTTATCGATTTTTCCGTCACTTTTGTTGGCTGGTCATAAGCCAGCGTCCATTCACTCCAATGAAATGGAACCTGCTCAAGCGATTTGTAACTGTTGAATTCCGCATGTTTCACTGCGTCCGAGTAGGGGCTTTTAGTCTCCACACTGAGAACGGATTTATACATCGCCGCAATGCTTTCCAATGATTGCGTCGCACCTTTTGACGGTTGGGCCAGTGCGTCAATTGAGTAGGTGTTTTCGCTGTTCCAATATAAATCGAATGAGCTGGCGACCTCTTCGGCTACCTTGCCTAATGCGAGTACATCCATATCGGCAAAATTGACTAATGTTGATGCGTCAAAATATTCGTCCCCAATATTCCTGCCACCTAAGATGGTAGCGCTGCGATCAGCCGTAATCGATTTGTTATGCATCCGGTGATTAATGCGTACAGAAGACGTCAAAAAATCTTTCCAGCGGGAATTGCGGTTGGGAAATGGATTGAATGTGCGGATCTGGATATTGGGATGTTGGTCTAGTGCAAGCAAGCGATCATCTTTTCCTACAGTATCCATATCATCGAGCAGCAAACGCACCTTGATTCCACGGTCTGCGGCTTTGAGCAAATAATACTGCATTATTTTCCCTACAGTATCATCGTGCCAAATGTAATATTGGACATCGAGTGTTTTTTCAGCCGATTCAATCAGACGCAATCTGGCAGATAAGGCTTCTGTGCCGTGTGTCAGGGTGAAAAAGCCGGATTTTTCCGGATGCATTTGCGAGAGGGCTTTTGCGTTTTTGGCCAGGGTAGTTGATGCAACAAATCCGGCGTTAGCGGTGCTTTCATCAGTCTGCAAATTCATGCTGTTTCGGTCGGGCAAAGATTGGCACCCCGACAGAACGAGGATCGGGATAAGTAAGAGGAAGGTGCGCGCAAGGGTAGCTTGCTTGATCATCTGTATTGTTGTCAGAAACGTTAGGTGGATATCCATTTGGTTTCTTTGGCCCCTATTAACGGGAAGTTAACTTTTTTTGGCTATAAACTATGGCGAATAGTAGCAGTAAAGCTGTTTGCCAAGAACAAAAATGCCACGTTAAGATAGAATACATAAATTCTATTGCAATTCTTGTGAAGACAAAGCGCTCGGTGATTTTGAGGCGTCGTACAAGAGCTTCTTTCCTGCTTCCAGGGCAACCAAAATGACACTGTGTCGCCAGCTGATAATAGCGTTCCTATTCTTTGCCAATCCAATTCTCGTTGCAAATGCAGCTCCATTATTGTTGACTCAGGATGCCTGTTTGTCCGCCATCGAAAAGGTAGAAAAATCGCACCGGTCATTAACACCAAAAAGAATTAATGTATTGAGCTGGAATGTGCATAAGTTAACAAATGAAGCTGCAATCAAGGAGATCATCGACTATACCGGCTCCAATAATATTTTGTTTTTGCAAGAAGCTGTGCAAAACAAGGACGTAATTGATAGCAAACCTTTTACGTCATTTTCTGTTGGTTACAAAACAGCGCGACTTATCTCTGGCGTCTTAACCCTAAGTGATTACCCAATAGTGATAAGTTGCAGCTACATGCATATTGAACCCTGGCTTAGAACGCCAAAGGTCACTAATGTCGTATTACTTGATATTGATGGAACCTTGTTGTTGACGGCAAACATCCATGCAATAAATTTCACCCTTCGTACCAAGTATTTTTCAACCCAATTGCATTCCATCCAGGAAATATTGGTTGCCCATAAAGGGCCGGTTATTTTTAGCGGGGATTTTAATACCTGGAGTAAGCAGCGTCTTAATGTGCTCAATAACGTTGCAACTACTGCCAACCTCACACAGGTGGAATTTAAAAGAGACCTGCGCAAACAGGTTTTTGGCGTATCGCTTGATCGGATTTTTATAAGAGATATAAAGATAGTAAAAAGTAAATCCAAAGTATCAAAAGCCTCGGATCACAATCCTATATTTGCGACGCTTGAGTTAATGCCGTCTGAGTGAATGAGCCTCGGCTGCTCTCGCTTCTCCAGTATAGAATTGTACTGCCGATAGTTTTAGTGCCCATTTCACTTACAAAACCCCAGCACTTTTAATTTCCAAATACGCATTTGCCACCCGCACTGCTAATTGATCAGCAGTACAGTCCACAGCATAAACTCCAGCAGCAACCAGTTTTTTATGGGATTCGCTACGCTCGTGTAAAAAACGGCGAACACCAGCGTAGTTGAGCGCATCGTCAAAGGTGTGCACCGGTGTTTCGTTGAGTTGGTCGAGGATTTGTTCGCGGATATTAGCAACCATCACCAGGTGACGTTTTTTTAGCAGGTTTACCGCTAACAATAATTCACTATTGTCTTCGTCGCGCGAGTTGGTGACTAAAATAACCAGTGAGCGTTTGGGTTGTAAAACGGCAAGTTTTTCCGCAGCAGTAATGTAGTCGGCGGTAGATTGGTTTGCGTGCAAATCGTAAATGCCGTTGAGCAGTACTTTTACCCGCTCCACGCCTTTTTGCGGTGGAATCCAGCGATGATTGTTACCAAAACTCATCAGGCTCACATTGTCACCCTGGCGTAGTGCGATATAACTCACAAGCAGCATTGAGTTAAGTGCATGGTCAAAATGGCTGAGTTCATCGTCTTTGGCGCGCATGCGGCGGCCGCTGTCGATCATCAATACAATTTGCTGGTCGCGCTCATCCTGGTAATCGCGTGCAATTAATTTCTGGCGGCGCGATGTCGCTTTCCAATCCAATTGACGCAAGCTGTCGCCCTGGCGATATTCGCGTAGTTGGTGAAATTCCATTCCCGCACCGCGCCGTTGCTTTTTCTTGATGCCGATTTGGCTGGTGTGGTTTTCAGTGGCGAGAATGGCGTAGTTGGCGATGGCAACAAAATCAGGATATACCTTGGCGCTAGTAATCTCACCTGCCCAGTAGCGGATGTGCCACAAACCCAAAGGGCTTTTAAATTGGATATGGGTTTTAGTTAATTCCAGCGCGCCGCGCACCAGTGGGCGCAGCTTGTACTGACTACTGCTGATATTGTTGGGCTGCAAATTTATTTGCAGCGGCAGGTTTTCGTGATTGGCATTGGCGGGAACTCCATCAAAAATCTGGATGACGGTGGGATCGGTAAATTGATGACGGATGCGCAGTTTTACATCGGTCCATTTGTCGACCGCGAGATTGCCCGGTAGTTCGCGGGTAATTTCTACCGGGGGCAGGCGGCGCGATAGCAGCCAGTCCAATAATGCGATAACAGTTATCGCGATAAAAATTGCTTGCGGCAAATAGCTGGCAGCACTCCATTTAAAATAATGGGTGCTAAATGCATTGGCAAATACCAATGTTGCCAGGGCCGCAAAGGCAATTATCAATTGTGAGCTGGGAAGCCAGGTTCTACGCATAAAAACTCGTTCCTTTCCTCGTTCCCCAGCTCCGCTTGGGAATGCATATCTCTCAGGGTATTCGTGTCTGGTTATACACTCCCAAGCAGAGCTTGGGAGCGAGGGTGTTAATTAGGGTCAATGCCTCGGCGCTTCAACCTGCAATAAAATAGTTTGCAAAATCCGCTCGGCGGCAATGCCTTCAATCGCCAACTCCGGCGATAACAAAATCCGGTGCCGCAGTGCCGGGATAAACATTTTTTTCACATCGTCAGGTGTGACAAATGAATTGTTATTGATCAATGCATAAGCACGCGCGGCCGAGAGCAGGGCGATACAGGCGCGCGGACCAGCACCGCGTGAGATGCCCGACCAACTGCGCGTAGCGCGTACCAGCTTCACTACATATTGCAAAATTTGTTCGTCAACAGTGATTTGCTCTGCAATTTTTTGCAGGCTGAGTACGTGCGCAGGTTTTAATAAGGTGCGGATATGTTCCAAACCAAAACCACCCTGCGCCTGTGAACACACCTGGCGCAACATAAATTGCTCGTCGCTTTCATTGGGATAATCAATAATGACCTTCAACATAAAACGGTCGAGTTCTGCTTCCGGTAGCGGATAAGTACCTTCCTGTTCAATCGGGTTTTGCGTAGCCAATACCATAAAAGGTTCGCCGGTTTTGAAGGATTCGCCTTCAATGGTGATTTGCCCTTCTTGCATTACTTCGAGCAATGCCGCTTGTGTCTTGGCGGGTGCGCGGTTGATTTCATCGGCGAGCAATAAATTGGTAAACGCCGGGCCGCGGCGAATTTCAAATTCCTGTTTGGCCATATTAAACATAGCGTGACCAGTAACATCACTGGGCATTAAATCCGGTGTAAATTGCACGCGCGAAAATTGTCCGCCAAAACATTTGGCGAGGCTGCGCACCAACAGGGTTTTACCCAGGCCGGGAACACCCTCAATCAATACATGTCCGCGTGCGATAAGGGCAATCAATACCTGTTCGATTACTGCATCCTGTCCAATCAGCACCTTTTTAATTTCATTGAGCAGGTTGTTGGCAACGGTGCTGGCCTGTTGCAATCGATTATGCAAACTCTCATCCGTTTCTACTGTTTTGCCAGTTTCAATATTGTCGTTGATACTTGACTCAGTCATATTTTTTTCCTAAATGTTTTTATAAAAACCACTGCCAGTTATAGGTTGTTACCTGACAGTTGTTTCCAGATAGTTTGCAAATGTGCAATTGCCGTAGCAAATTCTTGTGGGTGATGCAGGTTATCCGCAAACAGAGCTTGTTTAATATGAGTTTGGCTGATACCCGTTAATTCCTGTAAAAATTCGAGCTGTTGGGTATCGGGCGCTTGATCCAGATTGGGATGTTGTTGCACCAATCGCTCAATGATTTCCTTGCGCATAACAATTAACAATTGCGGGTGTTGTTGTTTTCGCCAGAGCAGCATGGCGCTGGCATGGATATGTTCGGCAAGGCTGCGGCGCCCGGTTTGTTCAACAACCAGTACCGGCCCAAAGCGCAAACTTTTGGCCCAGAGCCATAAGGCCAGTGCAAGTATTCCGGCAAGGACACCGTAACTTGCATTGCGCCATATAATAGCGGCGAGCGAGGGAGCATCCTGATTAATTAAAAACCATACGCGACCGTCGGGATTAATTAATCGCCAGAGACCATAAGCGTGGTCGTGGCAATCGATGCGGCGGTTGGCCCAAATGCTGTTGTCACTGGTGATAGTGATAGAGCCTTCGCCAATATCGAAATAGAGCAGATGCTCGTGCCTTTCGTCGTAGTGATAATCTTTTTCTTCATCAGTATTTTCAGATTCATCTGTGCCTTCAGCTTCATCAGCAGGTTGGATTTCCTCATCAACGGCTTCATCAGTCGTTGGTGTTTCACTGCTCATTGTGTCTTCGCTAGCCGAATCGTCATTGTGTTCGACATAGTCGTAATAGATAAACTGGTTGCTGTGGCTGAAATCAAACTCAAGCGGTTTTTCTTCGTCGGCAAATTCAATGGTTGTGGGTGGCTGATCCAATGCGCAGCGATAATAATTTTCCGGTTTTTCTTCCTCTTTTGTTTTTTCTTTTTCTTTCTCGTTATTTTTATTGCCGGCGGTTAAATCAGTTTTGTCACTTGACTGATCTGCTACTGGTTTTTCTTCGGTAGTTTTGCCGGTTGGTTCTTTTTCAGTGGACGCATCCTGCGCATCATCAGCTGCATCTTCACCGGATTCATCATCATCTGCTTCATCAAAACT
The DNA here is from genome assembly GCA_964542655.1 of uncultured Cellvibrionaceae bacterium. Classification (GTDB taxonomy): domain Bacteria; phylum Pseudomonadota; class Gammaproteobacteria; order Pseudomonadales; family Cellvibrionaceae; genus Cellvibrio. The sequence goes on from CAZIWB010000016.1 coordinate 64,972, forward strand.
ATCGGCCAGTTGTTCCAGGAAATCACTGCTATCCTCGTCATCCTCTTCCGGGGCCAGCTCGATATTGAAATCCTTAAGCAATAAATCCTCTTCGCTGGTGTGAGTGCCAATAAAAGGGTTTTGGGTGGAGGTAATCAGGGTGCCGCCATTTTCTATCCACTCGTAGAGTGAGTCGTAACGCTCCTGGCTGAGGGTTTTGTATCCATTGATAATAACGATTGTGTCCTGCGCACCGAGTTTGAGGTTGCGCCATGAGTGTGTGTCTAACAGGGTTAAATTTTTTACTGTGGTGGCTTGTACACCTTGTTTGCGCAAAAACATTTCAGCGGCAAGATAATCATTTTGTTTGGCTTCTTTTGAATAGCCCAGGTCGATTTCCTTTTCTTCCCACTCCAAGGTGGTGTACCACCAATAGCCCAGCCCAATCACTACGGCGATTACCAGGCTGATAACCAGCCAGCGCTGTGCTGGTGTGAGTGATGTACTGGGTTTGTTGGTTGCATTGCTCACTGTATAGCTCCCTGCGCAGTTGTTGCAGTGTGTTGCTGCAACCAACAGCTATTCCAGTTTGCGCATAACTGCTGTGCGGTATCGGCGTCGGGTGCAAGGTGTCCATAGGCGAGGCGCTGCCATTCGCGGGTGAGTCGCGCAAAATATTCAACCCGTGGTTGCGCACTGGTATTTTTTACAAAATGCTCGCGCATTAATTCCGCGCATTCCCGCTCGGTGTGGCCATCATGGATATCTACGCCGCTATGGATCAAATGGAATAAGCTCGCGCGATAGAGCAGGGCGAGTGCCGCCCGTACATCGCCAGCATGCAAGAGCGCAAGTGCATTGGTGCTGATGTCTTCCGGCAGGGATTCACTCGTGACATCCATTCCAAACAAGGTGACAGGTTTTTCCCTGGGAGTTGATGTGGGGTTGATGCGTACGAACTGCGCAGCGAGCCAATGGCGGTAGCGATAAAAAACAAATCCGATCAGCGCAGCGACGGCAATCCACAAAAAAATTTCCAGCAAGCTTGCTGCAGCAACAAAACCTTCAAAGTTGTCCAGGAATTTAAAAATTTTTTCCCAGAAGCTGGATTCTTTTTTATCGTCTTCCGGATCATCAAGTTTGAGTGTGCGCTGGATTTCCTTGCGGCTAAATTCAGCTTGTTGCAGCACGGCTTTAACGGATTCCTGCGCTTGGCTGCGATTAATTTCTGTATATTCACCGAGCGGTTTGTCGGTGACTGGATCATCAGAATTTTCAATTGTTGCTGCGGGTTCCTCCACCTCGGGCAATTTGTCATCGGCATAGGCGCTGCGCTGTGCATCCAATCCAAAAACGCTGAGTCCCAGGGTCAATGCCAACAGGAAAGAAGCTGTTGTGTTGGCAGCACTGCGTTTATTGGCGATGCGGCGAAAGGCAATATCGATATCCCAAGCCTCTAATTTAATGCGGCGATTTAAATAGAGCGCAAAACCGCAGGCGACATAAAACGGTGCGGTGAAACTGAGTGCGATATACCAGATTAACAATTGCAGCAGATGCAGGTCGGAGGAGTCCTGGTCAAAAAAGAAATTCGCCCATTCGATATCAAGCTCGCGCGGGATCAGTGCCCAAATAAAACTGATCATGCCAAACCATAAAAAAATTTCCAGCGCGAGCCCCATAAAACTAATCCAGCTGGCGGGCGATGAATCTTCGCGGTGCAACACACTCAGGCGTTCCTGGCGGCGTGCACCGCTCAATCCTTCCAACTGCAACACCGCTAAATCCATTGAACGGTTTGGGCTCAGGCGACGCCAGGTGAGGCTGGAAAAAATTTGTTTCACCGCGAGGGCGGGAAATAATTTGAACGTGCTGCGTGTATCGGGCAGGTCATTAAATACGGCGTGGCTAAGGATATGTAAGAGCGGCCGCTCAAGTATCGGCTTGAGCCACCAGAGCAGCAGCGCGCCCAACCAGAACAGGTTGTCGGGGAACAGCAGTGCTAATACAAAAACCGGTAAGCTCACCAGCAGCCAGATTTTCATCATCGGCAACCACCAGTGCTTGGCCATGAGTAGGCCGAGATCAACCGCCTCCCAGGCACTGCGGGGGCGGATTTCCAGGGTGACTTGGTCCAGCTTCATCCCTGCGTGCTCCCGCGTTTTTCACTGGGCAATTTAGTGGAAACCTCACCCCGAAGGCCGCGCCCGCTAAACACCAGATAGCTGATTACCATCACCCACAGGAAGCTGCCCACCAGGTATTTTTGCCAGGGCATAAGGATATTGTTGGATGACCAAAAGGCTTCGATAAACGCGGCTATGACCAGCATGATAATCACGCCATAAATTAGCTGGATAGCAATTAAGCTGGCGCGCTTGAGTGATTCCTTGCGGCTGAGGTTACCTGGCGCGAGCAGTGCGTAACCCAGTTTTAACCCCGCCGCTCCAGCGATCACAATTGCGGTCAATTCAAAGCTGCTGTGGCCGACCACGAAGGTAAAAAAAGTCTGGGTAAATTCAGCGTTGGTCAAATGCCCGGCGACCGCGCCCATCAACAGGCCGTTGTAGATGAGGAAAAAAATCGAACCGACGCCAAATAAAATCCCCGAAGCAAAGGTACGGAAGGCGACGCTGATGTTGTTGCTGATATAAAAGCCAAACATCTGGACGTTTGTATCGGATTCACGCGCACTGCCAAGGGTGCGGTTGTCGGGGTCGTACATGCTTTCAAATGAGCTCACTTGTTCGGGAGCCGTGATGGTATAGACCAGATCCGGCTGCCACAGGATCGCCAAAAATATCAGCAATCCGGGAACATACATCAACGCCGTCGCCCACCAGATATAACGCTGTTGCTCGCGCACCAGACGGGGAAATCCGGCCACAATAAAACTGGAGAATTGATGGAAAAACGGCTGTTTGCGGCGATACAACTGCTGGTGGCCGCGCACCACCAGATCGCCGAGTTTATCGACCAGATGGCTTGAGTAGTGGCGGTCTTTGGCGAGCGCATGGAAGTGGCAGAGGCGGCGATAGCGGCTGGCAAAACTCGCCAGTTCACTGCCTTTGAGGCTGCCATCGGGTTTTTCCAGCTCGATAATTTCCAGCTCCATGACATGCCAAAGGGGTTGGTAAAGCTGTTCGAATTGTCCTTGTTTCATCCGCTAATCCTTATTGCTTGCCGACCATGGTGTTGGCCATTTGCTTGATGGCAATCACCGGGTCTTTATTGTCGAGAATGGGCAATAGAATGCTGGCCAATTCACTCTGGCGCTCGGCCGATAAATATTTGCTGCGCTCGGCAAACCCGAGCAGGGCGCGCTGTTCGTCGGTGGAGAAATCAGCGGGCACTGGCAACTGGCCGTGCACCTCAAAACTGGGTTCACGTGCGGGCGGCGCTTCGTAAATCACCATACTGCCCGCCGCTAAATCCCCCAGTCGTTTGAACTGGCGATTGCACAGGCTGGCGATAATGCCGGTGAGGTAGAGCATGGGGAGGAAATCGACAAAGCGCAGCAGGTTGCGCAGCAGGGAAGGGCCAAAGGTGATAGGCGTACCATCGTCATTCACGACACGGATGCCCATCCATTTTTTACCGGGTGTGCGCCCCTGGCGCGCCACTTCAAAGTACACCGGGTAAAACCATTCACACAGGAACGCCAGTATGAGCGTCATGCCTTTGCCCATTCCCCCAAGCAGGGTAAGGAACATGGCAATCACCACAATGATGCCGTAACGGATCATGATATCCAGCAACTGCGCCAGCGCACGCACCCCAAAACCAGCGGGTGTCAACGGGAGCAGTGCGCCTTCCGGGGTTTCAATAGATTGGCGGGTATCGAGTAACAAATCCAACTGTCCTTACGCCATGGAGAGCTTGGCGCTATTCCGGGTTGTGTCGCTTAAATTATTTTTTGTTGCGATTGGGCTGGCTGTGAGAATAGCGGATATGGCTGGTGCTGAATAGCCGATTGCGCCGTATTTGAGCCTTGCGAAGCGGGATTTTGCCCCCAACTAGGCGCTATAATTCGCGCCTCTTCACAATGGTTTTATTTATGTCCCAGCAACAACCCCCCAAAATCGAATTCCCCTGCGAAAACTACCCCATCAAAGTATTGGGCGAGGCCGGCCCAGAGCTGCACAGCTATGTGGTCGAGATCATGGAGCGTCATGCGCCCGGGTTTGATCAAACCCGAATCACGGTTAAAGAGAGCAGCAAGGGCCGCTATCATTCGGTGACTGTGTGGATTACGGCTACCGGTGTCGAGCAGTTGACGGCGATTCATGAAGAGCTGCGTATCAACCGCAATATCAAGATGGTGATGTAGGTGTCATCAGCCCGTACTTTGGACGTCATCAACCTCGGCCAGCAGGACTACCTGAGCAGTTGGCAGGCGATGACCGACTTCACCAACCAGCGCACCCCCGAAACCTCTGACCAGCTCTGGCTGGTTGAGCACCCTCCGGTATTTACCCAGGGGCAGGCGGGCAAGGCGGAGCATTTACTGTTCCCCGGCGATATCCCGGTGGTGCAAAGTGATCGCGGCGGGCAGGTGACATACCATGGCCCCGGCCAGTTGGTGGCTTATCCGCTGCTGGATTTGCGTCGCTTGAAGATCGGCGTACGCGAGCTGGTGACATCTATCGAGCAAACCATTGTCGCGACTTTGGCGCATTACCAGATTGAATCGGCGGCAAAGCCGGATGCGCCGGGTGTGTACGTCAATGGTGACAAGATCGCCTCGCTCGGTTTGCGTGTGCGCCGAGGCTGCAGTTTTCACGGTTTGGCCTTGAATGTGGCAATGGATCTGGCACCTTTCCAGCGGATCAATCCCTGTGGTTATCAAGGCTTGGCGATGACCCAGATGAAAGACTTATTGCCCAATCCTCCCTCCTTGGCGGATGTTCAGACGCAACTTGTTGCAGAATTTGCGCGGAAATTGGGCTATGAAACCTGTACAATGCGCGCCATCGAATCTGGTCGGGAATCGGGCGATGGCTCGTGCGACACGCCGTAAATCCATCCCTGGAGGCTCGGCACCACCATCCATGGTGGCGCACGGTCGCACAATCCCTCACCCGACTCCCTCTGTGCCTCCAATGAGGTCGAAAAAGCAAAGAGCTTCTTTATGTCAGATCTGCCACCTGTATCTACTTTCGTTCCCGAGCTGCAACCGGTCAAACGCACCGAGCGTCACAAGCAGGGTGAAAAACTGCGCGATGCCGACAAGGTTGAGCGTATCCCGGTAAAAGTGATCGCCAGTGACCGTCCCGATCTCCAACGCAAACCTGATTGGATTCGCGTGCGTATTCCCGCATCGCCAGACGTGGAGCGCATCAAATCCATCCTGCGCAAAAACAAATTGTCATCAGTATGCGAAGAAGCGAACTGCCCGAATTTAGGTGAATGTTTTAGCGGCGGCACGGCGACCTTTATGATCATGGGCGATATCTGCACCCGTCGCTGCCCCTTCTGCGATGTCGGCCACGGCAAACCCAATCCGCTCGACGAACACGAGCCGCGCAAGCTCGCCGAAGCGATTGCCGAGATGCGTTTGAAGTATGTGGTGATCACCTCGGTAGACCGCGATGACCTGCGCGATGGCGGTGCACAACATTTTGCCGATTGTATCCGCGAGGCGCGCGAGCTCAGCCCGAAATTGCAAGTCGAAGTATTGGTGCCGGATTTCCGCGGCCGTATGGATATCGCGTTGGATATCCTCGAAAAAGAAGCGCCCGATGTGTTCAACCACAACATGGAAACCGTCTCGCGTTTGTATCGTCAGGCGCGCCCCGGTGCCAACTACAATTGGTCGCTGGAATTGCTTAAGCAATACAAAGCGCGTCGCCCCGATGTATTGACCAAATCGGGTTTGATGGTGGGCCTTGGCGAAACCAAAGAAGAAATTATCGAAGTGATGAGGCACATGCGCGATCACGATATCGACATGCTCACCATCGGCCAATATTTGCAGCCATCCAAAGATCACTTGCCGGTAGAGCGCTATGTGCATCCGGATGAATTTGAAGAATACACACGTCTCGCCGAAGAAATGGGATTCAAACACGCGGCCTGTGGCCCCTTGGTAAGATCGTCATATCACGCTGACAAGCAGGCCCATGGTGAAGATGTGAAATGGTTTGGCGAAACTAAAAAAGCCTGATCCTTTTCCGCACTGTGTCGCAAAAACTCCCGCAAGCCGGGAGTTTTTTGTCTCTGCTGCTGTCACTTATCTAATGCCGCTGATTCCGTTTTTTTGCTAAATCGCAGCTATAGTTAGTCCACACTTTTTGTTATGCCGGGTTACCGTGAATCCACATCGTTCCACTCTTGTTATTGTCCCCGACATTTTTGTGCTTGAACAAAAGCCGGAATTTTTTGCGCCGGTCGCGCACTGGCATCATCAGGAATGCGAGCGCCAGGGTTTGAAATCTTCACTTGCACTGCGTCAGCAGCGGTTGGTATTGCACGTGCAACAAAATCCCATTCCCAAAACCCTCATCGCATTGCGCGGCAACCAATTGGTCGGTTGTGTCAGCCTGGTCAATTACACCTACCGCAGCAACGAACGCATGCCCAAAGTCGCGAGCGAGAGCCCGGTCTGGTTAAGTAATTTGTTTGTGCTGGAAAATTTTCGCCATCAAGGTATTGGCAACGCATTGATCGATGCTGCAAAAAATTATGCGCAGAGTTTGGAGCTGGAAGAGCTTTGGCTTTCCGCTACGGATTACACCGATTACTACCAGAAACGTGGCTGGGAAATTGTTCGTCGCACCCGGTTGGGTGGGCGGCAGGTGAATGTGATGCGGGTGGGGTTGTAGCATTTAACCCCTCCCTAACCCTCCCCTTGAAAAGGGGAGGGGACTGATTGAGCGTTGAACTTAAATGTTCGCGCAGAAGCGAGGTTTCATATGTATACAGAATTAAATTTAATCTTTATGTGGGGGAAATAGGGAGTCAAGCCCCTCCCCCTGAAGCAGGGGGAGGTTGGGAGGGGGTGTTTTTTAACAAGGAGTGAAACATGGAAAACAGAAGAATCTTTAACCGCCAACAACAAAAATTACAGCGTCAGCAGCTCCGGGCGAATATGCCCATGCCTGAAAAAATATTATGGGCAAAAATTCGCAATCAACAACTCGGCGTTAAATTTCGCAGGCAACACGGGATTGGCCGTTATATCGTTGATTTCTATTGTCCTGAATATGCGTTGGTTATTGAACTTGATGGAGATAGTCATTACCAAGATGATGCGCAGGAGTACGATACTATTCGCGATGAATTTATGAGGTCAATAGATTTGCAGGTTTTGCGATTTACAAACATAGATGTGATGAATAATCTGGAATCTGTGGTAATGAAAATTTGTGAAAAAATAAGAAGGTAGTCTGTAAGGACTGGCAACCTTCAGTCTAATTGAAGGTTGCTTCTGTTGGCACAATTTTGCATCAAAATTGCGTACAAGCCGATAACACCCCAACCGCCACTACCGAAAACACAATTTTAAATAACAGCTTTGTATTCATAGTTTTTACTATTCCCACAACCCCAGTAATAATCAACGCCGTAGAAATAAATTCTGCCTGCGTAAAACTCATTTCCCATAAATGGTATTCGCTATTGATGCGGATTTTTTCGATTAGCAAACGCTCAAAACCGCTCAATAAAAGATACACAGAAAAAATAAAACCGGTTTGGTGATGGTTTTTGCGGATGCTCCATAAAAACACAAAAATTAAAAATGCAGCCAGAACCTCATATAGTGGTGTTGGGTAGACGCCAGGGGCGGCGATGAGTGTACCTACAACATTATTCTCGTACGTTTGTGCCCAGAACCAATCGGGAAGCCAGTTGGGTTTGATCGCCATGTTGGCGGCAGTGCCCCAATCGCCATCGCCCGATACCTGACAGCCCAAACGACCAATACCATAACCTAAAATAAGCGAAGGTGCTAAAGCATCCAGCATGGGAAGAATGGGTACTGCACGTTTCTTTAAAAATACTGCGCCAGCGATAACACCTAAAATCAGCCCACCAAAAATTGAAAAGCCATCGCGCGAAAAAATCATGGCGAGTGGATTTTGGATAAATTCATGCGGGTATTCGAGCAGATGGAAAATGCGCGCACCTAGTACGCCAAAAATTGCCCCCACCATAGCGAGGTCGGAGACTAACAAATGTGGCGCCAGGTTTTTATTTCCGGATTTGACGAGTGATGGAAGTAATTCCCGCTGCTCAAAACGCATAACTTCTTTTTTGCCAATCCATGCCGCGACGATAATTGCCAGCGCAACAAAAGTACCGAACATGGCGATGGGGAGCTGGATGTGGGTTCCAAAAAAATGATTAATGACATCACTCAGGTAAGGGTAGGACATTGGGTTAATTTCCCTATGGATGAATTTTCAGAATGGTGTTGGGTAGCCAAGGGGGCAGGGGGGATTTAAATCAATGCAACTTCAACCTTGGTCGCAACCATTTATTTAATCTGCCGCCGAGCATCACCAACCCGGTTTTTATTAGGCCATGGATCGCGAGCTGGTGCATCCGGTAAAGTGAAATATAAACAATACGTGCGAGGCGGCCCTCGATAAATAAACTGCCTTTGCTCAGGTTGCCCATCAAACTGCCGACGGTGGAATAGCTCGCGAGTGAAACGAGTGAGCCATAGTCGGTGTATTTGTAAGCTTTCATTGGTTTGTTGTTAAGCAGCGCAATAAGGTTGGCAAAACAGGCGCTCGCCATTTGATGGGCGGATTGCGCACGCGGTGGAACGCGGGTGCCATCGGCGTTAGTGAACTGGGCGCAATCGCCGATGGCAAAAATAGCCGCGTCGCGAGTGGTTTGTAAAAATTCATTAACATGCAATTGGTTGATACGGTTGGTCTCTAACCCCGCGATATTCGCCATAAAATCCGGCACTTTAATTCCCGCTGCCCAGACCATTAAATCCGCTTCGATTAATTGGTTGTCTTTGGTGTGCAGTCCTTCCTTGGTGGCAGAAGTAATCATGGTATTGATTTTTACATCTACGCCGATTTTCACCAGTTCACCGTGAGCGGCACTGGAAATTCGCTCGGGCAGGGCGGGAAGGATACGTGGGCCTGCCTCAACGAGTGTCACTTGCAAATGTTCTTTGGATACGGCATTGAAGCCGTAGTTATTAATTTCTTGTACCGCGTGGTGCAGTTCAGCTGAAAGCTCTACGCCGGTTGCACCGGCGCCCACAATGGCAATGCGCACGCTATCATTTGCCCCTGTCACCCGTTGGATGCGCAAAAATTTGTTGAGTAATTTGTTATGGAATTTATGCGCTTGGGTTGGGCTATCAAGGAATAAACAATTCTCTTTAACGCCCTGGGTATTAAAATCGTTGGAGACTGAACCCAGTGCAATCACTAGATAATCGTAGGGGATGTGTGTGGAGGGTAAAAATTCTACACCGTCATCATCGTGCATGGGAGCTAAGACTACTTCGCGTTTCTCCCGGTCGATATCTATCATAGTGCCAACGCGAAAGAAAAAATAATGCGCGTTGGCGTGCCCGCGATAACTCACCGCATCTACATCTTCATCCATAGTACCCACGGCGATTTCATGCAGGAGCGGTTTCCATAGATGGGTGGTATTGCGGTCGATCAGGGTAATTTCAGCTTTCTTTTTGCGGCCAAGTTTTTCGCCCAATTTGGTGGCGAGTTCAAGACCACCAGCGCCACCGCCGACAACAACAATGCGCGGTGGATTAGTTTGTGTTTGCATAGCAAGACCTACAGGTAAGTTGATAAATCTTTCTCTCGCATCAAGTGCTTGGTAATTTGATTATTTTGCTCCCAAACCGGTCAGGAAATGGCGCGCTAGTGGTCGCTCAATAAAGCGGTAGGTATTCTGCTGTAAGACAGCTGAGAAATTGGCTTTAGCGGCGATATTTTTTCCGTCGCGATAATCTCGATAGCCGGCATAAAAAAAGTATTCAGTGCGTTCGCAGCGATTATTGGCAGCTTGTTTGAATTGGTCGCGCGTCATTTTATTGATCCAGTAAGCGTAAACTGCGGCTTCCCATTCGCTGTTAAAAACCAATTTTTTCTGCTGCATAAGGTTGGAAAAATTCCTGTCGGCATGTTGGCCAATCATATCGGCCTTGATCAAGTCATACACACTGATGTTTTCTTGTGCTTGTAAATAATCGGTAAAACTCAACGCTGCTTTCATCCAGTCGCCGGAGTTCATGTAGATTTCATGGAACGCCGAATCACTGCCGGGGAGCCCTTTGGTAGCGGCTTGCTCCAGGAGTGCATAGGCTTTTTGTTCATTGCCCAGCATGGAATAATTTTGCGCGCTAAAGGCGATATTTTCTGCAGTGGGTTCCAGCTCCATCAAGATTCCGGATTCATGCAGTGCGAGTTGATGACGATTTTGATCCAGATACAATCGTGCCAGTGCATAGTGGAGCTCAGCATTTTCGGGTGCGAGCGGCACTGCCTGTTGGTAGAAATGGATAGCGTCTTCAATATACGCGGATTTCTCGTAACTACACCCGCTGGCTTCTGCACGCGCTTCATAGGTATTGGCGATGGCTTCGTATAATCCTTGCGAGTTGCTGATTTGTTCGGCACCTAATTTCAAAGTGGCCAATGCCAGTGGGTAAAAGTTTTCCTCGCGATACATTTTGGCGAGTTGGATGTAGGCCTTATCGCTAGCGGGTTGTTCGTGAATGGCAGAAAGCAGGGCGCTATAGAGTTCAGGCAGGTTTTTTTTGCCGGATTTTTCTTGTGCGACGTAGCGTTGCAGGAATACGCCTAGTGAAGGTGCATTGACATCATTTTTCAGGTCAGCGGGTAATTGGTTAAAAAGATTGCTGGCTTTGGCAAAAGCTTTGTCGTTGCCCGCCACAATATCTTCATAATAAATGTTGTAGAGCAGCTTTAAGGTGGCGACATTTCCCGGGACCAGCTTTAAGACTTTACGAAAATGTTTAATAGCCTGCTCGCGACTGGGCTGTGATTTATTAACGCCAGCCTGGACAATATAGGCAAGGCCGAGTTTGTAATGCAGCTCGGCATTATTGGGCGTTTGTTGCACTTGCGCTTCCAGAGCTGCGATTCTTTCTGCGTCACTGCCAGAAACAATGGGAACTGTTTCTGTCTGCCCGGTATGCAGTTGCTGGCTACAGCCGCTGACCAGAATGAGTATAGCCACAAGCAAGACTCTATTCAGTAACCTGGTGCAGTTAAATAATTTATGTTGGTGAAAGTTCATCGTATTGCCTCAGAGCCTGAAGCCCAGGGATTCTGCTTTTTTAAATGAGGCATCTGACTCTGTGAATAATTGGTTGTAACCCTGCGCCAGCCCCAACACATAATAGGCTTCCGCTTTTTTAGGTGATGCTTTTACCGCTTGCTGTGCAGCTGTCAGGGATTTTGCATAGTCACCATTTTTGATATGCAATTTAGTCAGCGCAATTAAACTGGCGACATCGGATTTTCCGTTGTTTTCCAGCGCGACTAATTCGGCGGCTGTTGTGTTGTATTCGTAACTCAGCGCCCAGTCATTTGACTCAAGCAGCTCATTGGTTTTTTGATAAAAATCACCATAGTCTTTCAGGGATATTTTGGCCGGTTTTACAATGAGGTCTTGGGTCACTATGTAGCGATTTTTTTCCTGCTTGCCCGATTGGGTGAGGGTGTAATAGGCATTATCAATATTTTCCCCCTGGGTTTTCAGCTGCAATTGGTGGTCGCTGTCAGGGCTGGCAAAGACAATGCGTGAGCGCAGGTTATAACCTGGATCAACTACATAGAGTTGTTTGCGATCTTGCGCTGTATGCAAGCTGCGCAAATCGGCAAATAAATTGGTGAGCTGGGTAATACTGAAGCTGTAATTGATAGGCTCTTTTGCGCCGCCCCAGACATTGGTAAAGCTAAAGCGGCCACTGAGTGTAAAGGGCTGCCACATATTGTCGGCATTACTGGCGGTTAATTCTGTCACCTCTGCCGAGTTATAAATCTGGCCGATCAACTCGCGGAAATATTTATCGCGCTCGTTTGAATATTGCCACATGCTGCGCAGGCGCTGCTCATAAATTCCACCCACATTCAATTTGAAGCTGGCCTGCGCATTGCGGCCGCTAAATTTATCAAACACCAATTCCAGCTCGGCAAAATGTTCGCGTGCCGGAAGGTTGGGCAATACGCTAATCGTCTGGGTCTTGTCATTCACAACCAGTGCCGGTTGGCCTTCGATGCCGACAGAAAAACCGGGGTACAAACTGGTATCGCCTGTGGTGTCCATCCATATTTCCTGCAAGCCATTTTGCGCAGGGATGTGCACGATCATATGGTCAAAACTGACACCGGGTATCCGCATATCCGGAATGCCGCGCCCGCGGGTAACGATTAATGCCGGGTCGGCATTTATTCCTAACTCGCGCAATAACATCACCGCCAATACGGTTTGGTCTTTGCAATCGCCATAACCGTTTTTCAATATTTCAGCGGCATCGTGTGGTTCGTAACCGCCGCGCCCTACGTGGGCAAATACATAGCGCACCCGCTCCTGGATCGCGCGGTAAACCGCTTTGGTTTTGGCCTCAGGTGTAAGGGCTGTTTTTTTAATCTCGGCAATCAATGCATTGAGGGCGGTATCGCTGAGCAAATGAGGTTTTACCAATCCATCCGCCCAGCGTGCGACGTCATTCCATTGTGCAGTCGTTGCGATACGCAGGTAAGGGGCGTAATCGTGCTCGCGCTGCATGGAATTTTGCAGTTCGATTTTGGCGAGGTTTTTTCCTGTCCAGGTGACAATTTGCTGTGCGCCTTTGATATCGTGTTTTTGTGTAATTGGATAGGCGCTGGTATCGCTGCTAACTAAATTCATGCTTGTCGGTGCGGTGATTTGCAATTCGCTGGTGATGATACTGTCGGCGCGACTGCCTTGCCCTGCGGCGCGATCCTCCCACCAGTGGAAACTGAAACTGTCAAACCATTGGTTGGGAACCATCTTTTTGGTGTCGGTATAGCGATACTGGAATTCGATAATCGAACCCTTGCGCACGTTGGGCAGCGAAAATAATAATTCCTTGCGATCGTGGTAGAAGTTTTCGTCGGTGGGGCTCTGGATTTGGGTTGCATCCGGTTTGATGCTATCCATCTTGCCATCGGGTGTACGAACATTGGCAAACTCAAGTGTGATGTCTTCGTAAAAACTGTTAAAGCTCACACTGATCTGGCTATAGTCGCGTATCGCTTCATCGCTATTGATATAGACTGCCACATAGGACGTGGCATAGCTCATGAAGTGCTCGTCGATATGCACATTAGTTTTGCGCAATATGACTTGTGCTTCGCTGTTGTTATCCAGTTTAAAACTGCGTACCAGGCTTTTTAATTCGGGGGCAATGCGCTCGGCTTTTTTATCATCATTTTTATTCTTACCACTCTGCTCGTCTGCCACTGCATAGTTGCCTGCAATTGAGAGCCCTACCAGCAACAGGCAGCGCAAACAAAACATTCTGGTTAAAAAATCTGACACCGGTTTTCTCCACATGCTGTACGAATTTTAAAAATAGTGTGGTTGTTTTAGTACAAACTTCTTTTGCAATTCCTTGCAGCAAATTGCTGCCCGGCAATTGATCAGATTGGGCATTGACCGATGCCCAACCCTTGCGCCGACTATTAAAGCGTGATCCATTGGCGCTCGGCAGCGCTTTTAAAGAGCGCATCAATTGTGCGCATATTGGCGATGGCATCATCCAACGATGTAGGTACCGGTGTGTTGTTGAAAATGCTCAGGGCAAAGGCATCACCCATAGCGCTGTAGTGGTTGGTGTCGGGAACTTCAATAACTTCCTGAATCCGGTTGCGTGTGATGTAGATACGTTGGACTGGTTCACTGTCATCGTTGTAAAACGGACGCTCAAGGTAAAGGCTGCCTTCATCCCCGATTGCCTCGACATATTGACGCGACTCAATCTTGGTAGCGGCAGTAAAACTGGCGCTACCTTTGGAGAACTCCAGCAGGCCAGAGGTCAGGCAATCTACTTCCTCTCCGGCCATGGGGGTAATTTGGCCGAGCACTTGTGCGGGCTCTTCATTGAACAGCCAACGCGACAGGGACACCGAATAACAGCCAATATCCAGCAGCGCGCCGCCGCCCATATCGACTTTGTTGCGGATATTGTCGGGTTCGCGGTTGTTATACGAAAAATGCGAATGCACGTTATGCAATGTCCCTATGCGGCCTTCATCGATCAATTGTTTGGCAAGCTGCCATTGCGGATGAAAGCGATACATAAATGCCTCCATCACTCTCAGTTGCGGGTGGGCGCGGGCGGCATCGACCAGGCGCTGCGCATCGGCCGTGTTCAGGCCCAGGGGTTTTTCACAGAGCACATGTTTGCCTGCTTGCAATGCTTTGATCGACCAATCCACATGCAGGTGGTTGGGGAGTGGGTTATAAATCGCCTCGATTTCCGGATCAGCCAACAACTCCTCGTAACTGCCATAAGCGCGTTCAATCGCCAGGTTATCGGCCACTTTTCGTGCACTTTGCAGATCGCGTGAACAAATTGCCATGACATGGTTGTGGGTGGATTTTTGCAGGGCCGGGATTACTTTTTCACGGCCGATTTTGGCGGTGCTGAGCACGCCCCAACGGAGTTTTTTTACGCCCGTTTTCGTTGTTTGCATAGGGATTTCCTGAGTACAGAGCTGAGGGGATATGGTGCTCAGTGTAGCTCAAGCGCGGCCCATGGGGTGAGCCGCCAATGCTGAAAAAACAGGTTTAACGCAGCTTTACCAGAGCTGTTTTACCACGGCAATGTCTCGCCATTGGAATGCCAGAAAGTACCGCTGTTTTCCAACGTCAAACCGGCGATGCGTTGGCTTAACCGCTGTGCGGATTCCTCTGCTGAAATATCGCCACCAAAATTGACCATGGCGGTCTGCACATAGCCGGGGTGCAATATTGCCACCGCAATGCCGCGCGGTTTTAAATCCCGTGCGAGTGACATAGCAGCGGCATTGAGCGCGGCCTTGGACATGCGATAGCCGTAATAGCTGCCGGAGGTATTATCGGCAATAGAACCCATGCGGCTGGTGATAAAGGCGATTTTGGCATCGGATGCCAAATTGCCGAGCAGGGCTTCCGTCACTCGCAGAGGTGCTTCGGCATTGACCAGGAATTGTTGCTGGATAGAACTGTAATCAATACTGCCCAGGCTATCGCGCTGTAATACGCCGGCATTATTGATCAGCAAATCAATCGACCTGCCCTCCAGGGTTGTAGCCAATTGCGCCAGTGCCTGCGCATCCGTCACATCCACACCGGCAATCACCCGCGCACCCGACTCGGTTAATTCCGGTGATGCAGTGCGGCATACGCCAATCGCCTGCCAACCCTGAGCCAGATAGATTTTGCACAATGCCAGTCCGATACCGCGATTGGCGCCAGTAATCAATACAGTTTTCATAATCCATATCTCCTTGTGTAGAGGGTTAATTTGGGTAGAAGGGTAGTCGATATGGATAAGCTTTTGGTGATTTTTTACGTGTGTTTTCAAACGCAGGATCATAGTCGGCGGATAAATGCTTTTTCGCAGCGGGAAAAACAATTATCTTATTCGGAATAGATTAAAAAACGTAAAACTAAAGGTGCGGATTAGCGATGCAAATAATAATAAAAATAGCGGTATCCCTATTTTTAATCATGGGCGCTTTTTGGGCCTTCCTTCCGGGAGGTTTTGGTGTACATAACTTTGCCAGATCGCATAATCATTTTTTGGGCTTGATAGCGCGTATATGCTGGATAGTCCTGATTGCTTCCCATTTTTTGCTGATGTACTTGCTGTGGTTTTCAAGTATGAGTTATTGGTGGTTGCTGCTATTGGTAGTTGCACATATTGTGTTTTTAGTTTTGTTTGGGCGGGATTTGGGAGCAAATTAGAGCAGGGTTTTGGAAGCGCTATGCGTCTTTCCCTGCTGCAAGATGGCGATTGGCAATCTTTGATGAAAATAAGGAAGTGAAATTAAAAAGCAGGGAGGAAATGCGTAACTTGCTTGCAATGCTCAATGTCCCTTTTTATTGTTGTAATTATTCATGGTTCTGGGCTATCGCAGTATCTAATGCAGTCCATTCACAGCGGGTGCTAATGAGGGCGGAATCCAGATGCGTATTCAAATCTTCTTTGGTCAGCTCGCAAATAACATTTTCGGGCCGCCCGCCGAGTTCGCCGTAAAGATGGGTGTTCGATTTCCCTCCGCGCCAAATAACATATTCCTGGTCGCTAAATTCAACCGTTACCATTTGTCCGATTGATATTTGAAACGAAGGGTTTTGCTTATACAGAACTGTTTTTTTGGGGATTTGAAAATATCCCTTTTCATCGGCAATGAAATATTCGCTCTCTCCTTTCTGGTCCTTCCATACCAGCCAGAGTTTTATTTTGGCTCCGGAGGCAGGGTTTCCTTTAAAGGTCAGCTTTCCTTCTAACGGTGAGAAAAGTACTGCTTCCGCTTTTTCTCCGCTCCCAAATGGTTGCATGGCAATTTCCTTATGAAAATAAAAAGGTTAAATCAAAAAAAGATAACAAGACTAAATGCAGGGGGGGGTATTCATGGCGCGATACTCCTTTATGCTCAATCTTATTTTTTGTTAGTTTAATGCTGGTTTGCAGGTTTTTGTAGCATTCCATTAATAATCTATCGGTTACAAATATCATGCCTGTCTGTGCGCCTTATTATAAGGTGTGATCTTTGTCACATAGATCATCGTTTCTTCGCCAACAGAGGCTGGCTTTATTTCTTGAGTGGTTCCTGTCTTTGCGTCTTTTGCTACTATGCAGCAACTTGGCGGGTTCGCGGTGTATCTGCCCGAAATACGAGGAGCTGCCGGGAACTCCTGTCCTGGATTAATGCAGGGTCAATGTTTCATGAAAAAGCAGATTTTTATCAAATGGGTTGTGGTTTTTTGCAGTTTACTTTTTGTTGCCGTCGGAGTTTTTGCCATGAGTTTAGGGGATGTTGGAAAGGTATGTTTGTTTTCGGCTATATCAGGGACTATTACCCTGGATGGTAAACCGGTTGCTCATGCCCGTTTGGTACGTACAGGGGACCGCGATGGCCCCAGTGTTGATGAGGCGGTCACCGATGAAAATGGTTATTTTGAATTTCCGGCGATGTTTGAACGCACTATTACCAAATTTTTACCGCAAGAGTTTGTAGCTTCCCAGGAAATCATTGTGCATTACAAGGATAAAAAATACGAAATGTGGAGTGCGGTAAAACGCAAGCAGGAAGAAAATGTTGAGTCGCGCGGAAAACCATTAGTTGTTGCATGTGAATTAAACGCGGAACAAACATTGATTATGGTTAATGATTCCCCGATACACAGCCTTTGTTCCTGGGATGTTGAGCCAGATCCAAAAACTGATTGGGATAAAGAAGGGTTCTTTGATCAGCAATAAAACACTCGTATAAATAATATCTTCTTAAATACAAGGAAAAATAACTATGCCGGAGTTCAGTCCAAAAGTTTCAGCGAGTCTTGCCAAAGACGTCTATGCGCTTACGAAAGAAAACAGCCTTGAAAAGGCAATGAGTGTATTGAATAGCCAATATGGTGGTAATTTGACATTCTCGGAAGATGTCATGCTGAAAGCAAAAACTGGTGGCCCATGGATGATTAAATGCCGCACTGCGTTTGGCTTTACTTTGATAGGTAAAGGAGCGTTGCAAGGACACGCCGTTATTTTATTCAGGGGAACCCAATATCTTGCTGACTGGCTAACAAATTTTAATATCACTGTATCGCGTAGCGCATCCGGGCAACCGGTGCATGATGGTTTTAATCTTACGTTTAAAACTATGGAAGCAAGTATCAAAGAATTTATGGGTGTTTTAACTAAAAATAAAATTACCCAAATCCATTGTATCGGCCATAGCCTTGGTGGTGCGCTGGCAACTATATGCGCTGACTGGATTCGCAGCTCATACAAGATAAAACCTTATTTGTATACATTCGGCAGCCCGCGTGTAGGGTTGATGGGATTTGCTGATTGTTGTACGACGAATGTGGGTGCAGAGCGTATTTTCCGCGCCTACCATAAAACCGATATAGTTCCCTGTATTCCCACCTGGCCTTTTATCCATACTCCTAACTCCGGGGTTGATTATTATTTGCCATCTCCCGGTATTGTTCCTGGTCCAACTTATCACGGCATGGATAAATATGTTGAGTCAGTTAGCGGGAAGAATTGGTCTTCACTGGCTGCGCTGGATGTTGAAAAGAAAACGGAAAGCGGAATTGTCCTCTGGTTAAAATCATCTTCTCCTGTCGGGTTAACGATTACGGCACTGGAGTGGTTAAGCCAGGCATTGGTATATGTTTTGAAAAAATGTTTAAACGGCGCAGCCTGGGTTGTCTCGGGAGTGATGGGGACATCGTTTACGTTGATGGATCAGCTAGCCTATGTGTTGCAAAAAGGAATCGACCTATCTGAAAATGTGTCGTCCCTGGTTCTACAGCTGATCCGTAAAATCATGGAAATCCTGGGAATGAAACGAACATTAAAAGCAGCTGATATGACGCGCGAGTTTATTCGCAATATTTTCCTGAGATTACAGGCCAAGGCGAATGAATACGCGAAAGCGGCCTTAAGTGATGCGATGGTGAAAGGGCGAGCTATTTAATCGCCAGCAGTTGCAAATAAAAAAGGAGCACAATGTTGCTCCTTTTTTATTTGGGGAAAAAATCTATTTTATTTTTGGGAGTCTATTTTTTTGAAAAGGAAATCTATAGATGCCCGCGTTCGTGGGCATGACGGCAAACCGAAATCACCCGCGCTTCATATTCGGCAATAAAATCGTAATGATCCCCAGTAGCGGTAAAAACGCGCAGTAGTTAAACATGTTTTCAATCGAGGTTGCATCAGCCAGTGCACCCAGTCCCGCGGCGGCTATACCGCTAATCCCGAACATCAAACCAAAAAATACACCGGAAATCATGCCGATTTTCGTAGGCACCAATTCCTGTGCAAGCACGACAATCGCCGAAAATGCCGAGGATAAAACCAGTCCGATTATTACCGACAACACCGCCGTCCAAAATAAATTGCAGTAGGGAAATAACAATGTAAATGGCGCGGCGCCGAGGATGGAAATCCAGATCACCGCTTTACGTCCGACTTTATCGCCAATAGGGCCACCGGCAAATGTGCCCAGCGCAACCGCCGCTAAAAACAAAAATAAAAACAATTGCGCATTCGCAACCGAGGTGGAAAATTTTTCGATCAAATAAAAGGTGTAGTAGTTGGTAAAGGCAGCCATGTAGATGTATTTGGAAAATACCAGCAGCGCCAGCACCGTCAATGCGCCTATCACTTGCGCGCGCGACAGGTGCGCAAAGTGAGGATGTTTTTTGACACTTTTAAGGGCTGCGTGTGAACGGATGGTCCAGCGGCTTACGTTAAACAGCACAGTGAAACCGAGGATGGCAAACAGCGTAAACCAGCCAATCGCGCCTTGGCCTTGGGGAATAATAATCGCCGCTGCCAACAGTGGGCCAAAGGCGGAACCAGCATTGCCGCCCACCTGGAAAAACGATTGGGCAAAACCAAAGCGCCCGCCCGATGCCATGCGCGCAACACGCGATGCTTCAGGGTGAAAAGTCGAGGAACCCAAACCAATCATGGCGGAGGCAATTAATAACCAGGCGAAACTGTTGGCCATTGCCAGCATCACCAGGCCACAGAAGGTGAAGATCATCCCGGTTGGCAGCAAGTAAGGTTTGGGGTGTTTGTCGGTGTAAAGACCGATCCCGGGTTGCAGCAGCGACGCAGTCATCTGGAAGGCGAGGGTGATCATACCGATTTGGGTAAAGCTCAAGCCGTAGTGGGTTTTCAGCATGGGGTAGATCGAGGGCAGGATTGCCTGGATCAAGTCATTGAGCAGGTGGACAAAACTCACCGCGCCCACCACGGGCAAAATCAGTTTGGTGGAATCAAATTCGGTGGGTGTGAGGGATTGCGGGATGGGTTCCATCTTGCTCATGGCGGTGGGTATCTCCAAGGATAAACAGGCTGGCAGTATAAAATGCCGAAAAAAGCAGAAATGACATAAACTGTCGAATAAGTGACAAGCTGATATCAATGAAGGGGAGGTCGTGATGAGTATTGTTGGGCAGCGCAGCCCGGAGGAATTGCAACATGTGCCGCGCCCTATAGTGGCTTGGAGTGGGCATTATGCGAATGGCGATGAAATTCCCCCGCACACCCATCCGCGCGCGCAATTACTGTATGCCGTTGAAGGGGTAATGCGCGTACTCACCCCAAACAGCGTCTGGACAATCCCTTCGCACCGCGCGCTCTGGGTGCCGCCGAATGTTGAACATCATTCTTTTATGATGAGTGATCTGGAAATGCGTACGCTCTACATCAGTGCCGATATCCCACTCTCACTCGGCAAAGAATGCCGCGCAATTTCGGTATCAGGGTTGCTGCGCGAATTGATTTTGGGCTTGCTGCAAGAGCCAGCGGAATACCCTATTCCAGGACGGGGCGAACATCTGGTTGCATTGATATTGATGGAGATTGACCGCGCCGCGACCCAGGCAGTCGAAATTCCCTGGCCACAGGACCGCCGTTTGCAGACGGTTTGCCAGTTTGTGATGAATTCACCCGGCATCAGCCACACCATCGATGACCTGGCCGCTATGGCGGGAGCAAGTGCCCGCACACTGATTCGTTTATTTCCCAAAGAAACTGGTTTGAAATATCACCAGTGGGTGCAGCAGGTCCAGCTCGCGGAAGCCCTCTGTCGCCTCGGGCGTGGGGAGAGTATTGCACGTATCGCCGATTTCCTTGGCTATGCCAGCCCCAGCGCATTTTCGGTGATGTTCAAACGCAACTTTGGCGTAACGCCGAATCAATATTTTCAGCGTAAAAATGATAATTAAACTGTAGTTATCCCACGAGCGATGGCAAAACCCATCCGCGTTCGACAACGGTATTAGTCACTAAAAACGATGGTGGTGTAATCGGAAGTTGAGTGGATAAATATTGTCATCCACCAATAAAAAAGCTCGCTAAATGGCGAGCTTTTTTATTGTTTGGAAAATTGTTGCCGGATTTTTTGCTGGTTTTTTACTGGCCTTTGCGCGATTCGCGGATATAAAAACGTGCGTCTTTGGCTTGGTTGTAGCAGTTATCAAAATTCTCTACGGTTTGCATGGTGCGTGCCGACGTAATCAATCCCAATGCTTTGGTGTAGCTGACGGTGCCGCTAAAACCTTCTGCTTTGGCAATGGATAATTCATTCCAGGCGGCATCAATTTCCTGGTCGCAGGCGCTGCGGTATTGGGTTTTTCCGGCACAAGCAGAAAGGCTTGCGGCAACTACGAACAGGCCGCCAATAAACGTAATTTTTGCAAAGGGCATCTGTGATTCTCCATGGGGGATATTGATCATTGGATCAATATTTGGCTCAAGGGTTCACATTCTCGCTGGTGTGGGGGCGAATGCCAAGCCTGATTTATCAGGCGAGCAGGGCATCCGCCTGGCAGTGCAGCTCGCGGTCCACTACCCGTATCGCATGGGCAAGGACTTGTTCGAGGGGCGCATTCACATCGATTTTGATTACATCCGCTTCATGGCAGGGATCTTCCAAACTGTCGAATTGGCTATCGACCAAGCTGGGTGCCATAAAGTGACCGGCGCGCTTGTTGACGCGTGTCTGGATAGTATCTTTATCGCTGTGCAGGAACAGGAATATCGTTTTAAGTCCTGCTTTACGCAGTTCGTCGCGGTGAACGCGTTTGAGGCCGGAAAACGCCAGGGTGGAATGCTGGTGCGTGCGCGCTGCATCGCGGAAGAATTCGCGCATGCGGATCACCCAGGGCAGCCGCATGGCGTCGGTCAATGGCAAACCTTGTGCCATGCGGTCGCGCGCTTCCTGGCTGTGGAAGTCGTCACCATCCAGGTAGTCATAGCCATAGTGCTCGGCAAGGGCTTTGGCTAGTGATGATTTACCACTACCGGAAACGCCCATCACAATAATGAGGTTGGTACTGGCATCAGGATTGGTTATGGCGGCTGCATAGGGCATGTGACGGTTTTCTCGTGTATACCTAGTGATCATCAAGGGTGTATACATGCAAATGATAGCGCAATCATTGCGCTTGTGGTATGTTAGCAAAAAATAATAACCAAGTGCAGATATTGCCTATGAAAACAGCAAAAAAAAGAACTTCTGATAAAAAAATAACCCTGGTTGACGTTGCTGATGCATCAGGTGTTAGTGCAATCACCGTATCGAGAGTCATCAACCAGCCGGAAAAAGTGTCTGAATCCCTGCGGATCCAGGTCCAGAAAGCGATAGATTCACTGGGCTACATACCCAACCAGCATGCCAGTTCCCTCGCATCATCCAAATCCAAGGTGATAGGCGTTGCCATTCCATCATTAAGTAACATCGTATTTACCGAGGTATTGCGCGGTATTTATGAGGTGATGGGGGCTGCGGGCTACAAGGTGCTGTTAGTGGATACCCATTACTCCCCCCTGGAAGAGGAGAAAATGGTGCGCACCCTGCTGAGTCAATCCCCGGAGGGGTTGATCATCACTGGTGGCGACCAGACCAAAGCCTGCCAAAACTTCTTGCACAAGGCGCGCATCCCCATTGTGCAGATCATGGAATTGCTTGCCGACCCTATCGATATGAATGTTGGTTTCGCCCACGGCCGCGCCGGTTTTGATGTGGTGAAACATCTATTGGGGCAGGGTTACGAGCGCATTGGTTTTATCGGCGCACGTATGGACCCGCGTGTGCAGCAGCGTATGCAGGGCTACAAATTGGCGCTGGAGCAGGTGGGCAAGTTTGAGAAGAACTATATTGTCACAACCCCTGAGCCATCATCGATTGGTGTGGGCGGCGAACTATTTAAAAGCCTGATGGCCTCTACCAATGGTGTTGTAGATGCCGTGTTTTGCGTGAACGACGACCTTGCGCTTGGCGCTTTATTTGAAGCCCAGCGAATGAATATCCGTGTTCCCCAGGATATGGCCATTTGCGGTTTTAATGACATTGAAGCGGCTGAGTACGTGAACCCATCCTTGACCAGTGTTTCGGTCGGTCGTTACGAGATGGGAGTAAAAGCATCGGAGATGATTATCCGTGTGCTGAACGAAAAGTCGATCGATTCCAAAAAAGTGGATATGGGTTACGAAATTAAAAAACGTGCGTCGACCAGCCGCATATAAATTCAGTTAACAGTAAAAATGATGTTGAGGTTTGCGCGTGGATAATAACAATAATGCTTCGTCACCAGTTTTAGTGTGGTTACCCTGGCGTGAAAAAATTAGTTATGGTTTGGCGGATAGCGGATTCAATTTTTTCTGGATGAATATTGCCACTTTCCTAATGATTTTTTATACCGATGTATTCGGTATTTCAGCTGCCGCAGCAGCATCGATGATGTTTATCATCAAAATTGTCAACGCCTTTACCGATCCCATTATTGGTGCAGCAGCTGATCGCACCAATACTCGCTTTGGAAAATTTCGCCCTTATTTGATTTGGATGCCGTTGCCATTGGCGGCGGCGGCTGTATTAACTTATACCACGCCGGATTTGTCAGAAAACGGAAAAATCGTGTGGGCCTATTGTACTTACCTGTTAATGATGGTGTGTTATACCTGCATTAACATTCCCTACAATGCCTTGTCGGGAGTCATGTCAAATGATCCGCAGGAGCGTTCAACCATTAATGGTTTGCGCTTTATTTTTGCATTTGGCGGTGCGACTTTGGTTACTGCTGCAACGCCTTCGCTTGTCCAATGGCTCGGTAATGGCGATGAAAAATTGGGGTGGCAATTGACGATGGTGGTGTGGGGAATTGCCGCCAGCATATTGTTTGTTATTACCTTTTTTAATACGCGCGAGCGCATTGCCCCCCCGCCAGAACAGAAAACCAATGTGTGGCAAGATATTCAGGATTTAACGCAAAACCGCCCTTGGGTAGTGCTCTTCTTTTTGGCGCTGATCATTATGATCACTATTACACTGCGCACGTCATCAGCAGCCTATTATTTTAAATATTATGTTGAGCGGCCGGAATTGATGGCTGGCTTTGTTCCGGCCTATATGGCTGCTGCTGCCGCAGGGGCTGCCTGCGCACCGATCATGACTAAATTTATCGATAAAAAAATCCTGATGATGATGCTTATGAGCGCGACAGGAATTTTGTCGGTCGCATTTTATTTTATTCCCAAAGATCAAATTACCCTGATGTTTGCATTGCAAATTGCGATTGGATTTGTACTTGGACCCAAATCACCACTGGCATTTTCTATGTATGCAGATACGGCAGATTACAATGAATGGCGCACCGGGCGCCGCGCAACGGCGATGACCTTTGCGGCGGCGACTTTTTCCCAAAAATTGGGCACTGCTTTAGCGGCTGCGGTGATGGGTTCGGTATTTACTGCATTGGGTTATGTTGCCAATGCAGTTCAAACGGCTGAATCGCAAACGGGTATTGTTTGGTTAATGTCTTTTATCCCTGCGCTGTTTGCATTTGCTGCTGTTGGTGTAATGACCTTTTATCAACTCGACAAGCACCAGTTGGTGAAAATCCAAAACGATTTGGCTGCGCGCAAAGCAGCAGTTATTTAATTTCCTTAATAGCGCACAAGCAGTTGTTTGTGCGCTTCCATCTTTGATCAAAGTTTCAGGAGCTGCTTATGTTGCGTCCCACGCATAATGGCCAACGCTATGAATTATTAACGCCCACCGCCATGCCTCGCGCAGCCGGATTCCTGTGGAATCAACAAATGATGATCCAGGTAACCTGCCGCGGTTATGCAGTTGCACAATTTATGCAACCGGAACCGGCCAAATATGCTTACGCCCCTAATCTGGAAGCAAAAACGTTTATGCAACCGGAGCAGCCGTATTATGCACATCACCCCGGGCGTTTTTTTTATATTAAAGATGAAGAGAGCGGCGCAATTTTCTCTGCACCCTACGAACCGGTGCGTGCCAATTACAGTGATTATTCTTTTTCGGTCGGTAAAAGTGATTTGCAGTGGGCTATCGAGTGCGATGGCGTGCGCGCCGAGTTGACGCTATCCCTGCCGGTAAAGGATGTAGTTGAGTTGTGGCAATTGCGGGTAATTAATAATTCTGGCCGCACACGCAAGTTGAGTGTTTACCCTTATTTTCCGGTCGGGTATATGTCCTGGATGAACCAGTCGGCCGAATACCGCGCTGATCTCGGTGGCATAGTGGCAACTTGCGTAACACCCTATCAAAAAGTGGCCGATCACTTTAAAAATAAATATTTCAAAGATAAAACTTTTTTTCTGCACGATGTAAACCCTGTTGCATGGGAAGCGAAGCAGGAAACCTTTGAAGGTGAGGGCGGCTTACACAACCCTGCGGCTTTGCAATCTGATGTGCTTGCCTGCGGTGACGCGCGCTACGAAACTCCGGCGGCGATTCTGCAATACCGGGTGGAAATGCCCGACCAGGCGCAACAGGATTACCGTTTTATTTTTGGTCCCGCCTTTGACGATGCAGAAATTATCCAGCTGCGCGACACCTATTTAAGCGTTGCAGGTTTTGCCAAAGCGCAAGCTGATTACGCTGCTTATATCGCAACTGGTAGTGGTTGTTTGCAGATTGAAACTCCGGATGCCGAGTTAAATAACTTCGTCAATAATTGGTTGCCGCGCCAGGTGTTTTATCACGGCGATGTGAATCGTTTAACGACTGATCCGCAGACGCGCAATTATCTGCAAGACAATATGGGTATGACGTTTATCAAGCCTGAAGTGACGCGCGCGGCGTTTTTGCACGCGCTGTCGCAGCAGGAAGAATCGGGAGCTATGCCGGACGGTATTTTGTTGGCTGAAGGTGCGGAGTTGAAATATATCAATCAAATTCCGCACACTGATCATTGTGTATGGTTGCCGGTGTGTTTAAAAACCTATCTGGATGAAACCAATGATTATGCGATCTTGCAAGAAATGGTCGCTGGCCATGATGGTAAATCACTGTCGGTGTTTGATCGTATTTCCAATGCCATGCGCTGGTTGCTGAGTTCGCGCGATTATCGCGGCCTGAGTTTTATTGCGCAGGGCGATTGGTGTGATCCAATGAATATGGTGGGTTACAAAGGTAAGGGGGTTTCAGGTTGGTTGTCTGTGGCAACGGCCTACGCATTGAATTTGTGGGCGGATGTTTGTGCGAAAAAGTCCTTGCCAGAGTTGCAGCAGGAGTTTACCCAGGGCGCACAAGATGTGAATGCTGCGGTGAATAAATACCTGTGGGACGGCGAATGGTTCGGGCGTGGAATTACCGACGACAATGTGGTCTTTGGTATCAGTAAAGATAAAGAAGGGCGCATCTTTTTAAATCCGCAAAGCTGGGCAATTTTAGGTGGTGCGGCAAGTGCGGAGCAGCGCAACAAAATGCTCGCCGCGGTCGAGCAACAATTGGAAACGCCCTACGGTGTTGCCATGCTTGCGCCTGCGTACACGGCGATGCGCGATGATGTTGGTCGCGTTACCCAAAAGCATCCGGGTTCGGCCGAAAATGGCTCTGTGTACAATCATGCTGCGATTTTCTATATCTACAGCTTGTTTACCATTGCGGAAAAAGATCGCGCTTATAAATTGTTGCGGCAAATGATTCCTGGCCCGGACGAGGCCGATTATTTGCAGCGTGGCCAATTGCCGGTTTACATCCCCAATTATTATCGTGGTGCCTATCACCAATATCCGCGTACGGCGGGGCGCTCATCGCAATTGTTTAACACGGGGACTGTATCATGGGTTTATCGCTGCCTGGTGGAAGGTGTGTTTGGTTTACAGGGCAATGAAAAAGGTTTGTGCGTTGCACCGCAACTGCCATCGGCTTGGCAAAGCGCCAAAGCGGTTCGCCAATTCCGCGGCGCAACATTCCGTGTTGCTATAGTGCGGGGTGCTGTGCGTGAGTTGGAGGTTCGCTGCGATGGTGAGCTGCTCAAAGGCAATTGCATCGAAAATATCCAGGCGGGGCGTGAATACGCAGTGGATGTATTGCTTCCGCAATAGTGTGTTGGGTGGTAATGACCAAGCTGTAAGCAATAAAAAAGGCGCACCTATGGGGTTGCGCCTTTTTTGTTATTTATATGCCGATACTGGTGGTGGCATCACTCTGTTTTTGCCGACTTTTTGGTCGCTTTTGCCTTGGTGGGTTTTGCTGCTGATTCCGCCGCTTTGGGCTCTTCTGCGACAGATTCAGCAGGTTTTGCTTTTGCTTTGGCCTTGCTGGTTTTGGCTGGCGCGGAAGCCTGGCGGGTTTTTACTATGGAGAGGTATTTAATCCAGGCTTGTTCGATGGGGCTTTTGGGGGCGCTTTGATTGGCGATTACCTTGAGGATATGCAAGTCGTCGGGGGTGGGATCCGATACTTCTTCCATGGTGAGGGCATTTACCAGTACACCCTGTTTGCGTATCAGGCGTGCCTGGATATCTGAGAGGCCACCTTTTTCAAAACCGTCGGGGAAGTTAACAGCATCCTGAAAGGTTTGTTTCAGGTAGTGATCACGCGGCAGCATAAAGCATCTCCATTATTAGTATGTGCACATCGGGTTAGGTGCTCACCGGGGCAACCGCGTCCTTCTGCAGGTTCCCCTCTGGTTGATACCATCCCAAGCCCAGCTCTCTTTTTGTTGTACTGGAAAAGACTTCCAGACATAAGTTGCTGCCGAAGATAATCTGTTTTTGTGACAGTGTATAGAGCTAAAGTTAGGCTTTGTGGTGCCTGTGGCAACAGGCTGGCTAAATTACAGACATAAAAAAACCGGCCAGAGCCGGTTTTTTTACGCTTGAAGCCAAAAGGGCAATTAGGCTGCTGCCAGTGCCTTGATCTTGGCGTTCAAACGGCTCTTGTGACGAGCAGCCTTATTCTTGTGGATCAGGCCTTTGTCAGCAATACGATCAATCACTGAAACAGCTGAAACATAAGCGGTTTGAGCAGCTGCTTTATCGCCAGTAGCGATAGCGGCAAGCACTTTCTTGAGGTAAGTACGCCCCATAGAGCGCATGCTTGCGTTGTGCTTGCGAGCTTTTTCATTTTGACGCGCGCGTTTTTTGGCTTGGGGTGTATTTGCCACCTTAGTGCTCCTATAGATAAATTCTGGACAAAACTGTCGAAAAGGGGTCGGGATTCAAGGACGCGACATTATGCCGTGTTCGATTGGTTTGTCAACCGAAGAAATGGTTCCTTTTTCGACTGGGTGATAGAAAATGGCAATGCGTCCGGACGCATTGCTTGCCTGGCTATTTACTCATGTTTACACGCTCAATCAGGCGGCAGTTCCGCAATACTGGATACACTCTATATCAATCATAAATATAACGATCTGACCCTGGAGTGCGCGATGAAACACCTTATTCTCCCTTTATCCCTGTTGTTATTGGCCGGCTGCGGCAGTGGTGGCGGAGGCGCTAAGCCCTCTGGCACCTCAACTTCGGTAGCAGCGAGTTCGTTGCAGGCGCAGTCGAGTCTGGCGATCTCCTCGTTAGCTGCATCTTCAGTAGCAAGTTCCACGGCGGTTACGGCCAACCAAATGGTGCCGTTTGTTCTGCCGTTTGATGATGCCAGCAGTGGTGTCACCAATCTGGGCGAGCTACTTAACCATTTTCCGGCGGGGAAGTTTGGTGCGATTAAGGTCAATGCGCAGGGGCATTTTGTAGCGGGCGATGAGCGAATCCGCTTCCTCGGGGTCAATATCACCTCAAGCTCTACGATGACATCCAAGGCGAATGCGGAAAAGGTCGCCCGGCGCCTGGCTAAATTTGGCGTGAATCTGGTGCGTTTCCATCATATGGATAATCATTTTGGAGACAAAACCATTATCAATTATGCGGCAGGTACCAGCCGTACCCTGGATGCAGAAAACCTCGACCGGCTGGATTACTTTATTTATCAGCTAAAGCTCAACGGCATTTACACCAATTTAAACCTGCTCAACTCGCGTGGATTTTCGGCCGCCGATGGTTTGCCGGCCGAGATCAGCCAGCTTGGCTGGAAACAGGCGCACGTGATTGGCTACGTGAATGAGCCGTTTCGCGCGCTGGAAAAGGAATACGCCAGTTTGCTGATCACCCATAAAAACCCCTATACCAACTTGACCTACGCCGAAGATCCAGCGGTGGCGTTTGTTGAGATCAATAATGAAAACGGCATTTTCCAGCAGTATTTTGACGGCGCTATCGATGACTGGCCGCAGGTATTCGGCGCGCAATTAAATCGCAAGTGGAACGATTGGCTTGCTACAAGGTACGCGACCAATGCGGCACTGGAATCGGCCTGGGGCGCAATCGATGAGCCCCTAGGAGCGGAGAAGCTCGCCGACACGGGGTTCGCCAATGGCATCGTCAGTTGGTATCTTGGGCAATTCGATGGCGCTAAGGCCACCGCCACCAGCGGGAGTTTTGATGGCCGCTCCGGCGTGCAAATCAAGGTGACTCAAACGGGGTCGGCGAGTTGGAATGTGCAGCTGAACCAGGGCAACCAGGCGATTGCCAAAGGCCAGCTCTATACCCTGGGTTTTTGGGCCAAGGCTGATACGGGGCGGACGCTCGGCGTTGAGTTGGGACAGAATTACGAGCCCTGGGCGACCCTGGAGTCGCGCAATTATGCGCTCACCACCGAATGGCGCTATTTTGAAACCCAGTTTATCGCCACCCAAAATGACGCCAATGTACGGGTGAATTTCACGGGTTTCGGCAACCAATTGGCGACGGTTTACCTTGCCAATGTGAGTTTTAAACCCGGCGGTGTTATCGGTAAATTACCGGCGGGCGAAAGTATTGCGGCAAACAATATCAGCAACAACCTGCGCGCAGAAGGCTATACCCTGAAGCGCAGTAAAGATTGGGCGGCGTTTTTGCGTGACGTGGAAGCGGCTTACTGGGCCGATATGAACGCCCATATCAAAACCACTCTGGGTTTTAGCGGCTTGGTGACCGGCACGGCGATTATGAATACGCCGCCGAGTGCCCAGTCCCAATTCGACTTTGCCGATGCCCATGCCTACTGGCAGCACCCGGAGTTTCCCGTTGGCGATTGGGATCCGGTGAATTGGACAGTGGAAAACCAATCCATGGTGAATACCTTTAATAACACGCTCTCCAGTTTGTCCAAGCAGCGGATTCACGGCCTGCCATTTACTATCTCTGAATACCAACATTCAACACCGAACAGTTACGGCAGCGAAGGGCCATTGTTGGTCGCAGCTTATGGCGCCTTGCAGGACTGGGACGGGATTATGATGTTTGCCTATGACTCCGCTGAAAATGACAACTGGGCGGCAGGTTTTTTCAACGATTTTTTCAGCATGAATGCGCATCCGACCAAAATGGCGAATATGTTGATCGCGGCCAATATGTTCCGGCGCGGAGATGTGGCAGCAGCGCAAACGCAATTGCTGATGAATTTTGATCCGGCAACTGAGTTGGATATTTTGGCGAGTAAAGGGAGCATCTGGAATATCGCCAATGGTTCGCATCTGAATGTGCCCAATGAGATTCCACTTACCAAGCGTTTTGCGCTGGATGTGCGTACCAGTCCGCAGGGGCAGCAAACTCCGCCGGTTGCCACTAATGCAACAAAACTCGTAGCCGATACCGGTGAGCTGATGTGGAACCTGGATATTGCCGATCAAGGACTGGTCACCGTGAATACCGCCAAGACGAAATCGGTGGTGGGATTTATTAGTAATCGCAAGCAACACTTGGGCAATGTCGCTATTAATGTGGCGACCACAGCGCGCAATTGGGCGACGGTTTCACTTACTGCTGTAAGTGGCAGTTTTGCGGATACCAATGCCGCCGCGCGTATTTTAGTGGTGGCAACAGGCGATGCGGAAAACACCAATATGCAATGGAAAAATGCCGCTAAAAATTCGGTTGGCACTCAATGGGGCACCAGCCCGACCCTGGTTGAAGTGATTCCGGTGATTATTGATTTACCCTACTCCAGCGCGCGCACCAAAGCCTGGGTATTGGATGAAACAGGCCAGCGCAAAGTTGAATTGCCAGTGGTTGATAATGTGGGTAAAGCGCAATTAATCCTGGATGGCGCGACCGCCAGTTTGTGGTATGAAATTGAGGTAAGTGCCGCGAATTAATTTGGGTTACTTCCCCTCTTGTTGTTTTCCCGCCCCGCGTTTTGCAAGCAGAGCGCGGGGTTATTTTTATTGGGATAATCCAGGTGACAGTAGTGTGCTTATTTCACTGAGGTTTTGCCGAATTGCCGTGATAATATCGATACTAACGATAAACGCTGAGATCTCCAGGGAATTAATTGCGTGCCTACCCATGACGATGCCAAACAAGCTGATTCCGAGCACACCGCTGATGCTGACCGCACCAGGGTGCAGCGCCGGGTAGAGGCTGTTTCCGACCAGGATGTTACTGTCTACAAAGCCAGTGACAATTTATCCAGGCAAACCCCATCTGTTCAGGATGCATCGGGTCCGGAAGTTGTAAGTCCAGATGCTCCTGCCCAGGATGCAACCCAATTCACCCGCTACACCGCTTCCCACAATCACTCGGCCGGTTTTGCGCAGGCACGCGAACTGGTAAAACAATCGCAAAGTGGCAAGGGGATGCTGCTTAAAAAACGCTTTTTGCTTGAAGATGTGTTGGGGCATGGTGGCATGGGAACCGTCTATAAAACCAAAGACCTGCGCAAGGTAGAGGCGGAAGATCCCAATCCTTACATCGCGACCAAAATCCTCAATCAGGATTTTAAAGATCATCCTGATGCCTTTGTGACCTTGCAACAGGAAACGGCCAAATCACAAACACTGGCGCACCCCAATATAGTGACCGTGCATGATTTTGATCGTGAGGGCGACACGCTGTTTATGACGATGGAGTTGCTGGAGGGGCAATCGCTCGACCAGTTGATTAAATCGCAACGTAACAGCTCATCGAAAGGCATGGGTTTGGCGAAAGAACAGGTTTGGAAAATCACTAAGGATTTATGTGCTGCATTGGCGTATGCGCACCAGCGCCAATTAATTCATGCTGATTTCAAGCCGGGTAATGTTTTTGTCAATCATGAAAACAATGCCAAGGTGCTGGATTTTGGTATCGCGCGCGCGGCTTCCAAAGAAGCGCAAAAGCATAAGTTTGATGCGGGGCAATTGGGTGCGCTGACTCCGGCTTATGCCACCATCGAAATGGTGAAAGACGAGCCGGTCAGTTTTAGTGATGACGTCTATGCGCTCGCCTGTGTGGTTTATGAAATGCTGGCGGGGCGTCACCCGTATAACAATCGCTCGGCCCTCGATGCGCAACAGCAAAAGCTCACGCCGAAGCGGTTGGATGTACTCAGTGCGCGCGAGTGGAAAGCCTTGAGTCGCGGCCTGGCCCTGACCAAAGCGGAACGCACACCGACGATTGCGCAATTTGCCGACGAGTTATTTCCCAAGCGCAATCCAGTGGTCGTGACGGCAGCGGTGGTTTTGGCTTTGGTGTCGCTTGCGGGGGCTGGCTGGTTTGGTTATAGCCAGCATCAGGCGCAGCAGCAATTGCAGCAGACGATTACTGAAAAAATGGAGGCAGCACAAGCGTGTTTTGCCGCAGGTGATTTAAATTGTGCGATCGAACAGAGTCTGGTGGCGACAAATCTTGATTCTCATAATCAACAGGCAGTGCAGCTGTTACAGACGGCGCAGCAGGCCAAGGTTGAACGTGCTGAAGAAGAGAAAATGAATGCACTGGTGCAAGAAGCAGAGGCTTGCTTGGCCCAGCAGGATCTGGGTTGCGCGCAGCTCTTTGCCGGGCGTGCACGCGAACTCAATGTCAATCATCCATCCAGCCAATCACTCACAGCAAAAATTAACAAGATCGAACAGCAGCAACAATTGGCGCTGGCCGAGCAGCAACAATCAATAGCAAAAGAGTTGGATGAAGCCCAGGCGTGTTTGCTGAAAAAAGATTACGACTGTGCGCTGGCATTATCGGCCAATGTATTGGAGCAGGATCCGGCGAACGCGCAGGCGGTGGAGATCAAGCAGTCTGCCACCCTGGCGGAGCAACAGCAAAAATCCATATCGACAAAACTGGATAAATTACTAGCTGAAGCCAATGCCTGCATGAAGAAAAAAAATTACTCCTGCGCAATTGCCAAGGCGGAATCGGCGCTGGATATGGATGCCGCAAACAAACAGGCAAAAGACCTGAAAACGCTCGCGCAGGAAACCCAGCGCAAACTTAAAGAGACAGGTTTTACCATCAAATAGCGTTCATCCGACGAAAATAGATTTTATCCGATAGTTATATACCAACATCACTTGCAGGTTGTGCACAATGAAATCCAAATTACTGGTGTTGTTTTGCTCCCTTGCGTTTTTGCATTCAAGCCATGCATTCGATCTTATGGATTTAAAGCGTGTGGTCGATAAGTCCTACAAGTGTAAAAGTGGCGACCAAAGCTGCAAGAATCGCGAGCATTTAAAAGCGGCCGCCAAAATTGCGGCGGTTGCCCTGGCAGTTACCCTGATTACAAAAATGGTGATCAAACACCGCTCCGAACGCATTGCCGAAGAGGGGCAGGTGGCAGACGAATATAAAACCAAAAACAAAACCTTGCCGGTTGAGCCCGTGGCGACGGAATATGTTACCAAGACCCTGCCGGGTAATGTCGTGGAGCCGGGGAAAGAGGTCATTATCCAATCCGATATAGTCGTGGTACCGGGCACCAAGCAACAAACGGCATTGATCGAAGAGCGCATCGCCATTTACGATAATGAAGACAATACCAAAGAATTAAAAAATTTTACCAAGCCGGTCAATGAAGAAACCAAACGCGGCGGGCGCTACCAGAATGAATTTTCATTTACCCTGCCGGAAGGTTTGCCACAGGGTGTGTATCCGATCAAAACGGATTTGTTCCTGAATGGCAAGGTAGTAAATAGTTCGAACAACGATATCCAATTGGTTTTGCAAGTTAATGAAACGGGAGCGATGCAGCTGCTGGCGATGAATTGATTTGTGTGCAGGATAATCTCGCGGGATGAAAAAGGGCGCTGTTAATCGTCTATTAACAGCGCCCTTTCTTTTTGTTATTTATTGGTATTAAAAAATGGCAGTGTGCCATTGGGCAACATGGTGGTTGGCAATTGTCCGTTCCATTTTTCTGCTTTGGTCAATTCAATCAGGTTTTGGTTTTGCGCCAGCGCTTCTGCGCGGCTTTTAATCGCCGAGGCTTCGGCGTCACCGCGAATACGGATACTCTCGGCCTCCGCTTTGGCACGCGCCAATTGTGAGTCGGCTTCTGCCTGCGCTTTGGTCACTGCAATTTGTGCACTGACACGCTCTTTTTCCAGATTTTGTTTTTGTGTCTGCACTTCAACCTCGGCGCGCATACGGTCTTCTACGGATTTTTCGTAGGCAGCGCTAAAGTCGATATTTTCAATCTGTACCGAGTTAATCACGATGGGGCCATTAATGGCTTTGGTGATGGCATCGGTGACATCGATCCCGAATTTAACCCGCTCTTGCACGACGGAAATGGCCGTGTATTTTCCGAAAATATTTTCCACTTGCGTGGGAACCTGGCGATCAACCAAACGCGCCATCATGGAGTCGATGTTTTTGAAGTTTTCATAGACTTCTTCCACTTTATCCGCAGGAACACTGAAGGTTACCGATGCGCGAATGGTGGCGGGTTGTTGATCGCGGCTGTAGGCTTGCAGCTCCTGATAACTTGCAGTGTGGGTCTGGGTGGAAATTTTTACCACGCTATCAATTAATGGAATTTTAAATCCCAAACCGGGGGCGGCAGTGCCGACAATTTTGCCATTGCGCAAATGAACGCCGCGCTCGCCCTGATCTACTGTGTACCAACTGCCATAGAGCAAGGTAATCAAAAAGAGGACGACGAGTACGGGAATAATTTTGCCTGGGCTAATGGGATTGGGTGAGCTGAAATCGGTTTTTAACATGATGCGTCCTTTTGTTGGTTTATTTATCGATTTTTTAATTGAATAAAGTGATCGGTTTTTTAATTGGGCTGTGTTGAATGGCTTAAATAATTATCCAGCTCTTGCAAGCGCGTCGGTGTGCCTACATCACTCCAATGACCTGAATGCACTTGTCCGGTTAATTGCTGGTGGGCGATTGCACGGCGCAATACTTCAGCCAGCGGGAATTTTGGGCGCTTGTC
Organism: uncultured Cellvibrionaceae bacterium; assembly: GCA_964542655.1. GTDB lineage: Bacteria > Pseudomonadota > Gammaproteobacteria > Pseudomonadales > Cellvibrionaceae > Cellvibrio. Next base: position 100,170 of record CAZIWB010000016.1, read on the forward strand.
CGGATAGTTGGCAATGATGTCCGGTTTGAGCAGGCTGATGCCGCCAAATGTAAATCGTTGTGGATGGCTATTGTCGGGATCATTCACCAGCAGTCCATTGCTGGCGAGTGCAAAGTCGCCGCGCGGATGGAATTCAGGATTGGTTACCAGCAGCAAATGACCCAATTGGGTTTCGTTCAATGGCTGTCGAATAAATTGCGCAAAATCCAGATCGCACCAGACATCGCCATTGATTAATAAAAACGTGTCAGTGCCGAGTAAATCCAGCGCTTGTAAAAGCGCGCCGCCCGTTTCCAGTGGCTCGGGTTCGCTGGAGTAAGTAATCTCCAGTTCGAATCGTTGTCCATCGCCCAGATGTGCGCGGATTTTTTCGCCGAGATAGGCGAGGTTGATAATCACTTCACGAATGCCTGCGCGCTGCAATTTTTCCAAATGGTATTCGATCAGCGGTTTACCACCGGCGCAGAGTAGTGGTTTGGGGGTGTGGTCGGTAAGCGGACGCATTCGGTTACCTAGCCCGGCAGCGAGGATCATGGCTTTCATTGGTCACCTGCGGTTTGATTTCCTGCTGTTTGATAGTCGCGATACCAGGGTTGCTGTTGCGCGAGGGGCAATAAAACCTGCTTGAACCAATTGGCGAAGGCCTGTAATTCCGGGTACTGCTCCGCGACCTCCAGGGTGTAGCGGATTACCAGGGGGAGATCCTTCAAGTAGCCGGTTTTGCCATCGCGTAAATACAAGCGCGCAAAAATGCCAAGTACTTTGATATGGCGCTGCAAGCCGAGCCAGTCAAACCAGCGTAAGAACTCTGCTTCGCTGACCGCGGGAATAATGCCTGCGCTGATTGCCTGTTGGCGATAACCCAGCGCCCAGCGCGTAACTTGTTGCGCTGGCCAGCGCAGGTAGCAGTCGCGGAACAGCGATACCAAGTCATAGGTGACGCCGCCCCAGAGCGCTCCCTGGAAATCAATCACACCCAGTGAGCCGTCCTCAAGCAACATCAGGTTGCGCGAATGATAGTCGCGATGGACGAAGGTTTGCGGCTGCGCCAGGGCGTTGTCTTCCAGTCGTGTGAACACTATGTCCAACCGCTGTTGTTCGTTTGTATCGAGGTTATGGCTGAGCAATTTGCCTGCAAACCAATCGCTGAAAATCTCCAGTTCGCGGCGCAACAGGGCGCGGTCATAGCGCGGGATTAACGCTACATCGTCCTGGCAGCGGTGGAGTTGCAGCAATGTGTCCAACGCCTGTTGATAGAGTGCGTCGGCATTGTCAGGGTTAAGATCGCGAAACAACAGGCGATCGCCAAAATCCTCAACCAGCAGGAAACCCTCGGTTATATCAGCAGCGGCGATACGCGGGCTGCGCACCCCCTGTTGCTCCAGAAGCCGGGCGATCGCGAGGAACTGGCGGGTATCTTCAGTTGTCGGTGGTGCATCCACCGCCAGCAACCGTGAAGGATCCTGATAGCGGAAGTAGCGCCGGAAACCGGCATCGCTGCCCAGGCTTTGGAGTTCTATCGGGTGCTGCTCTGATGGAATCTGCTGGGCTACCCAGTTTGCAAGCGCTAACTTTCTGGTATCCGCTGGTGCGGGATTGGCGGTGTCGGGGGAATTGGTCATGCAGGTTCCGATGGCTGTATAAAAGAGCGTTTATGGTCATGGGATTGGCTTGGCGCCGATTATCCTAATGGCCGGATTCTACCCCAGTCAGGTGATTTCCCCCAATTCATTCCCAGTACCGGCGGTTTACAGTAGAATCGCTGCAATTTTTTCGGCGGCATACGCATGGCGCGCCTATTTGAGACCGCGGTTAATGGCTCCAACCCAGAATTACCCCAAGCAGCATCAACGCAATAAATTCCTTCGCTCCCGCCTTGCCCTGTGTGTAGCAGCCCAGTGTGCGGGGATTTTGCTATTGGCATCGCCTGTTTCCTGGGCAGAGGATGCTGCTGCAACGGCAAAAAAAGATCCCAATGCAGAGTTGCGCGAATGGGATTGGGTTCCCCTTGAAGAGCTGACCCCTGAGCAGCGGGCGACGGTGCGCACCACTTGTTGTGGCGCCTACGTAGCGCCTCCCCGTGAGGATGCTGAATCAGAGCTTGACCCGGAGAGTGCCCGCATTTTGGGTAGTGCGGACTACTCTGAAGCGGAAAAACAGACCAAATTTATCATGCGCGATAAGGTTCGCCTTACCCAGGGGCGACGCTCCTTCCGTGCCGATGTTTTTACCTTTGACAAAACCACCCGCGAAGCCGAACTGGATGGTGATATCCAGGTGCGCGAACCGGGTCTGCTGCTGCGTGCCGATAAAGCCTATGTCGACACCAATACCGGCGATGCCCGCCTGGATAATGCCCGCTTTGTCCTCTATGAAACCCGCGTGCGTGGCCAGGCTGAAAGTCTGGAAAAGTTTGGCGATAGGATTATCAGCCTGGATCAAGGGACCTTTACCAGTTGCGAGCCGGGCGACAATTCCTGGTTGATCAAAGGTTCCAATATCACCCTGCACAACGACAAGCATTACGGCACCGCCAAGCATATGCGCCTGCACGTCAAGGATGTACCGATTGTTTACGCCCCCTATTTTCGTTTTCCTATAGGGCCGGATCGCCTGACCGGTTTTTTATTCCCCTCAATTGGCCTGGATGAAAACGAGGGTATCGATGAGTTTTCGGCGCCTTTTTACTGGAATATCGCCCCCAATTACGATGCTACTTTCACCCCGCGCTACTTGTCCGAACACGGCTATTTACTGGGTGTAGAGCTGCGCCACCTGTCCAAATATTTTGAAACTGAGCTGAGCGGCAGTGCGCTTAATAATGACCGCAGCGGTGACACTGGAAACGAGGACGATGAGATTAATGAGCAGTACCTCGGCGAGGATCGTTGGCAATACAACCTGACCCAAATAGGTGGGCGCAACAAGCCCTGGTCAACAGAAATTGATTACACCGACATTAGCGATGTTGACTATATCCGCGATGTGGATGGCAGCTCGGTCGATCTGAACCGTGAAGCCTATATCCGCCAGCGGGTCGCAGCAGGCTACACAACCGATCATTGGAAAATGGGTGCCAAAGCGGAAGAGTTCCGCCTGCTGACCAGCGACCAATTGCCTTATCGCGAATTGCCGCGCATACATGCCAATGGTCGCTACCGGGTAAATGATTGGCTGGTGGAGCTGGATAACGAATACACCCACTTTGGGATGAACCGTTATTACGAAGAGGATCCTGCCAACGGTACCTATAAGGCGGATTTGATTACTGGCGAACGCCTGCGCACCAATTACAAGCTGACCTGGGATAAAGAATTTACTTCCGGCTATGTGAAGCCCGGCGTGGGGGTGAAAACCCTCGGTTATGAGCTGGAGGCGACCAACCTGCGTTCGGATGTTGAGAATAGCCCGCAGTTCGCCGCGCCCCAGGGCTCGCTTGATATGGGCTTGTATTTTGAGCGCGATAATTCCTTATTTGGCGACGCATTTACCCAAACCCTGGAGCCGCGCGCGTTTTATCTATACCGCGATTACGAAAATCAGGATTCACTCTACGGCCTGACATCAGACGCCAGCTACGTCAACTTCGACACCTCGGATCTGATTTTCACTTATGCGCAGTTGTTCCGCGATTCGCGCTTTTCCGGCGGCGACCGTATCGACGATACCAATCACCTGGCATTGGGATTGACCAGCCGGTTTGTGGAATCAGCCAGCGGAGTTGAACGCCTGCGTATGAGCATTGGCCAGATCAACTACTTCGAAGACCGCGAAGTCAGCATCCTCAATAACGATGACGCCTATGCCAATACCCGCACCAGTTCGGCAATTGCAGGGCAGGTTAGTGCCCAGGTTAGCGATTACCTGCGCTTGAACGGCGATGTCCTTTACGATTACCAGCAGTCCAAGGTGAATACTGTCAGCACCAGTGTGAATTACCTGGATGAACAATACCGGATTTTCAACCTGGGTTATCGCTATAGCCGCGACCCGACCACGCTCAGCCCGCTGGAGCCCACCCCGAAAGTGGGTGAGACTCTGAGCCAGGTAGATGCGACCACGCTATGGCCAATGTCCAGCCAATGGGCATTAATTGCACGGGTCAACTACGATTTTACATACCATGCGGAACTCGATACCTTTGCCGGGCTCGAATACACCGATTGCTGCTACCGCATCCGCGTGCTGGCGCGTCGCTGGGTGGATTTCGACTTTAGTTCCGACTTTATGGAAAACCTCAGCAGTGATGATTATGACCGCGGTATCTTCTTCGAGGTGCAATTGCGCGGATTCGGCAATCTCAGCCAACGTATTAGTAACTTGCTCGACAAAGCCATGATTGGTTACGGCGAGCGCGAAACATCTCTACATTAAAAACAGTGATTGAATTATGAGTAAGAACCAAAACAAGCCACATTCATTGCGCATGGGCTGGACATTATTGCTGGGTAGCTTGGTATTGGCGACCAGCCAGCTTAGCCTTGCCCAAAGTAATGCGGTATCACTGGATCGTGTAGTGGCGATTGTCGATAAAGATGTGGTGCTGGAAAGTGAATTGAATGACCGCAAGGCATCGATTTTGGAACGTTTACAGGGCCAGTACCAACAACTCCCACCGGAAGATGTACTCAATAAACAAATCCTGGATCAGTTGATTCTTGAGCGTATTGAATTGGCTACGGCCGAGCGGTATGAAATCAAAGTCGATGAATCGGAGATCGATGAGGCCATTGGCCGGGTACTGCAAAAAAACCAGATCACGCTGGCGCAACTGGAGGCGGACCTGAAACGGCAGGGGCTGACACTCGATGGCCTGCGCAAACAAATGCGCAATGAGTTGACGATCAACCATTTGCAACAGGGTGTGGTGAATAGCCGGATCAAGGTTACCGACCAGGATATCAATAACTTCCTTGCCTCCAGCGATGGCAAATATGCCACCTCACCGGATTACCACATCGGCCATATTTTAATAGCCGTATCCAGCAGTGCCGATGCCGATGCCATTGCAGCCGCTGAAAAGCAGGCCAATGATATCTACCAAAAATTGCAGGCGGGCAGCGATTTCTCACAGATGGCAATCAGTTTCTCCAATGACCAAGCCGCTTTGCAAGGTGGTGATATTGGCTGGCGCAAACTCGCGCAATTGCCAGAATTATTTGGCAACCAAATGGCCAATTTGGCGGTAGGACAGGTATCCAAACCTTTCCGCAGCGGTGCCGGTTTTCACATCCTTAAAAATAAAGAGCAGCGCGGAGGTGGCGAGCAGTTGGTGGAGCAGACCCACGCGCGCCATATCCTGGTGAAAACGTCGGAAATTATGGATGACGCGCAAGCGCGCGAAAAATTGCTGGGTCTGAAGGCGCGCATTGAAAAAGGCGAAGATTTTGCTGTGCTTGCGCGTGAAAATTCTGAAGATACCGGCTCTATGTTGAGCGGTGGGGATTTGGGTTGGTCTACTCCCGGTATGTTCGTACCTGAATTTGAGGAGGCAATGAAAAACACGACGATTGGCAGTATCTGTCGTCCGTTTAAAAGCCAATTTGGCTGGCACATTTTGCAAGTGATTGAACGCCGCAAAGAGGATATGAGCGATAAAATGAAGCGTAACCAGGCAGCCAACGTTTTGCGTTCACGCCGTTTTGATGAAGAGTTCCAGCTCTGGTTGACGCAAATCCGCGAAGAGGCTTACGTCGAAATCAAACTCTAAGCCTGCACTCTTGTTGATCGGCGGCTAAAAACAGCTTGCACCCTGTGTAGTGACATAGTGCAATCCTGTTTTTAGCCGCTGTGCTTTTGGCGCCCGCATTTTTATCGTGTATTTTTTCAGGTCCAGACGCTTATGACTTCCTGCTATCGCATCGCACTGACTCCCGGTGAACCGGCCGGTATAGGCCCGGATCTGGTTATCACCCTCGCGCAGCAAGCGCAGCAACACGAAATAGTCGCCATTGCTGATCCGCAGTTATTGCAAGCTCGCGCGCAGCAACTTGGGTACGCATTGCAACTGCGCGAAATCAATTTACAAGAAGCACCACGCCCCAGTGTTGCCGGAGAGCTGGCGATATTGCCTGTGGCGCTGGCTGAAACTGCAGAGCCGGGCAAACTCAATGTTAAAAACGCGCCCTACATTTTGCGTACGCTCGATGTGGCGATAACAGGTTGTGTTGATGGCCATTTTGCGGCGCTGGTTACTGGTCCGGTGCAAAAAAGTATCATCAATGATGCGGGCATCGCCTTCAGTGGTCACACTGAATATCTAGCGGAAAAAACCCATACCGAAAAAGTGGTGATGATGCTCGCCACCGAAGGCTTGCGTGTTGCACTGGCGACAACCCATCTACCGCTCAAGGATGTTGCCACGGCGATTACGGAAGCTGAACTCACCCAGGTCACAGAAATTTTGCACCGCGATATGCAGGTGCAATTTGGCATTGCCCAACCGCGTATTTTGGTGTGTGGATTAAATCCCCACGCCGGTGAAGGAGGGCATCTCGGGCGCGAAGAAATTGAGGTTATCGAGCCTGTGCTTAAACAATTGCGCGTGCGCGGAATGAATTTAATTGGTCCGCTCCCCGCGGACACATTGTTTACGCCCAAATACCTGGACCATGCTGATGCTGTGCTCGCCATGTATCACGACCAGGGCTTGCCGGTTTTAAAATACAAAGGTTTTGGCCAGGCAGTGAATATTACACTTGGCTTGCCGATTATCCGCACCTCTGTCGATCACGGCACAGCATTGGATTTGGCAGGAACCGGCAAAGCCGATTTGGGCAGCTTACGCACTGCGTTAAGTTATGCGCTGGCGATGGTCCAAGCCAAACACGCGCGCTAATTATTGGAAACTGTTTCATGAAAAAAATGCATAACGACTCCTCCCGGCGGCAATCACAACGGCAGTCGCAACCGGAATCGCAGCACAAGGCGCGTAAACGTTTTGGGCAAAATTTTTTGATCGATCACGGCATTATCCTCGACATAGTGCGCTCGGTGCATCCACAAAAAAATGACCTGATTGTCGAGATTGGCCCGGGCAAGGGCGCGATTACCCAATTGCTCGCCGACAGCTGCGATAATTTAAGCGTGATCGAATTGGATCGCGACCTGGTGCCTTGGTTAAAAGTAAAATTTGAGCAGCATCCTAACTTCCAATTATTCCAGGCCGATGCGCTGCAATTTGATTTTGCGCAATTAATCAAAAATGATCGACCGCTACGCATTGTGGGCAATTTGCCCTACAACATTTCAACACCGCTGATTTTCCATTTGCTCAGTTATGCCAACCGCGTGCAAGACATGCACTTTATGTTGCAAAAAGAAGTGGTAAAACGCATGGCGGCGCAACCCGGTGACAGCGCCTATGGCCGCTTGGGCATCATGGTGCAATATTATTGTGTGGTGGAGGATTTATTTGATGTGCCGCCAACCTCATTTGACCCTGCGCCCAAGGTGGATTCGGCTATTGTCCGCCTGACTCCGCATGCAACCTTGCCTTATGTTGCCAATAATATAAAAAGCCTGGAGACGCTGGTGAATGTCGCTTTCCAACAGCGACGCAAAACCTTGCGCAATTCACTCAAACAATTGTTAACCCCGGAGCAAATGGAAACCTTGCCGGTGAATTTACAATTGCGCCCGGAAGAAATCAGTTTGCCTGAATATGTTGCTATGAGTAATTTGCTCGGCGAACTTTCATTGAATAACCAACCGCTAAATGAAGTTGATTAATATGTCGGATATACAAGTCCTGGTGCGCACCCAATATATTGCAGCGCAATCCATACCGCTCGAACATCGTTATGTGTACACCTATACCATTACGATTGCGAATAAAAGTGCCGAGCCTGCGCAATTGATCAGTCGCCACTGGCGCATTACTGATGCCAATGAAAAATTGCAGGAAGTGCAGGGCATGGGTGTGGTTGGTGAACAGCCGCATATCAAGCCGGGTGAGAGTTATACCTACACCAGCGGTGTAATTCTCGAAACTGAAACCGGGATTATGGAAGGCACTTATCATATGCGCGCGGATGACGGCGCTATGTTTGATGCTCCAATCCCCACCTTTGCACTAGTGCCGCCCCACGCGGTGCATTAATTTCCAGCGCAACGTTTTTACAGGTACTGATATGGCAACCTATGCAATTGGTGATATCCAGGGCTGTCTTGAACCCTTGCAATGCCTGTTAAAAGAAATCAACTTTAACCCAGCTAACGATAAGCTCTGGCTCGCGGGCGATTTAATTAATCGCGGGCCGGATACCCTCGCCACCCTGCGTTTTTTATACAAACTGCGCGATTCAATTACGATTGTATTGGGCAATCACGATTTGCATTTTATTGCGGTTTATTACGGCCAGCGCAAGCGTGGTAAAAACGATACCCTGGATGAATTATTGCGCGCCCCTGATTGCGCCGATCTGGTGTATTGGTTGCGACAGCAAAAGTTGGTGCATCACGATCCGCTGTTGAATTTCACTATGGTGCATGCTGGTATTCCTCCGCAGTGGGATTTAGCAGAAGCCCTGGTCCATTCGCGCGAAGTGGAAACAGTTTTGCAAACCGACAGGATCGAAAGTTTTCTGGCTAATATGTACGGCAACTTGCCCGGCCGTTGGGATAACAACCTTGATGGTGTGGATCGGTGGCGGTTGATCACCAATTATTTTACGCGCATGCGTTTTTGCAGTGTTGATGGTGAATTGGAATTGCAAACCAAAGAAAGTGCAGATGCTGCGCCCGCAGGTTTTGCGCCCTGGTTTTCATTTGCCGAGCGTAAAACTTATGCAGAGCGAATTCTTTTTGGCCATTGGGCCGCACTTGAAGGGCGCACTGATGTAGAAAATATTTACGCATTGGATACCGGCTGCGTTTGGGGTGGTTCACTCACTGCATTGCGGCTGGAAGATGAGCGTTGGTTCTCCTGCGATTGCCTTGCCTGATAAAACCAGTTTGTATTGTTTGTGCGTGTATTGTTTGTGTGCGTATTGTTTATATATTGCGCGCACATTGCTCGCCAAATATCCCTTATCTGTAACACTCTGTATCGTTCAGCTTCAATTCAATTTTCTCCCTCTAGTATGACTTCATGCATCACTACGGATGCTGTTGTTAATATCAGAGGATAGATTATGAAATTAAAATTATTGCCCGCTATTATCGCTGCGGCCGGTTTTTTAACTGCACCTTTTGCACTTGCTGCAACCTATCAAAGTGAAATCTCGGCTAACTATGCCGATGTTGATGTCAGTGATAGTTCCGAAGAAGGTTACATCGTTAACCTGGAAGGGAAATATTATTTCGCTCCGGTGGACACTGCCAATCATCCCCTTGCTGAAGCGGCTTTTATCAAAAAAGCGAGCAATGCATATCTGAATCTTGGCAACTATGAATTTAAAGAAAATGGTGACCGCCTTGATATTTACCAGCGCTCACTGGGTGTCGATTTTTACATCCCTAACACTCTGTTTTATCTGGGCGCAGGTATTGAAGAGCACAAATCAAAATACACCTGGCCAGCCGATGGCGACTCCAGTGCGGGCAGTAGCTCGAACCAGTGGGATTCCGCCTGGTTTGTAAAAGCTGGTATAGCTCCTGTAACCGGTTTGTTGGTCTGGTCCGAATTTACTGAAGATGTCGATGTGTCTGACGAATGGAATATCAAAGGTAAATATGTAGTTCCCCTGACGGGCGAGCACGCGCTGAATATTGAAGCCAGTTATGAGGACTCATATGACTCCATTAATAGTTTCGCACTCGCTGTAGATTATTATGTGGATCATAATTTAAGTTTAGGCGCAGGTTTTATTAATACGTCTTATGATGATAATGAGTTTATCGATAGCGAAAGCTCCACGGATTACCTTATTCGTGCGCGCCAATTCTTTACCGATAATGCCAGCCTGGAGTTGAGTTATGTGGATGGTGAAGAAGAAAGCAGTTTGTTAATTGGTGGCTCCTTCCGCTTTTAATTGCGCTTATTACCGATAATGAAACGCCAAGGCTGTGACAGCTTGGCGTTTTTTGTTATATAAAAATATTCGTTTAGTTCAGAGTTTTTTGTTTTGAATGGGTGCCTTGCGTTTTAACTTGATGGGTTTATAGTTAATCCATCGGGTAACTTTTCATTCTCAGTAGTTTTTAAGCTTAACTGCTCGCTGGGGACGCAAGTTTCCTGATAGATGTTGGAATTGCGGTGTCCGGTTTTTTTGGCACGTCCTGTGTTCTGGCTATGTGTCTTTGAGTTTTCAAGGACTTGGGTATTTGAAAAGCGATAGAAGTGGGTGCTTTTCAGTAGCTATTCCCGCGTGTTGGCCAGTTGGCTATTTCTCTTGTCAGGTCGCGCCTTGTTCTGGTTTGTGACTGGTTATGTTCACCTGATTCCTGTTGCTGGATTGCTCCAGAATGTGTGTTACTAAAAAAGATGTGCAATACCCGCGGCAAATAAAAGGCCGTTAGCTTGGGTTGTTGCCAATCGTTTTTTGCAGTCCATTTTTTATGAATAGTTGTTATGAGTAGAATTAAAATCCTGTAGCGACTATGGGATGGCTTCGCTCATCTATTCATTTACACGTTTCCAAGATCATAAGGCCAACGCCAGAAAAAGGAGTCGTGCAGTGAAACGCTATTTCAGCATGAGATGTGTAGTGAATTGTGTGGCGCTGATTGGCGTAGCACTGATGAGTGGTCCACTCGGGGCACAGACTGAAAAATACAATATGACGAAGGGCGCGACTGATATCAGCCATCAGGTTTATGACCTGCACATGGCAATTTTTTATATCTGTTGCGCCATAGGTTTGATTGTCTTTGCATTGATGTTCTGGTCGATTGTGTATCACCGCAAAGCCAAAGGTGCCAAGGCCGAGCAATTCCATGGCAGCTTGAAAATAGAATTATTGTGGACGGCTATTCCCGTCGTGATTTTGGTGGTGATGGCGATCCCGGCAAGCAAAACCCTGATTGCAATGGAAGATGCTTCCAAAGCAGATCTCACCGTGCTGGTCACGGGCTCGCAATGGAAGTGGCATTACAAATATATGGAATATCCCATCGAATATTATTCCTTGCTCACTACACCGCGCGACCAGATCAACAACCTCGCTGAAAAAACGGAATTGTACTTGCGCGATGTCGATAAACCATTGGTGCTGCCCACCGGTAAAAAAATTCGATTTTTGGTAACTGCTGACGATGTCATTCATGCGTGGTGGGTGCCCGCATTTGCGATAAAAAAAGATGCTGTTCCCGGATTTATCAATGAGACCTGGACCAAGGTGGATAAACCGGGAATTTATCGCGGCCAATGCGCAGAGTTATGCGGAAAGGACCACGGCTTTATGCCCGTAGTTGTGGATGTAAGGACACCGGAAGATTTTGACCGCTGGGCCGCTGAGCAAGTGAAATTGCAAGCGCAAGCCAAGGCCGCCGAAAAAGCAGCAGCATTGGCTACCCAGAGCCTGGATGAGTTAATGGCGCAGGGGCAAAAAGTATATGAAAGTCATTGTGCGATGTGCCACCAGGTTGCGGGTACGGGCTTGGCTGGTGCAATTCCTGCGCTTAAAGGCAGTGCGATTGCCACTGGCGATATTGCGGCACACATCCATATTGTTGTGTTTGGTAAACCCGCAACGGCGATGCAGGCATTTGGCAAACAATTAACGCCCAGTGAATTGGCGGCGGTGATTACCTACGAGCGCAATGCCTGGGGCAATAATACGGGTGATATGGTCCAGGTCGGCGATGTTGCAGCCGCTATAGAAGCAGGGGAAAAATAATGAACACAGAAAATTCAAGTGCCCTGGACATTACCGATGACCACACTCACGCCGATGAGCACGACCACAAACCCAAAGGTATTACGCGCTGGTTATACACCACCAACCACAAAGACATTGGCACGCTCTATTTATTATTTGCACTGTTGATGTTGTTTATCGGCGGCACACTGGCGATGGTCATTCGTGCGGAATTATTCCAGCCGGGGCTGCAATTTGTAGAGCCACATTTTTTTAACCAGATGACGACCGTACACGGTTTGGTGATGGTGTTCGGGGCCATCATGCCTGCGTTTGTTGGTCTCGCCAATTGGATGGTGCCGATGATGATAGGCGCACCGGATATGGCGCTACCGCGTATGAATAACTGGAGTTTCTGGATATTACCTTTCTCATTTTTTATTTTGTTATCGACGTTATTCATGGAAGGTGGCGGTCCTGCTGCTGGTTGGACTTTTTATGCGCCCCTCTCAACAACTTACAGCAATGACAGCACTGCTTTTTTTGTTTTTTCAGTGCACTTGCTGGGAATCTCATCAATCATGGGGGCGATGAATGTCATCGTTACCATTTTTAATTTGCGTGCACCGGGAATGACCTGGATGAAAATGCCGCTGTTTGTCTGGACCTGGTTAATTACCGCATTTTTATTGATTGCGGTTATGCCAGTATTGGCGGGTACAGTAACCATGGTGCTCACCGATAAATATTTTGGCACCAGCTTTTTTAATGCGGCAGGCGGTGGTGATCCGGTGATGTTCCAGCATATTTTCTGGTTCTTCGGGCACCCGGAAGTGTACATAATGATTTTGCCTGCTTTCGGTATTGTCTCCAGCATTATTCCCACCTTTGCGCGCAAACCTTTATTTGGTTATGAATCCATGGTGATAGCGACGGCGAGCATCGCGTTTTTGTCATTTATTGTGTGGGCGCACCATATGTTTACTACTGGTATGCCGGTCGCGGCAGAATTATTTTTTATGTACACCACCATGCTGATTGCCGTGCCCACGGGGGTAAAAGTTTTCAACTGGGTGGCGACAATGTGGCGCGGTTCCATGACATTTGAAACGCCCATGATGTTTGCTGTGGCATTTATTGTGCTGTTCACCATTGGTGGCCTCTCGGGTTTGATGCTCGCGATTATCCCCGCCGATTTCCAATACCAGGATACTTATTTTGTTGTTGCGCATTTCCATTATGTGCTGGTGACTGGTGCGCTCTTTGGCATTATTTCCGGCGTTTATTTCTGGATACCCAAATGGACGGGGGTGATGTATAGCGAACGTTTGGGGCAATGGCATTTTTGGTGTTCATTGATATCGGTCAACATGTTGTTTTTCCCCATGCACTTTGTTGGCCTCGCGGGCATGCCGCGCCGTATTCCCGATTACGCATTACAGTTTGCGGATATGAATGCGTTCATCAGTATTGGCGGCGCATTGTTTGGTTTATCGCAATTGTTATTTGTATGGGGTGTGGTGCGCTGTATGCGGCGCAAAGGTGAAAAAGCCAGTACGCAGGTTTGGGAGGGCGCCCATGGACTGGAGTGGGAAATTCCTTCGCCTGCGCCTTACCACACCTTCCAAACGCCGCCCGATGTGAAATGAGCTGTTAATGTATTGTTGCACGTGTGACGGAGTAAAAAATGGTGTCGCACAAGTTGTTGATTAGCAAACTGGTGTTGATTTGTATTGCCATGTTTGGTTTTGGTTTTGCATTGGTGCCTTTGTACGATGTGTTTTGCCGCTACACAGGTATCAATGGAAAAACGGCCAATACGGCGGCAGTTGCGGCGCGCCGGGTGGATGAAAGCCGTGAAATTTCGGTGGAATTTATCGCTAATACCGATGCGGGAATTCCCTGGCAATTTGCGCCGGAAATAACCCGCGTCAGTGTGCATCCGGGGCAGGTAAAAGTAGTGAATTTTTTAGCGGAAAACCTGAGTGCCGAGGCGACGATTGGCAGGGCTGTGCCTTCAGTATCGCCCGGTGAAGCGGCGCGTTACTTTAAAAAAATTGAATGCTTTTGTTTTGTAGAGCAACCGCTGGGAGCGCATCAAGGTAAAGCTATGCCGGTACAGTTTTATATAGATCCTGATTTACCGAGTCAGTTTACGACTATCACCTTATCGTATCGTTTGTATAAGGGTACAGCGCAAACGGTGGGACGATAGCCATTGCAAGTGGAGTATTCATCTGTGCAAGTGGAGGTATTGTTATGGGTGCCGTTTATCAAAAATATTATGTTCCCCATCAAAGCAGTTGGCCGATTGTGGGGGCAGTATCGCTTTTTTTAATGGGCTATGGGGCAGCCATGTGGGTTAATGCGCTTGCCAAAGACCAACACAGCATCGGAATTGTTTTGCTCGCTGTGGGATTTGCGCTGCTGTTTTATATGTTGTTCGGTTGGTTCAGCAATATTATTGGTGAATCCATGGATGGGCTCTACAGCTCACAGATGGATCGTTCGTTTCGGCAGGGAATGAGTTGGTTTATTTTTTCTGAAGTCATGTTTTTCATGGCATTTTTCGGCGCGCTGTTTTACACGCGTATGATTGCCGTGCCCTGGTTGGGTGGTGCCAGTGACAATGCGATGACCGCCGCAGTGCTCTGGCCCAATTTCGACGCTATCTGGCCGCTGACAAAAACACCGGGCGGATTGGAAACGACGGCCATGCCTTGGGACGGAATCCCGCTCTACAACACACTTATCCTGTTAACGTCCTCCATTACCTTGCAATTTGCACACATTGGCATTGAGCAGAAAAAACATGCACAGCTGGGTTTTTTCTTGTTGCTGACTATTTTGCTTGGAGTGTGGTTTTTATTTTTGCAAGGCCATGAATATGTGCACTCTTATCAAGAGCTGGGCCTGCGCCTTGACTCAGGTGTTTATGGCAACACTTTCTTTTTATTGACCGGCTTTCATGGTTTGCATGTCACCTTGGGGGCGATCTTCTTAACGGTTATTTTCTTGCGCATTTTAATTAAAGGCCACTTCACACCTGAGCGTCATTTCGGCTTTCAGGCAGCGGCCTGGTATTGGCATTTTGTGGATGTGGTTTGGTTAAACCTGTTTGTATTTGTCTATGTACTGTAAATGTTATTGCTGATGTTAATAAGGGCGCGGATTGGGTGTAATCACACCGGTCAGCAACAAGATGATCAGCAATAAAATGACGGCGGCAGAGAAGATCAAACGCCGGCCCAAAAATTTGGACATCTTGGGTGCTGCCTCGTCATTTTTCAGCATTACAATCAGTGCCTGGAACAAACTGAAAACCACAATTGCCAATAACAAAACCAGAATTATTTTGATCCACATGGAAGCACCTCGGCAGGAGTGAGTGTATGACCATTATAGCGTTCAATCGCTATTGGGTAATTCGTTGGCCATGGGTAGTGATTAATTTGTTGGCGATGTCACTATTGTTGGGCCTATCGTGCTGGCAGTGGCAGCGCGCCGCTGAAAAAGCACAAACCTTGGCGCGCATCGCCGACTGGCAACAACAGGGCACACTCAACATCGCACAATTAATCGCGATAAAACCGCGTGAACAAGATGGAATCCAGGTGGAGTTTAATGGACGTTGGTTGGCACCCGCCGTGTGGCTGGTGGACAACCAAGTGGTCAATGGCCGCATTGGCTACGATGTACTTATCGCAGTTGAGGATTTGTCCTCGCACAATAATCCTGCGGCGCTCCTGGTCAATGTGGGGTGGATAGCGGCACCAGCGCAGCGGGAAATATTGCCCGATGTCACAATTCCTTCGGAGTTGCACATACAGGGGATTTTTCGCACGGATATCAGGGGCGTTTTATTGGGCACCAATATCGAAAATAAAGGTGTGTGGCCTATGCGGATCCAACAAGTGGATGTTGAATCGCTGTCATCTTATCTCAACCAGCCATTGGTAAACGGCCTCGCTTACCAGGAAAAAAATTCTATCTTCCTGACACATTATCATCCGGTAATTTTGCCACCGGAGCGACATAAGGCCTATGCCGTGCAGTGGTTTTTATTGGCCGTGGCGGTGCTGGTTGTCGCCCTGGCTGCAAGCGCCCGCAAACATCCCCGGGAAATTGAATTATGAGCAGCCGTAAATTTTTTATTTTATTTATTGCTTGCGCCGCTGTGCCTTTGATTGCGGCGCAACTCAGTTTATCCATGGGCTGGTTTAGTAAGTCGAGTATCAATAAAGGCCAATGGCTCCAGCATGAAATTCAATTGTTGCCGGATGCAGCAACCGCCAGTGATCCATCAATCGACAAAAATGTGCATTGGCGTTTGGTATATGTACAGGCCGTTGTTTGCGACCAACAATGTGAGCAGGCGCTGTTTACGCTGCAACAACTTTATGCTGGCATGGGGCGCAAGCAGTTAATAATAAAACCCCTGGTGATTGCACAACAGCAACCCAATCAATTAACACAGTTTCCTGCCGTTGATTGGCTACCCGGGAAAAATATCGAGAATGAATTACAAAACCAGATCGTGATTGTAAACCAGCGTGGTTTGGCGTTACTGCGTTATCCCGTTGATGGCAATCCCGAACATATGCGCGAGCTTGCCAAAAATATCCGCACTGATTTATTACGGTTAATTAATTATGACAGGAGCGGTGCATGAAGCAGTTTGCGGCATTGGTGAATATAACGCTGTTGTTGGCACTGATGGTGATAGCGCTGGGCGCTTACACACGATTGACGGATGCAGGCCTGGGTTGCCCTGATTGGCCGGGCTGCTACGGAAAGTTGACCGCACCCTTGCATGATGGGCATATCGCCGAAGCACAGGCACAATTTCCCGATGCAAACATAGAACCGCACAAAGCTCACAATGAAATGTTGCATCGCTATATCGCTGGCTTATTGGGATTGTGTGTATTGGCAATCGCCGTGATGAGCCAGTGGTTAAAAAAATGCAGGTGGTTGGCGGGAGCCATTTTATTGCTGGTGCTGTTTCAGGCTGCATTAGGTATGTGGACGGTCACATTGAATTTATTGCCATTAATTGTGCTTGCGCATCTATTGGGAGGATTTTCACTGTTTAGTTTGCTGGCGTTGTTGCGCGTTGAAATTGCACAGCACATAAAAATAGCCGATAGCAATTCAATCAATAAGGATGACAAAAAATACCGGGAGCCCGCATTGGGTTCACTCTTGCCTTTGGGATATCTGGCAATGCTGGTGTTGGTTTTACAAATTGCATTGGGCGGCTGGACATCGAGCAATTACGCTGCTGCTGTTTGTTATCAGCTGCCTGTTTGTGAAGCTGGTTGGAACGAGCGTTTTTCATTGCAATCTGCATTTAGTTTGCCGCTGGGGCATGACACTTACGAATACGGTGTTTTGCCCTATGAAGCGCGTATGAGCATTCATGTATTGCATCGCCTGGGGGCCATTGCCACTTTGTTGCTCTTGGGGGGATTTGCCATCCTGTGTTGGCGCAGGGCAGCGACCGACGCAATGCGGAGATTGGCTGTTGGCATAGGTTGTCTTTTACTGCTGCAAGTGACCTTGGGGCTCATCAATATTATTGCGCAGCTGCCGTTGCTCAATGCGGTAGCGCATAACCTTGTCGCAGCAAACCTGTTGATGTTGACTATTGTTTTTATACGGCAAATGCATCTGCGTCGAATGGCGGTGGAAAAACTGGTGGCAATAAAAGCAGCGGCAATAAAACCAGCTCAAGAAAATAAGTTGATTATTGATTGATACAACCTGAGTGACACTGGGGATCGTGATGGCAACACTAAAAAGTACCCTGGCTCCAACAAGTGCGCGCACTGAAATCCTTGGCTATTGCCGCGCTTATTATCAACTCACCAAACCAAAAGTGGTTGCGCTGCTGGTGCTTACTGCCTGGGTGGGCATGATGCTGGCCACACCTGCACCACCGGATTTGTTATTGGTATTAATTGCCAGTATCGGTATCGCCCTGGTTTCTGCCGCAGCGGCTGCTTTTAATCATGTGCTTGATCAGAAAATTGATGCGCAAATGGCGCGTACCTATATGCGGCCTTTGCCCAAAGGAAAATTGACAACAGTAGAGGCGGTGGGGTTTGCCTGCGTTTTGGCGATCTCAGGATTTGCGCTGTTATTGTTCGCAGTGAATGCACTGACGGCATTGCTAACACTGTTTGGTTTATTTGGTTATGCCGTGGTCTATACGCTCTTGTTAAAACGTGCCACACCGCAAAATATTGTGATCGGTGGTGTAGCCGGGGCATTGCCGCCGGTATTGGGTTGGACGGCAATTACCGGTAGTGTGAGTAGTGAGGCACTGCTATTGATGATGATTGTATTTACCTGGACCCCACCGCATTTTTGGGCGCTGGCAATCCATCGCTGTAAGGATTACGCCAAAGCCAATATTCCCATGCTGCCCGTTACCCACGGCATTGAATTTACCAAAACCGCTATTTTGCTTTATACATTTTTATTATTCGTGGTGTGTTTGCTGCCGTATTTGGTAGATATGACCGGCATTGTCTATCTACTTGCCTGCCTTTATCTCAATGGTAAATTTATCCATTACGCCTGGACATTAAAATTTAATGCGGATGCCAATACGGCAATGGAAACATTTCGTTTTTCCATTGTGCATTTAATGGTGTTATTCCTGGCACTCTTGGTCGATCACTATGCGAAGTGGGGTTTCAGTGAAATTGTTTATTAGGAATATCCTGTCTTGCCCGTCATTCTTGCGCCTGTTTTGTCCATCATTCCTGCGCCTATCTTATCCGTCATTCCTGCGGAGGCAGGAATCCAGTTTGTTAATTTACGAGCACGACAAAAAAAATAATATTCAACATCCCCTTATTTTTTTTGCCCCACTTCTGCTGGCTATAAATGCTGGTTATTGCATGGCAAACGTGCAGGTAAATAACGCCTGGATAAAACTCGCACCACCCAATGCCACCACCAACGCTGCCTATATGCAAATAAGTAATCCGGAAGTGCAAACACAAACGATTGTGGGGATAAGTACAGACTGCTGCGCAATGGCGATGTTGCATCAAATGCAATATGAAGGCGACAAGGTATCTATGGCACATCTTGACCAGTTGATAATTCCAGCGAAATCCAGTGTGCAATTGGCGCCGGGGGGAATGCATATCATGCTGATGCAAGCGCGAGAAACATTATCGCTGAACCGTCAGGTGGCTATCACCCTGGAATTCAGTGATGGTCATTCGCAAACGATTAATCTCACAGTCAAAAAAGATGATCAATAAAAAACTGCAAAAAATACTTTACGCCATCGCACTCCTGGCGAGTTTGGGTTTAGGAGTAGTGTTGGGTGCACAACAATTCTCCTCTGCTCCTCCACTAGTTATCGCACAACTATTGCCTGAGCCTAAGGCATTACCGGAAGTTGTGTTGGAAAACCACCGCGGTGAAATAGTGGTGGCCAATTCATTTCGCGATCACTGGAGCCTGGTGTTTTTTGGTTTTACATCCTGCCCGGATTTTTGCCCATTAGAATTACAAAAGCTGGGCAAGGTATTAAACCTGATGGGTGCAGGGGAGGATGAGTTGCAGGTAGTTTTTATCAGTGTTGACCCTGAACGGGACGGACAGGAAAAGTTGGCGGATTATGTCGGTTTTTTCCATCCGCACATTATCGGTTTACGTGGCAATAATGTTGAGCTTGCTAAATTTGCCGGTTTTTTTGGCGCTGCCTATGACCGCTCGGCGATAGTGGATGCCCAGTTATTAAGTGTTCCTGCCGGTATCAATATGCCGACCAACGCCGGTGACCAATATCAGGTAAACCATTCGACCCGTGTGTTTGTGGTAGACGCCGCCGGTAAATTTATTGGCAGTTTTGCGCCGCCTTATACAGCGGAAGAGATTTTATCCGATATGCAAAAGTTGATGGGTAGATAGATTTTTAGGTGCTAATTGAAATAGGAAATAGGCGTTAATTATAGATGTTGTAGTTATGGCTAATTTTTTTTTGAAGTTGATTTAGTCTAATCAGCCTGAGGAAGATGACAGACGCTGGCTATATACTCACTTATAAGACGAGGTCAGTTTTCGCCGAGAGTTAGTTGTTCAGCCAAACCAATGGTCAATATCGAATAACCTAATAACAGTGTTGGAGACAGAATATGATTTCCCATGTTGCCGGTCTTTTTACCCATCCACAGCAAGAGTGGAGGGAAATTCGCGATACTGAAGAAAGTGTTTCCCATTTATATTTTGCGCATGTGTTGTTGCTGGCGCTTATTCCGCCTGTATCTATGTTTATTGGCACCACCAAAGTGGGCTGGACTATTGGTGATGGTGCGCCAGTAATGTTAACTGAATCCAGTGCGATGATTATGAGTGTGCTGATGTATTTGGCGCTTCTGGCGGGGATAGGAGTCATCGGGGCATTTATTGATTGGATGTCCCGCACCTATGATTCAGCTCCCGGTCTCGGGCGTTGTATTGTGTTTGCTGCCTATACAGCAACGCCTCTCTTCGTTGCTGGCCTTTGTGCGCTTTATCCTAATGTCATCCTGATTATGTTGGTGGGGATAGGTGCAGTGTTTTATACCGTATACCTGCTTTATAGCGGCGTTCCCATCTTTATGAAAATTCCGGAAGATGAAGGATTTGTTTACGCCAGTTCCATTTTGACAATTGGGCTGGTGATGTTTGTTGCGCTTATGGCTATTACTGTATTGATCTGGAGTTTTGGTTTTGGGCCTGCGTATACCGCGTAAAAAATATTAACTATTGGTTGATAAAAAGCCGGTGCAGTTTGTAACTGCACCGGCTTTTTATTGATACCCCGTGGTGGGAACGGATTACAAAGTCGCAAAAACTTCTGCGGCAATCCGGAGTGTATTGTTAATATCTTCTTCAGTATGTGCACCGGACATAAATCCTGCCTCATAAGATGCCGGTGCCAAATACACACCGCGCGTTAACATGCCATGGAAAAATTTATTGAAGCGCGGAATATCGCAAGCCATAACTTGTTTGAAGTTGGTGACTTTTTTCTCGCTGGTAAAAAAGAAGCCGAACATACTGCCAACGTGATTGGTGGTAAAAGGAATGCCCGCTTCATCGGCCAGTTTTTGCAAGCCTTCAACTAATGCTGTTGTGCGTGCGCACAGGTTTTCATAAAAACCATCTTGCTCCAGCAGTTCCAGGGTTTTTAATCCAGCCGCCATAGCAACCGGATTTCCTGAAAGTGTGCCTGCCTGGTAAACCGGGCCAGAGGGCGCGATCATTTGCATAATGTCGCGGCGGCCACCAAAAGCACCTACCGGCATACCGCCGCCGATAACTTTGCCGAGGGTGATGATATCGGCATTCACACTGTAATGGCCTTGTGCGCCTTTGTGCGACACACGGAAGCCCGTCATTACTTCATCAAAAATCAATACACTGCCATATTGGTCGCAGACCTCGCGCAGGCATTCCAAAAATCCCGCTACTGGCGGAACACAATTCATATTGCCGACAACAGGTTCAACAATTATGCAGGCGATTTGGTCGCCAAGTTTGGCAAAACAGTCGCGCACTTGTTCAGCGTTGTTGTAATCAAGTGTGAGTGTGTGATCGGCCAATACCGCAGGCACACCGGGTGAGCTGGGGACACCGAGTGTAAGTGCACCGGAACCGGCTTTAATGAGCAGTGAATCTGAATGGCCGTGATAGCAGCCTTCGAATTTGATAATTTTGTCGCGCTTGGTAAAGGCGCGCGCTAAACGGATTGCGCTCATGGTCGCTTCAGTGCCGGAGCTGACAAAACGCACCATGTCCATGTTGGGAAGTAAATTACATAATTTTTCTGCAAGCGTGGTTTCGCGTTCAGTGGGCGCACCAAAACTCAAACCAAATTTTGCGGTTTCAATGACAGTGTTAATCACTTCGGGATGTGCATGGCCCAATACCATCGGCCCCCAGCTCTGTACGTAGTCGATATATTTTTTACCGTCTGCATCCCACACATAGGCGCCGAGTGCTTTTTCAAAAAATATCGGTGTACCACCTACCGCTTTAAATGCGCGAACTGGAGAATTGACTCCACCGGGAATGGTTTTTTGGGCTTGTAAAAATAATTCTTCTGAGCGGCTCATGGTGAATCCTTAAATAAAAAGATAATTTTTTGTAGGTTGGCGGTGAGGAACGAACCCCAACATGACCATCTCTCACCATCCGCCAGAAGCTTGGTTAGATATCAAAAACGCTTTTTGGTTGGCGCGGTAAGATAGTCATGTTGCGGTTCGTTCCTCACCAGCAACCTACAAGTCAATAAATTTTCTAGCTTGTGCGGTTACATCGTCTGCAGAAAATAAACCATGGCAAACGGCGAGCATATCGGCGCCCGCGTCGAGTAATTGTTTGCCATTATCCAGCGTGATTCCGCCAATAACAGTAATTGGTATATTGCTAAATTCATTGCGCGCATCGCCGATCAATGAAATCGGGGCAGGGCGCGCATCAGGTTTGGTATTGGATGAAAAAAAACGGCCAAAGGCGATGTAGTTGGCACTGTCTTTAATCGCCTTGCGCGCCAGCTCCAACGAGTCATGGCAGGTGACGCCAATGATGGCCTGGTTGCCGAGGATAATACGCGCGGCAATCGGGCTGAGATCACCTTGGCCCAAGTGGATGCCATGGGCGCCTATGTCTTTGGCCAGTGATACATCGTCATTAATAATGAGCTGTGCCTGATAGCGATTGCACAGCGCCAATAATTGTTTGGCCTCAAATAATCGACGCGCTTGGTCCGTTGATTTATCGCGATACTGCACCAGCTTGCACCCGCCTTTCAACGCAGCATCAACGCCAGCAAATAATTGATCGTCGGGCAGCAGTTGTGAATCAGTAATCGCGTAGAGTTTATTGGCCATATTAAAAAGGTTTTACCACTACCAGGATGACAATGCCAAATAATAAAAATACCGGCAGCTCATTAAATACACGGAAAAATTTATGGCTTTTGGTGCAGCGGCCATCGCGCAGTTGTTTCCAATAGACGACACAGGCGTGGTGATAAACCGTCATCAGCGCCACCAGGGCAAGTTTGCACCAGTACCAGATTTGTGTGGAGTAATAGTCCCAACCGAGCCAGCTCATCCAGATACCAAAAACAAATACTGCAACCATCGATGGATTGGCGATGCCGCGCAGTAATTTGCGCTCCATGATTTTAAAGCGCTCGCGGCTGATGTCGTCCTCACTCATGGTGTGATACACGAACAGGCGCGGCAAATAAAACAACGCGGCCATCCAGGTGATGACAGAGATAATATGGAAGGCTTTTATCCAGAGCATAGGAATTCCGGTAACAGGATATGGCTTAGAGACGGTAATAGTCGTCGATTTTGCTGCGGCTGATTATACCCAGTGGCCGATGTGAATCGCTAAGTGAATCTACCCAGAGCGCATCGATTTGCAGGCGATCCATTAACTCCCGCGCCTCAAACAAATTGGCGTCGGCAGGAATTCGCGCGAGGTCATAGCGACGTGCGGGAATTTCCTGCAAGTCAATCTCAGCGGCAACCTCGCGCTGCTCCGGGCTATTGTGCAAATAGCTGTGCAAGTCGGCGGGTTGCAATAACTGGTTGGTGTCGTGCAACAAAATCCAATGCGGGTGATGGGCGAGCAATTGCTGCGCCTGCTTATTGTCGATCCGGTGCGAAGTTACCACAAAATGGCGATCCATTAACCCACGCACGCCGGTGCGGCTGAGCAATTGCTCCAGCGCTTCGGTGCTGCGGAATTTCCCCTGGATGCGCAACACCTGCTGGAATAGCCCATCACACTTGAATACCCAGCGGGTGGTGAGGCAGGCGGCAATCACCACCAGCATGCTGGGGAAAATAATATTAGGGTTATAAGTGAGTTCGAGAATGGCCATCATGGCGGCGAGCGGGGCATTGAGGGTTGCGCCCATCATGGCGCCCATGCCCAATATCACATAGAAACCTATAGCGCTGGCGGAATCGGGGATAAGTAACTGCGCAACACCGCCAACCGCGCCACCGACACAAGCACCGATAAACAACAGTGGTCCGACTACCCCGCCGGGCATGCCGACACCCAGGCTAATCGAAGTGGCAAACAGTTTGGTGATGGCGATAGCGAGCAGCAGGGCAAAACCTATCTCGCCAGCCATGGCACTACCGATAGTGTCATAGCCCACGCCCATAATTTGCGGAATCCACAGCGCACAAATACCAGTAAATAAACCGGCGAGGGCAAAACGCAGGGCGACAGGGCGGTTGAGTGCCCAGCGGCAACTGGCACCATGCAGGTGGATATAGGCCGCTGCAAATACGGCTACCACTAAACCAACTAATCCCAACAGTGGCAGCTCGCGCCAATCACCCATTACCGATTGCGCATTGATAAAGGCGATTTCGGGGCCAAAAACCAGGCGGGTCATGGTGGCACCGGCAACTGCGGCGAGGGTGATGGGGATAAAACCGGCGATGGTGTATTCCATAATCACCACCTCCATCGCAAAAATGACTCCCGCCAGGGGCGTGTTAAAACAGGCCGCGATGGCGGCAGCAACACCACAACCCGCAAGTGGGCGCAAACAATTTGCGGGTAGTTTTAACCACTGGCCGAGCAGGCTGCCGCTGCCTGCGCCCAAGTGTACCGCTGGCCCTTCGCGCCCTACAGATTGGCCAGTCAGCAGACACAGGGCGCCGCCCAAAAATTGTGTGGCGAAATTGCCTTTGGGCATGCGCCCCTGGTGATTTTGCAGGCGATCCATTACATGGCCAATGCTGGTGGCGTGATGGCGTTTATCGACGCATTGCAGGATTAATCCCAAAATAACTGCACCGGTGAGAGGCAAGGAAAAATGTACCAGCGAACTCACCGCTTCAAAGTTTTCAAAATTTCCCGGAAGGAAATGGCCGAGCGGGATTTCCACAACCCAGCGGAAGGCAACTATCACTGCACCAGCAATTATGCCGGTCAGCAACCCCAGCAGGGTGAGTTGTGGCAGTGAGTCGGCACCCGCGAGCTGGTCGCGCAAGGATTCGGCGCCCAGGCTCAAACGCCTGCGCGCGCTGGCTGTGAATTGTGATGGATCAATTGGCACGCTGGATTCCTGTTCAAATTTTGCCGCGCCGGTTCTTGGGTTTTATTGGGCGATTGGCAGCTTTTGCTTTCGATTTATGGATAAGGCTTTTATGATAGCCATCCTTATTTTCGCCTGGATCGGTCGGCGGTTGCTCAGGATACCAGAGTCTCCCCGTCGGATTAGCAGCGATAACATTGAACAAGAGTTGAGGAGGTCGAGGTGATTAAAGCAGCCATTGTTGGCGGAACTGGTTATACCGGCGTGGAGTTGTTGCGCTTATTGGCCAAACATCCACAAGTAGAAGTGACTGTGATCACCTCCCGCGCCGAAGCGGGCACCAAAGTAGCGGATATGTATCCCAGCCTGCGCGGCCATATCGATTTGGCCTTTACCGAGCCGGATGTTGCCGTATTGGGTGAATGCGATGTGATCTTTTTCGCCACGCCCCACGGTGTTGCCCAAAACATGATGGGCGCGCTGATGAATACCAAAGCGCGCATTATCGATTTGTCGGCCGATTTCCGTATCCGTGACGTTCCTTTATGGGAAAAGTGGTACAACCAAACCCATGGTGCACCCGACCTGGTTGCTCAGGCAGTCTATGGTTTGCCCGAGGTTAATCGCGCGGCTATCCGCACCGCCAAATTGGTGGCCTGCCCCGGTTGCTATCCAACAGCAACCCAGTTGGGCTATTTGCCGCTGATTGAGAATAACCTCGTCGATCCTACCCGTCTCATCGCTAATGCCGCCAGCGGTGCCAGCGGTGCCGGGCGCCAGGCCAAAATCGACAACCTGCTGATGGAAATCAGTGACAGCTTCAAGGCCTATGGCGTTGCTGGCCATCGCCACTTGCCGGAAATCGAGCAGGGCTTACGCGATGTACAACCTGCCGGTGTTGCGCCCGTAGCACTGACATTTGTGCCGCATCTGTTGCCGATCATCCGCGGTATCCATGCGACCCTGTATGCCACCCTGCTGGATGCGAACAAAGTGCCGGATTTGCAATCGCTCTATGAACAGCGCTACGCCAATGAACCCTTTGTGGATGTATTGCCTGCCGGCGAATTGCCACAAACGAGAAGTGTGAAAGGTTCAAATGTCTGCCGCATCTCGGTTTTACGTCCGCAACAGCGCGATACTGTGGTGGTGTTATCGGTGATCGACAACCTCACCAAAGGTGCATCCGGCCAGGCGATCCAGAATATGAACATCATGTTTGGATTTGATGAAAAAACCGGTTTGGACGTTGTGGCCTTGATGCCTTGATCCTCATGTACAGACCACGATCCTAACTACACGGGATGGCTGACCCCCATCCCCTGAATAATAAAAAATGGTAGCTATGAATCCCGCCAAGGCCAAAGTAAAAGGTTCCCCTGTTTATCGCATGAAAGTGGTTCCCCATCGGCCACTTAAAAATGCACTTATCCTTATGGTGTTGCTTGCAGCAATCGGTGCTGCGCTCATCGCTACTTATTTCTATGCCCTGAATCGGGCAAACAGCGAACGCCTTTCATTGCAAGAAGCGCAGGATCTGCGAGCACAAGTAGAAAAATTGACGCAGGAAGTAGGCGAGTCAAAACGCGACCTGGCCAAATACCAGTTGAGTGCCAATGTGGATCGCCAGGCTGGCGAGGAGTTGCGCAAACAAGTGCTCAGCTTGCGCGATGAAAAAGCGGCTTTGCAGCGCGATGTAGAGGTTTACCGCATCCTGACATCGAAAAAAAGCACCAATCCAATGGGGATAAGTTTCGGTATTTTTTCTGTGTCGGCGCTGGAGGACAACAAAAAACAGTTCAAGCTGGCGGTACAAAAACTGGCTGAAGGGGATGATGATTTTTCCGGAAACCTGCATGTCCTGGTCGTCGGCCAAAAAGAAGGCGCCGAGACAAAAATATCGCTGCATGAGCTTGTGGTGAGCAAAGTTGATGCTGAGCCGATGGTAGAAAATATCCCGCTCAACTTTAAATTTTTCCAGAATATCGATGCTGAAATTGTCTTGCCGGAAGGGTTTACTCCTGTGCGGGTTGAGTTGGCGGTGACCTCCAATTCACGGCGCAATCCGGTTACGGTAGAAGCAGAGCTTGAGTGGCCAGAAATTAAATAGTACTTGCTAAGGAGTCCCCCTGATGGCGTTTTCCAATAATCACACCCTGATCTCACGTGCGACCAAAGTGATCGGTGACCTTCACTTTACCGGCGAACTGCAATTGGAAGGCAAGGTTACTGGTAATATTTATGCCGATGATGAAAAGGATGCAAAATTGGTCATTGCCGATACGGGCGTAGTAGAAGGGGAAATCCGGGCACCTTTGGTGATCGTCAATGGTAAGGTGACCGGGAATATCTATTCCAGCAAGCACCTTGAGCTTGCCGCCAAAGGCAATGTCACAGGTAGTGTCCACTATCAGTCCATCGAAATGGTTAAAGGTGCCCAGGTCAATGGCAGCATGGTCAACAAACAGCAGGAATCGTCCAACGTATTGGAAATTGCTATAGCCAAGGCTTAATAGTTGACTGTTTTACTAGGGTAAAGGGATAATAAACATTGCCCTGTCGGGCTTTGTTGTTATCCGGAGTATTTATGTCTACTGCTGAAATCTACGTTCCCCAGGTTGTAACTGTGACTGAAAGCGCTATCGCCAAGGTCAGGAGCCTGATCGAAGAAGAGGATAATCCCGACCTTAAATTGCGTGTCTATGTGACAGGTGGTGGTTGTTCAGGTTTCCAGTACGGCTTTACCTTTGATGAGGCTGTCGCCGATGATGACTCTGTAGTTGAACGTGATGGTGTCAAAGTCGTGGTAGACGCAATGAGCTACCCCTATCTCGTGGGGGCAGTTGTAAATTATGAAGAGGGGTTGCAGGGCTCCAAGTTTGTAATCCAGAACCCGAATGCTTCAAGTACCTGTGGTTGCGGTTCTTCTTTTTCTATTTAATCCCTTCTTCTTATTTGCTCATTCTTGAACCAGCAGGCTGGTTCATCAGGCAAAGTAAACGCCGCCCAAGATGACTTCCCGCTTTGCCCCAGTGACTTCGCAGAGATTGCCTGTGCGATGGTTAAGGGTCTGTTGTGCCAGCCAGGCAAAAGCCATGGCTTCTATCCATTGGGGATCCACTCCCAATGCTGCTGTACTTGCCACTGTGTCCCATGGCATTAGCTGGGTCAGTCGTTGCATTAATACGGTGTTATAAGCCCCGCCTCCACAGACAAATATCTCTTTTAATCCCCGGCTTAAACCTTTGATGCTATCGGCAATAGTCGTCGCAGTGAGTTCTAGCAGTGTTGCCTGTATATCTGCCGGGGTTGGGGTCGATAAGCTGTTGCGTAAATGATCTTCGAGCCAGGCGCGGTTAAAGCTTTCGCGTCCGGTACTCTTGGGGGCCGGTATCTTGAAGTAAGGAGTGTTTAATAGCTCGCCCAACAATGTTGCACATATCTGGCCACTGGCTGCCCAGGCGCCGTCCTGATCATAGGATTGGCCTAAATGTTCTGCGATCCAGCTATCCATTAATACATTACCGGGGCCTGTATCAAAACCAGATACCACTCCTTGTGCTGGCAGCCAGGTGATATTCGCCATTCCGCCAATATTCACAATAACTCGATCTTTTCCAACCGCATGAAAAATAGCGCGATGAAACGCCGGAACCAGCGGTGCTCCCTGACCGCCCGCAGCCATATCGCGCCGCCGGAAATCAGCTATAGTCGTGATTCCAGTCAATTCAGCAATCAGGTTGGGATCACCAATTTGCAGGGTAAATGTACCTTCAGGTGAGCCAGGAGGGCGATGTCGGATCGTTTGGCCATGGCTACCAATGGCAGTGATATGGGAGGCGCTAACACCAGCTTTGGCAAGCAATTCCAGGCTTGTCTGTGCAAACAGCTGGCCTAATTCCATATCCAGCGATCCCATCCGGTCTATTTCATTATTGCTGGGTAGCGAGAGCGAATGGATTTGTTGGCGGATGTTTTGTGGGAGTGGCAGCGTATGCTGCGCAATCAACTGCGGCGTTGATTGCAAATTGACGAGCGCTGCATCTATGGCGTCAGCACTGGTGCCCGACATTAAACCTATGTAGAGCTGGGGTTGTGACATGGAGGTTTGATTTAGTTGTTGCTGTTGCCATTTTTAGCAACCGCCAGGCGGTTGGAAGATTTATATTGATCCAATTTAGCAATTAATGGACGAGTGGTTTCGTTAAAGCGAGCCAACTCGGCCTTTTCAATGCCAATTGCTTTAGGGAGCGGTACGGTTACTGGATTGCGTACTTGGCCATTTACATGAAACTCATAATGTAAATGCGGGCCAGACGCCAAACCAGTTGAGCCAACATAACCAATAACATCACCTTGACTGATACGTGTTCCGGTTTTCATGCCCTTGGCAAATCCATTCATATGGCCGTAAAGCGTTTCAATGCCTTGACCGTGCTGGATTACGATACAGTTGCCGTAACCCCCCTTACGGCCAGCAAAAGCGATTTTGCCATTACCTGTTGCGCGAATCGGAGTGCCGCGTACTGCTGCGTAATCGGTGCCTTTGTGGGCGCGAATAATATGTAACACTGGATGTTTACGATTTAGGCTGAAATGCGAGCTAATAGTCGCAAATTCAATCGGGGTGCGCAGGAACGCCTTGTGCATACCGCGACCATCTGGCGTGTAGTAATTGCTGACGCCATCTTTGTCGATATAGCGAACAGCCTGGAATGTCTTCCCATCATTGGTGAATTCAGCAGCCATAATTTTGCCGGTGCCGATGCTTTTCCCATCGAGGAATTGCTCCTCATACATCACTTTAAAGCTGTCGCCCTTTTGGATGTCGAGTGCGAAGTCGATATCCCAACCAAAAATATTAGCTAATTCCATGGTCAGGTTGCTGGGTATGCCTGCACGCTTTCCTGCCATATAAAGGGAGCTATCAATAGTGCCTTGGCGGAATGCATATTTAACATCAGGCTTCAACGCGACTTCTTTACTAGTAAAACCTTTTGGCCCGCGGGTAAAGCCCAAGCTATTAAGTTCGTCGATAATATAATTCAAGCCTTGCAGTTGATCGTTTTCCACGAGGAAGGCCATTTTTTGGCCAGGACGGATATTACGTAAATCCTTGGCATCTTTGGCATCGCTGAATAATTCGTAAATCGTCCGATCATTCAGGCCAGCACGTTTAAATAAAATCGACAAGTTATCGCCATTTTGTACCGTGAACTCTTTCCATTGTGGTGTTACTGGCTCTATGGCTGGGCTATTTGCGGCTTCTGGTGTGGCAGCTACGGCCTGAATAATGGTTTCTACTGCTGGTACGGCGATTGGTGTGGCTTGGGTTTCTGTGCCCTGGATTTTCAATCCAGGGATATTCTGGCTGGGAACGCTTGCAATTGCGGAGTTATCTTGAGAGTTGCTACCTAAAACTACGACTACACCCAATGATAGGAGTGCCGCCGCCGCGAGATGCCCGCGTGGCACATATTGAAGCAGGGTCGATCGAACGATCTTGTAGTAATTTTTTATTGGAGGCATGGGTAAAAAAGTCGCAATTTTTATAGATAAGTGATCCAAGAAAAAGTATTTATAGCAGAAAAAAACGCCATTCACACCTTAAAAATTCATCTTGCTGCAATAAGTCTCTGGTTTTACCTTGTAATTGGAGCAAGATGAGGTATCTTTGCCGCCTTTTTGTCCCTAATCGAAACACTTTTTAATTGCTTGGTTGGTGCGTTATGGCAGCTATTGACACTAATTTTCTGCAAGAGTTGCAGGATCGTGGGCTTATTGCCCAAATGACAGGGGGGGATGCCATCGCAGAGCATCTCAATTCCGGTAGTCGCACCCTCTATTGTGGTTTTGACCCTACAGCGGATAGCTTGCATATAGGCAGTTTGGTTCCTCTATTAATGTTGAGGCGTTTCCAGCTTGCAGGTCATAAGCCAATTGCCTTGGTTGGTGGCGCTACTGGCTTGATTGGTGATCCTAGCTTCAAGGCGCAAGAGCGTAAGCTCAATACGGCTGATGTTGTCGCTAATTGGGTGGGTAAGTTAAAGAAACAGGTCAGCCAGTTTATCGATTTTGATTGTGGCAACCAGTCCGCTGAAGTGGTTAATAATTTGGACTGGGTGGGGAAAATGGATGTGCTTAGTTTCCTGCGCGACGTAGGTAAGCATTTTTCTATCAATAATATGATCAACAAGGAGTCGGTAAAGCAGCGAATTGAGCGCGAAGGTGAAGGAATTTCTTTTACAGAGTTTACTTACATGTTACTGCAATCCTTTGACTTTGCTGAGTTGTATGTCCGCAATAATTGTACGTTGCAGATAGGTGGTAGCGATCAGTGGGGCAATATTACGGGTGGCATAGATCTATCTCGTCGTATGCATGGCGCCCAGGTTTTTGGCTTGACGATGCCTTTGGTGACCAAATCTGACGGCACGAAATTTGGCAAAACCGAAACAGGTACTGTGTGGTTGGATGCGGCCAAAACATCGCCATATGCTTTTTATCAATTCTGGCTCAATACCGCCGATGCTGATGCATATAAATTTCTGCGTTACTTCACCTTTTTAACTGTTACGCAAATCGCCGCCATAGAGGCTGAGGATGCTGCGCGTCAAGGCAAGCCGGAGGCTCAGCGTATTCTGGCGGAAGAGGTTACCAGGCTTGTTCATGGAGATGCTGGATTATTGGCGGCGCAACGCATTACGCAGGCGTTGTTTAATGATGAATTGTCTGGTCTAAATGAGGCTGACTTTTTGCAGTTGCAGCAGGATGGTTTGCCATCATCAAAACTGGTTCGCGCTGATATTGCCGAGGCGCCGCTTACTCAGTTGCTTGCTGATGCCGAATTGGCTGCGTCTGGAAAGCAAATTAAAGATGCGTTGGCAAAAAATGCA
Organism: uncultured Cellvibrionaceae bacterium; assembly: GCA_964542655.1. Taxonomy (GTDB): domain Bacteria; phylum Pseudomonadota; class Gammaproteobacteria; order Pseudomonadales; family Cellvibrionaceae; genus Cellvibrio. The sequence goes on from CAZIWB010000016.1 coordinate 131,897, forward strand.
GTCTTCATTAATGGTGTGGCTAAGTCCATTGATGACAATATGCACGCTGCAGGATGTTTTGCGGAGGCTAATGCATTTTTTGGCCGCTTTTATCTCGCAAAAGTAGGTAAAAAGAAATATCACTTGTTTGATGTTGTGTGATTTTTGTTGTCGTTGGTCATTGGTTGTTCGTATTTGTAATTAAAACAAAATAACCCTAAAAAAAGCTTGCGCAGGTGAGGGTGGGTTCGTATAGTG
>CAZIWB010000017.1:0-126252 GCA_964542655.1 uncultured Cellvibrionaceae bacterium
GGCTGGGTCGTCGCTATTGTTCCTACAGGGGCTGTGTCTTCGATGGTCCAGGTCGTATTGGAGGATGACTGATGGCTGAGCTGCCCTCCAATCCCGTGCCGTTCGAGGTTCTCGAAGACTCAACCACCCCTCCCCGGATCGGGCTTGAACTGGAAGTCTGCTCCTACGACGATCCGTTCACCGTCCTCGATGTCATTCCCCGGAGACGCGAACTGAAGACCTTGGATGAGATCCAGGGTCCTGGCGGAGGGTCCTTCAGTGTCTTCCGGGATGACCCCAAGATCATCGAGACTCCCACCCTTCTCGAATACCGGAATGTCTTCCGAACCCGCTTGGACCGCAAGGTCGTCGGGGCTTTCATTGCCACCTCGAAGCGGACTGATTTCGTGAATCGAGAGGAGAAGTCCGGAGAGTACTGGGAGATCGCAGGTGGGGGGCTGCGTGAGTGGCTCCACGACGCAGTGGTAGAACCCTTCGGAGGCATCCGCAGTGACTCCCAAGCCTCCCGTGTGTTCTCGTTCGCATCTGAGCGCGGGGACTGGTACGTCGAAGCGGACTGGGTAGCTCCTGTCAGCATTCAGCAGTACGACATGGACCCCAACTTCGATCCATTCGGGACGGCCCCGGCTGAGTGGCCGGATGCCCCGAGTGCTCATTGGATCTGGGGGGTGGACAACGACGCGGCCACCAACCCGGCTCCTGAGGGCATCAACTACTTCCGCTACGAGTTCACCATCGATGACGAGATCGGGGCGGAGCAGTACTCCGTCTTTGCTGCCGCCAAGGATGAGTTCGATGTCTACGTGGATGGCCAGGTCATCATTGAGAGCCGGGAGGCCAACGGCTACGCGAAGACCTGGCGAGCTGACTTCGATCTGAGCCCGGGAGACCACATCCTCGCCGTTCGAGTGCGCTCGACAGGTCTCGGAGCCGCTGGCCTCATCGCTGCCCTTTTCCGCGCCGGAGATGCTGCCGAAGAAACGTCAGCCGAGCTGCTCGCTGTCACCAACATCACCGACTGGAAGGTCAACTCCTATCCTGATCCGGCACCTGGCTGGAGTCCTGGGGAGATCATGCTGACCCTCCTTCAAGAAGCGGGGGATCGTGGAGTCGTCTTTCCGACGTTCCTGACTCCTACCTTCACCTCTGAAGCGGACTCTGATGGAGTCACCTGGCCCCGGTCCCTCGACTGGTCCTTCGACATCGGCACCGAGTACTACGACGTAGTGGAGAAGCTCGAAGAGGTCGTCTGCGATCTGTGGATCGACCCAGAGAACTTCCAGCTCAACATGTACGTCCAGCGCGGGGTCCACAGAGACGTGCAGTCGGCAGCCGTGCAGCCAGTCAAGTTCGAGATCGGTCGCAACGTCATCCGGGCCTTGGAGGAGGGCACCTCCGACATCAAGAATGCACTCCTGATGTCTACGGAGGACGGCTGGCAGTCTGTCGCTGATTCCTTGACGGGCTCCAGCGCCAAGTATGGGCGCATCGAGGGGTACGTCTCCACAGGAGCTTCGGGAGCTGTGAGTGGGGACCTCGCCCAGAAGATTTTCGGCAGCAGGGCTGAGCCGGAAGAGTCCGCCACTTACGAGATCATCGATCTGGACGATGCGCGGCCCCACTTCGACTTCCATGTAGGCGACTGGGTGCTGGCTCCGGTTCCGGAGGGGGTAGATCTCGACACCCGTCGGGTGATGTCCATCTCCATCGAGGAGAACGAGAAGACAGGACTCCCGGTATTCGCCGTAGAGTTCGACACGATCTATCAGGACCAGGCGACACGATTCGAGCGCTGGCTGAAGTCCACGGGCGACGGCACTCTGGGGGGGACTCTTTCCAACGTCTCGGTCGGGGGCGGTGGAGGTGGCGGTAAGCCAACCACGCAGAATACCCAGACGGGACCCATGGGCCTTCAGGGTTCCCCAGGACCTATCGGAATGACCTGGCAAGGTGACTGGTCGAGCGTCGTCCCCTACATCACCACTGATGCGGTAACCCACAACGGTTCCTCATGGATCGCCGTTCATTCCAGCCTCTCAGTGGAGCCTGGGACGGACACTTACTACTGGCAGCTCATTGCAGAGAGCGGCGGTCCCGGACCGGCAGGTGCAGGCCTCAACTTCCAGGGGTTGTGGGATTCCGCCACCACCTACGAGCCAAACGATCTTGTCTCTTGGGACGATCTTCTTTGGGCCACCGCAGTGGAGAATACGAACGAGGAGCCCGGTGTCAGCTCTCTCTGGCAGCGGGCTGGAGTGGGATCAGCCGGAAGGTCCACGGCCTCTCACACTACGTCGAGCCTTGCGGAAGGTGCATCTGAGCAGTCCACCATCTCGCTGGCCACGGCGTTCCGACTCTACAAGATCGAAACGGACGAGCCTTGCCGGGTTCGTCTCTACGCAACAGCGGCCCAGCAAGCGGCGGATCTGACCAGGCCAGTCGGGGCGGACCCGACAGGGGACCATGGGCTGATTTTCGAGTTCGTCTCTACGGATTCTCTTCTCTCGGCGGTCCTGTCACCAATGGTGGATGGAGCGAACATGGAGAGCACAGCGACTCCAGATATCCCCATCACTGTGGCCAATCGGTCGGGAGTCACCGATACGATTCAGGTGACCTTCACCTATGTAGGGACGGAGTAATCGCGGTGGCCAAGATTTCTTATGTCGGCATCCGGGCGTTCAACGGAGCATCTCCCACGGACGCTTGGTTCCGAACGTTCGAGGCTCTCTCCGATGCCCTGACTGCAATGGGGTTGCCGAAGACATCCGATACGGGTCAGATCGACTGGGCCACTGTCACGTATCCCGGCGATGGAGTAGTCACTGCGTATGAGATTCGGCGTTTCGCGGACTCTGCTCAGGGAACATGGCCCGTCTATATCAAGATCTTCTACTACTTCAGCTCAGGAACGGTTCGGTATCCCGGAGTGCGCATCACGGTGGGAACCGGGTCTAACGGATCTGGGGATTTGACGGGTGACGTGGGCCTCACAGTCCAAGCTAATCTCACGATCAACACCGTTGCTTGGACGGGGTACATGGGAGGGGAGTCATCGGGATTCTCCACCTCCTTCCAGGAGCGGTGGTACCTCGGCATCGAGCGAATGCGAGATGCCGACGGAGCTTTGACCCCGTACCTGCTTCTCTACCGTTATTCCGAAGCGTCTTCTGCCACCTCGTATGCCGAGCCAGCATCTTGGCTCATCGATATGAGGAATGGATCCGTAGTCGCCCCGGGCTCGATCCCAATCTTCTATTGGAGGGATCTTTCCGGTGGTGGCCCACTCTCTCTTTTGGCGGGGACCCCGCTTTACCCATTTGGGGTCATTCAGTACCCCACCCGAGATCACGGAGTGGTCCGTGCAAAGTACTGTGTTGGAGCCGGGGCCAGCGACTTCGCCATCGGAGCCCTCATCCCGATTCCTCGGTTCAGCGCGAAGACTGAGTATCTCTACCAGAGATCCCCGGCTAACGCCTTCGGCACGGGTCCCCGAGGAGTAGCAACCACGATTGACGACTCCCAGGTCTACGGTGCAGCTCTCTGCGTGTACTGGCAGTGACGCATGGCAACGAGACTTTACTATCGGGCAGATCGGTATTACCCCATCCGGTCGGAGTATCCGACCCTCTGGGACAGAACCGCGCTGTTCGAGTCCTTCGCCTACGGACTCGACACTTCGCTTCAGGACAGTCCAATTGCGGAGAGCCTCCGCCGTGTTCCAGTTGGCAGCTCTCCGCAAGACATCCCTTACGCGGTCTTCTATACAAAGCCGCTGATCGCTCAGTCCATCTCCGGGACCATGAAGGGCAGAATCGCGGCCCAGGAAAGCAGCACCTCGGCAAACTTCACTGCCCAAGTCAAGGCTTACATCGTGGACCCGGATGGCGCGATCAAGTCCACCCTCTACGCTGGATACACGGGGGCCACAGTAGTTTCTGAGTTCTCCACCGCCAAGCAGAACCGGGAGTTCCCGAAGGGGTCATCCGTAACACTGACTCCGCAAACGACGGTTGCGGGAGACCGAATCATGGTGGTGGTGGGAGTTCGTGCCTATTCAACTGCGGACTACGGAGCGACCCTCCACTATTTCGATGGCGCGGTAGGAGGAACGGATCTCCCCGAAGACGAGACATCGACCTCGGGTAACCCGTGGATCGAGTTCTCCACAGACCTCACTTTTCTTACGGAAGTGCGCTTGACGGACTTCCAGGAGCTGGTGATTGACCCCGACGACGCCATCTGGAAGCTGGGAGCTGGAGGAGGCGGGTCGGTTCCGACACAAGGTCAGATCTGGCCACGGGGCAACCCCTAGGGGCCGATATCACTAAGTGATTGAGGTGGGGGAGACGTGCTAGTAGACATGAAGGGGCAGCGGCCCCGCCCCACGTTCGAGGATTACTTCCGGGCACTCGCGTACCTGGGGTTCTTCCTCTGGGCGGTTGCCTTCCTGGTCTTCCCTCCGGTTGCCTACCAAGGTGTCATCGATGTCAGCTCTCGTCTTCTGTGGCTCGGAGCCTGTGGGGTCGGAGCAGCGACAGCGTGTGTGGGAGCAGCCACTCGGCTGGACCTGAAGGTCGAGCTTCCAGGGCTGATCTTCATGGGGGTCGGGCCGCTGATCTACTTCTCTGCTCAGATCTACTACCTCATCCACCCTCCGGTTGGCACCGACCCGAACGCCCGTGTCGCACTCTCGGTGTATGCAATCCTCCCGCTGCTGCTCTGTCTCCCGCGCATCTACGCCCTGTACTCGGAGGCGAGACGGCAGAAGAGGATTCACGGCGGCACCAAGAGGAAGGCCTGAGACATGCTGGAAATCTTCTTCGCCGTTGACCCAGACGCCGTAGCCCCCAGTTTCGACTTCAACACCCTCGTATCTGGTGGGACAGGAGCGACGATCATGGCAGCACTCATCTTCGTCGGCAAGATCATCCTGGACCGCACGATCCCCAGTCGTTCAGACGCCCGGGCCAACGTCGCCATGCTCATTGAGGGCCTCAACAACATGGTGAAGGTCCTGCAGGAAGAGAAGCTCGCGGACGCCAAGCGGCTCCAGGACAAGCAGGCTCGGATCGATGTTCTCGAAGACGCTGCTGACAAGGACTACGACCGGATCAAGGAGCTTCGAGACGAGATCATCGACCTTCGACTTCGGTTGGCCCAGAAGGAACGGCACATCAACACCCTCGTGTCAGAGCTGCGCAAGGTCGGAGCCCAGGTGATCGGCCTCAATCTGGACGACCTCGAAACCGACCTGGAGATCACGCTTCCCTCTGAGGTCATCCGTCGTTCCCTGCCCACCCAGGAGAAGAGTGCGAAGACCGGAGACACCGCGCCGGTCGATATTACATAGCAGCGGGCCTTCGTCCGCTCATCCTCCTTCGAAGGGATCTCTCCATGTCCAACCTCACGTCTCGGGCGTGGTGGAAGGCGGCTTTCTTCCGTGCTCTGCGCACGGCGATTGTCATCGCCATTCCCTACTCCCCCACCGTTCTCTACGACAACTCGTGGGTCATCCTGGCCAGCACCGCTGGCTTCGGCGCGCTCACGTCGTTCGTCACCTCCTTCTTCGGCATCGCGGAATCCGACGGCAAGTCGGTCTCCTGGTACTGGGCCGTCTTCGAACGGGTCGTGAAGACCGCATCTCAGGCGCTCTTGACCGCGTTCGGCACTGCCACGATGTTCGCTGAAGTGGACTGGTCCGCAGTCCCAGCACTTGTAGGGTCTGCAGTCCTCGGTTCGCTCCTGCTCGCCGTGCTGAAGCAGCTTCCAGAGGCTGACACGCCTCTGGCTGCTCCCACCATCAACGCCACTACCGTGAACAACATCGGAGTTCCTTCCGAGGTCGCGGTGCCTGTGATCGCGGTCGCTGAGGCAGACACCATCTCCACGTCCACTGTGGAGGACGCCCGGTGAACGAGTTCGACACAGCGGGGGGTTACGCCGTTCCGGTCGATCCCATGGACGACCTGATGTGCGACTCCTGCCAGTAACACCAGTGAGAAGGCCTCTTGATCTTCGGACCGGGAGGCCTTCTTCTGTCCCCCGAATGGGGGTTCCGCGACACGCCCAATTGCTGACGACTATTCCGTATCACTATCAGAGACGAGGTAGCATTCGTTTCATGACCGAAGCTGTGCTGGAGCGGATGCGGCCACTGTGGGCGGCATTCGAAAGCGCGCTCCGCACCGATCCGTCATATAGCATCGAGCTGGCCCAAGAGGGCAGTAAGCAGATCGCACGTCGAGATCAGCGGACGATGACCCTTGGGCGCGAAGGACGTGACGACGTATAAATCCCTGGGAGGGAAACGTTGCCACTGAACTTCGACGTTCGGAACTTCACGGACGACAAGCGGGATCAGCTCGCTTGGCGCATCCATGAGGCGACCGAGTGGAATCTTCCGAAGCTCGCCGCCTGGAACTACGAACTCTGCCGCGTTCATGCTCGCGGTTGGAAAGAGGAGTACCGCGAGAGCAACGGGGAGATCCACGAGCGAGTCGTCTACGACCGCCCGAAGCCAGGGTGTCGTCAGTGTGGAATCCACTTCCGGAGGCACCAGCGGATCTCTGTCGCGTGGCTGTATTTCAAGAAACGAGCCCTCCTGGCCGACACCATGGGATCGGGCAAGACCACCAGTGCAGGTGGCCTGATCGCCATGCTCCTAGAGACCGGAGAACTCTCTCTCACCCGTGACCGCACCCATCGCTTCGGAGGAATGGGTCGCGTCGTCATCGTCCCTAGAGCCCCCGCCCTGCACCAGTGGCGCACCGAGCTTCAACGCATGATGCCCGGGCTCAACGTCCTGATTGCGGAGGGGACCCGCAAAGAGCGCACCCAGCTCTATCTCCAGCCGTGGCAGGTCCTCCTCATCGGCCCAGAGATGCTCCGCAACGACTTCGAGATGATCGAGCGTTTTGATCTCGCGCTGCTTCTCACCGACGACGTGGACGCCCTGAGGAACCCAGAGACGGACACTTCCTACTACCTGGATCGGCTGGGCGGTAGGGGGACTGAGGGCGCGAGGCCAGGCACCAACCGCTATGTCATCATGACGGGCACCCCCCTGCAGAAGCGCCTCCCAGAGCTGCACGCCATCCTCGACGGCTTGGGCGGCGCGAGCCCAGACAAGCTCGGGGACCGGAAGTCTTTCATCCGCCGTCACGTCCGCACCGGGACGGTCTCCGAGTACAACAAGAACACGGGCCGAGAGGAACGACGAGAGGTCGTAGTCGGGTACAAGAATCTTCATCAGGTCAAGCGCGTCATCGCTCCCCTGGTGCTTCGCCGCACCGCCGAAGACCTCGATGACGTGGATCTCCCGACCATCATCCCCAACGACGTGATGCTGGATCTCTACCCGGCTCAGCGGCGCAAGTACGACGAGCTGAAGCGCGGAGTGCTCAAAATCATTCGCGAGGAGGGCGTTCAGACGAAGAGACCAGCGGCACTGGCCCAACTGCATTACGGAGCCGCCATCTGCGCCGGACTTGCTGCTCTGGGTGAAGCTGACGGCCCAGGGACCAGTGTCAAGCTCGACTGGATCGAGCACCACCTCACTGAGGGAGATCTCAGCGATGAGAAGGTCGTCGTCTTCATCAACCTGAAGAACTCGGTGCGAGCACTGCAGGATCGACTCCGCAATCGAGGAGTGGGGTTCGTGACCGTCTGGGGTGAGGAGAAGAGCAAGGCGAAGAGAGCCGCCGCCCAGGAGCGCTTCTGGGAGGACCCACGGTGCCGGGTACTGATCGGTACCAAGAGCATCGAGCAATCTCTCAACCTCCAGGTGTCGCGCCATCTCGTGAACATGGACATGATCCTGAATCCCGCTCGAATGGAGCAGCTCGCGGGTAGAATCCGTCGTGATGGGTCAGCCTTCCAGCACGTCTTCGTGCACAACCTCCTGACCGTTCGGACACAGGAGGAGCGCTACCTGCCGTTGCTGGAGAGGGAAGCCGCTCTGGCGGCGCACATCTGGGACGAGAACTCTCAGCTCTTCAATGCTCTCTCGCCCATGGCTTTGCTTCAGCTCATTTCCGGCTAGGGGGGAACATGACCGAAACGGAAACTAAACGCCTCACGAAGTACCAGACACACCTGGTCGAGACGCACTTGAATCTCGCACACCGCATCGCTCTGGAGTTCTGGCGGAAGGCCCCAGAGACGATGGAGAAGAATGAGGTGGTTGCCGTTGCCTATCAGGGCCTGCTGACCGCAGCTCAGCGATTCGACTCCACCTGGACCCCAGAGAACGACCCGAAGTACGACCCATTCTTGGCCTTCGGGTCGTTTGCACGGAGACGCATCACCGGGTCGATCATCGACTGGCAGCGCTCTCGGGATCATGTCCCGAAAAGACAGCGGCGCGTGTACAAGACACTCCAGCAGCATGGCCATGGCGCGGGAAGATCCCCAGAGGAGCTGGCGGACATGACGGGCCTCAATGTCGAGAAGATTCGCGCCATCACCCAGGCCGTGGAGACCACTGCCATCTCTCTTGACCAGGGCAGCCCAGATGATGGGTACTCCCTTCATGAGGAGGTCTCCTCCCCATTCGACACCGAGCGAAGTGCTTTGGTATCGAGCATCCAAGACATCGTGGCGGACACGTTCGTGTCCCTCCCACCGCTGCAGAGATCGATCATTGTGCTTCGTTACTACGAGGGTCGAGACCTCACGAGCATCGCGGTCGAGCTGGGAGTGGCGTCGTCGGTGGTGCGTACCTCGCATCGAGATGCCATCGAGCTGATTCACTCCGCGATGCAGCGGGCAGCCGCTTCCTGACCCTGTTCCACCCCCGCGCCCCAGGCGTAGAAGTACCTGACCTTCTAGGAGTTGCATTGCTCACCACTAACGACGAACCGAAGTACAACCTGTCCCCTGAGGAGGCCATCGAAGAGATGCACGCTCAGCTCGCGAAGATGAGGGCCGAGACGGATCGCCATCAACTGAAGGACATCTCTTCGGACGACGCATACGAACTGGGCTATGAGACCGCCCTCTTCGACTACAAGCACCTCACCGGACCGAATCCTCGTGAGGTCGGAGTCATCGTCTACGCCGCTGTCGCAGACGACGAAGAGCCCGCCGATGAGTGACCTTCTTCCTCCCACGGGCGTGGACTACGAGGCCCTGCGCACCTTCCAGGCCTACTGCAACGCCCAGTCCCGAGCGCGGGGGTTCCACGATGAGCCGGACGAGTTGAAGGACCTCTGCTCCGACCTTCGTCTGAAGGGCCAGGACAATCTCGCCAACTACATCGAGGCGATGTACTACGGCAACCGGCTCATGCTCATCGCGGGTGAGGTCACGGAGGCTCATGAGGAGATCCGGGCCGGGAAGCCGATGACCCAGACCTACTACGCAGATGTCACTCAGCCGGTAGCGGCGGAAGACTTTCCCTATGTGAAGGTGGAGCACCGCCAGAAGCCCGAGGGTCTCCCCTCCGAGCTGGCCGACATCTTCATCCGGCTCATGGACCTCTCCGAGGAACTGAGCATCGACTTGGCCTCCATCGTGGAGGAAAAACTGGCGTACAACTCCACCAGGCCCTTCAAGCACGGAAAGAAGTTCTGATGCCAACCAAGCCCAAGCCATTCCAGCGACCGTCCATCGACCTCGACCGAACCGTGTCCCGCGCCTGGGACACTATCTCGTGGATGGACCTCCAGCCGGGAGACATCGTTCCCGACAAGGGTGAGGTCTTGAAGGTGACTGTTTCCGCCAACGTGGCGGTCGAGTTCATCAGTGGGCACGTCGAGATCGCTCGTCTGGATGATCTCGTCTTCGCCTTCTCGCACGGGACATCCAGTGGCAACAGCCAGTGACCACGCTCAGACGGTTCTCGCTGCCATCATCCCGAACCGGCGAGACCTCCTGGAGAAGGCACTCCGCCAACTGAGCCCAGCGCACTTCCCAGAGAGAGTGCAGTCGAACCTCTTCGCGATGCTGCAGAGGTACTCGGACTACACCTCCGGCTCGGTGATGCCGCTGAAGTACCTCGATGACAATCTTCGGGGGAAGGCGGAGCCTGGCCAGGTGCAGCTTTACCTGGAGACGTATCAGCTTCTCGAAGAGCTGTCGGCAGAAGATTCCGAGTTCGCCTGGTCCGTTCAGCAGCTCCGGGAACTCGCCGCCGACAAGGCAACCGGGGAGGCCATCACCGAGGCGATGGAGATCCTTCGAAACGGTCGTCAAGTAGGTCAGGACCTGCTCCGAGGGCACGAAGATGCACGTCGCCGCATCCTGGAGTCCTTCCAGGAGATCGACCGGGATCTGACCATGCAAGACGCTCCCGAAGGAGATCTTCGAGACGAGAGAACTGAGATGATGGCGGACTACGCCGAGCGCAAGCACTCTCGCGAGAGGGGCCTGTCTCAGGGGATTCTTTTCGGAATCGAAGAGCTTGATCGTAAGGTCGGGGGTCTTCAGCCAGGGGAGTTGGTCCTCACCGCTGGATACTCCTCAGATGGCAAGACGACCCTCTGCGTTCAGGCAATGTGGAGTGCTGCCGTTGAGCAGGGCAAGAACGTCGTCTTCCTCACCACAGAGACCCTCCGTCCTCAGGTGCGCCGGAAGTTGATCTCTCGACACTCCAAGCTCCCCCAGTTCGGACTCCCAGGCGGGCTCAACACCAGAGACCTGAAGTCAGGAACCCTGCCCCTGGAGCAGGAAGCCAAGCTCCAGGAAGTCGTGGACGACCTGGCGAAGAACCCAACCTACGGGAGGCTCTACATCGCTCAGGTACCGCGCAGTGCGACCATCGCCAGCATCGAGCAGCGACTGCATCGCATTCAACGGAAGTTCAACATCGACCTTGTGGTCATGGACTATCTGGCTCTGTTGCGTTCGGACCGATCCCGAGTGACGACACGAGAGGAGCTTGCCTCTCTCGTGAAGGACGCCAAGCTCCTTGCGGTGAACTTCGACAACGGGAGAGGAGTGCCATTCATCAGCCCATGGCAGGTGTCCCGTGCTGCTCGCGAGAGCGCCGAGAATCTCGGCATGTATTCCAGTGCCAGCCTCTCCGAGACCGCAGAAGCGACCAACTCTGCCGACGTGATCGTGAGTCTTCTGGCCCCCACGGACAACACCGACCGCCGAGCCGACATCATCATGCAGATCCTGAAGAATCGAGATGGTGAGACCGCCAACGGCATCATCGTGGAGGTGGACTACGCGACTTCGTGGTTCCGGTCCAAGGGCCTTGGCTTCGACGGCTTCTCATCCGTATCAGGTATCGGGAGTGGCGAAGGCTTCAGCCTCGACTCCCTTGTTGACTAGGAGTCACCATGACCGACATCATCTTCCGTTCCGACATCAAGGTCGAGGTGGTCCAGGAGGTAGGAAGCGACGAATCCATCGCTCGCGCTGCCTGGATCTCGACGGAGAGCGAGCCCAAGCTTCATGACGAAGGGCGCATCCCAGGGCTCATCAACTACCTCATCGAGCATCGGCATGGCACTCCGTTCGAGCACAACTCGTTGACCGTTCGTGTCGAAGCTCCCATCATGGTCTTCCGCGAATGGCATCGACACCGCATTCAGTCCTTCAACGAGCAGAGCGGACGCTACGCGCAGTTCCTCCCGCACTTCTACATCCCCGACCCCGGGCGTCCTCTGGTCAACTCTGGCAGCAGCGCTCGCCCCAAGTTCGAGCTGACGGACCAGGACGACCTCTACACCTACTTCACCGAGTACCTGAAGATCGGGTACGAGCAGATCTGGGTCCGCTACCAGGCCGCGCTTGACGCTGGAGTGGCCAACGAGATGGCCCGCCTGATCCTCCCCGTCGCGACCTACAGCTCGATGTACGCCACGGCGAACCTGCGCGCCTGGCTCCACTTCCTGAGCCTTCGGACGAGCGAGGAGAACGCCCAGTGGAAGGGCCACCCGCAGTACGAGATCGTGCGAGCAGCAGAGGAGATTGAGTCGGTGCTGACCGACCTCTACCCGATCACGATGGAGGCCTTCAACAAGCACGGGCGTGTCGCGCCGTAAAGATTGCAATTGCCATCTTTCTTTGATACCCTGAGTTCAGGTCAACAGAGGAGGACGACATGGCTACATGCGGAAGCTGCAAGCAGGAAGGTCAGACCGTGGAGCACATCAAGCAGTGCTATGCGGATAAGCGCGCGTCAGTGAGCACCGTCGAGCTGACGGGACCAGCCAAGCAGTACGTCGAGTCTAGGGACTACCGTCCTATGGCGCTCTGGGTGCCCGACTCGAAGTACGCTCTTGTCCGTCCCAGTGATGGCCTTCTGGAGTTCTTCGAAGTCAAGACAGGCAAGGGCAAGTGGGCTGGCAAGCAGTTCGTGGAGCGTCTCATCGGGGCTCCCGGAGACTGGCGGCGCTACCCCGTGCGGGGCATGGAGCGGCAGCGTGTCATGCAGCAGATCGACTTTGACCCGAAGGCCGCAGCCATTCGTTTTTCGAAAGAGTTCACGGTCTGCGCGGTATGCGGGTCTCCTCTCTCCGATCCCGAGTCTCTTGCGCTGGGGCTCGGCCCGATCTGTGCCCGGAGGTTCTGATGCACGACCGCCCTCCGGTGCGCATGATCGAAGAGAGTGAGCACGGGATCGAGATCTTCTTCGGCATCCTCTTCTGGCTGCTCTATCTCGTCGTCTACGTGCCCCTTCGGCTCGTGTGGGACCTCACTCTGGGGAAGCGTCGATGACTTCTGCTCGCAAGCTCTGGCACGTCGATCACCTCGACATCGTGGATGAGCCCATGCTGTGGTCGATGCTGAAATACCGTCAGTACGAAGACCGAAAGCCCTCCGAGGTCGATGCCAACGTAGTCTCCAGTCACCTGACCGACTCACGGCTCCACAAGCCGATCATCGATCTGGACTTCCCGCACACCTACGTTTCGAGTACCACTAGCGGACACGCCCATCTGTACCTCAACGTTCCCGTCTCCCGGTGGCGGCTCTTCTTCATGCTCTGGGGGCTCTACGTGGGGGGAGCTATCGAGAAGGGCTACTTCCTGTGGTCTCTTCGGCGGGGAGGCACTTTCGTCCGCCGACCCGGGGTCGTCAAGACCGCTGAGGAGGCTCAGGTGAGCTACACCTACGGATTCTTGTTCAAGTTGAGGAGGAAGACGTGAACAGCGATTTCATGCCGTGGTTCTTCGATGAGTTCCTGCCGCCGCTCATGCCGCTCATCACGGCGGTGGCCATCATTCTGGAGGTCATCTTCTGGGGCCTCGTCTTGCTCGGCGTCGGTGCTCTGGGCCGCAAGTTCGTCCGATGGCGCAAGAAGCGGAGAGGCATGGCCTGATGATGGCCACGGAGGAGAAGACTCTGATCGACATCGCGAACGAGCGCATGTCGATCATTGAGGCGTGCAATCTCCTCGGAATGGACATCCCCGACTTCTCCGTGAAGTCGATGAAGGTGCACTGCCCCTTCGGATACCTCTTCCACGCTGACGGCGGACACTCACGCGCCTTCGCGATCTATCCGGGCACCAACACTGCCTACTGCTTTGCGGGATGCGGGTTCTTCAATCCGGTGCGCCTCGTGGCCATGGACAAGAACGTCCCGGACCTCCAGGCCGCAGAGATGATTCTGGAGCAGACCTCCTACGTCGCTCCCGACTACGAGGCGCGCTGGACTGCTCTGGTCGAGACTCGACCGCTTGTCAATCAGGACACCCTCGCTGAGGCGTTGAAGGTCGCGTGCGCGCGCATGGTCCCCGACTGGGACGAGGCACAGTTCGAGACGGCGGTCTCCACCAAACTTCGTCAGTGCCTTGCGCTCCTGCCTAAGGTGAAGACTGAAGAGGACGCCACCAAATGGCTGGCGATTACCAAGAAGGTCATGCAGATGACGTTAGGAGAACGAACGTGAGCGCGAAGCTCGACAACATCCCGGTTTTGGAGGGGTGGGTCAACCTCACCGAGGCAGCCGAGATCCTCGACATCACCCGCCAGCACGCCTACAAGCGAGCCAAGCTGGCGAACGCGGGCAAGGCGGGCGGGTGGAAGACCCTGCACCAGATCGGGACGAAGCCGATGTACGTCGTGTCCATTGAAGAGCTGAAGGCTGAGCTGGAGGCACGAAACTCCGCCGAGCCAGACACGGAGGGGAATTAGGTTGCAATTGCCATCCTGACCGTGTAGAGTCAGTTTCAAGAAACAAGCCATTCCCTAGGAGGTCAACATGGCGAACAAGAAGATCACGCTCGGACAGCCGGTCACCTACATCGGCAGCAAGGGTCTGCCGAAGCTGGCGCTCGTCGTCGGCACCCCGGAGACCGTGGAGCCCGGGCACTCCCTCCCCACCCTGGAGGAGGGTCAGCTCCACCTCGTCGTCTGGGAGTTCAGCGAGGGGCACTTCGTCCCCAAGATGAACGTCCGGTCGTTCGAGACCGTCGAGAAGCCGGAGGAGGGAGATCCCATCCGGTACTGGAAGCTCGCGTAAGCAAGCTCTCAACGCCTGACTGGCCGACACCGGGGTTCGAGTCCCCGGCAGGCACTGACCTGATTTCAGATACCCGAGGGGGACCCATGAAGCTTGCACTCATCGACTGTGACGGCGTGATTGCCGATGACCGCCACCGGCTGGACTTCGCTATCGCGAAGAACTGGACGCGGTACTTCGATCCGGAACTGATGGCTACCGACGCTGTGTTCACCGAGGGCCGGGAACTCGTCAGAGACCTCCAGGAGCAGGGCTACGTCATTGCGTACCTCACCGGTCGCCGGAGTGCTCTGCGGGATGTCACGGAGCGATGGCTGGCCCAGAACGGCTTCCCCTGGGGCCGAGTCATCATGCGAGAGCCGATCTGGCTGAACAACGGAATCCTCCAGGACACACCGGTCTGGCCCATCGTTCGACTCGCGGATTTCAAGGCTCGCATCGTTCGCGAACTCCTCGACTTGTCGGACGTTGAGGATGTAGTACTGTTCGAGGACGACCCCGAGGTCGTGCGAACCATCCAGGCTGAGATCGGGAGAGACAACGCCGTTCTCGTCCCGTGGGCTGAGAAGCCCGAGGCTATGGTGAAGCTCGCAACGGCCTGAGACACACCCGTCGCAACAGCAACACTCAGGGTCAACTGCTAGAGTCAGTGTCAGTAGCCAAGCGGCCTCAGGCACTTGTCTCCTAGCTAAGTTGACCTCTTAGTTGAGCGGCGGATTCTTCCCAGAGTCCGCCGCTCGTCTTTTCAAAAACAAAGGTCAGCTAGCTAGGAGAATCAGATGACAACCATCGCGCCCCGGACTTCCTACGTCGTCGTGAGCAGGGAGAGGGCAGCCACCACTCAGCGAGAGGCGGACCGCTCGGTACCCAGCTCGTTCGAGGAGATGTTCGCGACTCACTACGATTACGTGGTGCGTCTCGTCGCGCAGTCGGGCATCGACTTCCAGAACGCAGAGGACGTGGCGATGACCATCCTCACCAAGTTCTTCGAGAAGGACGCCCTCAACGACTTCGATCCCGAGTTCACCACCGAGTACGGCGGAATCACTCGCAAGGCGGTCTTCCGGACCTTCCTCTCCGGCTTCGTCAAGACCTACGTCCGCCACTATCGGGACCGCCAGGAGGTGACCCGACTGCGGGAAGGATTCTCCGTGGATACCGTGATGTTCACCTATGCGGACAGTGGCGAACCGGCCACCTGGATGGACCTCCAGGGACCGAGCTTCGAGGAGAAGTACGAGGACCTGGCGGAGCAGGATCTCCTTGCTTCGATCCGGTCTCGCCTGCAGCACTCGACTCCTCGGAACAGCCAGGACCAGTGCAACATGCCCGAGTTCTTCGAAGCTGTCCTCCGGCAGACCTACGCGGAGGGGCGCGTGGACACGGCAGCCCTGGCTGAGGAGTTCGGCGTCTCGAAGACTTCGATCCAGAACTGGCTGAAGCGTCTTCGCTCAGAGGTCTCGTCGGTCATCGAGGAGTAGGGGATGTCCGTCGTCGGTCACGAGGAGCTGTTGAAGCGCCTCACCGTTGACCTTCCCCGGGTGGCTCTCTTCGTAGGGCCTCCCTCAGTGGGCAGGTGGACCACGGCTGAGCATCTGCGGAGCCTGCGAGGAGTCATGCCCGCTGACGTTCTCCGGGTCAGGAAGATGTCAGCCGACGAGGCAAGATCCATCGTGAGTTTCGCCTCGTCGGCTCCTCTCGGCAACGCCAAGCTCGTCATCGCGCGCTTGGACGGAGCTAATCCTGGAACTCTCCACCAGCTTCTGAAGGTGCTGGAGGAGGCCACGGAACAGATGCACTTCATCCTGATCTCCTCGGAGCTTCCGCTGCAGACGCTCGCGTCTCGGGCGGAGATTTTCCGATTCCCCCTGCTGACCATTGAGCAGGTGGAGGATGTGCTGCTTCAAAGAAGATTCAACCCGTCCGAGGCCAAGAGGTGGGCTGCAGTATCTGGAGGTCAGGTCAGAAGAGCCCTGGACCTGGCCGAAGGGATGGATGCCAAGATCACCGTATTGGCTGCCGTGCGGGCCATCAGAGAGCGGGACGCTGACGCCCTGGACAACCTGGCCAGTAGATGGGCGGATGAGCACACCAAGCTCCTAGGAGCCCTCTGCCGAGAGGCAATCTCAGGACGCTGGAAGGTATTCGATCATGCGGAGGTCGAGGGCATCGGGCGCAAGCTTCCCCTTAGCATCCTCTTCGCGCTCAACACCGATATCCGACCTAGGTTGGTCATCAGGTCCAGCCTCATGACAATCCTCAGGGGTACCCAATGACTGACGATTCGATGTACGCAGAGTGCGACTTCTCGGGCCTGCCGAAGATGTTCTGCTCGCACTGCACAGGAGACAAGCTCGGTGACGAGAGTCCCGCTGTCTACGGCAATGACGATCCTGCCGAGTTCGAGATCGTGGGCCGAGTCTTCGAGGCACAGTTCTCGGGGCATTGCACTCTGGACTACGACCACAAGGTACGTCGGGGGGATAGGGTCGCCAGAGTGCAGCGAGCTGACAATCCGATGATGCCGATCTCCGGAGTCGCCTGCAAGGACTGCGTGAAGATCCTGCCGCACGCATGAGAACGCAGGAAGAAGTTGAGGCCATCGAGGAGCTAGATACTGCTCCCCGATGTGACATCGGGAACTTCAACAACTTCACCCAGCCGCCCTGCCCGAACGACTCCGCGTGGCATCTCTGGTATGCCTGCTGCAACCGAGGCAATCTGCTCTGCGAAGATCACAAGAACCAGTTTCTGAAAATTGCCGACCCGTTCTTCCACCAGACCACGAAAAGTCAGTGCCCTCATTGCAAGTCGTGGAGGTTGTTTCGTGACATCTTCCGGATGGAGCGCTTGTGAGTACCTTCAGTCAGTGGCGTAAGACGCTGCAGAAGACGCCAGCCCCCCGACAGATCACCTGGGTGTGCGGAACCGAGAAGGTGCTCGCGGAGGATGTCATCGAGCATGTCGTCTCCCAACTCGGACCCGAACCCTGGAACTTCGTCCCCCTCGTCGCGGGAGAAGATTCTGAACGACGCATCTGGTCTGAGCTGGATCAGCATCCGATGGGCTCGTCTCCACGTGTCGTGGTAGTTCGTCATGCGGAGCGCATCAAGCAGTGGGACCGCTTCATCTCCTGGATCAAGAATCGAACCTTGAATCCACGCACCTACGTCATCATGGTCTCTGACGAGGAGAGGGTACCCAGAACTGAGCTGACCCTTGAACAGCGCAAGAGGCACGAAAAGTCTGAGCCGCTGCCGCACATCACTGCTATCGGGGCCAAGGGTCACATCATCGAGTGCCGACCGTTCACTTCGGCCACTGCCATGCAATCCGTCTACTGGGTGCAATCCAAGGTCAAGATGCGAGAAGGAGTGGCCAAGCATCTGCTGGAGCGGTCGAATTGGGATCTCCGTCTCGTGCGGGATGTCTGTCGTAAGCTCGCCGTCTTCCCCGACGAGATCACCATCACCGTCGTGAACGCTCTCCTCGTAGAGAGACCGCGAGACACCTTCTCGGATGCTCTTCTCGCGCTCGATAGGAAGACGGCGCTGCTTGCTCTGAAGGACATCCACCCGGACGATTACGGGCGCACTATCGGACTCCTTGATTCCCGGCTGGATCTTGCTGGGATGGTGCATGACATGATGCTGGCGCATCGCTCCCCCACGGAGATCTCCCGAGCTGCAGGTGCTCAGGCGTTCCTTGTGAAAGACATCATGAAGGTGGCAAAGCACTACGACGCCAAGCGGCGGCTCGCCATTCGAAAGGTCCTGGCTCTCACCGACGAGGCGTATCGTTCCGGGCAAACCACAGCCGTGCTGGAGACCTTGGTCGCCTTCTGGTGATCGGCGTATCAGTACCTGACGGAAGGAAGTCCCGTGCTCATCGCGAACCCAGCCGAGGAGGCCGCTCAGCTTGCGGCTCAGGCCATGCTGGCCACCCGTGAAACCGTCGATTTCGCAGTTGAGGAGATGATCTCCCAGCCGCATCATGTCCTTCTCTTTCAGGACGGCCAGGAAGATCTGGCGCACCTGGCGATGCAGGGAGTCACCAAGAACGTCGTAGATCTCATCTCCCCAACGAACCCAGCTCTGGACACCGTAGTGGTCCTCGACACCGTGGAAGACGGGTGGTCTGAGGTCGTCCCGATCATCGATGTGACCTCCCCAGAGGACCTCGCGGTAGGGCATCTGCACCGCAGCCATAGCATCATCGCGTTCGGTGCCCAGTTCCTGGCACATCGAGCAGTCATCCCACTCGCGAGGAGCGCAACCCGCTTCTACGCCGCAATCCAAGACGGTCCACACGCGCGGGATCTCATCGAGCACGTGCACCCGATGCGGGAGGTTGTCGTCCTGTGACAGACCGGAACTACGGAGCCATCCGGGAATCCGAGAAGGCCGTCGCGTTCATCGACAAGATCGCGGCATCCGGCAAGCCATTCGGCTTCGATATCGAGGCGGGCTACACCGGACCAGACAAGGAGGGGGTAGCCCTCCAGCAGTTCCACCCCGACTACATCGTGGTCGGCATCTCTTTCACGGTCTCCACCGAGTGGTCGCGCTACATCCCAATCGCTCATGACGATGACGGCAACGTGGATGACATCCCAGCCGTGGCCCGAGCGCTCTGGAGGATGCTCAACACCGGCAACGGAATCGCCCACAACGCGGCCTACGAGTTGAAGGGCATGAGTCGGTTCTTCCGGGAAGTCCTCTGGAACGATCCGGAGGTAGGACAGGAAGTCCGCGCTTCGAATGGGTTCTTCCCCATCCTGGCCGACTCGCAGCTTCAGGTCTGGCTCTCCGCCGAGTACGACCCACTTCGGATCGGTAAGGACCTGAAGTCTGTGGCGCTCGACGCCTTCGGCCTGGAGATGACCAAGTTCATGGATCTCTTCCCACCTGAGGACTCCGAGTTGGGGCCGGGGACCAAGCGAGGGAAGGGGCGCTTCGTCCGCTTCAACACCCGTAACTCCCGAGCCGTCAAGGTCATCAACTACGCCTGTGAAGACTCGGTGGCAGCTCTCATGGTCTGGGAGAAGCACCACGAGGCCCTGGATGACCAGTTCATCTACAAGATCGAGATGGGACTCCTCCCAGCCCTCTGTGAGATGGAGATGGGTCCCGTCGATGAGCACGGTGTGGCTCAGGGGAACATGTACTTCGACTGGCCAGCCATCCAGAAGAAGGCTGACGAGGTGTCACAGTTCTCCACGCTCATGAACGAGGAGATCCTGAGCGAACTGAGCGAACGCCTGGGGCGTGTCGTCGCCATCAACCTCGGTTCTGTCCCTCAGCTTTCGAAGGTGCTCTACAGTGAGCACCCCGAGGGACTTGGACTCCCCGTCAAGGTACGGTCCGAAAAGACCAACAACCCAAGCACCAGCGACGACGCGCTGAAGGTCATCGCCAAGAGTGACCCGACCGTCAAGAAGATTCTGGAGATCCGCCAGGTCAACAAGCTCTTCGGGTCCTACCTCAACAAGTTCCTGGTCGAGCTGAACTACGCAGGCACCGGGCACGTCTTCCCGAATCACAACCAATTCGGGGCGCTCACCGGGCGCATGTCGGTCGATCAGGTCTCCTACCAGCAGTGGCCCAAGCCGTACCACTTCGAGCTGTCCAGTGGGACCACCTTCGACCTCAACTTCCGAGACCTCTTCATCGCTCCTCCGAACTACCGGATCGTGGGCTTCGACTTCAGCCAGGTCGAACTCCGGGTCCTCGCCGCCATGGCTCGGGAGCGGGCGATGCTGGAGGCCTTCGCCAACGGCACTGACATCCACAAGGCCACCGCCGCCTCCATGATGGGTCTCCCCGTGGAAGAGGTCACCAAGAAGCAGCGTGCCGTCGGCAAGACACTGAACTTCGCGGTGGTCTACGGCTCCGGGGCCAACAACATCGCGGAGATGCTCACCTCTCCAGAGAACCCCGTCTCCAAGGAAGACGCACAAGGGATGCTGGACAAGTACTTCGCAGCGTTCTCGGGTCTTCGGAACTGGATGGATGCCCGCATCGCGGAAGGGCGCGAGCAGAAGTACGTCAACACGTTCTTCGGTCGCAAGTTCACCGTCTGGGAGTACTTCGACCACCGGGACTGGATCAGGTCCAAAGGTGATCGCATGTGTGTCAACGCCCCAGTTCAGGGCGGGGCAGCCGACTACCTGAAGATCGGCATGGTGCGCACTCGCGCAGCCATCAAGAAGGCCGAGGCGGAGGGCCGCATCCCCAAGAACGGCATCCGGCTCACCCTGACCATCCACGACGCCCTGGAGTTCCTGGTCCACGATTCCGTAGACACTCAGACGGTCATCGACATCATCGGTCCCTGTGTCTCCTTCCCGGTCAAGGGGTTGCCTGTCGAGATCCGCGCGGACTGGCATGAGGGCTATCAGTGGGGAGCGGTGGCGGAGGTTCTTCTGGATGAGAACAAGAAGATTTCCGGCTACTCCCTGGAGTACGAGCTTCCGTGGGCGAAGAAGGCATTCGAGTGGGAGGGGAGGACCCTTCACGAGGTCCTCGATCAGTACTACTCCTGGGAGTGGCAGCAGTTCGGCACCTCGGCTAGCTATTACGCCACCCGGAACCCCGACTTCGTACTCCCAGAGCGCGTCGAGCCCGAGGTAGTCGAGCCCGAGGTAGTCGAGCCCGAGGTAGTCGAGCCCGAGGTAGTCGAGGTGGATGGAAGGCTGATGCCTTCTCCGTCTGTCCTCGCGACCGATATCCACAACGCTTTCGAGGACATCCGCAAGGAGAAGGAGCGCGAGGTACGGGGTCTCGATGACTTCCTGGACGAGCCGACCGAGACCCCAGCGGCTGAGGACGAGGAACCCGTGTGGGCACACACTCCGGAGTGGCACGCCAAGAACGACAACAGGCCGATGGCTCTTGCAGCCGAGCCCTCTCCAGAGCTTGCTGCAATCACCATCACCGAGATGCCCGACGAGGATCAGTGGGCCAAGTTCCAAGCCTGGCTGAAGGAGAGGGGTGGGGGAGCCACCCGAGCTGTTCTCGAAACCCCCGAGGGCAATCTGACCTTCGACGGCACCTACCGACTCAGCCCAGATGACCAACCGCAGATCAGCCTCCTCCTGGGAGGAGCCGCTCTCAGCTTCTCGAAGGACACCGTGGATGGGGATCTCGTGACGGCGGGGATGGAGCTGTGAGCGAGCTGGCGGACTACGACATCCCTTTCTCTGACTTGGAGACGCAGGTCGTGTCCTGGGTGAAGGAAGCCCTGGATCTCCGACATGGCACCGGAGGAGACCCCCAGGGCCTCCTGAAGGGCGCTCCCGAAGAGACCACGGGCGAGATCATGGAACTTCTCCTTCGAGTGCGTGCACGCGCCGACCGAGTGGATGAGCTGCTGAGCAGGGTCACCCTCGCGAGAGGGCGAGCCAAGCGCGCTCGGGAGGAGGCAGCCTTCGCCGCCGACCGTGCACTCATGGAAGCTACCCAGCAGCGAGCTTCCCGCCGAGCCGAGTTCAGTACCGGCAAGGAGCGGGAGGCCGATGCGAAGCTCGATGCCTTCGAAGAGCGCCGGATTGCCCATCAAGGAGACCGCCTCGTGAGCGTCACCAATGACGCCTACGAGGTTGTGAATCAAGTCCACTGGCAGCTCGACGCCATCCGCAAGGATCTCCGAGCTTCCCTCCACGCCCTCCAGTTCGAATCGAGCCTGGAGAGGTAGTTCCAATGTCCTCGGTGCCGTGTAATGTGAGCGCCGTAACGAGAAGTGGCCGAGACCCGGACCACCATATGATCCAGCAATAACGAGAAACGAGAAACAAATGCCAAGAGTAGCGTTCTCAGCAGAGAACAAGGTCGCCACCACCAACTACGACTACCCCAAGCTGAAGCTGAAGGTGGGGGAGCGAGCCCGCGTCATCGTCGGGCTGGAGGACCCAATCGTGGAGTACGTCCACACCCTGCGCAAGCCGCAGATCGTGAACGGCGTGCCTCAGATGTTCACGGACAAGCGCCGGGATGGCACCGAGTTCGAGGCGAACAAGATGGACTTCATCAGTCGCCCCATCTGCCTCGGAGATGCCACGGTCTTGGAGGAGAAGGGCAGCGATCCGAAGAACTGCCCGATGTGCAAGCTCGCCCAGGAGCACCCGGACTACACGAACCCACCGCAGCGGCGCTACGCGATGCACGTCATCCGTTACCGCACCAAGGGGGGCACTACGGATGTCGCCACCCCGTTCTCGGTGGAGACCCTGGTCTGGTCCTTCACGGACACGATCTTCAACAAGATCTCGGACTTCAAGGAGGAGTGGGGCGACCTGCGTAAGCACGACCTCCTCCTGGGTCCCTGCCAGGCACCTGAGCACTACCAGAAGTTCGACATCACCGTCGCGGCCAAGGCGGCGTGGCTGGAGTCCGAGGAGCGGAAGAAGCTCACCGCTCAGACCTTCAAGGAGAACCAGATCCCCGATCTCACCATCGCTGCTGGCGCTGTGAAGCAGAAGCAGTGGATCGAGCAGGATGTCGCCAGCATCGTGGAGGCGTGGGCCGAGGTTCTCGGTGCAGAGACCCCAGACACTGCGACCGGGCTGGACGAGGACCTCTCCGGTCTGCTCAGCGGAGGCTCCGACGAGAAGTGGGCGGATGGCAAGACCACCGCAGAGGTCTCGGAGGTCTCGGAGATCTCGGAGACCTCGGACGAGGAGGACCCGCTCGCGGGCCTGGACGAGCTGACCGAACCCGAGGAGCCAGCTCCGGTGAAGAAGGCCGCATCGAAGAAGAGCCCGGCGAAGCAGGCCCCGGAGGAGTCCCCAGCCGACGAGGAGTCCTCGGGCTCCGGCGTGGACAACTTCGATGACCTCCTCGCGGACCTCGGCTAAGCCATGATCCAGGTCGTAGACCTTGCTTCCCGATTCTCTGCCGTCGTGGTGCGAGTTGAGGGAGGCGAGGTCTACGACCAGTTCGACTCACGTGACATGACTCACGTGCAGTTTGCAGCTCGGATCGCCCGGACGGCGAAGGAGTGTCGCCTCACCGTGGTCGAGGACGTGCCCTACGGCATCTCCAGCCAGGCCATGGTGAAGCCAGTACTTCGCCTCCAGGGCATCCTCATCGGCTACCAGCACACCACGCTCGACCGCCTTCTCTTCCTCGCCCCAGCCACTTGGATGTCCAAGTTCCCGGGCGTCCAGAGAGCCCCCAAGGGATACTCCAAAACTGAGGCGGAGAAGTACCGCATCGAGCAGGCACGGACGCATGCCGAACGACTGGGCTACACGCCCCCCGATCTCGTGCAGCAGTACATCGATTCCCTTCCGGAGGGCGCGAAGGTTCTGAAGAAGAACACCGCCCCCCTGGAGAAGAACATGACTGACTACGTGTCGGCTTTCCTCATGAGCGAGTTCGTCCTGAGCATGCCGGAAGAAGATTTCCGGGGTCTCCAGGGCGTAGCTCCGACCTACATCTAGGAGGAGATCCCATGGATATCCCCACCTTCCTTCCCGGCGAAGAGGACTGACTCGAATGGCAGCCAAGGACAACGACCTCGCGACTCTCCTCGCACAGGCAGAGAAGCGCTACAACCTCACCGTCGGCACGCTCGCAGACATCGGGTCCGACACCCAGTTCATCACCACGGGGAACCTCGCCATCGACTATGCGCTCGGCGGAGGGGTCCCGCTCGGGCGCACGGTCGAGTTCTTCGGACTGGAGTCTTCCGGGAAGACGACCCTCGCCACCCAGGCGGCAGCCGAGCTTCAGAAGCTGATCCTTCTGGGTGGCGACTCGGAGCGAGGCATCAAGAGCGACGATGTGATCCTCTACGTGGACTTCGAGCAGGCTTTCGACGCGGAATACGCCGAAGCCCTGGGACTCAACACGGAGCACCCGTCGTTCCTCTTCACCCAACCGGACACCCTGGAGGACGGAGCCAACTTCATCCTCGCCGCCGTCAAGACTGGCCGGGTGCGCCTGGTCATCATCGATTCGGTGGCAGCCATGAACCCATCGATGTCGGCTGAGGCGGACACCATCGGCAAGGCCACCACCGCCATGGTCATGGCTCGTCTGCTGAAGTCTTTCGGGGTGAACCTCAACCCTGTGCTGAAGAATCACAACGCAACGGCCATCTTCATCAACCACGAGATGGAGAAGATCGGCTTCTCCTCTCCCGGCATGCCGCCGACGGTCACGACTCCGGGTGGCATGGCGCTGAAGTACTTCGCGAGTCTCCGGATGCAGTTCAAGCGCATCCGGCAGAACAAGGGCGTCATCATCGATCCGCTCACCAAGGAGGAGATCGAAGTCCCAGTGTCCTCCGACGTGCGCGCCAAGGTCATCAAGAACAAGGTCGCACCTCCGTTCCGAGAGGCCACGGTGCGAGTGCGATTCGGTAAGGGATTCGACCCGTTCTGGACCGCACTCCAGGTCCTCCTGGCCAACAAGAAGGTCATCTACAACGCCAGCCGGTACTACTTCCACAACCTGGCGGACGAGGGCGGAGCCCCCGAGTGGATGCCACGTGAGGAGAAGGGCACACAGCGTCCCTACCTGCACGGAGAGAAGCGCGTCTTCGCGTTGGGCGACCAACATCCCGAGTGGCGGGAGAAGCTCATCGAGCTTGCTGCCGAGACGGCCAAGAACAACTCTGACTCGTTGAAGGCTCTCGCGCCGGAACGAGTGGGGGACATCAGCGCCGAAGAAGATTCGGACGAACTGACCTCAGATGACCTGGACGAGATCGTTCCGGCAGTGCAGAGCGGGAGCCGTCGTAAGCTCTGATCCGTAGCCCTTGTTTTTCGAAAAATAGGGACGTATCAGTAATCGACAGAAGGAGTCATCATGGCAACAGTCACCCTTGACCAAATGAAGGACAAGCTGCTCACCCTGGAGCAGGTCACCCAGGAGCTGCAGAAGACGGAGCCGCTGAGCATCGAGTATCTCAGCTCCGAGTCGAAGACCAAGTTCAAGCTTCAGCCTGACTGGGCGCACGGCATCGACGCGCTGGGCAACACGGATCTCGTGGGCGTTGCCATGAGCATCGACGGCACCGAGCGCCAGCTCACCAAGGAAGCTGCTCTTCAGGCCGGGGCGAACTTCGGTCTTCCCGCTCCCTACATGAAGCGGGTCCCCGCCACCTACATCGAGGGGCTGCTCAACTACCACTACTCCGGAGGCATGGGCGACACCGAG
Source organism: uncultured Cellvibrionaceae bacterium (assembly GCA_964542655.1). Classification (GTDB taxonomy): domain Bacteria; phylum Pseudomonadota; class Gammaproteobacteria; order Pseudomonadales; family Cellvibrionaceae; genus Cellvibrio. The sequence goes on from CAZIWB010000017.1 coordinate 25,590, forward strand.
TACAACGTGCTCGCAGTGAGTGACAACATCAGCGCGTTCACTCGACCGACTCTGGTGCCGTTCTCCAACCTGAACCTCCTGGAGAAGACGGTTGAGGGCATCCAGAACCGTCACGGCAAGGACACTCCGATCTACGCGGACTACAAGCTCCACAACTCGCTTCTCCAGACGAACGTGCGTCTCATCGTTCCGGCGCAGGAGCGCATCATGCAGGACACCTACATGCCCGATGTCCCCAGCGGCGGCGAGGACGTGTGGATGGCCGGTCTGCACCTCTCCAACTCGCTCATCGGCAAGACGCAGACCTCTCTGGAGGCCTATCTCTTCCGGTGGTGGTGCACCAACGGAGCGACGACCATGCTGGAGGGCGTAGGCAACTGGTCTCGCCGTACCGACGGCCAGGACGAGGATGTCTACGACTGGGCGCGGACGACCGTGGACGAGGTTCTGGGCGGTCTGGAGTACCGCTTCGATCAAGTCCAGGCACTCGCTCACCTCAACGTCGCGGGCAACACCGCAGACGTGCTTCGCGAGATCTTCGCGCAGTATGAGGTTCCCGTCTCGCAGCGCGACTCCATCATGGCTCGCCTCCTGGAGTCGGAGACGCTGACCATGTACTCGATCATGAGTGCGATCACCCAGGTGGCGAACGAGGCGGACATGGAAGACCGTCGTCGTGACCGTCTCATGCGCATCGGTGGTGCTCTCCCGACCGAGACCTTCGACACCCTGAAGGCTCGCGTCTGGCGAGAGGGTCACACGGCGGACGAGACCGCCCCCAACCCCTACGAGATCCAGGTCATCGGAGCCTGATCCCAGACCGGCCCCCTGTCATCCCCCCGACAAGGGGCCGGTCCCATTTTCAAAAACAAGATTCCAGAGGTCAACATGGCAGGCTCCAGCAAGATCGCGCACAACCTCATTTGGTTCGACGCAGAGACCACGGCGCTCCCCACTGAGCACGACGAGGTGGTGGACTTCAGCGGGGTTCACATCCTGGAGGTCGCGCTCATCGTCACCGACCGAGCGCTCAACATCGAGGCCGTCGGCGGCTACACCGAGGTGGTCAAGATGACCCAAGCGGCGGCTGACTCCCTCCGAGGCAATGACTACGTGCGTGAGATGCACACCAAGAACGGCCTCATCAAGGACTCCATCAACGCGAAGCTCAACCTCGATGACATCGACCTGGAGATCGATGAGCTTCTGCGTACCGGCACGACTTTCGACAAGGGGGAGTTCGCGCTTGCTGGGTCCGGGGTCTCGCATTTCGACCGCTACCTCATCGCGGCAAAGATGCCCCGCCTCAACTCGTGGCTCACCTACTACTCCTACGACTTCGGCACCTACCGCCGCATCAGTCGCGACCTCGCGGGGCGGGATGTCATCAACCCCGTCCACGGCAAGAGCTACGGGGACGAGAAGCTGCACCGGGCGATGCAGGACGTGGAGGCCCATCTCCGCGAGGCACAGGCCTACCGCGACTGGGTTCGTAGCCTCCCGAACTGACCTCATGGCCAGCAAGCGGGGTGAACGACGACGCAAGGAAGCTCAGCTCCAGCGTGATCGTGAGCGCGGCTGTACGGGGAAGATCTCGTACAAGACGCAGGAGCAGGCCAAGGCCGCACAGAGAGCCGCGTGGGCAGATGGCATGCGCGTCGTGGAGTATCTCTGCTCCTTCTGTGGACACTGGCACCTTGGGCATCCGTCGGCTCGAAAGAGACAATCGATGAGAGACAAGAGTCGAGGTAGAGGCTGAGGTTTGCAATTGCAATCCATTCCTGCTATCGTTGATCCACGGTCAACAAACAGTAGGAGGCCACTATGGCTTGGATCTTTCTCTCGGACAGCATGCTCATGCCGTCGCTCGCGCCAATGGACAAGGCCGACCCGAAGCTCACGCTCGGTCGTCGCACGATGCAGGTTCGGGGCCGTCTTCGTTCTCACCTGACCAACTTCATCGAGAACTACGGTGAGGGCCTGGACATCAGCGAAGTCGAGGACACTCCCTTCGCTGACTACACCTGCCGTTTCTATGCGACGCCGGAGGCCTTCGCAGAGGCGATGAAGCGGGCCATGCTCGACATCGACTACCGCAAGTTCAAGGACACCTCGGAGCGTCCTCGCAAGCTCACGGGCAAGGTTCCGGAGAAGGCGACGGAATATCACAGCGTGCTTTCGGGGGTCTGGTCCATCACCCAGCGGGTTTCTCCTGCCGGAGGGTTCTACGGTCCGTACTCTGCCGACAACCCCAAGGGATACGGCACGCGGAAGGGCTACCGCTCGTACTACTCGCAGCCCAAGCTCGGGCAGGTCGGCTATTCGTTCGTCCAGGATGACTACCCGTACAACCTGGAGGGGGATGACTACGAGTGGTGGGATGACACCCGCCCGACGGATGACGAGGACACCTACGTCCCCTACCGCTCCCGTCGGGCAGATGAGCTGCTGAGGGAGCTGGAAGGCATCCCCACTGAGCAGTGGGAGGATGAGCTGACGGAGGAAGAGTTCGACCTCGTGAAGCCGTTCATCCCGGAGGCCCGCCGTCAGGAGCGGCGACTGCAGAAGATGTACACCAAGGCGAAGAACAAGCGCCAGAAGTCAGGAGGACGCCACCGCGCCTACAAGCGCTGAGATCCTCCCCACGAAGAACCAGATCAACTCGGTCTGGTTCTTCGTGCTTTTCGGACGTATCAGGGTGGTGAGAGGAGAACACATGACCAAGTTGAATGACGGGCTCTACCTCGTGTTGACGCCCACCAAGCACGGCCCCCGAAACGTACACGGGGTGCCTTCTGTCCGAGAGTTCCGCACCAGCGCTCTCCGCCGCGAACGCCCCAACACGAAGCCAGGCGAGGTGGCCGTCCGGCTGAACCTCTCCATCGACTCTTCCGTGTTCGAGGCGGTCATCCCGGTCGTGGAGGTCGAGCTGGGTCAGCACGACACCTTCGTCAATGTGGCCGTCGAGGTCGTCCCGGATCAGGTCGTGGAGGCCGAGGACGACGAGCGGCACAACGCATGACGCAGAAGATTTCCCGCGCTCAGTGGGAGCAGATCCGAAAGCGCGCCACACAGGTTTCGTTCGTCTTCGACCCGGGCTGGAAGTGTCTCATCGATGGACTCGCCTGGTCACGCTGTGCAGACCACACCGAAGAAGATCAGGACGACATCATCGCAGCCGTGAGGAAGAAGTTCTCCCTCTAGGGTTGCAATTGCCATCTATCTCGTGTATCGTTGACCCCAGGTCAACAACACTAGGAGGCAGTAATGGCTACCCCATTCAATGAGATCATTCGCCAGCTCCCCACACGGGAGAAGGTTGTCGGACAGATGTCGGATGGCACCCCACTGACGATTCAGGTCAGCACCCTCTTTCCCGAGGACGGTGACCGATGAACGTGAGTGAGAAGACCTACCGTCGGCTTGTGCGAATCCGTCGCACGCAGCGGATCGTCTGCATCATCTACCTACTCATCAGCGTCACGGCTTTCGGGCTGGTGCAGCACGAGTTGGGGTGGGCTGCCCTCCTGTGGGTCGCCTCGCTGCTGCCTGCGGCGCTGCTGTGGCACCTGCTGAATCTCGAAGAGAAGGTGGCCAGCGATGGCTGACGGGTCGAAGCGGCTCCGAATCATCCTGGTCAATCTGGAGCGTCAAGGGTGCGTGGTGGAGCGTCGCAAGCAGGGATGGTTCGTGAAGTTCCCTAACGGGGAGTCCACCACGATCCACCTCACCGAATCTGACCACCGGGCGGAGAAGAACACCCGAGCCCGAGTGCTCCGTGCCGGACTCTCCTGGCCCTTTGACACGGGGAGCGGGGGGAAGAGATTCCGGAAATAATCCGACTCACCCTTGTCGGGGTTCCCTGGAACCCCGTAACATGAACAGCTAGGTTCGTAGCTCCCCCGCCTCGATCCTGGTCAGGGACTGGAGTTGTTCCCCCAACATCCCCGGTCCCGCTTGGCCCTCTAGCCCAACGGCAGAGGCAGGCCCCTCAAAAGGGTCACAGTCAGGGTTCGAATCCCTGGAGGGCTACGAAGGTGAGAGCCATCGGCTCTTAGCCTTCCTGAATCAGGCGTTCCGGCGAACAGACGAGCCTCCAAAACTTGTCGTGCGGGGATCGACACCTCGGCCTGGTGCGAAGCCAGGGTGGTGAAAAGCCGTTTGGGGTTTCCGGCCTTTAGATCGGATAGCCACCCTGGTCACAACTGAACATCGACACATAGCGGGGTAGAGCAGCTCGGTAGCTCGCCAGGCTCATAACCTGGAGGCCGGTGGTTCAAATCCACCCTCCGCAACGCATGGGACATGGCACTGTTCCTACGCTGTCCTGGGAGTAGCTACCCAAGGCGCAAGCGGAATCATGGTTGCCGGAGCATTCGCCCCAGAACCTCGCCCGACCAACACAACAGGGTGAGACCCGAAGAAGCGGTATAACGAAAACGCAGCGGGGAAGGGGGGCATCGGAGAAGCTAGCTCTCCGAGGGTTCAACTCCCACGGATGCACGGAGACTCGCGAGAGCGAGTTGACAACGGAACAGGAAGGCCGGTAAGGTCCCGAACATGCGCAAGTATTTCGAGCTTCACGAACTGGATGACCCCATCCAGTAGGCTCGTCGTACCCAGCACGTCGGGCCTCCAGATCTCCGGATCAGGGGGCCTTTCTCATTCACAACTCAACAGTGAAACAACACGCAACCGGATGTAGCTCAGCTTGGCAGAGCATCCGCTTTGGGAGCGGAGGGTCGTAGGTTCGAATCCTGCTATCCGGACGACGTGACGGCGACACGGCTCGAAAGAGTCGCCTGTGATTGGGCTTCGCGCGAAGCCCTGCCTCGGATGCATACGAGTTCACACCAGGGATGAAGGTAGCTGGCCCTGGAGTCACGACACATTGTGGTGGTCGAGGCCGAAAAGCGAGGCGGCAGGTTGTGGACCTGCTCGTAGCGGGGGCAGTACCCGTCGATTACCCCACATGGCTTGTTAGCTCAGCAGAGTAGAGCGTCGCCCTGTCAAGGCGGAGGTCGCGGGTTCGAGTCCCGTACAGGTCGCAGAGAGTCCTCGGACTCGAACCGGAATCATCCGGGGGGTAGGGATGCCCCGTAATGGTTGCGGATCTTGAAGAGCCCCCTGCGCCGCCAAACGAAGGGGGAATCCCCTCGGAGAGATCCAACATGGCCCACTGGTGTAATGGCAACACGCGAGGTTCTCAACCTCGTATCGGGGGATCGTAACCCCCGTGGGCTACGGGATATCGGAGGGCGCTTCGAGATCCAAGGAGAGAAGAGAAGGAGCAGGTGTAGCGGCCTGTGGGCTCCGTGAAGGGGCCGTGGTGTATGGCAGAGCTGAGGACGACGCATCCGAGGCTCAGAGCACATCTCCTCTCTCCGATGCGGCCCGTTGGTCTATAGGAAGGATGCTGGCCTTTCAAGCCGGACGGCAGGGGTTCGAATCCCCTACGGGTCACGCGACAACTCAACAGAGGCAGTACAACATGGGCCGGTATGCAAGAGGCTGAAGCAGGCTGACTGTAAATCAGTTACGACGAAACATCGGGGGTTCGAATCCCTCCCGTCCCACGCAACATAAGAGGGGGCTGCCCCCTACGACGAGGCAGACACAGGGTGGCGACCCACCGCCAAATATGCCCTCCAAGCTCAGGTGGAAGAGCGCCCGGTTGAAGCCCGGGAGGCTGCGAGTTCGATCCTCGCGGTGGGCACGCAGAGAGGTCGGCGTCTGTCAGGGCGTCGGTGGAGCTGCTGACACAGCTCCCCTCTCGGCACTTGCCCTTCTAGCCCAACTGGCAGAGGCGTCCGCTTCAGGAGCGGAAGGTTCCCGGTTCGAATCCGGGGTGGGGCACGCAGCAAACCGAATGAAACCGAGGGTCGCACCGCGATACGGAAATAAGAGTGCGGCGGGTCGAGGGAAAGCCGGGGTAAGCTCCCGGGGAAATCTTGATCTCCAGAGGCTAGTGGAGAGGGTTGATCGCCTCCCGTGCAGGTAGCTAGGAGAGTTCGGTTTGCGGCATGGCGCTCTAGCCCAACGGCAGAGGCAACGGCATGAGGTGCCGTCCAGTGTGGGTTCGAATCCCACGGGCGCTACGCAAGGAAGTCAGGGGCCGCACGTGAGGCCTCCGATGGATATGTGGATCTTCTGTGGCGCTATCGGAGCGCAACGACGTAGATGGAGGAGCGGGTTCGATCCCCGTCAGGAGAACGGTTTGCAATTGCAATCCATAGATGCTAGTGTTGCATCAACGCAAAGAACCCTGCTAGGGTCGCGGTCATGAGCACGAAGCGACAGGCCAAGCGGGCCGGGACGACCAATTCGGTCATCTCCGGTTCCCTCGGGCTGTCGTAGCTCAGAGACTCCCAAGTCTCACCTCGCGGCCCCTCGGATGAAAATCCAGGGGCCACTTGCATTTAGGCCACCAGATGGCTCAGAAACTTCACAAGACAACAGTGGACAGGAACATCCTGGAGCGGTAAGCCGAGCTTCGGCCTACCGGCAGCCGCCTTGAAAGCGGATGGGGCTTCGGCCCGTGCGAGTTCGAGACTCGCCCGCTCCGCAGATGTTCAGTTGGAGCGTGAACCTGGCAGGGTCCAGGGCACGTCTGGAAAGCGTTGCGCACCGGAAACGGTGTGGGAATCGTGTTCTCCGCGCTCCGCGTTGCAGGTTAGGGAAGGGAAAGCACGTTCGACTCGTGCGTTACTCGGTGTTGAGCCCGACGGGGCACCTTGGAGTTCGAGTCTCCAGCCTGCACACTTGGCGAGTGAACTGGCCAGGGGCCGGGACCGTCTCGAAAGCGGATCGCACCTGAGAGGGTGTGGGAATCGTGTTCTCCGCTCGCCGCCATGGAAGATGAACTGTCGAGGAGACAGGCCTCCCTGCTAAGGAGCGCGCTCGGGCAACCGGGTGGGAATCGTGCTCTCCATCTTCCGCAAGTGACTTCTCGAAGGCCAAGAGAAGTCTCGGTGAGGTCGCTCCTCCTCGAAACCCGACGTACAGAGCAACGCAGCGCACGATACGCGCGCGGGACACGCCTCGTTAGCTCAGTGGCAGAGCAGGAAGCTCTTAACTTTCGGGTCCGGGGTTCGAATCCCTGACGGGGCACGCACAAGACATCTACCAGGGCGGACACGCCCATCGAGTCGCAATGATGTCAACGCCGGAATAAGAACGATGATCTCCGGCTCGGTAGGGGTGTAACCCCTCGGTGGAAGCCGTGATCCGACCCCGTTAGAGTCGGCACGCAACATGGGGTTGAAGCTCATATGGCAGAGCAGGTGCCTTCCAAGCATCCGGTAGCGGGTTCGAGTCCCGTCAACCTCTCTAGGTCTCTTCGACCTGCGGTTCGAAACGCGAAAGAAGGGTAGCCAGCCCAACCAGAGATGGGCAGGGGATTTCCGGGTTCGCCCCTGGATCTCCGGCAGGGGGTAGCGTCCTCTTCGAGGGAGGCTCGACGGAGCCAGACTCGGTATCAATCCGCTGCACGGGGTACTAGCTCATGCTGGCAGAGCGCGACCTTGCCAAGGTCGAGGCGGCGGGATCGTCACCCGCGTACCCCTCGGTGTCCGGCGTCACCCGGACTGTGTGTCGGTCTCCAGAGAAGATAGGCCGGGGTGGTGGTCTCGTACACCTGAACCGCGAGCGCGCGCCGTTCTAGCTCACCTGGCAGAGCGTCCGTCTTGTAAACGGAGGGTAGGGGGTTCGAGTCCTCCGAGCGGCACTTAGAGGATGAGGCGTCAACACGGTCACTCGCCCCTGAGGGAGGAACCCAACTTCCGGAGATCTCAGAACACCACCGTGAAGATGCTGGATGGGCCGGGGCACCCCCTCGGGCGAGAGTTTCTGACCTGGCTGGAGTCATTCCTTCTGCGTCTCATCCTCCAAAACGTGGCAGCTCACAGGGCGGATAGGGTCCGCACAGCCCCACCTGTGGCCACTCCTGCGGCTGGACACGACGCATCGCAGGGCGTCTGAGTACAACGGGGTCCAGCAACAAGATTCTCCGACTGAGCGTTGGTGAGATAGCTCAGGAGGGGGAAGCTTCGGGACGCTAAGCCCGCTCACCACGGCGAGTCCCGAAGCGAACGCCTTCGTAGCTCAGTGGTAGAGCGACCCCCTCGTAAGGGGTAGGCCAGAGGTTCGAATCCTCTCGTCGGCACGGTGGAGGTTGCAAACTCCGCAAGGGGAGTCTGGCCGTTCGAATCGGTGCAGGTAGCAACAGACTCTCCGACATGCCCTCGTAGCTCAGTAGGCAGAGCACCGTCTTGGTAAGACGGAGGTCTCGGGTTCGATCCCCGACGATGGCTCGTTCATAGATTCGCTGGGGGAAGTAGGAGCCCCAGAGGTTGGCTGCACCGATACTAGTCCGCGTGCCCCTCGCGCTGAGTACCTTCAAAAGCTCAGCACACGTTCCTCTAGCTCAGCGGCAGAGCTGTTGGTTTACACCCAATCGGTCGGGGGTTCGAGTCCCTCGGGGAACACAAGCCCGAACGCCAGGGCAGCGCAATTCAAGCGTGACAGCCGGAGAGACGGCACACATTCCCCTCTAGCTCAGTGGCAGAGCGGCGCGGGGGTTCGAGTCCCTCGGGGGGCACCAACCGGAAGGAGGACATCATGGCAAAGGGTCGTGGTGGCAAGAGCAGCAAGCTCTCCAAGGCGGGCAAGACACTCGCTTCGAACAGCTCCAGCAAGGGAGCGAAGTCGAAGGCCGGGAAGACGCTCGGGAAGGCCTAATCTTGTCGGGTCGAAATGGTCAACAGGTCTCCGCCTGGAGGCGGCGTACTAAAGCGAAACTCATCGCACACCACGGAAGCTCGTGTGTGGACTGTGGGTTCGTTGGAATGCCGGACCAGATGGACTTCGACCATCGAGACCCGAGCCAGAAGGTCTTCGGACTCGGGTCCGGGTTTAGCTACTCCTTCGAGAGGCAGCTAGAAGAATCCATGAAGTGCGATCTCGTGTGTGCCAACTGCCACCGATTCCGGACGCACCTCCAAAGGTGTCCAGGGTGCGAGTACTGCAATGCTCAACTCGCTCTCTTGGCCAGTAATCCCCATTAGCTCAGCGGCAGAGCGTTCGGCTGTTAACCGATTGGCCCGAGGTTCGAATCCTCGATGGGGAGCAAGTGCTGAGATCCGTTGCCTGTGGCGGACCAACAGAGCTGAGGTCAGTAGCCGGTGGAAGCGGGTAGCGCTCCGTGAAAGCCGGGGATGGTCCTCAGCTCCTCAGCCAAGAAGAATCCAAGGGCTGGCCAGGCAACTTGGTGCCTTCCGAGATCACAGGACCTACGCCTTCGTAGCTCAGTGGAAGAGCTTCAGATTACGGATCTGAGAGTCGGGAGTTCGAATCTCTCCGGGGGCACGGTCGGCAAGCCAGGGTTCGAATCCCTGTCGGGCAACTCCATAACGGGAAGCCCGGTAGCTCAGCGGCAGAGCACCGACAACCCCGGAACAGACTGTTCGATTCAGGATTGCTGTTGGATCAGCGCCGGGTCTCGCCTTACTAGCTCAGTGGAAGAGCAGCAGTTTCCGGAACTGCAGGTCGCTGGTTCGAATCCAGCGTGGGGCACTTGAAGGGTTGGCAGTAGACCTGAAAGCACAAGGAAACTGCACGAGGAAGGGGGGCCGACCTAGGACCGGCTCCGCCTCCTATATTGCTCGCTGGTCTAATGGCAGGACACCTGATTCTGGGTCAGGGCGGTCTAGGTTCGAATCCTAGGTGAGCAGCGAGAGATTGAGGGGGCAGCGCACACGGCTGGCTAGCCCTGCGAACGACCGGCCACGAGATCCTCCGGGATGACAGTGCTCAGGTGCCTCGATCTCTTCATTCCCCGCTGGTGTAACGGCAGCACGCTGGGCGTTGGACTCAGCCGGTCGGGGTTCGAATCCTCGGTGGGGAGCCTAGGGTCTCTCGTCCAGCGGCTAGGACCGCGTGCTTTTACCACGCAGAGCAGGGTTCGATTCCCTGGGGGCCTACAGAAGATTTTGGCGCGGTGGCCGAGAGACTAGGCGGCGAGCTGCAACCTCGTACACCCCGGTTTGAATCCGGGCCGTGCCTCCATTTCCCTCCATAGTTCAGAGGAAGAACGGCGGACTTCTATTCCGCGCGTCGCGGGTTCGAATCCTGCTGGGGGGTCCATGGAGAGGTAGTTCAACGACAGAACGTCCGGCTCATAACCGGAAGACGCCGGTTCGACTCCGGCCCGATCCTCCATCTCGCTATCCGAAGGTAAGGTGCCGACGGGGATGGTGCCAGGGGTGCGTCTGGGCGAGAACGCACACGATGCTCTGTAGCTCAGTGGTGAGAGCACCTCGCTGATAACGAGGGGGTCCGTGGTTCGATTCCACGTAGAGCAACGGGTCTCTCTGAGGCCTCTCGGGGGCGTAGCTCCAACGGTAGAGCAACTGCTTTGCAAGCAGACGGTTAGGGGTTCGAATCCCCTCGCTTCCACCCTTGTTCCTGTCCACTGTTGCTCGTATCAGATACTGCAGGAGGGCGACCGAAGTACAAGGTCGCTGGAGAGCTTCCCACGCTTGGAGCACGCTCCACTTCCTGAGCCAGAAGGTGTACCAGGAGTCATGACCTGGGGCGGGTTCGAGTCCCGGCGCTGGCACGAGACAATTACATAGAGGATTCCGTAGGCCGAAGACATTCCGGTTATCGAATTGGGATCGAGAGGTCGTGGGTTCGAATCCCACCGTGTCGGTCTGACCGGCGCGTAGCTCAGTGGCAGAGCGCTAAAACATCGGGCGTCATTCCCCGTCTACGGAGCACACTTCGAGGGTGGCAGGCCGACCGAGATCCGGTTATCTCCTGTTAAGAGGGTGATCCAGGTTCGAATCCTGGCGGGGCCGCAAGGTCCCGTAGTTCAACGGCAGAACACCAAAACGTCGGGACTCATCAACCCGTCTGCCCCTCTCCGAATCTTCGATGAAGGCCGAAGCAATCGGGTTCTCTTTCTGGTAGATAACACCCGGACGCATCCACCCGTCTTCATCACACACGCTCTGGGCCTCGACCGACAGCCCACACGGTAAATCCGACCTGGCGGCAAAGGTAGGAAACGCGGTTCAAATCCGCAGAGAGCACGAAGCTAGGCCGCTGAGATCCGGTTATCACAGGTTCGATTCCCGTATCGCCCGCCTGGGCGATGTTCCCCACGTTGGTAGGGGGTCCGGCCCTCATCACCCGTCTAGCCCACAACTTCACACTCGGTCAGGCCGAAGCACTCCGGTTACCTTCATCCCATTGAAAACTAGTTCCGGGCCGCGTTCCCCCGTCTGACCATCAACCCGTCTTCCATCTGGAAGGCCGAACAAAGGAGAGCCAATCATGGCCAACGACTCACTGAAGACCGTCGTGACCCGCAAGGGAGCGACGGCAACCCCGCAGACCAAGAAGGCAGCTCCGGGGCAGAAGAAGAACAACGCAGGTGGCTACACCTTCACGGTGGACGCTCTCAACCGCATCAAGCGGTTCCTGATCCTGGGCTCCGAGGCTTCGTTCTACCAGAGCGGGGCCAAGCTCTCGCTGCAGAACGCGAAGACGATCCAGGACTACGTGGGCGGTGCCTCCCTGGAGCAGACCACCGAGCTGATCGATCTCATCACCGAGGTGTCCGTGGAAGGCCGCGCAGCTAAGCAGCAGCCCGCGCTGTTCGCCCTCGCTCTCGTCATCGCCACGACGGAGTTCGCAGCGGCGAAGAACTACGGCTACGCGCAGCTTCAGAAGGTCGCTCGCACGGGCACCACGCTGTTCGAGTTCGCCGGGTTCCTCTCGCAGTTCCAGCGGTTCGGCATGGGCGCTCAGAAGGCGTTCGCGCGCTGGTACACGTCGAAGACGATCCCTCAGGTGGCCTACCAGGCAGCGAAGTACCAGAGCCGTGAGGGCTTCACGCACGCAGACATCCTCCGCCTCTCGAAGCGGGTCCGCTCCAACAAGGACGGGCTCAACCCCGAGGCGTCGGCACTCTACGACTGGATCGTCGGTCGCAAGGTCGAGTTCGAGGCACTGCCGAAGCTCATCCAGGGCGTGGAGCTGGCCAAGACCGCCGACGCGAAGAAGATTCCGGACCTGATCCGGAAGTACGGACTCTCCTGGGAGATGGTTCCTTCCGAGGCGCTGAACCGGGCCGAGGTCTGGGAGGCTCTGCTCGACGGCAACCTGCCGCTCGGTGCTCTGCTCCGCAACCTGCCGAAGCTCACCCGCGTGGGAGTCATTTCTCCGCTCGGGGGGCGCACGGCTGAGATCGTCTCCCGCTTGACGGACCAGGACGCGCTCATCAAGGCTCGCATCCACCCTCTCAACATCCTCATCGCGTTGAAGACCTACTCTGGTGGTCGCTCGCTCCGAGGAACCGAGAGCTGGACGCCGGTCCCGAAGATCGTGGACGCGCTCGACAAGGCCTTCTACCTCGCGTTCAAGGCCGTGGAGCCCGCAGGCAAGCGCACCCTCATCGGTCTCGACGTGTCGGGCTCGATGGCGTGGGGTCAGGTCGCAGGAGTGCCGCTCATGCCTTCCGAGGCGGTGGCAGCCCTGTCGCTGGTCACGGCGGCGGTGGAGCCCGAGGTCCACATCGTGGGCTTCGCCAACACCGTCCGGGATCTGGGCATCAGCCCGCGCATGCGGCTGGATGACGTGCTCCGCAAGACGGCAAGCATGACGTTCGGCTCGACCGACGCGAGTGCAGCCATCCGTTACGCGCTCGACCAGGGACTGAAGGTGGACACGTTCATCGTCATGACCGACAACGAGACCTACGCGGGCCATAGCCACCCGCACGAGGCGCTGGAGGAGTACCGTCGCAAGACGGGCATCCAGGCGAAGCTCATCGTGGTGGCTACGACGGCGACCAAGTTCACCATCGCGGACCCGAACGACGCGGGCATGCTCGATATCGCCGGGTTCGACACCGCTGTCCCCCGTCTCATCACGGAGTTCAGCAAGGGCCTCTAGTCACAAAGTCGAGAGACTGACAGAATAGGTGCACTCCGTGACCGGGGAAGATTTCACGGGATCTTCCCCGGTCACGGACAACGTTCAGTAGCTCAGTTGGTAGAGCAGCGGTTTCATACTCCGCAGGTCAGTGGTTCAAGTCCACTCTGAGCGACGAGGATGCCGGGGGGCGTCCTCCTCCCCCCTCTAGTTGGGGTTGGTGGGCCGGTCTCGATTATCGGGTTCGAGACCGGCCCTTTCTCATGCTCTCATAACGACGTATCAGTGCTTGACGGAAGGACACCTCATGGTCACACAGAAGCCCGCAGAGAAGTACACCGAGGAGGATCTCCCCCAGGCAGGTCCAGGCCGCTGGTGGGAGATCACGCACAACCCGAAGTCCCGCACTCAGCCCATCACCATCCGGCTCATGGAGCAGCACGTCCCAGGTCGGAAGGGTCTCTCGCGGCCCATCGGCTTCGAGTACGCCACGGCATCGTGGAAGGATCTCACCGAGAAGGCCGAGCTGGTGCTCGCTCGTGTAGCTGACTACGACAAGGTGGTCGGGGACTATCAACTGAAGGCAGGATGACGTGACTTGGAAGCCTAAGCCTGAAGAAGCATTCGTTTTTCGAAACGAGATCACGGGGGAAGCCATTGTGATCCTCCGCCCGGGCGGAGAGCAGCCGCATGACGTGCATCTCGGTGGTTGGGATCTGGGCTACGACGAGGAGAAGACTTCCGAAGTGCGCATGTTCATGCGGGTGTCGGAGCGCAAGCAGCAGGCAGATCCCGAGTAGGATTGCAATTGTAATCCGTCTCTGGTAGTCTTCGTTTTGTGAAACGTCGGATGGCGTTTCGGAAGGGAGGCCGGACATGGCCATCGAACCTATTCACTCCGAGCCGATCCTCTCCCCCTCCGAGGGGACTCGGGACAGCCACCCCGCCTTCGCCGTCGCCACCGTCAGTCGTGGGCACGGCACGCCGCGCACGCTGTTCCAGTCGGATCTCCAGCACAACGAGACCATCACGTTCCGAGTTCTCACTGCCGAGCGTGATCGCAGTCTGCACCGCGACTGGGTGTACCCTCGCGAGACTCTGGTCGAGGTCGAAATGTCGCTGGCACAGTGGGGTTCCCTGGTCTCTTCGATGGGTCTGGGCTCCGGCGTACCTGTCACCCTTCGTTCTCGTGAGAGCGAGAGGTCGGTCGCTGGACTGCCGTTCGAGCCGCGCATCAAGGAGAACCTCCGGGAGACCCGCGAGGCGGTCTCGGAACTGGTCTCCGACATCGACTCCGCACTCACCGCCTTGGAGGAGGCCGTCGAGTCCAAGGCCGGTGTGCGAGCCGTTCGTGAGCGCCTGAACACGCTCCGGTCCAGAGTGAACAACGCTCCCTCCAACGCCGCGTTCGCGGTCAAGTCGTTGAAGGCGGCGGCAGAGGACGTGACCTCCCAGGCGCGTGCCGACATCGAGGCGCAGATTCTCACCGCTCAGGTGATCGTGGGAGGCCAGGCGTCCATCGACTCCCCCTCGACCCAGGCGCTGGAACTGGAAGCCGAATGAGCGCCGCCAAAGAGAACACGCAAACGGTGGACATCACCGCAGGACTCCGCTGGCTCACGCAGAAGCGTGACGAGGCTATGCGCGAGAACAACGCTCCGCAGCAGTGGCAGCAGGCCATCTTCGTTTTGCAGGGTCGTTCGTTCCCGGCTCAGCTCAGCAGTGAAGAGCTGGCGCTCATGCCCTACGGCATTGCCGTTCACCACGCTCACTGTTGCGCCGATCACGGGTGCAAGTACGCGCAGAGTGACTGCCCGGTCGCTGTTCTCCGCATCGTGCAGCAGGCCTACCGCTGTGAGGAGTGCTTCGAGCGCCAAAAGCGGATGGACAAGATCCTGCAGGGCGTCGAGGAGGCAGCGGCTGAGGCGGTCCCTGGAAGCGAGTTCTCCGAGGAGGCCGTCGTCCGAGCATTCCGCGAGGTGTTCGTCAAGGGCGCTCTCTGGGCCGCATCGAAGGGAGCCGAGAGGTGAGCGACATGATCGTTTTCCTCGTCGCTGTGGCTATCGCCTGGGCCGCGTTCGCGCTCATTCCCGCCGAGAAGAAGGGCAGACACGTCGCATGACCCTCAGATTCCTCCGCAGCACCATCCTGTACGAGGCTGTCAACAGTCGAGACGAGGATGCTCAGGAGGTCATCGTCGGCTGGTTCCGTGCAGCTCATGCGGACGAGGAGATCGCCGCGCAAGAAGATTTGGAGATCGATCTCTCCAAAGCTCAGGGGCTGAATCTCTGGTTCATCAAGGTGCCTGGTGCTGTCGATCCCATGCTGGTCGCACCCGAGGACTACGAGGAGAAGTTCCGAGAGGTCGATCCCGTCGAGGAGTTCACCGCAGCATTGGACAACGCGCCCACAGCTCAGGTTGCCGAGGAGCCCGAACAGCGCAGGATGGCTCAGGCGCAGGTCGATGCCTTCGTCGCGCAGCGAGTGAGTCGAATGCTGGACGAGTTCGAGGACTTGCTCGCCATGGCACAGGACCAGACAGACGCTGACGCCTCCGAGGGAGTCGAGTGGGCCTACGAGCGCTTCAAGCAGGTGTTCGGAGTCACCGACCTATGAGATTCACCGAGGCACAGGGAGCAGCGTTCTTGACGAAGCTCCGAGCAGCGCAGAAGAAGATTGACGCAGCCCTCACCGCATACCATCGCGGCGAGGGGGAGGACGCCATGGCGCACGCCCTGGGCTACACCGAGAAGTGTCTGGTCTGTCGTCACGAGACCACGGAGCATGATTTCAACGGTCAGTGCTTCCACGCTGACAAGAGAACCGTGACGGGGCGCTGCCTTTGTCACGAGAAGCCCCGGGTAGCCTAAGTTGCAATTGCAATCTTGACTGTGTATCCTGAACACAGGTCAACAAGCAGGAGGAGGGCACCATGCTCGCTACTCAGTACGCAGAAGCACTGCAGAAGAAGTTTGACACCCATCGCCCACGATACGAGTTCGCCGTGGAGTCCGGGGTTCGGTTCGACCGCATCACCCAGCGCATGGAGGGTTCAAGCGGGGGCCGCGTTCACGCCTTCGTGGAGAAGAGCACCGGCAAGCTGGTGAAGCCCGCAAGCTGGAAGACTCCGGCCAAGCGCTCCAATGGTGAGCTGCAGTCGCAGTTCGACCTGTCCACTCCCGAGGGATTCCAAGCAGCCGTCGAGACAGCAGATCCCTACGGTAGCTACCTCTACGTCAACCGCTGAGCTTCGGGGAGAAGAATTATGGATATCGTGACAGCCAAGGGAGTTCCTGAGGGCGCAATCATCAAGCACATCTACTGGTCGGCTCCTCATGGGTACGTCAACCCCGGACCCGAGTTCGAGAGCGAGCGCGATGCACTCATCGCAGCAGTCGATCGCATGCGGGAGGCAGTGGCCAAGCACAACGTCACCTACCCTAACGAGTCCACGCGGGTGCCGCTCCCCGAGCGCATAACCATCGACCTCAGATGGTACTTCGAGTTCCCTCAGGGCGGAGGGCTCGACACCATGGTGGTTCGCACCGAGTACAAGGACATCAACGAGGCCGAGGAGCACCTCGCTCGCCTCACCAAGTACGCGAAGGTGGTCTGACATGGCCGAGAACAATCCCATCGAGCCCGACCTCAGCCCGAGAGACTGGCCCACGCAGCGCACGGCAGAGCTGGAGGCGCTTCGACCTCAGTTCGAGCCGATAGCGCTGGTTGTGGTCCCGACCGAGCCCGGTAAGTACCGGGACCACACGGGAGATCCATGGACGCTCGCAGAAAGCGGTCAGTGGTTCGACAAGCACGGCACGACGAGGCCTCAGAGCGACAACTGGATCTTGGTTGCCTCTGCACCGTTCAGCAAAGTCGTGTGAGGGGTTGCAATTGCAATCTCTCTCCTGTACGCTGACTACAGGTCAACAAGCAGGAGGTTCCAAAATGGGACGACACGTAGCAGAGAAGAGCGGGGATCTCGATATCCGGGACTTCATCCGTTCCGAGCGGGAGCCCGCTCACCGTCGGTACGTTCCGGTCATCGATGCCTGGACGGACCCCGAGGACTTGAAGGCGCAGCGTCACGACTACGAGTACGCGCAGAGCAAGCGGGAGGCGTGACTATGACCATCATCGCTGACGGATTCGACACCCACGACGCCTACGTCGATGCCACTACCGAGTGGGATCGCCTGGCCTGGCACAAGGTGTCCATCATGACCGCCGCCGAGCTTCGTAAGACGTGTGAGCGCCCCGGATGCACCTGCCCGTGGTCGAGTGCCCCCGAGGGCACCCAGGTGACCTTCAACGGGCACCCGGGCATCGTGCGCCCCTACCCCGAGTCCTGGCAGCGGTTCCCCGGTTGGGTTCCTGTCGAGTATCGGACGGGTCTCAGCCTCACGCGCATCAGTGACATGCAGAGGGAGAGCTGAGCATGACCATCTACATGCTGGAGTGTGCTTATCGCTCCGAGGCTGACTGGAACTACAGCGAGTGGGAGAGCTACGGCCCGGACCCCGACTACGGCTACTTCGAGACCCAGGAGGCCGCGCAGGCCAAGGCCGAAGAGCTGAACAGCTTCGAGGAGAAGTACGAGCAGGCCAAGGCCAGCGTCGAGCGTGACTTCGAGATCGAGCTGAAGCAGCACGGGCTGAAGCTGGTGCAGTGGGAGGCCGTGGAGCAGTTCAAGAAGGAGCACCCCGACACTCCCTCCGGCGTCTTCATGCCTAAGCCCGTGCAACCCAAACGCCGCTCTCTCCCCAAGTTCGAGGTGTGGAAGAAGGAGATCGACCGCTACGAGGTCGTGAAGATCGAGAAGGCGAGCTGAGAATGGCACGCACCATCTTCAAGGAGCATCGCGCCGTTGACGTGAAGCCCGGCCACATCACGGTTGACGGCATCGTCCTCTCAGTGGGCTGGGAGGGTGGGCAGCGCACCATTAGCCATCGCCACGTCCTCTATCTGCAGGACGCGGACAGCATCGTGCAGGTGTTCGGCAAGGTTCCCCAGATCATCGTGGACGCCATCAAGGCAGCCATGGCTGAGTAAGCCCCCACGCGCGTATCAAAGAAAAGACCGGTCAATCTAGGAGATCCCCATGACGCACTTCATCGGAGCCGTGCTGGTTCCCAGCAACACCGAGTTCATCATCAACGGGCAGCGCACCGCGTTCCCGACCCTCTACGGCGAAGACGCCCGCGACATCACGGCGGGCACCGCGCTCAACGACTATCTCGACGCCGCGCTGGCCAAGTTCAGCGAGAACATCGAGGTCGAGCGCTGGGCGACCAAGGAGGACACCATCGCCGCTGGTCGCAAGGCCATCGAGGAGTACCGCGATGGCACCTACGCCAAGTTCATCGAGGACCCGGTGAAGTACGCCGAGGGTGTCAGCAACGAGCAGCACCTGGAGTACCTCCGCACCGAGTTCCCGAAGAAGTTGGAGTGGACCGACGAGGAGGTCTACGCCGACGCCATCAAGTTCGAGGAGCCGGAGGACATCCGCGAGGACGGAGCCGTGCGCCACACCTACAACCCGCTGAGCAAGTGGGACTGGTGGACCATCGGTGGCCGGTGGGAGCAGACCTACCGCGAGCGGCAGGGCGAGAAGATTTCGGGCCTCCGCGAAGAGCTGCAGAAGGCCTTGGTGAACCTCAACGACCCCGAGGCGCAGGCCGAGCTGGCAGCCGTCGAGGCCGAGATCAAGGAGTTCCACAACGCCTGGAAGCAGCAGCGCGCGATCACGAAGGCCTGGTTCGACGCCAACCCGGACAAGCGCACCGACTCGCTGGAGCAGAACGTCCGCCTGGCTCACGCCGAGCAGGGCATCGAGGTCGAGAAGGTGTACGGCTTCGAGGACAGTGACGCCGCCGAGGCGAAGCGCCTGGACTGCCGCGCCTACCTCCCCTGGTGGTTCCCCAAGCACATCGTCGTGCCCGTGAAGGTCGAGCAGGACCCCACGGCTACCAACGAGGCGGTCTACGAGGCGGATGGCAGCCCCACGCTGGTGGACGACTTCGAGTGGGTCGAGCGTGGCACCGTGGGCTGGTGGGGTTCGTTCCGCGACGAGAGCGGTGGCGACATCGCCTGGGTCGAGCGCCTCATCGCCGCGCTCGACAAGTTCGAGGACGACTCGCGCCTGGTCTACATCGACTTCCACATCTGAGGAGCAGCATGAACGAGCCGAAGGGCCGCATCCCCATCGAGCAGTTGGAGGACCGGCGCATCTACATCATCCGGTCGCGCAATCTCGTGGTGGGAGCCTGGAACGCAGGCAGCCGAGGCTTCATCGGGGTGCGCGAGAAGCTCCGCGACGAGTACCTGTTCACCGAGTACGAGTGGGACACGAGCACGAGGACAGGCACCGCCTACGCGGTCGAGGCCACCGAGCACGTCGTGCCCGCCGAGGTCACCATGGTCGAGTACTTCCGCAGCGAGGCCGAGCACGCCGCCAAGACCAATCGACCGCTGTTCGACATCCTCAAACCCATGAGCGACGCCGAGCGCGAGCGTCGCATCGCCACCGAGGGAGGCTGGTGAATCATGATCGAGAAGATTCTGGCTACCGAGCAGTGGTGCGACAAGAGCGGTGCGCAGCCGGGGAGTGACAACTCCACGCATCACATCGTCACGGGCACGACCGGGGTGCAGCGGTGCCGAGCATGCAAGCGCACCATCGCTGAGATCCCGACGCGGACGGTGCCGACCATCCACCGCGACCGCACGTTCGAGTTCAGTGGGCAGCGCTACCGCATCACCGGGGGCGGACCCGGGACACCCAATGCCAGTTTCGGGTACGAGATCCATACGGAAGATTTCCGGATCTCCGAAGACGGATTCTTCCGGCTCAGCGAGATCCGAGACCTCCTCCGTCTTGCCACCATCGCAGGGTGGACGGAGCTGTTGTCATGACGCGCGCAGTGCAGTGGGCTCCGAGCGGCAACCCGTTCGAAGGCATCCCGAGCGAGATCACTTCCCTCCTGGCAACCGAGGACGGCAAGACCTTTGGCTACGGATACGGTCCGGGCTGGTCTATCGGATTCGGCAGCGAGCAGGGAGACATCTTCGTCCTGCCCAAGCAGTGGGTGATCCGGCACGACGATGGGCGCATCGAGGTGAGCGACGCTCCTCCCGAGTCTCTGCAGACTCCGGACTAACTACATGAACACGCAGCGAGCAGAGGCGTTTCGACATCCCGGCATGTGATTTCGAGAAATAAGAAGTCGAGGATTGCAATTGCCGTCCTTATCCGCTATGTTGATCCCAGGTCAACAAAACGTAGGGGGCATCATGAACAAGTCAGACACCGCCTGGGCCGCTCGCACCGCTCACCTGGACGATTTTGCGTCGCCGTGGAGCTGGGGTGAGGGATTTCGCGCCTACGCATACCCTGTCGCCCGCACGTTCGACGCCGCCATCCAGGGATTCAAGGGCAAGCGAAAGGGAGTCATGTTCCACATGCTCAACTCTGGGGAGGCTGGAGACCTGCCGTGCGAGGTGTGCGGTGGCAAACTCAGTGAGCCAGCTCGTGCGTTCACCAAAGACATGGGCAACAACACACGTGTCGAGTCTCCCGCAGGTGCCAAGCCTGAGGCCACCTCCACCTGGCACTACATCCCCGGCAAGGGCATTGCGGGAGGGATGCACTACTTGTGCTCCTGGTCCAATCTCCTGGGCCGCATCGCGAGCATCCGCCACGCTGCGTAGATCCGCCCACCGCTAACAACTAGGAGGCTCCCATGGGAGACAGAAGCAACATCGTCATCGAGAACACCTACAACACTCCGAGCCGCGTCTATCTGTACGGTCACTGGGCGGGCGAGCGCATCATCAAGAGCGCCGTGCACGGACTCAACTCGGGCCGAGCGACCGACCCCGACTATCTGGCCCGTGTCGTGTTCGAGGACATGCTCGCCCGCTCCGAGATCCTGGGCACCGAGACTGGTTTCGGCATCAGCGCGCGCCTGGGCGACAACGAGCATCCCGTGCTGGTCATCAGCGACCGTCCCAAGACCGACGAGCACGAGGCGGGCGTCGTCGTCTACTTCGAGGCTCAGCCGTCGTGGGGTGAGGACTTCGAGGTGGCGACCAAGAAGATTCCGTACCGCGAGTTCCTGACCATCATCGAGAGCATCGAGAACTGGCAGGCCCTCACCGAGCGCAACGAGTTGTATGAGCCGCTCATGGCCCACATGTCCGAGTAGCTCAGACGAGCAAGCAACCCCCTGAGCCCCTCGCGTTCGGGGGGTTGCTTCGCTTCAAGAAACATCCAGGTAGAGATTGCAATTGCCATCCTCATCGGCTATGCTGATCTCAGGTCAACAAGCAGGAGGACACCATGAACACTTTCACCATCGACATCCCAACCTCCGAGTGGGTCGAGATCCACCGTGACGGAGAGTACGTCGCCGCCATGCCGCGCACGAGCCTCCTCCCCTGGTTCCACGCTCACCATTCGTTCTCGATGGACCACGCGCTCACGTTCGAGGGCTACAGCCTCCACATGGTCGAGGAGCGCTACGCCGTCTACGGCGGCTACCGAGGTGAGCCGGTCAACTTCCATCGCGCGTTCAACACTCACAAGAGTGCACACCGCAGCCTGAACATCCTGTTCAACAAGCTTTCCCGGGCCGAGGACAAGGGCGGGCGCATCGCAGAGGCGGAGTTCCGCCTGGAACGCCTCATCAACGGCGAATGGCAGGAGGTCTGATCATGGGCGACAAGATTTCTCGAACGTCGAGCGCGCGGTACTTCATGCAGATCGTGCACGAGTACACGCCGAAGGTCTCCCTCACGGAATGGGGGGCTACCGAGATCCGGTTCAACAACCGAGTGCAGATCGGGGAGCCGACCCCGGCAGCCATCGAGCTTTACAAGAGCTGGCATCGACTCGATTCCGCTCACATCGAGTGGAATGACCGGTTCGAGTGTATCTATGGATACAAGTGGCAGGACATCCGATACGAGCTGGTGACCGAGGTCACAGAGATCACGAAGCAGGAGGTCTGACCGTGTGCACCTATACGGACGGCTCCCACGTGAAAGAGGGCGACAAGATTCGCTACCGGCAGGCCACCGGGGGGTTGCTTCCCGCACCCCGTGAATGGACCCACGGCATCGCGGTTCCTCACCCCACGTCAATCAACGGCCCGCACACCCTCCTCCTGGAGCGCGAGGACGGACGCCGTTTCTACCTGCACGGCCACATCATCGAGCGCGACGAGGGGAACTGACCATGACGACCAAGACACTTCCTAAGCTCCAGGCCGACCTCCTCGCACGCGCACGGGAGCTGGCCGAGCGCGAGGTTCCTCACGGTGTCTACGTACAGGGGCCGACCTACCGAGCTGCACAGGCGCTGGTTCGCAAGGACCTGGGCACGTTCATCCCCCTGAGTGAGATCTCCCCCACTAAGGGATGGTTCCTCGCACTCGCCTCCGAGGAGGCGGACGAGATCTTCCGCGCCGAGCGGGAGAGGATCGAGGCCCGGGGAGCTGCAGTTCGAGCAGCTCGCAAGATCGGCGTGCACTAAGTTTCTTGAAACAAGGGATTGCAATTGCCACCCATCCTGGCTACCATTGCACCATGGACAGCATCCCCGCATACGTCATCAAGCAGGGTGACGAGATCATCGACCACGCAGACACCCTCGCGGACGCGCGCCACCTCCGAGACGTGTGTGCCTACGGCGGCATCGGCACCCTGTCGAGTTTCAGCATCGAGCGCACCAAGGACGGTCGCCGCTTCACCTGACGCCCGCACACCACCCGACCCAGAGCATCACGAACACGAAGGAGAAGAGCCCAATGGCCACCATCGAGATTTCCCGCAGTCAGGACGACAACCTCACCCGCCTGTACGTCGGCAACGTCGTCGTGTGGTTCTCGCACTCCACCCCCGTCGCGTTCCACGTCCCCGGCCAGAGCCGCAAGGTCAGCGAGAACGTGTGGAGCCAGACCACCGGGCGGCACCTGAACGACATCGACGGCGGAGCCAAGAGCAGCCGCATCCCGCACGAGCAGTTCAAGGCCGAGTACGACGAGGCCATGCAGCGCGTGCAGAAGGCACTGGACGCCGCGTTCAGCGTCACCGCGTAGCTCGCAACCCACCAAGCCACAAGCACAGCGGCCCCTGGACTGGTCTACGGACCTCCGGGGGCCGTTGCCATTCCCCCCGAGGTTCCTGCAAACACGGGGCAGCTCGATCTCCCACTTCCTCGTTTCTCAAAACATCATTTCGGATACCCCCTACGTTTCCTGAAACGAGTGCCGTAGCCCACCCCGCAGAATTGTGTAGGGTGGACCCGACATTTGAGAGGCGGTCAGACAATGCGCACAGCTACAGAGCCCCACCGCGTCAGTGTGACGATGGCACTGGATGCACTGAGAGAGCAGGCGGAGACGGTGGATGAAGCCCTGGCCAACTACAAGCGGCAGCTAGCCATCAGAGACGATCTCATCAGGGACTGCAGAGAGGCGAAGATCCCCGAGCGAGCGCTGGTGAAGCTGACGGGGCTTTCCCGAGACAGCATCCATCGCATTGCCAACAGCCCACGCAGGACGTATCAGTAGCGGGAGACCTAGATGATTCAGAACGTCGAGATCCGCAACTTTCAATCCCTCCACCATGTGAGCCTGGACCTTGCACCGCTTACGGTGATCGTCGGCCCAAGCTCATCGGGCAAGAGCGCATTCACCCGAGCTTTCCGCACGGTGACTTCGAACCGTCGAGGGGCAGAGTTCATCAGCCATGGCGAGCGGCAATGCGCCATCAGCGTGCGCACAGAGCGAGGCACGGTCACCCTGACCCGAGGCAAGGGCACCGCAGACAACTCCTACGTCGTAGTTCCTCACGACAACCCAGAGCAGCAGCGCACGTTCACCAAGCTGGGCGGAGAGACCCCCGAAGAGGTTTCCCGATTCCTGGGCATCGACTCACGTGACCCGATCAACTACGCAGGGCAGTTCGACAAGCCGTACTTGCTGGATGATTCATCGGGCGAGGTAGCCCGCACCCTGGGCAGCTTGACGAACGTGAACGTCATCTTCGAGGGAGCCCGAGAGAGCAACCGGCAGAAGCTGGCCCACGCAGCTACCCTCCGGACCCGAGCGGATGACCTGGAGAGCATCAAGCAGAAGATTCCGACGTACAAAGCCGTCAAGCAGCAGGACGAGGCCCTGACCCGAGCTGAAGAGCTGATTTCCCGAGCACAGCAGCTCGCACGAGACATCGCCCGCCTCACGGATGCAATCGAGCAGCACGAGATCCTCACGCAGGCCATCGAGCGTCTCCACACGCTGGCATCGAGAAACATCCCCTCCGAACAGCCGATTCTGGATGCAGCCGCAGACCTGGGCGCATTCCGCAAAGCCATCGCCGCAGTGCAGAGCGCAGCATCAGGACGAGCGCAGGCGCTTGCCGCCTACGAGGCAGCAGAGAGTGCACAGCGAGAGCTGGAAGCCGAGTACACCGAGGCCCTGGGCAACATCAGCGACACCCTGCATGGCTGGATCGCAGCTACAGCAGACGTGAAGACACTGGGAGACGGGCAGCAGTTCCTCCTCCTGGATGAGGCCGTGCGAGTGTTCACCCTGTACCTGGAGACGAAAGCCACAGCATGATCTGCGATTCCTGCAACAGCCCATCGGATGTTCTGATCCCGGTAGCCGTGGATGACGATGAAGAGACTCGTGACGAGGACTGGTGTCCGGCATGCGTCGCAGACGCGACGTTGGAGGAGTTCATCGGCCTGGACCCGGGAGAGACCCCGTGAGTGAAGATTCCGAAACGAAGAGCGCATACACCCGAGCCCTGGAATGGGCAGAGGACATCCGCACCCGACCATTGGACGATGCAGCAGCCACAGAGCTGGCGAAGGTCTATGCAGCCCTGGCATCCGTCGAGGCCTACGAACGTGCAGCACGAGCCCTGGAGGCCCTCAGAGAGCCTGTAACGGCGCTCGCAGCCCACTTCGAGACCCAGGGTGCCCAACTGGACCCTCCGGACGTATCAAAGCCCACGAGCCGAGCTAAGAAGCCCGCACCCGCGAAGGAGCAGCCATGACCATTCCAGAGCCCTATCGGAACATCATCGAGGGCGCACGAGCATTCCAAGCCGAGGCGAGCGAGATCCTCACCCGAGCCGAGCGCAGTATCGAGTCCCCATCTCCCGAGGTGAAGCGCCCCATGCTCATCGGGATGGGCGGGAGACTTCGAGCGGGGAAGGACACGTTCGCGGACTTCCTCGTGGCGGACTACGGATTTCAGAAGCTGGGCATGAGCGACCCACTGGCGCATGCCCTGTACACACTCAACCCGTACATCGACTTGACCCACCCCGGCTACGAAGCCTGGGCAGCCGAGGCAGGCTGGGCAGAGACGCGGACCATGGTCACCCGCTACCGGGACTTGAACGACATCGTGGGATACGCGCAGGCGAAGAAGATTCCCGAGGTGCGTCGCCTGTTGCAAGTGCTGGGCACTGAGGTCGGGCGGATGCAGCTCGATGAGAACATCTGGACGAGAGCCGTAGAGCGCAGCATCGAGGAGATCCGAGCAGCAGAGATCCCAGTGATCCTCACGGGTATCCGCTACGAGAATGAGCGGGATCTCATCGACCGTCTGGGTGGAATCTTGATTTGGATCGAGCGAGAAGGCGCAGCAGGCACCGCGTCAGCCGTGGTTCGCGCCATCGATGACGCACTCGATCCACAGCTCGCCGCCTATCACAGCAGTGAGGTCACTCTCACTCGTGAGCACTTCCACATCGTGGTTCACAATGACGGCACCCTGGAGGATCTGCATCAGCGAGCGCATTCGCTCACGACGGCCCTGCAGAAGCTCGCAGAGGAGCCGGAAGGTACCGAGGGGTCCCCTGAGGCCTGAAAACGTCCCACAGGGGCGCACAGCACGTCTCACGAGTATCGTGAGGCATCGAGAGGAGCACCAATGACTGACAACATCCCCGCAGAGACCCCGCCCATGCCGGAGCCCTTGAAGCCGTTCGAGCCCGAGGACAACCGGGAGACGTTCGAGGGTGGGGCCGACGTGCATGCATCGGAGGACACCGTGGAGTCGCCCCCCGAGCAGTAGGTAGATCTCACAGAGACCCCCGCAGTGTTTCGGCGCTCGCGGGGGTCTCGCATGTTTCCTGAAAGAACTGCCCTCAGTAGATTGCAATTGCAATCCGAATCGGCTACACTGAAGACATGACAGAGCGAGAGGAGGCCTAGCCGAAGGTCCCCCACGGGGGCGGGTGAACCGAAGCCGAGCGGCTGGAGGGGTTGTACCGCCCCTGCACGAGTGCCGGGAGTTTTCGGGCAGGGGCGGTACAACCCCTCTGCTGGTTCACCATCCGGGCCGGTCCCGGCTACCTCGTCTCCTCCTAGCTTGTTGACCTGGATTCAGTCTAACACGTTGGGATTGCAATTGCAACCCCTATTGACAGAAAAGTCTTCCCCTAGTACGGTCAAGACCGTGCTTGGGGATTGATTCCTCAGGCACATTCTTATGTCTAGGTTGCAATTGCAATCCGCATCCAGTAGACTGAGGGCATGACGACGACAGAGAACCTCACCGCATCGGTTAGCCACTATGGCTATCCCACTGTGAACTTCGAGGAGCGCACGCTCACCATCTCGCGTCGAGCCGTGATCGCCAACAGCGTCATCTGGGATGCCGAGTACGGAGCTTTTCGAGTCAGTGGGCACTACGCGAAGAAGGACGGCACCGCAGGCGCGCAGATCGCCAAGCCCCTCGCGTTCGAGTCCGAACTTCCCGCCGATATCGTCGCCGCCCTAAAGGCCCTCATCTGACCATGAGCACGGCAGCCATCATCAAGCAGCAGATCGGGGTCTGGGCGCTCGCCTCCATCGGCGCTCGCGGATTCTTGCAGGACGAGAAG
Organism: uncultured Cellvibrionaceae bacterium; assembly: GCA_964542655.1. Lineage (GTDB taxonomy): Bacteria > Pseudomonadota > Gammaproteobacteria > Pseudomonadales > Cellvibrionaceae > Cellvibrio. The sequence goes on from CAZIWB010000017.1 coordinate 52,434, forward strand.
AGTCTGTACTTCGACGCGAAGCCCTCCACGCGCATCGTGCGCGTCGTCGTCACCCTGGACCCCTCAGACACCTACACCGTGCGAGTCGTCAACAAGCGCACGGGAGCTGAGATCCACAGCAGCGCCGGAGTCTACGCCGAGCAGCTCGCAGCCGAGATCCGCCACCTGGAAGAGGTCGCCTAGACACGTGCGGTCTGTTCGCGCGCTCGCGGCAGTTCCTGACCCTTGTTCAGCGCCGAGCTACCGGCGTATCAGGGGGTGGCAGGAGTGACCTACCACCGATTCTTGAAACGAAGGCACGATGAGCAACTACGAGGTACGCACCGCCCGAGCCGTTGTCGCCGTAGCGGATGAGCGAGTACGGCAGATCGAACTGGGCTACACCGCCGAGCACGACGACGCCCAAGGCCTGATCCACCTCATCGAAGAGGCCCACTATCGCCTGGGACACCTGGGCGAGACCTCATCCCCCGAATCCGCGCGGGAGGAGATCAAGCAGGCAGCCGCAATTCTTGTTGCCGCCCTGGAGCTGATCGACCGGCAGCAGGAGGCGAAGCAGTGAGCACGCCGGAGGAGACCCCCGAATACGGGTTCGGCTTGGCATGGAAGCAGCTTCGAGCAGTGGCTAACCACACCGCTGGTCAGTTCCTGCTGAATGAGCCCCCGACTCTGACCGACGACGAGAAGGCCCGTCTGCTCATGGATCTCGTGACCATGGGGGATATCTACATCGAGCAGGCCATCGAGCAGGCTAAGGAGCTGAGGACCCTCCGAGCCGAGCGGGAGACAGCATCCAAGCTGACGCACAAGCACATCGCGAAGCTCATCAAGGCTCACGCTCCTTACATCGACCGAGCCACCGCCCGCAGCATCGCATCTGAGATCCTGGAGAGCTGACCCATGGCGACGAACCGGCAAGTGGCCCTGGAAGCCGCCGTACAGCGCTACGAGGGGTTGCGTCCCACTGGACAGCGCAGCTACTTCGCTAAAGATCTGGCCAAAGGCCCGCTGAAGCTCGCAGACCTGTTCCTGGAGTGGCTGGAGAAGGACGAAGAGCCCACACCTGCGAAAGATGGCTCACCGGATGGGGCAGAGCCCGAGGACCTGCCCGGAGGGGGGAGCTGACTCGTGGAACGCATCATGAACCGCACCCCGTAGTCCCCATCGAAAAGGAGAATGACCCATGGCTGAAGAGAAGAAGGCGAAGCGCCCCCTGACGCACGCGCAGAAGGAGGCCATCGCACGACGGCATCGCGCCAAGCTGGCGAAGCAGCATGCCGAGCGCGTGACGAAGCACCGCATCGCCGCAGAGAAGGCCTTGGGAGAGGCAGAGCGGTTCGGAGGCACCACAGAGGTGGGATACCGAGCCCTGCAGGCGCAGCTCGCAACCGCCCACGCCATCCTTGCGTTGGAGCCCGCCCCGTGACCGACTTCGAGATCGAGGTACTGGCCCGTCTCGACGCCGTGGGGGACGTGCTGGTGAACGCGGATCGCTGGGAGCGTACCGTGGCCGCAGCCCGCACGAAATGGGCCGAGCAGCGCATGGAGGACAACATCGAGGCCCTGAAGGCGGAGCAGCAGCGCAGCATCCTGAGGGACACAGCGGACGATCCCGGTCTGCCCAACCCCTACGTGCGCGAGACGGGCAGCGAAGGCAGGAGTGACCCGGAATGAGCCGAGTCTGCCCCGAGTGCGGCATGACGGATGACCACTACTCTACCGACCCCGAGGAGATGGCTCGCTGGGAGGAGCACCACGACAACCTGTGCAGCGGACGCTGGCACGTCGAGGAGGGCGCACCTACTGGAGAGGCCATGTGGCACCTGAACAACCGCATGAGCCGCTATGCGTGCGGGGAGTGCCCCTACGACAAGCGGGGGGCGTGGCGGGCTCATCAGGCCCACTACGAAGGCCACCGGAGGGCAGCATGACGATCCGCTCAACAACCGACGAAATGCTCGCCGCCCGCCACGACGGCGAGCCCTACGTGATCCTCGACGGCGGCGGTGGAGAGTACCTCCGGTGCGCAGACCATGAGGACGCGATCCGAGCGCTGAACGAGAGCCCCGCTGGCTACACGATGGAGCATCGGCCCCGCGTCGAGTGCATCCCGTCGCGCGACCCGCTGCCGTGGGTGAGCATATTAACAGGAGAGAGGTACAGCACCCCCGCCATTGGCAGGTTTCGGTTCGACCCGTGGACCGCGTATGCCCGCCCCGAGCCGAATCCGATCCTGGTGGCGTTCCGCGCCACTCTTGACCACCCGTTCAAGTGGATGCGCCACCCCGCCAATTGGCTTGGCGCGCTCGATGATGAGGTGCAGCCGGACGGAACCGAACACTGCTGGCACCACAGGCAAATCATCGAGTCGGAAGCCACCCCCGCCGACATCGAGGACGCCTACAGGGTGCTGACGAAGATTGTGGGAGTGTTCGGATGACGACATGCAACACGTTCTGGGGATCTCACGGATGCGAGCTTCCCCGAAGGCACGACCCCGAGCAGGAGCACCCCATCCACGAGTGCAGCGTCGAGACCATGGATGACAACGGGGTCATCACAGGACGCGGGGTGTGCTCGCAAGCGCAGTACGTCGATGACGAGCGCGTCCGCACGCGGTTCACGTCCGGAGGCATCCTGCCCGGATGGGGCGCGTGGCACGAGGTCGCCCTGCCCCTGTTCCGCAACGACGAGGAGAAGGCACGTTGACCGAGCCCGTAAGCGCTTTTGCGGACATGAGCCGCGCAGTGAAGAACCGCAGCGGGAGCTGGGATGTCTACGCACCCAGCGGCGATCACATCGCCACCGTGCGCACCAAGGGCGAGGCAGACGACCTGCTGAAGGAGGTTCGGGATGACTGACGGCGGATTCCTGCTGGGCAAGCCGGAGAACCTGCAGTGCGAGGTCAAGGCACCCTTTTCCTGTCGAGGACGAGCGAGCTACATCTACGGTCCCGAGTGCGAGGCGCAGACCGGCAAGCTCATGTACCTGTGCGACCAACATGCTGCACAGATCCGCGACTGGAAGGCAGCTCACGGCGCTGACCCTGTTGAATGCCCCACCCACGGGCGTATCGGAAGGGTGAAGGACTACCTGATTCTGAAGGAGCTGACGACGTGAACGCCGAATGGGCCGTGCGAGACACCCTCACCGGAGCCGTCTACCCGCAGCCGAACAAGCTGATCGCGGAGAAGGTGGCCGAGATGCACGGCAATGGCGAGGTCATCCCGCTGGAGAAGCCCGCTGAAGAGCGGATCTCCGAGCCGAACTACCCCGGTCATCCGGAGGACTGGACCGACGAGCAATGGGCGCATCTCATGGCCTGGAAGAGGCAGGAGGAGAGCCGTTGAGCGACCCGGATGGATTCCGATTCCTCGCACCGCCGCCCAAGAACCGCGTGCCCGAGGTCCGACCCCGGCACAACCACTTCACCCGCGACGTGAAGCCCGAGGGGCAGTGCCCCATGTGTGACCACCTGAGAGAGCTAGGGAAGGCGAGGGACCGTGGGACGTAACCGAGGCAAGTCCATCGAGGAGTGCATCGCTGAGCGTGAGGCCGAGCAGGCGTGGCTGAAGCACCTGACGGACCCCGCAGACATCAAGCGCTCGCGGCAGCGCATCACCCACCTGGGCAACCGGATTCAGCGCCTCAGAGCCGACGAGGAGCGCAAGTGAGCGACGCCTACGGTGTCTACGCCGAGTATTTCGGAGTGACGCGGCAGGAGGCGAAGGCCCGGCTGTTCCCCGTCGTGTACGGCAGGAATCCCCCCGCCGACCTGCTCGCCTACGTGCGACGCCTGATCGAGGGCGACGAGGCTGTCCGCGATCAGGCGAAGGGGCGTATCACACGAGGGGAGACCCCGAGCGTCGAGGTCCACCGAATCCTGAAGGCGGAGTGACATGGGACAGAGCATCGAGACCCGCGTGCGCGTCGTCGCCATCCGCGACGGGTTCGGGTATCCCGTCCTGGAGTACGTGCAGCACGAGGAGTACCCCGACGACACCGAGATTTCCTCCTTGACCCCGAAGGCAGCCAAGGCCCTGAAGGGGGCGCAGCCGGGCGACATCGTGGAGGTCGTCTGGGACTACAACATCGAGGGCGGGCGCTACGGCGTCTACCCCATCGTGAAGGCCCGCCGCATCACCGGCACCCTGGAGGCCCGCGTAGAGGCGCTGGAGGCCGCACTGAGGGCGGCTGGCCTCCCGATCCCCGAGGAGGGGCCGTGAAGCTCACCAAGCAGGATCGCGAGGTCGTCATCAAGGGGGACACCGTGAGTGCATCCGTCATGGCGTCGCCGTCGGGTCGATGGGGAATGTATCGCGACCCCAAGAGTGGGAAGATGACCGTCGCGCACCTGCCGACGGGACAGACCGCACGGCGCGACCTGTTGCAGCGGGAGGCGAGGGTGCTCATCGAGGCCCTGGAGGAGATCCCGACTCCCCTCGTTGACGCCCTGCCGTTCGGAGTGCACGCATCCACCCGTGAGGAGAAGGACGAGCTGATCCCCGTCCTGCGTCGGATTCAGACCATGGTGCACGAAGGGACGATCCGGTGACGACGGAGGAGCGGGCAGACCAGATCGCGGCGCAGGTCATGGCGAGCTACGGCCTGACGAGCGACAAGATTCGCGAGGCCGTAGCGGATGCCGCGCAGATCGGTCTGGAAGAGGACCGCACCGAGAGCAACCAGGAGGCGCTGAAGGACATCCGCTTCCTGTGGGACTGGCGGGTCAACAAGGGGATGGCGTTCCTGGCGTCGTCGGAGGACGTGGCAGTCATGCGGCTGTTGCTGGGCGGCACCCCGCTGGAGAAGATTCCCAACTTCGAGTGGGTCGCCAAGGCCCGAGCAGAGGAGGACTGACGCATGACTCTCATCGAGCGTCGCGAGTTCGACCTGAAGTGTAATGCCGGGACCTACGGTGCATGGTGCCAGAACGTCTTCAGGACGACGGAGCGCGAGTACTGGCACGCACAGAGGCTGGCAAGGGAAGCCGGATGGGTGACCCTGGGGATGAACGATTTCTGCCCCGAGCATGCCACCCCCCAGGCCCGACAGAGGGCTCAGGACGATGGAGTCGAGTCTGGCCGCGCTGCATTTCGAGCGACCATGGACGAGATCAACGACAGCAGACGAGGCTCAGATGGCTAAGCGCACACCTCCCAGGTTCGCCCTGGGAGACCGGGTGACCTTCACGGACACCGTGGTGAAGGACCGGAGGACCCACACGGTGACGTGGAAGAGCGCTGGGCTCCCTCAGCGCGAGTCCTACTTCTTGAACGAGGACCGTCAATGGGATCGCCGCATCCGGCACTTCTCCGAAGGCATCATCGTCGGTCAGAGGTTCCTGGCTGACTACACCTACTCCCACGAGACCGACTATGGCGAGTACGGAGTGAGCTACGGCACCTACACCGTCGTCAGCCAGACCCCGGGAACCTCTCGCAAAGCATGGCTGGTGAGCTTCGATCTTCACCGCAAGCCGGTCCTAGTGCTGGACGAGAACATCGAGCCCGCCCCGTCATCTGGGCTCGCGTAGAGGAGCAATCAAATGAGCAAGAATTGGCAGGCAATTCGCCATTATCAGAAGGTCTTTCCTGATCGCTATGTGTCAGACGTGTTTGAGGCCATCGACGGCTCTGCAACCGTGTTCTTCGCAGATGGCAGCCAGGTCGCTATCCCGACTGCTGAGAAGATTCCCGAGGATCGTGCTGTGATGTACGTCATCGAAGCACGGGTGAGCCGCGATGCCGAGGGGAATCATCCGCTTCCGTCACTGATTGGCCCGTTCGACCGCAAGGAGGACGCGATCTCCTTCATGGAAGGTCAGGCCCCACTGAGCGGCTCCTGGAACGTCTCTCCCTTGACAGCTCCGGAGGATCTCCGTGACTGACTTGCCGATTCCGGTCGCCGGAGACATCTGGGAGTCGAAGCGCCGCAAGGGCTACAGCGTCGAGATCCTGGAGTGTCGATGGATCGACGTGCGCTACGGGAAGAACTACCAGAGCGTGACGTACCGCACGCACACGACCCCGGCTAAGCGACCCAACCTCACGCCGTGCAGGACCGACATCGAGGCGTTCCATCGCAGTTTCCGCAAGGCCTACCCCGGATTGGAGGACCTGTGAACAAGCAGCACACCGCACCTTGGTCAGAGCCGTCGCGAAGGCGTTTCAGAGAGTGAGCGAGAAGCTGCAGATGGCCATCGCTCACTTCGACTTGGAGGAGACATGAAGAAGCTGATTCCCGTTGTCCTCCTGGTAGCTGTGATGCTTGTCGGGTGCTCCCGCACGGGAGGTATCCAGGAGGCGGCTGCGGCTCGGGATGAGTGTCACGATCTGAAGGGAATCTTCACCATGTGGACGATTCCGGAGATCGATGGCTACGGCTGGGAGTGCGACCTCAGCGACGAGGAGAGCGAATGAGACAGCACTACGAGTGGGCGGTCATTGGTCCGGATGGGCAGAACCTCTCAGGCATCTTCACGTCAGGCCCGCAAGCTCCGCGAGAGGAGCTTCGCCACGGTCGGTGGCGGCAAGAGGAGAACTCGTGGGGAGACCCTCGATTCGATGAGGATGGCGAGCCCATCATGTCCCAGGTGTCGCCCCCTGCACCCGAGGGGTCCTTCGTCGGTCGCCGCCTCGTCACCGAAGGCGACTGGGAAGTTGCGGACGATGCTCTCACCCCGCCTCCGGTTGGGGTGTCTGGCCGGGAGGGAGAATGACCGGGCAGAGCGTCTGGGTATCGGCGGGCAACCTCACCGCCCACGACATCGGAAAGGGCATCTGGTGCCGCCTGCGCTACAAGCCCCGGGAGGAGTGGCCCAGCGACCCGACGAACCTCGATGACCGCTTCGAGTGGTTCTGGGCGCGCATCACGATGGTGACCCACACCTCGAAGGGCGTCACGAAGGTCCGCATCCGAGGTGGAGGACTCGTGGACTGGACCTACAAGACGGACGAGCAGGTCAACATCACCCTCCGGGAGTACGGCGGATGATCGAGGACTACCTTGCCCCGATGTGCGACGACGGCTTCCACGAGCGCTGCCGGGATCGTCGGTGCCAGTGTTCGTGCCACAAGGAGGAATCGTGAGACAGCGGCTCTACGACCTGAATCAGCACATCGCTTGGAGGCTCCTCGGGCGCAGTCAGCTCAGCGTCCTCGACTACCTCCCGTCGGTCAATCCGACAGTGGCGGGAGAGGACGCGAGCGGAGACATCGTGGTCTACGTTGGCCGGGATCAGTGGGTACCGTTCACCTTCTGGCGACCCGGCCACGTCAAGGCGGTCCATCGCGCACGTCTCCTCGGAGGCCTCAACTACCTGGATCTGACATGATGCGGCTCACCGTTCATCTGAAGCAGCATGAGTGGTTCTTCCAGAACATGGGAGAGGCTTTTCTCGACATCTTCCGCACCCTTGCAGACTGGACTCTGAAGGTCAGAGACATACTTAGTTTTAGGAAACAAGATGAGAGACGTGACTGACAGTCAGAAGGAAGAGACCTCCCCAGAGGACCGGGCATGGCTCTGGGAGCAGATGAGGGCTGGGCTGTGAGGCGCAGGCGCTCCGCCTATGGAGTGAAGAGGGACCGCTTCTGGGAGCTGAGCCATGACAATCAGAATCTCATCAGGTGGGTCGAACGCTCCTTCCAGATCAAGGTCGTCGCGGTGGACATCCGCAGCGAGGTACGCGCAGTGTTCCATCTGGCTGACAACACGCGGGTCGTCTTGGACCGAGAACGCTCTGCCACCGCCAGTCACTTGAACTGGCGGCGCGTAACCTACACGCCGTGGAAAGCTCGACGCATGTTCAATGATGAGCAGCTCGGGGACGAGATCGTTTTCGAAAACTAGGAGATCATCATGGCTGAGAAGCATCGCTGCCCACGACGGGTCGAGGGGGTCGGCTCGCTGGAGCCGGGTGACCTGGACACCTGGAACCGGCGTCACGGACGCAAGGGACCTCGCTCCTGCTCATTCTGTGGCTCCCTGCACCCGGAGGACTTCCTGGAGGCTGTCCGCAACCAGACAGCCACCGTCGAGCCGACGGACAAGTCCTACAAGGCCTACGTCACCATCCCGACGGTGCTCTACCAGCCCCAGATCGGGAAGTCCCTCCCAGGCGGGGGCTTCAAGATGAAGAAGTTCGGTCCGAAGCAGCCAGCCATGCTGAAGTTCTACTTCCAGCACCTGAGCCGGGAGCAGCAGTTGGAGGTCATCGATCTCTACAACTCTCGCCCGAAGCGCTTCTACTTCGACCGGCCTGACGGAGTTCTGGACTTCGAGGTTCGAGAGCCGGGAGATGGCATGCTCGTGGACTACCCCGGCTACTTCTACGTCACTCCGTACTTCGTAGGGCACCAATCACATGGCGGACGAGAGGAGTGACGGATGCAGAGACACCTCGGGAATGACCTGACGCTCTACAAGCACCTGGAGAAGGTCGTCGTCACCAACAACCGGGGCGACGTGATCCACGGTCGAGTGCTCGCTTCGAGCATCGGCTGGGTCGTGGTAGCGGCGGCGGGCATGCTCACTCAACGCACTATCGACAACGAAGACCACCGAGACCTCGACTGGAAGGTCGAGAGAGACGTGGCTAAGTCACAAGGAGGACCAGAAGAATGACCGATCAAAAAACTCCTCAGCCAGATCCCAAGGTACTTACACCCCAACAGATTCTTGGGAAGAAGCAAGAATTGGCTGAGATGATGCCAGATCGAAACGGCAACACCCTCTTTGGAGCCGCCCCGGATGGTCAACAGTGACCAAGATCCTGTGCGTCGGGGACATCCACGTGATGGATCGAGCCCCCGTCAACGCCACCGAGAGCTACACCGACGACATCATCGAGATGCTGAAGTGGATTGCGGACTATTCCGCTGAGCAAGAGGTCGATGCCGTCGTCTGGGCGGGCGACATCTTCCACCACAAGCAGCCTTCCCGCACCTCCCACGCGCTCGTCTTGCGCATGATCGATGTCGTCCGCTACTACCGGAAGCTGAAGCTCGACCTGTGCATCGTCACGGGCAACCATGACATCAGCAACGACGTGCTTGCCAGCGTCCATGAGAAGCAACCCCTCGGGGTGCTCTTCAAGGCCGGAGCCCGAGAGCTGGATGGCTGGCACCCAACGCTGCCGCTCTTCGGAGTCCCATGGCAGCAGAACTGGACCACGAGCGACGACGCGGCTGAGGAGGCCTTCGAGGACTGGCGCGAGCGTTCCGGGGTCGGCGGCATGGGCCACACCCCCCTGGAGCAGTCCCTGGCGGTCACTCATGCCCCGATCTACCCACCTGGAGAGGCGGAGAAGCAGCTCTTCGAACTCGTGCCCACACAGGGCGAACACGGCCTCTCCAGCGCCATGAACAATCGAGGCTGCCTCTACTTCGGGCACATCCACGAGGACCACGGCATCTTCGAGGTCGAGGGCGTCACCTACGCCAACATGGGGGCCATCTCCCGAGGAAGCCTGACCGAGTACAACATCGAACGCTCCATCAAGGTGGCCATGTGGGAGGGCGGCACCTTCACCGAGGTCGTCGTGCCCCACAAGCCAGCCAGCGAGGTCCTGCGCATCGCTGAGGTCATGGAGGAGCGCTCTGAGCGGATCTCGCTCGACACCTTCCTCGCAGAGGTGGGGAACTCGACGCTGGACATCAGCAGCACCTCGTCGGTCATCGACCACATCCGTGGTCGGGAGGACATCCCACGGCGTATCAGAGACCGAGCAATCAAGATTCTGGAAGAGGTCGAATGACTCTGACTGCCGGTTCCTTCATCGTCTTCACGGTCGGCCTTCTCATCATCGCCGGGGGCATGGCCCTCTTTCTGGCGTCAAAGAGAATCTCCGTGAAGATGTTGAGCATCGGTATCGTGCTCGGTATGGTCGTGGCAGGCATTCTCTTGCTCGTTTTCATGCTCACGGGGAGTCCGGCATGATGCAGTCCCTGGCAGTGTTCTTGGGAGTCGTAGGGGCTCTCCTCGTCCTCTTTTTCTGGGTCGTTCTCCCGGAGATCCGCTATCGCAGCCTCGCCAAGCGCGCTGCTGGCGTTCTCCAGAGCATCGAGTGGGACTTCGAGTGCCCATCCCCAGCACACCCCCCAGGGCGAGACCCAGAGACGGTCTCAGCGGCTCAGCGCTGGGCCAGCCGTCACGGATATCGAGGTCCAGTGAATGGGGAGGCCAATGAAGACCTCCGAGTGGCCCTGCAGGTCGTAGACGACCGCGACATCCTCCCCAGCCAGTTCGAGAAGCTCCTCCAGTCTTACGGGAGCCCAAGATGAGCTGGCGAGCCTTCTGGGCCATGCTCAGCGTAGGATTCCTTATCCTGGTCATCCTGGCCACGTGCAATCTCCTCCTCTCCCCACCCAGCTACTAGGACCACCACCATGACCGTGCACGAGCCGATGCCGCACTTCGACAAGCTCATCGCGATGACGAAGCTCGCCCTCGGCAGCTCGCACCCCCTGTTCCACGAAGGCAACTACTGGACCTTCGACGCCCTCATCGAGCAGGGAATCCGGCTGGCTGAGGCGCGGATCAGCCGAGGCTGGATGGCTTCCGCTTCTCATGGGCTCCGGAGGGCCAAGCGCCATGGCTGAGCCGGTCTACCCGTCCGACGAGTGGCAGCAGGCGTACATGCGGCAGCTCGCCTCTCAGATCGTGCACTGGAAGCGCCTGTACTACTACGGGACCCCCGAGGTGGACGACGCCACCTTCGACCTCTGGTGGCACAATCTCTTGTTTCTTGAAAAGAAGTACCCGCACCTCGCTGATCCGAACAGCCCGACGGCCACTGTCGGGGCACCCCTCGCAGAAGAGCCGAAGCTTCGGAAGCTCACCCTTGCTGAGCTGATGAGCCCACAACCGCAGCCACGGAGGCTCTCCTTGGCCGACATGAGAGCGAGTGTCGCATGATTGCCGTCGAAATGGTGCGCGGACCCGAGGATGGTCGGCTCACTGTCTTCTCTGATGACCACCAGACCGTATTCACCTTCGCCCGGCTTCAGCCCAGTAAGTTCGTGGATGACCCCCAAGCAGAGATCGAATCGAGATTGAAGACGATCTCCTACATCCGGGAGAAAGACCCGGTGGGAATGAGTCAGGGCGTACCTCGCTATCGAGCCCTCTACGTCCCCGACCCCAGTTAGGATCTGACCATGGCCATCACCACCGACCCGAATGACTCACGGCTCACCATCGAGAACGACCGTGGTCTTCAGGAGGCCTACCTCGTGCTGAGCGAGGAGGAGCGAGCGAAGGGTTTCGTGCGCCCCCTCCGCAAGACCTACGTTCACCTGTTCATGTTGGACGGGTCTCCCCTTCCTCCGGAGCCATGGGAGAAGAAGCCTGAGGGCCTTGGCGGCTGCGGGGCAGCTACGACCATGGCCACAGCCATCGCTGAGACGTATGCCCGGGACCCCAAGTACTACAGCCTGACGTACTGCGTCGGATGCCGCACCCACGCTCCGGTCGGGGAGTTCCTCTGGGACGGGAGCAACGAGGTAGTTGGTTCGTGACGGCCCTGGAGAGCGAGTACCGCTACCTCATCAGGAGGGCGGTGCGGGAGAACAAGCCGGATCTCGCTGAGCAGCTTCGTGTCTGGGCCTTCGAAAAACACGACCTCGACCTAATCGACTACTGCAAGCACCCGTCTACAGACCAAAAGACGCCCTTGACTCTCGTCTCGGATTCACGTTAGCCTCTAGGCTAACGTGGCCCTCTTGTGAGGGCCTTTCTTGTTTCTTGCCCTTGTCTTCTTCCCCACTCACCGCGTATCAATCAGCGAGGCATCCGGATCTTTCCCGGTGCCCCCTCAAATATTTGGGGAGATCTTTACCGAGAAGATTTTGGAGAGACGGTGACCGAAAAGCTCACCCCCACCGAGGATCTCATCCTCGATCTGCTCGTCGCACGCTATCGGCTGGGTGAGTACCAGTGGCCTCTCTCCAACAAGCTCGTCAACGTCATCCACTCGCTCGCCGCTCGGGGCTACGTCAACTCCCGCCATGGGAATGTGGAGAAGACCTACCTCGTCCGTCTCACTGATGAGGCGGTTGCGGAGTTCGTCACCGACAGCGAGTACACCCCACAGGGTTACCGTGAGCACGCGGAGAAGATCGCGGAATATATGGACCACTTGGGCTTCGAGCCCAACATCGCCCGGGTCATCCGGAAGCAATTCGGAAAGGGCAGTCGATGAACGACGCCACCACCCAGTTCCTCCTGGAGAGTGCCGAGAAGCTCCGGGAGCAGCGGTCCGCTGTGATGGAGAAGCTGGCGTACACCGCACCTGAGGCCATCACTCCCCAAGGTCAGCAGTGGATCAAGTCCTCGGAGGCCTTCATCGATCTCCTGGACGCGGTGGCGGCTAGCCCGGATCGTCGTCTGCAGGAACTGACAGCCGCCCTCGCCAAGGCCCTTCTGGGCGAGCAGAACACGACTGATGCGGTGTTCCGATGATCTACATGGTTGGTGGGGTCTTCCTCATCACCGCCTCCATCGTGGTGATCCTGGCGCTCTACGGGCGACGGTCTGTCGAGACCCATGAGGAGATGCGCGAAGATGACTGATCGCGTCGTGATCCTCTCCCCGCTGGATCTGAAGCCTGGAACTCAGACGCCGGAGGGCCTCATTGTCAAGTCCGCGAACCTGCTGGCTCAGCAAGGCGGAGAGAGTTCCTCAGAGCTGGTCCTGGTGGAAGTCGAGTACACCAATGGTGGGACCCAGGTCTTCTCCTGGCCCTCTGGAGCTGGCTGGGTCGTAGACGGCAACATAGGTTGACCCTTGGTCAACAAACTCTAGCCACGTATCAGTTTCCGGAAAGGAACACCATGCCGTACAAGCAGACGCTCGCCAAGATCACTCGCGCCGACCTCGGCTTCGAGGATCACGGCATCTTCGGCTTCAACATCGAGTTCGCCCTGGGAACCAGTCTTCACCAGGGCACGGGCTGGTACACCCTCGCGAACGATCAGGGTGGGCCGCTCCTGGAGGAAATCCTGAAGGCCGTCGGTGTTCGTCGTTGGAGTGACTTGGAGGGCAAGACCGTCTTTGTGCTGCACGATGAGGATGAGGGATACCACGCTCTCATTCGAGGCATCGAGAAGATCCCTACGGAGTCCGTGGGTGGCCGTCTCGTCTTCAATGACTTCTTCGAGAAGCACGGCGTCAAACGATGACGAAGCTCACGGATGCCCGCAAGCCCTACACCTGGCTCCCCCAAGAGAACTACATCGAGCTGGTCTCGCCCACGTGGCGTGCGCAGCTCAGCCCGAAGGGCAAGGCACTGCTCGACAGCATCAAGGAGACATTGTGACTCGCGACAAGTTCGAAGAGACTCAACGGGCCTTCGAGGCCCAGGAAATGAAGCACAACGAACTGCTCCAGACGCTCATCATCCCTCCGGACGACGACCGGGGCACCTATTCGAACCGAAACCTCCAGGCCCAGTGGGTCGAGAAGCGTGGGCATCCCGTCTGGCCGCAGGAAGACGGTTCCACGACCGACGGCTTCGACATCACCGGCACGTCGGGATGGACCGCATTCTGCCCGAAGGAGGTCTACGACCTGCTCCCTGAGGGCGCTCCCTACATCCTGGAGACCAAGGGTTTCAGCCAGATCACTGGATGGCTCATCGACGGCACGTGGTACAACCGCCAGACCGACGAGGATCTCCAGGCTGCCCACGAGGAGTGGAAGGCCAACTGGGAGCGGGAGAAGGCCGAGGCGCTGGAGCGGAATCGTGAGGATTGGCAGCGCCGACAGGACGCTCTCCCGGACTGGGTGAGAACACGGCTGGAGACCTTCCACGAGCGTGGCAAGGACTTCGCCCTCGAAGGGTGGGGGTATGAGCTGGCCGTGGCCGAACTGGCTGTGATGTACGCCGCTATCGGCTCGGAGATCCTCGACAAGGACTCCTTCTCCGTCAAGGACTCCTTCTCCGTCAAGGACTCCGACGAGATCTCCGCCTACGCCAGTGAGCGGGGCACGAGCGGCAACCAGCACAGCATGGCGTTGGCCCTCGCCAAGGCCCACCTGAAGGAGCCGGAGCGAGCCATGGGGGGAACTGTCTCGGCGCTGTCTCCGCTCACGGGAGACGCCTTCTACGAGGGCACCGACGAATGAGTTCCCCGATGACCGAGGTACCCGAGCACTGCCCTATTTCGGTCAACTCCAGCGGGCAGGGTCCGGAGACCGACCTGCGAGAGATCTCCTGGTGGGTCTGCTGGTGCTCGGACCCGCAGTGTCAGCTCTTCCAGGTCTCCGGAGACGACTACCGCGAGGCGATCGAGAAGCTCCGCGATGCGAACATCAAGGAGCCCGAGCACGCCGTCATGGTCATGATCGGTCTCGGATGGACGAGGACGGGAGACGGGCTGTGAGCTTCTGGGAGACCCTCTTCACTGTGGTCCTCATCTCCTCGGGGATCGCCGTGTCCATCACTCTTATGCGGGCCACTGACGCCCGCAAGAGAGACGAGAACCCTCACCAAGATGGAGCCTGAAGGCGTATCAGAGGACGAAATGACTACTGACGAAGAGAAGGCCGTGAAGGCGTGGCTCGCATACCGAGACGGTCCCATGAAGAATTGGCCGAAGAGACAGCTTCGCAAGCGAGAGTTCATCTCTGGCTACCTGGCTGGAGTGGGGGCAGAGAGGGAGCGCACGAGAGGGGTCGTCACCCCTGCGAACATCTCACTCTACGAGCTGACCAGGACTCTGGAGAACGATCCCCTGGTGCTCGATGAGCTTCGCAAGATGATCCCTCAGACCCTCAACCGACTGCGCGGCTTCCTGCGCGGAGAGGAGAACCCCCATGGACGCTCCTGAGATCCAGGTCGAACTGAGCGCACCGCTTGGAGACGGTTATGACCAGCCCATGGTCATCGATGACATCCTCTTCGTCTTCCCGGGGCACATCGACAAGCTCCTGCCGCAGTACGACGACATCCCCGAAGAGTTCCGTCGCAATCGTGGAACCGAGTGGAATGTCTTCGTGCGGGACTGGTTCTTCGCGGGTTGGCCGGAGGATCGTCTCCTCTACACACGCCCCGATGTGGACGCAGAGGCTGCCTTCCGGCACCTCTACACGATCATGCGCTCATTCGAGCCCAAACACGAGCACAAGGAGGCCGGAGTAGCTTGGCTCATGAGCCGTTGGTACGCTGCGATTCGACCCAAGGAGGGGTAGTGGCTATCTCCGCCTGCAAGTGCAAGCGTCCCCGGTTCCCACAGAATGGCGCGATCTACATTTGCCCACGGTGCCTCACCGTATGGGAGTGGGTAGACGATCTGGTAGGGGATCGTAGGTACTGGAAGGCCCACAAGGGCAAGAAGGCCATCAAGTTTCTGACTCGGGAAGTCATTCCTGAAATCAAGAAGGAGGGATGATGTCTCAGCCCATGATCCAGATCGTGATCGATTCCCTAGTCGAGCAGGGATGCCGTCTACGAAGGACCAAGGGGGGTGTCTTTCTCTACTGCCCCGACGGCATCCACACGATAGGAATCCACACGTCCAAGCACAGCGACCAGCGCGCCATCAAGAACATCCGCGCGGTCGTTCGGCAAGCGGGTCTCGAATGGCCCGAGAAGGTACCGGCATGATCGTGTTCTTCGGCAACATGCGGCAGTTGGTCGATTACGCACGCGAGAAGCGGCTGAATCCCCAACGGGATCTCGTGCTCGCGGGCGAGAGCGCAGAGCGACGACTCCAGGGCTTCACCGGGCGCATCGACGTGGTGATGGCGGGGAACTACGACGGATTCTCGAAGGACCAGGCCACGAATCTTCTCCGCAGGATCGACCACCTAAACTCCGTCAACGGCCACACCAAGAAGAGAGCATCATGACCGACACCAACTCCAACCAGTTCCCCGACGTGTACACGGCCCTCGGGGTCAACGTCAATCAGCTCGGCGTCGTCATGCTCGACGTGGAGCCCTTCACCGTCACGGATCTCGTGACCAAGGGACAGAACGATCTCTACTTCGCTCAGAATCAGGAGCGGTTCTGGATTCAGGGAGCGGTGGCGGAATCGTCGGCTCACGTCACTCTCCTCTACGGACTCATGGAGAGCGCACAGGCCTGGAAGCCGCTCATCGACATCGTGCTCGCGGACTGGACCCCTCCCACCCTGGTGGTGGAGAGCCTGGGGGTCTTCGAGTCCCCCTTCGCGGACGAGCCCTACTCGTGCATCGTCGCGCACATCAAGACCACACCTGAGCTGTTGGAGGGCCACAAGCGCCTGGAGCTGCTCCCTCATGTCAACACCTACTCCGAGTATCGTCCGCATCTCACCATCGCCTACGTCAAGGAAGAGGCGAAGGACCGCTGGCTGACCGAGCTGGGGTCCACACTCAATGGCAAGTCTCTGAGCGTCAACAAGATCAACTACGGAAAGCAGCGCTGACATGACCGACACCATCAACGACCTCGCCTCCGACATCCGAGAGGTGGACGGCGAGCACAAGCTCGGTGCGTCCGAGCTGGCCGAGAAGCTGATCGAGAAGGGTTGGGCCAAGACCTCCCCGAAGAACGATGCCTCCGTGGACTACCCCCATCTCGACTCCACGGGAGAGACCATCGTGCTGGGACCGGGGGTCTTCGTGAGCACCGACGAGTCGGTTCTCAACTGGAAGGGGACCAACTACGTCCCTCAGGCTCAGAAAGACTCCCAGCCTCCGCTCTCTTCCTATCGGGTCGATGAGTTGGTCGAAGCCGTGAAGAACGGAGCATGGCTGCCCGGTCGCATTTCCAGCATCGACAAGGGCTCCCACTGGCTCCACGTTCAGACGGAGCGTGGTCCGGTGACCATCGCGTCGCAGCAGCTTGTCCGCAAGCTGAAGTAGCTTGCAATTGCCATCTCCGGATGGTACCCTGAACTCAGGTCAACTTTAGTTTCAGGAAATGAGAATATTGTGGCGAACAATAACGACGTGACGATCACCGAGCAGTCACATTCGGAGCCGATCAACAAGATGTGCTGGTGCGGGTTGCATCCGGAGACGCCGCGTTTCTCTGCGGAGCGGATGCCGGAGGACGTGCAGAAGCTCGTGGAGAAGGCGCAGGCACGAACTGGCGAATGGACGGATATCGCCAACGCGACCACCGACATTCGACTGATCGCGGGCCTCGCTGCTGCTCTCGAAGCCGCCTACTCGAAGGAGTCGAGCGATGAGCCGCACTGAGCTGGAAGCCGCCGCTGCGGAGAGGTACCCGCAGCCGAAGAAGGTGGTCGGTGCCTCGTCTCTCGGTGAGGTGACCTACATGATCGGGCCGGTTCCGCGTTCCGAGCGTGCCGCCTATATCCAGGGTCGTCTGGATCAGGCCGAAGCCGACGCACGGATCGCGGAGCAGGTTCACGCCTACCGAGGGAGCGTCGAGCAGTGGGCAGCACGAGAGATCGCCGCCTCGATCAGGAAGGGTTCGAGTGATGAGCAAGGCACAGCAGGCCGCTGAGGAGCGGTGGCCGGAGAGCGAGGACTTCGATCCGACACGTATTCGACTGGGCCGGGTTGCATTCCTAGAGGGTGTCGCCTGGGCTCTCCCCGAGAACCCGGACCCTGCCGTGATCGAAGCTATGGAGCGGGCAGTCGCGGAGCACGAGGAGGTCTACGACGAGACCCTGGATCGCCTCGTGTGCTCCTGCGGAGACAACTACACCGAAGGTGTCATGTCTGGGCACATCGCCCTTGCTGTGTATGCGGCGCAGAGAGGAGCAATGCAGTGAGGTGCGACACCTGCGGGAAGTTCCGTCGAGCGTCCGAGCTGACGCGCCGCCCCGTAACCCAGGAGGACTACCTGTTCGGCGACCCCGGCCCCTTCTTCGACTGCGGGGCCTGCCTGAGAGGAGCAATGCAGTGAGTACCGAAGAGCAGGCCAGCTCGGGCGAACATCGACTTGCAGTTATGTACGGCGAGCTGGAGGTGTGTGACACGTGCGTGAACGTGCTCGGGTACAACATCCGCTGGGATCAGGCCCCGTGCCGCCGAGAGCAGCACGCAGGGCACAAGATCGAGGGAGGCCGAGTGATGGACGACGCAACACAGAAGCGTAACCCGTACCGCCGTATCGAGCGGTGGGCGCATGTTGCATGGGGAGTACTTATGGTCGGGCTGACGGTTGCACTGCTCGGCCTTATCGGGTGGTTTGCCGTCCTCAGCATCGGTTGGTGGGTGCTCCTGACTATCCCCGGCCTCGTCGTGCTGTTCGTGATTGTTGATGCCCTCGTGTGGCTATCTGTGACCGCGCAGCGGCGGTGGTGGCGGAAGAAGGCCGCATGGGATCGAAAGAACGGAGCCGAGTGATGGACGACGCAACACAGAAGCGATACGAGGAGCTGCGGGCGCTGCGGGCACTCACGGGCGACGCCAGCCGTGAGCCCGACTATGCAGCCGAAGCCGCTCAGCGTCCCCCGGCAACAGGCGACGCAACACAGAAGCTCGCGCACGAGGCGTGGGACGCACGCGAGGCGACACTGTTCCACGACGCACCCGACGAGGCGAAGGCTTTCATCGCGGCGGATAGGGCAGGGTTCCTCGCGGGGTTCGAAGCCGCTCAGCGTGGCGATGACGAGCGCGTAGCCGCTCAGCAGCCGCCGCTTTCGCGGAGGTATGTGGAGGTCGCCCGCGAGCAGTTGGTTGCGAGTCGCGAAGTTCTCGAAAAGGTGGAACAGGCGATAGTCGCTGCCGTGGATGGCCCGAACTTGACCATTGACGGCAGGGCCGCAGTTCAGGGTGTTCTCAACGCCCTGGCTGGGACTCCCGCCGCTCTCGAAGCCGTGCAGCGTCCGTTCCCGGTGGACGGTGCGCCGATGGGGGGCCACCCGTCTGAGGTGGTGCGGGGTACCGTGCAGCCGGTGACGCCTGACCTCAATGAGCGGCAGCAGGCACTCCTAGCGGACAACCCCGAGTTCCGGGCTCAGACATTCTCCCTCGTGGTGGAGCCGAGCGAGACGGGGAGCGTGGTGTTCGACGCGGATGGGCGGTTCATCAGCGTAGACGATCTGATCGCGTCGCAGCGTCCCCCGGTCAGCCAAGGCCCGGCGCGCGTCCAGGTGATGCCGCCCGCACCTGAGACGGCCCGCCGCTTTTTCGAGGCGTACTGCCCGGTCTGCGCGACTCACGAGGGCATGTTCGAGCCGGGTGATGAGCGGGTGCAGCAGAAGGCGGACGAGCACAACGCGCTCCACCTTTCGACACCCCTCCCTGGCCCGGTCAGCCCCGAGCAGCGGGAAGCGATGATCGAGTTCCTGGGCGGGGGCCACGACTACTCAGGCGTGATCGACATTCCAATGCTGGCCGACGCGATCCTTGCCCGGTTCTCGTTGCCGGTGCTTGACGTGGAGAAGGTGGCGGCGTTCCTGCGGGACGAGGAGCACTACGAGCGGGTGCACTTCGGAGGATCGTTCGAGGATGAGTTTCGTCCCGCGAAGGCTGCCACTGCGCTGGTTGCGGCTATCGAGAACGGAGAGCTGACGAAGGAGGGAGCATGACTCTCCTGCTTGATGGGGATCGCCTCCTCGGCTGGCTGGAGAGTCAAAAGGCTTCGCTCATCGAAAGCGCGAAAGCTCGGCACGATGCCGACGACGAGCTGGATGCCGAGGGCAATGTCATCCACCAAGATCCAACCGCTCTGCGCATGGATGGTGGGGCAGCCAACCTCTTCCTCATCATCAACTCTCTGCACAGCTTCGAAGTCACGGAACCGCGTACCCCCATTTCGGAGATCAATCTTCCCGCCGTGAGCAAGGTTCGTAGAAGAGATCCTCAGACTTCGTTCGAAGCGGCCACTGCACAGACCGCCGAGAAATCCCAAAGGCTCTACACGGCCATCTACCGGGTGCTGAGCCGCCGCAGTCTGACCGACGACGAGCTGATCGCAGCGTTGGAACGCTCTGCTCCGTTCTCAGTGACTCCTTCCGGTGTGCGCTCACGGCGCAAGGAACTCGTGCAAGCAGGCTGGGTCCATGACACCGGTCTTCAGAGGCCTAGCACCGCAGGAAAGCCCTCTACAGTCTGGGAAGCAGTACCGGAGAACGTATGAACAACCGTCAGCTCGTGCGCAAGATCGTGGCCGACCTCACGGCCAAGGGTGTCGATGTCGCCATCCAGCCCGCCGTGACGACCAGCAGCTTCTACCTCACCTTCGATGGTGGGGTGCTGAAGCGAGCCCGCGTCGGGGACCACAAGGGTCGCGACTACAACTACACCTTCGAGATCGGGAAGCACATCCCCTTCTACCAGGAGGTCACGAAGGCGTATCAGGGTCATGAGTACACCTGCTATCGGTTCCAGGACACGGAGGTGGCCGACTTCATCGTTCAGGTGCTCATTCTTCGAACCAACCTCCGAGCCAAGTACGGCAAGGAAGCCTACGAAGTCATGCGAAAGAAGGCCTTTCATGGTGAGGCGGGTAACTAAGACCGGCAACGGCAACCTGCGCGGAGGAGCTGCTCAGCGGCGAGAGCTGAAGGTCTGGATGTTGGCCGAGTTCGGGGATGGCGTCACCGCCCCCTGCAGTTTCGGATGTGGCCGTGAGCTGTTCTATAGCGAGATCACCAAGGACCGCTATCCGATCCCAGGACGCAAGGGAGGCAAGTACATCAAGGGCAATGTGCGGCCAGCTTGCATGAGCTGCAACGCCCGACACGGTGCCAAGGAAGCAGCCCTGGAGAGAGCCATCGAGTCCGCGCGTCGGGAGGTACGCAACGCACGCCGTAGGCTCCTCTACGGACTCAGGAAGAAGGGCGAGGTCATCTACATGGCGGACTACATCGTGAACCCCGAGAACACATCTCCAGAGATCTCCGCCGAGGAGATCTTGGCCAACATCCGGAAGGTCATGATGGAGATCCAGGCGCGTGACCCAAGGAACATCGTCTTCGAGTACACGCCGACCGTCGAGCCGACCCGGGCGTATTTCATGAAACGAGAGTTGTTCGAGGACGGGCGTCACCGGATCTTCCTTCATTCCTCCCACCGTCCCGCTGTCGAGACTTGGCTGGGGTCTCTCTGAGGCGTATAAGACTCTGACCCACCATCAGTTATCCACAGATCTCTCCACATGTTAGGGAGCACCGTGACCAATCGCCTCAACCGACCAAAGCCACTCCGCCGCTTCGATGGTGGAGTGGTCCTCTTCGTCTCTGTCATCATCCTGGCCATCCTCGGGGTGATCGTCGGGAACGTGCTCTACTTCAGCTCCCGCCACACCGTCGAGGGCTGCGCCGTGGATTCGAAGGACAGGGGTACGACCTTCACCAGCGACGATGACGGCAACGTCACGTCCAGCACGAACTACCGGGTCTACACGGACTGTGGCACCTTCGTGGTCGAGGACAACTTCTTCCTCGGCAAGTTCAACAGCGCCGACACCTACGGCAGCCTGAAGGAGGACCACACCTACGACCTGGAGGTCATCGGATGGCGCAACGGCTTCTTCTCCTGGTTCCCGAACATCCTCAGCGCGGAGGAAGTCAAGTGACCTGGCCTTGGTGGGCGACCTTCCTCTTCATGGTGGGCCTCTGCATTTCTATCGTCCTCATCATCTTCATCACCGCCCTCGGGGCTCTCATGCGGCTCAGCATCGTCAAACGCCATGATGTCCGTCGTGGCCAGGAGGCTGCCTGGGCTGAAGGCTATGAGCAGGGCATCCACGATGAGCGCACCAGCGCGGACTGGACCGACGGTCAGTATCCCCCCCAGCGCCAGAACCCCTACTCCGAGAAGGAGGTCAAGTGATTATCTTGTCTGACCTCGATGGCGTCGGGGCCGAGTGGGACGGCGGCTTCGACAAGCACGCCGTGGCAGAGGCCTACGCCCATCTCCAGATCCCACTCCGGCATGAACGCAAGCTGTTCTCCTTCTACGACGAGGTGGAGCCTGAGGTCCGGGAAGCCATCCTGGAGATCATGAATCACCCCACCCTGTACGCCGACCTGGAGCCTGTCCCTGGATGGGCTGAGGCGATGCAGGAGCTGGATTCCATGGGCCACACGGTCTACATCGTCACGACTCCATGGTGGCCAAACCCCGACTGCACCCGTGACAAGCTCAACTGGGTAGCGGATCTGCTGGGGGAGGAGTGGCGCAAGCGCGTCATCCTCACAGGAGACAAGACAATCATCTCCGGGCACTACCTCATCGATGACAAGCCGGAGATCAAGGGAGCGCTGAACCCGACGTGGGAGCACATCCTCTTCGATCAGCCCTACAACAGCCACCTGACCGACCAGAGCCGCATCCTGAACTGGACCGACGGCTCGTGGCGCACCCCGCTGGGACTTGTTCCCGTAGCCTCATGACGTGGCCATTGGTCGAGACATCTGTAAGGAGTGCGGCAAGGTGACTCTTCGCATCTCGTGGTCTGGGCTCCGGACTCACGAGGAATGTAAGCAGAGGGGATACCTCACCCGCACCGGCAAGAAGGCGACGCTGGAGGACACCCGCAACTTCTTCCCCGGCAACGTCACCGACCGTGTGGTTCGCGACTGGCTCAACGGCGACCCAGAGGCCAATCGGGGCATGATGCCCGAGATGGTGACCATGGTCATCGACCGCGAGCGCCAGAAGATTCTGGACGACGGTGGCATCATGCGCTGGAAGGACCGGGACGACCGCAACCGCGTCGAGAAGGACTGCATCGAGGCCGTCACCAAGATCGAGCCTCTGCTCATGAAGTACGTGGTGCCCTTCGAGTACCAGCCCGACTTCAAGTTCCAAGCTCCTGTGACGCTGCCGCACCCAGACGGTGGCATGGAGAGCGTGCTGCTCATCGGCTTCATGGACATCATCGTCCGCGACGACAAGGGCCGGTGGTGGGTCTGGGATGTGAAGCACACCCGCGATGACGGCTACTGGCGCAAGACCATCGGACAGCTCGGCTTCTACGATCTCGCCGTCGAGCTGATGTTCGGTCAGCCCACCGTCCGCACGGGACTTCTCCAACCTCTCTGCAAGCAGCCAGCGCTTCCTTACGCGCCGTCTCCAGAGAGCCGCGCTCAGCTCATGCAACGAGTCATCGGCATGGCTAACGACATCTGGATGGACGACAAGTCCCCTCGGGTGGACAACACGCTCTGCACGTACTGCCCCGTCAAACACGCCTGCTCGAAGTTCACCCCTGTTCTGAAGAACGGTCAGCGGCGTATCAGTTTCTGAGAGGAGGTCTTCATGGCAATCGAAGAAGACCGGCTCCGCGAGATCCGCACTGCCATCTCGCAAGCCCAGTCGAAGACAGCACGTGCTGCCGTAGAACTCGACAACGCCAAGGAGCGTCTGAAGGACGCTCAGGCTACCTTGACCGAGTTCGGAGTTCGCAACGGCGAGGAGGCCAAGGCCAAGCTCGCAGACCTGCAGTCGGAGCTGGATTCCGCCGTGGCTCAGATCGAGGCTGAACTCGCAGAGGCCGGAGCATGAGCTTCGCTGCTCCGGGAGTCCCGTTCTACCAATCCAAGAACAACAAGCACCACTGGTCGAGAGCGAACTACATCTACTACGTCGGTCAGCGGGTGCTGTGGCCGGAAGGTACCAACGGAGGCATTCCTTACGGGGTGTGGGGCACTGTCACGGAACTTCCGTCGAAGGATCATCCTTACCTCACCGCGAAGCTCGATGATCGGGAAGAGCCGTCCGAGTTCTACGGTGGCTCCGATCTCATTCCTCGCCGCAAGGTCATCGAGGACACGAAGAATCTCCGCTACAAGCAGTACAAAGCGGCTCGTGACCTGCTGAAGCAACTCGACTACCTGGGAAACGATGTCTGACCTCTCCTCTCTGGCGGAGATGGAGCACGATGATCCGGAGTTCATCCCGGAGATCCTGCCCGTCGATGCCCGCCTTAGCGTGAAAGCCCCCGTGGCGAAGCTGCTGGAGCTGTTCTCGCGAGCGGCTTCGGTGACTCCCACTAAGGAAGTCATCCCGGGCACCGCCTACGCCCTTCTGGAGGCAGTGCAGACCACGAACACCGAAGTCGCCCACGTGCGGATCACCGCCAGCGACGGAGATCAAACGGTGTCGGTGGTTGTAGACGGCATCACCGTCCTGATGTCGGGTGCGGTGCTTGTGCCCGCGAAGCGCATCCACGACATCCTGAAGCTCGCCCCGTCCTCGACTGCGAAGATCGAGATCATCGGCACGGAGGCGCTCATTCGGTCGGGTCGGGCGCAGTGGAAGGTCCAGACACCCGTGGGGGACTCCCTGAGTACCCTCCTGGACGTCTCGGACATCGAGATGAGAACGGTACCCGTCGGGCCTTTCGTGAACGCCCTGAGCGTCGCCCGACGAGCCGCATCTAACACTGCCGCCCGACTCGCCCTCATGCAGGTGCAGATCCGGAACGGAACGGTGACGGGCTGTGATGGAGGCCGTCTCCATCGAGCCGAGCTGCGCATCGGAGACACGACCGCCGACTTCACGATTCCGGTGAAGGTTGTGGACGAGTTGCTGAAGGCCCTGCGCGCGACAGGAGCTGAGTTCATGGAGATGGGCTACGACGACGGACATCTCGTTTTCAAAATCGAAGAGGACTCCATCGTCGCTCAGCGCCTGATCCTGCCCTTCCCCGAGGTCGAGAATCTTCTTCTCGGACCTGCCTTCTCGAACACCAACACCCTGACCGTGGACCGGAGAGAGCTGTCGGATGCCATCACTCGGGTCCGCATCAACGCCGATCCGGACATGGCGGTCATCCTCCTGGGCCTCGTACCAGGCAAGAAGGACAGTCAAGGCCAGGTGCAGTGGTCGCTGTCCGTCCGGGCGCGAGATCGCCAGGGGAACGCCAGTCTGGAGGTCATCGAGTGTCAGTGGGCGGGGACCGGGAAGGCCCGCGAGATGGCCTTCAATCATCACTATCTCTCGGATCTCCTGGCGGTCTACGATTCGGACACTGCCATCTTCAAGGTCGGGGACGACACGAAGACCTTGCGCACTCCGCTCTTCCTGGAGGATCGCGTCCAGGGCGTCACCGGCATCGTGCAGCAGGTCACAGCCATTTGGTAGCAATTGCAATCTCATGCTACGCTTGACCGATAGTCAGAAAGGGGGAAGCCATGCCCAAGATGCTTCGAGACCGCTCTCGTGTCGAGCTGGAGGTCAAGTGCGACTACGGTTGCTGCCGGACCAACGACACGTCGCGCACGGCACGCCACAGCGCCCGTCAGATGGAGAAGCGTGAGCTGAGCCTCATTGTTCTGGCCGAGATCTCCCTCGATGAGTCCTGGCACATGGGAATCATCAACGGTCACATCTACGATGGCGAGCGCTGCATCTACTGCAACGCCAACATCTACGACCCCGGTAGCGAAGAACCCTGCTCTGTGACTGATCGGGAGCCCTTCATCTACACCTCCGAGACCCCCAAGGATCGACTTCCCAATGGCTGAGCTGAACACCGTCGAGATCTCCGATGATCCGAAGATCCTCGCTGCCCTCGCGAAGATCCCCTGCCCGGGATGTGGGGAGCACTCTCTCGTCATGGAGACGCGCATCGGTCCCCTGAAGTTCAATCCCGTGGGCAAGTTCTCCATCGCTGGAGCGCAGATGAAGCTCACGGCAACGGTGGAGGCTGAAGCCTTCCTGAAGTGCTCCAAGTGCAGTTTCGAGAAGAAGGGACATCGATGACCAAGAGTGAACCCATCCGGGGCCACTTCTACGCGGTCAAGATGTCCAAGAAGCACCGGGGTCGCGTAGAGGTCTGGTGGCAGTGGCACGCCGAGGTGCGTCAGGGGATCACCCTGCTCTGGGCCGACGACTGCCGCGATCCCCAGAAGATCATCCCTGCGTTTCGGGAGACCGTGAAGGCGTTCCGTCGCCTCCGTGAAATCGGACAACGCTTCGAGAGCTGGAGCGACATCTGTGGAGGGGCACGACTCTGATGAGAATTGGACTCCTGGGAGACACCCACGCCAACTACGGCTGGATCATGTACGCCCTCAACAAGTTCAACCGCGAGGGCGTCGAGACCATCCTCCAGCTCGGGGACTTCGGAATCTGGCCGAGTGCCACCAACCACGGCTTCCTGGATCGAGTCAATGTACTCCTGAAGAATTACCGACAGACGCTCTACGTAGTTCCGGGGAATCACGAGGATTACGACCAGATCGGAGCCATCCCGGTAGCTGAGGACGGCTGGCAGCATCTGCGCGAGCGCATCCTGCTCGCCCCCCGAGGCCACCGTTGGGACTGGGACGGTCTCTCGTTCGTCGCGCTCGGCGGAGCCCCCTCCGTAGATCGCCACTGGCGGCTCAACTCCAGCAGCGGCAAAGTCTGGTGGCCTGAAGAGGCCATCACCGAGGCGGACGTGGAGAAGGTCATCTCAGGCGGCTACGCCGACGTGATGGTCTGCCACGACGCCCCCAACGGGGTCCAGACGATCCATCAGCGCATCGCTGGGAATCCTGCGGGGTTCAAGCAAGAGGATCTGGAATACGCGGAAGCGGGGCGCGAGATCCTCACCCGAGCCTTCAAGGCGGTGGCCCCCTCGATCCTTCTTCACGGCCACTACCACTTCCTCGTCACCGAGCATCTGAACGTCCAACGGGAAGACCTGTGGCACCAGTGCCACGTCCTCGGATTGTCGAAGGACCTGACCAACTTCTCACTGGGAGCACTCGACACCGAGACCCGAGAAGCCGCCCCCTGGGACGTGCTCCTCGACTACCAGAAGTACCGCTTCGTCTAGGAGACGACAATGAAGCTCTGGATTGACGACAATCGTCCCCTCCCGTCGTTCTACGACCGGCAGGCCTGGACGGTGGCCGAGGCCATTCGTGCCCTCAGAGAGGCGCAGGAGAGCGGTGAGACGGTCGAGATCGTCTCGTTCGACTACGACGCCCATGCCTACCAGCCCTGGACCTTTGTGGAGGTAGCAGAGTGGATGCGCGACAACGACTTCTGGCCCGAGATCATCCGCATCCACACCTACAACTGGTGGGAGGGGCGCGTCTGGTACGAGAAGTTCTTCGCTGAGCACGCCCCGGCCACCTGCACGGTGGACCTGGCCAACCCCTGGGACTTCATGGATGAGGTCGGCAAGTTGCACCTGGCCGAGGCCCCCGAGTGGGTCCGCGCGTTCGCCCTGGAAGTGAAGGTGGTTTCGAAGTGAGCAGCGTTTGGTACACGTCCGACCTGCACATCGGACACCGCCTCGTCGCGGGGCTCCGGGGCTTCTACGACGAGGACAACGTGATCGATGTGCCCCCCACCCCGGAGAACCCCCCGGGCGCTGAGGCTCAGCCGGACACGGACGCCTACGATGCCTGGCTGGCCGACATCTGGGACAGCATGATCGGTCCGAAGGATCAGGTCATCATCGCGGGCGACATCTCGATCAACGGAGGACAGCACGCGCTCGACTGGATCGCTGAGCGCCCGGGCATCAAGCACCTCGTCGCGGGGAATCACGACCCGGTAGGGCCGTGGGATCGCCGTGCTCCGAGGCTGATGAAGCACTGGATGCAGTACTTCGACTCCATTCAGCCCTACCTTCGTCGTCGCCTCAACGGCCACAGCTTCCTGGTCAGTCACTTCCCCTACACCTCATGGGGAGAAGGCCCCGAGCGTGGAGGAGAGGAAGCTGCTCGCTACGTGCAGTACCGACTCCCGGATCTCGGGATGCCTCTGCTGCACGGACACACGCACGGTACGGAACGAGAGCACGGCAACATGCTCCACGTCGGAGTTGACGCCTGGGAGGGCCGTCCGGTCCCCCAGGAGTACGTCATGGAGTGGCTGTCCCGAGAGAAGGAGAAGGCCGCATGAGCCTCGACAACATGATGCGCGTGGCCCCCACGCAGACTCGCGCTAAGGCGCGTGTGGAGGCCATCCTGGCTGCAGCTCGCCGCCACTACGAGGAAGTCGGTCGCGACCGCTTCAACTTCGACGGGGTGGCCGAGTACGCCGAGTGCTCGGTGGCGACCATCTACCGCTACTTCAAGGACCGCGTGGTGCTGCTCGACGCCATCTTCCCGGATCGGGATCGTGCCGAGATCAAGCTCGCAGCCATCCGCAATGTCCGCTCCATGGGGGGCTCAGCGGCAGAGAAGTGGTTTTCCGTCGAGCACATCCTCGACCAGCCCTAGTCGAAGAACGACGGACTCAGCTCGTACTCCGGACACGTCGCTACGACGAGGAGGTCCGGCTTCTCGCCCTCCACACGAGGGGACACGAGATTCACGGTGATGGCCAGGCCGTCTGGGTTCGATCCCGGCGCGCTCAAAATCTTCTGGGTGATGTCCGCGATGACGTGCGTCAACATGCGCTTGCGGTCGATGGACGAGAGCATCGATCCGTTGAGGATCTGCCTCACCTCGAAGGACTTGGAAGAGAACATGCTCTCGACGGTCAGATCGTCCATCTCGTTTCCCGAAACGTAGAAGCGGCATTCTAGACCTCCCCAGTGTAGGGGTCGTGCCCCCAAAAAGAGGGCATTCCCAGAAACGCCGAAGGCCCCCGGATCTCTCCAGGGGCCTTCGGTTGATCGGGTTAGGCTCGGCGGCTTGCCTTGCGCCGACCCTTCAGGATGAGCCCCGCAGCTCCCAAGAGGAGCAGTGCGATGCCCGTTGCGGCCAGAGGCAGGGTGTCCTCCGCACCAGTCAGTGCCAGACCAGAGGTCGGGCACTTCTCGAAGGCTCCCACGTTGCCGGTGAAGGTCACCTTCTGGCTCTCACCCTCGAAGATGTACTCGTCGCTCGACGGGACGACGGTGACCGTGTAGGCCCCCGTCTCCTTGTTGAACTCGACCGAGTACGTGACACCTGCGGTCACTGCCGGAGTGACCGACCCGTAGGTGCCGCACGTAGCCACCTTCTTGATGTCGGGCGCGACCGGGGTCACGACCTCCGGGCACTCCAGCCCGGTGCCCTTGGCGAGCACCTCGATGGGCCACGGACCCTTGTCCTCGCCCGTCAGGGTGAAGCCGGAGGCCGCTGCTGCCGTGATGTTGTAGTTGCCGGGACCGTCACCGTTCGCTCCGCCCGAGAAGATCACGTTCGGGACCTCCGGGATGACGAGTGCGCCGTCGGCCTCACACGTCGGGTCGCTCGCGGACGGAATCGCCGTGACAGGTGCCGGAGGGCACTCGCCGTGCTGGTAGACCGTCCGGGACTTGTCCGCGATCTTCACCCACGGCGAATCAGGAGTGTCGAACGTCCAGTTCGCGTCCGTGTTGGTCTCGCTCGATCCTCCACCGGGGAGGTAGTAGCGAGTCACGTCCGGGGTTCCCGGATCGACCACGATCACCGTAGGACCGCTCACCAGCACGTACTTGTACTTGATGAGAGTGCCGTAGTCATCGTGCTCGCCGTAGTTGAACGTGTCTCCGATCACATGCGCGCCGGAACCGACGTTGAACGGCACCGTGAACGGGTCGTTGTGAACCGTGTAGGGGCCATACAGCGAGGGATGAGGGTCTCCGACGGAGTGGATGAGCTTCTTCACCCAGTCGTAGTCATCGACGGTATTCGAGTCCACCTGCGCCCAGACGAACCAGGAGCCACCGCCACCCTGACCGACCTTGTACGGGACACCAATGGCCTTGCCGCCGTGAGGCGCATTACCGGGAGACACCGTGCTAGTCGTCCAGTAGGAGGTCTGGCCCGCCTGGTTCCAGTCACCCTGCGACGGGTACGGGGGCGTGCTGCCGTAGAAGTGGCCACCCGTCCACTCGTACCGCTTGTAGCGGAACTCCTGGTGGGAGCCGACCTTCTCCTCCACCTTGTCATAGACATCGGTGGCGAAGACCTTGCCGACCTGCCACTCGGTGCGGGTGGTCGGCGGCGTGCCCGGAATGACCTTGCTGTACTTGTACTGGGTGGCCGAGGCCACCACGCACTGACCAGCGGGCGGAGTGGGATTGGCGGTCCACTCCTGGGACGTGGCACTCGCCGCCGTGGAGATGCCGACAACGGCCACCCCCGCCAGCAGCACGCTCGTACAGAGCGCGGCCACCCACTTCTTGAACTTATTCATCTGGTCTCCTAACGTTGACCGATTGTTAGATTGCAAATGCCACCTTACTACGTAGATTGCATTTGCCACTACCCCCGTTCAGGGGTAGGCCGTTCGCTCACCTACCCAGATGAGCCTGCGCTTGGGGATGCGGTTGTGAACCCGGACTTCGATGATCCGGTCACCCCACATCGGATTGACGTGCACCTCGTCGGTCTCGATGAGGTAGACCTCCCAAAGGTCGAAGGTGCCTTCGCTCTTCCAGACGGCATGGCTGTAATTCCAGGCCGTGGCCGGAGTCGTGGAGAAAGAGATCGAATCCTGGCGGTAGACCTCACGCTTGCCCGTGACCTCGTTGACGTAGCTCGTGTCGTTGACGAGGTTGAGGCGTCGGGGCACGAGACCAAGACGCTTGATGCTGGGCAGCCGCTCTCGCGGAGACCAGTGGAACAGGGGTCCGAGTTCGGCGCTCATCGGTCCTCCGGATCGGCCCAGTAGTCGCCAATCTCGTATCGACCGTAGGTCTCTTCGGAGACATAGACCCAGCCCTCATCGTCGCCCTGCTGGATGTCGAACTTCCAGGTCGGAGGCTGCCACTGCTGACGGGTTCCCCAGACCGTGCAGATGCCCTTCGAGTTGTAGACGACGCAGTACGAGACCGGGTAGTAGTACCCCTCGGTGTGGTGCTTGTCGGTGATGTAGCCGGAGCTGACCGGGCTACAGCCCGCGAGGGCGAGCACGGCCAGAACGACCGCACCCGCCCTCGTGAGTCCTTGCTTCATCAGCGCTCGCTGCCTCCGAAGAGGCACTGGGCCGGGTAGACCCAGTTGCCACCGTTCTTGGCGCACTGCTCGATGCGAACGGTGTCCTCCTTCTTCTGATCCGTCGCCGCTGCGTTCCACGAGGGAACTGCGACGGTGAAGAGGGACACGAAGACGGCAGCGATGGCCAGCGGGACCGTGACGGCCCAGATGATGTCCGGGTTGAACTTCATCACTTGCCCACGTTCACGAGCCCGTTGAAGCCCTCCGGCACGACGACGAGGTTGCCGCCCGCCGCCAGCTCCTTCAGCGTGTCAAGGTAGCGCTGCTGGAGGATCTCCACCGTGAGCGAGGCGTTCAGGATCGAGTTCGCGTCGGCCTCAGCCTGAGCGTTCACGACCTTCTGCTGTGCATCGACCTCGGCCTTCTCCAGGTTGGCCTTGGCGGTCTCGACGGCGGTACGAGCCTCCTGTGCTGCTGCGAAGGCCTGCTGCACCGTGTCGGGGTAGCGGATCTCCTGCAGAGCCACGTCGTCCACGATGATGCCGTCGTCCTCCCAGCGCGCCTCCAGCGCCTTCTGGATGGCAGCCTGCACCTCGTTGCGGTTGGTGAGCAGCTCCAGCGTCGTGAAGTCACCGGGGACGGAGCGCACCACCGAGCGGATGTCGTTGAAGATCAGCCGCGAGCGGAGGTTCTCCTCGTTCAGGTACTGCTTGTAGATGTCCTCGACGGCATCCGGCTTGATGGAATAGCGGATCGCGATGTCGATGTTGGCGGTCACGCCGTCGCCGTCCTGGACCGTGATCTGTGCACCGTCGGCTGCTCCGCCCGAGTTGTCTCCCTCGCTTGCGCCGCCCGTGTAGACGACGCGCTGGTTGCGGATGTCGAAGGTCACGTTGTCCACCCACGGAGCCTTCCAGTGGAGGCCTTCGGTGGTCTCGTAGCCGACGATCTCGCCAGTCCACGAGCGGAGGACGTTCGCCTCGCCCGGGTCCTGCCGGTAGAACGACGCCAGCACCATGAAGAGAAGACCGACGAGGATGAACCCGACGGAGACGAGACGGAAGACCTTGTTGGGTCCCTTGTCCGCGACCACCTCGAACCGTCGATCTTCGGTTCGCCGTTCCTTGGTGACGCGGAGAAAGACGGACAAGAGGAAGGCGAGGAGCGCGAAGCTCAGGAGAACTACTGCAGTGATAAACATTGAGGTCCTTTCAAAGGATCTGAGGTGATGGTTTAGTGGCGAACGTGGTCGATGTGGACCGTGTAGACCTCCCCGATGTCGGGCTCGTCATAGAGGTACTCCGTCGTGGGAGTCTTGTCTCCGATGTACTCGCCCCACTTGTGCCAGCGCCAGCCGCCCTCGGAGGACTGCTCAGCGCGCCGGATCGGGGTGAAGAAGACAGCGAAGATCCGTTCGTCCTCCTCCAGGAGCTGGTGGTAGCGCTCGATGAACTGCTCGGGGGAGTCCACGACGTAGAAGCTCGTCGGGTAAGTCCCGATGCCCTGGATGCCACCACCCAAGTACTCGCTGACCTTGACTCCTCGGAGAGCCTGGTTGGAGTTGAGCCCTCCGATGAAGTACCCCTGCTTGGGGGAGGTGATCTCGATGCCGTGCATTCCGTCGAGGGTGGCGAGCACCGACATGAGGGGATCGAGCCTCAGGACCTGTTCGATGTCCTGAGCGCGGATGGTGGTGAGCATGAGTCTCCTCAGAGGTTGAACTTGCGCTCGACGGTCGGTGTTTCGGTCATTCCGCGACCTTGATGGAGAGGGTCTGGATGATATTCGTGCGGAACTTGTCGAGGATCGTCTTGGGGACGAGGGTCTTGTCGAGGCGGCTGACGTAGTAGTCGGGGTGCTTGTCCTCGGGGAGGGCCTTCTCCAGGGCCTCCTCATCGAGACGCTTCTGCTCGCCCAGAGTGACGACGACGGTGCCGTACTTCTCGCTGGGGTAGGTGAGCGTCTTCTTGCCGGTGATGCCTGCGGCCTCGTGCGCCTTCTTGATCTTGTCGTTGAGGGCGGAGTGCTCATCGGCCAGCTTCTTCATGCCCAAGTCGAGCTGGGCGTAGCGGTCGATGTCCTTCTGAGTGAGGCCTTCGGGGAGAGTAGCCATGGCAGTTCCTTTCTCGAAACTAATGTTGACCTACGTTCAGGCTAGCAGTAGCGGATGACAATTGCAACCTGCTAAGGTCTGGGCGTATGGAAGAGATCACGCAATTGGGACTCTGGTGCCTTGCCCTGGCCTTCGTCGGGATCGTCGCCTCCGCGTCTGTCGGCATTCACGAGTGGCTGTATTGGAATCGAAAGACCAAGCCGCTGAAGGTGACCATCGACTGGAACACACATGCTGCAAGCCTCTCTCCGTCTGATACGGAGAAGTAGTAGCGAGAACAAAGCTGACTGCTGTACAGTTCTCGAAGAACGCCCCCTCACCGGCCCCGGAGTTGGGGCGTTCTTCCTGCCCGGACTTGCATCCTCTCGGGCTCCGGCTTAGAGTCATCGCACCGCACTGCGGTAGGGGCCGCGCCTTCGGGCGCTCCAGCCTCTCCCAACTCCGCGAATCTCTCGCTAGACCATCCGGAGAGGCGACGGTCGCTGTACTGAAGTTCGAGCTTTCCCTTCAGGTAGCTGTCCGAGCCGGGAGCTGAGATCTGGGCCTGGCCATCCAAGTTCGACAACGGCGTCGAGATCGGGTGAGTCAACTCCCACGAAGCGATTTTTTCGCCTCGGTGGGGTAAGGGGCCTTATCCAGCATCCCAGGCTCAGGATCGCTACCTGAAGGGATATAACTCTCTTCTTGATCCCGCGAGCGCGAGGCGTGAGCGCCTGTGTTCACAGCGGCCTCAGGCGTATCAGTAAGCGACATGACTCACACAGATCTCGACTCTCTCGTCATCCGAGCAAGGCAACGCCGTCGCACTCTCGACGCCCTTCAAGGAGAGGCTCGCGCCACCCTCCTTCGAGGCCGTGAGATCCAATCCGAGATCGGAGATCTCACGGAGACCGTGGAGGAGCTTGACCGGGTGACGCTCTTGCTGAACTCGCTGGGCGAGGATCGGCAGTTGAAGGCCCAGCAGACTATCGAGGATCTGGTGACTCGCGGTTTGCAGACGATCTTCGATGAGTCGCTGAGCTTCCACATCACACAGACCGTGAAGGGCAAGTCCGCCTCGGTGGAGTTCACCGTGCGCACCACCCTGGACGGGAAGATCATCGAGACCCCAGTCATGGAGGCTCGGGGCGGTGGGCTCGCCGCGACCATCGGCTTCCTGCTCCGGCTCGTGGTCATGCTGCTGTCCAAGGGCACGGCGACCGAGAACATCCTGATCCTGGATGAGACCTTCGCCCATGTCAGCGACGAGTACCTCGGACCCTTGGGCGAGTTCCTCCGGGAGGTCGTGGACAAGACCGGGGTCCAGATCGTGATGGTGACCCACCAGCCCGAGTTCACCGAGTACGCCGACAAGGTGTATCACTTCTCCACTGTGGACGGGAAGACACAGGTGCGGGAAGATGGCTGAACTGATGATCGATCCAGGCATTCCCCGCAAAGTGCTGCGCAAGGCGCACCAGCTCGGGGTTCACAATGATTGCCTTGTTTCAGGAAACCTCTGCTCCGAGTGCCACGACCACGTGATGCTGGCCTTCGACTTCTTCTACGGCGATGTCCGGGACGAGGCCGCGTTGATCTCGGCCATCATCGAGGACTTCAGGAGGGACATGGAGGACGAGCTGTGAGGCTTCAGCGCGGAGTGCAGGATGTCTGAGCCTCTCGCCCTGAAGTACAGACCTACCTCGTTTTCAGAAATGGTCGGTCAGCGTCTCAATGGCGTCGTGCTGCAGCAGATGGTGGCCACTGACTCGGTGCCTCCCGCCATCCTGCTCTCCGGTCCATCCGGGGTGGGGAAGACCACCGCCGCTCGCATCCTGGCCTCGACCATGGAGGCCAGCGACACCATCGAGATCGATGCTGCCTCCAACGGCGGGGTGGCCGAGGTGCGCAAGCTGCTCGACGTGGTGCGCTACTCGACCGGAGGTGCCTATCGGGTCGTCATCCTGGACGAAGCTCACTCCATCACCCGGCAGGGGTTCGAGGCGTTCCTGAAGACTCTGGAGGAGCCTCCGGCTCGAACGGTCTTCGTGTTGGTGACGACCGAGCCGCACAAGATCCCAGACACCATCCTGTCCCGCCTCGTGGAGTTCCAGTTCCGAGCGGTGGGCGCTGGGGAGATTCTTGACCGACTTGTCGTGGTAGCTCAAAAGGAGGGCATCGACATCGAGCCTGAGCTTCTCCATCATCTCGCTCAGCGCGCGGACGGGAACATGCGATCCGCCCTCCAGTCGCTGGACATGGCGGCTCGTGCGGGCGTCAAGACGGTGGCTTCCTACCGAGAACTGGCTGGGGAGCACGATCCAGCTCCGGCACTACTTGCCGCACTCATGGTGGGTAACCACGAGAAGATCTTCGAGGTGTTGGACGACCAGCTCGCGACCATCGGGTCCCCATCTCAGATCACCTCCGAGCTGGTCTCGACGCTTCGTGATCTCTTCGTGTTGAAGGCCGGAGGCACCCTGCAGGTGACCGGAGCAGCCTATGACTCCCGACGAGAGCTGTCACTTCGCCTGGAGCAGGAGAGGCTGCTCTTCGCGGTCAAGACCCTGTGGGAAGTCAAGACCCGCATTCGGGGTGCTGATGACCCTCGCGGCACACTCGAACTTGCC
The DNA here is from genome assembly GCA_964542655.1 of uncultured Cellvibrionaceae bacterium. GTDB lineage: Bacteria > Pseudomonadota > Gammaproteobacteria > Pseudomonadales > Cellvibrionaceae > Cellvibrio. The sequence goes on from CAZIWB010000017.1 coordinate 87,872, forward strand.
CTTATCCTCATCTCAGAAGCGTTCACGAGGGGCAAGACCTCCTCTGCACCCATGCAGGACCCGCCGACTCCGGTTCCGGTGCAGGATGAGGTTCGGAAGACGCCTCGCAAGCTCTCGTTCGCAGAGCTTCAGAAGACGTAGGAGGAGCATTGGCCACGATTCTCACGATGGGGTCCTTCGACCTCATGCATACCGGTCACATCGAGCTGTTCGAGGCTTGCCGGAGGATCGTAGGCCCAGACGGACATGTCGTGGCTTCGGTCAACACGAGCGACTTCATCGCCTCTTTCAAACCGAAGCCACCAGTGCAGACCACCGAGGAGCGAACGAGCGTCGTGGGAGCGGTCCGCTACGTGGATGAAGTGGTCACGCTTGGCAGCCACGACGCCAAGCCGCTCATCGAGCAGGTCAAGCCAGACTTCATCATCATCGGATCGGACTGGGCACTCCCACGCCCAGATGGGGCCACCTACCTCGACCAGCTCCGAGTCACCCCAGAGTGGCTCCGAGAGCGGCGCATCATCTTGCTCTTCCAGTTCCGGGAGGGCCTGTATTCCACCACCCAACTGAAGGAGAGAGTCCGTGGCCATTGATCTGTGGGTGCTGACCTGCGCACCTGGACGCCGCCGTGCAGAGGCAATCGAGTTGTTCGAGTCTCTCGGAACCCCTGATGACCGACGTGTTCTGGTGACCAACCCGCCAGACGCCATGGAGACGTTCCCGGGGGTCCTTCTGACCTATCCATCAACGGAGATCAACATCGGTCACTGGTGGACGACAGGCCTCGACTACATCGCCAGCCACTACAGCCCAGGCGACATCTGGGACGTGCTGCTCATCGAGACCGATGCCCGTATCACTCCGGAGGCCGTGGACACCCTCCGTGACCACATGCGCTTCCTCGATTGCACGATGGCCGGAGCTGACTGGCTGCACACCCTGGAAGATCGGCCCTATCACGTGCGGCGGGACAACAGTGCCTGGCTCCCTGAAGGCCGCATGCCGGGGATCTCAGTGGTGATTGCTGGGGAGACCGGAATCCGACACGACCCAGAGTTCCGCTGGTGGCTCGCTGACGACGACTTCGAGTGGCAGCACCGAGTCGGTGGTGGGACAGTTCTCGTCGGTGGGCTCGACATCCATCATGTCGGTACTCAGGGTCCTCTCACCGGAGAGCGGCTCCAGGCCTTCGAAGAGGATCAGGTGAAGTTCATGGCCAAGTGGTCCGGGATGCCAGCGACCGGAGGCATCCTCCCAGCCGCCGAGGTGGTCGAGATCGACCACGCCCCCGTAGGACAGGTGGAGCGCGCGTGATCGACTCCCTCGGTTACCGGAACGAGTACGTCGAGGACGGCACCTACCCGCCCCAGCGCCACATGACCGACTCCCTCGGTTACTGGAACGAGTACGTCGAGGACGGCAGCGTCCTGGAGAAGGCCGACTGGGACGACGGTACGGAAGAGGTCACTGTCACCCTCACCCGGGGTGATCTGGAGCAGATTGACGATGCTCTCCGGCGCAAGTTCATCGCCGTCAAGAATGGTCGATCCGAAGTGCTTCACGCCGTCTCCCGAGTGAGACGAGCCCTCTCGTGAGGAAGGCCTTCGTTCTGACGGCCTACAACCGTCCTGAGTACCTCCAATCCTCCCTGGGGTCTCTTCGCGATGTCAGGGGCTGGGAGGACTGGCACGTCGTCTTCAGCGTCGAGCCGTCTGCGAAGCAGGATGAAGTCATGTCGCTCATGATCCGTGCTGCCGACTGGCTGAAGGAGCGGACCACGGTCGAGATCATCCTCAACCCCGAGCGCTATGGAGTCCTCCACCATCCGTGGGTCGTCTTCGACCGACTCTTCGAGGCCGGGTTCGACTACGTTCTGCGGTCCGAGGACGACCTGATCCACGGTCAGGATGTGCTGGAGTACCACGGCTGGGCTGCTGAGCACTTCCAGTCAGACCCAGCCATCGGAATCATCACCGCCTTCGCAGCCGACAACCGCAGTCACGCGGAATGCCACCGCCGAATCGGGCTCGGGTCCCCGCTGCTCATCGGCACCTGGAGGGATCGCTGGGCCAACGTGCTTCGAGACACCTGGGACCATGACTACTCGACCGGAACGGCAGACACCCGTGGGTGGGATCACAACATCCACCTGCGAATCTTTCCGTCTCTCGGTCTGCATGCGATCCTTCCCAACCACACTAAGGTCGAGCACATCGGTGTCTACGGAGAGCACTCGACCCCCGACATCTTCTGGGTCCAGCCTCCGTTCGATCCAGTGATTCCCAAGCAGAAGTACCGAGAGGTGATCGAATGATTACGCCAGCCGTCCCTGATCCTCCCGAGCTTGACGACGTGTTGTGGCGCGGCTTCGAGATTGGAGATGTCGCCTACGACGTGGGGGCCAATTGCGGCCAGACGGTGGACATCATCCACGGCTTCAATGAGCGTGTCGTCGCCTTCGAGCCAGCCGAGGAGGCCTACCAGTATCTGGACCAACTCATCCTTCCCTCTCGTAGTTCCTGGCTCACAATCTCTCCACTTGCCGTGAGTGACACGCGAGAGGACATCGAGTTGGTCGCCGCTCCTTCGAAGATCGCCACCGGCCAGCTCGTTACGCATGGCACGGAGGGTATGGAGTGGTCCGAGGAGGAGATGCGAGACGGCGAGATCCGCGTTCTGAGAGCCACCACTCTCGACCACTTCTCGCGGGAATACGGGGTCCCGGACTTCATCAAGATCGACGTGGAGGGTCATGAGGGGGCTGTCCTCCGAGGAGCAGCTCAGCTCATCCGTGAGTACCAACCTCAGATGTTGATCGAAGTCCACAGCGAGCTGTTGGGTACGGAGATTGCCGCCCAATTGGGGGCAACTCACTACCTGGATCTCGTGCGTCATCCGCACTACGTTCCAGGCTCCCTCCTCTGGCGTACCCACTTCTGGTACCGGGCCTTCCCCAAGGCCTGAGGCCGATATCACAAAGCATGACGGACTCTCCACTTGACTCTGCCTCGGAGCAGGGGATCGAGCGTGCCTTCCGTCTCCCGGACTACATCGAGGAAGACGACGATCTCCGCGCCCTCTACGAGGACATGGTGCGCCGACTCCGGGCTGAGTCGATGGGTATCCCAATGCACACGGCCCAGGAGCTTCTCCTGGAGCGCATCGCCACTAAGTACGTCATCATCCGATACCGGGAGACCCACGGATGGGTCGGCCTCGGTGTCAATGCTGAGAAGGAAGCGAATCAGCAGTGGCTGGAGATGCTGAAGGAGTGGAATCGGGTTCTCGCTGCGGGGCACGAGCAGCTTCGAGACGCCATTCTCCGGGAAGCTGAGAACATCGCACTCGACGCCGTGTCTCTCCTCGGAGATCCGGATGATCGTCAGAAGATTCGTCGTCACTTCAAGGAGCGGTTCGCCGCCCTCGGCTACTAGGAGGCCTCATGCTGGATCAGAACGACGCAGATCTCGTCGTCTTCCTCGCTGGTGGGGGCGCGGGATGCTCGCTGGACTCTTCCCCCGGCAAGAACTGGGTAGAGAACAGCGGGGGTCTGCCGAACTACATCTGCAAGATCGCCAAGGCGGTCATGCGCTCTGGGAAGTCCAAGTCGTCTGCCATCGCCATCGCGGTCTCTCGTGTCAAGAAGTGGGCCGCTGGCGGGGACGACGTGGATGCGGACACTCGTGCCAAGGCCGCGAAGGCGGTAGCTCAGTGGGAAGCTCTGAAGGCCAAGAACAAGGCGAAGCAGGTCGTCAAGGCATCCCGAGACGACGGCTCTGAGTACCTTCTCCTGTCGAACATCGGGTCCTTCAACACCGAGATGGTGCGCCGCGCCTGGGATGCCGAGGAGCGGGTCCGTCGTCATGCCTACGAGTCCGCTCACGAGGATGCTCGGGATATCGCAGCTCCCAACTCGGCGCTCTATCCCTACCGCTGGATTCGTGAGCTGTGGAGCGACTTCATCATCGTGGAGTCTGAGGGTTCGACGGCTCAGTCCATCTTCCTGAAGATCCCATACACCGTCAGCGGGAACCGAGTCACCTTCGGAGAGGCGGATGCCGTCGAGCAGGTCTGGCAGGAAGCCGAAGGCCTCGACTCCGAAGATCTCAGTGAGATCGAGCGAGTCCTCCTGAACGACGTGCTCGCTCTCAGCGCTTCGCGTCGGTCCTACCTGGAGGTCATCCAGGCCATCGCCGCTAAGGGGTAGCCATGGCGTACCAGCCGTCGCAGAACCCGAAGTGGGAGGAAGACTTCTACGCGCCTCCGTCTGCGCTGGAGACGATCTTTCGCGAGGAGCCGGTAGACCTTCGCACCTTCATTCAGGACTCCAAGTTCCTCAACCTCCCTGAGATCGACCTCTCGGAAGTGCAGTCGAACGCTGTGCGTCACATCGAGAGAATCTTCTACCCGGAGCTGTATCCGCTCATGGCGGAGGGCTTCGATGATCCCAAGCTCCGGGAGTACTGGGGGGCCGACATCCCGGTCAAGAATCTCATCACTCTGCAGTGGGGGAAGGGCTCCGGGAAGGATGCCATCGCGCGCTTCTCCTCTCTCCGGGTCGCATACCTGTTGCTGTGCATGCACTCCCCACAGAAGTACTTCGGGATGCCGGACTTCGACTCGATTCACCTCCTCAACATCGCGGCGAACTCCGCCCAAGCGATGAACGCCTTCTTCACCCCCATGCGCGAAGCCGTCAAGCGGGGCTGGTTCCGAGACAAGGCGGACGCCAAGCAGAACATCATTGAGTACGACCACCAGATCTTGGCCATCTCCGGACACTCGGACGCTGAGAGTCAGGAGGGTCTGAACATCATGCTCGGCGTGGCTGACGAGATCGACGCCTTCCGAGCCCGGAACGAGATGGTGGGTCTTGGAAAGCGGGCTCGTGAGGCATCCACCTCCGCAGAGTCCATTCTGAAGATGCTGAAGGGTTCGGCTTCGACCCGATTCCCCCGCACCTACAAGCGCGTCACGATCTCCTACCCGCGCTATCTCGGCTCGACCATCCAGCAGCAGACTCACGAGGGCCGCGCCTCCATCGAGAAGTACGGTGAGAAGAGCATCCACTACGTCTCCGGTCCTTTGGCGACGTGGGAGGTCAACCCCAGAGTGAAGGGGCCAGGAGACTTCCAGGAGGACTACGACAACGATCCGGACGAGGCAGCCTCGATGTACGAGTGCAAGCCGACCCGAGCCACCGACGCCTACTTCCGCAATCCGGTGATTTTTGACCACGCTGTGGATCGTCCCCTGCAGCCCATCACGGTCAGCTATGAAGTGCGCGGCCACTCTTCCGATGTCACGGGGAAGACGATCCGAGGATGGGAGCCCGTCTTCACCTTCGCGGAGGACTTCAAGCCGGTATCGGGTGCTCGGTACGCAATGCACGGAGACCTCGCCATCAAGGGAGACCGGGCGGGAATCGCCATGAGCCATGTCGAGCGCTGGGAAGAGCGCATCGATGTCATCAAGGACGACAGCGGCTATGAGGTCGAGGTGCCCACGGTGAAGCCGGTCATCCGCAACGACTTCACGATCTCCCTCGGGGCAGACGTATCCGCCAAGGACACTGACGGCTCCAAGCTGCCTCGGGAGATTCAGATCCGCTGGGCGCACGAGTTGGCGTTCCAGCTCATCAAGCGGGGTTTCTGGATCGGGTCGTTCACCTTCGACGGCTTCCAGAGCGCAAGCACCATCCAGACTCTGCTCATGCACGGCATCGAGTCGGAGAAGCTCAGTACCGACCGCGATCCTGACATCTGGAAGACGGTCAAGGACGTGGCGAGCGACTCGCGACTTCACATGCCCTTCAGTCAGCTCCTCCGAAACGAGTTGGAGTCCCTCTCCCGGGTGGATAGCGGCAAGGTGGATCACCCGCCAGGCGGTAGCAAGGATGAGGCGGACGCCTTCGCGTGCTCTATCGTGGGAGCCATCAAGCTCGGAGGAGAGGAAGACCCAGACCACGAGATCGCTGAAGTGGGGATGGGGTACTTCGAGGTAGGAGAGGCCGTCGCGCCCCTCTTCGGCATGGCAGATATGAGTTTCGGGCAGGGAGCCTTGGGACTCCCGGTGGGAATGAAGGAGATGAGCTTCGGTGGCTACTGAGAATGAGCAGACGACGCCGATGGGCCAGCACTCCGAGATCCCGGCTCTCGGGGTCGAGCTGGGCATCGATTCGAACCTCGCCTTCACCACCCCCTTCCGCCCCTTCCTGGTCGGCGTCAAGAAGAGCGTGGACGAGGAGTTGCAGGAGATCCTCCGCGACGAGTCCGAGGAGATGGGTCCCACGGTTCGTCAGCTCATGGTCATGCGCCGTACTGACGGACATGCTCGGGCTCTCTTCCGCCTACTCACCCTCCCCATCCGCGCCGCATTGCAGACCGCGACCTTCGTTCCAGCGGAGGGAGGGGAGAAGGAGGCGGAGTTCATCGATCTCGTCTTCAACACCGCCCCCTCCGCTGGAGGCATGACTGTCACCTTCCACCGCTTCATCAGCCAGATGCTCGGCGCACTCTTCGAGGGCTTCTCCGCCTTCGAGAAGGTCTTCTGGATGCCGCAGCACGGGCCGCTGAAGGGCAAGTACACCCTCCATAAGCTGGCTTTCCGCCCCTCCGACACCATCACCTTCGTGACCGACAAGAACGGCGGCTTCGCAGGTCTCCGGCAGCGGGCCGTCAACGGCGGCAAGACCACCGACGTGTATATCGAGCCGGAGTACGCCTTCTACTACGCGGCCCAGGAGGAAGAACGGAAGTTCTACGGGGTCTCGTTCTTCCAGAGTGCCTTCTACCACTACGACAAGAAGGTCAAGCTTTACTACACCGCTCACCTCGCAGCTCAGCGAGCAGCGGTGGGAACCCGGGTGGGAACCGTACCACCGAATGCCTCGATGGCTGCCAAGCATGAGTTCGCAGCAGCTCTGGGAAACCTCGCTTTCTCACAGTTCATGATGGTGCCCGATGGATTCAAGGTCGAGCTGCTGAAGGAGGCCGGAGGCTTCGACTTTCTGAACCTCGTCAACCATCACAACCACATGATGAGCGAGTCGATCCTCGCCAACTTCTTCGACAAGGACTCCGGAGGAGGATCTGGCGAGAGTGGGGCGCTGGTCAACTTTGCCCAGCCGGGGGATGACATGTTCATCCTCATGCTCCGCGCGATCATGGATGACGTAGCGAATCAGATCAACCACTACATCATTCCGCAGCTCATCGACTACAACTTCAGCGGGCAGAAGTACCCCACCTTCACGTGGGGCAAGCTCACCGACGAGCAGAAGCAGGCCATCTCCTCCACCTTCGACAAGCTCGCCACCACCGGCCAGCCGAACGTCACTCCGGAGTTCATGCGTGCCCTGGAGGAGAACGTCGCAGCCGAGATGGGCCTGGAGATCGACTACGACGAGGTGGATGCTCGGATCGAAGAGGAGCAGGCTGCAGCCCAGGCTCAGCTCGCAGCGGCTTCGGGGGTAAGCCCAGATGGTCAGCCGATCCCAGCGGCACCGGGAGCAGCTCCTGGCAGCGAGGCACCCCCCGCGTCTCCAGAAGACCAGGCCATCCGAGACTTCGAGGCACAGGCTATGCAGCTCTCCGGCTCGAAGGACCCCTACGTCAGTCTTCTGAAGTTGGCAGGTGATCTTCTCGATGCCACAGATGACATCTGACACCGGGGAAATGCTGGCCCTTCTCCAGTTGGCTCAGCGTCGAGTGCGGACCGCTGAGGGCGCTCGCCTGTACGGGAAGCCCATCGGGTCGGTGATCGGAGAAACCACCGACCCAGAATCCGATGGTCAGGACCGTCCGGTCACCATTGAGAGGCTGAAGTCCATCCAGGCGCAATTCGAAGACGCCAAGCGAACCGGTAACACCGCTCTCATGAAGGATCTCCAGGCTGAGTTCGCGGCGGCTGTGACCGAGTTTCGCAAAACGAGACAAGACCCAAATCTCCTTCGCAAGCTCGTTGCATCTGGGGGTCGTCAATCTCAGCAGAGCACAAAGGGTGAGTAATGGCGAGCTTCGGGGACCAGCTCCGCGCCGCCCAGCAGGCCCACCTTGCCGCCAGCGCTCTGGAGGCTGTCGTCCGACAGGAGATCTCCACGGTCTTCGATGACTGGGACCGAGGTCTCTACGACGCCCAGTCTGTGCGTTGGAAGCTGGAGAGCATCATCCGGAACGCCTACCGGTCTTCGGCCTCAGTGGCGTCCGCTCATTCTTCCCGATCCTCCGGAATCCCAGACTGGGTTCCTGCAGAGGTCTTCAACTCCGACTACCTGCAGAATCTCATTTCAGACGTGCGCAGGAACCTCCGGGAGTACAAGGCTAGTGACCGGGGAGAGGTAGCTCGGCGCAGAGCTATCCTTCGTATGCAGCACAGCGCGGGAGTGGCGGCACAGCGGGGTTACACCGACGAGATGATCGCTGCCTACTCGGAGCTGGAGGACTTCGGCTTCCGACTTCGTAAGGTCTGGCTCGCCAACTTCCGGGGCAACTCTCCGTGCGAGCACTGCCGCGCACTGCATGGAACTGAGGCCAGCCTGCACGACGAGTTCCCCACGCTGAAGAACGACCTGAAGGTCTACGGAGACCTCCTCGGTCCTCCCAGGCACCCGCGTTGCCGCTGCTACCTCGCCATCCTCGTGGTCTCTCTGGAGAACGCCCTGGAGACTCTCGACATTGAAGACCCCACACCAGCCCCCCAGACCATGGACACGGATGATGTGAAGCGGATGCCCCGAGGCGTCTTCGCTGCAGTCATCGCCGCCCTTCGGAAGATCATGACCTTCATCCGAGGAGGAGATGGTGGCTGAGACGACAACCCGGTTCTACTTCGACACCTATCAGGCGGCTGCCGGAGGCCTCCTCGCTGTGCTGCTTGACGCGCGCACCACGAAGAGGAAGTACCGATTCGGAGGCCTGGACGCCTCCACCATCTTCATGTCTGGGTTGCGGCTGGAGGGCGACATCGAAGAGATTGTCGCCAAGCTGGAGCATCTCCCGGGAGCCGTTCGCCAAGACGAGTAGAGTTCGTAAAATCTTCTTGTCATTTCTGCCTAGAAGATTTCGCTCCGGTCGATATCACTAGATAGAACTACGAAGGGTAGCCATGAGCGTCGAGATGTTCGAGACCGAGGTCGTGGAGCTGGCGGTCCGTAGAGTCCGCACTCCTGAGGGCGCTGAGAAGTACGGGCTGCCCATCGGAGCGATCATCACCCCAGACGCTGTAGCTGCTGCTAAGGCGGCGGGCAAGGACTACTCCGTGCCCGAGGACTCCAAGTCTGGCTCGAAGGCCGGATCACATCTGGACGGCACCATCGCAGGAAAGGCGGCGGCTGAGAAGAACCAGCCCAAGCCAGCGGCTAAGCCCAAGCTGAAGATCAAGATCAAGAAGTCTTCTATCTCGGGAAACAAGCACTTCTCCGTCGGCAAGTCGAAGTACACCGCCCCCAATGGCTCTCGACTCATCCGACCGGCATCCCAGCCGGGAATGGCTTATGTCGTCACCCCAGACGGTGAGGTGCATGCCTTCAACGAGGCCGGGGAGATCGAGATCCCCAAGACCCTGAAGTCTGTTTTCCAAAACAAGTTCAACTCGGACTTCCAGGGCGACGAGAACTACAACGTCGAGGAGTTCGAGGTCACCAGTGCGTCGGCCTCTCTCTCCAGCCTGAAGGTGGGCGCACAGCTCACCGACCGGCGAGGCATCCCCCAGTTCAAGAAGGTCGCAGACGATTCCTGGGAGCACTTGGACCTCGGAGTCAAGCTGAAGGACGCCGATCTGCAGGATGTCTACGATTCTGGTGACCTCATTCCCGACTCTTCAGATGAGGACGTAGCCGCCAACGAGGAGACCTTCGCCAACACGGAGGCCACGGACTTCTCGGAGATGAGCATCTCCGAGGCTAAGGATGCCCTTGACGGGATGAAGCCGGGTCGAAAGCTCACCCTGAAGAGTGCTGACGGGGTACGAATCTTCACCAAGCAGGAGAATGGCTCCTGGCTTGCTGCCGGAGTGCAAGAGAATGGTCAGCCTTTCCAGCCCACCAGTTCTGAAACTCTGGTCTGGGCGAAGGATCTCCTCCAGGTCGGAGCCGATGACGGCGCTAACGCTCCCGAGGCTCCCAAGTCTCGGTTCTCTGACAGCGGAGGGTCTGACGAGACCCCAGATTCCCCAGTCAATTCGACGCTCATCGCCTGGTCGGAGGGCATGGTAGGGCTGGACATCTGGAATGAGGAGTCGGAGCACTACATCATCCCTGGGGAGTACGAATACTCTGACGTGACCACCGCTGAGGACATCAAGAACGCCCAGCCCGGAGACAAGATCCTCGTCGCATACGACCCAGATTTCGAAGAGGGAAGCGGGCTTCCTCACTACGAGGCAACAGACCTCGTGGAGAAGCAGAAGGACGGGTCCTGGAAGAATCTCTCCCAGGTGGACAGCCACCCGACGGAGGAGCTGTTGCTCACTGACGTGGACCCCCAGGATGGCGTCACACGAGCTGGTCAGCTCTTCACCTTCGGCGGCAACTCGACCAAGGCTGGTGATTCGTCCAAGTCGGGCGTATCAAGAAACAAGGAGGTGACCGACAATGGCACAGAAGACGGACTTGCAGGCGGGAACGCTGGCACCGGAGGACCGGGAAGCGTTTCTGAAGGAGTGGGGTCTGCCTCCGGAGACGACGGATCAGGAGATCCTGGAAGCGATGGGAGCGGGGTTGTACTGAGTGGCGGGTACACCCCACCCCTCCTCAACGAGGGCAAGCCACTCGACCTCGACTCTCGTACCCAGGCCCTGAAGGACCAGGGGATTGCGGTCGCTGAGCTGTACGAGCTGGACGCTGAGGGCGGGGCCTTCGACGCCTTCCACAGCTCCATCAGCAAGCTGAAGGAGAACAACCCCTATCACGCCTCGGTCTACGTCTACCCCGAGGGAGAGTACGGGGAGATGCGTCTCTTCCTGAACTCGGACGGCACCGCAGGAGTTGCCCTGAAGGGCGACGAGATCGTCTCGGTCTTCGTGCACCCAGACTCCAAGGACAAGGGATCAGCGCGCTCGCTCATCTCCCAGGCCGTGGCCCAGGGCGGTAAGCGGCTCGACGCCTACGACACGGTGCTGCCCAAGATCTACGCCAAGGAGGGCTTCGTTCCGGTCGCCCGCACGGCTTGGGATGACGAGTACGCTCCCGACGGTTGGGATAAGGCTCTCTACTCGAAGTACAACGGCGGGTCGCCGGATGTCGTCTTCATGGCCTACGACCCCGCCGCCGTGGACAGTGACTACGACCCCAATGCCGGGACGCTCGTGGCGAGCTATGACGATGGCGTCGAGCTGGCGAAGAACTACGGAGCACCCGAGGTCAGCCATCCTCTCATCTCGGAGCAGGACAAGGCCAAGAAGATCGGAAATCAGGCCGGGTCGAACGAGGGAGGCCTCTACGAGCTGACCATGCCTGACGGCTCGAAGCAGCGCTACTACGTCAAGAAGGCGCAGACGCCCGACCACGGTAACAACGAAGCCCTCGCGAACGCGCTCTATGCCGAGTTGGGCGTCAATGCCCCAGAGGTGGACCATGCGTCCGACGGAAACCTCTACTCGAAGATCGTGGACGGCGAACAGGACATGCAGTCCCGCCTGGATGATTCTGAGTGGCTTGACAAGGTACGACGAGACTTCGCCATCGACGCCTGGCTCTCGAACCGCGACGTGTTCGGCCTTACCTATGACAACATCCTCACCGATGCTGACGGCAATCCATGGCGCATCGACAACGGAGGCGCTCTCCGGTATCGCGCCATGGGCGAGAAGAAGAACGATTTCGGTCCGGATGTCGCCGAGCTGGATGTCTTCCGGACCGGCAAGAAGGCCAAGGTCTTCGGTCCAGGCATGACCCAGGAGCAGGAGCTGGATGGTGCCAAGCGTCTCCAGGCCCTGACCCCGGAGCGCATCCAGGAGATGGTCGCCCAGCACGGCATGGACCAGGAGATGGCGGACACGCTCATCGCTCGTCGCCAGTACGTGCTCGACCAGTATGGCCTGGCAGACACTTCCGAGTCTTCTGCTGAGCTGACCGAGGCTCAGGAGCAGGACAAGCCCGTCAATGGCGTGCTCTTCGACAAGAAGAATCCGCCGCAGTTCGATGCCGGTGATGAGATCCACGAAGTCCCCGCTGCTGGAAACGTCCTCATCTCCAAGAAGGGCTTCGGAGACGACGAGTTCACCACGACCCTGCCAGGGGGGCTGGAGATGCCAACCTCCGCAGCAGAGGTCTTCGCCGGACCAGACTCCAACAAGTTCTACCTCGTCAAGAAAAGCACCCCAGAGGCTGCCCCTGAGTGGCAGTGGGATGAGGGGCACAAGATCACGTCCGTTGAGGACATGGATCAGCAGAAGCCAGGTACGAAGCTCGCCTACGAGAAGAAGGACGGCACGTTCAGCTACTACCTGAAGCTCGACAACGGCTCCTGGCTCGCGCCGGGTGGCGGAGTTTTCGCCCCTTCTCAGTTGAAGACGGGAATCAAGGGCGGCAAGTTCACGGTCCATTCGATTCCAGAAACGAACGCCCCCGATGCCGATGCGCCCGACGTGCCGGACTTCGGGTACAAGGATGGCGACCCCATCGAGAAGATGGCGCACGTCAACGCCTTCCCCGAGGGCTTCGAGCTGGCCATGTGGGATGGTGACGAGTGGCACTCGGTCTTCAAGCAGGCCGACGGCACCTGGAAGTCGGAGCCAGGCAGCAAGTGGGAAGACTTGACCTTCCACCCCGGAGACATGGGGGACGCGATCAAGAACAATTCGCTGAGCTACGTGGGGCCGGAGGAGCAGGAGTCCACCGACCTCGACACTCAGCTCTGGCAGGGTGCCCCGGCGATGTCGAAGGCGCAGATCTCGGATGCCGTGAAGTCTCTGGAGGCGCACACCTCCTTCCACGTCTCCTACGGCCTGAAGGGTCTTCCGGATGGCCACCCGCTGAAGGATTCCGACAACCAGGAGTCCCTGAAGGTGGCTGCCCTCAACAAGTACCCGGACCTGAAGGCCAAGCCAGCCGTGGTCAAGTACCTGAAGGATGCGGCAGGCATTCAGGACAAGGACGAGATCAACGAGCCCGACGACGCCAACGCTCCGAAGATCTCCATCGGCTCCAAGGACCCCAAGAGCACGGGAGTCCAGGGTATGGACGGAGGAGAGTTCACTCAGAAGGAGATCCAGGATGCCATCGACATTCTGGAGGCCTTTAAGGGCAAGAACTTCAAGAGCGAACTGAACAAGAAGGGCAACGCTCTCGGCACGCTCAACCCGAACAACATCGTCGGGTTCGACAAGGACAAGACGGTCACCAAGCAGAAGCTCCTCGATCTCCTGAAGACGAAGCTCACTCGCCAGGAACTGAACGTCAAGCACCCGAAGGTCAAGTCGCTGGAGGAGCTGAGCGGCCTCCCCACCGGCACGGTACTGAGATTCACGTCCCTCAGCTACACGAAGCACTACACCAAGGTCGGCCCGAACACCTGGAACGGCGAGACCAGTGGCAGCTACTCCGACTCCGATATGAAGGCCGCAGTCGAGGCGGGGCAGCTCCGGGTGGAGTCGATGCCAGAGGTGCTGCCGGATTATGCGAAGACGCCAGCCGCCATCCAGGACAAGTCCGTCACCGACGAAGAAGTGGAGGCCTTCACCGCAGAAGACGTGCCGTCTTCCGAGGTGGGCACCGAGCTGGTCTACGCGGACGGCAACGTCATCCTGAAGGTCGATGACAACCAGTGGGCGTGGCACTACGGCTCCACGAACGACTCCTCGGGCAACTACGTTCCGGAGATGGCCTACTACACGGGCGATGACGCCAAGGTCATGGATCTCGTCAACTCGGGCACCGTCACCCTGAAGAAGAAGGATGGCCCCCAGTTCGGAAGCGAGAATCCAGAGATCCTGCCGGGTAAGTACACCACCAAGAACGGCAAGGCCTACATGGTGGCCAGCGCGGACGGAACCGGCGTCTATGTCAATGGCCAGGGCACGGTTTCGAAGCTCACTAAGGCGGCAGTCAAGAAGAACTTCGAATCGGGCATGAGTACCTATCACGGCATGCCCGACAATGTGCCGACTCCCGATGGCACCAAGGACAAGAAGAGTCCGAAGAAGGTCGAGGACCTCGCAGACGGCACCTACTTCGTGGGCTCCCCCAACAACCCGAAGACTCAGATCTACGAGGTGCAGGGGGACAACGCGGTTCTCTTCAAGCCGAACACGTCACTCTCCGGGATGACGGGCACCAAGGTCGGCCAGGAACCGAATCAGCTCTGGCAGGAGCAGGCCGGATTCGGAGCGTCGGTCCGGTATTCCTACGGGTACGTCGATGGGATCTATCTCGGGGATGCGACTGCAACCAAGCAGAAGGACGGGAAGTGGCTCCTCGTCAGCGCGAAGGGCGACCCAATCATGGAGCCGCAGGACACTCTCCCCGGCAACACTTGGTACTCGAAGATCACCAGCCACGGGGTCAGTGATCCGGTGACGGTCTCGAAGACCAAGGTCAACACCGTCTTCTCGCAGGGAAAGCTGGTGGACCAGTACGGGATGTCAGTCGTTCCAGAGGGCTACACGGGAGCTGTGCACTTCTTCGGATCTCCGACGACGGTTCCCGCACTCGTAGAGGCCCGGGCCTACATGGACACGGTGACAGAGGAGAACGCTAATCAGCTCACCAAGAACCTGAAGTCTCTCGGCGTCTACTTCGACTCTAAGCTCTGGCAGAAGTGGCGGTCCGATCAGGGCCTCACAGAGCCCGGAGCAGTAGCGACCATCGCCGCTTTGAAGAAGGCGTTGGATGAACAGCTCCAGGGAGTAGACACCTCGATTCCGGAGTCGAATGCTGCTGACTTGTTCGAGTGGAACAGCATGGGTGAGGCGAAGATGCCTCTCGAAGTCGCTTCCGCGACCTACTACAACTACGACAAGGTGTCGCAGGGCAACTACATCAAGGCGGCTTCTGCAGCCATCGGCGGCGGCAAGGTCATCGGCCTCCATCTCACCAAGATGGATAAGTACTCGCGGCAGAGCTGGATCATGAACTTCAAGAAGGGAGACTTCAAGGCTCTCTACGACATCGAGGTCGAGGCTGCTGCTGCCGAGGGCAAGGCACACGCCGCTGGCTACCTGCACCCCGGGTATTCCAGCAACGCAGCCACTAACCAGATCTCCTGGGGAGCTGCTGTCGATGGTGAGGTCTCGGCCAACACCGAGGTGCCTGGATCGTGGTCGGACACGATGTCTCTGGCATCTGCCGAAGAGGTGAACAACTACCTCATCAAGGCTCAGATGCAGAACCCGACTTACCTGTCTATGCCCGAGAAGCGTCAGTGGTACCAGGCACACCGGGGTAACAGCAAGGACACCGTAGACCAACTCTCGGCCATGGCCGCCCTTCGCAAGAAGAACGGGGAGCAGGAGCTGAGCGATCCGCCCACCTGGACGAACGACGTGAAGCCAGGCAAGCTCTACGATCAGCTTTTCGAGAATGAGCCCACCCCCTTCCCCCCCGCCCAGAAGTGGAAGGCGGCTCAGTACTCCGTGACCCTTTCCTGGGCCAAGGACAATCTGGAGAACCCCGAGTTCAAGGCCTACCTGGCGGAGCAGGGGCACACGAACCACGATCCAGATAATGACAAGTACCTCAACGAGCAACTCGTCGCTGACTTCTTCCAGATGAAGCACGATGAGTATCAGGCGGAATTGCTGAAGCCGGTCTACAAGCTCGACAAGAAGGTCGGCCTCGGCAGCCATGAGGTCTGGTTCGCATCTGACCAGTTCGGCAAGCAGTACGTCTTCAAGCCCGCAGACTCGAAGAACTACGCCGAGCGCCTTCAGATGGAAGCCAAGGCGGCAGAACTCGCGCGCATGTGGGGATTCAGTTCTGCCCCCGCACATATCGGGGAGATCGAGGGGAAGGAAGGTCTCATTCAGGACTTCGTTCCGAGCCACTCTTCCTTCGCCTTGGATGAAGACACGTACCTCGACCTGAGCACTCTCTCTGACAAGCAGCTTGCTGCAGTGGCCTCCGAGCACGTTCTGGACTGGATGCTCGATAACGACGATACTCACCCGGACAACATGCTCCTGAAGGAGAACGGGTCCATCGTAGGAATCGACAAGGGACGTGCGTTCTACGTCTACGGCAACTGGCCGGGACTCTCTGGAGACTCGTCAGCTCACACCAACTTCTCTGAGCGCAGTGACCATCAGACCTTGGTCTACACGCTCATGTACGACGACATCCGCTCCGGGAAGATTTCGAAGGAGCAGGCTATCGCTGCCTACGAAGGAGCGCGTAAGGCAGCCAAGCGCATCGAGAAGTCGTCGGATGAGACCATCGAGAAGATGGTTCGGGATGCCGTAGCGGGCCGCACCAACTGGAGCGTCCCGGACTACATGACCCACCTCAATGGGAAGAAGCCTCCGACCAATGCGGATGAGCTGGTCGCTGCCGTTCTCGACCGCAAGCACCATCTCGCTGAGCAGATCGATGAGATGTGGTCGAAGATCTTCAAGGACTCCGGCCTGGGAGATCTTCCTGAGCAGCCTCCCACCGTCTTCGAGGAGCACATCTCGGGATGGGGCGAGCCGGACGTGCTCCTGAAGGCGACCGAGGCAAAGGTCTGGGGAGCTGCTCCGCTGCACTCCAGTGCAGGAATCGTGGATGGGCACACGCTCCTCTGGGCGGAGGAAGGCGCTGGCGGAAACACTGTTCACAAGGGAACCTTCAAGGTCGGGGGGCTGACGCAGGAGAAGATTCTGTCGTTCCTGCAGCCGAAGGCGACGATGGAAGGAGGAGGTTACAAGCCATCTCAGCAGATGTACCTTTACGTCGGATACGAGTTCCCCGACACGAGCGACTGGAAGTCGAAGTTCACTGCCGCAGGCAAGAACATCACCAAGAACTCGGTGGATAAGGAGTACGACCCGGCCATCATGTTCGATTTCGAGCAGGCCGCTCAGGACATCGAACTTGATCTCGATCACTGGTCTCCAGACCTTGCCCCGGTGGGTGGGGTGGATTACGTGGAGTTCCCTTCCGGCAAGAGAGTGCTTCCGGGGTATCTGCCGCAGTACAAGATGATGCTCCAGCACTACCAGGCCCAGATCGACAAGGTGAACACGGCAAAGGAGAGCGGAGGAACGACCAACAAGGAAGATTTCAGTCTCTTCCAGGCACTCGCTCCAAAGAACAGCCCTCGGATCTTCACCAGTTCTGAGGGGGAGACACTCACCGAGATGGCCAATGGGCAGTGGCTCAGTTCGAAGGGCACGCTCTCGACCGAGCTTCCCTTCGACCCAGAGCAGCTCCCCGACGGCTGGTCGAACAACATCGCTCCGAAGCCGGAGGGCTCGGAAGTCGAGTACCTCCTGACTAAGGCGAGAGGTCAGCTCGGAGAGCTGAAGACGGGCGGGACCAAGGTTGAGAAGGACGAGTTCGGCTCCGAAGGTCACATCGGTCAGGAGTATCAGATCAAGCTTCCCACCGGGGAGGTCATCACGTTCCGCAACTCTGGCACTACTTCTACCGAAAAGAGCCAGCGAGGACTGGTGAACTTCCGCCTTGCTGGGGACAACGCTGAAGCCTCCCTTGCCCGCGTCCAGGAGCAGTTGGAGCTGATGGGGCTCGACATGTCGGGAGCCTCCGAAGAGAACGCTGAGTTGAACTACTGGCGTGCCATGTTCGGTCGCGTCCTCGGCTCCACTGCCGGAAAGGATGGACCGGCCAGCGTGAAGGGTGCATGGTCGAAGCTGGTGGCCAAGACCACGGACATCAAGGGTCCGGGGGGAGAGACTCTCGGTGACCACAACATCATTGAGGGCATCGGCCTCGCCATGGACGATGACTCCGAGCTTACCTTTTGGCGGGAATTGGCGAATGAGGCTTGGGGCGAGCAGAAGGTTCAGGCCTGGGTCTCCGAGGGCAAGCACCTGCCGAAGTTCCAGCACATGGACCTCAGCGATCCGACCAAGGCGACGGGTAAGCCATACTACGAGCGGATTGACGTGGATGTGGATGCTCTGCACAAGGCAGGTCACCTCATCGCTATCGGTAACAGTGGAAAGGACAGCTCGCTGCTGAAGTACCTCACTTCAGGCGGCATGCTCTCGACGGAGGAACGTCTGCGCGTGCTGGGTTACTTCAAGAACGGAGCATCTTCCACGGCAGATCAGGGAACCGGAGGGGCAGCGGGAGTCTTCACCCGTATTGCTCACACCGGATCGACCTCGGAGTTCCAGGGATCTATCTTCGGGCAACATGTCGCTTACTGGAGCCCACGAGTCATGGCTCAGGTGGGCACCTATTCCTTCAACAGCGACAATTATGGAAACACCTCCTACCTCGCCAACGAGAACAAGCTTGATCCGATCAAGAGCTTGAAGGAGTACTCCTCTACCAGCAATGAGACGCTGGTTCAACACTCCATGTCGATCTTCGACTACTTGGAGGTCATGGTCTTCGAGGAGGCGACCAGCCGAAACGAGGCGATTCAGCGCATGAAGGAGCTGGGCCTCTCGGAGCTTCGGGGATTGCCCATCGAGGATCGGTTCGTTATGCGAGTAGACTTGAAGACAGCTCTGGCGAAGGTGAAGGCCCAGTGGACGAAGTAACCCAGAAGGCGCTCGACGCCGCCTTCCCCTACGGTGTGGAAGTCGCCCAGGAGGGCGATGCCCCGAACCGGTATCTGGTCAATCTCCAGGTCGGTGAGGACAACGGAAAGGTCGCCATCCTCGGATGGGCCTATCCGAACAAGGACATGATCTACTACCCAGAGGACGTGATGGTCCGAGAAGACGGGGATTGGATCTTCCACTCCGGAGGTACCCGGTATCGCTTCGGTCCACTCACCAAGGAGCAGGGAAAGAAGCAGAAGAACATGATGGCGGAGGTCTGACATGCTCTATCTCACTCAGCTCACCTTGGACGGAGAGCCCATCGGCGTTTACTCAGCCAATGGCGAGAGCTTCATCTCTCAGGGTCGCGAGTCCTTCGCTCGCAAGGTCGGTCCTGTAAGCGAGGATCAGTGGCCTCAGTTCGTGGAGGACAAGACTCGCTCCTTCAATCATCGGTTCCTCTGGGGCTCGGTGGATGATGCTCGTACCGACCTGGAGGACATCCTCTTCGATCTTCAGGTCAAGCACCGAGACGGATAAGCATTTTCACGAAACGAGGATGAGATGACCCACTCCCCACTCACCAATCAGATTCGGCTCTCGCCGCAGTACTCTTCACGGCAGGGGGTTCAGATCGACACGTTCCTCATCCACCACCAGGCTGGTACCAACGACGATGCGGTCATCAACGCGATGATCTCCGGATCTCGTGAGGTGTCCGCGAACTACACCATCTCGAACGAGGGACGCATCACCTGCGTCGTGGATGAGAACTACCGAGCCTGGACCTCCGGATCTTCCTCGGATGGCGGACGTGGCGCGGCCTGGGATCGTCGTTCGATCACAGTCGAGATCGAGAACGAGGCGGGGGCTCCGAACTGGACAATCAGTGAGGCAGCCCTTCGTTCGGCTGCTCTGCTGCTGAACGATCTGCGCACGCGCTACACCATCAACAATGTCCTCGGGCACCGTGATCTGTGGAACCTCTACCGAGCGTCCTACGCGACGTTCTGCCCAGGGCCAAACACCGTGGCTGCCATCGTTGCCAAGTCCGGTTCGGTGCTGGACCCAGAGGCCGTCGAAGCTGAGAAGGACCGCGTTCGCAAGATCGGTACCTACCTCAACACCCTGGGCCTTGCCACCTTCAAGACGGCTGCCGCCGTAGATGGCATTCCGCTGGATCGGGGAGAGACGTACTCCCGGTACTGGAATCTCGTTCAGCTCTGGGGCCGCAAGTACCGCCCGGATGCGTATCCCGTGTCCAACAGCATCGACGGCATCGTCGGACCGAACACTCGTAAGGTCGAGGCCATCATCTGGAGCATGCTGCAGGCGGGCACTGCTCCGAGTGCTTCTACTCCGGCTCAGCCGCAGCCTCCGGCCATCCCAGCTCCACAGCCCTCGGTCTCGATGGTCAAGACCCCGAACTCGACCTACGTGAAGGTCAGCGGAGATGGGCTCACCTACTGGGAGCCCCGTGGTGAGCTGGGCAAGCGGATCATGCGAGGCCTCCGTAAGTACGGCTACACGGGACCCATCGATGGAGTGTTCGGACCGAACACTCGTAAGGCCATCCAGCGCGCGGCCCGGGAGGGCGGCTACACGGGACCCATCGACGGGGCGCTCGGGCGGAACACCATCAAGGGAGTGCAGACCTATGCGCGCCGGGGTGGCTACAAGGGCATCGTGGACGGCATCCCAGCCGAGCTGACGTGGAACGGATTCGCCACAGCGCTGGAGCGCTAGATCTACCTCGAAGAGGCCCCCGATCCGTCGGGGGTCTTTTCACGTTCTGACTCAGCTTCAAGTCGTCTGCTGCGAGGCCGATATCACTAGGCATGGGAACAGTGGATGGCTTCGTCATCGTCCCGCCTGAGAAGGGTGAGGGATTCGTAGAGCTGTCGCGCTCCAAGATGGGCCGCGTCTTCCGCAAGCAGATCCTGCATTACGGAGACCTCATCTACCCCGGAGTACCAGGCGGAAAGGTCAAGGTAGACGAGGCCTTCGCGGACAAGCTCATCACCAACTTCAGCAACAAGGTCGCGGACATCGTGCAGGCTCCCAAGGCCGGTCCCGACAACGAGCACACCGAGGACCCCGACCGCAACATCGGTGAGGTGGTCAACGTGCTGAAGACCACCAAGGGCGTCTATGTGGACATCGACGTTCGGACGGATGACGCCGACAAGATGGGCAAGACCCTTCTCGGAGCATCAGCGATGATGCACCTCAACTACACGGACACCAAGACCGGCCAGAAGGTCGGACCGACGCTTCTCCACACGGCAATCACCAACCGTCCATACGTGACGGAGCTGGAAGGCTTCGAGGAGATCGTGGCAGCGTCGGCACCTGGGGCCGATATGACAAATCAGAACGTCGTGGTGCTGACCCCAGCGCCCGAGACCAAGGAGAAGAAGATGGCAACTCTGGACGAGCTGGTCGCGGAGCTGAAGACCGATCACGGCATCGACGTGGCGGCTCTCCAGGCCAAGGCTGCCGACGCGGACAAGGCGCTCGCGCTGTCCAACAAGATTCAGGAGGAGCTGGTGGGAACCGGCCTCCTGAAGCTCTCGAACACGGACGAGACCGTGGACGCCGACACCCTCATCGGTGCGGTGGCCGAGGCGGGCAACAAGATCGTGGAGCTGACCAACGGTCTCTCCGAGGTCCGTGAGGAGATGGCGAAGAAGGAGGCGACCTCCGAGGTCGAGAAGCTCGTTCTCAGCGGCCACATCCTCCCGAAGGACAAGGACACGATGCTGGAGCTTCGCCTCTCCAACAAGGACCTCTTCGAGAAGCTCGTCCCGGAGAAGCCGGTGGTGAAGCTCTCGAACGAGGAGGGCATCGAGCCGACCGACGAGACCCACCAGGAGACCGTCGAGTCGGAGATCGCCCGCCTCACCGCCGTCGCAGGCGAGAAGACCTCGGCGTTCGTGCGCTCGTAGGACCAGATCAGTAACCCACCAGCTTCGAACAAGGAGAACAAGACCATGGCCGAATACCCAGGCAACGCGATCCCGGCTCCGGGATACGCGAAGGGCTCTGTCACCGTCGATGACGAGCTGCTCTTCTCGACCGTCGGCTACACCCAGAAGGGTGTCACGCTGAAGCCCGGTCAGGGAGTGCTCCTCCTCGGCACGCTCATCAAGCAGGACGCCTCGACCAAGCAGTACGTCAAGGCGAACGACAACACCGCCGAGGGCCTCCTTCGGCAGACCGTGGACACCGGTTCCGACGCGAACGGCCAGGTGTGGCAGGCGAACATCGTCCTCATGGGCATCGCCAAGCTCGCCAAGGTCAAGTCGGCCAACTCCGGTGTCACGCTGACCAACGTCCTCAGCGCTCGTGTCAACGAGGTCATCGGAACCTTCAAGTTCTAGGCCAACAGGTCGGGATACTGACGGTGCGGCTGGGCATAACCTCCCAGCCAATCCGCGAGTAGCTCGCAAGAACAACTCGAAACAGACCAGGCAAGTGCCGGTAACCAATCCGGGCCGCAGGTCGGGCACCGCCAGGTGTCGCTGCTTATACCAGTCAAGCTCTGGCGCAACGAAAGGATGAATCCAGTGCCCGAGATCTCCCTGCTCCAGCCCACGGTGCTCCGTGGTGTGGTCGAGCGCTTCACGGCCCCAGAGTCGCTGGAGATGCTCAGCCGCATCCCACAGACGCCGCACCCCTTCCCCACGGTTCAGTGGGAAGTGATCCGTGGCTCGCGCGCCATCGCCCGTCCGAACGTGCCGAACTCCGAGGCGCACATCGTTCCTCGCCTCGGTCGTTCGCAGGAGAGCGCAGCCTTCGTCTACCTCCGGGAGAAGAAGGTCTTCGAGCCCACCACGCTGCACTGGCTCCGCCAGGCCGCGAACTCCATCTCGGAGCTGGCCAACCGCCGCGCCGAGGAGGCCGTCCTCCGTGAAGTCGCTGACCTCAACCAGCGCTTCGACAACTTCGCGGAGTACATGATCTGGCAGGCCCTCACGGGCACGCTCGTCCTGGACTACCCGGACGTGCAGGCCAACATCGACTACAAGTTCCTCCCGAGCCACAAGGCCCAGGTCGGAACGTCGTGGGCGACGGCGGCACCGAGCCAGATCGTGGAGGACATCCGCGCGATCAAGCGTCTCATCCGCCGTGACGGTCGGGTCGAGGCGAAGGAGGCCTACGCGACCGAGAAGACCATCGCGTACATCTTCAACTCGTTCGCGACGGCTGGCCTCTCGGTCCCCGGCACCCAGGGTGGCGTGCTCCTGTCCGACCGCATGAAGGACCAGTACTACCAGACGGGCGTCCTGCCAGGCTTCATGGGCCTGAACTGGAAGCCCCAGGAGGCGGTCTACGATGCGACGGGCGCGGCCTACACCTCGTCCCCGACCGACCCGGGCCAGGAGGCGATGTTCCTCGCGGACGACGCCCTCCTCATCGGCAACTTCACCGAGAACCGTCCCATCGAGCTGTTCATCGGCCCCACCGCCGACGATGAGGCTCCGGAGAACTTCACGGGCAAGTTCGCCAAGACCTGGAAGGACAAGGACCCCTCGGCGCGCCAGTACCTGCTGGAGTGGAACCTCCTGCCGGTCATCACTCGCCCTGAGCAGTTCGTCTACGTCGAGAGCGTTCTCGACGCGGCGTAGTCCTTCGCCAGAAGGCACCACGAGGCCCCCATTCTTCGGAGTGGGGGCCTCCACCTTGTACGCTGTTTCCATCGACCTGCAGGCCGATATCACATAGAGACCCTAGGAGGGGCAGACCATGGCAGATCCGCAGGACCAGCCGGTCAATTTCGATGACCTGCTCTCGCTGGATGACGACAGCGACCAGACCGCTTCAGATGACGCGGACGACTTGCTGGAGGAGCTGAGCGCAGCTTCCCCAGAGACCACGCCTCAGGCAGAGACATCAAGCTCAGTCGGGGATGAGGATGACGAGCGCATTCGTGAGCTGAAGGCAGCACTCGCGCAGCCTCTCCCCAAGTTCGAAGCCACCGAGGAGGAGACCTCAGGGCCGAAGGAACTGACTCCCAAGCAGCGAGAGATCCAGGACCTGGAGGATCAGCTCGCGAAGCGCAACGCTCTCATCGCAGAGAACGCCCCGACTCAGTACGCTCCCCCGGCCAAGGGCGAGACGATCCTCATCCACATCGTGGAGGACGGATTCATCGCTCTCGGGGAGGTCTGGTTCCGAGGTCAGGAGCTGGAGTTCGAGATTGGTGGTTCCGCCTACCGCCAGACCCAGGACCTCAACGGGAACTCCTGGGTGGACATCGCGGGAGATCTGCAGGCCCAGTACCAGAAGTGGGGCAAGCAGCGCATCGGGCTCGGACCGTTCATCCCCCGCCCGAATGAGAAGTTCGAGGACGATGTTGCCCGTTCGGACGCTCGTCGCAAGCGTGCAGTCCCGCTGGCACGCCGCTGAGTGAGAGGGCCTGGGAGATGCCATACAAGACCTACACGAGGGACGACCTCGCGGGCTTCACGGGACGCCCAGCAGCGTCGTTCCCGCTGCCCTATGTAGAGGCTTCCGCCATCCCCCAGGCCCTCCTGCTCTTCAAGCTCGGCACCTGCCTGGCTTCTCCGGATGACCTGACTGACGATCAGAAGCAGTTGGTGGACTTTGCCATCCTTTCGATGGCCGACAGTATTCATCTGGTGGCTCCGTACCAGACGGCCATCGCGTCTCCATTCAACTCGGAGTCCATCGGCTCTTACTCGTACTCGAAGGTTGCGCGCGCCATCCAGTCAGGAATCGAGACCGGCATCGGATGGTTCGACATGGCCCTCGATCAGCTCTCCGTGTGCGACGATCTCACAAGCGGCTTCGCATCGGGAGGCATTGAAGTTTTCGAAAACGACGGCCTCTTCCGGGCAGGCCTCCAGGCGGGCAACGTCGATTTCCTCTCGCCCGCCGACATGGATCGCTCTCGCTCATTCGGTTATGACCCCTCACCCACCGGATATCTGGGCGGGTAGCTCTCATGGATCACCTCTTCAACTCAGCGGTGCGTGTTGAGCGACTGCAGCTCGTCGTCACAGACGGACAGCCGGTCATGGACTATGCGCAGGCGACAGATGACGACCCCGCGCTCAACGCCATGCTTCAGTTTCTGAAGTGCCGACTTGACATGAACTTCATTCGTCAGGGCAAGGACATTCTCCCGGCTCCGGTGGCGGGCCGAGCCCCGGACCGTATCGGGGTGATGTTCACCTATGCCTACGCTCCGATCAAGGCGGGCGACCGCCTGGTGGCCATCCCCAATGAGCAGAACAAGATTCCTGTCGCGGGCACCTTTGAGATTCGAGCCATCCCGGACGAGGCCGTCGGGTTCAGCGATCAGCATCACATCGAGGTGCAGGTCATCGAGACCGGCCAAGAGCTGACCACCAACAACTGGCCCGCTGAGGACCCCATCGATGACGAGGACCCCATCGATGACGAGGACCCCATCGATGACGAGGAGGAGCCGTGATTCGCATCACCAGTGACTACTCCGAACTCGACCGTGAGCTGGACAGGCTGGAGCGCATGCCGGATGTCAAGGCACAGCTCGCTCTCGATACCGTGCTCCAGCTCGGCTACAAGGAGACCCAGGCGGCTACCCACGTCGAGACGGGTTCCCTGAAGGATTCCGGCAAGGTGGACTCCTCGGTCAACAAGATCGACAAGCAGTGGGAGGGAGAGATCACCTACGGTGGTCCCTCCAGCGGTCCGAACAATCCGGTGGACTACGCCATCTACGAGAAGGCTCGGGGTGTCGGGGGAGCTGGGGGTCCGTCAGATGTCAAGGGAGACCACGACTTCATGTCACCCCTGAAGCTCATGGACCCGATGTGGGTAGCGGCAGTGAAGGCGGGGCTCCGAGGATGACTGAGCTCTCTCTGGCTGCTCGGAATCTTCTCGCTCAGGACGCCGGGATCAAGGCCCTCGTCGCTAAGTCACAGAGCTGGGACACGTGGATCTTCGATGAGAACCCTGTCGGGTCCAAGATCGAGAACACCTCCAAGTGCCTCATCGTCCTGTGGGAAGGTGATCCCTGGACGGCCCCGAACCCGCACAACACGATGACCTTCCCCACGCTCGTCGTAGACATCTGGGCGGACCCCACCCGTAACGCGGACAAGTCGATCAAGAAGTTCGACGCGAAGAACAAGATCGAGGATATCCACAAGCTCGTGCGCGCCCACTTCCACACCGTGGACATGGCCACGCCGCAGGGAACTCCCTTCATCTGGGGCACGGCGTCTGAGATCGCGAGCCGCACCGGGCTCGTGGTGGCTGCTAGTCAGCTTCTCTCCGGTCCGAGCTACTCCCCCGTCAGGGACAGCGAGGGCTCCTGGATGGGCCGCTACACCTATGGCGTGAACGTTCCCTAATTTCTGAAAACAAATAGAGACCCCGGAGGTCCGCAATGAAGGCTCTGCTGAAGATCCCGCTTTCCCGCTACTCGGGATACGGCAACGACGGGATCGGACTGGCTCAGGCCATGATCCGACGTGGGGTGGATGTCTACATCTCCCCCACGCATGTCGATGCCCCTCTCCCGGAAGATGTGGCCATGCTCCTCACCAAGGAGCTGAAGGCCCCCTTCGACCTCTTCATCAACCACGTCGATCCGATGGCGCTGGAGGCGAAGGAGGAGGTCGTTCAGCACACGGGAGTCAGTGTCGGCTGGACGATGTGGGAGTACTCGAACTACCTCAACATCGGCAAGAAGTCGCGCAAGACGATGAAGGATCGTCTGGAACACTTCGATGCCGTCGTCGGATACTCCCCCATCGACCGAGACTGCCTGGAGCCCTACTACTCGGGTCCGATCATCATCCAGCAGGGCGGCTTCGACTCCACGGACTGGCCCGAGCTGCAGAGGGATTGGGGCTCGAAGGAGTTCTACTTCTTCATGATCGGCGTCCTCTCCGAACGCAAGGACCCGTTCCGCGCTCTGGAGGCCTTCCGGATTGCCAAGAGTCGAGATCCCGAGTTCGACCGATGGGCTCGGCTGAGCTTGAAGACGACGGCTCCTGGCCTTCACCACAAGATCGAGGACCTCTACCGTCAGAACGATCCCGTGACCGGAGAGGAGTACTCCTCGGTGCGGGTCTTCTACGACATCTGGCCGACGGAGGTCGTGAAGGAGTTCTACCGGGTACAGCACGTGCTGCTGGCTCCGTCGCGGGGCGAGGGCAAGAACATGCCAGCCCTGGAGTTCATGAGCACCGGAGGAACGGTCATCGCCACTAACTGGGCTGGCCACACGCAGTGGTTGAACCCTGAGTACTCCTACCCGCTCAACTACACGCTGGAGCCGGTGGACACCAAGCATCGGGAGACGTTCAACGCTCGCGCGGATGTGGAGCACTTGGTCGAGCTGATGCTCCACTGCTTCCACAATCGTGACGAGGTTCGCCAGAAGGGCTACGTGGCTGCTCAGGTCATCCCAGCCAGCCATTCGTGGGACAAGGTGGTGGAGAATCTTCTTCTGAAGCTTCGCACCGACGTTCCGGAGAAGGGTGAGCGGCTCTGGCAACTGGCTCAGCTCGCGCTCCAGGAGGCCCCACATGCGAACGGTTGAGATCCGATGCCCTGTGGGTCCGCAGCGCCTTCTCTCGAAGCTTCTCTTGGAGGGGGATAGGCCCCACATCGTGGAGGGCAACCTCATCGAGTTCGCCTGTGACGACTGCAAGCGATCCCTGAGACAGCGTGGTGAGCAGGTCGTTCGCGTACTCCATCGCTACAACCTCGCAGGCGATCTGGTCGAGACGGTCACTGTCTGACGCTCTGAGGCCGATATCACTTAGTGATCGGGCTTAGGCCCACCTACCCGGCTTCCGCGTCGATTGAAGGAGACCACAAAATGGCAAGCCCCATCGTGGAGGGGTTCTCCCTCTCCCACGCCGCGATCCTCGATGGCTCCACGGGCCTCGAAGAGACCTTCGGTGACATCTACGGCATCCGGTCGGGCTCCCTGGAGCTGGACCAGGACAGCTACGACAACACCGGAGATGACGCCATCCTCTCGACGTGGTACTGGGCCAACAAGGTCAACGTCACCGTGCAGGGCGGCTACATCCCGTTCAACACGCTCGCGCTGATCTCCGGCTCGGTCGTCACTTCGTCGGGATCGGGCAACACCGAGACCTTCTCTCTCCCACTCTGGGAAGAGAACACGATGAACACGCAGCCGCGTCCGATGCTCATTCGCGTTCCCTCCAAGGACCGCGACGGCCTCGTGCGTCTGCTGGACTTCATCCTCTTCAAGGTTCAGTTCCAGCCCTTCTCCTTCGACGGTCCGTCGTACAAGGAGGGCCTGCTCCTCAACTACAACGGCTCGGCGCTGTTCTCCGACGTGGACGAGAAGGGCGATCCGGTACTCGACTCGCGTACCGGACAGCCCACCAAGGCCGTCGGTCGCCTCCTGAGCCGTCCGCTCTAAGCAGGAGCCGCAAGTTCCCCCACAACCGCACACCTGATAGGAGAGTCGCATGACGACCGGGAACACAGACATCGACACCATCGCGGCGGAGCCGACTCCGCTGACTCTGGTGTCCGGCCTGGAGATCAAGGTGGAGCGCCTTCGGACGCGAGCCCTGATGTCCCTGCTGAAGATCCTCACTCGTGGAGCATCCGAGGTGCTCACCACCTTGCGCTTCACCGATGAGACCTCACAGGAGGAGTTCGCAGGACAGCTCATCGGAGCTGTCATCCTGGCGATTCCTGAGGCCGAAGACGAGACCGTGGAGTTCATCAACCGCATGGTCTCGCCCGTGGGTATCAAGGAGGGCCGACTCTCGAAGTCGGACATCGTGGCCAACGTGGAGCTGGACGAGCACCTTCGCAAGGAGCTGAATGACCCAGAGCTGGAGGACCTCTTCACCATCGTTCAGGAGATCATCAAGGTCGAGGCCCCCCACATCCTCGCACTGGGAAAACGCCTCGGCGCTCTTCTTCAGGCCCAGCAGACGAGCGAAGCCGCGAAGCAGAGCGCCTCCTCAAAGCGCGGTTCGAAGGGCTAGACCCTGATGGACTCGTCGGAGGGTACGCCGCAGCCTACGACCTTGTGTCGTCGGAGTACGGATGGAATGACGAGACGATTGGAGAGCTGCCACTAGCCCGATTCCGCCAGATCACCGCCGCTATTCAAATGCGACGGTACGCCACAGCCCGCGAGGAGAACGCACGATTCTCTTGGCTGGCCAGGAACCTCTCGGGGTTCATCGCAGCAGGGTACATGGTGGAGAAGGGCAAGGAGAACACAGCGCTGGACCAGGCAGGGAAGTTGGCCTACGACGACATCGAAGCTGCTCTTCTCGGTGTGGAGATCTCGCAAAGAACTCAGAACACCGTGAATGCGGACGGGACTCGGGAGGTCGTGGACCCCATGAAGGTAGCCGACAAGAACGGCTCGGCATCCTTCGAGAGGTTCGGAGCCATGACCGGTCAACTGGCACAGCGGGGAAAGATGCTCTAGCAGCGAGGAGAGGGGGGTGCAATGGCCGACAACACGACGAAGGTCATCTACAAGGCTATTGCCGACTTCTCCGCAGTCTCCCGGGCAGCTAGACGAGCCAAGCGGGAGATCGCAGAACTCCGTCGCGAGGAAGCCCGTCTCAACGCCCAATCGGTAGCTGGGGCTGCCGCCTCCACCGTCGCCACGGGTAAGCACGCTAAGGCGCGCGAGGAACTCGTAGAGGCCTTCGAGGCGGAGGCCGGAGCGGTTCGTAAGTCCACCGCTCGATTCTTGGAGAACGCCAAGGCTGCACGCGAGGACGCGACCGCCAAGGACGTGGATACCCAGGCTTCGAACCGTCTCAGCGAGTCCATCAAGAAGGTGGCGGTAGAGACCACCAAGTGGAAGAAGAACGCTGACGGTTCCCGTCAGGTGATCGAGCGCAACGGGAAGTCGGTACGTCGAAACCGGGAGGAGATCAACTCTCTCGGGGAGGCCTTCAACCGCACAGTCATCGGAGCCAAGAAGCTCGACCGACAGTTTGACCGACTCCGCAACTGGCGACCCCGACTCATTCCGCCTTTCATCGCCCTCATCCCCGTCATCGGCGGTCTTCTGGCGCTCATCAATCCTCTTGTGGCAGGTCTCGGGGCCGTAGGTGCCGCAGGTCTTGGGCTCGCAAGTAGCCTCGGTCGAGTAGGCGCTGCCGCCATCGGCATCATCCCAGCTCTCACCACGATCATCTCCCTTGTTGCGGCAATGAAGGTCGCCTTCGGGGGCATCGGGAATGCCTTCAAGGCCTTCGGCAAGATGAAGGAGGCCACAGGCGGCGGGGGTGGAAGCCCAGCTAAGGCAGAGCTGACACAGGCTGAAGAACTCACTCGCGCACAGGAAGCCTACGCGCGTTCTATCCAGGACGTGGCTTGGGCGCAAGAGGACCTGGACGACGCACGCAAGGGCTACATCAAGCGACTCCGAGAGCTGCAGAAGGCGGTGGACCGCGCAGCTATGTCGGAGGCTCGCGCAGCCGCCAACTCTCAGCTCGCTCGCGAGAACTACGCGAACGTTCTGGCCGATCCCGGATCGACCAAGGGCCAGAAGATGGACGCCAAGGTCGGCGTCGATGAGGCCCAGGCCGACTATCAAGATGTCATCGACCAGAACCTGGAGAACCAGGCAGCCCTCCTGAAGATGCAGCAAGACGGCATCGACGGAGACCGTCAGGTCATCCAGGCGACTCGCGCGCTGACGGATGCCATCAACCGTCAGCGCGACGCCGAGCTGGACCTCATCAACACCCAGAACGGGGCCAATAAGGCGACCGGAGGCGGAGCATCAGCTCTGGCGGAGTACGAGCGGATGCTCGCCAAGCTCAGCCCAAGCGCACGTCGCTTCGTAGAGACCCTCGTCGGCATGTCCGACGCCTGGACGGCGGTGAAGAAGAACGTCCAGGAGGCCTTCTTCTCTGAGTTCGTAGATGACGTGGCACGCCTCCGCGATCTCCTTCCCTCCGTGCAGAGCCTTCTGTCCGATACGGCAGGGGCTATGGGTCGTGTCGTCGGCAGCCTGCTCGACCTCATCACCTCGCCGGAGTGGCACGAGGATCTGATCCTCATCGGTGAGCAGAACGTCCCGATCATCGAACGTTTCGGTGCAGGGCTCATCTCTCTGCTCGACGCCTTCAAGGATCTCTCCATCGCCGCAGGCCCCTTCCTCGCCGCCCTCGGGTCCGGCTTCCAGGAGGGGGCGAAGAACTTCGCGGACATGGTGGCTGACGCGCGTGCTGACGGCTCCCTCGCCTCCTACCTGGAGGACGTGCGAGAGCGTCTGGGTCAGTGGTGGCGGATCATCAAGAACATCGGGAAGACCATCTTCAACTTCTCGGCGGCGGCGAGCGACTTCGGCTCCTGGCTGACCGACGGATTCGAGAAGATGACCGAAGGCTGGCTGAACGCCAGTGAAGAGGCTCGCAAGGAAGGCTCCCCATTCCAGCAGTACCTGGAGGACATCAAGCCTCTGCTCACCGAGGTCAAGAATCTCTTCGCTGAGTTCTTCTCGTGGTTCGGCAAGACAGCCTCTGACCCGGAGAACATCAAGGCCTTCACGGACATCATCTACACGATCCGCACGGAGTTGGGACCAGCCCTCGGGAAGATCTTCGACATCCTCACCAAGTCCGGAGTTGGGCAGGACCTCGTAGATGCCGTCACCTCCATCGTGGAAGCCATCGCGGAGTTCCTGGAGAATGGCGGCGTCGATGGTGTGAAGGCCTTCTGGACGAC
Organism: uncultured Cellvibrionaceae bacterium; assembly: GCA_964542655.1. Classification (GTDB taxonomy): domain Bacteria; phylum Pseudomonadota; class Gammaproteobacteria; order Pseudomonadales; family Cellvibrionaceae; genus Cellvibrio. The sequence goes on from CAZIWB010000017.1 coordinate 119,240, forward strand.
CATCAAGGATCTGGCGGACGCTTTCAAGACCTTCATCGGGGTGATCCCGGAGCCGGTGCTCTCTTTGCTCTCGACGGTCTTCGGAGTGCTCGCTGCGCTCACGTTCACCGGGCTCACGAACGTCCTTGGTTTGCTCACGAAGATCGCCGGGTCCAGCACGGTTCTGAAGTTCCTCGACAAGCTGCCGCTCATCGGAGCCGCCGCCACAAGCACCGGTAAGCACGCTGCTGGCGCTGGCAGCAAGGCTGGTGGCCTGGGAGGGCTCCTCGGCGGTGGAAAGGGCGGGGGTGCCAAGGGCGGCGGAGGTCGTCTTGGGGCTCTCGGGGGAACTGTCGCCAAGGCTGGAGCCGTCGGAGCCATTGTCTATGGAGTCGTGGACTCCCTCGACCGTATCTCGAACGTCGGCAAGGAGGTCGGAGACAACTGGAAGGACCTCACGTCCGGCAACTTCGATGACTTCGTGAAGGCCTCCGACAACATCGGCAAGGCCACCATCAAGTCCAACCCATTCTTCACAGGCTCCGCCGTCAACCTCATCGATGACGTGCTCGGAACTGATCTCGGAGGCATCTGGGACGGCTGGATCGACTCCCTCTACGACGACTTCTTCCCGAAGGCTCGGGATGCGGTGGCCAACTTCTTCTCTAAGGATCTGCCCCAGATGGTCTCCGACCTGGGAAGCCAGATCTGGGACGGACTCCAGGGCCTTGGAGAGTGGCTCGGAGAGCAATGGGCCAACGTCGTTTCCTGGTTCGAGGACCTTCCGTACAACATCGGACTCACCGTCGGTTTCCTCTGGGGCCAGCTCCAGAACTTCGGAGACTGGCTGGCGGAGCAATGGACCAACGTAGTCACCTGGTTCCAGGATCTTCCAGTGAACGCAGCTCGCGCAGCAGGAGATATCTGGCGCTTCTTCCTGGGCCTCGGACCTTGGCTCGCAGCTCGGTGGACTGAGTTCGTTGGGTGGTTGCAGAACCTGCCTGTGAACATCGCCAACTTCGCGGGAGACATCTGGCGGAACATCCAGGGCATTGGGGGCTGGCTGGCCACCCAGTGGAGTGCATTCCTCACTTGGCTCCAGGATGTGCCGAACAAGATTTCGCGTGCGGTCGGCAACTTCTGGGACTGGGCGTTCGGAGGGGTGACCCAGGGAGCTGAAGCGGGGTACACAGCAGCTCGTCGGCACAACGGTGGCCCGATTCACCGTGCGGGTGGCGGTGGGGTGCCCGGTCGGGGCAATAGTGACACCGTTCCTGCCATGCTCATGCCCGGGGAGTTCGTCGTCCGTAAGAGCATCGTCAGCCGGGTGGGCATTGAGAATCTCACCAAGTTCAACGCTGGAGTCATGTCCTACGCTGAGCTTCTTCAGTCTGCGATGTCGAACCTCCCAAGTGGAGACAAGCAGAAGTCGGATGGCGGGGGCCTCGGTGGGGTATCGTTCTTCGACGGCGGAGGCCTCGTCAACGACTTCAACTTCGGCAACGGCAATCGGCCTCCCGGACCTGACTTCGGCGGCTTCGGCCCAGGCGGTGGAGGCGGCGGCATGACCTTCGGAGACGTGAACATCTTCAACCCGGCTCCCGAGCCTGCATCTGACTCTCTTCCTCGCACGATCCGCAAGGTGGCCTACCTGGGGAGCAAGCGATGAGCAACACGACCGAGACCTACTGGTCGGTGGACGGTGAGAGCCTGCAGACCTATGCTTTCAACATCACCACGCTCGGCGGCGACCGGTTGGCTCCGCCTCCAGTTCGTGGGGACGATCTTCGAGTCCCCTACATGCCTGGGACCGTCTGGGTGCCCCGGGTTCCTGATGCTCGGACCATCACCCTTGGGATGTGGGTGATCGGAGCCAATGAGGATGGTACGATCCCGCAGGATGAGAACCTTCGTCGGACTTTCGACCGCAACTGGCGGAAGCTCCGTCAGCTCCTCTGGACCCCTCGTAAGCAGTTCACCCTCACCAAGCGCTTCTGGCTCCTGGACGCTGATCTTGTGGCCGCTGGGGTAGATACCAGTGCCATGACCAAAGAAGGTGACTGGACGCTCTACACAGCTTCCGCGAAGGGCACCTACGCTAGCGGGCTCACCCCGACCATGAACGGTCCGGCGAGGGCAGTGTTCACGGTCGATATTCTGCTCTCCGACCCCTACTTCTACGGGGACGAGATTGCCATCGACTTCTCCACCGAGACGGGTGGAGCTAACCCAGGTCCAGAACAGATCATCCAGGTGATCGGAGACGACCGGACTTCTTGGATTGAGGTTGACTTCGAGGGTCCCCTCACATCTCCCCAGATCAATAATGAAGAAGGAACCGAGCTGTGGCTCCGGTATGGAGCCGAGGTCCCAGACGGGGAAGAATCCACGGTACGGGTGCATGACTTCTCTGCCACGCACTACACGAGTGGAGACCCCTACAAGTCATCCGGATACGTCCAGCACTCCGGAGACCACTTCTGGCTCTACATGGACCCAGGGGAGGCAACGCTGTCCCTTCAAGCTCAGGACGGAACCGGGGTGGCTCAGCTCCGCTATCGTCCGGTCTGGATGTGACTCATGCCCTTCAAGATGCCTCCCGGACTCCGCATCCCCTACGACGTGGATGGGACCATCGGGATTTTGAAGCAGGGAACCTCGCTCGGAGGAAACCTCTATGACATGCATCCGGACGGTCTGAAGGCTCTCAACGGGCTCACGGGACTTGGGATGCGAGTCACTTCCGATTACTGGGCCTCTGTGGGGAATGGAGAGGATTACTACACCGCCTATAGTGGGTCAGGCAGTGGAGAGAACGGTATGGCCGTTACTCTCATCTTTCCCACGCCGACCAGACTTCGCGGCCTGTTCTATTCGTATGCTGGCGGGGCATACGCAACTAATCGTCAGAATGATGGGGTCCTGCTCCAGACCAGCAAGAACTCCACCAACGCCGTGGATGGCGACTGGAGTCCAGTTGTTCAACTACGGAGCGTAGAGATCCCCACCCTTCCCGTGTCGGGCAGTGGTCAGAGCGGGAAAGACGCGATTACCGGGGCTACCGTGAACTCGGGGTCTTACGAGAGATACAAGGAGATCCGTCCCTACTACCGCTCTTTGCGAGCTGAGGACGGGGTAGGCATCTACGATCTCAGCGGAGCCGAATACCGGAACGTGAAGGCTATCCGGATCTTTCCGACTCTCTACGTGTTTCCAGTCCCAGCGGCGGGCTGGCTGTATTTGCACCTCTATGGGGAGCCGGATACAGAAGCTCTGGGGTCGGATCATCTCCAAGCTTGGCGTGCTGACCAGGACATGAGACTCGGAGGCGCGACCCTGAGTTGGGGAGATGTCCCCCTCGGATCTTCGTCTGATAAGGCATTCAGACTGAAGAACCAGTCAAGCTCCAGTACGGCCAATGACATCTCGATCTACGCGAGTTCCGACCTCTTCGCCCCTTCTCCCCTTCCCGCCTCTCAGTTCGTCTTCTCCATCGATGGCGGAACCACTTGGGCCACGACGGTCACCATGGGGGCTATCGGCCCCGGTACTATCTCTCCTGAGATCCTCATTAGGCGGGTGACCACCCTGGACGCCCCTCTGGGATCTTGGTCCCCTAAGGTACGGTTCGACGTAGGAAGTTGGTCCTGATGTATCCGACTCCTCCCGGGCCTCGACTTGCCTACGATCTGGACGACACATATGTGTTCGTTTTGAGAAACATGGGGAATGACGTGACGCCTTACGAGGCGACGAGATCTGCAGCCCGTGCCTTGAACTCAGACAAGTCGAGCGGGATGTTCGTTCCGGGATCATTCTGGACTTTCAACAATCTCCCTCTGAGATACGTCTTGATCTTCCCAACCCCAACCAGAATTAGGGGTCTCTTCGTCTCCAATAGAATCATCCGCTCCGGTACCTCTGGAGGTATTCCATACGCCACCAGTGCATCCTTCGACGCCTCCGTGGAAGTGAGCTTCGACACCACCAACGGGGTAGACGGCACGTGGAGTGTTCTGGCAGCGAATGTGTCCAGTCCACCGAGGGCAGAGGCCAGTGATATCGACGCTCCGGGATACGTCAGGGCTATTCAGCCGGATGGGACCGAGACTGATTCCGCAGGACGAGGAACTCTGTACACGAATGATGTCGGGACATTCTTCCGAGAGAATCAAGACGATCAAGGCTACGGATGGAAAGAGGTGGCAGGGTCTTTGACAAGAAACGTCAGAGCCCTGAGAGTCTCTCTTCTCGATATCTCCGCAGAGGGCTGGACCAGCTCTTCGGGGGCGGGGACGGGCGATGTGGGTACGCTCAATCATCTGCATCTGTACGGTGAGCCAGACACGGGAGCCACTGAGGATCGATTGGAGATCGTAGATCCTATCGACGATGAATCCCCAATCTCTCTGAGCTGGGGAGACGTGTCTGCGGGTCAAGTGTTGACGCAGGCTTTCAAGATCAAGAACCTCTCGCCTGATAAGGCGGCTGAGGTCATCGACGTAAGCGCTGTGGCAGGGTCACCGAGCACCTCTCCAGCCCCGCATCTCTCTGTTGAGTTCTCCACCAACGGGACGGTTTTCTCCTCCACGCTCAGCTTGTCGAGCATTGCTGCTGGGGATGTTTCTGGCACCCTGTACGTAAGACTTACGGTTCCCGCTAATCTCGTTGGACCTTGGGGTCCTCGACTGTTGCTTGACGTAGGAGAGTGGGTCTAATGGCCGGAAACTACATGGATGCGCCTGCGAGCCGTCTCGCCTACGACCGGGACGGCTCAGTGGGCACGGCGTTCACCGCGTCCGGCCTGATGACAGCATTGTCGGCTGCTCAGCTCCAAGCCCTCAACTCGGAAGCTGAAACCGGACTCACTCTCGCTACTCAGCAAGTACTTGCCATCATCTTCCCGGCCCCCGTTGATATCGCCGCCGTCTTCCTCGCGATCTCGGGGAGCAACTATCCCAACTGGTCTCTGCAGACCTCAAAGGACTCGACCACGGGACTCGATGGGACCTGGACCGATCATCCCCCCATCGTGGGCGCTCTCCGCAATACGAAGCCGCAGTACCGGCAAGAGTCGCAACTTAATTTCACGACCCCAGGTACCCCGAGCCAGGCAGTGCGTGGTGTTCGAATCAACTATGGATCGAACACCTCAGCCCCTATTCGGGCGTTTCACATCTACGGAGATCTGAGCACCTCAGTGGCGGTAGATCGGGTGGCTTTCTGGCACCCAGATCTTGATGAGGAGGTTCCTCCCGCGTACTTCGACTGGGGCAACACGCCCCGGGGGTCGTCCGCTGATCGGAGTTTCCGCATCAAGAATCTGAGCCCCGACCTGACCGCCAACGATGTGACCATCTACGCTCAGGCGCTCACGGCAGGCGTTCCGTCAGTCGCCGGAATGCACTCACTCTCCTCCAATGGAGGATCTACCTTCCTCACGAACATCACTGTGGATGAGCTGGCTCCCGGTGAGATCAGCTCCGAACTCATCCTTCGCAGAGTTGTTCCGATGAATGCCCAAGTGTCGGTATGGTCGGCCCGACTCGCCGCCGATGTCACTTCATGGACTAGCTAGGAGATAACCATGGCCCACTTCAGCATCAATGTGACGGGGGAAGCCATCGCGGCCTCGACCGTCGAGACGGTACTTCAAGTCGTCGCGAGCGCCACCAAGCCCGTCCGACTGTCCCGCTGGGGGATCAGCTTCAACGGAGTCGATGCGGCGGATCAGCCGGTGAGGGTCGAACTGCTCCGACTCACCTCAGCAGGAACTTCTTCCGCCTACACCCCGAAGAAGCTCGACCCAGCCAGTGAGGCTCCTCTCGCAGCGGGCCGAACGGCGCACACCGCCGAACCTACGGCTGACGATGTTCTCGAAGTGCACTACGTCACTCCAGCGGGAGGAAACCTCGTGGAGGTCTACTCGGCGGGATATCCAGACGAGCGCCCTGTCGTGGCTCCTAACGGTCGTCTTGGCATCCGGGTCCTTGCTGTGGACGCGGTGAACGTCAACGCCTTCCTGATCTTCGAAGAGTAGGTCATGGCCGCGCGGGCACGACGGAATCATCCGCGCCCGCCCGCTCGACGCGGGGGTGCGGCGTATCAGCGCGCCCGCCCGACGATTCCCTTCACCAACGGGTTCAGCGTTCAGATCCTCTCTCCCGTCAACGGCTTCCACTCCAGAGACCGGCGTCCCGACATCACCGTTGTCGGAGTCTCCTCCCTTCTCTCTCCGGTGGATCTTCAGATCGAGTGGAGAACCACGAAAGCGGTGTGGACGGGCACGGCCTGGACTCCGACTCCGACTTACACTTCAGAGTTTCTGGACTCCGTGTCTGGGAGCCCTCAGGTCATGGAGCCTCCGACCGATCTGGCCTACTTCACGTGGTGGTATCGGGCTCGGGCCGGAGACAAGGACACCAACACCTGGAGCGAGTGGAGTCCTCAGTACTTCCTGGATGTCTACCCGATCCTGGGCTCCGCTACGGAGTACATCGACCTCAATATCGGGGTGCTTCAGCCGGTCGTACTCGACACGGCTACCGCGTACCTGGACATGAACATCGGGGTATTCCCCCACACAGAGCTGACCACCCTCGTCTCCTACCTCGACATCAACGTCGGGGTGATGGAACATCTGAAGATCGCTGCCGAATACCTGAATCTGAATATCTATCAGCCAACGGGGGAATACCAGGCCGCGATCTACGCGGACCTCAACATGGTCTCCGATGAGACTCCTGTCCCCCACATCTGGTGGGTGCGTCCAGAGCAGGGCAAGGAAGGCTACGTCTTCAACATCTTCGGCCACGGCTTCGGAGAGTTCCAGAATCAGTACGACGGCATCGTCAAGCTGGGCAATCTCACCTGTGCAATCGCCCGGTGGGAGGTAGTGCCTCGCTCGGCGCTCACCGACGCCGATCTTCGTATTATTCGCGGGATGGGGCTCGACCCCGATGAAATCACCGTCGAGCACGGCTGGGTCGTCGCTATTGTTCCTACAGGGGCTGTGTCTTCGATGGTCCAGGTCG
>CAZIWB010000018.1:0-119817 GCA_964542655.1 uncultured Cellvibrionaceae bacterium
CCGGCAACCGGCAGGCCATTACCTACCAACAAGAAAGTGACGCTCAAATTGCCAAAACCCAATTACACATCAATTCAGCCATGCATCTTGTCACCCAATTGGCAGCCCAAGGCACTATTAATGAAGTTGAGCTGGACGCCTATCTGGTTGAATTGCGCTGGGCTTATTTGATGGTCTCGGTAATGTCGTACATCGGTCAGGGTGATAAATCCATGGCGATTAGCGACCGCTTTTCTGCTCAGGCATTTTATCGCAAGGCGCAGCAATTGCTGATGGAGTCCATGCACCAGGATCCGCGCCGCATGAAGATGATTAAAGAGTTGAGTGAATTGGTGGATGGTGGCCGGGCCAGCTTGAGTCGCGAGTTGCGTGAAGCAGCCCCGGCAGCCTTAAGCCTTAGCTAAACCTGATGTGGATTGGCGGCCTGATGCAAGCGAGTAAGCATCTCGATGAGCAGATCCAGGGTCTCAACGCCCTCTTTCTCTGACCAAAAAACACAAGTCCCCATGTTTTCATGGGTGATGGCCGATGCTGATAATGGCAGTTTGGGCAGATATTCTTTGAGTAAACTCATCACGGTTTCAGGCGGGCGCTGATTACCCTGCCAATCCCACTCCTGATAAAAGTTCCCTTCATGCGCATAGCTGGTACGTCTCAAGATCCATTCAACTGTTGCCAGTGTTTTTACTGAGGGAGGAAGATAATAGACTGGTGTCAGCTCGGCTTGATCCATATCGGTTTTTAATGCAGGCAAACGGCGCATACTCATGCGCAACCCCTGATTTGCCGCATACAGGCGCAGTTGCTCCCGGCGCCGCTGGGCCGGGCTGGGCCTGAGCATGCTGATCGGGCCAATGACCATTGCCAGGGCGACTAATACAATCACAAAAAACCAGATATTCATTGGAATCCTTAAAACATTGGAAGAGAGCAACTACTCTTAATTAAAGATGTTCACTTTTGCCGGAGATAGGAATCATGACAGAAGCCATTAGTTATAAACACATCATTGTCGGCGTGGATCTATCCGACGATTGCCCGCCCGTAATCCGCCGGGCCGCAGCCATCGCCCAAGCCTGCAATGCAAAACTTACCCTCGTCCATGTACTGGAGCCAATTACTTTTGCTTACGGTGGTGACATGCCGGTGGATTTAACCGGTGTACAAGAACAGCAGGTGCAAAAGGCGGAAGCAGACCTGGCGCAACTTGCCAAAACAACCAGTTATCCAATCCAGCAAAAACATGTGCTGGTAGGGCAGCCAGCCGCAGAGCTGCATTACCTTGCTGAACAGGAATCCGCGGATTTAATTGTGGTGGGCAGCCATGGCCGCAAAGGGTTTGCGCTACTGTTGGGGTCGACGCCCAATAGTGTCTTGCACGGTGCAACCTGTGATGTATTGGCGGTGCTGGTAAAAAAACAAACCGGTGAAGCCTAGTGCGCTGAATTATTCGCCATACCTGCGGACATGTGGATATCCGCGTACGTGGGTATGGCGAAGATGTTTTTTCAAGAATTTCTTCGGCGATATCGCGATTGCAATAAGATGTCCAGGTTATTCTTGTTGCATATCTTCCAGTTCAGCCCAGCGTTCAAAACAATCATCCAATTGTTGCTGCACCCTGGTGAGTTCTTGCAATTTTTGCTCTACAACTGCAGCAGCTTGATTATAAAAATCACCGGCTGAAGTGACCGACTGCAAATCCTCCAGTTGTTTTTCCAGCAATTCAATTTTGTGTGGCAACTCATCAAATTCTTTTTGGAATTTGTAGCTGAGTTTTTTCTGTTTGGCTGGTAATTTTCCTGTAGCAGGTTCCGCTGGCTCTGTTTTTTTGGGAGCGATTACCGGTGCGCTGGCTGCTGCGGGTAATTCATCTGCCTGCGTCCACTTGCCACCCTGACGAATCCAGTCATCGTAGCCGCCGATATATTCAAGGACATTGCCGCGCCCTTCAAAGGCAATCACGCTGGATACAATATTATTCAGGAAGGCCCGATCGTGGCTCACAAGCAAGAGTGTGCCAGTGTATTCTGTGAGTATGTCTTCGAGCAGCTCAAGGGTTTCCACATCCAGGTCATTGGTCGGTTCATCCAGTACCAATAAATTTGCGGATTTGCTGAATAATTTGGCGAGCAAGACGCGATTGCGTTCACCGCCCGATAGAGCGCGCAAAGGAGTGCGAGCACGTTCGCCGCTGAAAAGGAAATCGCTCAGGTAGGAAAAAATATGTTTCGATTTTCCGTCGATATCAATAAATTCGCGTCCACCGGCGATATTATCGACCGCGTTTTTATCAAGATCCAATTGGTCGCGCAGCTGGTCGAAATAAGCAACTTCCAGATTGGTCCCCAATTTCACGCTGCCTGACTGCGGCTGTAACTCACCGAGAATTAATTTAAGCAGCGTACTTTTTCCTGCACCATTGGCGCCGACCAAACCAATGCGGTCGCCGCGCATAATACGGGTGGAAAATTGGTTGACGATTTTTTTATCGCCCCAGGAATAAGATACATCCACCAGATCGGCCACCAATTTGCCCGAATCACCGCCGGAGGCCAACGTAAAATTCGCTTTGCCAACAACTTCACGTCGCTGAGAGCGGGTTTCACGCAAGGCTTTGAGTGCGCGCACCCGGCCTTCATTACGGGTACGGCGTGCTTTAATACCCTGACGAATCCAGACTTCTTCTTGCGCGAGGCGTTTATCAAATAATTCATTGTGACGCGCTTCATCGGCCAACGCCTGTTCGCGATAAACCAGGAAGCTGGTGTAATCCCCCTCCCAATAACGCAAATGGCCACGATCCAGTTCTGCAATATGGGTTGCAAGCGCCTGCAACAATGAGCGGTCATGGGTGATAAATACCAACGCGCCGTTGTAATTCAATAATTGTTTTTCCAACCATTCGATTGCGGCTATATCCAGATGGTTGGTCGGCTCATCAAGCAACAGCACATCCGGCTCAATCACCAGTGCACGAGCCAGTGCAACGCGACGGCGCCAACCGCCCGACAATTCGCGCATATAGCGCTCGGCAGGCAAATCAAGGCGGGAGATAATTTCATCCACTTTTTGTTGCAATGACCAACCGTCGTTGGCTTCGATCTCGTGTTGCAACTGCGCCATGCGCGCCAATTGCTGATCGTTAATACTCTCGGCATGGGACAACAAGCGATATTCGGCAAGCAACTCACCTATCCCCTTTGCCCCGGCGGCAACTGCATCAAATACCAGGCGATCATCTGCTTCTGGTAAATCCTGCTCCAGGCGAGCGATGCGGATACCGGTCTGGCGGATGACCTCGCCCTTGTCCAGATCGACCTCACCATCGAGCACTTTTAACAGGCTGGATTTACCCGTGCCATTGCGCCCAATCAAACACAGGCGCTGGCCACGTTCAATTGTCAGGTCAACACCGTCGAGGAGTACTTGCAGGCCGTAACTGAGTCCGGCTTTTTCAATTTTAATCAAAGACATAGAAAGAATAATTCAGGTAGTTTTCCAACGAAAATGATACTGGCAGAAGCGCCGATCGGCTGGTATTCTCAAATGAGATTTAGCTGACAACTAAAGTATTTCATGTGACTGACGACATTATCCCTGTGTTGGCCTAGCAGGCGCAAAAAGTGCCGCATCATATCCCACCAGAAAGGCATAACCAACCCGCCCGGGTTTTATAAAATTTGAGGTATCCATGAGGTTTTCGAAAATACTTTGGCCAGTAGCCCTGAGTGCCAGTGTATTCGTTGGCAGCGCAGCCCTGACTTGCGCGCAAGCTGCGACAAAACCTGCAACCAAAACTGCAGCAGCCAAACCCGACCAGCGCCAACTTGAACGGCAAATGTATAACCAGGCCCAAAAAGCACTCAACACCAAGAATATGTTTGAGTACAACCGCTGGGTTAAACAACTGCAAAATTATCCCTTGCTGCCCTACCTGGAATACCAGGAATTAACGGATCGGCTTATCACCTTGCCCAAGCAGGATGTGCAATCTTTTTTTGCGCGCTACCCGGATTCATTTTTATCCGAGCGATTGACCCATCGCTGGTTGCGCACCCTCGCGCAACGCGAGCGCTGGACCGACTATAAACACTTTTACGATAAGCGCCTGACTGATCCTGAACTCGCCTGCCTTAACTTGCGTGCGCGCCTCGAAACAGGCGATAAAACCGCGCTCAATGATGTAGCGCCCATGTGGAATATTGATAAGGCTCAATCCAAAGCCTGCGATCCAGTGTTTGTCGAATGGAAAAAAGCCGGGTTTATGACGGCGGACATTATTTGGGAGCGCCACCTGAAAGCGGTCAAAGCGGGCGATAAAGGAATGACTAGCTACCTGACCAACTTGCTGCCGGTTGTTGATCGCTCTATGGCAACACTGCTGCAACAGGTAGATGCCAATCCACGCTTGTTAAAACAGACTTCCAGGTTTTCCCAGCAATCCCCCAAAATGAAAATGGTCATTTTGTACGGGCTGGAAAAATTAGCCTACACCAACGCCAAAGATGCACTTGCACTCTGGCATCAATATGACGCGCAGCAATTGTTCAGCGATGACGACCGGATCAACATCAAATACCAGATCGCATTGCGTTTGTTGCATCAGGACCACGAAGTTGATGCAGAAAAACTGGTGGCATCAACACCAAATTTGACCCGCATCGATTTACTTGAATGGCTGTTGCGCGAATCCTTGCGCAAACAGGATTGGGAACGTGTCAATGAGTGGCTGGCACGCTTGCCGGAAGATGCGCGTAAAACGGAGCGCTGGCGTTACTGGCAAGCCCGCACCATGGAAGAGTTGGATATCAAGGAAATGAGCGGCGAAACCCCGGCAAGCATTTATGCCAGTGTCGCGCCCGAACGAAGTTTTTATGGCTTTTTGGCGTCCGATAAAACCGGGGTAAATTATCACCTGCTTGATCGCCCCATGACTTTTACCGATGAGCAAATTCGCGCGGTAGAAAATGCCCCGGGTATTTTGCGTGCGCGTGAATTTTTCTTACGTGGTGATATGGGCGCAGCGAATCGCGAATTTTTCCACACCACACGCCGCATGTCGCTGGAGCAAATGGTTATTGCCGGTCGCCTGGCAGCGAAGCTGGCCTGGTATCGCAATGGCATCCAGGTGATGGCCGAAGCGCAATATTGGGACGACCTGCAAGTGCGCTTCCCGGTTGTCTATAAAGAGCACGTAACAAAAGCGGCAAAACAAACCTCGGTGAATCCGCTATTTATTTTTGCAGTAACCCGCCAGGAAAGTGCGTTTATGCACGATGCCAAATCCCCCGCTGGCGCGGTGGGTTTGATGCAACTGTTGCCGGCAACCGCCAAGCACACAGCACAAAAAAACGGCCTGAGTTTTTCGCCACAGGATTTAGTCACACCGGAAAAAAATATCGCGCTCGGCAGCCACTACCTGGATCACTTGCTCGGTGTATTTGATGGCAATCGCATCCTCGCAGCAGCAGCGTATAACGCAGGGCCAACGCGTGTTAAAAAATGGTTAAATAAAGATAAAGGAGCTCAGTTACCTTACGATGTCTGGATCGAAACCATTCCCTATAAAGAAACGCGTGGTTACGTGCAAAACGTGCTCTCATTTTCGGTAATTTATGCTTATCGTTTGGGGCAAGAAACCAATTTTGTAACGCCGGCTGAAGCCAATCGCCAACTGTAAGCAATACGATGTTATAAAAAAGCCGCGCTGATTTTCACCAGCGCGGCTTTTTTATTTGCCTGTGGATCAAGGTTTATTTTTTAAATAATCGCGTAAACGTTTTTGCACCACTGTCGCCAATTCATCTGGCTGGAATTTGGATAAAAAATCATTACATCCCACCTTTTCTACCATCGCCTTGTTAAAACTGCCGCTGAGTGAAGTGTGCAAGACGATATACAATTCTGCCAGCGCGGGATCTTTGCGTATCTCGGCCGTAAGGCGATAACCATCCATTTCAGGCATTTCTGCATCGGTCACCAGCATTAAAATTTCATCCGTCACTTTGCGACCACCAGTGACCCATTGGCGCAACAGTGTTAATGCCTGCAAGCCATCCTGCACGGATAAAACCTCTATACCAATATTGCCCAATGTCTCTTTTACTTGCCTTACTGCGGTGGGTGAATCTTCGGCGAGCAGGATTTTCAATTTGCGTTTGCGCGCTTCGGTTGCCAGTTCTGAATCCAACACTTCATCAGACACTGTTGTGTTGTAGGGAATGATATCGGCCAACACTCGCTCAACATCCAGGATCTCCACCAGTTGTTCATCAATCTTGGTGATGGCCGTTAAAAAATGGCTGCGCCCTGTACCTTTAGGGGGAGGCAGGATCAGTTCCCAATTCAGGTTTACAATCCGATCGACTGCGCCAATCAGAAATGCTTGTACGGAACGGTTGTATTCAGCAACGATGAGGTTGGCGCTATCCAGGTCTCTCATCTCGCTCATTCCAATCGCTGCGCGCAAATCAATCACTGGCACAGTCTGTCCACGCAAATGGGTCACACCACGAATATGCGGATGACTATGGGGTACATGGCGCAGGGTGGGAACCTTGACGACTTCCTGTACTTTAAAAACATTGATCGCGAATAGCTGCCGCCCACCCAAACGAAACATCAGGAGTTCGAGGCGGTTTTCTCCCACCAGGCGGGTGCGTTGATCAATGGAATCTAATAATTTGGACATGTTGTTACCATCAATTTTTATGGTTCCATTAAGGGGGAACCAACAACAAAACACTATGAGTATAGGCAAAGATAAGCTGCAAGTGCGCATTTCATCCCAGGCAATGGAATGGACTCTTGAAGACGCAGTGTTGCCAGCTACACTTTAGGTTGAATTGCGCAGATCCCTGGGTGCGGCTCGCTCAAAACACAACAATTAATCAATCCGTTTATTCTATGACCGAAGCCATCCCCCTCCTCGCCCGCCAACCTATTTTCAATGGCAATATGCAGGTAGTTGCTTATGAGCTTCTCTGCCGGAATAGCAATTTAAAATTTATTACCTCGGCTGATGGCGATGCCGCCAGTTCCCAGGTTTTACTGAATGCCTTTACTGAATTATCCATCGAACAGGTGGTGGGCAAACACAAAGCCTATGTGAACTTTACCCGCACGCTGCTAGATTCCCCGCCTCCGTTTAATCGCCAAAAACTCGTTATAGAAGTGCTTGAAGGACAGCAAATTGATGCGTCAATGCTGCACTCCCTGAAACAATTGCGGGAAAAGGGCTACACCATTGCACTGGACGATTTTGAACTGGTGGAGAATAACGAAAGCCTGGTGGCCTACGCTGATATCATTAAATTGGATGTGCTGAATTTATCGCCTGCACAACTTCAATATCACATCGAGTACCTGAAACCTTTTGGTATCACACTGGTTGCTGAAAAAGTAGAAACCTACGAGATGTTTGAGCAGTGTAAAGCATTGGGGTTTGATTTATTCCAGGGTTATTTCCTGGCCAAACCGAGGGTCATCACCGGGCGGAAAATTTCTGAAAATAAACAATCTGTGCTGCAATTATTGTCCGCCTTGCATGACCCCAATGTACCTATCGAAAAAATCGAACGCATGATCGCGCGCGATACCTTGCTGAGTTTTAAATTATTGCGCTTGGTTAATTCAGCTGCATTTGGTTTGCGCCGTGATGTTGACTCACTGCGCCAGGCAATTATGTTGCTTGGTTTGAACAAACTCAGAAACTGGGTCAACTTATTAGCTTTATCCAACCTGAGTGGCAAACCCCATGAGTTAAGTGTTGCTGCGCTAACTCGTGCACGCATGTGCGAAATGATCTCGCCCCATCTCAAACAACATAACCGGCCCGACTCTTATTTTACGGTGGGATTATTATCAACCCTGGATGCCTTCCTTGATACACCGTTAGAGGAGTTGTTGCGCAATCTGTCGCTTAGCGAAGCACTTAACCAGGCAATGCTGACTCACTCAGGCCCGGAGGGATTGGTGTTGCAGATTGTGCAAGCGCATGAGCAAGGGCATTGGCAGGATATCGATTGGGATCATTTGGCAACATTAGGGCTTACACCGGAAATACTTGCCGAAATTTATGTGGATTCACTGCACTGGGTAGCTGAAACCATGAATAGCCTCGGCATTGCACCCAGCGAAAAATAATCGGGAAAGTTTACTTAATTCACGCGAAAGAGTTACTGCGTAATTCGCGCGAGAAAATTATCCGCTTGCACGGAATCAAATGGCCAACCCAGCTCATCAATATGCAGTGGGGATTTCAAAACAGGAATGCGTACACCATAGCGCTCAATCAATTCATCCGATTCGGCAATATCGATTTCTTCCAATCGCAACGAATAATTGTTCAATAGTGGCGAGACAATTTCCCTGGCCATCTCGCATAAATGACAGCCAGGGGTTGAGTAGAGATAAACAGGTTTCATAGTTGCCGCCTCAGAAAAGACGGCAGTGTATCAGTTCGTTGGTAATCCCTTCACTGAAAAATTAACCCAGATCCAACGCAAATATTTCTTCCATAAAGTCGCGGAAACGTTTGCCTTGTTGTTGGTCAATATCAGTCTCGCCAGGAATTTTTTCCGCTATGGTTGCCAAGAGTGTTTTTGGCTCATTGAAGTCCGCTGCAGCGCGATCCAAACTTGCAAGCAGATCCTTGATGAAATTTCCCAGCGGCAATAATTGATCGGCCAGGAGCTGGGGACCCGAATCACCGGACGCCCGATTTGGTTCAAATGTCTGGTAAGCCTGAGTCACCTGCTGGATTTCAGCCTGGGCCAGGTTCAGCGAGAAGCTGCCAATTTGCTCGGCGTCGTATCCCATATTCATTGCCTGGTCAAAGGCGACATCCAGGTTACCTTCAAAGAATTGACCCGCAAGGTCATTTACCTTGCCAAGTAAATCATTGATTGCGCCCAGCTCATCCTCATTCAAATCCCCTTCAATAGAAAGGGAAAATGATTGGCTCGAGCTATAACTCGCATTCATTGCGCTGACGGAATTATTACCCCGCCCTGCCCGCCCGGCTTCCACCGCCAAACCTTCGCTGGAGGTTGCCTTGATGGTGACTTTGTCGCCCTCTTTGGTGGTTAACTCAAAACTGAATTCACGTGCCCGGCCATATTCGTAATTGCCATAACCCAGGTAGCTACTGGTCGCGGGCAGGAAATCGGGCACATCAAGTTTGGTTGATGCCGGTTTGCTACCTGCCGTTTTTATAACGTTTGCAGGTTGAGTTGATGTGGACTGGGTCGATGTTGGCTGAGTATTGGCCTCTGTTGATTGGATGAATTTGGAGCGCAGGTCATCTATGCCGTCCAATACCAGATCGTAGGTTTTACCTATATCCGTCTTTACCTCAGGTGTCAGCAAACTCAAGGCTTCAAGCTTTTCACTCGCCTCTGCAAAACCCTTTTTGAAGCCTGCCAAACCAGCATCCAGACGCGACTGTAATTGTTCCTGGGTCGCCCCTTCAGCAACATCCTGCTGCAAACGGCGCTCAATAAAACCGAGGATATTGTTGGCCACCTTCTCTGCTGTCAGGGGTTCAAAAGCGCCGTACTCAGCACTTGCTGCTTGGCCGCGGGAACTGATTTTTTCGTAGGCCGCTGTCAAGGTGCGGTTGACGATCTGCAATGCAGTCTGCCGACGATCTTCAGTACTGGTGGATTCTGAAGCGTTTACCTGGGGAACCTTGGTGGCATTGCCTTGGGTTGCCGTGTTGGCGGTATTGGATTGCGGAAGCAGGCCATTGTTAACCGACTGGTTATTGGCAGAGGGATTGTTAAGCGAAGTGATATTCATAGGGTCACCTGTGTGCACAGCATGGGACTGGAACATCACAGGTTATCGGCCAGCAACTGCAAAGCTTCAATACTTATTTTCGCGTTAAGATCAGTACTGTTATAACCACAACAGCCAAAACGCCAAGGAAAATAAGCCCGTATTTGCCTTTGTGATGTACTTCAGGCGCAGGGGCTGGCTGGCTCCTGCTTGCCGGGGTGCGGTTGGGGGATGATGCCCGTGTGGGCGCAACAGACTTTTCGCGGGCGCCGGCCTTGGGTCTCGGCTCGGTAATATCCGTTGCAACCGGCACTTTGCGTACAGTGGTTTTGGCCATGTCATCCGAAGGCCCCATCACCCCAAAGGTTAGCGCATCAAAACGCAGTTCATCACCGCGCTTGACCCTTGCCTCCGCAACTCGTTTGCCGTTGAGGAAGGTGCCATTGGCCGAATCCAGGTCTTTCACGAACAGCATGCCGTCAATAATCTGCAATTGGGCATGGCGACGGGATAAATGCGCCGCTGCAAGGCTGATATCGCATTCGCTGGCACGCCCGATAATATTGATTTCTTTTAGCGGGAAAACCCGGTTTGCCAACGCAGAATGATTTGCCTTTATCGACCAACCCGTCGCCTTGGGCGCACGCAACTGGGTGACATTAGCTGACTCTTCCGCAATAACTCTGGCTTCACGCTTGGGGTCGATCACAATCAAGTCGACCTGGCCGAGGGTTATTTGATCATCGGGTTTTAATTCACACGCACCGGTAACGGTTTGGCCGTTAACAATAATCGGTTGAGTAGGAATAAGGTTGCGCAAGGTGAGGTGTTCGTTATCGACTAACACCTCCATGTGGATATCACTCGCCAGGGGGTCATCAATAACCAGCGCATTGGTGGCTGAACGGCCTATGGTGATCTTGGGCTCTACTAGCCACACCGCATTGTACTTATTATCTTTAAAGCGGATTTTAAGCATAAAATTTAACCTGGACGCAAATATCGAAACGGGCTGTGATAATGCAATAGCCTTCCCGTGATTTCAACACCTCAATCAGGCGAGCCTGCTTAGGGCAAATAGAGTTTCAGTTCACCACCACCCAAGGGGCCATTATTGGCAATTGTCATATAGCCGTGCCCTTTCTTTGTGGTGTGCAACTCCAATACTTTACGTGTGAATAATAAGCCCAAGCGAGTATTGCCCGAACTAAATGAAACAGCGGTTTGTGGCAAAGGGCCGAGCAGCATATTATCCGGATAACCTTGCCCATCATCTGCAACGGAAATACATAAAAATCCATTTTCTTCTGACGCGGTTACCAATAATTGCTTACGACAATAACGTGCACAATTTACGATCAGATTATTGAGCACACCACCAATCAACTCATTATCAAAATACCAAACCAGATCGCTCTCACAATCCACCTGAATTTCTATATTGCGGGATTTTAACAATGAGTCGTTGCGTGCAATTTGCTCTTCAATAATATCGATTGGGTGATGCTCATCAATGACCACCACCATTGTGTTTTCATCCATCCGATATAGTGACAATAATTGCACCAGCTCGCCATTGATTCGTGCCGCCTCATATTCAAGTGTCGAGAAAAAACGCGCTTGTTCTGCATCCTTGGGCGGCGAGCTTGCCATCATTTCCGCCAAGGTATTTAACAGCATCCCCAACGAATTTTTCATATCGTGCACACTGGAAGCCAACACAAATGAAAAATCGATGGGCATTTTCCCATGGCCCGTATTACCGGCTTTTTGTTCTGTTGAACTCACAATTAACCTCGCTTGTCTTTTTCATAGGCCCGGACCAATGTGTTGTACACATCATTCAACTGGCGATAACGCTGAAATTGCGGATGCTGGTGGGAAATAATCGCACTGGTTTTGGTAAATGTTTGCTGGATTTTTTCACTGATACCTGATTCAAAACGGGCTTTTAATTTGTCAATCAGGGCTTGCACATAATTCAGGCGAAGCCCGATATGGTTGGGCAATTTTTGCAATGCTGTCTTAAACGCATCAGCTGCCGCCGTAAAATCCTTGGCATTATAAAAGGCAATTCCCTTCTTATTGATTTCGGCCACCATAAGTTTATTTTTTTCACTGCGCGGCTCATCCAGCAGCACATCCAGATTCTGTAACTGCTCTTCATTGTTAGCATAGTGATGCAATAAACCACTCAAATGCTGCTGGGCCTCATCGTTTTTTCCAAGCAGGCGGAGTGTTCGTACCAGTTCAATTTGCGCAGGTAACGATGCTTCCTCTTTAAAATCACCCAGGGATGCCTGAGCGCTGGCCAGGGCTTCTTGCGCTCGCCGCTGGTCGCCGGCACAAACTTGCAATTGGCTTTCCAACAACAAGGATTCAACATGGCGTAAATTGGTTTTGCCGAAATTTTCTTCCAGATTATTAATGCAGGCAATTGCATCGCGGATTAATGGTTTGGCCAATTCCTTATCAATGGAAAATAAATCGATTGTGGTCTGCGCAAATAAAGAATGGACGTCAGCTTTATCGAAACAAGAATTCTCACCCAATTTAACGGCACGTTTAAGAGCATTGGTCGCGGTAATCAAATCATTATTTTGCTGTGCTACATCGCCAAGCGCCTGCTGGCGGAGAATAGATAAAGGTGAAATATCCGTGGCTTTTTGCAATATATTTTGCAAACCTTCGGAATCGTTTTGCAATTTGCATAGCTCGGCTTGTAGATCATAGGCTTTCATGCAAAGCGGGTTCGCTTGCAAGATATTTTCCAGCCACTGTTGTGCACCCAATAAATCGTTTTGGGTCAATTTTGTTTTTACCATGCCCAATTGCGCCCACTCGAGTTCGCGATTATCAAGCACAGTGCGATACACCGCTTCTGCGGCCGCTATATCGTTACGTTTAAGGTACAACTGGCCAAGCAATTTCTGGCAGGTATTGGCATGACGACTGCCTTTGGCTATCAGCTCTTTACAAAGCTCAATCGCTAATTGGTCATCCCCCGCTTTTTGGGCGGCAAGCACTGACTTCAATTCAACGCGCTGCTCAATCATGCGGCTGAGACGTTGGTCCAGGGCTTTGGGAGTGAGAGGTTTGGCGAGATAGGCATCCGGTTCGTAATCGTAAGCAGCCATAATAATGCCCTTACTATTTTCCGCCGACACCAGGATGAACAAACTGTCCGAGCAAGGATTATCCGTCGTGCGCAGCTCCTCAAGAACTTGCTGGCCACTTTTTCCCTTGCCTAGATTGTTATCGCACAGAATCAAGTCGTAACTACGGGCTTTACAAAAGCGCAATGCTTCTTCACCACTGGCGGCAGAATCGGCATTTCCAATTCCCAAATCCATCAGCATTTTGTAGAGCGTCCCGCGAAAATTCTCAAAGTCATCAACAATCAGCGCGTGCATCTTGTAGTAGCCAAGATCAGCCATTCGTCCACCTCCATAGAGAAATTAGACTAAGAATAGTCCAGGATTTCTGGTCCGTTACAGATTTTCCTGCCCGTTCAAATCCAATTTGTTGCCATAATCAATGAAGGTTACAATGCGCCTACAAGCTTTACGCCACCCATTGCCCCCCTTTAATTAGTCTTAACTATGCACGATATTAATCCCGATACCATTTATGCCAATCCTCTGGCTGAGGTCAGCCGCTTTGCGTTTGACCAGCGTGTAGTCGATGTTTTCCCCGATATGATCAAACGTTCCGTGCCGGGATACGCCACCATCATTAATATGATTGGCAACCTCGCCGAGCGCTATGTGCAACCCAATAGCCAGTGTTATGACCTGGGTTGTTCCCTGGGGGCAGCCACACTCGCTATGCGCCATCGTATACAGGCCGCCGATTGCAAAATTATCGGAGTAGATAATTCTGCCGCAATGATCACGCGCTGCCAGCAAGTCATTGCGGCGGATAGCGGTGAAATTCCGGTGGAGCTGGTTGAAGCACAAATTCAGGACATTAAACTGCACAACGCATCGATGGCTGTATTGAACTTCACCTTGCAATTTATTCCGGTGGAAGAGCGGCTCGATGTATTGAGTAAGCTCTGTGCAGGATTAAATCCTGGCGGCGTATTGATTATTTCGGAAAAGGTCGATTTTGATGATGAACCACATCAGCACTTGATGACTGAATTACACCATAACTTTAAACGTGCCAATGGTTACAGCGATTTGGAAATTGCCCAAAAACGCGCCGCTATCGAAAACTATTTAATCCCCGAGACACTCGATGCCCATCGCCAACGCTTGCGCCAGGCTGGATTCAGCAGCGTCGATGTCTGGTTTCAATGTTTTAACTTTGCATCGCTGATTGCAATTAAATAATTCTGGATAAATTTGTGACGCAAATTAATTACGATCGTTTGCTGGCTGCCTTACAGGATTCACCCCTCGCAAGTTGGGCAGATCAACTACCCACACAAATCGCTGCGGGGCTCTGTGAAAAACGCTACGGCGATTTAGCTGGCTGGAAAAAATCCCTCGAAAAATTACCTGATGTAAAGACCACACAGGTTGCACTTGCCGATGAGGTACGCATTGGCCAACCCAGTGATTGCGACGAAGCAACGCGCGCGGAAATCCGCAGTGTGCTACAGGAATTAATTCCCTGGCGCAAAGGCCCCTACTTTGTCCAGGATATCCATATCGACACCGAGTGGCGTTCGGATTGGAAATGGGATCGGGTATTACCCCATCTCGCGCCCTTAAAAGATCGTTTGATCCTTGATGTTGGTTGCGGCAATGGCTATCACTGCTGGCGTATGTTGGGGGCCGGCGCAAAACGTGTGATTGGAATTGATCCCTCCCCGCGTTTTATTGTGCAATTCCATATGATCAAACACTTTGCTGGCACAGACTATCCAATTGATGTGTTACCGGTTGGCATCGAAGATGTACCGGAAAAATTGCAGGCGTTTGACACAGTATTTTCCATGGGTGTTTTTTATCACCGCCGCTCGCCGATGGATCATTTACTTGAGTTAAAAAATACTTTGCGCCCCGGCGGGCAACTGGTACTTGAAACCCTGGTGATAGATGGGAAGTTGGGCGATGTATTAGTGCCCGAAGGGCGCTACGGAATGATGAACAATGTCTGGTTTTTACCCAGCTGCGATACCATGATCTCCTGGTTGCGCAAAATGGGTTTTAACAATCCACGTGTGGTCGATGTGTGCCCGACTACAACAGAAGAACAACGCTCAACAGAATGGATGCGTTTCCATTCCCTGCCAGAATTCTTACATCCAGACGATCCAACCCTCACTGCCGAAGGCCACTCCGCCCCTATACGGGCAGTATTTGTGGCGGAAGCCTGACTAATAGCCTGACCAAAAACTTCCACCAAAAACAAAGGGCGCTGATTGCGCCCTTTGTTTTTCATGTTCTTTGTTTTATCCGATGCCGGAGTTTAGTCTTCCAACAGGGTAAGCGGTGTATCTAAACCGAATTCGATATGGATTTGTGTGCACCAGCGATTTAACCGCCCGGTGCTCAAATTTTCCTGCTGGTCTTCATCCAATGCCAAACCGACAAACATACCGGCGCCGGGGATCTCTGCCTTTGAGGCTTCAAACTCATAACCTTCGGTAGACCAATGACCCACAATTTCCGGACCGGTCTGGATGATGACATCGTGCAACATGCCCATGGCATCGAGGAAATAATCCCCATAACCAAACTGGTCGCCCAAACCAAAGAGCGCCACTTGCTTGCCGGAGAAATCCACCGCGGCTACATCGTCCCAAAACTCTTCCCAATCCGACTGGATCTGGCCGAAATCCCAAGTGGGGATGCCGAGGATAATCTTGTCGTAAGTAGCGAAATCCAGTTGGGTTACATCAGCAATATCGCGAACCTCGACAACATCTGCCCCAAAACACTCTTGAATACGATAGGCAACACGCTCGGTATTACCTTCGTCACTGCCAAAAAACAGACCTATCTGGGCCACGATAACCTCGGGATACAGGGAATATTAGGGTGAATAAATGCGGCGCGGATTTTCCCAAGATTAGCCCGCGCAAGCAAGCCCACATTTTATCCATCCGGAAACAAATAACCCCGGCTTGCCGGGGTTATTCATAAAAACTACTTCAAGGACTAACTTTCGGTCGATTCATCGACATATCTATGTTTCCGCCTATGCTCCTGACGCTTGGTTTTCAGTTCAGCAAGGGTCTGCTTTTGCTCCTCGGTCAGCACCGCCAGAAAGGCCTTGTGTGATTTGGCTCCCGCCAGCGCCTGCTCAGCGTGTAATTTCCCCAGGGTATCTGCCAGTGCAGTTAACTCGGACTCATTTGCCCCGGCGTCTACCGCCGCCGCAAGCTTCTGGCGTGCGTCAGCAATTTTAGTGAATAAGGTCTCACGTGCGGTTTTATTGGCATCACGTTGCGCTTTCAAGGTTTCTTTTTGGGCATCGGTTAATGCCAGGGCTTTGTCCAAATGTCTGAAATCGCGCGCTCCAATATGCTCTTGTCCAAACCCTTTTCCTGCATGCTGCCAGGCGTCACAGTTTTTGCCTGCATCCTCGGCAAACGCTGGCATAGCCACACTGGCAATCCCCAACAATAAAACCCCTGTCGCGAATAATTTGTTCGATTTCATATCAATATCCTCTGGATACTATGGATCATGAATCACCTTCTTCAGGTGCGGACTCCAGAATCAGAGCCAGTGAATTCATTATGGTAGCTATAATGTTAAGATTGGTTAACGAAATCTAAAGAATCATGACTCTCAACCAGGCCTGGTGCAAACTCAGTGCCTTCCATTACCGGGGACTGTAAATCGCTATGCTTAAGGTTCTTCTTATCGACGACGACAAAGAACTCAGTCAATTACTGAGCGAATACTTGCAAACGGAAGGCTTCGCTATAGACACGGCTTATGATGGCCAAACCGCACTTGAACTCGCATTAAAACACCCCTATTCCGTTATTGTCCTGGATGTGATGTTGCCAGTCCGCAATGGGTTTGATGTGTTGAAAAATTTGCGCCAACACAACCAGACACCAGTGATTATGCTCACCGCCAAGGGCGATACAGTTGATCGTGTTATAGGTTTGGAAATCGGCGCTGATGATTATTTATCCAAGCCCTGTGACCCGCGCGAATTGGTAGCACGTATCCGTGCAATTTTACGTCGCGCCAACCAGAAAGAAGTTGCACCTAGCAGTATTGAACGTTTGGCCTCAGGCAAGTTATCGCTTCATTTGGGAACACGCACAACAACCTGGGACAATAATGAAGTGCCCCTCACAGGAACTGAATTTAGCGTGTTGGAAATTCTCGTCCGCCGCGCAGGCCAGGTAATCAGCAAAGATGACATGACCGAGCAGGCACTTAACCGCAAGCTCACCCCCTACGATCGCAGTATTGATGTTCATGTAAGCAACATCCGCAAAAAAATTACTGCAGCAGGCTCATCAAAGGATTTGATCATTAATGTGCGCGGCGCTGGCTATATGCTGACCATGAATGATGATGAATCCGTAAATTAATGACGCGTCTTTATTTAAAAATCTTTTTTACTTTTTGGTTGATTACGGTGGCGATTATTATCGGTACCAATATTGTTGTGCATTGGTTCGACATAACGCCGGAAGGCAATTTGCAGCACAGCAATGATACCAATGACGATGACCCAGCCCAGCGCTTGTTGTTTCAAATGGTGGGCAATGCGGTGAACCGTAATACCCGGCAGTTGATCCAGGATTTGCGGGCAATGCCCACCTGGTCTACCCGTTTTGTGTATGTGGTCGATAAA
The DNA here is from genome assembly GCA_964542655.1 of uncultured Cellvibrionaceae bacterium. GTDB lineage: Bacteria > Pseudomonadota > Gammaproteobacteria > Pseudomonadales > Cellvibrionaceae > Cellvibrio. Next base: position 17,563 of record CAZIWB010000018.1, read on the forward strand.
GACAATCGCGACCTGCTCGACCGACCGCTCCCACCAGGAGTTATGTTTCTCGCTCCTCGCCTTACCTTTAAACATCCCTTCGATAAAGTACAGGATCGCAATCGCAAACTCTTTGGTCGCTACATCACATTGAATGATGGTAATAGCGTGAAATTAATTACAATTTCTTCTGGCCGCGATGAAGGGCAAGATCGCGATATTATTTGGGAATTATTCCTCGATAATATCTGGCCGTTGTTATTGGTATCGATTTTAGTCAGCGGCTCAGCCTGCTTTTTTCTCGCCCGTCATTTCACCCGCAGTATCAATACCTTGCAAAAGGCAACACAACGAATCGCACGCGGCGATTTAAGTGTGCGCATCAGCGAACAGTTTCGCGGGCGCAATGATGAGATTGCCGCATTGGGGCGCAACTTTGACCACATGACCGAACGCCTCGAAAAATCCATGCAGGAGCAGAAGCGTTTGATTAAAGATGTATCGCATGAATTGCGTACACCATTGGCACGTTTGCAAATCGCTTTGGCATTGGCACGGCAGCGCAGCAATGGCATTGTTGACCATGAATTAAATCGCATCAAACAAGCGGCTGATTATCTGAACGATATCATTACCGATATCCTCACCCTGCCAGTACAAGGCCAGGACAGCTGGGTATTGGATGATGTTTTGGATTTGGTGAGCCTGATGCAAACACTCATGGACGATTACCAGGAAGAAGCCTACGCAAAAAATATCAACATCCATTTCCGTTGCTCGCTGGACGAAGCACTTGTAGCTACCCACGGCAATATGCTGGTCGGCGTGTTTGAAAACACCTTGCGCAATGCCCTGCTCTACACCCCGGAAAATTCTGAAATCTGCATCTCACTGGGTGAAACCGGTGACGGCGAGCAATATCGCATAGACATCATGGATCAGGGACCAGGAGTACCTGATGATGCGCTTGAAGACATCTTCCAACCCTTCTTCCGCACCGACCAGGCCCGCGCCCGCGAAAGCGGTGGTTATGGCTTGGGGCTCGCAATTGCACAGCGCAGTGTCTCATTACACCAAGGACGTATCTGGGCCGAGAACCGTCCGGAAGGCGGTCTTAGCCTGGGTGTGCTCTTGCCACAAATCAAAAGTTAGCTCTCGTTTACCCCAAGCCTTCAATCCCCCTGCCTACCAACGTCATAACACGTTGCCGACAAGCTTTTGACTGGCGGCAAAATCTTTCCGCTTCCACATGGGTCGCACACATTTTTTTGGCGATTATTTATCCACTCAACTTTAAAAAAATATAATATCTTATTGATTAATAAGGAAATTAAAAATTAAAAATCAAATGGCATGAATTTCGCTGGGAATCTATCAAGACCAGCTGATATTCGCAAAAGCGACAAATTGGCGGCGAATGACATTCAACGTATCAAGGTAAACATTATGCGGGATATGACTATGGTGACCAGTGCCCAGAGAGCCAATGGCACAGATAGCACCCCCCTCGGCCCACTAACCCCGCAACAGGAACTAGTTACTCGCCTGCGCCTTATACAGGCATTGCAAATGAGCCTGGATCCTAATGAAGTACTTAAGCTGTTCTTCAAACATATCCAGGCGCTTGTGAACCTATCGGGCATAGTATTTAAAGCTGGCAATGCCATTGGTGACCTGAAAATTGGCCGCGAATGCATCCATCACTGCGATTATCGCCTGACCACTGATGAGGGCTATTTGGGTGAGATTATTTTTAGCCGCAGCAAACGTTTTATAGAAGCCGAACTCATCACCCTGGAGCTCTTACTAGGCACCTTGGTTTACCCCCTGCGCAATGCTATTCGCTACCAATCAGCAATACGCCTTGCCCTACTTGATCCACTAACACTGCTAGGCAATCGCGCCGCGCTGGACACTACCTTGCGTCGCGAACTGCAAATGGCCGAGCGCCATCAACACGAGCTGTCATTATTGATGGTCGATGTGGACTTTTTCAAAAAAATTAATGATGAATATGGCCACCAACGCGGCGATATGGTGCTGTGTGAAATTGCCAAAGGAATCCAGGCTGTCTGCCGCGGTTCCGATATCTGTTTCCGTTACGGGGGTGAAGAGTTTGTGGTGGTTTTAGGCAAAACCGATGCAGAGGGAGCCAAAATTATTGCCGAACGCATTCGCCAACAAATTGCCGATACCGATATCAAACACAATGGAAAAACCATCATAACTACGGTAAGTATTGGCATAGCTACACGCAGCCATACTGAAAAAGAACATATAGATGATTTATTTGAACGCGCTGATAAAGCACTCTATGTCGCCAAACAGTCGGGGAAAAACTGCGTAATCAGTAGCGATGATCTATTGGTCAATTCGTAATTCGCCATTTGATTAACCATAAAAAAACCACGCGAATAAGCGTGGTTTTTTTATTCAGTCGTAGTCGAAACAACTATTCCACAATCGGCGGACGCTTGCGCACCGGTGCTTTGGTACGGCGCGGCGCGGCAGAGGCAGCACGCAATTTTTTATCGTGACGCTCCCGCTGTGCTGCTTCATCGCGGGTTGGATCCATCATTCGCGTATAGGTTGAACTATCGAAACCTGCAGTCATACACAGATCCTGAATTTCACGCTCAGTCAAATCAGTCCATTGCCCGACACGTACATGCGAAGGGATAAAAATATTGGCATAGCGAACACGCTTCAAACGGCTTACTTTCACACCTTGCGATTCCCACAGCCGGCGCACTTCACGATTGCGCCCCTCCATAACAACACAGTAGAACCAGCGGTTTTTACCTTCACCTGCGCCATCAACTATATCGGTAAAACGCGCAACACCATCATCCAGCTCAACACCTTTTAGCAGGCTTTCACGCATTTCATCGGTAACTTCGCCTTGAATACGCACCAGATATTCACGGTCAATCACAGACGATGGATGCATCAATTTGTTGGCCAGTTCACCATCATTAGTGAATAACAACAGGCCACTGGTATTAAAGTCGAGACGGCCGACAGAAATCCAACGCTCACCTTTTAACGGCGGCAAATGATCGTAAACAGTTGGACGACCTTCGGGGTCTGAGCGCGAGCAAATTTCGCCTTCCGGCTTGTTGTATAAAATGACGCGACGGCGGGTTAATTCCGTGCGCAACACTATGCGCTGGCCATTTACAAAAATTTTATCTTGCGGAGTTACACGATCACCCAGTTTGGCGATACGGTCATTGACCTTCACCTGCCCCGCTTCAATCGCACGCTCCATTTCACGGCGCGAGCCAATTCCAGCCCGGGCGAGCACCTTTTGCAACTTCTCATCACCGGGTGTTGTAGAGGCTTGGGCTCCGTCATCAGCCTCGCGTTTTGGCTTGGTTGGCCCTGATGCGCGCGCAGATTTACCGACTACTGGTCGGCCGGCTTTGTCGGGTGCTGATTTTTTGTTAACTGATTTATCGACAGTATTTCGCTTTGTTGCACTGTCTTTTGCCGGTTTGCCAGCGGCTGCTTTTTTCTCGGCGGCTTTGGGTTTACCAGCAACTGCTGGCTTCACAGCCTTGGCAGGTTTTTCAGGTTTATCCTGGTTGATTTTCTTCACCATAGGTTAATGGGCAGCTAATCGCTGCGGGGTTCCTCGTCATTTTCAATTGCCGTTGTAGCGGGAGCCTCAACGGGTGTGGCGACTTCATCTGCATCAACAAATGCATCTTCACCATCAACAAACCCATCTTCATACAAAGCGGCTTGTGCATCCACCGGTGCTGCGTCAATTTCATCAACTGCCGGAGGGTTTTCATCGGGGATAGGCGGATCAGTATCTTTCTCGCCCAGCCCTGCTTCACCCAAATCCAGTACCGGATTTAATTCATCCAGATCGCGGATTTCACTGAGTGAAGGTAATTCATCCAAACTTTTTAAATTGAAATAATCAAGAAATTGCCGTGTTGTTGCAAACAGCGATGGGCGACCGGGAACATCGCGATGCCCCACCACCTTGACCCAATCGCGTTCCAACAGGGTTTTCATGATGTGCGAACTAACTGCTACGCCGCGAATCTCTTCGATATCACCACGGGTAATTGGCTGGCGATAGGCAACCAGGGCCAAGGTTTCGAGCAAGGCGCGCGAATATTTTTGCGGTTTCTCTTCCCACAGGCGATTGACCCAGGGAGCAAGGTTATCACGCACCTGGAAGCGCCAGCCGGAAGCAACTTCCTTCAATTCAAATCCGCGGTCAGCACTGGCGGCCTGGATGTCGGCCAATGCGGCGGCAATCTCATCTTTGCTCGGTGCAACCTCTTCGTCAAACAATTCCAGCAGACGCGCAATTGTCATGGGTTGGCCCGCTGCCAGTATTGCGCCTTCAATAATCTTGCGTAGCAGTTCCGCATCCACCGGCATTTGGGTTACAGGTACTGTGGCGGATTCCTCAGTATCAGACTCTTCGTGCAATGCACGCGACTCCTCACCCACTTCAGTAGATGAATCCAGATCCTCATCAAGAGTATCTTCTGAGATATCAATTTCGTTTGTCATTGTGTTCTGGCTTTAACGTGAATAGGTGCAAACGATTCGCTCTGGACAATTTCCACCAGCGATTCCTTAATCAATTCCATCACCGCAAGAAAGGTGACGACCACTCCAAGACGTCCTTCTTCCACCTTGAACAGGCTTACAAAAGGGACAAAATGCTGATGTGCCAAGGCATCCAGAACCTGCGCCATACGTTCGCGGGTGGAAAGCTTTTCCTTGGATACATGGTGGCTTTCAAACATATCTGCACGGCGCAATACTTCTGAAAGTGCGAGCAATAATTCTTGCAATTCCACATCGGGATCCAGACGTGTAAGGCTGCGGTCCGGACCAGCGGCAGTCACCGGGAAAACATCGCGCGCCACACGCGGTACATGATCCAAATCAACCGCCGCTTGTTTAAAGCGTTCGTACTCCTGTAAACGACGAATCAGCGATGCACGGGGATCCTCTTCCTCTTCATGTTCTTCCGATGAGCGAGGCAACAGCATGCGCGATTTGATCTCGGCAAGCATAGCCGCCATAACCAAATACTCTGCCGCCAACTCAAACTGGTGCGCTTCCATCAACTCGACATAGGCCATGTACTGGGATGTAATTTCCGAGACATTGATGTCGAGGATGTCGATGTTCTGTCGGCGGATCAGATACAGCAACAAATCCAGCGGGCCTTCGAAGGCCTCCAGAAATACCTCCAGTGCATCTGGCGGGATATATAAATCCTGCGGCAACTGGGTATAGGCTTTGCCATGAACCACAGCAAAAGGCATTTCTCCCTGTTGCGGGCCTTTTTGTTGATGAGCACCAGCCTGTTCGGCTGCGACTTCTTCACCTACGGTTGTACCTGGATCAGCCGCATTGGGGGCTGCATCCTGCGGAGCAACAAGATCTGAAGATGTCGATGTTTCGAGGGTTTCACTCACTCAAGATGCTCACAGGTCAGGAGAAAGACGACGGTGCCAATTGTGGCACCGGATAACAAGGGCGGCATTATAGCCATTTAAAGGGGCGCCGGACAGCGCGGGTGAAGAACAAACAACTTCTTTATAGATCAATTAGTTAGATTCAAAAGGTGAGAAGTCACCTTTCCCTTGACGCACCAGATCGGGAACCTGCCCGGTCAAGTCAATTACCGTTGTTGGCTCCAGGCCGCAATAACCACCATCAATCACTAATTCAACAAAGTGTTCAAGTGTATCGCGGATGTCGTAGGGGTCGGTCAATGGGAACTCCTCCCCGGGCAACAACAGGCTACTGGTCATTAAGGGCTCGCCCAACTCCTCCAGCAATGCCAGGGCAATTGGATTATCAGGCACACGCAAACCAATGGTTTTGCGCTTGGGGTGCATCAATCGGCGTGGGACATCAGCCGTCGCCTCCAGGATAAAGGTATAGGCTCCCGGTGTATGGTTTTTAAGCAGACGATAGGCTTGATTATCAACCTTTGCATAAGTTGCGATCTCGGAAAGATCGCGACACATAAGGGTAAAGTTGTGATTTTTATCCAGTTTTCGCAGGGACCGGATGCGCTCCAGCGCATCTTTATCGCCGATATGGCAACCCAGTGCGTAAGCAGAATCGGTTGGATAAACGACCAACCCACCTTTGCGGATGATATCTGCAGCTTGCACGATCAAGCGATGCTGCGGATTTTCCGCATGAATTTGGAAAAACTGGGCCATTATGATGACTCCTTACAGCACTCCACTCACCGGACATCGGAAAGTTAGCTAGAGATAGAGAATGTTAATTTTATTGGCTGTAGCCCAATAACTCCCAGACAGGCTTTGCATGCGCAGGCAACTTGCCAAAACTGCCGAGGTCCTGCCAGGGCTGATCGGGTACATGGAAATCTGAACCACAGGATGCGTGCAGTGATCTTGCGTTCGCAATACGCAATAAATCCTCAGTCAATGCTGCTGGCTGCAAGCCACTGATTACCTCCAGCGCATCGCCGCCGGCAGCCACAAATGAATCGACCAGAGCGCACATTTTGGTTCGCGTCAGTTCGTATTTAGCTGGATGAGCCAACACTGCCACACCACCCGCTGCATGAATCCATGCAATTACCTGATCCATCAAGGGCCATTGGTATTTCACATCAGCCGACTTACCTGCCCCAAGGTATTTTTTAAAGGCCGCATTGATATTTTTTACTGCACCAACCGCCACCAGATATTGCGCAAAATGTGGTCGCCCCAAGGTTGCACCACCTGCAATGGCCTGCGCCCCCGCCAAAGCACCGGGAAATCCCGCTTTGGATAAACGATCGGCAATCGCCAGCGCGCGAGCAGTGCGTGCCTGTTCTTGATAGGCGACAGCTGCAAGTAGTGCAGGGGAATTTATGTCAACGCCCAAACCAACAATGTGCACTCCACCCTTGCCCCATTGGCTTGAAAACTCTATTCCGGAAATCAAAGTGATGCCCGATTCCAGCGCGGCTTTTTGTGCAATACCTACGGCAGCTATGGTATCGTGATCCGTAATCGCCAATACAGATACACCGCGCTCCTTTGCACGCGCGATAACTGCCTCAGGGCTAAGCATCCCGTCAGAACAATGAGTATGGCAATGCAGATCAAAAATCACTCAAACCCCACACAACAAGTACATCACCAGGATTGGTCATGAACGACAATAACACTGAAAAGAATGTGAGCATGTTAGCTGATAAACCACCAACAGAGCCCGCAAATTCGCAACCAAAACCCAAAAAAGAAAGCATGTTAGCGAACTTGCTGATGAATATTGTTATTCCCACACTGATTTTAACCAAGCTAAGTGGGGATGAGTACCTGGGTGCAACCTGGGGCTTGATTGTTGCACTTGCTTTCCCAATTGGTTACGGTTTGCGCGACTTTATTATCAATAGGAAATTTAATGTATTTTCTATCCTGGGTATTGTCAGCGTACTGCTGACCGGCGGCCTTAGCCTTTTGCACCTTGCGCCTCAATATTTTGCAATTAAAGAGGCCGCGATTCCGGGCATTCTCGGTGTAGTTACGCTATTTTCCATAAAAACACGCTACCCACTGGTCAAAACATTTATTTACAACGATAAAGTATTAAAGATTCACAAAGTCGATGCGGCGCTCCAACAATTCGGAACCAAAAAACTTTTTGAACGCACTTTGACTAATGCATCACTAATGATTGCAGCCTCATTCTTTTTGTCGTCTGTATTAAATTATGTGCTGGCCAAAGTTATTCTGGTCAGCCAACCAGGAACCACCGAATTCAATGCTGAATTGGGTAAAATGACAGCCCTTAGTTATCCAGTGATTGCCTTGCCTATGATGATCATTATGATGGGCACATTATTTTATGTGTTTCGCAGTATTCGCCTGCTAACTCATTTGACACTTGAAGAAATCATTAATGATGGCAGTGACAATTAACGGCCATCACATTAAACACTCCTCGATATTTTTTAGCCAAGAGAACACTTCATGCTTTACGCCATTATTAGCGAAGATATTTCCAATAGTCTGGAAAAACGCAAATTAACGCGCCCTGCACATCTCGCACGTCTGCAACAATTAAATGATGAAGGCCGCCTTTTGGTCGCAGGCCCACATCCAGCCATCGACAATAATGATCCAGGTGAAGCTGGTTTTACCGGCAGCCTTGTGATTGCAGAATTCGCATCCCTTGAGCAAGCCCAATCATGGGCAGATGCAGACCCATACGTGGCCGCTGGCATTTACGCAAAGATGGTAGTAAAGCCATTTAAAAAAGTTTTGCCTTAAGTCTTTTACTTTTCATTTTTAAGGATCGGAGCAACTGTGAAAAAAATATCCCTGCTTGGTTGTACGTTATCACTTTTCACTTTGTCATTAGTAAGCCTGCCCAGTATCGCAGCAGATAAATATGTCTCTGACGTCATCTATATTCCTGTGCGCAGCGATAAAAATCCGCAAGCCAACATTTTGCAACAAGGTGTGGCAAGCGGAACCAAACTCAATTTTATTCGCGAAGAAACCGGTACCGACAACAACCTATGGTCATTAGTCACCACACCCGAAGGTACTGAAGGCTGGGTGCGCAGCCAGAATATTACAGATAAGCCAACAGCGGCGTTACAGTTGGCTGCATTGTCCAATACGTCGCGCGATGTATTGACCCTGCAAAATGAGAATGTGCAACTCAAAGCTCAGTTGGCAAAACTGGAACAAGAACACCAGCAATTGCTGGCGGATACTGAAGATATGCGCCAGGCAGCAACCACGGCGTTTAACCTCGAGGAAGAGCATCAGCGCATGCTAAAAGATAATCAGCTTTTGCAAACCCATGCTGATGTACTTAAAGCAGAAAATGAAAAACTTAAAAACACTGATCGCTTTAATCACTGGATTTACGGCGGTGGATTGGTGTTTGGAGGTGTTTTACTTTCGTTTGTATTGCAGGCATTTGGTCGCCGCAAACGCAGATCAGAATGGCGGTGAGAATATCAATCATGTCAAACAAATTCGTTAAATTTTTATTAGGCATTTGCATCGCAATCAGTACATATACCCACGCAGTAGAAAATACGCTGGTCGCAGTCAAAACAGATTTGGGAGTTTTCGTTATAGAAGTCTACCCAAAATCGGCTCCGGCAACAGTGCAAAATTTCCTGGGTTATGTTGATGCCAAATTTTATGATGGTACTATTTTCCATCGCGTAGTTCCCGGATTTGTTGTACAAGGTGGCGGCATGACCGTTGACTTTGCAGAAAAAGCAACTCGTAAACCTGTTGCGAACGAATCCGTTAACGGTTTAAAAAATGACTATAAAAGTGTCGCTATGGCCAGACGACCAGAACCGGACAGTGCAACAGCCCAGTTTTATGTCAACCTGAAAAATAACCCGGCGCTCAATGCGACAGAAACAGCACCTGGCTACACCGTATTTGGAAAAGTGGTTGCAGGCATGGAGGTGATTGAAAAAATTTCACAAGAGCCTCGCGGAATGCATAGGGCATCTCCGGAAGCGCCTAATTATGCTGTACGCATTCTAAGTACTGAGCGCATCGACGCTAATCATTTGCGCGAATTAATCGACGCACAAAATGCACCCAAACCATCCAACCTTAAAGATGCATTGGTACCCATCAATGAACCCCAGCAATAGCACCGCGCTCAGCGTCAATTTAAATAAAATTGCACTGATCCGAAACTCCCGCCCAGGCAATTACCCTTGCGTTGTCACTCATGGTGAAACCTGTATTAACGCGGGTGCAGATGGCCTGACGGTTCACCCTCGTCCCGATCAACGTCATATTCGCCCGGCAGATGTATATGCAATAAGTGAATTGGTGAAAGCTCACCCAGGGATTGAATTTAATATTGAAGGAAATCCCTATGCCGAATCACTGGAGGATTTTCCCGGTTTTATCAAGTTGGTGCATGATGTACGCCCGCATCAATGCACACTGGTGCCCGATTCAAACGACCAGCTCACTTCCGATCACGGATTTAATTTAAAAATTGCAGGGAAAAAGTTACGCCCACTGATTCGCGAACTACAGGATTTAGGTGTGCGCGTCAGTTTATTTATGGATCCGGATATAGAACAAATAAGCCTTGCCAAAGAATTGGGAGCAGATCGTATTGAGCTTTACACCGGACCTTATGCCGCAGCCTATAAACAACAAGATGAGCACTTTCACCAGTTGTTTCAATCCTATTTGAACGCTGCAGTTCACGCTCAAAAAATAAATATAGGCCTCAATGCAGGGCATGATTTAAATTTGGAAAACCTTGCACATTTTCGCCAGGCTCCCGCATTACTGGAAGTATCTATAGGCCACGCATTAACCGTCGATGCATTCGCTATGGGTTTACCAGCGGCAGTAAAAGCCTACAAAAACCTCTGCACTATATAATGCTATAGCGCTAACGTATTGATACAAGAAGCTCGGTATGAATAAACCCCGCGACGATAGCCCCGCCTATCTACAAAAAAAACGTTTTTTTGATTCATTGATGACAGTTTATGGGCGCAAGACCGTATTGGAGGCATTACAGGATCAGGCTACTTTTATTTATCGCTTGCATTTAGCCAGCAGCAATAAGCCCGCTGACATTCTTGATGAGATAATATCATTGGCAAAAGCAAAGGGTGCAGAGATTATTTATCATGACCGGCAGGCACTATCACGCATATCTAAAAATGCGTCCCAGGACCAGGGTGTTGCAGCAGATTTACAATTGCGTGGTTATCAACTTTATGATGAGTTCCTCGCAGGAAATAGCAAAAAGAACTACACCTTACTTGCACTTGACGGAGTACAAAATCCGCAAAACCTGGGCATGATTATTAGATCAGCCTGTGCAGGCAATATCGATGGCATCTTGCTGCCGCAAAAAGGCAACGCACAAATCGATCCACTCGTCATTAAAGCAAGCGCTGGAACTGTATTTCGCGCCCCGCTGCTACGCTGCAAGGATCTGCCGCAAGCACTTATTGATTTTAAGCAAGTGGGGGCAATCATTTGCGCCCTCTCCTCCCATGCATCAACAGAGTTAAAAGCATTCATCCCCCAGGCACCTTGCATTTATGTATTGGGTAACGAATCAGAAGGAGTTTCAGCTGAGGTGACTAAATTGTGCAATGAACAAGTATGCATTCCGATGAATAATGGGGTTGAATCGCTCAACGTGGCAGTGACTGCCGCATTAATTGCATTTAAATAATAAGTAGCTAATTCATTTGCATAAAAAAGGCCGATTACTCGGCCCTTTTTATGCAAATAAAATTAATAATTACAATGTCAATTCACGGTTACTGGCTTTGATAAATTCCTTTTTCAAATCCTCGTAAGTGTGAACTGCAGGGAATTGAGGGAATTGGTCAATCACATTTTGCGGTGCATGGAAAAGAATACCTTGATCCGCCTCACCCAACATGGTGGTGTCATTATAAGAATCACCTGCAGCAATAACGCGATAGTAGAGGGTCTTCAAAGCCAATACAGATTGGCGTTTTGGATCGCGCTGGCGCAGGGTGTACCCAGCAACCATACCACGCTCATCAATATTTAAGCGATGACACAACAGTGTCGGGAAGCCGAGCTGACGCATCAACGGCTGGGAAAATTCATAGAAAGTATCGGACAGGATTATCACCTGGAAACGCTCGCGCAACCAATCCACAAACTCAACAGCACCTTCAAGTGGTTTAAGGGTGGCTATTACATCCTGGATTTCCTTCAAGCCAAGATTATGTTGCTCCAGGATACGGATACGTTGCTTCATCAATACATCGTAATCAGGGATATCGCGAGTAGTAGCTTTGAGTTCTTCAATACCGGTAACTTTCGCGAATTCAATCCAAATTTCCGGAACCAATACACCTTCCAGATCCAGACATGCAATTTCCACAGCGACCTCCAAAACGGTTAATAATAAGGCTATTTAGCTAAAAAGAGTGGCGGCAATCTACCCGTTTTGGCAGGCTAAAGCAAACGTAAACAAAGGGACTGCTTGGGCTGCATATAGCTCCTCTGGTATCCTGCGCTGCATACCTATTACAGAATCACCGTGAGTAGCTGCCATGACCGATAACCTGATTAACCTCGTCGACCTCGACGCTAAATTCCAACAGGAAAGCCCGCAAAAAATCATCAAATACGCACTGAATCAATTCGACAATATCGCTATTTCATTCAGTGGTGCAGAAGATGTTGTATTAATCGAAATGGCTCATAACTATCGCCCTGACGTACCTGTATTTTGCCTGGATACAGGACGCTTACATCCAGAGACTTATCGCTTTATCGAAAGGGTACGTAAGCATTACGGAATCAAAATTGATGTGATTTCGCCCGATGGTGAAGCAGTACGTAAACTTGTTAGAGAGAAAGGCCTATTTAGCTTTTATGAAGATGACCACAAAGAGTGCTGTGGTATTCGCAAGATAGAGCCGCTACGCAAAAAATTATTGACACTGGATGCCTGGATTACCGGGCAACGCAAAGATCAAAGCCCTACCCGTGCTGAAATTCCAGTAATTCAAGACGATAGGATATTCGCCCGCCCCGGTGCGACACTCACAAAATTTAATCCACTTTCAAATTGGTCATCGAAAGAAGTTTGGGATTACATCCGCATGTGCGAAGCCCCCTACAATGAATTACATGAACGCGGTTTTATTTCTATTGGTTGCGAGCCCTGTACTCGCCCGATAGCGCCAGGACAACATGAGCGCGAAGGCCGCTGGTGGTGGGAAGAGGCCACAAAGAAAGAATGCGGCTTACATGCTGGCAATGTTGAGAATTAAATTGGCAAGCCCAACTTTAAGCTGCAAACAGCACACCGGCACCCAACGGATAAGTCAGAACAAAAATAAACCTATAAACAAAACACCCGCTTAACCTTTTACAGGTTAAGCGGGTGTTTAATCAAGCAGAGAAGCGGGCTACAAAATTACCCCTTGGTCGCTTGTATTACCCAAAGACGTGACATAAGCGCCAACTTCGAAGTTGCAGGTACAGACTTGAACGCCTTGATTGCCTCTTCTTTTTTGTTGAGCGCAAGATAGGCAATACCTATATTGATATTAACCTCATCCTTATTTTTAACAGAGCCTTTTGCTAAACCTTTGGTAAAGTTAGCAATTGCGCTTTCGTATTGACGATGACCTAAATAAGCTTCACCTACCTTTACCAATGCTTCGCCGGTAGGCTTGGCCGCAGCTTCTTTTTCAATAGATGGCAATAATTTCAAATCTTCAGCTGCCTGGGTTTTTGCCAGCGCCAACAATTTCAAATCGCGATCTTTTGATGCAGTTTTACCCAATATGCCTTTAGCAAAACCTTCTTCCAAGGTAGCTTTAGCTTCACCCGGGTTAGTAATTGCCAGTGACAATTCAGCCAATTCGATATATTCATCTGCTTGCAACAAATTAGCTGATTGCACTAAACGCAAGTAAATAATGTTTTCACCATCGCTAAAGGACGAACCTTGAAGCAAATAGGTAAACATATCTGACCAATATTGCTCTGTAGGATGCGCTTGCAACAATTGCTCAAGAGTACCAACAACCTCAGCCTTTTTACCTTGCTTATGCTGGGCGCTCATCAACAGTTGCAACCACTCTTCCTCAAGAGGTTTACCTTGTTTCTTCGCAGTATCAATAATGCGTTTTGCATATTCTTCTGTGCGAGCGAAGTTATTTTGCAAATAGTACGCTTGTGCAATCTGGCGGAAAATCTCGATATCCGGACCAGTCTCTTTTAAATAGCGCTCACTCAACTCAATAGATTTTGGATAGTTTTTCAACGCAAAATAAATTTGCGCCATATTCAAAATGCGTTTTGGCTCTTCTTCTTTTTTGAATTGCCCTGCAGCAAGCATTTTTTCATAAACAGCTACCGCACCAGTATAATCTTTCAAATTGATCATACAGAAAGCCAGCATTTCATTAATAATGGCTTCTTCAGTAGGATTTTTACCTTCAATTGCAGCAACTTCTTTAGTTTTAGCAAGTGCTTCTTTCCACTTCTTGGCATCCATCAAATCGCGAGCTTCTTTAAGTGGCTTACCTACTTTGGCACTTACTTTTTGCGTCTCGGCAGCCTTTGCAGCAAATGCATGTTGGCTCACCACTGGTGCAATTGCCATACTGGAACAAAAACCAAGTACAGCAACACGTAGAAAACGGTTTAATTTTTTATTGGACAACATAGCTTCAACTCTTTTTGAGGTAAAAACTCAAGCAATAGAAATAATTTGTATTGATAAAACTAAAAAAGCTTGATTACTCAAGCTTTTCATTACCGATAATACCAATATTGGTTAAGCCCAAACGCTGAGCAGTTGCCAATACTTTTGCCACAATATCGTATTTAGCCAATTTGTGAGGCTTCAAGTGAACTTCTGGCTTTGGATCCATACTTGCTGCATGCAGCATGTAATTTTTCAGCATTTCACCGTCACGAACCACACTACCATCCCAACGCATGGTTCCATCAAAATCCACTTCGATGTTAATAACAACCGGCTCCACAAGCGGAGGCGGAGGATTCTGATTTACTGGCATATCCATTTTCACAGCGTGAGTCTGGACAGGCAAAGTAATAATTAGCATTACAATTAAAACCAGCATAACGTCGATCAATGGAGTGGTATTCATCTCCACCATAATATCGTCGCTGCCACTGTTACCAACATTCATGCCCATAATAGTAATCTCTGCTTAACGTATTTATCGGGTTGGGATTGTAATAAATCCAATCTTGCTAATACCCGCACGCTGACAATACAAAACCAATCGACCAACATGCTCATAACGTCCCGCTAAATCACCACGAATATGAATTTCTGGTTGTGGCCGAATAACAGATGCTTCTTTCAATTTTGATAAAAGAACAGCTTTATCTGGAACTCGTGCATCATTCCAATAGTATTCACCATCTTTGGTTACAGCTATCACAATATTCTGTGGCGTAGTTTGGGTTGGCGTATTTGAAACGTTAGGCAACTCAATTTTTACAGTTTTAATTACAACTGGAATTGTAATCAGGAAGATAATCAGCATAACCAACATAACATCCACAAGCGGTGTGGTGTTAATCGTTGAGTTAAGCTCATCTTCTTCTCCAGAAGAAATATTCATACCCATAATCTGAACCCTCGGGTTTGTTCGTAAGGGCTTGGGAAAACAACCAAGCCCTTGTTTCGGTTAAAAACTGCTAATTATTGACCGCCACGCACACCCATAGTTAAGTTTGCATGTACATCACCAGCAAACTTACGCAGAGATTCAAGGATTACTTTGTTACGACGAACCAACCAGTTGTATGCCAGTACTGCAGGTACCGCTACAGCCAAACCGATTGCAGTCATAATCAAAGCTTCACCTACTGGACCAGCTACCTTGTCAATACTTGCATCACCAGTCATACCAATGGTGATCAACGCATGGTAAATACCCCATACAGTACCGAACAAACCTACGAATGGAGAACATGAGCCAACAGTAGCCAACAGTGACAAACCAGTTTGCAACTGACCACCTACTTGCTCAACAGTACGTTGCACTTGATGGGCAACCCACTCTGGCAAACTAATTTTTTCACCTGAACGAGCAGCATGTTGTTTTGCAGCAAGAATACCTTCTTCAGCCACTACACGGAATGCACTGCCTTCTTTGTAGGTATTAAGACCATCAGACAGATCTTTACCTTCCCAGAACTTGTGGGTAGCTTTTGCTTGAGACAGCAAACTTTGTTGTTGGATCAACTTGGTCACCAACACATACCAGGTGGCCGCCGACATGATTACCATGATAATCAAAGTACCACGGGCAATTACGTCACCTTGAGCCCAAAGCTCTTCCAAACCGAATTGGGAAGCAGCTTCGGCAGTACTTGCTTCTGCAGCAGTTGCAGCGTTTGCAGCGTCATCGCTAGCAGCAACTGAGCTTGTGTCTACTGAGGTATCAACAGGCGCTGCTGCTGGATCTACCGGAGCAGCATTTGGATCAATAGCTGTAGCATCAGCCGGAGCAGCTTCAACTGCCTGAGCAGCAGGGTCAGTAGCTGTTGCGTCCTGCGCAAAGGCAGAGTTCAGAGCAAGTGGAGCACCTAAAAGCAACACCAGTTGCAACACTAAAGAAGATGAGAATTTTGCTTTCATATTTAAATCCTACGTGTAGATATGTTTATCAATTTAAGTTAAAGCCATTTTGCAACAAATCGATTATTTTTCATCGAGCTTGAAGCGGAACTTGATACGGTGCCAACAAGCTACTGGCTGACTACCTTTCATACATGGTTCAAATTTCCATGAACGAACAGCATGTTTAACTGCCGCTTCATCCAAACGCTCAAAACCACTAGAGGAATCAACTTTTGCTTCTCTAACCTTGCCGGTCTCATCCAAATAAAGCGCCAAGCCAACAGCACCCTCTTCTCCTAAACGCTGGGATGCAGAAGGATATGCAGGTTTGCTAAGCCCTTTTTTCGGCGGCCGAGCTGCAGTAGTTTTTACCTCTTCGACCGGCTTCTTAGATACCGTAATCGCATTGGTATTCGCAGGAGGTGGTGCATCTGCCGTGAATTCAATGTCCGGTGGAGGCACAAAGTCAGGCGGCGGAGGTACAAAATCAGGCGGAGGTGGTGGCGGTGCCTCTTCTTCTGGCGGAGCTTCTTCCTCGATGATTTTTGCATCAATTTGTTGTTTTATAAGATTCATTGGGTCATGACCAAGGCCTTTTGCAAGACCATAGATGACCACGACGTGGAATAGCACAACAAAGGCTATGCCACTGATTCGCTCTGGTAAGGTTTTTTTTGGTTTATACATAGACAACACATCTTGAAAGTTAGAAACCCGAATGACTTACAGTTCTTACTTCTAAACATCTGCACATCAGGCAACTTTTACAGCCATTAAAACCAATGGTCTGTGTTGCATGATTTTGTATCGAATGCCCTTTCTTTATAATTTTTATATCCATCTTCCGCCTTGGCGCTTAAACCAAGGCCGCGAATTCTATGATTTCCCAATGCAAAAGGCTCGTTCATCCGGGTTATTTACAGTTATTTACGTTAACTCAAAGTTCTTTGGAAGGATGTAAAAAAGCCGTAACTCCTTAAAATCCTTGGGAAAATATCCGTAAAATTTTCTTAAAGGATGACTTACATTATTGTACTGCGCGACATTTTACTAACTTTTAGGCTTTTATTCGTTAATAACCCGTAAAGACTTTTATGCCAAAATACCTTTACCAGCTAGAGACGCATCACTCTTATAACCAGTAATAACCCTGAGCCAAGCCAGTGCGAAGGCGCAAGTAAGTAAAGAAGGAAGAAGGAAGAAGGAAGAAGGAAGAAGCAAATTACCCGATAGGGGCAATTTGCTCCAACAAAATGCTATTTTTCAACAAAAGCACGCTCAATAACATAATCACCCGCAATTCCGATGCGAGGAGAAACAACCAAGCCAGCGTTATCGAGGATTACGCAAGTATCGTCCAGCATACCGGGGCTACCACATAGCATCGCGCGATCAGTAGCAGGATCCAGAGGGGGCAACCCTATATCAGCGAATAATTTGCCATTAGCCAGCAAATCAGTTAAGCGGCCTTCATTTTCAAACGCCTCACGCGTCACAGTTGGGTAATAAATCAACTTTTGCTTTACATCATCACCCAAAAATTCATTTTGGAGCAACTCCTTGGTGATGAAGTCACGGTATGCAAGATCGTTTACTTTGCGCACGCCATGAACAAGAATAATTTTTTCAAATTTTTCGTAAGCTTCCGGATCCTGAATCAGGCTAATAAAAGGGGCAAGACCAGTTCCGGTCGATAAGAAATATAAATTTTTACCGGGCTTCAAATCTGACAACAATAAGGTCCCCGTTGGTTTTTTCCCCACCAAAATATCATCACCTACCTGAATATTTTGCAGGCGTGACGTTAAGGGACCATTAGGTACTTTGATGCTAAAAAACTCCAGATGCTCCTCATAATTAGGGCTGGCAATACTATAAGCGCGCAGTAGCGGCTTGTCATTCACCTGTAGACCAATCATCACAAACTGACCATTCTCAAAGCGAAACGAATCATCACGCGTCGTGGTAAAACTAAATAAACTGTCGTTCCAATGGGTTACCGACAAAACCTTTTGTGTATTAAATGCACTCATTAAAATTTCCTGTAAGCCAAGGGCCATCTAAAAAAATCGATCAAAAATTTAGTTTTGTTGTAACGCCGTATTTAATTCAGGCAGAGCAGTAAATAAATCCGCAACCAAACCATAATCCGCATGTTTAAAGATAGGAGCATCAGGGTCGTGATTAATTGCCACAATAATTTTACTGTCTTTAATTCCTGCAAGATGCTGCATAGCACCGGAAATTCCTACGGCTATATACA
The DNA here is from genome assembly GCA_964542655.1 of uncultured Cellvibrionaceae bacterium. Classification (GTDB taxonomy): domain Bacteria; phylum Pseudomonadota; class Gammaproteobacteria; order Pseudomonadales; family Cellvibrionaceae; genus Cellvibrio. The sequence continues at coordinate 35,945 of CAZIWB010000018.1, forward strand.
ATTCAGGGGCAATAATGGTACCCGTCTGCCCCACTTGTAATTCATTGGCTGCAAAACCGGCATCAACACAGGCGCGGGTTGCACCTATGGCAGCATCCAGGCGCTCGGCAATTGGATCCAGCAAGCTATTGAATTCCTTGCCCAGACTGCGACCACCGGCAATCACCACCCGCGCTGAATTTAATTCAGGGCGCTCCGAATGTGTAAGCTGTTCACCAACCCAGGTACTGATTCCACGCGCTGGAGGCACGTCGATGGCAATGATTTCTGCCGCACCATCACGATTACTTGCGCGGAACGCTGTTGCGCGCACAGTGATGATCTGCACCGATTCCTGATTTTCAATTGTCGATAAAATATTGCCCGCATAACTAGGACGCACATAAGTTAATGGTGCCTGGATGTCAATGACATCCGTGATGGTAGCAATATCCAGGCGCGCGGCAATAGCAGGCACAACGCTTTTACCAAATACACTATGGGCACCAAGGATAACACTGTACTGACCCGCAATACTCAAAACCAATTCCAGCACATCTTCTACCAAGGGATGCTGCAAGTGCCCTGCTTGGGCAGTCAGCACACGCCCCACACCTGATAACTGCTGTGCTTCTGCCACCACTCCATCAAGGTTATCACCATACACCAACAGGTCTATCGGCAATTGCCAAGCCGTTGCTGCAGTGACAGCCTGATAAGTTGAAGGTTTTAACTGGCTGCCATCTTTTTCGGCTAATACTAATACTCTCATTGCAACACCTCCGCTTGACGCAATTTTGCAACCAATTCCTGCACATTAGCCAATTGGATCGCACCAGGTTTTTGTTGTGGTTCATTCGAGCCAATCACTTTGAAACGTGGCGAGAGATCAACACCCAACTCACTGGCGGCAAGGGTTTCAATTGCTTTTTTCTTGGCCATCATCAGATTGGGTAATTTGATAAAACGCGGCTCATTCAAGCGCAAATCGGAAGTAACGACGGCGGGGAGCCTTAGCGAAACTGTTTGCGTGCCCTTATCAACTTCACGCATGACTTCAACATGACCATCCTTCAGCTGGATTCCTGAAGCAAATGTACCTACGCCAACCCCAAGCAGTGCTGCCAGCATTTGTCCTGTTTGACCGTAATCTTCGCCTACCGCCTGCTTCCCTAAAAAGATAAGGCCCGGTTGCTCACGGGTGACCACACCCTTTAATAGTTTGGCAACAGTAAGAGGCTGGAGAGATGCGTCAGTTTCAACTAATAAAGCACGGTCAGCACCTAACGCGTAGGCGTGGCGCAAACTGTCTTTAGCATCACCACCACCAATAGCAACCGCGATAATTTCGCTTACCTGGCCACGCTCTTTTAAGCGCACCGCCTCTTCCAACGAGATCTCATCAAATGGATTGATTGCTTTTTTGACCTGGGCGACATCCACCTGCCCTGTTTCAGGGTGGATATTAGGCTTTACGTTGTGATCAATAGTGTGTTTAACCGCAACCAGTACTTTCATTCCCGACCTCCATAAAATCCGCAATATGCTTGTTGATGTCTATTCTATTTCGCGCTAGCATATTTGTTAAATTGATATTACATATTGTATATATTCACAAGATAGATATGAGATATACATTACGCCAACTGGAAATCTTCGTCGCTATTGCCCGGACCGGGAATGTATCCCGTGCTGCCGAGATGGTTGCCTTATCACAATCCGCCGCCAGTACAGCGCTAGCAGAATTGGAGCGTCAATTTGACTGCCAGTTGTTTGACCGCAATGGCAAGCTGCTTAAACTCAACGCTCTTGGCAAAACACTTTTACCTGTGGCCAGCAGCTTGTTGACCCAAGCGGGTGAAGTTGAACAGCTATTGGCAGGAAAATCTGCCTTGGGCGACTTGAACGTTGGAGCCACCCTGACTATTGGCAATTATCTGGGGATCATGATCATCAGTGAGTTCATGCAAAATCACCTGGATTGCCATATTGCCCTGCAGGTAAAAAATACCCAGTCGATATTGCAGCAAGTTGCCGGGTACGCATTGGATTTGGGATTAATAGAAGGTAGCTGCCATCATCCCGAATTGACTGCAGAAACCTGGATTTCTGATGAGCTTGCGGTGTTTTGCTCCCCTACACATCCACTCGCCAAGTCGCCTTCCGCAACCATGGAAGATTTATTAGCAGCGACTTGGATTTTACGCGAACAAGGCTCGGGAACACGCGAAACATTTGACCAGGCTTTACGCCATCATTTACCTGAATTGAAAATTCGCCTGGAGCTGGAACATACAGAGGCGATTAAACGCGCAGTAGAATCCGGCCTTGGCATTGGCTGTATTTCCCGCCTGGCCTTGCGCGATGCGTTTAAACGCGGCAGCCTGGTGGAAATAAAAACACCACAGTTGGATTTACGCCGCCAATTTATGTTTGTCTGGCACAAAAACCGGTACCAGACACCGGCAATGATTGCCTTTCTCGACTATTGCCGCGCGCTCACTGCTAATATAAAGCGCAGCGATGAAATCAATTTAACCACCATTGTTTGAGTTTGTTATGACCCAACGCGATCAAATGCAGTATGACGTTGTAATTGTCGGCGCTGGCCCTGCCGGTCTCGCCGCCGCAATTCGCTTGAAACAACTTGCCGCCGAACAGGCGCGTGAACTCAGCGTCTGCGTATTGGAAAAAGCGGCCGAAGTCGGCGCACAGATTTTATCCGGCGCAGTGATTGACCCAATCGCATTAAATGAATTGATTCCCGATTGGAAAGCCAAAGGGGCCCCCATCACCACCGAAGTCAAGCAGGATCAGGTTTTGTGGCTGACCGAGTCCAGTCAGTACAAATTTCCCGGCTTACTGTTGCCACCACTCATCAATAACCATGGCAACTATATAGTGAGCTTGGGGCAAGTATGCCGTTGGTTAGCAACGCAAGCAGAAGAATTGGGGGTAGATTTATTTCCCGGCTTCAATGGCAGTGAAATACTTTATAGCGAAGATGGTAGCGTTAAAGGAATAGCGACTGGCGATATGGGGGTTGCACGCGATGGCAGCCACAAAAACACGTTTTCTGCCGGGATTGAATTACATGCTAGCTATACATTGATTGCTGAAGGCGCACGCGGTTCGCTCAGCAAATCGCTAGAGCAAAAATTTAATTTGCGCGCGAATGCCGAGCCACAAAAATACGGTTTGGGTTTTAAAGAAATATGGAGCATTGATCCAAGCCAGCACAATGAAGGTGCGGTACTGCATACACAGGGCTGGCCACTGGATAATCACACCGGCGGCGGCGGTTTTTTATATCACGTGGCAGATAACAAAATCGCACTGGGTTTTGTTGTGCATTTGAATTATCGCAATCCCTATTTAAATCCGTTTGAAGAATTCCAGCGCTTTAAGACCCATCCGGCGATTAAACCCTTATTACAAAATGCCAAGCGCCTTTCTTATGGTGCGCGCACAATTACTGAAGGTGGCGTGCAATCCCTGCCAGAACTTATTTTCCCCGGCGGAGCATTGATTGGTTGTTCTGCAGGATTTGTAAATGTGCCGAGATTAAAAGGCTCACATAATGCGATGAAATCCGGCATGCTCGCCGCCGAAGCGATTATTGAAGCATTGACGAAGAACCAAGATGAACCTTTGCTCAAAAGCTATCCTGAAAAACTTCGCACTTCATGGCTATGGAAAGATTTGTACGCCGTACGCAATATAAAACCTGCATTTTCATCCTTCGGAAATATTGTGGGTGCCTTATACGGCGGCGTAGATATGTGGCTGCATTCGTTCGGCATCACCCTGCCCTGGACGCTAAAACACAAGCAAGCCGACCATGAAACTTTGATTCCCGTAAAAGATGCGCAACCAATTGATTATCCTGCACCGGATGGAAAAATTACCTTTGACCGCATGTCTTCGATTTATTTAGCCAATATCGAGCATGACGAAGACCAACCAGTGCATTTGCAATTAACGGACAAAGAAATACCCATTACCACAAACCTTGCCCTTTATGCTACGCCAGAGCAACGTTATTGCCCTGCCGGCGTTTATGAAATAGTTGAGAAAGACAAGGCTCCGCGCTTACAAATCAATGCCGCCAACTGCATTCACTGCAAAGCCTGTGACGTTAAGGATCCACTGCAAAATATTACTTGGGTACCACCTCAGGGTGGCAGCGGCCCCTATTACGAGGCTATGTAAAAAAGACTGCTCTTGTACCTTATGCTGACGACTAAAAATCGTCAGCATAACAAACTCCTGTACCTCCCAACCCACAGTAGCCCCCAGGATTTTTATGCAGGTATTGCTGATGATAGGTTTCAGCATAATAAAACTCGCCCGCAGGCAAAATTTCCGTCGTTATTGCACCGATATTTTTTTCATCCAGCGCAGCCTGATAAAGCGCTTCGGTTTGTTCAGCCAACTGACGTTGGGTATCAGTAAAATAATATATTCCTGAGCGATATTGCGTACCTTGATCGTTCCCCTGCCGCATTCCCTGGGTTGGGTTATGCGACTCCCAAAATACTTTTAACAAAATTTCCAATGAAGTTTCTTCAGGATTAAACACGACCAAAACAACTTCGTTGTGACCGGTTAAGCCACTGCAAACCTCTTTATAGGTTGGATTAGGAGTATATCCCGCCGAATAACCAACAGCCGTGGTATAGACCCCGGGTTGCTGCCAGAACTTTCTTTCTGCTCCCCAAAAGCAACCAAGGCCAACAACAATTTGTTCAGTACCTTCAGGAAAAGGCGGCTTGATAGGTACTTTTTTTACCGCATGCAAGTTATCCACCTCCATTGCCTCCGCCCTCCCTTCCAGCGCTTGATCCGGCTTTGGCATTTGAAGCTTGGCAGTTGAGAAAATCATAAGTCCTCCTTTCGAATCCGAACAAAAATAAAAAAGTGATACAAATAAAAACGGCGCCTTCAGGCACCGTTTTTAGTTTAAAACCAGCGACTTATATTGAGCCGTTCCCACCAGGTCATAAGCAACCTGTCCACTGCTGCCTGAGCAGCAAAGCCCAATTTTTCGGGCAAGGATTTTTTGTAGGTAAATTCGACTTCATAAATATCCGCCGCATCAACTTGTGCAAACAGGTATTCATCGCTGGTTTGCAATTCGTCAATCAAATTCACTTCTTTGGCGCGACGACCAAACCAGACCTCACCTGTTGCAACTTTTACCAGATCAACCTGGGGGCGATGTTCATTTACAAACTCTTTAAACAGCACATGGGTATCTTCCAACTCTTCCACAAATTTGGCGCGCCCTTTTTCGGTATTTTCACCGAACATGGTCACAGTGCGTTTGTACTCACCAGCGGTAAACATCTCATAATCGATATCATTTTTCTTGAGCACTTTATGAAAGTTGGGCAACTGGGCTACTACGCCGATTGAACCAAGGATCGCAAAGGGTGCTGCAACAATTTTATTGGCCACACAGGCCATCATATAACCACCGCTGGCAGCAACTTTATCAACACATACGGTAAGTGGAATATTTTTATTGGTGATACGTGCTAACTGGCTGGAAGCCAAACCATAGCTATGCACCATGCCACCACCGCTCTCCACTTTCACTACGACTTCGTCAGTCGGTTTAGCGAGAGTTAATACAGTACTGATTTCCTCACGTAGTGACTCCACTTCCGAGGCTTTGATATCACCGTGAAAATCCAGAACAAAAATACGCTTCTTGGCAGCTTCGCATGTAGCGTCATCACCTTTGGTTTTCGCCGACTCTTTGGCTGCTTTTTTCTTTTGCGCTTTTTCTTCCTTCAAACGTTTCTTTTCTGCCTTTTCAAACTCTTTATATTCGTCATCATCCAGCATGGCATCGCGCAGTGAATCGCGCAGCTGGTCAAATTTCTCATTGAGTTTGGTAACTTCAATATGGCCTTTATCCGATTTTTTATTGCGCCCACCAACAGAGACTGCAAGGGTGATAACGACAACAATAGCCACAACAAACGTAATCGTTTTGGCGAGAAATAAACCGTAATCTGCTAAAAATTCCAAAGGTAAACTCCGTACTACTTTTTAATTAAATAGATCTAGTTAAATTCTTCAACTGCCTCACGTGCAGCCGCATTGATCGGACGTGCAACCAGACCTGTATTGGACAAGCTGATCTCAAACAAAGCACCATCTTTCATTGGCAGATAGGTAGCTGAACCATACACCGCATCAATAACTGGAAACCAATCAGGATGCTCGTTAAAAATTCTCCAGATATCCATACCATATAGACTGTTATGCACGGCATGGGCCGTGCGCTTGGCAGTTGTTTCCTGCTCAATATCGTAATAACGCCCGCTCAAGCGTTCAAGCCGAAACGCCGGTTTGATACCAAAAGTGGAAAGATACCCCTGCCATTTAACAATACGCGCATCCAATTGCCATTGATCGCCACGCATTTCGACATGCTGCTCTTTACCATCTTTATCAGCAAGTACCGCAAAATAATGCTGGTCTTCTATCTTGTCAAAATTAATGGTGGCAATCACCTGCTCTTGCAAGACTTGTTTGTAGCTGTATACATCGTATGCCGTTAACGCCACTAATGTGCCAAGCGCCAGCAATCCCAAACCAAAAATACCGCGACAAAAACCCACAAACCAGGAGTTTTGCCAAAGCAGGCGCACGGATTTATAGGCTAGATAAGCAGCAATAAGGCCAATAAAAATCGCCAATAAGGTAAAAATCATACATTTCCTACCTGTGTTAACAGCTTGTTATTGTTTATGGTAAAGGTTGATTTGACGCAAGCGTTCAAGATAATGGGCAATCAATTGCCCCGCTACACTAGCGCTTGCTGGCACCTGAGGCAACTGATCGTAACGGAACCATTTCGCATCCACAATTTCCGCGGGGTCAATATCAATTTCACCCGCTTCATATTCTGCAAAAAAGCCAAACATTAATTGGCTGGGAAAGGGCCAGGGTTGGCTGCGAAAGTATTCAAGCTTACCCACCTCGATCCCAACCTCTTCCTTAATTTCCCGTCGGACACACTCTTCAACGCTCTCACCCGCTTCCACAAAACCGGCGAGTGTAGAGTAAACAACTCGCGTTGCACGCCGGTGATGGGCGAGTAACAACTCCTCTCCCCGGGTGACAAGCACGATCATGCAAGGTGAGATGCGTGGATAAAAACGCAGCTCACAGCCATGGCAGACTTTGGCCCGGTCAATTTCATCTTGCGCAGTTTCCCGTCCGCAGCGACCACAATAACGGTGATCATAAAACCACTGGGCGATTTGCAAGGCACGCCCCACCAACTGGAATTCACTCGCCGGGAGGATTTCCAACTGCGAACGCAACCCAAGCCATTGATAAGGTGCAGGCAAGGCTCCGGCAATCAAAACCCTGACCCACAAATCTTCGTCGTTGAGAACCCCCAGGTAGTGTTCACTGGCAATTCCTAATCCAAATGTTGGCAGATGGGCATCGTTGGCAAGTAATAAATGGCCGTCACTATCACACAAAAGCTGATCACAGCGATACGCGGGCGATGCCGCGACAACAATAAAACGCCGGTTGCGGGAAACAACCGGCGCTATTGTGGATGCATGGAATTCAAATGAAGCGGGATTAAAGCGAAATGACATAGTTAAACTTTATAACCGAGGGCTTGCAGGCTTTCTTCCGCAATTTGCAAAACACTGGTATCAGCACTTTTATCGAGTTTGATCGCGTCGAGATAATACTCAAGGCTGATCACCGCATCGGCAAAGGTTTCCAGCAAATGTTGTACAGCCGGATGTTGATCCGATGCCAATAGGTCCTCATCAACAAAACGCATGCAGCCAGCCAAGACATTTGCCGCACGCGACAAACCGAGCAGGAACATACCACCACGCACCGAATCCAGAATGCCGGAAATATTACGGATATGACCTTTGTCGTAATTGGATTCAGCAAAAGCAGTAAGCGCGCGCTTTACCATCGACAAACCTGCTTCAGCTTCGTCGATAACAATTTTTTCCGCTTCGGCAATTTGATTATTGGCCATCACCGCATCGCGTGAAAGCGCGTTGATTTGCGCTACTTTTTCATCAGAAAGGTTGGCATTGTTCAAGCCGGCAATGGTGCTCTCGACATATAAAAGTGTATCGGCAACCACCAGCAGCTCATCAGGTGTGACCGGGCTGTGATTGGCTTGCCACACTGCAATTTTTTCAATTTCATGCTTGAGGCTATTGCTCGGCGCAACCAAACCGACAATCGATAAAATATCGGCGATCTTTTTCAGGGTTTCCAACAGCTCAGGCGATTCACTCAATAACTCTGCACCACCTTGGGCAGCTCGTTCCAAGATATTTTTGGTACCGTGTAATTCATCGGTTAATACCGCCACCATAGAGCTGATGGTATTGGCACTGGGGCCATTGAGGAACTCCATTTCGCGCGCAAGTTCGGCTTCGGTATAGCTCAGTGAAGGAACACTATAAGCAGATAAAACTGTTTTGGAGACTTCATTTTCCGAGTGGGAAAGAGCCAGCAAATAAACCAATTCTTTTTGCAGCCCTGGATCAACCTCGCGTCCCAATACTGCACTGCCCTCAAACTGGAAGCGTTTTATTTCTCGCTCAATTGCACTCAATAACATTTTGCGGCTTTTAGTAAGGCGCATATTTTTTTCGGCCAAGGCAGCCAATGTTGCACCGCTTAACCACCAGAAATTACTGAGCACATTGCCTGCTGCGGCCGCATCCAAACGCTGCAATGCGCGGGTCATCATGCCAAGGGAGGCCTTGGCCTGCACATTCTTAAGTACGTTTAATAAACCGGTTTGGTACATATGGCGCAAACGACGCACCAACACACTCAAATCTTCCGGCAACTGTTGGGCAGCCGCCAGCTTGCGATTCGCCTTTACCGAGGACAGCGGATAAAAATAACTTTCTGGCAATGGAGCTGCTTTGCGGGCCAAACGCAGTTCATTAATGTGGGGAATAAGCAACATTGCCATGCTGCGTGCGGTTTGGGTGCAGTATTCAAGATAGCGTGGCAGGATAAAAAAACTCGATGTGAGCAATTCGAGTTTCGTATCCGTTTTTTCATCTTCACCTAAGGTGATATCAGTAATATGGTTAACCAGCTCTTCGGCCAATAGATCCACACCGCGCAATTGGATCAAGCTGAGGATGCCGCGAATTTGCTTGATACCATCAATGCAGTTTTGCAATAACTCGCCGTTGTTGCGATCTTGCGAAAACTGCTCCAGGCGGATAGCCGATTGCTCAATGGTAGCAACCAATTCATCCTGAACCATTTTGAGGGAAGCGAGATTTAAGGTTTCAGTTGTGCTCACAATAACATCCTGGCGTTTGTCACTTTACGGGTTAGAGGCACAGCCACGCAGTGCGGCCAGCCAAGCAATACTTTCAAATCACATTGACTCTATACCATGTTTGGCGTTATTTCACCGGCACGACACAAATAAGCCGCCTGAAGCCGGGAGTTTGCCAAACATCTCTCACTTGTACATTTTTTCTACGTAGCGCCTTCGGATAGGCGCATTTCATTCGGCTTATTCGCGCAACCATACGCAATTGTCGCCGCTGCTTTTGGCTATCACAGCCAGTTTTTGGTGATGCAGCTCAAGCTCTTCCGGCGACGCAAAAATAACCGGTAAATGTTTGCGATTAGCGGGCAAACGGCGCAGCTCGTTTTGATCGCCACCCTCTTCATTTTTGGATTGGTTGCCCCCCAGGGATAAAGCTGTCTGCCCGCCAGTCATTAACAAATAGACATCGGCCAAAATCTCGGCATCGAGCAAAGCGCCGTGCAATTCACGCTGGGAGTTATCAACTCCGTAGCGTTTACAAAGCGCATCGAGGTTGTTCTTCTGGCCGGGGTGTTTCGCGCGCGCCATCAGGAGTGTATCTATGACATGGCAGCGGTCGCTGATACTACCAAACCCCGGCCGCAGCATATTCAATTCGTAATTGAGGAAGCCGATATCAAACGCAGCATTGTGGATGATCAATTCGGCATCGCCGACAAACTGCAAAAACTCATCAGCAATACGTGCGAAGACAGGTTTGTCTTCCAGCATCGCATTACTGATTCCGTGTACCGCTTGTGCGCCAGCGTCGATTTCACGCTCGGGCTTTATATATTGGTGGTAATGGCGGCCGGTAAGGCGACGGTTGAATAATTCAACGCAGCCAATTTCGATAATCCGGTGCCCCTGGGAGGTTTCAAGGCCGGTAGTTTCAGTATCCAGTACAATTTGACGCATATTCGTAAACCTTAAAATAAACCCTGTTGCCGCGCATCCTATTAATGAGGTGGCGATAAAAGGCGGTGGTGCGAACGCATACCAGGCGCCGGACCGAGAATTCTTGTCACTGCCAAACCGCGTAAGGGCCGATAGTGTTGCCAGTCAGGCTTGATGGGTATCAAGGGGATATGATCCTTGCGCGCTACGACCACATAAAACCCTCCCCAAGGCAAACGCAGCCTTTTACCCCAGCGTTCAATCCAATGCAAATGTTTAATTGCAGCCTCCTGGGGCAACGGCGGCCGGAAAAATCCCTGGTAGACAGCAACAGTTTCCATATCCAACAACTTTAACCAATCCATCAATCGCCCCAAGCGCAAATACTGGAAGCGCCAGCGCGGCTTGGACTTGATGATACGCGCAAGACTGGCACAAAGCCCCCAAAGGCTCCAGGGATTGAACCCAGCAATGATCAGATGCCCCTTGGGAATGACGATACGTGCCGCCTCACGCAACAGGTGATGTGGACTCTGGCTGAAATCGAGGCTGTGGTGGAGCAATACCGCATCGATAGATTCAGCGGCGAGTGGCAGGTGGTTGAAATCCACCAGGGCACCAAGCCGCTGGTTGTCTTCAAGTTGCGGATGCAATACGAAACGGTGGGATATACGGCTTTCTACGGTTAAATCCAAACGGCCATTGATACCGAGTTGCAGCAGATGGTAACCAAACACGTATTGCAAACCATCCGAGATAGCTTGCTGTTCTTCATCTAACAAAGCTCGGCCAAGGGGTGATTCAAACCATTGGGTCAAGTCAGCAATTGATTCCCGCAGCGGCAATACACCAAAACGCTTTTTCCAGAGTGCAGAAAAGCGAACCAATAATCGATGCGGTGCCTTCACTAACTTATGGTGCATTTTTTGACCTCATCACCCACAACCCGGCCTCTCTCTATCAGGATCATCACAATCTAGCACAAGAAGCAGGGACAAATTAACGTTAAAACATCCTACGAGAGAGGCGTAGAATGGCAGGCGAGACTTTATCGAGGCCCAATTGTGCTAACGATTACCCCCATTCCCGCGCTCGACAGCAATTATTTTTGGGTGATTCAACCCGATTCGCATATACCTGTTGTTTACGTGGTCGACCCGGGCGATGCAACGCCGGTGATCAATTACCTCAGGATCCACCAATTGACCCTCGCCGCAATCCTTGTCACCCACCGCCATCGCGATCACATTCAAGGTATTGCCGCACTGCTGAAATATTCAACTGTACCCGTCTATGGCCCGGAATCAGAATCGATACCCATGGTGAGCCATACCTTAAGCGATGGTGATTTACTGGAGTTGGGGGGTATCAGTTTCAATATCCTGGGGGTTCCTGGCCATACCTGGGAGCACATCACCTACTTTTGTCCAGCCGCCGACACCAGGCCACCACTGTTATTTTGCGGTGATGCCCTATTTGCTGGCGGTTGCGGAAGACGCTTTGACGGTACCGCGAAAATCATGTGGGATTCCCTCCAAAAACTCGCAGCCCTTCCCGATGAGACCCAAATCTATTGTGCCCACGAATACACCTTGGCCAATCTGGAGTTTGCCTTGGCGGTAGAGCCCGGTAATACTCAACTCGCAGCCCGGTTTGAACATGTGAAACAACTCCGGGCACAAGGGAAAGTCACCCTACCCTCCACTATTTTGTTGGAAAAACGAACAAATCCGTTTTTGCGCTGTCAACAACCTGGCATCAAAATCTTCATCAATAACAACGTCGGGCAATCCCTGGACTCCCCGGCAGAGGTATTTGGTGCATTGCGTTTGATCAAAGATACCTGGCCAAACTAGATGTACGCGCGGCCAAACTAAACAGGATAAGCCTTGGATTTAAAGCCCCGACCAGCTCTCAGCAAGGTTGTGACGGGCTGCCCTTATTCCGAATTAGGCGTTGACCCATGTGACGCCAGCACCTAGAATCCGAAATCCACAGCCCCAGGGAGGGCGGAGGTAATCACTAAATAGCCGTTATTTGGCGCGTTAATAGGATGAAAATCCTAAAGCACAAAAAATAAAAAGGCCAAAATCAACCGGATTCTCCATGCCAATGTGGCTGGAAAAATAACCCTGAAAGTGACCCTATGAATAACCAAAACCGCTCCCCGCTGTTGCCACTCTGTATCTGCTTTGCCTGGATCCTTACACTTGCAGGCTGTAGCACACTCAAAAAAGACGATGCACCTGTCGCTGAAACCAATATTACACAACCTGTAGTCCCCGATGAGGCCACCGAGGCGAGTGCTCCTGCACATACTGGCAACCTGTGGGAAGAGATCGCAAATGGCTATGCGTTTCCTGAGGTCGCCGACAGCAAAGTCAGTAAAAACCTGCGTTGGCTGTCCAATAACCAGCGCTATCTGGACAAGATAGCCAACCAAAGCAAGCCCTATCTTTATTATGTAGCCAACGAAATGCGTGAAAACGGCCTACCGATGGAAATGGCACTACTTCCCATTGTTGAGAGCGCCTACGACCCTTTTGCCTCATCGCCTAGTAAAGCAGCGGGTTTCTGGCAGTTTATGCCACGGACCGCACGCAACTTTGGACTGAAACAAAACCACTGGTATGACGGTCGTCGCGACCTGATCGCATCTACTGATGCAGCAGTGCGTTACCTGCAACGTTTAAACGGTATGTTTGGTGGGGATTGGTTGCTGACTATCGCCGCCTACAATGCAGGTGAAGGTACAGTGCGCCGCGCCATTGAAAAGAATCGCAAACAGGGAAAAGGGACAGATTTCTGGTCGCTCCCCCTATCCCAGCAAACCCAATCCTATGTACCCCAGTTGGTAGCTTTATCCAAAGTGATTGCCGATCCTAAAAAATACGATCTGGAACTGGAAGCAATCCCCAACAACCCCTACTTCACAGCAGTCAATGTCAGCTCACCGGTAGACCTCGCCCAAGCCGCACGTATGGCCGACATAGATCCAAAAGAATTGCGCAACCTGAATGCGGGTTACAGCAAATGGATTACTGACCCCACCGGACCGCATCAATTACTTGTCCCTGTTGCCGATGCCGCACAATTTACCTTGAACCTCGACAAGCTTCCCAAGGTTGCCCCTGTACAAGTGGCAGGCGATTACAAAGTGAAATCTGGCGATACCCTGGGCAGCATAGCCAAACGTTTTGGCACCAGTGTCGCAGCAATCCAATCGGCCAATAACCTGAAATCAGTGCAGCTAAAAATTGGCCAAAGCCTCAGCATCCCCGGCCAGGCTCCGATGAGTTCGCCCTATGCCATCCAGGCTGAACAAGAAATCGCCCAACGCAACCAAAAAAATACGGGAACCTATTACACCATCCAATCGGGTGATAGCTTTTGGACCATCGCTAAAAAGCACGACACCAGTGTCCAGAACCTGCTGAAGTGGAATGAGTTGCCCGCAAATGCGAAATTAAAACCCGGGCAAAAATTGTTGGTTGTCAATAAAACGGCCACGCAGACAACCGACAATAAAATCACTTACCAAATTAAAAGTGGCGACACCTTGCACAAAATTGCCAGCAAGTTTGATGTATCCAAACAAGATATCTTGAGCTGGAACAAAGTGAAGAATGAAAGCTACATCCACCCAGGTCAGGAATTAACAATTTACCTCTCCGCCAAAAATTAATGCGGGAGATAAACAAACAGCCAGCATCATTGCTCAATGCTGTTCACTTAAGGTTATTTCAACCTTGTTAGTCGTCATCCTCGCGAAAGCGGGGATCCATAAACTGCAAATTTTGCCGCAAAAGCTGGACTCCCGCTTTCGCGGGAGTGACGACAAATCCTAAAGTGAACAGCATTGGCATCATTGCTGGCTTTTTATTGTGTACTTGCAGAAAAAAGAACAGTGAACATATCACTACTTGAAGGTATTACAGGCCTCCACTTTGCCCTGTTCAAAACCACGCTTAAACCAGGCCACGCGCTGCTTTGAACTGCCGTGGGTAAATTTCTCCGGGCGGACAACGCCACCTGCTTGCTGTTGCAAATTATCATCGCCAATTGCTGAAGCCGCATTGAGTGCCTCTTCAATATCCCCCTCTTCCAGCATTTGCCGTTCTGTATCGGCGTAATACCCCCAAATCCCCGCATAACAATCCGCTTGCAATTCCAGTTTTACCGAGAGCTGGTTTGCCTGCTCTTTTGACATTTGCTGCTGCGCCTGGGTCACTTTTGCAGAAGTACCCAACAAAGTTTGCACATGGTGGCCCACTTCGTGGGCAATCACATAGGCCTGCGCAAAATCGCCGGGAGCACCCAACTTGTTTTTCATCTCTTCATAAAACGCCAGATCAATATAAAGTTTGTGGTCACCCGGGCAATAAAATGGCCCCATTGCCGATTGTGCGTAGCCACAAGCTGAACTCACCGCATTGCGGAACAACACCAGCTTCGGCTCCTGGTAAGTCAGCCCCAATTTTTTAAATTCCAGATGCCAGGTAGATTCGGTATCCGCCAATACCACCGACACAAAATCCGCCAATTCCTGATCTTTTGGCGATAATTGCTGGTTATTGGATAGGCCTGTCGCACCGGGTGGTGCCGCCAGTTGCAGCAAATCGTACCCCATAAACTTTGCGCCGAAATAGACAACAACTGCCACCAACAACAGGGTTCGCCCTGTTTTGGTACGCAACAATAAAGGCAGTATCCTGCCGATTGCCGACGCACCACCCATCGCCATAGAGGGCGAGCCAGAATTGCGCATATCTTCAACATTGTCACTGCGACGACCTTGTTTCCAGCGCATAATTTTTGTCCTCGTAGTTAACTTCAGCGGCTTAAGTTAATAGTGAAATGAATTCAAAGCGCGCTACTATAGGCGCTGCCATCAACCAGCATCAGATCACCTGTAAAAATTGATGACCATCATAGTGTGGACAGGCGCATCGACACCATAATGACAACCATTTATTTCAAGCCGTAAATCTGTATAAATCAGGAGTATTTATGTCTACAAGCCCCTTGGCTGGCCAACTCTTACCCGCAGACCAGTTGGTAGATCTCCCCAAACTAATCGACGCCTATTACGCAAACAAACCGGATATCAGTGTTCCCGAGCAACGGGTAAGCTTTGGAACCTCAGGCCATCGCGGCTCATCATTCAATACCAGTTTCAATGAAAACCATGTATTGGCAATTAGCCAGGCGATTTGCGATTACCGCAAACAAGCTGGCATCAACGGCCCACTTTATGTGGGTATTGATACCCATGCGCTTTCTGAACCAGCGCAAATTAGCGCCGTCGAAGTGCTTGCCGCAAACGGCATAGAAATTATGCTCGCTAAAGATGGCGAATACACACCTACGCCTGCAATATCCCATGCGATCCTCACGTACAACCGCGGCCGCACCTCAGGCCTGGCTGATGGCATTGTCATCACCCCATCGCACAACCCACCCGACAATGGCGGATTCAAATACAATCCACCCAACGGCGGCCCGGCCGACAGCGACATTACCAACTGGATGCAAGCGCGCGCCAATGAGCTGCTGGAAAATAACCTGCGCGATGTAAAACGTATGGATTATCACCAAGCGATAAAAGCGGCCACAACCCACTCGCACGATTACGTCCATAACTACATCAAAGATTTGATCAATGTGGTGGATATGGAAGCCATTCGCGGCGCGAATGTCCATATGGGCGCAGATCCACTTGGCGGTGCCGGTGTCAATTATTGGAAAGCCATTGCCGATCACTACCATCTCAATTTAAAAGTGCTCAACACCAGCGTCGATAAAACTTTTTCGTTTATGACGGCGGATTGGGATGGAAAAATCCGTATGGATCCATCATCTGCCTACACCATGCAAGGTATGGTTGAACGCCGCAATTTATTTGATGTGGCCTTCGCCTGTGATACCGATCACGATCGCCACGGCATAGTTGCGCCGAGTTGCGGTTTATTGCCTCCCAATCATTACCTCGCAGTTGCGATTGAATATTTATTCCAAAATCGCCCGCAATGGAAAGCAGATACCGCGATTGGCAAGACGGTCGTCAGCAGCGCGATGATCGATAAAGTCGCCAAAAAAATTGGTCGCCGTTTATATGAAGTGCCGGTTGGATTCAAATGGTTTGCACCGGGTTTATTTGATGGCTCACTCGGTTTTGGCGGTGAAGAAAGTGCGGGCGCATCTTTCTTGCGCATTGATGGCAGCGTATGGACTACAGATAAAGATGGCATTATCCCATCATTGCTCGCCGCAGAAATTAAAGCGAAAACCGGACGCGATCCCGGCGAATGTTACAAGTTGCTCGCGGACGAGTTTGGTCATGCCGCAGAAGCCCGTGTAGAGGCACCAGCCAATACAGCACAGAAAAAGGCTCTGTCAAAATTATCACCCGAACAAATTACCTCAACTGAATTGGCCGGCGATAATATTGAAACCATCCTCACCAATGCCCCAGGCAACAACGCAGGTTTTGGTGGCATTAAAGTGATGAGTAAAAACGGATGGTTCGCCGCACGCCCATCGGGCACTGAAGAAATTTATAAAATTTATGCTGAAAGTTTTAAAGGCGAAGAGCATTTACAACAATTGATTGCGGAAGCGCAAACGATTGTGAATAAAGCAATTTCGTAAACCTAGTATTATCAACTGCACAAAAAGGATATGTCGTCACTCTCGCGCAGGCGGGAGTCCAGCTTTCATGATAAGAATTGCAATTTATGGATCCTCGCGTTCGCGAGGATGACGACTAATAAAACTGAGTTAGCCATAAGTACCAACACTGCAATTTTCTTTGGCGTTTTTTATTTACCCATCGTCGGCAAAGGAATCCAGTCTTTCTCACCGGGCACTAACGCAAAACCACCATCTGTCCATCGCGCACCCGCAGCACGCACTTTCTCGCGGGAGGATGCAACAAAATTCCATAAAATAAATCGCTCACCCGTTAAGGGCTCGCCGCCCAGCAACATGATTTGGGCCCCGCTGTCGGTTGCGATTGTGGCATCACGATCCAACACCGCCAAATGAAATTCCGGCACAGGTTCACCATTGACCGTCACGCTTCCCCAAACCACATAGATCGCTAAATCCTGCTGCGGAAAATCCGGGGAATATTGGGCAGAAGTGCCCAGGGATATATCCAGATAAGTCGTGACACTCGCCGTTTTTACTGGCGACTCCACGCCAAACGCTTTACCGATAAGAACCTGCACACTCATGGTGGGCAAATTGACCGATGGAATAGTTTCCGCGGCGTAATGTGCAAATGACGGATCGTAATCCTCGACATCCGTCGGCAACGCCAGCCAGGTCTGAATACCTTCAACAGGGGTATTATTTGCGCGAACATCTTCCGGTATGCGCTCGGAGTGCACTATGCCATTACCGGCAGTCATTAAATTAATTGCACCGGGTTCAATACGTTGCACCACGCCCAAACTATCGCGATGCATCATTGCACCGGTAAATAAATAAGTAACTGTTGCCAAACCAATATGGGGATGCTGGCGCACATCGCCCGCGTTAGTACCCACCTCAAAATGCGCAGGCCCCATATGATCAACAAAAATAAAAGGGCCAACACGCTGCTGTAACCGCGATGGCAACACACGCTTTACCGAAAAGCCGATATTCTGGACATGCGGAGGGATTAATAAAGCCATGAGGTCATCCTCTGATTCGCCAATTAAAATAGCTGTAGATTTTTTTTAAGGTGTGCCAGCAATGCTGTCAAACGATAGGGCTGGTATTTGCGCTCTTTATAAACAGCATAGAGTGGTGTCGATTGCCCTTCGTATTGTCCATCAAGCAAAGTCACTAACCGGCCCTGCGCGATATCCTCGCGCAAATCCATCGCCGATTTATACACAATGCCGTGCCCTGCCAAACCCCAACGACGCACCACGTCACCATCATTTGCATTGCGGTTTCCCTGGATGGGAATTTCAACCAATTCGTTGTCGCGATAAAACAACCAGTGATTGTAGGGCCGGTCATTGCGATAAAAATATAAACAATTATGCTGCGCCAAATCCTCCAGGCGATTTAATACCGGCATTGTTTCAATATAAGCGGGTGCAGCAGCCAGCACCCGGCGGTTATCGCACAATTTGCTCGCAACCAGGGATGAATCGCGCAGGTCGCCGTAGCGAATCACCAGATCCAGCCCCTCCCTGTATAAGTCATGCATCATGTCTGAAAAGTTCAAGCGTAAATTCACACCGGGATATTGCCGCTGGAAATCATCAAGGATATTTAACAGGAGATGCCGCCCCAAATCCGAGGGCAATCCAATGCTGATTTCCCCCACCACCGAGGTTTGCAAATTGCGCAGTTCAGACTCCGCATCACCCAAGGTATCCAGTGCATATTGCACATAAGGAATCAGGCTTTCCCCAGCTGCACTCAAATGCAGGCTGCGGGTCGTGCGCTCCAACAAACTCACACCCAGCGCTAGCTCCAGGCGTTTGATTGCGGCGGATACAGCGGCGTTAGTAATATTCAGCTGGCGCGCGGCTTCACTCATATTGCCAGCCCCGGCGACCCGTAAGAACAGCTCCAGATCCTGTAACGAATAGGTTTTACTCATTGATCGCTCGATTATCAAAATTTAATTGATAGTGATTAAACCAATATAGCGATTATCAAACAAATCTCCAGCCCCTAGACTGCATTCAATCGACAAAACCCTGCCCGAAATATGAAAGGAGTTAAGCCATGACCAGCAATATTCTTTTTTCCCCTACCAACATTGGCAAGATCGCGATTGCCAATCGTGTGCTTATGCCGCCTATGACACGTTGCCGTTCGGCGCAACCCGGCGATATACCTACCGGATTAATGGCTACCTATTACGCCCAGCGGGCAAGTGCCGGATTAATTATTACCGAAGCAACACAGATCTCCCCGCAGGGAAAAGGCTATTCATTTACGCCCGGTATTTATTCACCAGAACAAGTCGCCGGCTGGAAAAAAGTTACTGATGCTGTGCATGCGCAAGGTGGAAAAATATTTTCCCAGTTGTGGCATGTGGGGCGTATGTCACATCCATCTTTCCATAGCGGCGAATTACCGGTTGCGCCTTCGGCAGTGCCGTTTAGTGGGCAAGTGTGGATTTATAACGAGGAAAAACAACAGGGCGAAAAAGTGGATTGCCCTACTCCACGCGCATTGGAATCCGATGAAATCCAGCAAATTATCAACGATTATCGCCAAGCGGCTGCCAATGCAATTGCGGCAGGTTTTGATGGTGTAGAGATACATGGTGCGAACGGTTATTTGATCGACCAATTTTTGCGGACAACTTCCAACCAACGCACTGATCAATACGGCGGCAACCAGGAAAATAGATTGCGCTTTTTAAAAGAGGTAGTAACAGCCATTGTGAAAGAGGTTGGTGCTGCACGCGCGGGGATTCGCCTCGCACCGTTTATCACCGCGCGCGGCATGAACTGCCCGGAAATATTGGATACCATCCAGAAAGCGGCTTTGTTCCTGAAACAAACAGGCATTGCCTATATTCATTTGGCTGAAGCAGATTGGGATGATGCACCCGCAATTACGGAATCATTTCGTCAAGAACTGCGCAAGAATTTTAACGGCGCGATCCTGGTAACAGGAAAATATACCAAGGAGCGCGCAGAGGAAATTTTGCAACAAGGTTACGCCGATATGGTGGGTTTCGGACGGCCATTTATTGCCAACCCGGATTTGCCAGTACGCCTGGAAAAAAACTGGCCATTGGCAACACTGAATCCAACTGCCTTATTCGGCGGAACCCATGTGGGTTATACCGATTTCCCCAACTACGCAGTTGCCTAAGGCTTTTACACCCTCACCGCCGTAGGTTACGGCTGGTGATGGGTAGTGATATTAATAGTGGCATGGGACAACAATTTATGGATCGGGCATTTATCGACAATCCCCAATAATTGTTGTTTCTGCTCATCACTCAAACTGCCGACAAAGTGGATATTGAGTGCAAGGTTATACTCGCCGGATTTTTCTTTTGCGTCATCGCGTTCGATATCGATATTAATTCCATCCAGCGGAATTCCACGGCGCTTGGCGAACATGCCCAGCGTAATTGCCGTGCAGGCCGCCAGGGATGAATCCAATAATCCATGAGGATCCGGCGCGGAATCTTCACCGCCGAGACTGGTGTCTACATCGGCAAATAATTCATGTGTATCTACACTGATCCGCTGACGATAAGTGCCCGTCGAATCTTTTTGTAATTTAATCATTTACCCTCCAGACTCCAGTTTTCATTATCAAGGAACCTCTGAATTATTTGTGCAGCATAAGCAGGAGCCTGCAGACTAGAACAACTGGTCCAAGTTGCTGGGCTTTATAAATACCCGCGTTCGCGGGTATGACGAAAACATATTTTTCAGAAGCTTCCTAATCTATTTTCACAATAAGTTAAGATTATAATTTAAGCAGCTCTTTCATTGCATTCGGGTTGTATCCGCGCAGCACTTCACCACGAATCACAACGAGGGGAATACCACTGCCGTGCAATTGATCGTACTGGGCTTTGCCTTCGCTGGATCTTTCAATATCGTATTCCACATAGGCAATATTGTTTTGCTTGAAAAATTCGCGTGTCTTTTTGCAGTAACCACACCAATCGGTCGCGTATAAGACTACACCTTCCGGATGTTGCGCAGAAAAATCCGGCGGTGGACTAAATTCATCGCGCAATTTATTCCAGTTAAAGAAAATGCCCAGCGCGATCAGCAGAAAAATATAATTTTTCATAGGTTATATCCGGCAATTCAGCGGTAAATCTTTCAATTCCAAATCAGTGCGGTTCTCACCCACCGCCTTCATTCCCGCAGGTACCGCCGCTTTACCACAAATCCATGAAATGGGGCTTTCCGGAGAGCCGCTTACCATAATAGGTTGGATACTCAGGATTTTATTTTTGATTGACGGATGGGCTTTGTTACCAAAATGCAAATGGAATGCACCATCCTGTAAATCGATACGATCGACATAGTTACCCAGTAATTTTTCAGCAGGTGGAATACCTGCCTCTTTATTATTCTTTAGAAATACTTGTGCGCTTTTATGATAAAAAGCCACGAGTTTTTTGTAGTCTTCTATCAAATCCATAGACTCAATTACCTGCTTGCGCGCAATCGCAGGATCTGGCGATGGCATTGCGATGAGCGCGAGTATCGCAATAATCGCAATCACTACCAGCAATTCTATCAAAGTAAAACCGTCGCTTTTTTTCACACAAATTCCCTAGTTCAATCAACGAATAAATTTCGCAGCGTACCAGCAGCTCGCATGCAATTCATAACCCAGTTCTTTTGCCCATTTTATGCCAGTGCGCACCAGTTTTTCTGCCAGGCCCTTACCACGAAACGAAGGCGGGACATAAGTACTATTAAAATCGATGGCCGCCTTTCCTGCATTGGTAAACAAACGATAAGCAAGCACAGCTTCGTCACCCTCACATGCAACCACAAACCGCTGCTCGTTGGGAAAATGTTGGACATCAGCCATGGGAACCCTCCATTAACATCGATGAGGCCATTAATTTACGTCAGTGTAGAGTAGACCATAAAAAAATCCCCCAGTGCTTGCGCAAAAGGGGGATTTTTCCGATCAAGGGGCATTTTCTCATCAGGGGATAGGAGTGTTAAACCTTGGTGCCCCAGAGATCGTATTCGTCCGAATGTTCAATCAACACATTGACCAAATCACCCGGTTTGACATTCTCTTCGCCGTTGAGATAAACACAGCCGTCGATCTCGGGAGCATCTGCAAAACTGCGGCCGATTGCGCCTTCGTCATCCACTTCGTCAATCAGCACTTGTAAGGTCTGCCCTACTTTTTGCTTCAAGCGCTCAGTCGAGATTTGCTGTTGCAATTGCATAAAGCGGTCATAGCGCTCTTGTTTGATGTCATCGGGCACATGGTCGGGCAACTCGTTGGCCTTGGCACCTTCGACAGGTGAATACTGGAAGCAACCAACGCGATCCAATTGCGCCTCTTGCAAGAAATCGAGTAACTGCTGGAAATCCTCTTCGGTTTCACCGGGGAAACCGACAATAAAGGTCGAGCGAATAGTCAGGTTTGGCACTTGCTCGCGCCAGCTTTTGATTCGCTCCAGTGTCCTTTCAACCTGACCGGGGCGACGCATTTTGCGCAGCAAGGTCGGGCTCGCATGCTGGAACGGGATATCCAAATACGGCAGCACTTTGCCTGCGGCCATCAGCGGCATGATGTTATCGACATGCAGATAGGGATAAACGTAATGCAAACGCACCCAGACGCCCAATTCACCCAGCGCAGCCGCCAGTTGGTACATATCGGTCTTGAGCGGGCGGCCATCCCAGAAATCGGTGCGGTGTTTGATATCAACGCCATAAGCGGAGGTATCTTGCGAGATCACCAGCAACTCTTTCACGCCGGCTTTTACCAAGCGCTCCGCTTCACTTAGCACCTGACCAATCGGGCGACTGACCAACTTGCCGCGCATATCGGGGATGATGCAGAAGCTACAGGAGTGGTTGCAGCCTTCAGAAATTTTAAGATAGGCATAGTGACGCGGAGTCAGCTTGATGCCCTGCGGCGGCACCAAATCAGTAAAAGGGTTATGAACCGGATTGGGCGGCAAATGCTCGTGTACTTGCGACAGCACTTCTTCATAGGCGTGCGCACCGGTAATGCCCAATACATTCGGATGAACCTGGATAATTTCATCTTTTTTGGCGCCGAGACAGCCAGTCACCAATACCTTGCCATTTTCGGCCAAGGCCTCACCAATCGCCCCTAAAGATTCCTGTACAGCGCTATCGATAAAACCGCAGGTATTCACGATCACCATATCGGCATCGTTGTAAGTCGGCACAATGTTGTAGCCTTCCATACGCAGCTGGGTGAGGATCCGCTCGGAATCCACCAGGTTTTTAGGGCAGCCGAGCGACACAAAACCAATAGTATTCCCTTTGTTACTGGCGATCAGCGACTGGCTGGCGAGTGATTTGGCGGGAGCGTCCAGGGTGGTCGTTTGCGACGGGTCGAAGGTATTTACGGTCATAGTGTCTCGTGAAAATGCAGGTACAAAGGGAGAGGCGTAAAAAAGTGCGCGGATTGTACCTGAAGTAGACAAAACTTCCATCCAAAACAGATTAAAAATTAACCAGAATACAACTTGTAGTGGAAATACTGGCCAAGGGGATAGCAATTAACCAACCACATCAAATGGCATAAATAACCACATGCTAAATTTTAACTATTGATAATATTTCTTATTTGAACTTACAATAAAACGGATTTATTAACTATCCAGGATGAATAACTACCATGTCACGCTTTACCCCTAACCCACTCTCCCTTGTTTTACTTGGCCTTATGGCCAGCCCAGCCATCAGCTTTGCACAAGAATCCACTAAGAACTCCACGGAGGACATAGAAACCATCGCTGTCTGGGGCACCCAGGTCAAAGCATCTTCCCTCGCTATGGATGCTGAAACCATGGAGATCAAGCAACCTGACCATATCAGCGACCTGCTGCGTATCATTCCCGGTGTGGATGTGGGTGGTGCTCACTCGCTGAACCAGCGCATCACCATCCGCAGTATGGACGACAAGGATTTACGCATCAGTATCGATGGCGCCAACCAGAACACCTACATGTACCACCACATGGGTAACCTGCAAATCCACGCGGATATCCTTGAATCCGCCGAAATCGATGTGGGTAATAACTCCGTCATCAATGGCGGTTTGGGCGGTGCTGTTCGCTTCAAAACCAAGGATGCCAAAACCCTGCTCGGTGATGACGCGGGTTTTGGCGCGCGCCTGGAAGGTTCCTACGCTGATAACGCAGGCGATAGCGGCGCCGTAACGGCCTACGGCCAGCTTACCGACAATGTTGATGTGCTCGCGTACTTCAACAAAGTGAACCGCGATAACTATGAAGTGGGTGGCGGTGAAATCCTGGGCGCCGATGGCGAACCGGTTCCCGGCACCGATGGCACTGTGCGCGGCCTTGAAGGCGAAGTGGAAGATGCCTTGGCGAAAATTGGCTGGGATATCAACGACGACCACCGCCTGAAATTGGGTTACGAAAGTTACACCGATGAAGGCGATTACAGCTACCGCCCGGATATGGGTCTTGCCACTGGAACCGCCATTGCCAACTCATTAAAAATTCCGCTGACTTATCCAACGGAATTTACCCGCGACACAACCACTTTCAGTTACGAAGGCCAGGTGTCCGCCAATACCAAAGTTGATGCGTCCCTCTATCGCAACGAAAGTAGTTTTTGGCGCGATGAGCGCGGATTGGTTACCTGGAACCCTGCGTTGGCCACCATCAACCAGGGCGATGCTGATAACACTGGTTTTAATGTGCTGGTTAATACACAACTGGATGGCAGTCTTGGACATGATGTGACTTACGGCCTGGATCGTATCCAATACAAGACTCGCTATATCGTTAACAGCGATGAATTAGCAGGTGAAGAAAGTACCAACTCAGCACTTTTTGTCGAAGATAAAATTACCACCGATGCGGGTTTCAATTTTATCCCAGGCATACGCTATGAAAGCGTCGATGTAGATTCGACCGTTGTGGCAAAAACGTATAGCGATATTAGCGCTGCCTTTGCCGCTGAATATGAAGCGAGTGAGAATTTATTATTCCGTGCCAGCGCTACCGAATTATTCCGCGCACCGGAGTTGAGTGAAGTGTTTATCGGTGCAGGGCTTTATGATGTGCCCAATGCCGATATTGAAGCAGAGACCGGTATTAACCAGCAGCTGTCATTTGCGTATCAAAATGCAATCCTCGGTGCAAATAATTTCACCTTCGGTGCAACCCTGTTCCAAACAAATATCGACAATTATATTTACGACTACGCTGAAAACGCCGCGGGCGATTCATGGAAAGACAATGTGGGCGATATGGAAATTGAAGGTTATGAAGCCTACCTCGGCTACGACCTGAATGGATTCAAAGCGCTGTTAAGTTATTCCGATGCAGAAAGTGAATTGGACGCATTTGATCAGTACAGCCAATTTGATAAAGCGCGCATTGATCGCCAGCAAGGCGATACCATCAGCCTCTCACTGGATTACACCTTCACCAGCACCGACTTGAGTTTGCATTGGGATACCCTCTACGTCGATGACGTTCCGGCAGGCCCGGATTTGGATGGCGCAACCCTGGAAAACTCCAAAGATGGCTATGTCGTTTCCAACGCATCTGTGCACTGGCAATCTGATTTCGGTTTGGGGTTGACTGCCGGTATCGACAATATCTTTGATGAATTTTATGCATCGCAATCATCACGCACCGGCACCTCACGCCATCCACGTTTTGGAAAATTATATTTGATGGATTACGAACCGGGTCGCAATGCAAAAGTGACGGTGAGCTACAGCTTTTAATTATTTATTGTGGCCCGATTAATTTTTTTTGTTACATGAGCTAGCCCCTTGAGCAATCACTTCTGCAGTTAATGCGGAAGTGGTTTGCTTTTTTTAATTCGAAAAACGTTTTAAAAATTTCTATTTTTTTCTAAAAACATTTTTCTTTTCTGCACTGAACTTATTCAACTCCACAATATTTCCTGCAACACATCACTTCTTGCGACACTATTTTTTATCTGTCGTCAAAATCCCTAGGCAAAACTCCCCCACACCCTATAATGATAATAATTATCATTTGATACATTTATTCAAATGAGATTAAAAGCAAGCAGAATTAATGAAATATTGTTACCGGGAGGTATCGCTTATGAATGGCAATCTCGAATTGGTTACTGCCCCGCCCCAGGCCGGGTTAACTGGCAGGGAAGAAATCCTGCTGGATCGCTACAACCCGGATAATTGCGTGTATTTTTCCTCACCCCACAGCGCCCTGTTGGCCAAGCCCCCCTTTGCCAACCTGTTGGATGCAGGTATGGATGGCCTGCTGCAACGGGTGAATGAATCCCTGCGCTTTGCGCGCGAACTGGGCCATAGCGATCCCCGCGTCGTAGGAGCCATAGGTTTTGATGTCAAAGCCCACTGCTGGCTGCGTCTCAGCACTTGCACCGAAATCAGCGCCAGCCAGCGCGATGCGGGAATAAAAGAACCGGCGAGCAGCGAACTCAAGGATTACCAACTGCGCCAGATCCCCGCCCCGGCGGCTTATATCGCCGGTGTCAAAGATGCCTTGGGACGTTTTGCGCGGGGAGAGCTGGATAAAGTCGTGCTTTCGCGCACCCTGGAAGTCGATTGCGCCCAGCCGCAGGATATCCAACATCTGGTTAAACGCCTGGAAGCGCGCAACCCCAAGTCTTATACCTTTGCCGTGCCTCTGGGGAACGGACAACAGCCGCGCACCCTGATTGGCGCCAGCCCGGAACTGCTGATCTCACGCCAGGGCAACCGGATTATCGCCAACCCCCTGGCTGGTTCCGAACCGCGCAGCAGCGACCCGGCAATCGATAAAGCGCGCGCCGAACAATTACTAGTATCGCTCAAGGACCGCCATGAGCATGCCCTTGTCATCCAGGCAATTACCGACGCATTGCGTCCTTTCTGTAAGGAGCTGCGTATACCGACCGAACCATCATTGATCAGCACACCTACACTCTGGCACTTGTCCACCCGCATCGAAGGGATACTGGAAGACAACGCCACCTCATCCCTTGAGCTGGCGCTGGCGATGCACCCTACCCCCGCCATCTGCGGCTATCCCACCGATAAAGCCCTGAGCGCCATCAAGGATATCGAAGGTTATGATCGGGGTCTGTTTACCGGCATGGTGGGCTGGTGCGATAGCAGTGGCGATGGCGAATGGGTAGTGACCATTCGTTGCGCCGAAGTCGAGGCAAACCGGGTGCGTCTCTACGCTGGCGCCGGTGTTGTTGCTGGCTCCAGCCCGGAAAAAGAACTGGCCGAAACCGGCGCCAAATTCAACACCATGCTCAATGCCCTCGGCATCAGCGAGAGGGTCTAGTCATGAGCGCGAATAACAGTGGCGATTTCACTCCCTGGCCGCAGGAATTGCAGGAGCATTACCGCGCGAAAGGTTATTGGGCAGGCGAACCCCTGGGCGACTTGCTGCGCCAGACAGCCGCATCCGCCAAAAATCGCACCGCCATTATCGAGGCGGATAAAGGGGCAGGAGAAAAACGCTGGAGCTACCAACTATTGGATACCCGCGCCGATCAGCTTGCTGCCGGGTTTATCGCCCTGGGGCTGCAACCGGGCGCACGGGTAGTCGTGCAACTGCCCAATAGCGGCGAATTATTCGAAGTGCTCTTTGCCCTGTTCCGTATAGGTGTCGCCCCTGTACTCGCCCTGCCCAGCCATCGCTTCGCTGAGATCAATTACTTTTGCACCTTTGCGGAAGTCGATGCCTATATCACTTGTGATACCTGGGGCGGATTTGATTACCGCGAGCTGGCGCGCAAGCTGCACGATAACCATGCGGTACAGCGCATCATCATTGCAGGCGCGACCGACGAATTTTGCCCGCTGGCCAACCTCTACCAACTCCCCGTCCCCCTGCCAACAATCGACGCGGCAAGCGTCGCGCTCTACCAGTTGTCGGGCGGCACCACCGGCGTACCCAAATTGATTCCCCGCACCCACGATGATTACTACTACAGCGTCCGGGCCAGTGCGTTAATTTGCGGATTGAAACATTCATCGGTTTACCTAGCCGTATTACCGGTAGTGCACAATTTCCCCCTCAGTTCACCCGGTGCACTGGGCGTACTCTGGGCAGGCGGGACTTTGGTACTGGCTGACAGCGGTGCGCCGGATGTCGCCTTCCCACTGATCGAACAACATAAGGTCAGCATCACTGCCATGGTGCCGCCACTCGCACTCAGCTGGTTGATCGCCTGCGAAAATCGCCAGCGCGATGGCAAGCCGCCCAAATTGGAAAGCCTGGAAGTGCTGCAAGTCGGCGGAGCCAAATTCAGCGAAGAAGTCGCGCGGCGGGTCAAAACCGTATTGGGCTGCAAGCTCCAGCAAGTGTTCGGTATGGCGGAAGGACTGGTGAATTACACCCGTCTGAACGATGACTACGAAACTGTCGTCACTACCCAAGGGCGCCCTATTTCAGCCAGCGACGACATCCGCATCCTCGACGACATGGACAACCCGGTCGCCCCCGGCGCCACTGGCAATCTGCTCACCCGTGGCCCCTACACCATTCGCGGTTATTTCCGCGCACCCGAACACAATGCCAAAACATTTACGACCGATGGTTTTTATCGCACCGGCGATTTGGTCTGCCAAACGGACACGGGTTATCTGGTGGTGGAAGGTCGCGTAAAAGACCAGATCAACCGTGGCGGGGAAAAAATTGCCGCCGAAGAAATTGAAAATCATTTGCTCGCCCATCCACAAGTACAAGACGCCGCACTCGTTGCCATGCCCGATCCTTTTTTAGGTGAACGCAGCTGCGCGTTTGTTGCGCTTCGGCCACAAGCATTACCAATCAAAAGCAGTGAGCTTTTGCGTTTTCTGCGCGACCGGGAATTAGCAAGTTACAAAATTCCCGACCGCATCGAATTTATTCCCGCACTGCCACAAACCCGCATGGGCAAAGTGGATAAAAAACAGTTGCGCGAATGGATTGCACAAAAAACAGAACAAAACGCCGTCCAATAACACTTTTTATTTACAGGAATTCATCATGGCTATTCCAAAAATTGCTCCCTATTCACTCGCGGCGGCGGCGCAACTGCCAACCAATAAAATTTCAACCAACGATGTCAGTTGGCCAATCGATCCAACCCGCGCAGTTTTATTAATCCACGATATGCAAGCCTACTTTGTGGATTTTTACCAACGCGATGCCGAGCCAATGGCAAGCCTGTTGCGCAATATCCAAACATTGAAAGCCGCGTGCAAAGCCGCCGGTATCCCGGTGATTTACACCGCACAACCCGGCAACCAGAAAAAAGAAGATCGTGCCCTGCTCACTGATTTTTGGGGCCCGGGGTTGGCCGCCAACCCTGCGCTCACCAATATTGTGGAAGAGCTTGCTCCCGCCGCTGATGATATCCAGTACACCAAGTGGCGCTATAGCGCATTCAAACGCACACCCATGCGCGAATATATACGTGCACAAAACCGCGACCAATTAATTATCTGCGGTGTTTATGCGCACATAGGAATTTTATCCACCGCACTGGAAGCGTTTATGGAAGATATTGAAGTGACAGTTGTGGCCGATGCAGTGGCCGACTTCTCCCTCGCCGACCAGCAAATGGCGCTCAACTATATCGCGCAGCGCTGCGGTTACATTGATAGCTTGCACAACCTTGTCCAGCAACTTGCACCGCAACAATCATTACAAGACACGTCA
This sequence comes from uncultured Cellvibrionaceae bacterium, assembly GCA_964542655.1. Classification (GTDB taxonomy): domain Bacteria; phylum Pseudomonadota; class Gammaproteobacteria; order Pseudomonadales; family Cellvibrionaceae; genus Cellvibrio. Next base: position 65,533 of record CAZIWB010000018.1, read on the forward strand.
AAGCAATCACCACTAACACTGGAAGAAATGCGCGCCGATATCGCACGCATTTTAATGCTTTCAATTGATGAGATTACGCCAGATGAAAACCTGATGTATCTCGGCCTGGATTCAATTCGTGTGATGAGTTTGCTTGAGCAATGGCGCAGCCGTGGAGCAGAGATCAACTTTGTGGATTTGGCAGAGTCAGCCACGCTCGCGCAGTGGTGGCAATTGATTCAGAAAAAATCCGCATTACCTCAACTCACCCAAACCGAGGAATTGGCGTAATGAGTGAGTTCGCTTTGCAACACTCATCTTTTTCCGCCCCGCTTACCGCCGCGCAATTGGGCATATGGTTGGGGCAGCAACTCAATAGCGCCAGCCCTATGTACAATGCAGCGGAATTTATTGTGTTGCGCGGTGCATTAAATGCGAATAATTTTGTGCAAGCAGTGCGTGAGGTGATTACCGAAACAGTAACGCTCAATGTAATTTTTGAGCAAACATCGTCGGGTCCACAACAGCAATTCCAAATAGCAAACTGGCAACTATCTGAACTGGATTTCAGCGATTGTGCTGAACCATTTGAACAAGCGCAGCACTGGATGCGCGGCGACCTCGCGCGCGCAGTCGATTTAACCACTGGTCCCCTTTTCAGCCAGGCATTGATAAAACTCGGTGAAGACCATCACCTCTGGTACCAGCGCATCCACCATATCGCCTGCGATGGTTTTGGTTTTGCGCTTATCGCCCAGGCAGTAGCCGAGCATTACAACGCTTTGCAAAGCACGCAAGTGCAAGAAAAACAATTTCAAAAAAATCAGGATATTCAGTTAACTGCATTCCAGCGTATTCTCGACGAAGATACCAACTACGCTGAATCAAATGCCGCAAAAAAAGACCAGGCATTTTGGTTGGCACAACTTGCCGACAATCCTTTTCTTGCCAAAACAGTAGCACCGGTTACCATCGCCGATATCAGCATCCGCGCGAGCAGCCACATCAGCCCCATTGAATTTGTACAGTTGCAAACCCTCGCTGCACAACTTGAACTAACCTGGTCAGATTTACTTATCGCCAGTGTTGCACAGTTGATGTATCAACACACAGCAGCTACCGATATCACCTTGGGCTTGCCAGTAATGAACCGTATGGGTTCAGCCAGTTTGCGTATCCCTGCAATGGTGATGAATATCATCCCGCTACGCATCCAGCTTCAACACAAGGGAAATTTTGCGGCGCTGGCGCAATGCATCAGTGCGCAACTGAAAAGCTGCCGTCCACACCAGCGCTACCGTTACGAACAACTCAAACGCGACCTCGCCCTAACCAACCAACAGCGTTTATTCGGGCCAGTCATTAATATTATGCCGTTCGATCGCCCGCTGGATTTTGCCAACCTGCAAGCCCAGGTGCATAACCTTTCAGCAGGACCAGTGGAGGATATTTCGTTTGCGTTTGTGTTGGATAAAACCGGCGGCCTGCGCGTGGATATAGATGCAAACCCCAACCGCTATTCAAACCAGCAGCTTCAGAATATACAACAGGATTTGCTGCAACTGCTCACACAGATACAACGCAATGCCCAATTGCCCCTTTTGCCAGACATCCATAAATTATCCTGGTTGGAGGGCAAGCCATTAATATCGCAAACCAATTCGGCACTGGCATTGATTTATCAACAGATACAACAACGCCCTCAGGCTATTGCGTTGCAGCATGAACAAACGGAATTAACTTATCAGGCATTAGCAGAGCACAGTGCAGAAATGGCATTGGCAATATGCGATATGGACATTTTGCCCCGTTCGATTATTGCCCTGGTATTACCGCGCGGTGATATGGCAATCACTGCTGCGCTCGCTTGCTTACTGATTGATTGCACCTTTGTATTTATCGACCCGGATGCACCACCGGCACGCAACCAATTAATACTCAAAGATGCACAACCAAACCTGATTATTGTTGAACGTATTACCGCAGAACTGAATAACAGTTTGTTAGCGGATGCGAGCAATATTCCGTTGGTAACACCGCAATATCTCTTGCGCCATAACAAGAATATTGCAACCACAAGCAATCGCGCACATATCGATAAATTGTGGCAACAGGCGGTGCAAAAACCGCTCTTACAACATCCTTCACAACAACATCCTTCACAACCATCACAACAACAGGAAAGCCCCGCCTATCTTATTTACACTTCCGGTTCCACAGGAACACCCAAAGGCGTTGCTGTCGGCCACCGGGCGCTGGCGGAATTTGTTGGCAGCAACCAGGATTCCTATGGCATCAACGCCAATGACCGCGTGTTGCAATTTGCACCGCTGCATTTTGATGCCTGTATCGAAGAAATTTTTGTCAGCCTCAGTGTGGGTGCCCGCCTTGTTGTGCGCAACACTGCAATGCTCGAATCCATGCCTGCGTTTATTGCGCAATGTGAAGACTGGAAAATCAGCGCATTGGATTTGCCTACTGCGTTTTGGCATGAACTGGCTTACGCTTGTACCCAATTAAAACTTTCCCTACCTGCAACTTTACGCACAATTATTATCGGCGGTGAAGCTGCTATGGCCGAGCGGGTCGGGCAATGGCGCGCGTGTTATGGCGATAAAATTGCCCTGTTCAATACCTATGGCCCCAGTGAAACAACTGTGATTGCTACTTGTACCAATCTTTGTTCAACCAATGCCGTTTTGCATAACATAGCTATTTCAATCGGTGAGCCGCTCAGCGGGCGCGCGCTCGCCGTGGTCGATACGCAATTAAATCCACTCCCCAAAGGCGAAGAAGGTGAGTTGTTATTGTTAGGTGCAGGTTTGGCCGATGGTTATTTGCACCTTCCGGAAAAAACTGCTGAAGCATTTATCAACGTCCAATTCCCCTGGTTTGAACAACCCGCGCGCGCCTATCGCACCGGCGATAGGGTAAAAATCAATTCCGCCAATCAGGTTGAATTTATTGGTCGCCTTGATGACCAGCTCAAAATCAGTGGTTATCGTATAGATCCACTTGAAATTGAAGCCGCGTTAATCAAATTACCCAAGATTGAAGAAGCCATTGTTGTCGCAGTAACTGTACAGGATGGCAATAAATTGCTGGTCGCGCATCTAGCGGGTAATACTCAATACAACATCCAGGAATTGCGCTCCTTACTTAACGCCTATTTGCCTGCACCTATGTTGCCCGCGCAATTGGTGCCGCATCAAAAATTACCCAGGAATTCATCCGGGAAAATTGATCGTAAACAATTACAACAATTTTCACAGGATGCTGTCAGAAAAAGCGTAGGGGGTTCTGGTGCAGATAATCCATCTGCCCTTCAGGAGTTCACCGCAGGCCAGCAACTAATCGCCAGGATATGGCAACAAGTACTGGGGCAAGAAAGCATCACACTCGACGATGATTTTTTTGCACTGGGGGGCCAATCATTGCAAACCATCCAGGTTGCCACTCGCCTCACCACCCAGCTTAAACGCAACATCCCGGTTGCGCTCTTATTCCAGAATCCCACAATCAAATCGCTTGGTCGGGTTTTGTTTAACCAAGACGAACAAACTAATCACACCCAGCAAAGAACGTTGGATGAAATACAGAAGCCGATGCTTGCTGATTGCCTGGAATTTGAAAAAAGTTTCCCGCCTGCAACTCATGGCAAGCATGCTCCAATATCCAATGCTAAACCCGTTATTTTATTAACCGGTGCAACCGGGTTTGTTGGCGCGCAGCTTTTACACCAGTTACTGGCGCAAACAACGCATTCTATTATTTGCGCAGTTCGTGCGCCTAACGAAGGAGCCGCATACCAACGCCTGCACAAGGCGTTGGCGCAACAAGGATTAACTAGCGATGGCTTTGAGCGTGTGCAGGTGCAACTGGTCGATTTGGAACAACCGCAACTTGGTTTACCAGACATAGATTTTGCAAACCTGTCCAATAAGTTGACGGCAATTATTCACAATGCCGCCAATACCAGCGTGATGCGCGACTACCAATCACTGCGCGCCGCCAATGCATTAAGTACCGGTGAATTACTGAAACTGGCTGCCGTTAATACCATTCCGTTCCATCTGGTTTCTACCATTGCAGTTGCCCCCCGGAATAATCCAACGACAGAAAATTCCGCAGAGCAGAATGCACTGGATGAAAACTTTATTCCCATCCATTCCGGTTTGCACGACGGCTATCAACAAAGCAAATGGGTAGCTGAGCAAATGACTGCTATTGCGCAGCAAAAAGGTTATGCGATAAATGTGTATCGCCTCGCACGGGTTACTGGTGCAGCCGACAGTGGTTATGTAAATCCCAAGGATTTGGTGTGGAGCATTTTGCAAGCCGGTTTGCCACTAGGCATATTGCCCACGCTGGACATTCGCGAACCATGGACACCCGTCGATAAGATTGCACACTTTATTGTTCAACACAGCCTCACCAGCCCCGGTGAAGGTGTCTTCAATTTAACGCCTGAACAACCCATCCATTTCGCGCAAATCTATCAATGGCTTGCATATGCAGGCGCACCAATTGAAACAAAACCCCTGCCTGTTTGGTGCGATGAAGTTAAACAAAAAGGCAGGATGCAGGATCAGGCAATCGTAGAATTTTTCCTCCAACAATCAGCGCATGCAGAAAATAATGCAGCACAACCAATATCGCTGCCGGTGATCCGAAACTCTCGTTTTACACAATTGGCAGCAGATTACAAAGTGCAAATTCCCGCTATCACCCAATCATTATTTAACCGGTATTTTTCCTATGCCAAAACCATGGGCTGGTTTGTGACTGACACAAAAAGCAATGAAACCGCACAGCTAAAAACGCACAATCTGGCGCACAACCTTTTAACGGAAAATTTGAGCCATGAGTGAAAAACCCGCACGCACACCACCGCGTTTATTGCAGGTAGTACGCACTGCCCGCATCACGCCCCATTTGCAGCGCATTACCCTAAGTGGCGAACAACTAGCAGGTTTTCCGGTGAACAGCTACGGCATGCACATCAAGGTATTTGTTCCGCGTGCGCATCAACAGCAGCCGCAATTACCGCAGCTGACACCACAGGGAATTGTCTGGCCGGAAGCCAGCGAGCGTCCAATTACCCGAACCTATTCGGTCCGCCAGTATCGTGCGGATGTGAATGAATTGGATGTTGAATTTGTAATGCACGAACCTGATACGAAAAAAACGGCAAGCACAGCAAATAAATTTAACGATCACGACAGCCCGGCTGCCCGCTGGGCAAGCACCGCAAAACCGGGCGACTGGATTGGTATCGCAGGCCCCGGCGGGCCAGATCCCCTGCTCGCTCCCGCCGATTGGCAATTATTGGCCGGCGATCTGACTGCCCTGCCTGCGATTGCCGCCTTACTGGAAAATTTACCGGATGAGGCACGCGGTTTTGCATTTATTGAAAGCGACGATGCGCAAGACCAAATTGAACTAATTCACCCTTCAGGAATAATCGTGTGCTGGTCGGTGCGCGCCACCGATGGCAGTGAGGCTTTACTGGAGGCAATTAAACGTATTGCCCCACCGCTGGACACCACATCCATCGCAGCATTTATTGCAGGTGAAAATAATGCGGTGGTAACTATTCGCAATTATTTACGCGAAACCTATGGCTTAAAAAAACGTAACCTTTATGCAGTCCCTTATTGGCGTCGCGGCCAGGATGAAGAAACCTACCATCAAGAGCGGCATCGCATTATGGATGAGGTGTATTGATTATGTACTCCGAGTTTCAAGATAAAGTAGTGTTGGTTACCGGTGCCGCACAAGGTATTGGCAAAGCAGTGGTCGATGCACTATTGCTGGCAGATGCGCGTGTTATTGCTGCCGACATCCAATATACCAATCACACCCTCGCTACTTCAGGTAATTTTTATCCCATCCATTTGGATGTCAATAATTCCCAAGCCGTTAATCAACTAATTTCGCAAATAGAAAAGCAAGTGGGTGCGGTTGATTACCTCGCCAGCATCGCCGGTATTTTGCGGATGAATTCGCTATTGGAAACAACCGATAAAGAATGGCAGGAGACTTTTGCAGTGAATACTACCGGCAGCTTTTATGTATGCCGTGCCGTTGCACGGGCAATGGTATTGCGCCAGCGCGGCGCCATAGTCGCGGTCAGTTCCAATGCAGCGCAGGTGCCTCGGATCAATATGGGTGCCTATGCTGCATCCAAAGCGGCGCTAAGCCAATTGATAAAATGTTTGGGGCTGGAATTGGCGCAACACAATATCCGCTGCAACCTGGTTTCACCCGGTTCTACCGATACCGATATGCAGCGCCAACTATGGAAAGATTCAAGCGGCCCTGCGCACGTAATCAAAGGTTCATTGGAAAATTATCGCACGGGAATCCCACTACAACGCATCGCCACACCGGAGATGGTTGCTAAAAGCATACTGTTTTTACTCTCGGAAAATGCTGCACATATCACCATGGAAAATATCCTGGTGGATGGTGGTGCAACGCTGGGGTGTTAATCCAATTTTTAAAATTTTATGGATACCCGCTTTCGCGGGTATGACGAATACGTATTGTTCAATCGCTATCTGGATACGATGCCCACTGAACGGGATCAAACAGTTTTTACTTACCACTCACTGAATGGGATCAAATTGTTTTTACTTATCACCCCGGTATGGGTTCAAACTATTTTTATTTATTATTCATAAACGAGGCCAATCATGGAAAAGACATTACCGAAAATTAATAACACACTGAAACTGGAAAACTCCTTCGCACTGGCGGAGCAAAGTAAAAAACTGGTCGCCGGTTTTACCCAGTCAATGATGAAAAAACCGGAGCAATTTGCGCCGGGGCATTTCCCCATTTATATCGAAAAAGCCAATGGCGCATTGGTAACCGATATTGATGGCAATGAATATATCGATTTTATTTGCGGCCTTGCGGCAAATACGCTCGGACATAATCATCCAATCGTTGTCAACGCGATCACTGAAAACCTGCATAAGGGATTAATTCACTCACTGCCAACCCCAGTTGAAGTGCGTACAGCAGAAACACTAACCAGGATGATTCCCGGTGCGGAAATGGTGCGCTTTTTTAAAACCGGTGCCGATGCCAACTCGGCCGCAGTGCGTTTAGCGCGCTTTATCACCGGCAAGGAACATATCATCACTGTCGGTTACAACGGCTGGCATGACCAGTATCAGTTTGATACTCCCGGTGTGCCCAAAGCTATCCAGCAATTTACCCATCGTATGCCGCTGTTTACACCGGCAGATGAACAACCCATTCTCGATTTAATCCACACACAAGCTGCGGTACTCGCCGCTGTAGTGCTTTCGGTGCCTTATAACCGTACCCTGACTGCCGAATTTGTTGGCAAAGTCCGCGCCGCCTGCACCGCCAATAATGTTTTGTTAGTGATGGATGAAGTCGTTACCGGTTTCCGTTTGGCCTTAGGTGGCGCGCAGGAATTTTTTGGCGTCGCGGCAGATTTGGTTTCCCTGTCCAAGGGTATTGCTGCTGGTATGCCACTCTCGGCGGTAACCGGGCCAGAACGCCATATGAAGGAAATGGAAAAACTTCAGGTCTCCACTACTTTCGGTGGCGAGATGTTATCGCTCGAAGTTTGCGATGCGGTATTAAAAGAATATCAACGCAGCGACTACATTGAAAAAATTGCAGCACTGGGATTGCGTTTAAAGGAAGGGGTAAACAAAGTATCCGAACAACTGGCCACGCCCTTGCGGGTAGTGGGTTATGACCCTATCCCGATGTTTTTGTTTTCCAAAAACCCCGCTGAGCATGCACAGATTGCCGAGAAATTCCTGGCACAAATGGCGAAACGCGGGGTGCTATTGCGCCGTGAAGTGAATTTTATTTGCGCTGTGCATACCGAAGCGCAAATTGATTTTACAATTAATGCCGTTAAAGAATCCCTGCTGGTGATGAAAAATGAAGGTGTGTTTGCTTCACTGGCAACACCGGCCTAATAGTGGATTAACCGATCAATGCTGCTGCACCAGCGGCATTGGTCAGTAACCTAATCCATACATAATCAGCAATGCAATCAGGCTTTATAACTCGACAACTGCCGCTTGATTTCTTCCGTCAGCTGCGACACCTCTTCAGCCGAACGCAGGGTTTCCTGTACGCGCTGATGGTTTTTATCGCTGTTGTTATTGATGCGCGTAATATTGCTGTTGATGTCTTCAGCAACCTTGCTCTGCTCGCGCACCGATGCCGAAATTTCCTGATTCAAACCACTGAGTTGCGACACCGCCGACAAGACCTGCTGGATTGATTTACCGGAACCATCTGCCGCTGCAACATTGGCGTGGACCTGATCTTCTGCCAAGCGCATTTGTGCGGAGGCATTGAGGGAATTATCCTGAAAGCGCTTAACCATTTTATCGACTTCCTCTGTAGAGGCCTGCGTGCGGCTCGCGAGCGAACGCACCTCATCAGCAACTACCGCGAACCCACGCCCCTGCTCGCCAGCCCGCGCCGCTTCTATCGCAGCATTCAATGCTAATAAATTCGTCTGCTCGGCAATAGAGCGAATCACATTCAGCACTGCTCCAATTTCATTCGTGGCACTGGCAAGCGCTTCAATTCCATGAGCTGCCTGCTCGATATTAGTCGCTAATGTCTGGGTTGAATCAATCGTCTCACGCAGGTTGCGATAGCCCAATTCAGATTCTTCTTTCGCCTGATCTGCCGCCCGCGCAACACTGTCTGCGTTATTGGCAACCTGCCCTGCCGACGTACTCATTTCATAAATAGCGCTGGCGATACTGTTGATATCTTGCGTCTGCGCAATCGCTGACTGGTTGGATTGGGCTGCAATTGTTTTTAATTGATTGGCTGAACCAAATAACTGGTTGGTCGCATTGGCAACTGAATTAATTGTTTTTTGCAAACGATCCATCAGGCTGTCAAACCCGTTGGCCAAACTCGCCAGCTCATCGCTTCCAGTAGAATTAAAACGCAAGGTTAAATCACCTTCTCCGTTAACAATATCGTGTAGCCGTCGGGTGGTTTGGTGCAGCGGTTTGATAATAACGACCTGAATTAATTGATACACAATGACCACTATCACCAAGCCGCCCAACAAAATAATCAGCGCAGTTTTGAGCGATGCCGCCGCCACGGCACCATCAACTTCATCATTTGAATAGGCAGTGATAATTTCATATTTCCAGGGTGTAAATGTTTTTGAAGTGAGTTGCCAGCCCGGTGTTTTACCCGCGAGAATCGCAGCAACTTGCTCTGGATTAACATTATCGGAATGAACCCTTATTTCGCCGAGGTTATCGCGAATCGCCACAAAACCTTTGTGTAAAACATGGCTCTTTTGCACGGCGGTAAATAATTCCTGCAAGTCCGCTTTATAACCGACATACCAAATGCCGATAGTTTTGGAGGATGAATCGGTAATCGGTTCGTAACCGGTGAGATAGGGACTACCCAGGATATCGACCACTCCATAAAAAGGTTTTCCCTGCTGGATTTCTTTAATCGCCGCACCTTGCGGTGCAAGCACAGTTCCAGTCGCCCGCCCGGTGGGGGTCATAACGTTGGTGGAAATACGCACATAATCAGCGCCATCGCGGGAAAAAATTGTCGCCGTACCGCCCATAATGGCAGTGACTTTATCGACCAGATCAAATTGGTTTGCGATGGGGGTATCACCCAAGAATAACGCGGGCACATCGCGATCATTCACGCGGATTTTTTCGCCCTGAATCGGCTCACCGAGCTTACCGCCATAATCGCGCAGCAACGCCATACTGCTTTTGACCCGCTCCGTCATAATCGTGTCAATCACACCCAGCAAGCGCAACGACTCTTTGCTAATGCGCTCACTTTCACTATCAGCCTGCGCCCGCACCATGCGACCTTCCATGACATAAAATGTAATGGCGGTGAGCACCAACCCACCAAAGACAATCGCCGCCAGCGCGACCATAAACTTTTTAGTAATTGACATAAACAATTCCCCGATAGATCCATCCGTACACATTTTCCCAGCGCACGGCCCATTAATGTGAGTTTAGCTGGCTATCGGGGGTTTACCTTGCCTGGAGAATGATAGATTTGCATTCATCAGCCATAAAAAAACCTCACATTGAAGAATCAATGGAGGTTGTTTTTTAATACAAGGCCAATGCAAGGCCACATTCATCTTTTGGAAAACTTTTTAATAACACGAAGCGCTAACAAAAAAGTATATTTACGCACATCGCACACCGAAAACCATTCACGTCAAAGTTCCCGTACTTGTATTGCTTTTCGGATACTATCCAGGGCCTGGGCAATCACTGCACGTCGTACACCGATATTCATCCGCATGAAACCACTACCACCTTCCCCAAATACAGTACCTGGGTTCATACCTACTTTGCATTCACGCACAAAAAAATCGCGCAGTTGTGCATCAGTCATTCCCAGTGCGCGACAATCAAGCCACAGCAGATAGGTTGCTTCCGGTTTTATTAATTTAATTTGCGGGATTTCCCGCGCGATGAAATCTGCCGCAAAATCCCGCGTCCTTTCCAGGTAGTGCATTAATTCATCCAACCACTGGTCACCTTCGCGATACGCCGCCTCAAACGCGGTAATACTCAAGGGATTGTAATTACCCACATGTAATGATTCAAACATCTGTTTCATTGCATTGCGCTGAGCAGCATCGGGAATTATCAATGCAGATAATCCCAAACCGGGAATATTGAAGGTTTTGTTGGGCGCTATGGTGGTGATAATTTTATCCCCCGGTTGCGCAAGGCGCCCCAGCATAGTGTGCTTTACACCGGAATAAATTAAATCGCAGTGGATATCATCCGACAGAATCGTCAAATCATAACGGCGCGCAATAGTTAATACTTGCTGTAATTCCGTCTCACTCCACACACGTCCAACAGGGTTGTGGGGCGTACACAACATCAATAAACGTGCCCCCTGTTGTGCCGAGTATTCAAGGCGCTCAAAATCCATTTCATAGCGGCCATTAACTTCCCGCAGGGGGTTGTTAACTAGTTTGCGATGATTAGTAGTCACTGCCGAAAAAAAAGGAAAATACACCGGTGACTGCACAATCACACCCTCGCCTTCTTTTGCAAACGCTTGCACTGCTGCAAAAAGGGATGGCACAACACCCGGTGCAAACGAAATCCAGTCGCGCTCAATAGTCCATTGGTGACGACGCTGGAACCAATCGATAACTGATTGGTAAATAGTCTCTGGATAAAGCGTATAACCAAATACCGGATGATTAATTCGCTCATGTAACGCGCGCGTTACACAATCAGGCACAGCAAAATCCATATCGGCCACCCACAGGGGCGATACATCGGCTGTGCCAAAATAATGTTGGCGACCATCGAATTTTACTGAGTGGGTAGTTTCACGTGTGATGGGTTGATCAAAGTTAATAGCCATAAATATTAAGTGAATGCGGTTAGTCTATGTGGGGGAGAATATCGGAGATAAAGATAGCAGCAATGCCAATGGAGCGCATCGTTGACTTCACTTTTTCTATCTACTAGCCTTCTCAGGTAGGCCATTTGATGGTCGGCAGTATATTAACTACTTCATTAAATTAAGGAAAAATGCATGACTAATTTTATCCAACCCGAGAAGGACGTATCAGGCAACCCTCACCTTGATCCAAACCTCATTGCACTACTGGGAAACGCCTCCGAAGCAGCCTATACCGACTACATGCACAGTAGCGATCCAACCTATACCCCACCCTCACTCCAGGATGGGGAAACCTCCTATGATTATCTCCAGCGTTTTACCGGTTTTGATGACGTTATTTGGGGTGATGGCGACGAAGAACGTTACGGTTTGATTTACCAATCATCCACCGAAAGCAGCACTTATCTGATTGCATTCCGCGGAACTTCATCGGTATACGATATGGTACTTGATCTGGAATCAGGCAGAAAAACCAGTTTCCAACCATATACGGCACCCGCCAATTTTCCATCGGATATTGAAATTGGCGATGGTTTTTACAAAATCTATTCCACTAAAAATAATTCAATGCCTGCATCCATGCAGCAACAAATTTTTACAGCCATAAATAGTTTGAAAATACCTGCAACGAAAATTTTAATCACTGGTCACAGCCTGGGTGGAGCACTTGCCAGCATATTTACCCTGGACCTGGCAATAAGCCTGCCTAAAAGTAAAATCGAAATCACCAGCATAACCTTTGCCAGTCCCCGTGTTGGCACTGCCAATTGGCAAACCATTTACAATGACACCTATCACCTGCTAGACAAAACTATTCGTATCCGCAATTCCTACGATCTGGTTCCCAAAGTTCCGCCCGCAGAATGGCCATTTGATTTTAAAGATATAGGTGAAATGTTCACTGTTTCTTTTGGACTAAAAGGCTACCACATAGATTTTCCGGAAATTGTCTTGGCCTGGCATTCGCTGAAAAACTACCAATATGTACTTACCCAGGCCCTGGTAAATTCACCGCAAGTTTGGGCGGGAACATTCACCGACCAGATACATTCTTCCTGGGAAATGGAAAGTTATGATCCATCAACCAGCTCTTCTGCTGTTGAAAGCGCGCAAAAGCGCGAAGAGATTGAAAACCTGGTAAAAAATAATCAGCCCGCGTAGGTTAGTGCGAGCCGCGTATACTCAGCCTGCGCGGCTCGCAGCAACTTACATTGCTAGCTGTAATACATTCCCGAAGCAGGCTTGGCAAACAAGGCAAAAACTTCTTTCAGTTTTTCAGGTGGGATTGCACTCGCTGCTTTTTGATGGGACTCAACATCATCCCATTGCTCAATTATGACAAGATTTGCGGGGCTCTCAATACTTCGCAACAACTGACAATCAATGCAGCCGGAACACTCACTAACAACCGCAATCACTGACTGCAAAAATTCATAAAGCGCCTGCTCCGAACCGGTTTTAGCTTCAAAATGATTAATGCGGGTAATAGCCATATTATTTCCCTGGATGTTAACGTGGTTGAAAAATTGCCCGACAGCATAACTGTCAATGCGACACAATTGTGTCAGGATATTGGGATTAGCGTAGATCGATGAATCATACGATTGGTTAGGCAAGTTTACCGCTAGCGCTTATGTATTCACTTCGTAACGAGGCAAAGTAACAGTAATCATTGTCTGATTCTTTTCATCGGATGCCACGAGGGAAACTCCTCCGTTTTGCGCCTCGGCCAATAGCCTTGCTGAATAGGTTCCCAAACCGGTCCCCTTTGATTTCCCGTAGGTAACATATTTTTCAAAAAAGCAGTCGCGAATTGCAGCGGGAACCGCACCTGTGTTTATAAGAGTAATTCGCAGTGGGTTTTCATTGTGTAATTTGATTTCGACTTTTGTTTCTGCGGGCGCAGCTTCACAGGCATTTTTAAGCAGGTTTTGAAAAAGCGAATAACATAGCATTGCATCACCTGCGCATTTTGGCGGCTCTTCATTGACAGCGGCAACATCCACATCAACCGAGATGACCAATTGCTTTTCAGAAAAAGTATTGCGCGCTAACTCCACAAGACGACGCAATATACTACTGACTTTTACCGGTTGTTGATCAAGGATAAATCGCCCCGTCTCAATTTTATAAAGCTCGGTAGAAAGATTTACCATATTCAATGTTTGCAATACCGCACCTTCCGCAATACGCACTTGTTCTAGCTGGTTACGTGTAATATTCGAATCTTCGCGAAGCGACTGGAGCATACCAATCGCCCCCGCCAAAGGTCCTTTCAAATCATGACGGGTAATGCGTTCAACATCTTCCCGCAACCGGGCATTTTCCAATAGCGCATCAAAATCGGCTTGCAACTGTTTATATAAATTCACATAGCGCAGAAAGTTACGCACACGCGGAACTAGAAAATCCGGATTTATCGGTTTAGTGACAAAATCAATCGCACCTAATTCCAACCCCTGTAAATGCGCCTCACTCTCCTCCTTTGCAGTGACAAAAATGATGGGAATAAATTCTGAACTAGGATGCTCTCGCATCTTTCGAGCCACTTCAAAACCATCGATACCCGGCATCATGATGTCCAGCAAAACCAAATCAGGTGGCGTATCCGATGTACATATTTCCAAAGCACGTTCGCCGCTCAGCGCTATGCGTACGCGATAAGTATCTTTAAATAACTGAAAGAGTACTTGCACGTTATCCGTAACATCGTCCACCACTAAAATAGTTGCGCGATTATTTTCCCGGTCAGTTTTTTCTACCTTCTGCACAGGTGATGAAGGCTCTGGTGTAGTAATCAAAGGATTTCGAAATGGCTCTGCCGGTGAAATTATTTTCCTCGACCTCCTGCTCTCCACCTTGGCAATACGTTCAGACAATCCACCCGCCGTGTAGGGCTTTACCAACAATTCATTGACCCCATGCGCAATCGCTTCCACCACCCGTTCACGCTCGGCCTCGGCAGTGATCATAATAAAGGGGATGTGACTATATTTTTCGCTGGCCCTTACCGCCGTTAACAATTCCAACCCGGTCATAATCGGCATGTTCCAATCGGAAAGAATCAAGTCAACCGGTTGTTGCTTCAATATCCGCAGGGCTTCTGCACCGTCCTTGGCTTGATAAATTTGAGTCGCCCCCAATGAGCGCAATTGGGTAGAAGTAACCTTGCGCATAGGTTCGAAGTCATCAACCACCAATATTTTGGTATGTTTGGTTAACTCCATGGCCTTTCCTCTTTGCAAAATAGGTTGCGACGAGCGATGCATCGTCTGATCTATTGCCAACTATAGCATTTAGCGCCAGACGTGCTGTCGCCTCAGATAACAAAGAGAAAAGCATCCGCAACTTTATTATTAATCATCATTTAAATGCGGGACTTTAATAGCAAACAAATTCTATGACGCAAAAAAAACAGCAGAAAATAAGAAATTGGCGGTGAGTTTTTATCAATTATTTGATGGGCTGCCTCCATCTTTCGCCAGCCGTCTAAATATTAATTGTCTGATTGCAGTGAATAGCGCAGCTCCACCATCCCCTCGCCCATTTGCTGCACGGACTTCAATTTCATAACAGGGCTTAATACCTCTCGCGGAAAAACCGGCCTGCCTTTACCCAGCGTAACTGATCCGATTTGGACAATCATTTCATCCAACAAACCCGCATCATAAAACTGCGCTGCAAGTTCACCGCCACCAACAATCCAGATATTTTTACCCGCCGCAGCGGCAACCATTTTCACGTGATGCTCACGCACATCGCCTTGCACATAATGGATGTTGACCCCAGAAATCGTCGGTAAAACACGATGACTGAATACCCACACAGGCTGCGAATAAGGCCAAGGCGATCCCACCTCGGCAATCACCGCATCCGCATTGCGCAGCAACCATTCATAGGTTCCCGAACCCATGGCGATAGCACCGATATGCTCGATAAACTCCGGATAACTGGACTGGCTGATATCCGCCAGCGGAAACAACCAATCAAGGGAATGATCTTCAGTAGCGATAAAACCATCGATACTTGAGGCGGTGTAGTATTGGGTTTTCATTGTTTATCCTTAGCTGATTTGTATCAGTTAAGGATAGCAATGATTTTTGACAGGGATTGTCGGTAGACTTGTAGTAGTCTGCCAACCTCATCACCATTAAAAACACTTAAAATCCTAATAATTACATTCAGCTAAAAACTAGCATCAGGAAAGGTATTAATGTGAAAATATTTCCCTTGTTACTATTATCTATAACTTTATTATCCTGTGTACAAACACAAAATAACACCGCCGATATCGAGAATCTGCATTTTAAAAATTGGGCGCTCAGCCGATGCCTAAGTGAAATTGCCAGCAATACTGCCGATAAACAAGATGCGTTAAATACTGCCAGCGGATACCTTGAAAACTCAAGCCTTCCAATTGAAGCTTTTGAAAATGCAGATAAATTAATTAAAACTTTTATCAATAAAAGTTACTCTGGCTCAATCCCTGGAACGTTTAACACGAAGAAATGTATAGATTTATTCTATAGCGATGAACTTGAACAGCTTTACCAATCATCATCTGAACAACAATGATGCGAACATGCTCAAGTAACCGTTACAGATAAAGCACAAATAAAGGGGAATGCTGAATCTGCATCCCCTTTTTATAGGGCCGCATCAAATTATAACTACACCACCCTCTCCCAAACCGTAACCTCCGAAAGCGTATGCTGGAATTTCCGTTTGGTTTCGCGAATCACAAAGGGAACTTCTTGTGGGCCCCGGATCAAGCGGAAGTGTTTATCCAGATGTGCATGCAATCCATCTAATGTAGTGAAACTCTCGCCGTCTTTTTTAAGGCCGCCAATCCAGTCTTCACGTGGAGTGTGTTCAATGAGCCAGGTGTATGGCGAAGCGAGCATAAGTACACCGCCGATATTTAAACGCTCATGGATAGCGCTGAGGAATTTAGCGGGGTTGTAGAGGCGGTCGATGAGGTTAGCGGCGAGGATAAAGTCATAACCGGTAAAAATGGGTTTCAGGTTACAGGCATCGCCTTGGGAAAATTCGACTTTATCTTTGGTTTCTGCCAAACCTAAATCGGCAAGTGAGCGCGATTTATAAGAGACAAGTTCGCCTTCATCAGCAAGTGTGTAGCGCAGTGTATCGCCGCTCGCAAGTTGCACGCCGAGGTTGATAAAACGTGCAGAGAAATCCACACCGGTGACCTTATCGAAATGACGAGCCAATTCGAATGTAGCGCGACCGGTTGCGCAGCCTAGATCCAATGCTTTGCGTTTGGGCTTATCGATTAAGGTATTGATCGCCAAATCAACCAGGGCTTTGGAAAAATTCGGGACACCGAAATATTCATCACCATAATGGAATTCAGCATATTCCGATACTAATTTATCGGTTTCGTAATGGGAGCTGGGCACAGGTTTTATTTCTCCGGAAACAACATAGCGGAACCCCGCATGTTGGAAAAAATGGCGACGAAATGCATAGCGCGATGAACGCAAACTTTCATTGCCGCAGGAAATCCAGGAACCGCCTTTGATTAAGTTATGGCGTCCGTCGAATGTGGGCGTGGTGAAATCATCGTAAATGGGATGAACCTCAAATCCTTCAAAAGGATAAATCGGTGTTTCCGTCCATTGCCAGACATTACCCACCACATCATAAAATTCACCCTGGGCAAATTGATTGACCGAACAAGAGGACGCACCATGATCCAAATGGATATTGGCGTTGGCAATTTGTGCACTAACATCACTTAATCCAGCGGTGTCGTACAGGCGATACCATTCATCTTCTGTTGGCAAACGCACCGACATACCCGTTTCGGATTTTTTCCAATTACAAAATGCTTTGGCTTCGTGGTAATTCACTTCTACCGGCCAATCCCAGGGCATGGAAACTTCTTCAGTCATTAAGCGCATAAACCAACCATTGGTTTTTTTCACCCAGAAAGTTGGATGCTGCGCTTTAGTAAATGCAAGCCAGCCTTTCCCTTCTTCCTCCCAGTTATGGGAATTCAAATAACCACCCGCCTCCACAAATTGCAAAAACTCCTGGTTACTTACCAGATATTTTGCTGCATCAAATGCGGGTACATCGGCTTCGTGCATGCCGTATTCGTTATCCCATCCATAAAAAGGGTCGGCTTTATTTTTTGTCAGATGCACCTGCCCCGCACTGACCTTAATCAAGGCATTTTGCGGAGCAATGCCGGTAATGTAATTGGGTTTCCAGTCAGGTGAACTTTTTACAAATTCCAACCTGTGTTGACGAATCAATACGGATGAGGTTTCCAAGTGAATACGCTCATGTTCAATCCCCATGATGATCGCCCACCAGGGATTATTCCAATCTACCGGCACTTGCAGCGGTGCGTTATCAATTAAATCCAACACCAGTGCGCGCACCTGGTCGCGGTAGTGTTTTACTTCAGCGGGTGTCGGCCATTGGTAATTTCCATCATTGAGGTCATCCCAACTCATTTCATCCACGCCTACCGCAAATATGGATTCAAAACGCATATTAATGCGTTCGCTAATCATGCGGGTGAGCAATAATTTATTGACGAAAAAAGTTGCCGTATGACCAAAATAGAAAATCAACGGATGGCGTAAATTAATCGATTTGGTATAAAACGCCTGATCGTTAGCAAGACACTCAAATAGTGACTCGTAACAATCAAAAGTACTGACAAAATAATCGCGCAGTGTTTTGCGCAAACGGGCTTCATCTGCATCGCACAAATCAGGCGTGCGGTTGAAAAGTTGATGACCGCCATTCGTCACATGAGCTTGAGATTCCAAGATCGCTGTGCACAAACTGGATTGTCCTGAATACATTGTTGCACTCCTAAAATAGTTCCTATTGGTAAGGCGACTTTTCAGTGAAACTTTTTACTGACGGCCCACGTAATCCTTAGCGAACTGCCAAGCAACACGCCCGCTGCGCGCACCGCGTGTCCTATGCCATAAGAGCGCCGCTTGTTCGGTAGCAATATTCCATTGGCCACCTAAATGGATTACCCAATAGTGGGCTGCGGCCAGGTAATCATCCTGCGAGAAAGGGTAGAAACTCAGCCACAGGCCAAATCGCTCGGAGAGGGAGACTTTTTCTTCAATTGCATCATTCGGGCGAACCTCACCATCTTCGTAGCTCACATCCAGGTTTTCACGCATTTTCTGTGGCAATAGATGGCGGCGGTTGCTGGTAGCATAGAACAACATATTTGCACTTGGCGCAGAAATTGATCCGTCCAGCACCGATTTCAGCGCCTTATAGCTAATCTCACCGTCTTCAAAGGACAAATCATCACAAAAAATAATAAACCGCTCGGGGCGCTCCCCCACCAGGTCCACTATATCCGCCAAATGCAATAAGTCTGTCTTATCAACTTCGATAATCTTGAGCCCCTGACCGGCAAACTCGGTCCAGGTCGCTTTGATCAGTGTGGATTTCCCCGTGCCACGAGCGCCCGTCAGGAGTACATTATTTGCCTCACGCCCGGCCACAAATTGCGCGGTATTGCGCACTATAGACTCTTTTTGTGGCTCTATATTTTTAAGCGCATCCAGGCTGATCCGGTGCGGGTGTTTGACCGCCTGCAAATAGCCTTGGCCGTTAACCTGTGTGCGCCACCGAAAAGCACTGGCCGACCAGTCTGGTTCAGGTGCTTTGGCGGGCAAAATTGCCTCAACGCGATCAACCAATTGTTCAAGGCGGGATAGGAATAAATCGATATTTGACACTCTGGTTTCCTTCGATAATTAAAGGGGGTAACTAGCCAAGCGGTGAGTTTCGACTATATTGAAAGAAGTTTTTCATCTCTACAAGCACAAGGTTTTCTATGTTTACCAAACAGGAACTACAAATTATCGGGCAAACATTGGCGCAAAAACGCGATTGGATAGGCAAGAATCTTGATAAAGTAGAAGCAGGAAAGGCTCGGGCACAATTGGAACAAAATCTGCCATTGATTAATTCAGCTTTACAAAAAATTACTGAAAAGTTGCGCTCGCTTGATCCCCCCGGTACCGAACGGGTTAACCACTATATATCCACCAAAACTGTTTCACCTATCCGCCAAGCCGCTTTTGGACGACGCCAGGAATTGCAGCCGGGGCAAATTCGCGTATTGGTTGTCGATGATGACCAATTGATTTGCGAGCTGATCAATGCGTATTTGCAAACGGCAGGAATATCACAAATCGATTTCGCCAACGATGGCTTAAACGCAATCGGGGTGATGTACGACGCAAACCCAATCTACGATCTGGTGCTGTGCGATTGGAATATGCCGAGCAAATCTGGCATAGATGTACACAATGCCATGCGCGCCGCTGAGCGCTACCTGGGGACTGTCTTTATGCTCGTCACCGCAGTGAGCGAGGCGAAACAAATTCGCTCTGCCATTGAAGACGGTGTCGATGATTATGTAGTGAAGCCGATTGAGCAGGATAAGCTTATTAAAAAGATTGCGCGGTTTTTTCCAAATGTGAACCATAACGATGCGGATTAAATCCGCATCGTTTATTTCTACCCTTCCACTTCGATCATAAAATCCAACGCCGCTTGTTGGCGAATCGCTTTGCGATGATTAGCCATTAACTTTTTGATTTTTTCCTGGTCACATACCTGGCGATCTAGCATCACACGGCTTTTTAATTCGCCGACGGATTCCGCTGTCGGGCATTTGCTGAATACAAACTGGTTGGAAATCAAATCCATAAAGGGACCAGATTTGCTGCTCGGCATAATAAACAGCAACTGCAAACCGAGGCTCTCGGTTAAATAGTTGATCACTTCGCGCGAGCGGTGCTCATCCATTTTGGAAAAGGCTTCATCCACCAAAACCATACGCAAATGGCTGTTGCCTTCGTTGAAACGGAACGCCGAGGTGATCGCGGCGCTGCGGATAATATAAGCCGGCGTTTCCAATTGCCCACCGGAACCTGTGCCGTATTGGCTCAGGGCAATGGGAGCTTTGCCTTCCGGTTCCTTGTAGATTTCATAGCGGCGATAATTGCGATAATCGGCAATACGTGTTAATTCACGCAACGCTTTTTGCTCGTCTTCATCAAGCAGCATTGTCATCAACCGCTCACGCACACGCTGGTGTTTTTCATCCAGCTTCATATTGAACAGGGTTTCGCCTTCATCCAGGCTTGGGCTATCAATCACTGCTTTAAAGAACTGCCAATATTCCTTGAATTCTGCCACCCATTCCCAATCGAAACGGAAACGCTCGCGGTCGGCGCCAAAGCGGTGATGTTCCAGCTCTTTATTTAATTCTTCCAGGATTTTTTTGCCATCGTTAATGGCCTGGTAAATCGAATGACAGAGATTGGTCACAAATGCGTTGTTGAAACTTTCACGCAGCGATTCAATTTCCTGGTGGCGCTGGGCCAGGATATGGTTTTTATCGCGATTGTAGAGCGCGTCAAACTGGCGGCGCATATCGCAGATCGCACGGAAGTTCGCACTGCCTAGGTCATCGTTATAATCGATATCCACCAAAATCGAATCCGCTGTCGCGCAAAATTGGTTGTGCAACATAGCCGCTTGCTGCAAGCGGTGCAGAATGGTTTTTAGTTCGGCGTTAACACCAGCCAATTGGGATTCAAAATAATGCACGTTGTGTTGGGCAACCGCTTCATCTGCCGCTTGCAACCGGGCATCGGCATTAAACTCCGGCCAAAAGGCCGTGATGTCCTGCACATTCGTTTCACAGACATCCGCCTGCGCAAGGGTTTTATCTTGTTCTGCATCCAATTTATGGCAAAGATTATCGGCCAGTTTCAAATCAGCCCGACAATCTACCTGCGCACTATTCAAACGGGCATAGAGTTGGTTTTGCTCTTGTAAGCGCTGTTGCAAGTCTTGCAGTTCAGCTTCCAACGCTTTGGTATCGCTTAAATCCAGTTGTTGCAATGTAGACTCAACAGCGAGGATTTTATTTTGCGCCGCCAACATGGTCTGTAATGTTTCGGCGTAAGTGAGCGTTTTTAATTTATCAATTGCCACTAGTAATTCTTGCGTTTCTTCTGCGTAAGCAGTTGCGGCTTGCCACTCACTGACCAATGTATGGAATTCATTGCGCTTGGCATCCAGTGCACGTTCGCGGGCACCCTGGCCAAATACCAATTCAGAGTCAGCCATATCACAACGGAACATCGCGTAGTTGCCCGAACCCATTGCATCCTTTGTAATGCCACGACGGGTATTTTTTAATTCTTTGGCATTCTCTACCCGCTGCACATTGCCATAACTTGCCTTGATGTAAGCTTCGGCAGTAGCGTGGGAGAAATTCATTACCTGGATAATGGAATTTTGTTGGGAGTCACCGGTTTTATCCAGATCCTTGCGCGCTTTTTCGCCCTGGATAATACGCGCGCGGTTGCCCTGCCCCGCCATATTACGCACTATCGCAATTGCTTCGGCTTCGTATTCAGCTTCAACGATAATACCGAAACGCGCCGCGCCGATATAACCTTCAATTGCCGCTTGCCATTCGCGATCAACAACATCCACATAATCACACAGCACACGCGCATCGGCTTTGGGGCATTGGGCCGCAATTGCATCCAATGCCGCGCGCACAAAAGCGGGATAACTCACCTGCCGCGACTCCAAAGTCTGAATTTCGCGGCGCTTGGTTTCAGTCTGCTTTTGTAAGCGTTCGGCCTGGGCTTTTCTTTTATCGCGCTCTTGCGCCAATTGGTCGCGCAAATTGCTACGCAGTACTGCCGTATTGGAATCCACATCAAACAAGGTTGCCACAAATGCATTGTGGTGCTTTTGCAGTTCAATCACTTTTGTGAGTTGCGGTTCAAGCGGACTGACCTCAATAAGATCGCGGTTTAATAATTGATGGATATCCAGGGTCGCCACATCACTGCACAGGCTTTTCACCAGGTTGGTAAGGCTCGCTTCTTTTAGCGCTGGCAATTCCACGGCAATAGATGTCTGGCGCAATGCCAACGAAAATTGTTGCGCAGCTTCCAGATTGATTTGCAATTGCTGGTGTTGTTTACGCAGTTCGGGTACTTGGGCCTGGATCAGTTTTTCCTGGGCATGTTTTTCCTGCTCCAATTGATCCTTATCACGCAATGCCGGCACACCCAAACGGCGTGCAGTCGCTGCCAGAATCAATTGGTTGATTTCATCGCGCTGAGCTTCGCAGCTGGCCAATGTTTGTTGATGGCTTGCAGACGTTTCGCGCAGCAATTGCTGTTTGTGTTTTGCATCCAGGTAAAGCGCTTGCGAATCGCTGTAGCGGCGTTTGGCAAGGGAATATTGCAGGACCTGTTGCTCTAACCAGCTTGTAATAAAATTGTCCGACCACTGACGCCCCTGCGCCATACGCTCAATACCCTGGCGCAGGGTACGCGCATCCGCCTCCATGGTATGGATTCGCTTCAACATGGTGGAGACTGTACGTATCGCTTCACCCAAGTCGCGATATTCCAGAATTTCATTCGCGACAAATTCATCAATTCCCTTGATCGGTTTATAGGCCATAAAGCGCGAAAAGGCGCGCGCGGCGTTCATCGCCTCACGCTCCGAAATAGCATCTTTTTTGCCGCGCAAAATGCCGTATAAACGACACAGGTAGGATTTTTTCTTATCGTATTTTTCGACTTGTTGCTGGCCGTATTGACGGCGTAAACCCGCGTAGATTTTGTCAAGAGGCACTACATACTTGTGCGTTTTTTCTTCCTTTAATAAATCTTTCAAGCCCAACTCAACATCGCTCAAAATATAAAATTGGGTATCGTCAAGGCGCGCAACTTTTTGCAGGGATGCGCCCTGTCCAGTTGTTTCCAAAAATGCGCGCATTCCAATCAAGGCGGTAAAAGGCTCGCTATTTTCACCAGGTGTGGGATAAAACACTGCAGCCAAATAACCATCGCAACCTTGCGGGCGTGAATAGGCTCCATCGTCACAACCCAATACATAAGATGAGAGTGTACGCACCAACTTGCCACCGCGACCACGCTGGCTAGATTCATCCTGTCCCGGGTTAAAGTGAAACAGGTTATCGTGCGCAGCGGTCATAATCGTCTGGATGGCATCTGCCGCCGTGGTTTTACCGGAACCGTTGCCACCCGAAAATAAATTGATCGGACCAAAATCAAATTCGGTATTGGGCACATTGCCCCAATTTACATAAATAAATTTTTTGAGATACATAACTATTCTTCAGCCGCAAAAAGCGAGCGGTTCAAATGCGGGGCGGATTTACGCGATTTTGGTTCAACAGAAACATCCTGCTCCTGGTCATCCGTATCTTCATCAACCAGCAATAAATTTTCAGCAAGGTGATTGCGGATTTGCTCCAGCCATTCGTTGTTGACCAAGTTGATAATTAACGGGCGGATTTTGATCCAACTTTCACCGGAGTCTATATCGGATTCGGCAAAAAAATTAATCAGGCGCAATTGGCGCAAACGTTTGAATGCCTGACGACGTTCACCCAAATTCTCTGGCAAACTGCGACGCAACAGGCTTTTCATCGCCATCGCAATGGCTTCAAGCGATAAGGTCGCGCAGCCTTGCTCATCAATACTACCTTCGCGTAACGCCTTGTCATATTCAGCGCGCAACACCAACACCAGCGCAACTTCATGCTGGTTTAACCGGCTGCGCAACCCTGCGTTAAAGGGCTCATCGCTCTCATCGTCCATACCCGGCAAGCGCGCGCCGGGAGGCAAAATCCGCACAAAACGAAAATGGCTATCGTGCTGGAAGCGCACGCCCATCAAGCCTAGATAATCATTCACCAACTCAGGGATACGCACAAAACGGTCGTAGAGCTCCGCTTCTACCTGGCTGTCATCGCGGCAAAGCACACCGTAATCCAACAGTCGCTGTATCAGTTCGCGCCAGTTGTCCAGACTGAGGTTGTGTTTATCCAGCTGCTCTTGCAGCAACGAACTCAATTGGTTACTCATTTTCTACACCATCGTCGATCAAGCTAATAACAAACTCGTCGCGCTGTTTAAAATATTTATCGCTATCAACCAAAGGCTGCGCATGCAGCCAATCAGCATTTTGGGTAATGGAAAAACGATAACGGGATGACAGGTTAGCTGCTGCACCCACTTCAATTGCATGGGATAAATTCAGCAACTCTTGCATATTCTTAGCTTGCAACTCGCTGCTTTTGATTTGCCCTTTTTGTACCAAGGCGGTATGCACATAATCGCGCAGGCTGCTGGATTGCAAAATAAAGGCTTTATCGAGAGCCTGTTGTATAAAGAGCATTTTCTGGGCTTCTGCATCCAATGCCTTATCTTCATCCAACATAGAACGCACAACCTGGGTATTGCGCGGAGCACGCAACTGGATTTGTGCGGGATCAATAAAACCCATCTGGATACTGGCAATCGCCTCGCCCTGCTCCAGCAACAATTGATCCTGCTGCTCAACGGTTAAATTGGCGAGTGAACGATAGATATCCATCAAATCATCTTGCCCGCGGCTATTAATGTAACTGAGCTGGCGAATGATAATATCGGCGCGCTGAGTAAAGGTATTCAATGCGCGGCGCAATGCGGGCAGCATAATGTCGCAAGCATTTTTTAACCGCGAATCAATTGTTTGCAGCAGGGTTTCCAACAGCGAAATCCCGGGCACTACTTTTTGTGGCAAGGCTTTACGCAAACGCAGTTCCATCACTGCCCGCCAATCTTTTGCAGCCGTTTCGGCATCGCCCAAACCGTATTTACGTTTACGGCGAATTTTGGTGATGATGTCAGAAATCTGGTCGCGGTATTTTTCTACGCTGTCCGCAGACAAACGAACTTCCAGATCGGGCTTAAATACCGTTTCCATAAAATCAAAAAATTCATCGCTCGCCTGCTGGATTAATTGGCGCGATTCAACCTCGCGCACCAATTGGCGCTTGCGCTCTTCCAGCTCGGCAATTACATCCGTGAAGTCACTGATAATCCGCTCGGAATATTCGTAAGCATCGAGCAAATCATTGATCTCGCCTTGGTCGTAAAAGGCTTGCAAACTGTTGCGCGTATTGCGTGTGTTGCGGTTGCGGGTACGAAACTGGTTTGCATCATTGTCAGCAAACGGCTGGGTAAACAAACGCCCCATACGGCTAAAACCATAACTGCTTTGCAAACTGGTTTCATCGACTTGTTTTTCCAACCAACCATTTTCTATCAGGCGATTGAGAATAAAACTGGCGAGATCGCGCTGGGTTTTAAAGCGGCCTTCATTGGCATCATCTGCGTCGCCATTAGTGGCATCATTCGTATCCGCGTCCAAAATGGGCGCACGGGCAATCGCCTCTTTAAAAATATCCACCACCTGCTCGCGGTTCATGGCGTGGCCATAGTCGCGCAAATCGGTGTAAAGGCGTTGATATAAGAGGCGCAAGCACTCGGCAACCAACTCACGGTATTTTCCCGTGAGTGGACTAAAAAAGTGCTGGCGGGAATCGCTAAAAAACATCAGAAAACTTCACGAGAATAATACAAATGAAAAATAGATTATGCGGGCAGCCATTCGGCCAGCTTTTCTGCGTAATAAGTAATAATTAAATCAGCACCCGCACGTTTAAATGCGGTCATGGTTTCCAACACAATCGCTTTTTCATCTATCACGCCGGCAGCAGCACCCGCTTTAATCATCGCGTACTCACCACTTACATGATAGACCGCCAGCGGACGTGCAGAATTAGCGCGGATATGAGCCAATACATCAAGATAAGCAATACCAGGTTTAACCATTAAAATATCCGCACCTTCTACTTCATCCTGCATGGATTCAGCAAGTGCTTCACGGGCATTGGCAGGGTCCATTTGATAGGTATTGCGAGTACCTTTAAAACTGCTGTCCACTGCATCCCTGAAGGGACCGTAAAATGCCGATGCAAATTTGGTGGAGTAAGACATCACCGGAATATGGGTAAAACCAGCAGCATCCAATGCCTCGCGAATTGCGCTAATCATGCCATCCATCATGCCCGAGGGAGCAATCATATCCACGCCTGCTTGCGCGGCAAGCACCACTTGCTTTTGCAAGTTGGCAAGGGTTTGATCGTTATCGACATCATCATGTACAACAACACCGCAGTGTCCGTGCTCAGTGTATTCACAGAAACAATTATCGCTAATCACCAGCATTTCCGGCTGCGCTTGTTTTGCAGTGTGAATCATGCGCGCGAGCAAACCCTGCTCATACCATGTGTCAGAACCTTCATGATCTTTATGGGTAGACACACCAAATAAAATCACTGCCTTGATGCCTTTGTTCCAGGCGCGCTGAACAATTTCCGCGAGCTGGGTTTCCGGGTAGCGATAGACATCCGGCATGGATTTAATCGCAACCGGCGCAGTGATTCCCTCTTCGATAAAAATCGGCAGGATAAAATCACTCATGCGCACATGGGTTTCGCGCACCAAGTCACGCAACGCACTGGTTTTACGCAAGCGGCGAAAACGAAAATCCGGTGTAGTCAAAGGAATTTGCATACATAAATGCCTGATCAATATTAATTAAATACCGAGGGAGCCTTCGTGGCTCCACTCGCAGCGCACACGCATATCACCGGAACCAGGCTTGTGGTAACTGCCATAGGCTTCCCAGGTAAATGTATGCGTACCCGACAATTCAGTTTCCAGATGCACAGTGGCAGAAACCCAATACATCCGACTCAACAGGGATTCAAATTGCGCAATCCATTGATCCCATTCGTATTCAACGGCCTTGTAGGATGCACCAAAATGCATAACTTCGGTTTGGTAATTAAAAAAGGGCGAATCAACACTCGGAATGGAAAACATTTCCTGGCTTAGAAAAGGCCACTCATCGGCGTGCGGCAGTGACAGCATCGCCTCGCGATTCACGCGAATACGTTCTGACTCCACCATGGCTGGAGAGATATCCTTAATACAACCGTAAACAATTGATTCTTGATCCATACCCACTCCGATTTTGGTCATCGAGTGAAAACACTCGTTAATTCAGTGTCAGATTAAAACGGCCACCACCATTTGCTCTTAAAGCGCTCTTCGCATTTACTCAATTGATAAGTGTATTGATCGGAACGATCTTTCACTTTGCGCGCCGTTTTTATCAGCCAATTTTTTTTACGATAAGTTGCGCGATTATAACCACCATGCCCTTCGTGGTAGGCGAGGTAGAGATTGTAGCCATCACCCAAGCCAATCTTGCTGCGCTTCTGGCTTTGCTTGTTGTACCAGCCGATAAAATCTATCGCATCACCAAAATTATCGCGCCGCGACCAGCTGTTGCCACTTTGATCCTGGTACTCGTCCCAAACAGCATCTTTCGCCTGCGGATAACCATAGGCATCACTCAGCCTGGGCCCCGGAATTATCCATAAAATTTTGGTGCGTGGCGGCTTCGCATTGTGCTTGAATTGGGATTCCTGATACATGATCGACATCATAACTGGCACCGGTGATCCCCAACGTTTCTCGGCTTTTTTGGAGTCTTTATACCAGGAGGGTTTATCGTCAAAAATATCGCAGATATTATTGGGATTGGATGGCGGCAGGGTTGAGCAACCGACCACTCCCAACAAACTAATCATTAACAATAATTTGGCTACTAAATACATATCTATACCAGCCGTCCATGTTCACGCAACAATTCCAGCAACCCCGCTTCATCCATCACTTTTAAACCCAGCTCCTCTGCCTTTGCCAGTTTGGAGCCTGCACCTGGCCCAGCAACCACATAATCGGTTTTAGCGGAAACACTACCCGCCACCTTTGCCCCCAAAGCGAGCAAATGCGATTTGGCATCATCGCGCGATAGCGCTTCCAAGGTGCCGGTCAAAACATAGGTAAGACCATCCAAGGGGAGCTCCTGTGGGCTGGCAACATCGATGTTATCCCAATGAATACCCGCCTCACGCAGTTTTTCCACCGCAATACGATTGGATTCCTGATCAAAAAACTCTGCCACAAAATGCGCAACCACTGGCCCCACATCCGGAACCTTTTGCAAAGATTCTTCATCAGCCGCTGCCAAAGTCTCAAAACTGCCAAAGTAATTGGCAAAATTACGCGCGGTCGCCTCACCTACTTCGCGAATTCCCAAAGCAAAAATAAATTTAGCCAAGGTAGTTTTTTTAGTATTTTCCAGCGCAAGCAAAATCTTATCGGCAGATTTTTCACCCATGCGATCCAATGCCGCTAATTGCTCACGTGTAAGGTTGTAAATATCTGCAAGGGTATTTACCAACCCGAGATCAACCAGTTGCTCGACAAGTTTATCACCCAGCCCTTCCACATTCATGGCTTTGCGCGCCGCAAAATGTTTGATCGCTTCTTTGCGCTGTGCAGCGCACACCAAACCGCCAGAACAACGCGCTACGGCTTCATCTGCAACGGTTTCTACCGGCGAGTTGCAAACCGGGCAATGTTCGGGAAACAGGATATCGCGTGCATCAGCCGGGCGTTTGGCCTCTACCACTTGCACGATTTGCGGTATCACATCACCTGCCCGGCGAATAATGACTGTATCGCCAATTTTTATTCCGAGGCGATTAATTTCGTCGCGATTATGCAAGGTTGCATTGGAAACAGTAACTCCACCTACGAATACTGGTTGCAGACGCGCAACGGGGGTAACAGCGCCAGTCCTTCCGACCTGGAACTCAACATCAAGCAAAGTAGTTGACTCTTCTTGGGCAGGAAATTTGTAAGCAATTGCCCAGCGCGGAGCGCGCGAGATAAAACCCAACTCTTCCTGCAACTGGCGTGAATTTACTTTAAAGACGATACCGTCGATATCGTAAGCCAGTGCATCGCGTTTTTCGCCAATGCGGCGATAAAATTCAATGGCATCTTGGATATTGCCTGCAACATCGGTTTCGCGATTGGTTAAAAACCCCCAGGATTTTAGCGCTGCCAAAACGCCGCTGTGGGTAGCAGGCAATTCACCGCCTTCAACCCAGCCGACACTGTAGGCGCACATTTCCAAGGGGCGGCTTGCAGTAATGCGCGAGTCTAACTGGCGCAACGAACCAGCTGCCGCATTGCGTGGATTTACAAATAACTTTTCTTCCGCTGCACGCGCTTTTTCATTGAGCGCGTTAAAGCCCGCTTTGGGCATATAAATTTCACCGCGGACCTCAAGCACTGCAGGATAACCGCTCCCCGCCAAACGCAATGGAATCGATTTGATGGTGCGCACATTCTGCGTAATGTCCTCACCATTGGTGCCGTCACCACGAGTTGCACCGCGCACCAATACACCATCGCGATACAACAAACTAACCGCAATGCCATCGAGTTTTAATTCGCAGGCGTACTCAATATCACCCGTTGTTTTTAAACGGTCTTGCACACGCTGGTTAAACGCAATCAAATCCTCATCGCTAAAGGCGTTATCCAACGAGAGCATTGGCATTTCATGCACAACAGTTTGAAATGCGGATAAGGGGGTAGCGCCAACGCGCTGTGTAGGTGAATCCGGCGTGACCGATTCAGGGTATTGCTCTTCCAACTGGCGCAAACGCTGCATTAAGCGATCGTATTCCGCATCGGTAATTTGCGGATCATCCAATGCATAATAGCGATAGTTATGTTGGTGAAGCTCCTGGCGCAGCTGTTCAATTTCTGGCGAAAAATTATCAAACAAGGAGGGAGTAGACATGAATATGTAAACCTGGTGATTCGGCGTTTATCCAATTACGCATGCTTGGGTATTGCGTGATTCATGCCTGATATTGCAATTGCACACACCTCCTTGTGCGCTGGGCGACAATCATTAACGCGGTGGTCTACGGAACAAACGCATACGTTCAAAATCGCGGATGCGCTGGCGGCAATGCTCCAATGTCTGGCGAGTCATCACACTGCGCTGTTCATCTTTTAATTCGCCGCCGAGGGTTTCGGAAATTGCACGCGCCGTGTCGGCCATCAAATCAAACGATTGCATTGAATCAGCATCAATTGGTAACGTCATAAATAAACTGACGCCTGGCGTTTCAAATTCATCCATAGCATCCAGGTCAAACGTACCTGGTTTAACCATGTTGGCCATACTAAACAGCAAAGCGCCCTCGCCTTTGGTATCGCTGTGGCGATGAAAAATATCCATGTTTCCGTAGCGCATGCCGCATTGCAAAATAATGTCGAGCAGCTCACCGCCATTAAACATTTCACCTTTGTGCGCCATGACATTGATGATTAAAACTTCTTCCGGCTCCGCTGGTTGTTTCCCTGCAAGATTATTTTGTACATCTGATGCAGATTGGGGATCTTCTTCGTAATCCTCTTCTGAATCATCCTCCTCGTCATAATCACTTTCGTGGCTGTATTCATCATCCTCGAATTGATCTTCATCTTCGGGATTCAAATCACGATCATCTTCAGCCTGGATATCATGCTCTTCGTCATAATCCTGCTTATGCGCTTCATGCTTATAGGAACGATCATCACTTTCATAATCCTCTCGCTCATAATCATCCGCATCAAAATTTTCGTTTTGCTGATCATCGTATTCATCATCGAGATCGTCATCGCGCGATGCAGAAAAACCGGGCTCTATCCGCTCACCTGAACCTGTATAAGCTTTGGCATCATCCACAGATTCCATCAGCATAGGAACTGATTGGCCGAGGTTTAAACTGGTTTGCTGCGGCTCACGCTGGGAGCGCGGAGCAGTTTTTTGTGAAGGCTCATCCTGATGAGGATGCTTATCCAAATAAGATTTGGCTTGCGCTTTTTTCTCAATGCTTGGAATACGTATTGAAGGATCACGTTGCCCCACCACACGCCCACCGCCATTGGGTAGCTCACTGGTATAGCTGGGCGCTTCAGCGGGCACGTCATCTTCATATTCCGCTTGTTGTTTTAGACTTTTCTTGAGTGAACGCGATACTTTGATATTGCCAAGGCGCTCATTGCGCTTGCGTCTGATCCCATCCGCCAACACCAGAATAATCAGTAAAAAACCAATAATGATGACCCAATCTTTCATAAGGTTATCCGTAATAATTAGTTCAATGTTTAAACCGCAGCTAATTCTGCAGCTTCGTCCACATCTACAGTTACCAATCGCGAAACACCTGGCTCGTGCATGGTAACGCCTAACAATTGGTGCGCCATTTCCATCGCATTTTTATTATGTGTGATGTAAATAAATTGCACCTGCGCCGACATTTCCTCAACCATACGCGCATAACGACCCACGTTGGCGTCATCAAGGGGCGCATCAACTTCGTCGAGCATACAGAAAGGTGCCGGATTCAAACGGAAAATCGAAAATACCAACGCAATCGCCGTCAAGGCTTTTTCACCACCCGACAACAAATGAATAGTGCTGTTACGCTTGCCCGGTGGGCGCGCCATAATCGTAATACCGGTATCAAGCAACTCTTCGCCAGTTAATTCCAGATAAGCGTGGCCACCACCAAACACTTTCGGGAACAACTCCTGCAAACTTTTGTTTACCTGATCAAATGTTTCTTTAAAGCGTGTGCGGGTCTCACGGTCAATGCGTTTAATCGCATTCTCCAAAGTCTCAAGGGCTTCCATTAAATCGGCATTTTGCGTATCGAGATAGTTTTTGCGCTCGGACTCTGTTTTATATTCATCAATTGCCGCCAGGTTAATCGGACCGAGGCGGGAAATTTTCCCGGCGAGACTTTCCAATTCTTCTTCTAGCGGCTTCACCTCGGTACCTTCCGGCATTTCAGCCAAAATAACGTCGAGATTTAATTCTTCTTCCTCCAACTGCTCAACAATGCCGGCACGTTGCACCTCAAACATTTGCGCAGCCAAACGCTCCTGCTCCAAATGCGCGCGTACCGCTTGCACTTCCTGTTCAGCGCGATTGCGCGCCTGTTCGGAGTTGCGTAACTCATGTTCAACCGTTTCCAACGCGCGACGCGCTTCTGTTAAGGAGGCCTCAACGGATAAACGCTTGGCGAGGCAAGCCTCAAGCTCAAGCTTGTACTCTTCAACCGGATCGCGATTATCGGCAATGCTGGCAAGCAATTGCTCCCGACGCTCTTGCAAGCGTGAGGTCTGCTCACGCAAACGACCAATTCCCAAACGAATTGAATCCAATTGTGTTTTTACCGATTGGTAACGCATGGCAATTTCGTGGGCTTTGTCTTTATCATGACGAGCGCGCTGGCGGGCAGTATCCAAACCGGTGCGGATATCATCGCGCTGTTGCAGCAGCGATTCACGCAGGTCGGTATCCTGCTCCATCATTTCGATGGCTTCGCTCAAAATCATACGCGCTTCTGACAAATGCTCAGCTTCCTGCTCCATTTGTTCGCGCGCTTCGCGGATTTCATTGTCCGCACGTTCGCGGCGCATATTCATTTGTTCTATACGAACTTGTTTCGCACTTAATTGTGAACGCAATTCGCCATATTTGCGGTTTTCTTCATCGACCTGGCGACGCAGGTTTTCGCGGTCTTGTTCCAAACGCTTAATGGCCGCACGCCCTTCTTCAAGCTGGGCATTGAGTGTTTCAATATTTTCTTCTGCACTTGCAATCGCTGCCGCTAATTCATCCAACTCCTGGCGACGGGCAATAACACCGGAACTGGCATCGGTATCGCGGGTCACACGCACCCAATGTGGACTCAGCCAAATACCATCACGGGTAATAACCGATTCATTGGCGGCAAGCTGTTGGCGTAACGCAAGTGCTGCAGATAAATCATCTGCAATATAAATTCCGGCGAGCAATCCCTGGACATCCCAGGGTGCGGTTACTTTTGTACTGAGCAAAGCGGCTTTTGTTGATGATGCAGCCGAGGTTTTTGCATTGGTATCAAAGAGCACCAACTCACCTTGCTTGAGGCCTTCAAGCAATCCAGTCACTGCATCGACTTGATCAATGCATACGGCTTGCAGTGCGTTGCCCAATACAGTTTCGAGCGCTTTATCCCAGCCATCAACCACACTGATGGAATCGGCCAGACGTGCCTTATCGGTCAAATCATTTTGTGCCAACCATTGGGTAACAGCTTTATTTTTCTCGCCCATTGCTGCTTGCTGCAATGCTTCAAGCGATGCATGACGGCCGCGCATTTTTTGCAACTGGCTGCGCGCCTGGTCCAATTCATTGACGAAACGGTTGTTGTCGTTGCGGGTGCTATCCAGTTGTTCAACAAACGCATCCAGTTTCATGCGTTTTTCATCAGCAACCAAATCCAACTCTGCAAGCTGCTCGGTTAATTCATTGATGGAATCGTCTTCTGTACCATCTTGTAAATTGGCTTTTTCTTCACGCAATTTTTCAATGCGCTGCAACAAACGCTGCTGCACTTGCTCAAGATGCTGGATACGGGATTGCTGTACTTCAGCACGCTGACGCGGCTCAGCAGCACGCTGGTTAAATCCGTCCCACTCATTCTGCCAGCGCTGCATGGCTTCTTCGGCGTCGATCAATGACTCACTGGAGGTTTCTTCCGCCGCTTTAACCATTTCCAGCTCGGGTTCAAGCTCTAATAACTCTTCTTCCCAGGCTTCGGTTTTTTGCGTATCGATTAATAAATTTTCTTCAGCTTCTTTGCTATCGCGAGTGGTTTGATCCAGATCTGTTTGCAATTGGCGGGCGCGCTCATTGGCGTGCTGGATACTTTGTTCAAGGCGGGCGATCTCCGCACCAATCGCGTAGTAACGGCCCTGTACCTCATTAAATTTATCGCCCAATTCAGTGTATTGGCTGCGATATTTTTCGATTTGGGTATCCTTGTTTACCTGGTCGGTAACAAAGGATTCCATACGTAATTCAAGATCGCGAATACCGGCTTGCTTGGCTTTCGCTTGCAAATCCAACTGCTGGAATTTAAGGGCTTGCAATTGCGCTTTTAGTAAACGCTCTTCTTTTTTGTATTCTGCGTATTTTTCGGCAGCTTGCGCCTGGCGTTGCAAGCGCGATAACTGGCGCTCCAACTCATCGCGAATATCCGTCAGGCGCTCCAGGTTTTCCTGGGTGCGGCGCATACGGCTTTCAGTATCGCGACGACGCTCCTTATATTTGGAAATCCCAGCAGCTTCTTCGATATAAACCCGGAGATCTTCCGGTTTTGCCTCGATAAGCTTGGAGATCATCCCCTGCTCGATAATCGCGTAGCTACGCGGACCAAGACCGGTACCGAGGAAGATATCGGTAATGTCGCGGCGACGGCATTTAGTGCCATTCAAGTAGTAGCTGTTGTCGCCATCGCGAGAGACTTTGCGTTTGATACTGATTTCAGTGAAGGCGGCATATTCGCCAACGAGGGTGGCATCGGAGTTATCGAATACCAGTTCAATAGATGCTTGACCGACGGGTTTACGGCCACTGGAGCCATTGAAAATAACGTCAGTCATATTTTCGCCGCGCAGGTTTTTGGCGGAAGATTCCCCCATCACCCAGCGTACAGCATCAATAATATTGGATTTACCGCAGCCGTTAGGACCAACAACAGCGCACAGGTTGCTGGGGAAGTTGACCGTGGTTGGGTCAACAAACGATTTAAAGCCAGCCAGCTTGATGCACTTTAGCCGCATAGGTCCATACACTCATGTTTCATCAGGCTTATATGGTTTGGGCAGCCTAGCCTAACCCGCCTGTTCAATAAATAATCGCCAGCAACCACACATTGCCTAGCTGTTTGATTTTGTTAATTTTTTTGACTGTTATTAAAAATCAGGATGATGCCAAAAAAACCTGTAAGGGCGGGATTCTACACATTTGTGCGATGCTTTACACCCGCCACTACCAGCAAAAACAACAATGCAGGAACGCCTGTTTAATTTTCGGCCAGAAACACAAAGATTTATCTAAATGCCGAGATTATTGCGCTATTTTTTGATCAATTTTAATACTCAAATCAGCGGGCACCGACTTCATATCCACGGGCCCGAAGCTCCCCTCCCAATCCCCCGCTTTTGCGGTTGCAGTACCGTCCTGCGAAACACGGGCAACCACCTCAACATTGTCCACCGACCCCAGGCTCATGGCTGGAGTCATCGCCATTGCCTCTGTCAGCAGCACCCGCTTGGGCAGTTCGGAAACCGACACTCGAGCAATTGCCAGCGGCATTTTGGCCCCCTGCCACATCCGCGCATATACAAACACTATTTGGTCGGGCCGCACTTCCACACCTTCCGCCAAACTGACGTTGATACTTAATTGGCGACCTGCGCGAGCTGCTGCCAGCGACTCTTCTGTGCCGCCCTCGGCAAAATACAATGTAGCCGCACGCTCAATCCCTGCCACCAATGCCTGGCTACCGGGCGAATCCTGGCCGGTCAACTTGACGGTGTGCTCCCAGTATTTAATCGCATTGACATAATCTTTTTTACTAAAGGCATCTATACCCGCCAAACCCAGTGCCATAGTGTTATCCGGCTCAGCTTTAAGTACCTTATCTACCAAATCGCGGATTGGAGGACTCATCTTATTACCATCGCGCAAAAACATCGCTTGCGCCAATTCCGCCATTACCATTGGCGAGCTGGTATCGCGTTGCAGAACTTGCTGGTAGGCATTGATCGCCTGGTTGAAGTCATTCAAATCCATTTGTATACGCGCAAGGAAAAACCAATATTGGAGCTGCTCCGGCTCATCCGCCAAACGTGCCTCAATCAAACGCACCATTTCGCGGGCGCGCACCGGGTCAGGATTGCGACCGGCAAGATAATCACCATTATCCAGTTCTTGCTTGAGTTCCTGCGCCAGGCGAATCTCCACATCCGCACTGCTGCCCAAATGCTGGTAAAGCCCCCAACTGGCAACAACAACCAGGAGCGCAACAACACCCAGTGTTTTAAGGCCTGCGCCCAGGGTTCGGGTTTGCTGAGCGGAGCGAATATCAGCTTCATCCTCAAGCAATGCACGCTCCTGCTCCAGCTTTAATTGTTCAAATTGATTCTGGTCAATTCGACCAGAGGCCAATTGCACACCCAACTCCGCAATATGCTCGCGAAACAAACGCACGTTTTCAGCGAGGCGCTCTGCAACCACTTCACCCGACTGCCCATTCTGCTGTTTGCCATAACGCCACAATGGCCAAAAAATAAATGCTAACGCCAGTACACTCAGGAGCGCTGCCCCTACCCACAAGGACACCATTATTTATTCTCCTGATTGGATTTTTTAGCAGATTTTTTAGCGAAATGTTCAGTGGAATCATTATCCGACGATGCATTTAACAAATTATTCAATCGCTCGCGCTCTGTCGCTGAAAGACCAGCATTCCCCTCAACATCAAGACGGCGGCGCTTACGCACTATAAGTAGAAGCATGATCACACCGAAGACCAATAGAACGATCGGCGCTCCCCATAGCAGCAAAGTGGCAGGCGATAAACGTGGACGATACAAAATAAACTCACCGTAACGCTCTACCATAAAATCGACAATTTCTTTATCGGACTTCCCGTCCTTGATCATCAATTCCAGCTCGCGACGCAAATCCATAGCAATAGGCGAATTGGTGCCGGCAAGATTCTGGTTCTGGCATTTTGGGCAGCGCATTTCATCAATAAAGGTTTGATAGCGCTGGCGATCAACATCATTATCGAACTCATGCACTTCAATTGCTGCAAAGCTGGTTAAAGAAATGAATAACAATCCGAGACAGGTGCAAAGTCTTATTAGAGTTGCGCACATAAAGAGGTTTCCGCGGCATGAATGGAAATTTTGCGCGAGTATAACAACTCATAAGCGAGAGCGGAAATTTTGCCATCAAGAACAAAAACCGATCACAAGTGTTTGTTTTGCAATCGTTTTTTGAGTTTTCAGCATTTTTTTAAAAAATCTGCAAAAAAAAGGTTGACCCAAAGTTTTACATGATTAGAATACGCGCCACCAACAAGGTGAGCGCTGAAAAGCGTGTAATCTTGGGCGGTTAGCTCAGTTGGTAGAGCAATGCCCTTACAAGGCATGGGTCACAAGTTCGAGTCTTGTACCGCCCACCACTCTTACTCACAAAGTAATAGTGTTTTTTTGTGACGCTGCGGACCGGTAGTTCAGTCGGTTAGAATGCCGGCCTGTCACGCCGGAGGTCGCGGGTTCGAGCCCCGTCCGGTCCGCCATATTGAGAAATGAAAAAAGCCCCACATCAGGGGCTTTTTTTATGCCTGTCGGAAAATAAATCGTAAAGCCGCTCCACCAAAAACAAAAAAGGCTCCATAGGTGCTTTAAAAAATACACATCTGCTACGCAGCTTTACTTTTAATCCCCCCTTCAGCCCTCGCAGAATCCTCTTTGATGTGTTTGTATGCATAGACCCCTACATAAGTGATCATGATGCAAGCCAATGCAACGATAACCAAACCATAAAGAACAATTGAATCTATATACATAGGCACCTCCACATTTCCAACTGATAAGCCCAGTTTACGCGGAGGCTATAAATTGGACTTGATCTCGATCAAGTCCAATTGTTTTGAAGGGTATTACTTAATGAGGGCTTACTGGAGACTATCGACAATTGGTTTGATGGTTTTTTCCCAGACCTGGGCATTTACATCCCCAATGTGCTTATAACGAATAACGCCTTGCTTATCGATCACATAGGTTTCCGGCGCACCAAATACACCGAGATTTAAACCCAAACGACCATCAGCATCGATGACGCTATAAATGTAGGGATTATGCAACTCCGCCAACCATTGCTGTGCATCCTCAGCATTATCCTTGTAGTTGATCCCGTAGATAGGAACCCCTTGCGCCTTAAGCGAATTAAGAAATTCATGCTCCTGCCGGCAGGTGACACACCAGGTCGCCCAGACGTTTAATAAACTGACTTTGCCTTTAAGCATTTCCTGATTTGCATTCACCAATCCCTGTGGATTTTCTGGAGCCGCCAATACCGGCAACTCAAAAACAGGGACAGGTTTATTTAATAATGCAGAGGGCATCTCGCTTGGGTTTAATGAAAGCCCACGCCAAAACAAAACCACCAACACCGCAAAAATAACCAAGGGTATAAATAACAAAAGACGCTGCTTATTCATTTACCAATTTTCCTGCCGGGATATCTACTGCTGACGCTTCTTGTTTAATTACTTTACGATAACGTTTGTCAGCTACAGCAAGTACAGCACCAAAAGCCATCATTAATGCACCCAGCCAAATCCAGCGCACAAAAGGCTTGAGATGCACACGCATCGCCCATGCAGTTTCGTTCAGGGGCTCACCCATGGCCACATAAAGATCGCGAAAAAAACCAACATCCAACGCAACTTCTGTCATGGTGCTGCCACTGGCAAGGTAGCGACGTTTTTGCGGTTTCATTTCGCGCAAGAATTTACCGTCTTTCATCACAGTGATTAAGGCTTCTTCTGCTTTGTAATTAGGGCCATCAATATGGGTGAGCTTGTTGAGGATAAAGTCGTATTCAACCACCGTTACTTTCTGCCCTACTTCCATGCGGATATCACGTTGCTCAGTGTAGATACTGGTGAGACCAACACCCGCAACAGTCATCGCAATCCCCGCATGTGCGATAACCATAGCGTAATAACTTAAACTCAATTTTTTTAAGCCGGACAACCAGGATTCACTATTGCGCAGGCGATAAATCAAATCCGCCAAAAGCGCCGTTATGATCCAACTTGTGATAAAAACTGCCAGTGCAGCAAGGATTTCATATTTGTCACGATAGACAAACGGAAATACCAAACCAATTACCAAACTGATTGCCCAAGGCTTCCAGAGCAACTTTATAAATTGCATGCCCGACGTACGCTTCCAGTTGGAAAGCGGCCCCAGCGCCATCAACAAACACAGCAGCCCCATCAGCGGTAAAAAGAACAAATTAAAATACGGCGGGCCTACAGAAATTTTGCCTAGTTTTAGCGCATCGGCGATTAGCGGATAAAGTGTACCTATAAGCACCATCACCATAATCACGGTGAGCAGGATATTGTTGCCCAACAATAGGGTTTCGCGTGATAACAAATTGAAACCGGTTGAACCTTTCACTACCGGGGCGCGCAATGCATAGAGCGTTAATGAGCCGCCCACCACTACCAATAAAAAGCCGAGCACAAAAACACCTCGCTCAGGATCATTGGCAAATGCATGCACTGATGTCAGCACACCGGAGCGAACAAGGAAGGTTCCCAACAGGCTCAATGAAAACGTAAAAATAGCGAGCAGGATTGTCCAGCTTTTAAATAAGCTGCGTTTCTCGGTTACCGCAAGCGAATGGATCAATGCAGTGCCGATTAACCAGGGCAGGAAAGATGCATTCTCTACAGGATCCCAAAACCACCAGCCGCCCCAACCCAATTCGTAATAAGCCCACCAACTACCGAGCGCAATCCCTACAGATAAAAAGCCCCATGCCATTGTTGCCCATGGACGCGACCAGCGCGCCCAGGCACTATCCAGACGTCCGGTTAAAAGCGCCGCAATTGCAAACGCAAAGCAGACACTGAAGCCAACATACCCCATATACAAGACTGGGGGATGGATAATCAAACCTATGTCTTGCAGCAGTGGATTTAAATCACCTCCATCCTGGGGCGGAACAGGCAGGATTCGATCAAATGGATTTGAGGTAAACAATATGAATGATAGGAAACCTACCGCCACAAAACCCAATATGGAAAGTACTCGCGCTTGCATATCCAGGGGCAGCGAACGACTAAAAATGGCAACCGCCAGAGTCCAACTGGAGAGCATTAAAATCCATAGTAACAATGAACCTTCATGCCCTCCCCACACTGCGCTGATTTTGTAATAAACCGGCAAGAGTGAGTTGGAGTTAGATGCAACATATTTAACCGAGAAATCATCGTGCACAAACGAATAGGCCAAACAAAAAAATGAAAATGCAACAAAGATAAAAAAACCAGTCGCCAGTGAGCGGCCAGATTGCATCAATACATTGCTACCGTAATATGCCCCAGCCAAAGGCAAAATAAACAATGCGGCACTTAAACAGAGGGACAATATAAGGGAAAACTGCCCGAGCTCCGGTGCAAGCTGAACAAAATCAAGCGCCATATTTCAAGCCCTCGCAGGTTTTTTGATGCTCACCTTTATCTTTCATTGCGTCAGCAACTTCAGGCGGCACATAGTTTTCATCGTGTTTGGCAAGCACTTCACTCGCATTTAATTCGCCCGCCTCAGTCACCACACCGTTAATAACGGCAGCTTCACCTTCAGCAAACAAGTCTGGCAATATACCGTTGAAATTGACTTTGACATCGGCCATACCATCGGTAATTAAAAAATGGATTTCCAATGACGTGTCTGAGCGTTGAACACTCCCGGGTTTTACGCAGCCACCCGCCCGAATGCGTGTATTGTGGGGCACATCACCTGCGGCGATTTTGCTGGGTGGGTAAAACAAATTGATATTTTCACGTAGCGCATAGGCCATTAAACCCACAGCGACACTGGAGAAAACTACAATAAAGATAACAATCATCAAACGTTGTTTGCGAAGCGGGTGCATAGGTTGTCGCGCTCTGTTCAGCTAATACGGAAAATCATTTATTCAATTGATTCACGAGCGATGTCATTCGCCTGCGCCAATTTTTGTTGTTTTTGCTGTTGTTTAACAAATGCCTTTTTCTGCAATAACGGGCTAATCAACAAAAAAACCAGCACCGAAAAGGTGATCACATAAGATGCCCAGACATAAGGGCCGTGGCCATTCATGGCGATAAAATCGGCAATCGATTCAAATTGGAATTTCATGATCACGCCCTCTTGCTTATCGCGCTAATCAAATCATTAACCCATTGGGTGCGGTTTTCGCGGCGCAATATTTCAACGCGGGTATACAGCAGCAACACCAGGGCATAGAAACAATAAAAACCGATGACCATTATCAACAAAGGGTACAACATGGAGGGATCGATAGTGGACTTACTGGTAAATTTGATGGTTGCAGGTTGATGGAGCGTATTCCACCAATCGACTGACTTATAAATAATCGGGATGTTCACCATACCTACCAACGCCAATATCGCACTGGCTTTATCAGCGGTATCACGATGTTGGAAAGCCTGTTGCAACGCAATCATACCGAGGTAGAGAAAAAACAAAATCAACATTGAGGTTATACGCGCATCCCACTCCCACCAGGTTCCCCATGTAGGCTTGCCCCAGATAGAACCGGTCACCAGCGACACAAAGGTCAACAAGGCACCTATCGGCGCAGCAGATTTCATCACCATAAATGGCAATTTCATTTTCCAGATCAGGCCAACCGCCCCGGAAATTGCCATGATGTAATAACCCGCCAAGGCCAGGAATGCGGCGGGCACATGGATATAAATAATGCGGTAACTATTGCCCTGTTTGAAATCTGCCGGTGCAAATGCCAACCCCCAGACGGCTGCGGTCACAATAAGGGAGATACTCAGCACAGCCAACCATGGCAACCAGGGAGTTGTTTTTTCGTAAAACCAACGGGGAGAACCTAACCGATGAAACCATTGCCATGCCATAGTTGTGAGACCTTATCGCTGAAGCTGTTAGCTGATCGTTATTATTAGTTAACCATTTGTACTGATACGCAAAGCACCCAGTGCTGCAATTGGAGCAAGGACCAACGCCAATGCGAGAAACGCCCCCAACACTGCGAGTTGCATGCCAATGGCGCCGCCCTGCACCGCTGTCTGAACTGCGCTCGCACCAAAAATCAGTACGGGAATATACAGTGGCATGATGATCAGGGACAACAATAAACCACCTTTACGCAGCGAAACTGTCAACGCCGCGCCCACCGCACCGATTAAACTCATGGATGCCGTACCTAATGCAAGGGATGCCAGCAAGGGTAAATAACCGTCCATAGGCAAACTCAACATTAAACCCAGTAAAGGTGCCAGCAATGTGACGGGCAAACCCGATACTAACCAGTGCACCAGCACTTTCGCCATGACCGTAAAATACAACGACTGTGGGCTAATCAACATTTGCTCCAGGGAGCCATCGTCGTAATCGCTGCGGAACAAACCATCGAGCGACAACAGCGTCGCTAGCAACGCCATCACCCATACAATCCCTGGCGCCAATAAAGCCAGTACCGTTTTTTCCGGACTAACCCCCAAGGGGATCAAGGTCACCGCAATCAGGAAAAATACCAATGGATTAGTGAGTTCAGCCTTGTGCCGCGCCGCAATCAGTAAATCGCGACGAAAGCTGGCAACAAAACCGCCAAATAAACTGGTTACCGGGGTCTCATCATGCATGATAAGCATCCCCATCGCTCAGACTGCCAAATCCATTATTGGTTTTATCACCGCGTACACATGGCTGATAGTCGTGCAGGTTAACTATCTTCAACTGCGGCAAGGTTAAATCCTGATGGGAGGTGAGAATCACTACACCACCATTTGCGCATTGGCGGGCAATCAACGCCTCTAACTGGCTAACACCCAATTTGTCGATCGCGGTGAAAGGCTCATCAAGAATCCAGATACGCGCCCGGCTCAGATGCAACCTTGCCAGCGCAACCCGGCGCAACTGCCCGGCCGACAATTGATAGCAGGGGGTATCCTCATAGCCATACAAGCCAACCGCTGCAAGGGCCTGCTCGATAGAAACTGCAGCACCGCTCTGGGCTTTGTACCATTCCAGATTTTCAGCGGGGGTCAGGGCTTTTTTAATCCCGGGCAAATGACCGAGGTAGAGGCTATCGCCGGCAAACTCCCAAGCTGCATCCGGCAAAGCCTGGCCAGCGTAGCGGATTTGGCCGTGATAATCCGTGCTGATTCCCGCAAGGGCACGCAACAAGGTTGTCTTGCCTGCGCCATTAGGACCGCCAATTTGTACAACATCGCCGGGGAATAATTGCAAATCCAGACCGGAAAACAGCAGGCGATCATCTCGCTCACAGCCAAGGTTATAGAGTTCGAGCAGTGGAATTGCTGCCTCAGTTGCCGAATCGGTCATGCTTATTATTTGCCTTGGCGTGTATGGTATCTACAGGAAAATTCTTATGAGCCGCTATACTCAGCGAAGCTGCTGGATGGCGCAGCGACACCAACATAGCGAACACCAAAGTCCGCGATTATAGCCACCTGTGCGCAGCCATAGCACCCCAATTTACGTTTTTGAGCACTTTAATGTCTATTCGAGATAAGCCATGGAGTTGAGTTCTATCACCGACAAGCTGGTACAAAACCTCCAGCGAGCGCAACTCGACCGGATAATGACGATCACAAAAGCGCTTGGCTTAAAAGTCGGCAGCCAATTTTTGGCAGATGTCCAAAAAGTAACCCAAGCAACACCGGACGAGCGTGCCCAATTAGTCAAATCAATTGAGGCCAATTTGGCGCAGTTGAATAAAAATTCCGCCGCTCCGGCGATCCAGGCCCTGATCAATCAACTTGAAGCACAAAAAAATATCGCACAGGCACCCAACGTTAAACTGGTTACCCTTTCGCTAAATACACCCATACGCCCTACAGCCGGAGCTTCAACGGCGACCGCTCTTCCACCGCCCGCAGTTACAACTCTTCTCACTTACACAACCCAACCTATCCAAATTGGTCAAACTCTGTTGATGCAATTAAGTGAAGGGCAGCGCTTACAATTGCTGCAACCACTAACCAAAGCAGAAGTCGCTACATTTAATGCTCTCTTGCAGGCGACGACACCACCGGCAACCACGACCTCAACGACAGCTAGCATCAATCCGACCACAACCAATAACACAACCAACGTACCTTTAAATGCTAGCGATGCAGCAACAGCACTGACCGAACAACATAAATTGGTGACCGGTAAGATCACTGAAGCGATTGGCGATACATTGCGACGCTTACTACCGCAAAAAGACAAGGGGCAAGATTTGTTGGCGAGCTTGCCTAAAATTACCCAATTTATTCAGCAATTGCCGCTTGCCGAGCGTAAAGAATGGCTGTCCAGCCAGGTGCAACAATCACTCAAAACACTGGCCAACCATATCCGTGTAACCGATCAACTTACCAATCCCAAATTATTGGAAATAACACTGAAAAATAATGGCCAAAGCTTCGAACATAAATTAGCGCAATTGACGGCGAGCCTGAAAAATAATGAATTATCACTGGCTCCCGTTTCACCATCTTTAGCGACACATAAACAAACGGCTATACCGCAGGTTTCGATTGAAAAAATGGCAGCCCAGGATTTAAAAGGCACCCTGCTTGGATTATTGCACGAACTGGATTCACAATTGGAACCAACCAAACCAGCGCTACCCGGGATATCAGTCACCAATGAATTTAATAAAAATTTACCGATAATCGCCCTGCCCCAGTTTTTAGGCTTGCTGGCCAACAAACAACAAGGCGAACTCAACCAAAAACAATTGCGCACCCAATTGGTCATGCTGATGCACCAATACACCTTGGG
The DNA here is from genome assembly GCA_964542655.1 of uncultured Cellvibrionaceae bacterium. Lineage (GTDB taxonomy): Bacteria > Pseudomonadota > Gammaproteobacteria > Pseudomonadales > Cellvibrionaceae > Cellvibrio. Next base: position 110,298 of record CAZIWB010000018.1, read on the forward strand.
TAGTATTGCTAAAATCCAGTTACAACAAATGCATGCACTCAATCACCAATTGGGCCAGGCAGACCAGGCACAGCCAACATCATCATGGCAATTTGAAATTCCTGTCCGGCATGGACACGAAGTGCACCCGCTTCACATCCAAATGGAGCAGCAGTGGATTGAAGAATCGAGCGAACATTCGGAACAAAGCACTACCCGTGTGCGACAATGGAACGTCATGCTCGGTTTTAATTTGCCGCTCATTGGCCAGTTTTATGCGCAGCTCATTTTGCTAGGTAATAACCTCTCAACAAAATTTTGGGCCGAGCATGAAAACACCTTGCTGGAAGCAAAAAATAGAATGGATGGATTAAAAGCGCAGTTGGAAAATGAAGGAATTCACGTAACACAAATGCAGTGTGTTCCCGGGTTGCCGCCAAAACCCAAGGTGACACTCAGTTATTCGCTCGTCGATATTAAAACCTGAGAGAAATTGTTATGGCATCGCCCTATTCCCCACAGGAACTGCAAAAAGCCGTTGCACTTTATTACGATGGAAAAAATGCCCCCCACATCAGTGCCAAAGGTACCGGTAAAATTGCCGAAGAAATTATTGCAATTGCACAGGAACATGGGGTTCCCCTGTGCGATAACTCAACCCTGGTCGATCTTTTGGTAACACTGGAATTAGGTGATGAGATCCCCGAAGCACTTTATATTGCGGTCGCCTACATCATTGCCTTCGCATATCAGCTCGAAGGTAAAACCCAGGACGCCTGGCAAAATCACTAATTAACCCAGGGTAAATTACAAAAAGCATACAAAGCGCCCAATTTTCACCCTTCCCAACAGACCTGCATTAATGCGATTATGACGTCACTTTTTTGACATTCACGTTTGATAAGCGCATCACACTCCAATGAATCACTTTATTTCCAGCGAACAACTCAAAACCCAGCTGACCAAAGTTGTGATTTTCGATTGTCGTTTTCACTTAATGAATAAAAACCTTGGCCGAGAGCAATACCGTACCGGCCATATCCCCGGCGCCTACTATCTGGATCTGGAAAAAGATTTATCTTCCGCAGTCGAAACCCACGGCGGCCGCCACCCTTTACCCGACATAGAAACCTTCAGCAAAAAATTGCGCGCCGCTGGTGTGAACCAGTATTCAACTATTGTGGTTTACGATGATTCACGTATGGCCTATGCCGCGCGCGCCTGGTGGTTGCTCCGCTATTGCGGTCACCAACAGGTTGTTATTCTCGATGGCGGTTTTAGTAGTTGGGTCGCTGCTGGTGGCGCTATTGATAGACGCGAACCGGCCCAAAAAAGCGGTAATTTTAAAGCAGTGCTACAGCAGGATTGGATAGCAAACCGCCCTGATATTTTACAAGCAGGCTCAGAATTTACCCTTATAGATTCACGCGAAGCCAAACGTTATCGCGGCGAAGAAGAACCTATAGACCCGGTAGCTGGCCATATTCCCGGCGCACTTAATTATTTATGGCAGGATGCAACCACAGAGCAAGGATTTATTAAATCTGATGATATGCAACGCCAGCGTTGGGAAGGATTGGAAAAGCGTGACAACCTGGTGGTTTACTGCGGCTCGGGAGTTACCGCTTGTGTTAATTTGTTGTCATTGGAAATAAGCGGCATAAAGGCAAAACTTTATCCAGGCAGCTGGAGCGACTGGTGTTCTTATCTATAACAGGCGCTCTTATTTATAACGGATGCCTTTGCTTATAAACTATGCGAGCAATGTCACCATTGCTCACAAGTCAGCTTTAATTCGTATATTCATATTCAATACGCACATCCTGTGGGCCACCCTTATCATCATCGATATTGGAGCGCCCGTGAAAACGCATTAAATATTTTCCGTTGGGATCATAGGCAAGGTTGATTGGATCAGAAAAAAGTGCGGAAAATTTTTGCGCGGGCGTTATACGGAAATAAATCCACTCACGACCATAGTTCGCATCATACACGGGTGAATCCGGACCTTTAATTTTACGCACTTCCAGTTGCACAGTATTCACACGGGCAGGCATTGCATAATCAAACTTCAAACGCTTGCCTCCCATTAACTTATCCCAATTCAATTGGATATAGGCATCAAAACCTGCATCTACTACTGTGCGTGCATTATCGTAAATAATTTTTTCGTTTTGTGCACTGCCGATTCCATGGCTCATTACTAAACGTGCGCCCTGAAATTGGACTGAAGCAAACTCGTTATCGCGGGTATCTTCAAAATCGAAAGTCGGCTGGAATGGCTCGCCTTGGTACACCAATCGTTTCGCCGCAAAAATATGGCCATTCGGATCCGCGTAATCTATTCGCACAGATTTATTTTCATCAATATCCGTGTAAAGCTCGCGGTAAACAAGCTGGTTATTTTCAAGACTGTAAGCGCTGCCCGCCGTCACATAATTTTCTTCAGCCAATGAACCACCGGCATACAGCCCCGATAGAATGGAGACAAGAGAGGCAAGCACTGGAACGGAAATCTGACGAAGATAACCTTGTCGTTTTATGCAGGACATAAGATAAAACCCTCAAGCTGGAAATACGGCGACATGGCAGCGTTGCCCACCATAGAAGTACATTATAAGTAGAACACGGACAAACGGGCTAGATCATTCCCCTACAACTATTTAATCCCCTGCAAAAACACTCGCCCAAGTCCCAATGCTGTTCACTTAAGGTTATTTCAACCTTGTTAGTCGTCATCCTCGCGAAAGCGGGGATCCATAAACTGCGAATTTTGCCACGAAAACTGGACTCCCGCTTTCGCGGGAGTGACGACAAATCCTTAAGTGAACAGCATTGCGCCCAAGTCCGACTTAGTTTGCTGCAGGCGGCAATTGTGCAAAAAGTGCAATGGTTTCTTTTCTACTGGCCGACAGATCTACAATCGGGCGCGGATAGCTGGATAATGCCGGGGGATTGTGAATCTGTTTGGCGGGCAGGTGCGCCAATTCCGGTAGCCATTTGCGAATAAAATCCCCATTGGGATCAAAACGCTCCGATTGGCTAATCGGATTAAAGATACGGAAGTAAGGCGCCGCATCGGTACCGGTTGAAGCACTCCACTGCCAACCACCATTGTTGGCCGCAAAATCGCCATCGATCAATTGCGACATAAAATAACGCTCACCCCAACGCCAATCGATTTGGCAATTTTTTGTCAGGAACATAGCAACAACCATACGCAGGCGGTTATGCATCCAGCCAGTTGTATTCAATTGGCGCATAGCAGCATCCACAATAGGAATTCCCGTTTTACCTTCGCACCAGGCAGCAAACAATGTTGTATCGTAGCGCCAGGGAAAGGCTTCCGTGTGGGCTTGCATGGCTTTGTGTTTACATACTTGCGGATAATCCACCACCACATGCTGGTAAAACTCCCGCCAGATTAATTCACTTATCCAGCAATTTGCTCCCGCATTTCCCCCCTCCCACTCGCCTCGGGTGTGAGCAAGTACCGCAGCGATTGCCTGCCGGGGCGACAGTGAACCTACAGCAAAATACGGGGACAAACAGGAGGTTCCATCGATGGATGGGAAGTCGCGCTGGTCCTGATAATACACAATCGATTTTTCAACAAATAGTTCCAGACGGCGAAAGGCCTCATCCTCACCCGCAGACCAGAGCGCAGACAAATCACGTAATGCATGCCCCGCAAATAATTGGTCAATCTCATCAGGGGATGCAGTGCTTACAGTAGAAAGTGCAGTTTGTTTGGTGGGGACGGCAAGTGGTTTCATCGTGATGGGCATCACCATGTGCAACCATTTCTTTTTAAAAGCTGTAAACACTTTATAGGGCTCACCCTGACCGTTACGGATCATACCTGGAGGCACGATACAACGGTCGTGGCAACGCTTTACCAAAATGCCGTTATCGCGCAGCAATTGATTAACAGCAAGATCGCGATTTAATTCGTTGAGCGGATACTCGGCATTAAAATAACAATGCCCAGCCTGTACACGCTGTGCGATTGCCAATAATGCGGGTGCTATTTCATCTGGTTTTTGTACCCGAATAACCAGAAGTGGGATATTCAAACCGGCCAGATCCTTTGCCATTATTTGAAGATGGCTGCGCACAAAATCCAGCTGTGCAGGAGCAATAGTGTGCAAACGAACATAGGCTTCACAATGCACATAAACAGCCACTACCCCCTGCCCTAACTCGGCGGCTTTAAATAATGCAGGGTTATCATGTAAGCGAAAATCATGACGCAACCATACCAGCGCGGTCATTTTGCACCGACTTTTTTCTTTATTTGCCTGATGGCAAAACCCATCACCGGAATATGTTCGTAGAGCATGGAACCTGCATCAAAATAATCCCGTTGGTAATAAACTTTATCGTTAAATAATAAATGGGAGTTACCTGTCAACTCCAGGGTTTTCCCGCCGGCTAATTTTTTATGGCGATAGTGCATGGTCCAAAATAATATAGCTTCTCCCCGCTCCGACATTTCCATGGAGTGATGGAATTCAAAACGGCATTCGACCAGGTCATTCATCAGCCCGGCAAAATAATCGGTAAGGCTTTTTATCCCGTTAACGGCATGGAGAGGATCGCGAAACTGTATATCATCGCTATAAATATCGGTTAAACCCTTCAGCAGTTTTTTATCAACACGCAAGTACATATTGCGTACTTTTTGCAGAACCGTAAGCGTCATATCAATGACTTATCCCTTTAACAATTGATTAAGATGGCGAGCTGTTCACTCTACATAATCAAGTGTAGCTCCAGCCCGCAGATATTTAATAGATCACGATTAATAAACATGACTATTTTTGTAACCAGGGGATTCAGGCTGATGTATCAACCTAGGCAATGATATGGTTGCGCAACCCCAAACGTTCGGGATGGGGAGCCCAAAAAGTTTGCGCCTTTAGATAGGGATTATCGAGTTTTAACAGGTGATGCCGGAGCAATGTCAGTGGCACCACTAAAGGAGCCACACCCGCCCTATAAGAATCAATAAGTTGCGATAATTCCTGCTTCTCTTGTGCATCCAAATAGGCTTTTAAATAACCGCGCAAATGCATCATCGCATTAGTGTTGCCTTTGCGCGTAGCATGATGATTGAGCGCAGCCATAAACTGGCGAAAAAAATCATCGCAGCTCTCCTGAATATCAAGACCGGAAAGATTGGACAAATAACGCCCAATAGAAAAGTAACTGGGCACATGGTGTGCCATCACTTGGTATTTATAACGGGAATAAAAATCGATGAGTTTTTTGGCACTGGGATGGGGTGCAACCTGCGTCTTAAAATCATGGTAGGCAAAGACACGAGCGAGGAAATTATCGCGCAAACCAGCGTCATTCAACCGCCCGGCTTCTTCGACCGGCAAGAGCGGCATCAATTCCATAAGTCGCCTGGCGTAGGCACCACGACCGCTGCTATCCCGGAGAGAACCGTTTGTTCGATAACGTTTGGTGCCAAAGACACCACAGCTGGGTGAGTTTTGCATGAACACATAACCGCAGATATCAGGCATCTGCTGCACGACCAATTCGGCCTGGCCAGCCAGGGCATCAGTCATATCCTGATCCGGGTTTTCCACACTGAGTACGCGTGTGTCATCGCCCATCACAACCAAGCGTATTGGTTTACGCGGAATACCAAGGCCGATAGCAACCTCAGGGCACACTGGACGAAACTCAATGAACTCTCCAAGCACATCCGTCAGGTAGTGATTGTGTTTATGGCCGCCGTCATAGCGTACCGGTTCACCGAGTAAACACCGGCTGACACCGAGAGGAATTTTGCCCATATAAAACCAATATATGTTAGGGAATATGTACTGTTTTTATCTTGAAAACCCATCGAAGGCAAATTGTTTGTACAAGGGTTATAGCAATAAATCGATTGTTGCTAATAAAAAAGCCGAACTCTCGTCCGGCTTTTTTGGAGGGCGATCCACTAATCAGTGAGTCGGTATTTCAATATCTTCAAACAGCTCATCCAGCTCGGCACGGGAATGGCGGTTAAAGGCTTCATTGATGATATCTTTCGTCAGGTGCGGTGCGAACTTCTCGATAAAGTCGTACATAAATCCACGCAAGAAAGTTCCCCTACGGAAACCAATCTTGGTAACGCTCGACTCAAACAAATGGCTAGCATCCAGGGCAACCAGATCACTATCGGTTGCATCGTTGTAGGCCATGCTCGCGATAATCCCTACTCCCAACCCTAAGCGAACGTAGGTCTTGATAACATCAGCATCAGCGGCAGTAAATACCACTTTGGGCGCAAGGCCGCGGTTGATAAAGGCTTCATCCAGCTTGGAGCGGCCAGTAAAACCAAACACATAGGTCACGATAGGATATTTGGCCACTTCCTCCAGCGTCAGGTTGGATATCTGTGCCAATGGATGGTTTTTCGGTACCACCACACTGCGATTCCAACGGTAGCAAGGCATCATGATCAGATCGCTAAACAGCTCCATGGCTTCAGTGGCGATTGCAAAATCCACAGTGCCATCGGCGGCCATTTCGGAAATTTGCATGGGTGTACCCTGGTGCATATGCAAGGCAACTTCAGGATATTGCTTGATGAACGAACCAATAACCGGCGGCAATGCATAACGTGCCTGGGTGTGGGTGGTTGCCAATGTCAGGGTGCCCTTGCGCTCATTGCTGAACTCCTGGGCAACCTGCTTGATACTTTCAACTTTACGCAGAATCTCGCCGGCAGTTTTAAGGATGGCTTCACCGGCAGGTGTAATGCGCGTCAGGTGTTTACCGCTACGTGAAAAAATTTCGACGCCCAGTTCATCTTCCAGCAAACGAATTTGCTTACTGATACCAGGCTGGGACGTGTACAGACTCTGTGCGGTAGCCGACACATTCAGATCGTGATGCGCTACTTCCCAGATATAACGTAGTTGTTGCAGCTTCATAAGCCCTCCGATTGGCTCACTCACTGGGGTATTTGCCAGGGGGCAATTACCGGAAACAAACCCCAAGGTAGCTCAGAGTTATAAAATCAGGTTAAGTTATTCATTTGTAGAATATAACAACTCACAACCTTATGCCTAACAATTATTAATTGTGCTACAGGCCGGTCTTGTTACAACTTTAGACTATATCCCGGAAATTCAAAGTATTTGGCAAGGGAATATGACAAAAAAAACAAAAAATGCCTGATACATACCCCATATTGGGTATATGGCATAAGCTGCCACCCCTTAGGAAAGGGGACGATTGGCAATACCATGGGGGACATGTCCAGTGGCGACATGCTCACGCGCAGACTCACAATGCATCGGCTGGTCATCAAAAAAAACATCTGCACCATAAGCCTTTAAAAAAGTGCCTTTTGGCAAACCACCTAAAAATAAGGATTCATCAATACGGATATTCCAGGCGCGTAAGGTGCGAATCACCCGCTCATGGGCCGGCGCAGAACGTGCGGTAACCAATGCGGTGCGAATCGGGCAATTCTCTCCAAACTCCGCCTGTAAATTATGCAAGGCAGCCAGAAATTGTTTGAAAGGACCACCACTTAACGGTTCTTTTGCAGATGCTTTTTCACTCTCGGTAAAAGCGGACAAACCTTGCAGCTTGTAAATTTGTTCGGCTTCATCAGAAAAAATAACGGCATCGCCATCAAACGCAAAACGCAATTCATCTTCATTTTCAACCTGGTTGTTAGAAGCAATCAACGTCGCTGCCGCCATACCATGATCAAGCGCCAACCTGACATCATCGGCTTCAGTCGAAAGAAATAAATGGCAACCAAATGCAGAGGCATAACGATAAGGTGAAGTGCCTCCACAAAATGCCGCTCGGCTGATTTTTAATCCGTAATGCTCAACAGAATTAAAAACACGTAGGCCTGTGTCTGCACTATTACGCGATAATAAAATCACTTCAACGCGCGGCTCACCGCCCAAACGCTCGTTAAGGCGCAACAGTTTTTTGACCAGCGGAAATGCATCACCTGGTGCAAGGATTTCATCTTCATGATCAATTTGATATTGGGCATAGGCAGCCAGGCCTTCATTGATATAAACCTGATGGCTTTCGTCCAGGTTAAATAATGCGCGTGATGAAATTGCTATTACCAGTTTATCGCCGAAACCTTTGGGCATGACTCATAATCTCCGTTGAAATTCACATTTATCGCTGCAAGATAAACTCATCCGCATCCAGATTCGCGGGAAAACCTTTCCGATATTCTGCTAATTTTTCCGCATACAACTCCACCGTGATGACTTCCGCCTCCTGGCTTGTTGCAATCAATTCACCCGCGGCACCATAGATACTGGAATCACCAGCATAATGCTGCCCCGCCTCATCCATACCTACACGATTGACCCCCACCACATAGCTTAAATTTTCAATCGCACGCGCTTGCAGCAAACGGTTCCAATGCAAACTGCGCACGCTTGGCCAATTGGCAACATAGAGCGAAAGATCATAATCGTTGCGATTGCGGCTCCACACAGGAAAGCGCAAGTCATAACAAATCAATGGCAGCACGCGCCAGCCATTAATGTCGACCAGAAGACGCTTGTCGCCCATGGTATAACGCGTGTGTTCACCGCCCATCCGGAATAGATGGCGTTTATCGTATTCGGTGTAAGTTCCATCGGGGCGCATCCACACCAAGCGATTAAAATATTGCTCGCCTTCCTTGACCACCAAACTTCCGGTAACCACTGCATTGTGTCTGGCTGCCTGCTGCTGCATCCATTGATAGGCACGGCCATCAACCGCTTCAGCGTAGCTGCGCGCGCTGGCACAAAAGCCGGTGGTAAATACTTCCGGCAATACAATGAGATCGGTGTTGGCAATGGAAGCCATCGATTGGGAAAATACATCAAGGTTGCGCTGTGGATCATTGGGCACAATCACTTGCTGCACCAGGCTGACCATCAAATTATTCATAGGTCGTATCTCCAGCAGGATGGTGTACAGGATGCAACCAAAAATAGCACAACACGAATGCAACGAATACAGATGCAGCAGCCAATAAAAAAGTAGTTGCGGCGCTATAGTCCCACAGCAATCCACCAATCAATGCGCCCGCAGCACCGCCCGCACCAAAGCTAAACGAGCTATACATCGCCTGCGCCTGCCCTTGGTTTGCCCCCTTAAAATGGGTTCGCACCAATTCGATAGACACTGCGTGGGCGATTCCAAAACTACATGCATGCAATAGCTGGGCAAATAACAACACCGGTAAAAACCCTGCCCCATAACCTACCAGCAGCCAGCGCAAACTAGTGATCAGCAAGCTAAACAAAAATAGCGAGCGCAAGCTAAAGCGCTGCAAGAATTTGTGCATCACAATAAAAATTGCCACTTCCGCAAGCACACCCAAGGCCCATAACAACCCGGTAGCCGTGCGGGTGTAACCATAATTTTCGACTAAATAAAGTGTGTAAAAGGTGTAATAAGGGCCGTGGCTAAACTGCAACAAAAAACTGGCCGTTAAAAAACATATAACTGTCGGCTGCAAAACCAAATGTAAAAAAACGGTGGGTTTAATATCGGT
>CAZIWB010000019.1:0-117263 GCA_964542655.1 uncultured Cellvibrionaceae bacterium
CACTATACGAACCCACCCTCACCTGCGCAAGCTTTTTTTAGGGTTATTTTGTTTTGCGATTAATTAACAAGCCCATCGACTTTTATTCAGGCTTTTTGGGTAATTTTGAGCCGCCCGCAACAAAGCGAAACAACCAGATGGCTGGCGCAGACAAGCCATAAATCACCGCTATCGCCAACACCCCCTGCTCCTGGTAAATGATGAGCGATGCAAAAACCAGCACCACCAGCAACATAAACGCAAACGGAACCCGCCCGCGAAAGCTGATACCCTTAAAACTGGTATAACGGAAATTGGAGACCATCAACAAACCGGTGAATGCCGTCAGCACAGCGACACCTACAGCCCAAATACCTTCCGGCCGGGAGTCAAACCAAACCCATACAGTAGCTGCAATAATTGATGCTGCGGCCGGACTTGCCAACCCCATAAAGTATTTTTTATCGACCACGCCGATTTGCGTATTGAACCGCGCCAGACGCAGGGCCGCACAAGCCGTGTAAACAAATGCCGCAGCCCAACCCCAGCGACCAAGATCGTGCAATACCCAGCTAAATATCACCAGCGCAGGTGCGACACCAAAGGAAACCATATCCGCAAGACTGTCGTATTGCTCGCCAAACGCACTTTGGGTATTGGTCATGCGCGCAACGCGCCCATCCATCCCATCGAGCAACATTGAACCGAAAATCGCGATAGCCGCGTGGGCGAAATTGCCGTGCATGGCGGAAACAATGGCATAAAAACCACAGAATAATGCGCCAGTGGTGAATAAATTGGGCAGGAGGTAGACACCGCGATGACGAACTTTTTTGCCGTCTTCAGATACCTCTTCGACTAAATCACCAAAAGGCAACGGCCCCTCATTATCGACAGCATCCTGTTTGGAATTCTCATTGTCGTGCTGGCTCATCATTGTCTCTCCTGTTGCGGGAGGGTCATTTTACACAGTCAGAAACAAAAAACGCGGCCTGAGCCGCGTTTTTTGTTGGAGCCAAAACCGCAATTAGTTCTTGGTCTGGTCAACGATTTTGTTGGCCTGAATCCAGGGCATCATTGCACGCAACTTGGTACCAACAACTTCAATACCGTGCGCAGCGTTGTTACGACGGGCTGCAGTCATTGATGAATAGTTGGTTTGACCTTCCAGGATGAACTTCTTGGCGTATTCGCCAGTCTGGATGTCTTTCAACGCTTGACGCATAGCCTTGCGCGACTCTTCGTTGATCACTTTTGGACCAGTCACGTACTCGCCGTATTCAGCGTTGTTAGAGATTGAGTAGTTCATGTTGGCGATACCGCCTTCGAACATCAAATCAACAATCAGCTTCAATTCGTGCAAGCATTCGAAGTAAGCCATTTCTGGCTCGTAGCCTGCTTCAACCAGGGTTTCGTAACCCATTTTTACCAGCTCAACCGCACCACCACACAGAACAGCTTGCTCGCCGAACAGGTCGGTTTCGGTTTCGTCTTTGAAAGTGGTTTCGATGATACCGGTACGACCGCCGCCTACGCCTGATGCGTAAGACAGAGCTGTGTCTTTCGCCTTGCCTGAAGCGTTTTGGAATATCGCGATCAGGTCAGGCACGCCGCCGCCACGCACGAATTCAGAACGCACAGTGTGGCCTGGCGCTTTTGGAGCGACCATGATCACATCCAAATCTTTGCGTGGAACTACCTGGTTGTAGTGAATCGCAAAACCGTGGGCGAAAGCCAAAGTAGCGCCTTGCTTGATGTTTGGCTCGATCTCTTCTTTGTAGAGTTTTGATTGGAACTCGTCCGGAGTCAGGATCATTACCACATCAGCTGATTTAACCGCGGTAGCAACATCAGTCACTTTCAGGCCATGAGCTTCAGCTTTTCTTACAGTGGCAGAACCAGTGCGCAGACCAACAACTACATCAACATCTGAATCTTTCAGGTTGCACGCGTGGGCGTGACCTTGTGAACCGTAACCAATGATGGCTACTTTTTTGCCTTGGATGATAGAAAGATCGGCGTCTTTATCGTAATAAACGTGCATGGCTAACTCCTGCTTGGGGTGATAGATACCGGCACCCCAAAAGAGGGCCAGCTGATTAAAAGGCCGCCAGTGTAGATAAACACTTGCATCGCGTAAAATGATATATTCGCAATTCAATATTTCAGTTTATGCAACATAGTTATTTATTACTGGTCGCTTCACCATGGATATCACCAAACTTCGCCTTTTCTGTACCCTCGCCAGCAGCCTGCATTTTGGTCGCGCTGCAGCCAGTTGCCATGTGAGCCCATCCACCCTGAGCCGCAATATCAAACAACTGGAAGACGACTTGGGCATTCATCTCTTTATGCGCGATAACCGCTCGGTGGTGCTCACCCATGAAGGTGAGCAATTTCTGACTTTTGCCAAAGAGGTGATCCAGCAGTGGGAGACTTATCAGGAGTCATTGCTCGCCCAGGCCAATCAATTGCGCGGGCAGCTCAGCATTTACTGTTCAGTCACCGCCAGCTACAGCTTCCTCTATGAAATCCTCACTGAGTTCCGGGTCAAGCATCCGGGTATTGCGATCAAACTGCATACCGGAGACCCGGCGCAATCGATTGAGCGAATCTTGGCAGGCGAGGAAGATATCGCCATCGCCGCCAAGCCGGAAAAATTACCCGCCGGTATCAGCTTCAAGCCCATCAATAGCTCGCCGCTGATTTTTATCACCACCAACAATGAAGACTGGCAGGGGAAAAACTGGGAAGAGATTCCAGTAATCATCCCCGAAGAGGGATTGGCGCGCGAGCGATTGGATAAATGGTTTAACTCGCTCGGAATCAAACCGAATATTTATGCGGAAGTAAAAGGTAACGAAGCGATAGTGAGCATGGTGAGCCTGGGATTTGGTGTCGGTGTCGCGCCGCAAATTGTGGTGGATAACAGCCCGCTTGCCGATAAGGTAAAACGGTTTAATCCGCAACCGGATTTGGGGCCTTATGACACAGGCATTTGTGTGATGGAAAAACGCTTGAAAAGCCCGATTGTCAATGCGTTCTGGAATCAGCTGCGCGAGCCCGCAATTTCTACCAGCTAACGAAACGGCTTGCTGAGATACGGCGAACCCGCCAAGCCAAAACGCCAGGGTAAATCCATCGCTTTGGAAATTCCGATACGCGGACCATGTACTACATCAACGGATGCTACAGCAGGCAATAATTTAAACGGTTTTTGCGCGAGGGATCGCCCATTAAATGCGTGCACAATTTCCAATGCCTGCCCTACCCGCCCAGGCCCGGAACAAAGCAATTTCTCTGCATCAACACTACGACGCGCACGCATTGTTTCCAATCCATGCGTTGGTTGGATTGCACGGATTAACACTCCCGCGCCATGCCCCTCAGGTGCGCACACAAAATTCAAACACCAATGAATTCCATAAGAGCGATATACATAAGCTCGCCCTGGCGGGCCAAACATGGACGCATTGCGCACACTGGGGCCAGAGAAAGTATGGGATGCAGGTTCGGATTGATCGTAAGCTTCCACCTCAACAATAATTCCGCCGATACCATTCACAAAAAATTGTGCGCCGATTAATTGCGGCGCGACTTCGTGTGATGGGGCAGAGAAATCGATAGTTGAAAAGAGATCAGTCATGAGATTCCTGTTTCATTCGCGGCAATAACTATGGTGGATTGGTTGCCGTCGTAATCCGGCACCTAATGCTCAGCTTGTGTAGGTTTTAAATTCATCAATAGCACCAACATTTTGGTCAAACCCAATACAGCACCAATCTGTAACTCGCGTGCAATAGACACAAGGAAATTAAATGTCGCTCTCAGTGCACTGTAATTTAGAATCAAGTGCGCAAACCTACCCCTTAAAAAAGAGTCTGGAACTGCAACGAAGGACATTGGACTTGCAAACTCCATCACTGCTCCTGGTATTTATAATCAGAACATATGATACTTTTCAAGGAGGCATGTTCATTCAAAAGTGTCGATGATTTTTGGAAGTTGATAACTATATCGCCATTTTTTGTTTTCCAAGAGCTTCTAGGTTCTTCAATAAGTTCATGTAGTTTTTCAATAGTTGCCGTTTTATTTTTAATTTGCACTACATATACAGAGCCAAAACCAACATCAAAAGCCCTTATTTGAGGTGAAAATGTGCGAACCCCACCGGCAATTACCACATAACCAAAGGGCATCACGTAGATATCCTCAACAGGTTCGTTTAGCAATTTTGTAGGTTCATTTTGAAAATTTAAATAGGCTAGTGCACCACGCTGAATATCTTCGCCATCAAAGTAAGACGATCCTACCAGCCAACCCTCTTTAATCTTTAGGCCTATTGTTGGAATTTCTTCTACTTTATGAGTTCCGCTATAAGTTGTATAAGTTAGTTTGGCTAATTTTTCCTTTTGCTCTTCAGAATCAGCGTAATACAACTTATCTATCAAGATTTCCGAGTTGGCATATTCATAACCACAAAACACGTTCTCATATTTATCTTGTGTTGTTTCATTCGCACTGGAATATGACGAAAAGAAAAACAAGAGCGTTAAGCAAACATATATGACTCTATTACTCATTTCGATAACTCCTGACAGTGTACTTTTACATTGAATTCCATGTGATTTCAGTCTGATTGAAAAGCGACAAATGTTGTCCGCCTTAATTAAGGCCTGACTTTAAGGATACTCAATAGTTACACCACAAGAGTAAAGAGTTTTTCTCATAAAGGTTTTATCCTTTTTATTTACACTCAATATTAATCCACTGTTTTATTTTCTTTAACCCCAAAAAAAGGCCGATAACCTCGCGGTTATCGGCCTTTTGAGTACTGCGCCAACAACTTACAAACTCAACACCTTCTCACCGCGCGAAATTCCGCACACGCCGGTGCGTACAACTTCGATGATGGAAGCATCGCCGACGGCTTGTAAAAACGCGTCGAGTTTGTCACTCGCGCCGGTGATTTGGATTGTATAAAGCGTGCTGGTGACATCCACGATCTGGCCGCGGAAAATATCCACGCAGCGTTTAACTTCTGCGCGCTGCGCACCTGATGCCTTGACTTTGATCAGCATGAGTTCGCGTTCGATGTGCGAACCTTCGGTCAAATCCACCAGCTTGACCACATCAATTAATTTATTGAGGTGTTTGGTGATTTGTTCGATTTTGTGATCATCGCCCAAGGTAGTCAGCGTCAAGCGCGACAGGGTTTCATCTTCGGTCGGTGCAACGGTCAGGCTTTCAATGTTGTAGCCGCGCTGGGAAAACAAACCCACTACGCGGGACAAAGCGCCGGGAGCATTTTCGACTAATACAGAAATGATGCGTCTCATATCAGGTGCGCTCCGTTTTGCTTAACAACATATCGCGCATGGAACCATTGGGCGCAACTTGCATTGGGTAAACGTGTTCGGATTGATCAACCATGATATCCATAAATACCACCCGGTCTTTCAATGCAAAACACTCCGCCAACTTAGCTTTCAGCTCTTCTTTTTTGGTCACGCGGATACCCACGTGCCCGTAGGCTTCAGCCAATTTGATGAAATCCGGCAATGAATCTTCATACAGGCTTTCGGCGTAGCGGCTGGAGTACTGCATGTCTTGCCACTGGCGAACCATGCCGAGGGCTTGGTTGTTCAGGCAGATAATTTTTACCGGCAAGTGATATTGCGTGCAGCAAGAGAGTTCCTGGATACACATTTGAATGGAGCCTTCACCGGTTACGCATACAACGGTCGCATCGCGATCCGCCATTTGCACGCCCATTGCCGCGGGCAAGCCAAAGCCCATGGTGCCAAGGCCACCGGAGTTGATCCAGCGGCGCGGCTTGTCGAACAAATAGTATTGCGCGGCAAACATCTGGTGCTGGCCTACATCGGAGGTGACGTAAGCATCGCCCTTGGTCACTTCCCAAATCGCCTGGATAACTTCTTGCGGTTTGATTTTATCGCTGGAAGTATCAAAACGGTTTTGGGTGTAGATGCCATGGCGCTCGCGCCACTCGTTGATTTGTCCCCACCAGGATGCCAGGGCTTCCGCATCGGGTTTTTCATCGCTCTCTTTGATCAGCGCGAGCATTTCGCCCAGCACGCTATCAACTGCGCCCACGATAGGTACATCGGCAGTAATGGTTTTGGAAATCGATGCCGGATCTATATCGATATGGATGATTTTGGCATTCGGGCAGAACTTGCTCACGGTGTTGGTGACACGGTCATCAAAACGCGCGCCCACGGCGAGGATCACATCGCTGTGATGCATGGCAGTGTTGGCTTCGTAGGTACCGTGCATCCCCAACATACCGAGGAAGTTTTTGCCGGTACCGGGATAAGCGCCCAGGCCCATCAGGGTATTGGTCACTGGATAATTGAGCAGATCCACCAACTCTTTCAGCAAATGCGAGGCATTGCCCTGCACTACACCGCCACCGGAATAGATCATCGGGCGCTTGGCGCCGAGCAGCAATTGCACCGCTTTTTTGATCTGTCCGGAATGGCCGCGGGTCGCGGGCGTATAGGAGCGCAGCTTGACCTTCTCGGGATATTCGTAGGGGAAGGTATAGGCCGGATGGGTCAGATCCTTAGGCACATCGATAACCACCGGGCCGGGGCGGCCGGTCGCGGCTATGTAGTAGGCCTTTTTGACTATCTCGGGAATTTCGCTGGCGTGTTTGACCATGAAGCTGTGCTTCACGATCGGGCGGGAAATCCCCACCATATCGGTTTCCTGGAAGGCGTCTTCGCCGATCAGGTGGCTTTGCACCTGGCCGGAGATCACCACCATAGGGATGGAATCCATATAAGCCGTCGCAATACCGGTAATGGCATTGGTCGCACCCGGGCCGGAAGTCACCAGTACTGTACCGACTTTACCCGTGGCGCGGGCGTAGCCATCGGCAGCATGGGTGGCGGCTTGTTCGTGGCGAACCAGAATGTGTTTAACGTCAGATTGACGGAAGATGGCGTCATAAATATGCAGCGCAGCGCCGCCCGGATAGCCGAAAACGAATTCAACGCCTTCGTCTTTCAAGGCGCGGATGAGCATATCTCCGCCTGAAAGCATTTCCACGATAATTCCCCTTTTAGGATGTGAATCGCATATGCGCGTGTGTCTTTTACCAAAAGGCTGCTACAGCCGATAGTTAAGGAGGCAAAGAATCACACAGGAAAGTGCCGGCACTTAGGGCAGGCCAACACCGTGAATGATCCACGATCAAAACCCGGCAAGGTCAGGATCGGATCAGCGAAAACCAGGCAGGTATGCGCAGGTTTTCTTTGGCAGGTTCTGGTAGGAACCGCGCCATTAGATGGGTCGCCAAGAGGGTGACTTGGCGGGGAACAGGGTAACGCCCAAGCTTAGGGGCACCTGCAGCCATCTAGCGGAAGGGCAATTCTCCCAAGATAAACAACAAAGTCAAGAAATTAACGCCGTTTTGCACATTTTTTAACCCTATCAATATAGTGATACGGAAAGCCCGGTAATTCGAGTCACCTAATTAACATCAGCTTGCGCGCGCTCACAGATTTGCGCTTCGCAGTTTCGCTCTCCCGGTATAAGGTCTATAGTTGGCGCAGAAACTTTGGAAAAAGGTAAAACCATGAAGTACTTACGTTTGAGCGGGTTCTTGTTGCTGGGCATCGTTATGAGCCAGGCCGTATTGGCCGAAAAAGTCTACACCTGGACCGACGCCAAAGGCGTAGTGCACTACGGCGAACATCCCCCAAAAGATGTAAAAGCCACATTGATCAAGACCCGTTCCGGCCATAGCGACCCGACCCCGGCCCAAACGACAGCAGCTCAGCCTAAACCAGCAGCAGAGCCCGCAGCGGCGGCTAATCAGCAGCAAGCGTCCCTGAAAGATCCCGAGCGTTGCGCCCAGGCGCGCGCGAATTTGGCCACATTGAATTCGGTTGCTCGCATCAGAATGCCAAATGCAGAGGGAACACTTGTTTCCCTCACCGAGGAAGATAAAGCCCAGCAGCGTGAAATAACTCAACAGGTTATTGACCAAGCCTGCGAGTAACCACGGGAAATCCAAACCTGACCTTGCAAAAAAACGGGGCGCAATTGCGCCCCATTTTTTTAACTTCACGATTGTTATGGCAACTGGTCCAGATACTGGCGATGCTGGGTAGAGAACTCGTAATTGTTGTATTTATCCCAGTTGATTGACCAGGTCATCAAACCGCGCAAATTCGTCCAGGCAGTTGCGGGTTGATAGGTTGAACAGCCCTGCGCCTTGATTAAACAATTCATCGCCGACTGCACATCCGCAACGCTGGTGAAACCACCACCAGAATTCACATTCGCAGGCAAACCAATCAATACCTGATCCTGACGCAGCGCCGGGAAAGTTAAATTGGTGCCTGCCACTTTAAAGCCAGTCAACAACATATCAATCATAGCGACATGGAAATCCGCACCACCCATGGTGTGATACTTATTGTCAGTCCCCATAATCGCACCCGAGTTGTAATTCTGCACTTGCAGCCAATCGAGTTTATCGCGCAGTGCATAAATCACCGGCAGATAAGCACCTGCACGGGTATCGCAACCGGAACAAGTACCACCATAAAAACTGTAACCCAACTGCACAAAGAAAGTTTCAGGAGCCATGGTGAGGACAAATTTATCGCCGTAATAATTGGTTAAATCCTGCAAGGCACCAATCAAATTCACGATCACCGGTGTGGTGGGATTGCGGAAGTCATTATCACCCGAATTCAAAAATAACGAGTGACCTTCAAAGTCCACATCCAAACCATCAAAACCATATTCATCGATAATGGCTTTCATCGAATTAACAAAATTCGCGCGCGCCGCTGCGGTTGGCAATTGTACTTGCCCGTTAGCGCCACCAATGCTGATGATGATTTTTTTGCCCGCCGCTTGTTTGGCCTTGATAGCAGCCTTAAATGCAGTTGGATCAAATGCAGGATCGAGCACAAAACCAATTTCACCCTGCGCCTTGCCAGTTGGTTCGGCGAAGGAAATGTTGATTGCATCGTACGCATTGGAAACCTGGTCGAGCGGAATCACCCCCGAGCCATTATTAAAGTTGTGCCAGTAACCGGAAATAATGCGGTAGCGGCCGGAGCCAGTGCTGGATGAAGCTGAACTCACTGACGAGCGCGATGAGCTCGCCGCCGAGCTGGAAACCACTGACGACGAAGCGGCACCGCAGCTGCGCACCAACTCCCACGCCATTTGCCAATGTGCGCCCGTACCCGGGGCATAAGCCCACTCAGCCGATGAACTGCACCAGCCCGCCACCGTACAGCGATATTCGCTACCGGCATTTTTGACCAACTGACCAAGGGCGTAAGCCGTGCCTGCGACATACTGCCCGGAGGTACAAACACCGGCGGCAGATGAGCTGGAAGGTGCTACAGAACTGGAGGATTTGGAACTGAGGACAGAACTGCTTGAAGGCGCAATCGATGAGCGCGAGGAAGATACAGATGAAGGTGTAACGGAGCTCTTCACTGATGAGCTTGCCCCATCGCAATTTCCCAGCAGCGTCCACTCTTGCCATTGGCCGGAATAACTTGCAGGGCTATGCCCCTGCGACCACCAATTGGCTTTATAGGCTTTACCTAATTCCTGCACCTGGGTACCGCCGCCATAAGCATCGCTACTGTTCCACTGCACAAGCCCGGCACAACTCACCGCGTGGCTCTCTACTGATGCCAGGGCAAGACATAATCCTGCCGTGACAAATATTGACTGTTTCATCGGATTTTCCTCTCTAAAATAAGGGGCAAAGACATACCGGCAGAAGTTTTATCGACTTCCGGGGATTGGTGCTGTTTGAATGTTTACTTTGCGACTGCCAACGAACCGGTGTTATCTCTTGTTGCATTACGCGCAAGACCACTGATAACTACACTCGCCGTTTGTTCTCTAGAGAAAGCGAATCCGTTTTATTGTTTGGACACAACAAGCCGATATTATTTTTTATAGGCTGACAAGATTATCGGTCCTGTTTATGTTGATGAAGGCACTGTTTATAAAGGTACAAAGATTATTAAAAGTACCGCCCATTCCCTTATGACAACATTGTCATTTATAACATGACCATCGGGACTGCACAATTGCCGACCACAATAACTGGATAGCGCTGGTGACGGAATACTGATTGGCAGGCCTAACTTAATAGGGAGAAGGCTGGACGAAGGCAGGGATTTTGCTATGTTAATTTAACGGACACGAACAATGCTGCTTTTACCAGGGTTTGCTCCTCTACCCAGAGCAAACCCGCAACAGGAAAGCTCAGATTTCAACAGTTTACCAACCATCATTTCATTCAGAAGGAGTATTACATGAAACGTTCATTTGTATTTGCCATTGGCCTGGTCATAGCGTCACTGGCTGTCTGTAGCAATGCCCTGGAAAAAAAACACGATAAAGAAATTGCCGCCGAAGCGGTGCCGCTGGGTTTTACCAAGACCAAGAGCCGATTTCTGGATAGCGTCTACCTCAAACCCGGTGTTAATTTCAGCGAATATCCGCAACTGAAATTTGCTGATCTGGACACCACCAATGTCACCGTGCGCGAACCCTCTGGCCCGAATGAGTTCGATGAACCCTGGATATTAACGGATAAGGATAAAATCTATTTACAGGAAAAATACCTCGAAACCTTTAATAAAGAGCTTATCAAAACCGACAGGTTTAAAGCCGCAGGTGGCAACGCAAAAACATTGCTGATCAAAACCACCCTGCAAGAACTGGCACCTTCTGCGCCCAAAGACGATATCAAGAGCCGCCCAACCATCAGTAAAATTTATACCGAAGGTGCAGGCACCATGACGATGAAAATGGAAATCTATGATGCCCAGACCAACGCACTGGTTGGCCTCATTGCCGACGAGACCGACCTCGGTAACCGCTGGGAGCGGAATGACCGCGCGAACAACAAACGTCAGCTTTCCTTGGGCTTTGCGCGTTGGGCAGATTCACTGGGCGAAGCCTTGGGTGTGAAATAAATCGAGGGTTAAATAAAAACGGGGTTTAACTATTCAGAGATGAAAAAACCTGGGTCGGAATCCCAATACTATTCACTTACGGCTAGCTCAGCTTCGTAGTCGTCATCCTCGCGAACGCGGGGATCCATAAACCGCAATTTTTATTGCAAAGCTGGACTCTCGCTTACGCGAGAGTGACGATAGATCTTTAGTGATCAGTGTTGGAATTCCCTTCCAGGTTTTTTATTTACAGTACCTTTTATTTACCCTTATCTCGCCAATCAATCAAAACCAGAAGGATAAATACACGCGGAATACATTGGCCTGCAAGCTATAGAGCGGTTCTTCGCCGGGCGCGAACTCTTCGGGTGAGACCCGCAGATCGCGGAAATCATCGTAATCTATATCAAACCTGTCCCAATAAAAATTGGCCGTGCTTTTATCAAACCAGGGCACTAATCCGGCCGGTATTTTATATGTGACGCCCAAGCCAAAGGTGTTGGATGAAAAGGGACTCAACTCTTTATCGCGAGCGAGATAATTTTGTGCATCGACGTAAGGGAATAAATCGGCGTAAAAGTCGGCGCCCGTCTGCTGGTAAATCCGGTATTTGACTTCGAATAACCACTGCTCGCGATAGGGATGCAAATAGCGCAGCTCGAAATTATCCGCGTCAATTCCCCAGCTATCCGAAAACTGACGAGCTTCTGCACGTACCGAAGCGCGGTAGGGTAAATAATAGATAGCGCGAATACCCAGCGCATCGCTATTGCGCGTGTGTGGATAGAGTTCTGGTTGATACATATACCCTCCCGACTCCGTCAAATGGCGCACCGAACGGTAGGGGTTGTTCAAACAGCTTTGATCATCGGTGAGATTCAGGCACTGATCGCTGGCGCTATCAAAACTGAGCGATGCCAACAGGTTTTTAGTGACGATTTGTGACGCATTAAAACTGTATTTGCGGCGCTGTAAATCCCGCGCGAACGTCGGGTCAAGATTTTGGCCGACAACATCCTCACCAAAACTGACACCAAAACCAAGGGTGGTTAAGTCACCAAAAAAACTTTGGTCGATACCAAAACTGTAAGTCGCTGCACTGTAATCATTTTCTTCACTGCTGACATATCCCAAGGAGATGGTCGAGCGGTCAACCATGTACTGGCCGCTGAGGCTCGCCTCTTTGCGCTCTTCGGCATATTTACTGCCCTGGGTTACCACATCAATCGAGGCGCTGCTCACCATATCGACATAATAATTGGCAGCAACCGACACCGAGGCGCCGATATTTTTGCGCACCAGAATTGACGGCCCATCCACTTGCACACCACCGCCATCATAGCCGTGATAGAGCACATCAACGCGCTCATCAGGCAAAACCGCTGCGTGCACAACACTGCTGACCAGTGCCAATGCAATCAATAACAACCGATTAATTACAGCCACAGCCACCTCCCGATGCGCCGTCGCCACCGCGCGCCGCTTCGCGCGCGTCATAGACGTGATGCAAATAGGAATCAGCGATTGGGTCGCGTCCGAAGCTCATGATTTCATCGGCGATTTTTTGCCGCTCATAGGGCTTCACCCAGGGTTTGACCGGGCTACAGGCCGCGATGCTAAATAGCAACACAATTAATAGCAGGCGACGCGCTATCATTCTTTAATCAGCTCGCGGATTTGGTCGCGGTATTTATTTTCGTCGCCCGCTTTGTAACCGCGATTGATATAGCGAATTTCCCCTTTTTTATCGATAACAACGGTGGTCGGCATGGCATCAACATTGTAGAGGCTGCTCGCCTTGCTTTCGGTGTCATACAAAATGGGAAAGGTAACGCCCAAGTCTTTGATTAATTTTTTCGCATCGGTATTGTCTTCTTCCACATTGACACCGTAGAGGATAAAACCGGCGGCGCCGTAACGTTTGGACATTTCATCCAGCAGCGGCATTTCCGTGCGGCATGGGCCACACCAGGACGCCCAGAAATTCAGCATCACCACCTGGCCGCGCTGCTCCGCCAAACGCACATTTTCACCGGTGCTGCTTTGCAGGGTGAAATCAGGCGCGGGGTCGGCATTGGCCGCTGTGGCAAACACACCCGCTACCAACATAAATCCCAATCCCAGGATTTTTTTGCGCAGATTTTTTTTACGCAGCTCGTTTTTGAATAAATAGTGTTGCAATGACATATCGCTGACTCCCGACAATGCTAGAAAAATATTGACAATCCCAAACGCGATTCGAGATTGGTAACGGTTTTGCTTTCGCCAAACAATTCGTGTTTAAAACTATGGCCGCGCATACTCAGATCAAGCGCGAGCCAGTCGGTGCTGTAAAAACGCAAGCCAGCACCAAAATTGGTAGTGAAATAATCTTTCGCGGCAAAATCAGTATTACCTGCACCGGCAATCACATAAAAATTGGTATTGAATGTCCACTTATCAGAGAAATAAATTTGCCCCGGTAAAAAATTGTAGCCGAGCGATACATTGTAATAAGCCAGGTCGCGTTCATCTTCGGTGAGCAGTTCCACACCACCGCTGAGCAATTCATAACTGGTTTTTTCAGTTTCACTTGAACCATAAGCGGCTTCGACAAATAAATCTTCGGTGATGTGATAGGCGAAGGTAAATCCCAGCACCGGGTTAGTGCCAAAATCCTCAACACTGAGCATGCCGAAGAACAGCCCTACTTCAAAATTTTCGCTGTCCAGGTCGTCTTCTTTAATCGTGCGCCGCTCAATATCGGGCGTAATAATTTGCCCCAGCTCATCATCGTCGCTGTCATTTTCATCTTGCGCGTAAACGCCATTGCCAATGCCGGTCAGGGCGAGCAAGGCGACGCTTAGAAAAAGACGCTGAATCCAAGTTTCCATTCATTAACCTCTTCATTGGTGTTGCGGCTGGTGAGTATGTAGTGATTGGTGTATTCCATCCGCAGGAAAAAACGCCCCGTGAGATGGACATAAGCTCCCAGGCCAGCCTGGAAGAGATTGTCTTCACGGTCTTCGGTTTGTACGAGCGTGGAGCTGGGAAAGGTTTTGATAGTCCCGGCGCCCATGTCGAAAAATGGCGATACGCGCCACTCGGGAAATGGCTGGAATAAAATGCCCGCCGCCATAATCTGGCTGTCGGAAAATTGCCCAGTATTTTCGGCGTAGCGCAATTCCGCTGACAGGTTTTTAGTAAAGCGATAACCCCCGTTCAGGGTGAGGCTGTCGGCGCCAGCAAAGTCGCCATAGGAGGCGCCCATCTCAAAACGGTTCACCAGATAGTCGGCTTGTTTGCTATCGGGAAATTCCGGTTTGCTGCCATCGAGCGCGAGGGTGAATTGCATATCATCGCGCTTGATCCAGCCAACCAAACCGCGCCGGGTTTCGATTTTTATCCAATCGGTGCGGCTTTTCAGCAGGGTGATGACTTCATCGCGCTCGACCACATAAAAGATCGGGTAGCCGCGCCCCGGCCCGGAATAGACATTGATAAACGCATCATCGACGCTGACTTTAAGCGGCTCTTTCTCGGTAAACCAGTCGCTGCCAAACCATTGCGCCTGCACCGGGGTAAACGGCACCAGCAACAGCAACGTCAATGCGAACTGATGTAGCCAACGATTGGCGCCCTGCACGCTGGCAATCATGCCTTGGTCTCTATTTTTGTAGTCATTGTTATCTGATTGCTTTTTTAGTTGGGAATGGCCAGTTCAAACGGATTGGTGTAATAGCGGCCGTTGGTATCGAGCCACTCCGACAGCAGTTTTAACTCGGCGCCATTAAGGAAATTCAAATGCGTAGCCTCGGCTGCGCCCGCTGGCGTAAATTTATTAAAGAAGCGAGTGCTCGCCCGCGCGCCACCGCGCGACATACTAGCTTGAACCGGAACTGTGACCAAGACCGGATCAGTACAAACTCCGTTTTCATCCACAATCGGGTTGCCGTCAAGATCCACATTGCAATCCCCTGTTGGAACTTGCTCATCTATCAATGCAGATCCATCTTCATTCAAAATTTGGCGGTTATCACCTGCCGTTAACTCACTGTAAGAGATCATCCGATCATCGACTTTAAGTCTAGTTAAATCCAGCTGACCTTCAGGAACTCTGACAATGGTCATCTCATCAACCACCGTACTCGGAGAATGGCAGCCGATACAGGTTTTCGCCGTTGCCACACCCACTGTCATAGGCTCGCGCTCGCGCTCCCATAATGGCTGAATGTGATATTCGTAATTAATCACTACCCTGCAGTTCGCATTCCAACTAGTTTCATCACGGCAAGAGGTTGGTGTAGGTGCGGGAATAGTATCGGCGTCAGCACCCGGGATTAAGCCGTTGTAACCCCATTTGGAGTTCACATCATTCCGCTGCTCGAATGTCATTGATGCCATCCACTCATCGGTGAAGTCCAAATCCACCGTTGGCTTCCTAAGTAAACAAATTGAATCTGAAGATGAGCAATCAGGAAAACGAACAGCCTCTCCTTTTGCATTAATCAACTGGTAATAGCTACTTGAGGCAAACTCAGCCATGGTTTGTCCCATCAATGGCGGTATCGGAGCCCCCAATGCATCGTAGCGCTGGGTATTGGCAAAACTGGCGGAGGTAGGTGCGCCGCGGTTAATTGACTCGGGCGCAAGGTCGGCGCGGCTGTGGATCACCTCGGTATTGGTCGGGTTGTGGCAGCCGTGGCATTCCAGTTTTTCACCGGGGCGCAGTTGCAAGGTGGTGGTGTGGTTGGTGCCGATTTGCTTGCCGTCTTTATCCAGAACTTCTATCGAAAAGGCGACATCGGAAGGCACTTTGACCATCACCGAACCATCCGGCTCAACCGGTGAATAACCCAGGATTTCCATTATCCCGCCGTTGTTATTGAATAGGTTGCCGTAAATATTATCGTCCTGGTCGTTGAGCGTATCGTTGTCGGGGACTGATACCGCTTTCAACAAGCGGACAAAACGCGCCGGGCGCTGGTCAGCAGGGCGTGCTGCCAGCGCCGACAAATCCGCGGCGCCACTGCCCATCGCATTAAAGGTTCCA
Organism: uncultured Cellvibrionaceae bacterium; assembly: GCA_964542655.1. Classification (GTDB taxonomy): domain Bacteria; phylum Pseudomonadota; class Gammaproteobacteria; order Pseudomonadales; family Cellvibrionaceae; genus Cellvibrio. The sequence continues at coordinate 15,988 of CAZIWB010000019.1, forward strand.
TCGACGTCGTAGACACTGCGGATATGCAGCAAGCCCAGGTTTTGCGCGGCCAGTGCCGGGTCAGTTGCCGGGGCGATATAGGCCGGGGGCGCCGCCAGATTTTCAAGTGCAATAGCCTCGGTAAACAACTTGCCATCTTCCGCCAATACGACCGGCTGCTGGGTTTGGCTGTTGATGTCATAAATCCAGATACCGTAGAACGGCGGCGCCTCTTCATAACCTTCGATGGGTTCGCCTTCAAGTAGCAGACTGGCCAAACAGGGTTGCAGGCGCTCGGTAGCCACTTCTTGCAGGCGGCACTGGCTCCAGCTCACCAGCAGGCGGTTGGTGCCATCGTACAGGGGCGAGAGGGACGCAAAGCGGCCAGAGAGGGAGACCAGATCTGTAGAAATATCCACCGGTTTAATCGAGATGGACTCAACCTCGCCTTCCGCCTCGGTCGAACCATCCACCACCACCATATCGCCGCCGAGTTGCAGGGTGTTTTGCATATAGATCGCGGCGATGCGGCCATCGGGCATGACCTGGGGATCAAACAGGCGCGGCGCCTCCTCCATATTCTCCTCCGGCTCAGCATTCAGGCTGTCGTAACCAAAATAGCGCTGGATATCCGTGCCGTCGGGATTGGAGGTGTAAAAGCTCAGGCGATCCGGGTTGGTGCCCTGCCAGCGCATAAACAACAGGCGACCGTCGGGCATGACGGTCGGCTGGATATCGTGACTCTGGTTGTAGGTGATCTGCTGGATATCGGTGCCATCGTCTTTGACGCTGTGCAACAGGAAGCTGGTGATGTCGTTGTCCTGCTGGGTAGTCGCGCCAAATTGTGGTTTGCCCTCATCGAGCAGGATTTCCTTGCTGCGCTTCTGGCGATTGGATGTGAACAGGATGCGCCCGTCAGGCAGGTAGTGAGGCGCTACGTCGTGGCCTTTTTCGGCCTCAAAATCCGAAGTGATAATACGCCGCAACACCTTGGTCTTCAGGTTGTATTCCCAGATGTTCCAGGTCGGCTGCTCTTCGTCGTCCTCGTCCATATCCGGATCAAGCGGCGCGCGCATGGAAAAAATCAGGCGGCTACCGTCGGGGTGAGCCGATACATCCTTCACATCGTAATTGGGGCTTTCCGCATCAAAAAACTCGTTATCAGCAAAGGCCTGGCGGGTTACGTTAATCACCTCCGCCTGTGCCGTTGCACGCGCTTTGATATAAAGCTCGCCGCCGGGATTAAACGCATCCGGCTCAAATACATCGGGGTAGACCGGCTCGCCGTCTTCATCCAGGGGGATGGGACGCTGGACATAGGCAATCGGCAGGTCAACCACGACCGGGTCGGGCGCCTGTCCGGAATTGCTGCCGCCACCCCCACCGCCGCCACAGGCAACCAGGGCGAGCGTCAGGCCTGCCAGCAGTGATGACCTCGACGGTAATGGAGAATAGCGCGAGGATGATGGGTGAATCGACAATTGCTTCATAGCCAGCGGCCTAAAAATCCCACAGTTAAAAACTGGGTGAAACCAAAAAAAAGGGGCGCAGGAGCGCCTGAATCGCTTTGATATTCAAAACCCGCGCCAAACAGGCGACCTGTACAAAGGCTAGACAGCGGCACAACATTCAACCTGATTGGGGATAATCATTGTGAGCCAGGTCTCGAAATTTTCACGTGTATTTGCGCCTCGTCGCTTAAAGCATCTTGGTGATGCATATCTCACCCTGCCCTCATTGGTACTAAACTGACATTTTGCGCCAGTGCACATTTTGCCAAATAAGGATGCATCTCAATCAACACAGCGGCAATACCGGGCCTTGCTGGCACGGGAGCCGGATTTGGGGCGGAATTTGGAGAACTGTTTCTAATTCCTGACAAGCCCTTGCCTGGCACCTCAGAACCGCCAATTTTCGGCATAGTCACTGCATAGCATGCGGGATGACGAATCCACCAACCATTGCTGCGCCATCGGGCGCGGCCTGATTATCCAGGAGTTACCGTGACTAACCCCTTACCCCGTTTGCTAGGCAGCGCGTTGCAGCGCCTGCCTTACCTGGGATTGCTGGCGCTCGCGCTCATCACCGGCAACAGCTACGCCGGTTCGCGCGAACAAGCGCTGCAAATCCACAACCGCATTGCCGGTGTACCACCAAGCGCGACTGTACTGGCGGAAATGGCCGCTGAAATCGATGCCGGTCGCGTGGCCGATGCGGTACGTATCGCCATGAAAAATGAGGCATTTTATAGCGTCACCCTGAAAAACCTGGCGACGCCCTGGACCAACCGCGACCGCACCGTATTTGCGCCACTCAATGATTACACTGCAACCGTAATCGGGCTGGTGCGCGACGATGCGGATTTCCGCACCGCGCTCTACGATAATGTCCTCTACACCAGCAATGCCTCCGGCCTGCCAGCTTACTCGATCAGCAGCAACGCCCACTATGAAGCCATCGAAGCCCAGGGCGTTAGCCTGAAAGACACGCTGGTACGCCGCGACCAATCGGCGCTCAATGGCATCCCGGCGGAGGCCACCTCCGGGGTAATCACCAGCCGCGCGGCCGCCAAGGCGTTTTTTATCGCCGGTACCAACCGCGCCATGTTCCGTTTCACATTGCTCAACCACTTGTGCCGTGACCTGGAACAGGTGCACGACACCAGCCTGACGCCGGATTTTATCCGCCAGGATGTAAGCCGCAGCCCCGGTGGCGACAGTCGCGTATTCCTCAATAACTGCATCGGCTGCCATAACGGCATGGACCCTATGGCCAAAGCCTATGCCTATTACGATTACGAATTTGATGTCGATGCCGATCCCGATGGCCTGGTCGGCAGTATCCATTACAACACCGAGGGCACCCTCGACCCGGATACCAACAGCCGGGTGGAGAAGAAGTACCGCATCAACTCCAACACCTTCAAATACGGCTATGTCACCACCAATGACGATTGGCAAAACTACTGGCGCGTCGGCATGAACACCCACCTGGGCTGGAGCAATGCCCTGCCCGGCAAAGGTACCGGCGCCAAGAGCATGAATACGGAACTGGCCCACAGCCAGGCCTTTGCCAGTTGCCAGGTGGAGAAAGTGTTCAAGAACGTCTGCCTGCGCAAACCTGCCGATCCCACCGACCGCAGCAAGGTAAGCGAGATAACCGCTAACTTCGCCAGCTCCGGTTACAAATTAAAACAAGTGTTTATCGACACTGCCGACTACTGCAAAGGTGAATAAGGTGATGAACAGGATCGCTCTTTCAGCATCGTCACGTTTACAGTGGCGTACCTCTATGAATTTAAGCAAATTAGGTCTGCTCGGCCTGTTCCTTGTGAGCGGATTCCTCGGCGGCTGCGGCGGCTCGGGTGGCAGCGAGGTCAAATCCAACCCGCCTCCACCACCCAGCACGGGCGGCGGCAATTTTGTCTACCGCGGCGAAAAACCGGCCAGCACCGAAGACATCACCAAATTCCAGAATGAACTCTGGATCAACATCGCGCGCGAAGACCGCTGCGGCGGCTGCCACCAAACCCAGGCACCGACCTTTGCACGCGGCGATGACATCAACCTCGCCTATGCCGAGGTGATCGATAACAACCTGGTATCGCTTTCTGATCCGGCCAACTCGCGCCTGGTGATCAAAGTTTCCGGCGGGCACAACTGCTGGACCAGCGACCCGGTCGCCTGCGGCGATATCATGACTGGCTGGATCAACAAGTGGGCGGGCCCGCGCGAAACCACAGCCAATGATGTAGTGCTCAAGGCGCCGGAAGACAAAGAAATCGCCAATAGCAAAAGCTTCCCGGTCGATAGCGCCGATTTCAAGGCAACCGTCTATCCATTGCTGACCGAATACTGCGCCGGCTGCCATTCGGAATCCGCCGCGACCCGCCAGCAACCTTACTTTGCCAGTGAGGATGTAGACGTGGCCTACCAGGCGGCGAAAAGCAAAATCCGCCTGGATAACCCGGCGCAATCCCGCTTGGTACAACGTTTACGCATTGACGCCCACAATTGCTGGAGTGATTGCCCGTCCAACTCCACTGAAATGCAGGCGGCTATCCAGGCCTTTGCGGATGGACTGGATACAGTAGAAGTAGATCCTGAGTTGGTGATTAGTAAAGCGGTCGGACTGGGCGATGCCTTTGTGCTCAGCAGCGGCGGCCGTATCGATACCGACATCATCGCCAAATACGAATTCAAGACCGGCAAAAACACCGTCGCCTTCGACACCTCGGGCATAGAGCCCGCCGCCGACCTCAACCTGATTGGCAATGTGGGCTGGAGCAGCGCCTGGGGTATCAAACTCGCCGACGCTGGTCGCGCCCAGGCAACGGTCAGCGGCAGCCGCAAATTCTACGACCTGCTGGGTGGCTCGGGTGAATACTCGATTGAGACCTGGGTAATCCCCGACAACATCGACCAGGGCGCCAACGATGAAAACCCCGCCCGTATCGTGAGCTACTCCGGCAGCACCGATGAGCGCAACTTCACCCTCGGCCAATACGATTACAACTATGTAGCCATGAACCGCAGCGACAAGAGCGATGCCAACGGCTTGCAAGTCCTGGCCACCAATGATGAGGACGAGCGCGTGCAGGCCTCCTTGCAGCATGTTGTGCTCACCTTTGATCCGGTTAAAGGTCGGCGGATTTACGTCAATGGCGAATTCACCGGCGATACCGACCCACTGGCCGAAGCGGTAATGAAAGATTGGGACAATGGCTATGCCTTGGTGGTCGGCAACGAGGTATCGGGCAACCGCCCCTGGACCGGCAGTGTGCGCTTCCTCGCCATCCACAAGCGCGCCATGAGTGCAGCCGATATCAAAACCAACTTTGATGTCGGTGTAGGCGCGCGCTATTTGCTGCTGTTCAACGTCTCCGAGCTGATTGGCCAGCCTTCATGTTTCCACAATGACCCGAGTGACAACCCGGACAAAGGCGATATCGGCGATTGTTTTGTGGTCTTTGAAGTGCAGCAAATTGATGATTACGGCTACCAGTTTGCCGCACCTTTCTTCACGGTACTGAACGGCGGCGCCCTTGCCACCCCGGTTCCACTGAAGGGTATCCGCATAGGGGTAAATGGTACTGAAGCCGTTGCCGGACAGGTCTTTGCCAACCTCAACACCCAACTCAGCAGCGCCGCCGCTGTTGATGGACGCCAGGAATTATCACCATTGGGTACAGTAGTCGAAGCCAAAAGCGGCCCTGAAGATGATGTGTTCTTCCTGACCTTCGACCAGATTGGCGACAAGCATTACACCCGCGTTGCTGCCGTAGTTCCGCCGCCAGCGGAACCTGCCGATGTGCCTGACCAGCCGACCCTCGGCCTGCGCGATTTCGCCGAGATCAATGCCAGCCTGGCGCAGATGAGTGGTATCCCGGCGACCAATACGCTGGTAGCCAGCACCTACGAGAAAGTGAAGCAACAGTTGCCCACCCTGACCAATCTGGATGGCTTCCTCGCGGCGCAGCAAATGGGCATCACCCAATTGACCGTTGCCTACTGCAATGCGCTGGTCGGCAATAGTGGTTCGGCGGCCAATCCGCCGCGCGCGGCCATGTTCCCCGGCTTTGATTTCAGCGCTGCCGCCAATGTCGCCTTCAACAGCGACACCAAACGCGCACAGATTATCGAGCCGTTGCTCAGCCGCCTGCACGCCAATGAAGTAGCCGATGGCAGCAATCCACACAGCAAGCTCGACGGGCAGGCTGATCCGGCTGAATTGCGCCTGGAGCTGAACCAATTGATCGACAACATGACCAGTTGTGGCAGTGGTTGCGCCGCTGATCGCACCCTGACCACCGTCAAAGCCACTTGCGCCGCTACCCTGGGTAGCGCCGTAATGTTGTTGCAATAACTACCGGAGTGAATAAGACCATGGCTAAGTACAAAGCACCTTTACACCCGGATGCACCGCTCTACCTCAACAACCATCGCCGCCCGGTATCGCGCCGCGAATTGATCGCCCAGGGGTTCACGCTGGGAACAGGTACGCTGATCGGCGGCTCTTTGATGAGCTTCCTGACCAATCCGGCCATGGCGGCCGAGGTTGCGCTGTCAGATGACATTGCCGCCGTGCGCGATGTCTGCGGTATTGCGGCGCAGGGCGCAGGCAAGATCCCCTTTATCTGTTTCGATTTAGCGGGCGGCGCCAACTTTGCCGGTTCGAACGTGCTGGTCGGCCAGAGGGGTGGCCAGCGCGATTTCCTCAGCGCAGCCGGTTACCAAAAGCAGGGCTTGCCCGCCGATATGGCGCCCAGCGCATCAACTGCCGCTACCTTGGTCAACGAGAGCCTGGGACTGCTGTTCCACGCCGATTCGGGGCTCTTATCCGGCATCACCTCCAAGATCCAGGCGGGCACCGCCGCCAATACCAATGGCGCCGTGATCGCCGCACGCTCGGAAAACGATACCGCCAACAACCCGCACAACCCCATGTATGGCATCTACAAGGCAGGCTCAGCGGGCTCACTGGTGGATTTGATCGGCTCGCGCAACAGCGATTCGGGCGGCAATTCCATGGCACCGGCATCAATGATCAACCTGGAAGTGCGCCCCACCAAAGTCGATAACCCGAATGACGTGACCGGTCTGGTCGATGTGGGCGACCTGGTCGATTTAATGAGCCAGGAAGATATCGTCAAAACCATGGAGTCTATCTATCGCATCAGCGACGCCAAACTCAATGCACTGTCGAGCCTTGGCACCAGCCGCGATGCCCAGCTCAAAGAGCTGCTGCGCTGCGGCTATGTAAAGAGCGCTGACCTGGCGGCGCGCTTCGGTAACCCGGCCGATATAGACCCGATTGCCGATGCCGATATTGTCGGCGCCAATGGTATTTTTTCCTTCGAAGAATTCGACAGCGACGGCGAGTTCCGCAAAACCGCCTCGGTGATGAAACTGGTCGTGAATGGTTACGCTGGCGCAGGCACCATCACCATGGGCGGGTTTGACTACCACACCGGCGACCGCTCCACCGGCGAAATGCGCGACCAACGTGCGGGCGCTTGCATCGGTGCCTGCCTCGAATATGCCGCCCGCAAAGGCATGCCGTTGATGATCTATGTATTCAGCGATGGCTCGGTGTTCAGCAACGGCATGATCGACGACTCCATGGCTGGACGCGGCAAAGGCGTCTGGACCGGTGACGACCAGCAAACCGCCTGCTCTTTCTTCCTCGTCTACAACCCCAACAGCCGCCCGCAACTCATGGGCGCCACTGCCGACGAGCAGGCACGTCATCAACAAATCGGCTTCATGCGCCCCAGCGGCGACGTAGAAACCTCCGGCAGCCCCGCCGCCAACAACGTCAATTTGCTCGTGGAAACGGTGGTGCTGAACTACATGGCGCTGCACGGCCAACAAGCTGATTTCGGCACAGTGTTCAAAGGCCATGGTTTGGGTTCAGCAACCATGATCGACAGGCTCACCGCCTTCCAACCGATTGTGAGTGGAACGATTAGTTAGTTAATATTTTCGCTAGCCATTTGGTAAAAAAGCCGATATTTTTTATCGGCTTTTTTTTAGGGGGCTCGTTTCACACCAAAAGTCATTGCAACAATGGAAGCTGGCACTTAGCCAATAATGGAAAAGAATGGGGTTTATATGATCAGGAATTCAGTAGGTAAAAAGGGTGTTAATAAGAAATCTGACGTGCAGTTAGTGCAAGAGGCACTAAATCGATCAGTGACGCAGCCCCAACAATTATTAAAAATTGATGGCATCGTAGGTTTACTCACCATAGCCGCTATAGAAAGATTTCAGAAAAACATCGTCGGCATGCCAAAGCCTGACGGATTAGTGGATGTGGATGGAAAAACCTGGCCTAAAATGGTCAGGTATCTGGTAGATTCACCGCCCCAAAAAACAAGAGACTTTCAGCTTTTCCCCGCCCCCCAAAAATCAGAGGCTACACCAACTGTTTTAAACCATTCAAAGAAAATAGCTTGGGGCAATAAAGTAACTGGTGCATTTAAAGATAAAGTCATCCAAGTTTGTGTACACCTAGATACCTCTCCCGACTATCTAATGTCATGCATGGCATTCGAGACAGGCGGCACATTTAGCCCAAGCATAAAAAATACAGCTGGCAGCGGTGCAGTCGGTCTTATTCAATTTATGCCAAAAACTGCAAAAGCCCTCGGTACAACCTCAGAAAAGCTCGAAAAAATGAGTGCCGTCGAGCAACTCGATTATGTGAAAAAATATCTGAATCTCTACCGAAGTAAATTAAAAAAACTGGAAGATGTCTATATGGCAATTCTCTACCCTGCAGCTATCGGCAAACCACTAACCCATACATTGTTTGAAGACGGCAACAAAACTTACACTCAAAACAAAGGCTTTGATGTCAATAAAGACAAAAAAGTATCACTAAAAGAAATATCTTCGAAAGTAAGAGCCATGTATGAGAAAGGCTTAACTAAAGGATATTTAGGATAAATCATGAAAAAAAATTATGTAGCAAACTGCATGTTGATCTCACTGTTTTCATTGAGTGCATGTGCTCAAACACAAAACTGGAATGGCACTTATACATATGATGCCTCGCTGGGTGAAAATGTTGCAGAAGATAAAGTGCTCATCGAATATGTTTTTACACTCGACAAAAACAAATGTGTGATAACAAGCCAAGGCTATCAAACTGATGAAAAGATTCTCTGTGCAGCTGCAGAATCTGACGGAAATTTAGTTGTCACCTTTTCCTCATATGAAGATGGTTCAACCAAAAACGCCTATGATGTGGAGATTTATCCACCTAAAAGCACTCTATTTACCCTAACATCAAAAGATTCAAAACTTATAACCACTTGGGGATCGCTCGCACCTGACGAGTCCTTATCCACCGGCGAGTACTTTACAAAAAAGACAAAGTAGACCATAGCTGTACTTATCGCTTAACTCTCAACAACTCCCTATAACAAAAGAAATAAACGCACATGAAAAAAACACTCAATACTGCAATGCTCACCTGTTGTTTTTGTGCAGCAAGTGCCAGCGCCAGCATCCTCTGGCAAGGCGATTTTGAAACGGGTGATATAAACCAATGGAGCACACCAATTAATCCGGCGGGATTATCCGTTATCAGTGAATGTGCATTCGACAGCAAACACGCAGGCAAAGTGCGATTGACGGGCGATGAATCTTTTTTGTGGAAAGGTAATAAACAACTCAACCGCAGCGAATTCCATCATCGCGGCACTGCGGGTATGACACACGAAGGTAAGGATACTTTTTTCGCGTTTAGTTTTTATCTGCCGAAAAAACTCAGTGAACACAAACACGAACTGGGCTATTGGGAATCCGATAAAAGCTGGCAACAAATGCTGCGGTTTAATATCACCGGTAGCGAATTAAGTTTTCAGGAAACTGCTGCAAAAGAAGTGCTGTGGAAGTTGCCGCAAGGTGCTGCACCGAAAGTATGGCATCGCGTTGCATTGCATATCCATTGGTCGGTTGATCCGCAGCTGGGCACAACCGAGGTCTGGGTGGATGGCAAACATATGGGTAAGCATCACTTTAAAAACCTGTTTGCCAAAGACGCACTGATGTTTACCCAGATCGGCATTTTGCGCACGCAGGAAGACAGCGTTGAGGAAATTTTAATTGATGGCGCTATAGAGACCGATAACATCACCGAACTTTTAGAGCGGGATAAGCATTTAGTTGGCAAAACCTGTAAGCCATAAAACGCCATCTACCGCCAAGGTCTGGATGCAACCGGCATCCAGACTTGATTTGTATATTTCCCTTCTTTCAGCTTGTCAAAACTTCCGGCTATAAGCACCAAACTATTAAGCATTAGCCATGCTGTCTTCAGGCTGTTAGCCTGCGCGACCTGTTTATTTATCAACACGTTTATATGCCATCTGTTTATTTTTAAACTTTTGCGCGGCGGAGTTTTATGGATTTCCAACTGGGTTATATAGTCGCCGGCCTTGTGGTTGGCTTTATTGTCGGGATGACTGGCGTCGGCGGCGGTTCCTTGATGACGCCGATCCTGCTCTATTTCGGGGTGAGCCCGGCTAACGCGGTAGGCACCGACCTGCTCTACGCAGCCATCACTAAAGCTGGTGGTATCCACGTCCATCACAAAAAGAAAAATATCGACTGGAAAATCACTGGTGAATTGGCGCTGGGTAGCCTGCCTGCCGCCGCACTCACGCTCTGGCTTTTACACAGTATCAGCATGGATACAGAAGCACTGAACAAGATCATCAAAACCACCCTGGGTTACGCGTTGCTGCTCACAGCGATTGCGATCCTGTTCAAGCGCAGGATTTTTGATTACAGCCGCAAAAACGATGCCTGGATCACCCGCATGAGCCGCCGCCAGCAAATGGTTGCCACGGTGCTCACGGGTGTTGTCTTGGGCGCGGTAGTGACCCTCACCTCCATCGGCGCCGGAGCACTGGGTACGGTTGCGCTCTTTATGCTCTACCCGCTGCTACCCACTGTGCGCCTGGTCGGGACTGAAATCGCCCATGCTGTACCGCTCACCCTGGTTGCCGGTATGGGACACGCCGGTATGGGCAATGTGGACTGGCACCTGCTCGCCAATTTATTGTTGGGCTCATTGCCCGGCATCTACCTCGGCAGCCACCTGGCCAACCGTGTAGCTGATCATTATCTGCGCCCGGCACTGGCAATGATGCTGGTGTTTGTGGGTACCAAACTGGTGATTTAATTTACACAAGTAACACAATAAAAAATGGCGACCTTAGGTCGCCATTTTTTTCATTTGCCTGTGTGACGCCGGAAGCGGACATAATCAAACAAAAAATAAATTCCCATTACCAATGCAACAACCTGTCCAGCAAGGCCAACCGCAGCTGAATTGTTTCGTGCGAAGAAGGCGAACGCACAAAAAATAGCAGCCGCAATAAAAGCCATTTGGGCATAGCGTTTTATGCCTGAAGGGTGCCGGGGTTCGCCGGTAAAATACAAACCAAACCCTGCATAAAGAAAGAGCGCAATAGCGGCCATAAAACAAATGGACACCAGCGGGCCAATCGAAATAACACCGCTCAATCCAGACAATACCGGCGCAAGCATAATACAAGCGATCACCAGCGCAATTTTATAGCGTCGCACCGGCAATGCAGGTTGCGCAGCCTCTTCAACATCCACCGGCTCCAGCAATTCAGATAACGCCACGTTAAAAGTTGCTGCGAGGCATACGCGGGTTTCACGCGATGCGCGCTCTTCGGTTTCAACGCGCTGGATGGTGCGCAGGCTCAAACCAGAGGCAAGCGCAAGCTGCTCCTGTGACCACCCGCGCTCATGGCGGAGCTGGCGAATTATGTTGGAGGAAATATTCATTGCTTCCTGTTCCCGATACTCAGTGTTTAGTTGGCTCATGATCCATGGCTCCTGTTAATGAATTGAGCCCTGAGCCTAAGGTAAACCTATGCGGGAGAGTTACGACAGTTGCCCGCCAACCGGCAAAAGACCGGGTTAGCCCGCCTTCTCCGGCGGCGGTGCCACGCGCAACACCTCCTCCAGGGTCGTCAAACCCGCCGCGACTTTTTGTGCGCCGGACAAGCGCAGGGTGCGCATACCTTCTTTCATCGCCAGACGACGCAAGTCTTGCAGGTTGCAATCGGCGGTGACTTTCTCTTTGAGGTTTTCCGAGAGCATGAGGATTTCATATAACCCTTGCCGACCGAGATAGCCGGTATTGCGGCATTCCAGGCAACCGACCGGGCGATAGATTTTGGCCGGTACATTGACCTTCCAGGGCGCAACCAATTCCTGCCAGTGCTCCTGGCTGATATGCCCCTCCTCTTTGCAATGCGGGCAGAGCGTACGCACCAGCCGCTGCGCCATTACCCCCAGCAAGGTGGCGTTAATAAGATAGGAAGGGATTCCCAAATCCAGCATACGTGCAACCGTTGAGGGGGCGTCGTTGGTGTGGACCGTCGATAACACCAGATGGCCGGTAAGCGCGGCTTGCACAGCCATCTGCGCGGTTTCCAGGTCGCGTATCTCACCCACCATGATGATATCCGGGTCTTGCCGCATCAGGCTGCGGATGCCGGCGGCGAAATCCAGCCCGATCTTGTGGTGCACCTGGGTCTGGTTAAAACGCTCTTCCACCATCTCGATTGGATCTTCGATGGTACTGACATTGACCTCATCGGTCGCGACCTGGCGCAGCGATGAATAGAGCGTGGTGGTTTTACCCGATCCGGTCGGCCCGGTGACCAGTAATATGCCGTTGGGACGGGTGAGCATGGTGTACCAGCGGTTATAGTCATCGCCTACCAACCCCAGGTCGGTGAAGCTGCGCAGCAGGACTTCCGGGTCGAAAATCCGCATCACCAGTTTTTCCCCAAAGGCGGTGGGCAGGGTGGACATTCGCAATTCAATCTCGCTGCCGTCACTGCGGCGGGTTTTGATACGACCATCTTGCGGCTTACGTTTCTCGGCGATATCCATACGCGCCAGCACTTTGAAACGGCTGGTGACGGCGGTGGAGACGTTGGCAGGCAATTCGTAGACGTAATGCAAAACACCATCGATACGGAAGCGGATGCGCCCTACTTCCCGGCGCGGTTCTATGTGGATATCCGACGCGCGTTGGTCGTAGGCGTATTGCAGCAACCAGTCCACAATCTTGACGATGTGCTGGTCATTGGCATCCGGGTCGCTTGCCTTGCCCAGCTCCACCAGCTGTTCAAAATTGGTAATTGCCGAGGCCGCTGTTGCGCCGCTGGCACCCGAAACGGAGCGCGCGAGGGTGTAAAACTCCACCATAAAGCGCTCGATATCGGCCGGATTGGCCACCACCCGTTTTACCGCCCGGCGCGCCACATGCTCCACCTGCGGCTCCCAGCCCGCCATAAACGGCTGGGTACAGGCGACAACAACATGATCCGACTCGACTTTAACGCAGAGGATGCCGTGGCGTTTGGCAAAAGCGTAACTCATCACTTCGGTGCACTTGGCCACATCGATTTTCATCGGGTCTATATGCACCAGCGGCAGGCGCGCCTTGGCCGCCAGCCACTCGGTGAGGGTGTCGCCATTCAGGTTTTTGCCGGGCCGCTGCACATCTTCCAGGTTCTGGCTGGCGATATAGGCGAGCGGGTGCATGATCGCCTGATCGCGAGTGCGCGAGGCGCCTAGCAGTATATTGGCATCTGCCTGTTTCATACGCCCATCGGCGACCAGATCCTGAATCAGGCCACGCAAATCCAATATCCGGTCCAACACCTGCGCCATCGTATTATTCCCATTCACTGATCAACGAAATTCAGGGAATTGTAGCTGCTCCAAGGGCGAGCGTCTGCCCAATAGCCCGCAGGCTGGCATTTCCACCAACCAAGTCTAGGCTCTAAACACCGGTGCTTATCATCCCCTCAATGCTTATAAGTAGCCCACAATTGCAACAAAAATGTCATAAAAATCTAACAAGTCCGCGTGACCCTGCTGGGGGATATTTTTATACTGCGCGCACTTTCACCCGGAGGGAGTAAATCGATGCCTTTTGCAAACCTGTCAAACCTGTTTGGCCGTTCGCCGATCAAACCGCTGCAAGAGCATATGGCGCTGGCAGTAAAGGCAGCTGCGGAGTTGACGCGTTTCTTTGAGGCAGTTACCAGCGATAACTGGACGCACGCGCGGGAGATCCAGCAGAGCGTTGTACAGTTCGAGCACCAGGCCGATGAAATCAAAAAACAACTGCGTCTGCACCTCCCCAAAAGCTTGTTTTTACCGGTACCACGTACCGACCTGCTCGAGCTCCTGACCATGCAGGATCGTATTCCCAACCGCGCCAAGGATATAGCAGGCATTATCATCGGCCGCCGCATGGCTATTCCGGCGAGCATGAGGGAACAGATGAATGAATTTGTGCACGCCAGTGTCGCCGCCGCCGAACAGGCGCTGACCGCGATCAATGAACTGGATGAACTGCTCGAAAGTGGTTTTAGCGGCCGCGAGCTGGCAGTGATAGAGAATATGATCAAAGAGTTGGATGAGCTGGAAGAAAAAGCTGACCAGCTCGAAATCGGTGTGCGCACCTCCCTCTTTGCCCTGGAGGCACAACTGCCACCGGTCGATGTGATGTTCCTCTACAACATCATCGACTGGGTGGGCGATATCGCCAACCGCGCCCATGATGTCGGCGGCCGCCTGCAACTGCTACTGGCGCGTTAAAGCGCCTTAATTATCCGGAAAATCCCCATGACCCTATTTGCTGAATACAGTCAGCTGCTGTTTGTTTTAGCTTGTGGATTCGGGCTGTTTATGGCCTGGGGCATTGGTGCCAACGACGTCTCCAATGCCATGGGCACGTCCGTTGGCGCGCGGGCGCTCACTATGAAACAGGCGATCTGCATCGCCATGGTATTTGAGTTTGCCGGAGCCTATCTCGCTGGCGGCGAAGTAACCGAAACCATCCGCAGCGGCATAGTCGAGATGGACGAGGCAACCCTGCATCCGGAGCTATTTGTCTACGGCATGCTGGCATCCCTGCTGGCGGCAGGCAGTTGGCTGCTCATCGCTAGCACCATGGGCTGGCCGGTATCCACGACCCATTCCATCGTCGGCGCCATTATCGGTTTTGCCGCCGTGGGCATCTCGGTCGATGCCGTCCAATGGAGCGCGGTCTGGGGCATTGTGGGGAGTTGGGTAATCACGCCGGTGATCGCCGGGGTGTTGTCCTTCTGGATTTTCCGCTCGGTGCAGTACCTGATCCTGAATGCCGAAGACCCTTTTACCAATGCCAAACACTACATTCCCTATTACATGTTTGCGGTCGGCTTTTTGCTATCGATGGTGACCATCCTCAATGGCCTGCAATATGTGCTCAAGGCGAATCAAGTGGAATTCAGCTTTCCGCAAGCCATGGTCGTTGCAGCAGGGATAGGTGCGCTGGTCGTGCTTATTGGCATGTTTATGCTCAGCCGTATATCCCGCGATCCAGGTGCCGAAAAAGATAACCGCTTTGCCAGTGTTGAACGGGTTTTTGCGGTATTGATGATTTTCACCGCTTGCGCCATGGCTTTTGCGCATGGTTCCAACGATGTTGCCAATGCCGTCGGCCCCATGGCGGCGGTGATCGGCCTCCTTAAATCCGGCAGGGTTGAAGCCACTGCGCCGGTAGAGTCATGGGTGCTGTTATTGGGTGCATTGGGTCTGGTAATCGGATTGGCTACCTATGGCTACAAGGTAATGCTGACCATCGGCAAAAAAATTACCGAGCTGACCCCCAGCCGCGGCTTTGCCGCCGAAATGGCTGCCGCCGCCACAGTGGTTATCGCCTCGGGAGCCGGCCTGCCCATCTCCACCACCCATACGCTGGTGGGGGCCTTGTTGGGAGTGGGGTTGGCGCGCGGTATTGGGGCGCTTAATATCGGTGTAATCGGCGGCATCTTCGCCTCCTGGGTCATCACCCTGCCCGCTGGCGCTGGCCTTTCCATCCTGTTTTTTTATATTTTCCAGGCGCTGCTGGGTTAAACGTTGCGTACCCATCGAGTAGATAAAAGCCCGAGCCCAAAATACCTCGGGCTTTTTTATTGCCCACGGGATTTATCGCGCCCCATCTGGATTACTGTGCTTGCATTTTTGTGTGCAATCACCGATAACACCCCGATAGTATTTTCGAAATACCATCGTTTTTATTGGGCCACCCCATGAGTGTTGATTTCAAGCGCTACCAAGATCACCTGCAACAACTGGTGGCCCTGCCATCGGTGAGCTGCGCCGTGCCCGAATGGGATATGAGCAACCGCGCGGTGATCGACTACCTCGCCAATTGTTTTGCCGACCTGGGGTTCAACACCCAGGTAATGCCGCTGGCACAGACCGGTAAAGCCAACCTGGTGGCGACGCTCGGCAGCGGTGATGGCGGGCTCGTCCTCGCGGGCCATAGCGATACAGTCCCCTATGATGCAGACCGCTGGCAGTCCGATCCTTTTACGCTCACGGAAAAAGACGGCAAGCTTTACGGCCTGGGCGCCACCGATATGAAAGGTTTTTTCCCGGTGATTATCGAGGCGGTCAAACCCTATATCGGCAAAACCTTCACGCACCCATTGGTTGTGCTCGCCACCGCGGATGAAGAGAGCAGCATGAATGGCGCCCGCGCGCTGGCACGCAGCGGGATTCCCGGCGCCACACCGCGTTATGCAGTCATCGGCGAACCTACCGAACTGGTGCCGATCCGCATGCACAAAGGCATTATGATGGAAGCGGTACGCGTGCGCGGCCAGAGCGGCCACTCATCCAACCCCGCGCTGGGCAAGAACGCACTGGAAGCCATGACCCAGGTGATGAATGAACTCATCAATTTGCGCAGCGAATTGCAGCTCAAATATCGCAACCCCGGCTTTGCAGTGCAGACACCGACGTTAAACCTGGGCTGCATCCACGGCGGCGATGGTGCCAACCGCATCTGCGGCAATTGCGAATTGCATTTTGATTTGCGCTTGCTGCCCGGCATGGATAACGATGAAATGCGCCGCGCCATCCAGCAGCGCCTCAGCCCCATCGCCGAGCGCAGCGGCACGGATATTGTTTTATCCTCACTGTTTGAAGGTGTTGATCCCTTTGGTGAAGATGAACAAAGCGAATTGGTAAAAGTGTGCGAGCAATTAACCGGCAATCAATCCGAGAGCGTCGCCTTCGCCACCGAAGCGCCGTTTATGCAACAACTCGGAATGCAAACCCTGGTGCTCGGCCCCGGCTCCATTAACCAGGCGCACCAACCGGATGAATTTATTCCGCTCGACCAGATCGAACCCGCAGTAAATATTGTGCGCGGACTGATTGAGAAATATTGTTTGTAAATAGTTTGAACGTAATTGCCAAGTTTATTTTTAAGAGCTTTCCAACAAGAGAAACATCGTGCCTGCGAACACTCAAGACTACGTAAAATGGTTTCGTCATTCGACGCCGTACATCAACAGACACAGCGATAAAACCTTTGTCTTGATGCTGCCGGGCGAAGCCATCACCCACGCCAATTTCCACAATATCGTGCACGATATTGCGCTGCTGTGCAGTCTCGATGTGCGCTTGGTATTAGTGCACGGCGCGCGTCCGCAAATTGAAGATCACTTGCAAGCTACCGGAACATCCAGCCGTTTTCACAAGCAATTACGCATCACCGACAGCGACAATTTGCGTTTGGTAATCCAGGCAATTGGCGAAGCACGTACTATTGTGGAAGCAGCGCTCTCCACCAGTTTGCCCAATTCACCGATGCACGATGCCGACATGCAAGTAATCAGCGGCAATTTTGTGGTGGCCATGCCCTATGGCGTGATCGATGGTGTCGATTTGCAACACACCGGCAAGGTGCGCAAGGTCAATACCAAATCACTTAACGCCGTGCTCGATTCCGGCGCAGTGGTGTTGTTATCACCCCTGGCTTATTCACCCACCGGTGAAATTTTTAATTTAACGCCCAGCGATGTTGCCACCCATGTTGCTGGCGCCATCAAAGCAGACAAATTATTAGCCTATGTCTCAGGCAATGGTTTGTCCGATAGCGAGGGCAATTTAATTCGTCAATTGTCGTTGCCCGAGTGCAAAAAATATCTCACCGAATTTGGCGATAAAATCAGTTTTGATTTGCAGCAAGCAGTCAGCGCTTGTTACTTGAGTTGCTTGCAAGGTGTGCAACGCGCGCAATTGGTCAGCTACGAAACCGACGGAGCATTACTCACTGAATTATTTACCCGCGATGGCTTGGGCACCATGATTTATTCAGGCCAATACGAACAATTGCGCACCGCGAGTATCGACGATGTGGCCGACATACTGGAATTGATCCGCCCGCTCGAAGAGCAGGGAATTTTAGTGCGTCGCTCACGCGAATTATTGGAAACTGAAATCAACCAATTCCATGTCATGGATAAAGACGGGGCCATAGTCGCTTGCGCGGCGCTCTACCCCTATGGCGACATGGCCGAGCTGTCCTGTGTGGCAACCCATCCGGATTATCGCAATGGTGGCCGTGCCGCCGCACTCCTGCAACAAATGGAAAACCAGGCGCGCAAACAGCACATCAAACAATTGTTTTTACTCACCACCCAAACGGCGCACTGGTTTATCGAACAGGGATTTGTACAGGGCAAGATTGAAGACCTGCCCATCGCCAAACAGGAGCTGTATAACTACCAGCGCAACTCCAAGATTTTTATGAAATCCCTGCTTTAGCTTGCTATCGATAAGGCCCCGATACTTCCGGGGCCTGCATCGCACACGCCTGCCGCCCTGCCGATGGACCAGCATTTCTGGTATGCTTTCACCTTTTCCAACACCCGAATTCACCGCTGTTAGCAACGCGCTTTACGAGGTCATGCCTTATGCCAATCTACCGTTCCAAAACCACCACCTCTGGCCGCAATATGGCCGGTGCCCGCGCACTCTGGCGCGCTACCGGTATGAAGGACGGTGACTTTGATAAACCTATCATCGCTATTGCCAATTCCTTTACCCAATTTGTACCCGGCCATGTGCACCTGAAAGACCTCGGCCAACTGGTTGCGCGCGAAATCGAAAAAGCGGGCGGCGTCGCCAAAGAATTCAACACCATCGCGGTGGATGACGGTATCGCCATGGGCCATGATGGCATGCTCTATAGCCTGCCTAGCCGCGACATCATCGCCGACTCAGTGGAGTACATGGTCAACGCCCACTGCGCGGATGCCATCGTTTGCATTTCCAACTGCGACAAAATCACCCCCGGTATGCTGATGGCCGCCATGCGCCTGAATATCCCGGTGATTTTTGTTTCCGGCGGCCCTATGGAAGCGGGCAAAACCAAATTGTCCGAACACAAGCTCGATTTGGTTGATGCCATGGTGATTGCGGTAGACGACAACGCCAGCGACGAAAAAGTAAATGAATATGAGCGATCCGCCTGCCCAACCTGCGGCTCTTGCTCGGGCATGTTTACCGCCAACTCGATGAACTGTCTGACCGAAGCCTTAGGTTTATCCTTGCCCGGCAACGGCTCAGTGCTGGCAACCCACGCTGACCGTGAGCAGCTGTTTTTGGAAGCTGGCCGCCGTATCGTGGAAATCACCAAGCGTTATTACGAACAAGATGATGTGCGTGTCCTGCCTCGCTCCATCGCCACCTTTGAAGCCTTTGAAAACGCCATGGCACTCGATATCGCCATGGGCGGTTCAACCAATACCATCCTGCACTTGCTTGCAGCGGCGCAGGAAGGTGATGTGCCATTCACCATGTTCGATGTGGATCGCATGAGCCGCAAAGTGCCTCAGCTGTGCAAGGTTGCGCCCAACACCCCCAAATACCACATGGAAGACGTACACCGTGCGGGCGGCGTAATGGGCATCCTGGCGGAATTGAATCGCGGTGGTTTGCTGCACAACCAATTACCGACTGTACACAGCAACACTTTCCAGGAAGCGCTGGATAAGTGGGACATCATCAGCACGTCATCTGAAGCGGTAGCGACTTTTTACAAAGCAGGCCCAGCCGGTATCCCAACCCAGGTCGCCTTCAGCCAATCCACCCGCTGGCCAACACTGGACGGTGACCGCGCCGAAGGTTGTATCCGCTCAGTCAAAAACGCTTACAGCAAAGAAGGTGGCCTGGCGGTTCTCAAAGGCAACATCGCGCTCGATGGCTGCGTAGTAAAAACCTCGGGTGTAGACGAAAGTTGCTGGGTATTTGAAGGTAAAGCCTATGTGGTAGAGAGCCAGGATAAGGCGGTACATGACATCCTTGATGGCAAAGTCAAAGAAGGCGATGTAGTGGTTATTCGCTACGAAGGCCCGAAAGGCGGCCCGGGTATGCAAGAAATGCTCTACCCCACCAGCTACCTGAAATCCAAAGGCCTGGGCAAAGCCTGTGCACTCCTGACTGACGGCCGCTTTTCGGGCGGCACCTCAGGTTTGTCGATCGGCCACGTATCGCCCGAAGCCGCATCCGGTGGTGCAATTGGTTTGGTGCAAACCGGCGATATCATCAAAATCGATATCCCCAACCGCAGCATCAACGTACTGCTGAGCGAAGCCGAACTGGACGCACGCCGCGCAACCGAAAATGCAAAAGGCGCTTTAGCCTGGAAACCCACCGAAGTCCGCCCACGCAAAGTCAGCGCTTCACTCAAGGCCTACGCCATGCTGGCTACCAGTGCTGACAAAGGCGCGGTGAGGGATTTAAGTAAGTTGGATTAGTACCAATAGTGCTGCAAGCAGGTTTGCTTGCAGCGCTATTGGTTTTGTAAGGGATTTACAAGAAACTCTTTAAGAGGCCTTGCAGCAATCTCATAAAGAATAAAAAAACTGTAGCAAAGATTTAAGAAAACTCATTCTCGAGTGCAAAAGTTAGGGCTTGGCGACAAACAAGCCCCTAAAGAAAAATCATCTCCAACAGCTATCCGTAGTGTCACCATTGCTGCTATTAAGTGCTTTTCGCACCCCTGCCTGACTCAATGTAAATGTTTTGCAATCATTATCATTTGCCTGACTTGTATCGGGTATCGGAGTCACTTTAAGCAAATAAGTAGCATCTGTGTGATCGTCATTTGCCAGCTTTGCCACATAGAACCCTTCTTGTGAAAGAATACCATCTGATGAGGTGACCGCATCAACTACAGCACAAGTACCTGCTGCTGCAGGCTTATAGGTACTCTGCGTTGTGAAACAGCGCTGCATCCGCTGCGCCACATCATTAATGAGTACGATTGCATCAGACCTGTTGCTCTTTCTAACCTGCGCCAAATAAGAGGGGTAGGCAATCCCAGCAATGATTGCAATTATCGCCGCTACAATCATTACCTCAATCAATGTAAATCCCAATTGTCGCTTTTGCATAAAGCCCTCTTATTTAAGTTGCTGCCAGGAGATTCGGCCTTTATCGCCAAAATTATTACCTATTTTAGAAATAATAGGTGGGGCTGTATCTTTTGTACCTAAACCACTGCCCATAATAAAGAGATTGTCACCAGAACTCAGGGCAATTAGATCACCGAGGATTACAGTATCCAATGCAATATTGGCGTTCGCACCTAACACACTTTTTCCTATGTATTTATCACCCACACCAATCAATTCCATTAGCCAACCAGCACCACCATAGTCGCATTGGTTGGTAGATGGAATAAATGTTGAGAAAATCAATCGATCAAAAACCAGCAATGGTTTGCCAATCACTCGCTCACCTTTGGCTGCACCGCTTTTGAGTTTCAGATCAATAAACCAACCATATTTATCTTTCCATTCATTCTCTGACATTGCATCATTGCTGACGCTACGCTTCATCGTGCTTCCGCTAGCGGTCTCAGAGGTTATTTCTTTCTCTACCAGAGCACTAAGACGACTGGCATTATCAGTGAAAATAAGGTTAGTACTATCAAAATCAGCAATTGCATAGACACTCTGAATCTGTGTTGTTGTTGGATCGGTAGACTCATAGTATTTACCTGTGCCGAAATACACCATGGTCGAAGGAATTACGGTGCTATTAGGTCCACTGCGGGTTTTAATTGCGTTAATACCTAATGTCGGCGTTGTAGTAATGGGCTGTGCCACCCCGGATCTATCAACCACGCGCGCCATTGGCCTGGACTTATATGCAATCCCCCATTTGGAATTATTGCTATCCGATAAATCAAACTTCCACATATTCCCCATTAAATCGCCAGCATAGGCCGCTTCAGCTACCCCATTTGCATCGGGCAATACCGCAACACCAAAGAGGCCGTTGTCATTCGATGTAGTAGAGATTTTTGCACCAGAGTCCAGTACGAAAGACTCACTAGGATTTTCCGGGTCAATGGCAATCAAACTTGCAGTTCCATTTTGGCTATTAGGGCCATTACCAATAATCACCTTCCAATTGAAATCGCGCGTTGGAACAATAAGTGGACGCGACATTGAAAACCCCAGGGAATTCCTGTAGGGAACGCTGGTGTCTTCAGCACTCACATCAAAAATAATTTTAGGCGTGCCGGTAGGCGATTTAAGCACATCGGTAATATCCAGTGCATATGCACCCCGACCACCGGCCCCTAAAGTGCCCACAGCGATGGTGCGCCATTCGCCATTCTCACCGTCATTATCACTATCAAAATACACATCGCCCACAGATATCGGACCATCAACGGTATATTGATGGCGATATTGCAAGCTACTAAGATCAGCCAGTTTTGAATACACTCCGCGCGGAATATAGGCAAATACTTCTGCACCGGTTTCGGCCTCCAAAGCATGCATCATGCCGTCATTAGAGCCCACTAAAAGTAAAGAACGCCATTTTCTCTTTTGTGTGGCTGTATTTAACTCGCGTTTTTGATTGGCATAGCCTTGAAACAAATCAGCCCCATAAGCAGTCGGTAAAAACCTGTATCGCAAATTACCTGGGCCAGCAAAAGCAGGGTCAGCATTCACAATATCGCCCAGAATAACATCGCGTTTGCGCAGGTTTGCATCGCTTTCATTTGCGCTACTACCTAACAACCAGTTAAAACGCTTCCCTGCATTTACATAATCAGTCTCTCCAGATACTTTTAGCGCCGCTTTCAATGTAGGAGCAGAGTCTATTCCGGCTGAGGTCAAGTTCACCAAAGTACGAGTTGTCGCACCATCATAGGTATAGATTGACCTGCCGGTGCGCTGAATAGTAGTTGCAGCTCTCCATTTCGCTTTACTAGGAGATGAGGTATCTACCGATCCATCCTCCTTGACTTTAAAAGCAAGAATGTCTCCAGACCAATCTTCACTATTAAAGCGGGCCTGATAAACATAAGTTTCACCATCAAGACGAGTCGAGTTAGCAGCCACAGTTGCTGATGCCCCAACAGTCGCCGCAATATTGTTAAATGCCTGCTCCAATGAATTTTCCAATGCTCTTGGGTCTGTAGCGTAGTAATAGGAGTCAGAGGCATTTCTAGTTTTTATCGAGTTGACCAAATTGCCACTTGCGTTAGCAACACCATCCTCAAATTCTTTTGAATACCCCCCCCATTTGGCAGCATAGTACAACGGATCTTCAAGATTTTTAGCGCCTGCAGAACCAAGGGTATAAGCATCTGGAGTGGTTGGCCCATCACCAACTTTACAATTGCTACTACAACCAGTGCCATTCATTTGAAAATTATTAACGCCCGAATGCACTTTAAAACCACCATTAGATACACCGCTTACAACATACCCAAATCCAAGTTTGGAACTAGTCGATTGACCCACAACGTCAGTAGTGATGTAAAGCGAATCTCCAATGACCTTATAGCTGATTACACCCCACATATCCTGGTCGTAGTCTCCACCTTGCTCCATATCCTCCCAACTAACATAGACTCTGCCACCATTCGTGCTGTCATATTTTTGCACCACTTTAAAATCTACTATGGCGCAGTTGGTGTATAACGACTTATAAGTTGTTGAGGTTCCTTTAATAAATTCAGCGCTATCCAAATTGCGGCATGCAGGCAAAATCGTGAATGATCTCTCTCCAACTTTAATACTCACTTTAGGAACAGCAGGAGCCAATGCAACACCAAATGTACGTACCTTTTCTCGGCCGAATAATGCATTTTTGGCAGGTAATCCTACTGAGCGAGCATGGTAAGCGAGCCCTGCAAGCTGATAACTGCCCTCAAGCCTCGGCGCCTCTGGGCACAAACCATTTATCTGAGAGAAATCTGCAATCGTTTTTGGAGTGCACAATTGGTTGCCATCATCGGCAGCAGCCCCCCCAATCTTTTTGCCAACAAAATACTCACCTAGTGTAATACCTTCATTGTCGCCAACTGTTTTAGTTACTGTGTTGAGCGCACTAATACCAATTTCCGACGCACCGGATAATTCATCGCCATCATAAGACGTAGTAGAAGAATTAAATTGCAGAACATTCAATGGGGCGCAGTAGTTACCACTGGAAGATTCTGAAATAGGATCTGCCCATTTATTCTGTGGAGATGTAGAAGCCGTCACTAATCCAGAAATTTTGCTCGAATCATCTGCATTGAATGCAACTGTAGGTGATTCTCTACCTGCAAGATAACGCAGTGACTCCAGATAAATTTCAGCTTGGGGATTACCCCAATTTGTGCAGCGACCATTTTCGAAATAAGCACGAGGGTTGGGACTAATCCCGCCTGTGCCACTGTTAAAACCATACCAACTGCAATTATCACTGTATGATTTGTCATCGGTCACCGCATTCCAATCCTTGTTTGCATCAGGAATATTGTATAAACCATCCGCTTCACCGTAGTTGTACCCATAGATACGCAGTTTATTCAGCGTGGTTACAATACTCAGGGTAGGACTCAAAAACTGCCCAGTTCCCGTATGCGTTAATGTGCCCGCGGTATCATAAGTATTTAAGTCAACTTCATCTTTAAACGTGCTGACAGGTTTGCGTAGGACACCACCTGATTTATTTTTTGAATATGATCCGGTTAGAAGACCAAAACGAATGACATCTGTTTCGCCGAATTTATGCAACAACCCAGTGGGCTTCACGTTTTTCGTCGAGTATTGTTTACATTTTTCATTATCAGTTGCTGAACGATAATCAGCTGGAGCGCCTGATGTACCCGCAATATACCCCTCGACACAGACCTGCACCCTGACATTAAAATTGTAAGGAGCTAATCCTGCACTGCTTTTTGTCGGGCTATCGGGTTGGGCATATATAAAACTATATGTTGAATCGTTACTGTTTTTACCTCCCATTCCATCGTACTGACGCATAGTTGAATTCATTTCGTCAGTCCATAAGCATTGCCAACGCTCATTGTTTGCCCATAGCGCATAATTACCTTTAGCAACTTTCATTAATGGTGGAGTTGTAACATTTTGGGATAACGCAGTTGAAGCAGAAGTTGTAGGTCTAACACGTGACGCAGGGTTCGTAGTATTACAAATAGTCACACCGCTAGCCGTAGCGACATCATCAGGTGCTACTTTTTTAAGGTTATTAACTACATCCGAATCCGGCAGATAAAATTTAGCAAACGAATGCGCATCATTAGGAAGAAAAGCACGCTCTAAAACAGTAACTCCATCAGTAGCACCACTCGCAGCAGTATCTACAACACGATGTCCGCCATACAAAATTTTGCGCACCGCATCAGCGCGCGTCATGGTTGACCAGTTAAGAAAGTTTCCACTCCAGTCAGCAGTACCATCACAAGATTTAGTGGCCTTAGTACGCCAGGCAGATGGTTCAAAACGTTGGTTAGTCGTATTGTAGGTGTAACATTTATCGCTATCAAAATAGCCGTAATAATTATAATTATTGTTATAACCTGTATCCGGTTCACCATCCGTTGCTGTGCCGTCAGCATTTGTTATATCACTGTAATCATCATAAAGTTTAAAAAACAATTGATGGTCGCGCGACATATTCAGCATCATAATCGGCTTCACAGCAGTGCCGATAATAACTGGATGCTGTGCGGGCAAACCTGCGAAAGCAGAATGCACAATGCCAAGCGACAAAATTGCCGCATATAAACCTGGGAGAAAGTGACGCGCGCACTGCAAAAAATTTAGGCGTTTCATACAAACCTCTGAGTCTGCCTTAGCGAATAAATGTGGTTTGAATTAATGCTTCGGAGTCTTTTGTACCTCCCAAGCCGCGAGCAGTAATTCTGTATACCTCTCGCTCTGCCATACTATCGACACTTTGCTGATCAACAGCGCTACCGTAATTACCAGGAGAAATAACTACCTCTAGTTGTTCTATAGCGTATTTCGGCTGTTCACTAATACCCGTAAGGGTATTGTTTGCAAGCTTTACGGATTTGGTATTCCAGTCTGTCGCAGACCATAAAATGGGAGATGTGTTTCCTGTTAAGTCCTGATAATAACCAGCACCACCAGAATACGCAGAAATTGATGCACCACTCAGATAACTTTCCGCACTGCGCACAGCAGCCTCAGACGCTTGAAACGCGAGATTATGATCGCGCGCATTACCAGCCATACGCTCTTGCAAGTCGGTTCCCCGAATGGAAGATATACCAATCACGGTCAACAGCAACAACATGATTAATCCAACCACAAGCACTGCGCCTTGCTCTTTGATTAATGGTTTACACAATATTGTTTTCATTTGGATTTACTCAATTAATACGATTGCGAACAGCAATAGTGGTACTAAATATCTGACGTAAACGAAAGTCGTCTGCTGTCGTAGAATCCTCATCATCCGTAGGAAAGGTATAGACCTGATGATCCTCAGTTACACGATCTTCTATACTGGCCACTAACAATTCAAGGCGCACAGAAATAACCCTCTTCCAGTCCACAACATCTTCAGCCAACCTATAGTCATTAGGAATAAAGTCTTGGTCGGCCTCAGTATCCACACCATAGGTGATGTGCATATCCTCAACGCCCTCAAGCAACTCAAGACTAGTTCCATTAATGTTTTGCCATAAACTTGGACGCCCCGAAACACCATTTGCGATGAAATAAATAGTGCTGCTTGCATTCAATAATTGTGAACCCGGGTTAAATGTATTTTGTTTATCAGAGTTACCTCCCCAACTAGAAATCGCATTACCCGGTTGCATTGATGTAGATGAATGCACAACATTCACTTTATCGTCTGGAGCACCACTACCCGCTTTGACATTGGAAATTTGAAACACATTAGCTTTTTCACAATCGGTCACCACAACAATATCTTCATTACAAAGCCCGCTAATTGGGGCCTTGTTATCTTTACAGGTTCCCGTGTTCGCCCCTGTATCGTTAACAAATAACTGTGCCGAATCATTAGTTTTGGTGATATAAACACCATTACTGGAGGCATAGCGAACAACAATGACATCTGTCCCCTCTACAATGGTTTGGGTAATTTTGCTATTGGTGACAGGAAAATCTTCTTCTGCATACCCTTTAATCCCCTCACCAAAATTGAACGTCACCTCATTGGAATTTTTAAGCATATTGGTGACCTTTATCGATTCAGAACGCGAAGCGCAGCCAATAAATCCAGCCATGCGAATATCACGCGACAAAAACTCAAGTGACATACGACCTGATTCCTGAACCCGTGAAAGTGCCTGCTGGGTGCTGAATACATTTTTACTGGACAAAAATACTTGCATAACACCCGCAAGCAGAATTAATCCAAGCGTTATAGCAATCATTAATTCAACTAGGGACAAACCTCTTTGCTTTAACATGATCAGCCTTCTTATAAACTGGAGGTATATATCAATTCGGTTTGGCCATCCGAATTGGTGGCACTATGTTCGCCAAAGAGTGAGGCATCTGACCATTTAATTGAAATAGTGCAAATTCGTGTTGTAACGGCCGCTGCTGCATTTGCACAAGATATTTTGCCTTTTGCATCAGGAAGTATTTTTTTCATAGCATCACGCCAAGCGGTAACATCCGCGCCGGCACGCGCATTACTTGACGGGGAAGCAGCATCGTAATCTACGTTATATGCCGTCACATTAGCTGACTTTGAACCCCGGTTTAAACGAATACGATCCACAATATCGTAGGCAAATATATTAGCTTGAGTGCGCATAGCTGCACTTTGGTTGAATTGCAATGAGCGAGTCTGTAGCGCTCCCATTGCCAACAACCCTGTTGCCAACACCAATACCGTTATGACAACTTCTATTAGTGTGGAGCCTGACTCTTTCGATTGGAATTTCATGGCATTCACCTAATCATGGGCAGGTTAATTTGGATGAGCTGATTAACCCGGCAATACCTACCGTAATTTTGCGACCCACATCTCCTTTACAACCACTCACATAGGCCTCAAAAATACGCACATCTGTGTCAGCAGCGCTTGAACGTGCCAGCATACCTTTGGAATTAAATCTTAGATAAGCTACTGCAGTACTCCCCTTCTTGAATGAAATCTGGGCTTTTTTATCCAATTTATTCCAATATTTCAGTACC
This sequence comes from uncultured Cellvibrionaceae bacterium, assembly GCA_964542655.1. Lineage (GTDB taxonomy): Bacteria > Pseudomonadota > Gammaproteobacteria > Pseudomonadales > Cellvibrionaceae > Cellvibrio. The sequence goes on from CAZIWB010000019.1 coordinate 43,847, forward strand.
GTTCCCACATCTACAGCAGCAGAATCAGATGTCGCCTTATCCACAAACACCAACCAACCCTTGGGCCAATCTGCACCGGTAAGACATGCCACACCATCTGATGAGGGACAGATACTGACGGGTTTAACCCGTTTGATGGCCTCCGAACGAGCAAAATTTAATGCTGCAGTCAATTCGGTAGCCATGCCAGAAGATCGATTATTAGCAATCATGCTGTTGAAACTGGGAGCTGCCATGGCAACAACTATCGCCAGAACAGCTAAAGTGACCATTAATTCAATAAGCGTAAAACCTCGGCACCAAAGCTGCGGCCTCATTTGCCTAAAGATGAACCGCTCCATATAAATACCCTAATAGACAATCAATTTTTACTTAACTATAGTGCGGCAGCCTAACATGCGATTCATTCAAGGAAGGCAAGGGAGCGACATATGGCTATCAGGATCAACTGAATGGTCAACCATGTCACCAAAAGAAACATATTGCAAAAGGATCTGCTATGAAATCCACAGGTTTTACATTCATTGAGCTACTGATTGTTCTTACTATTCTTGTAGTGTTGCTAGTTGGGGCTATTCCCAGCTTCATGCAAAGCATTCAAAATTCCCGCGTCAAAACTGCCCAGCATGAATTGCTAAGTGCTATAGAGCATACGCGCTCATTAGCAGTATTTAATGGCTCCCGAAGCGTGCTAAAAGCTAAAAATGATTGGCATGATGGTTGGGAAATTTTTATAGATAAGAATAACGATGGTCTTGCAGGAGATGATGAACCCATACTCTTGAATCATCCTCCCCTTCCCGGAGTGACAATCACTGGCAATCACCATGTAAAAAAACTCATTTCTTTTACCAATACTGGAGAAGCCAGGGCGCCAGGAATGGCGAGTATAGGGGCCTTCACGGTAGGTACTTTCACCCTCTGCCCACTAGACAAAGGTAAAGGGTACAAATTAGTTCTGTCGAGGGGTGGGCGCACACGCACACAGGAAAGCCAAACGCAGGATTGCAATAACCCATAGGTCAAATGCGCAGCGCCTTCGGTAGAGAAAAACTAATATTCTCCGGCGTACCATCCATTTCAATCGGCGCTTCGGCGCCGCAGGCTTTAAGCTTGTCGATGACTTGTTTTACCAAAATTTCAGGGGCAGAGGCACCCGCCGTGATACCGATGCTGATTCGGTTTTTAATCCACTCGGGATCAATATCGTCAGGCCCATCAATCAAATAACTTTCTGTACCACAACGCTCGGCTAATTCACGCAAACGGTTTGAGTTTGATGAATTGGGAGATCCCACAACTAATACCAGATCACATTCCAGTGCGAGCTGGCGCACTGCATCCTGGCGATTTGTTGTTGCATAACAAATATCATCGCGGCGCGGCCCCTGGATTTTGGGGAATTTATTGCGCAGGGCTTCGATCACTTTTGCAGTGTCATCCATTGATAAAGTTGTCTGGGTTACATAGGCAAGATTTTCAGGATCCTGAACTATCAACGCATCAACATCAGCTTCATCTTCCACTAAATAAATAGTGCCGCCATTGCTGGTGTTGTATTGCCCCATGGTACCTTCGACTTCCGGATGCCCTTCGTGTCCAATCAAAATACATTCGCGGCCTTCGCGACTGTAGCGAGTTACTTCGATGTGGACTTTTGTGACCAGTGGACAGGTAGCGTCAAAAATTTGCAGGCCACGCTCTTCCGCTTCTTTACGTACCGCTTGCGATACGCCGTGGGCACTGAAAATCAAAATAACATCATCAGGAACCTGATCCACCTCATCGACAAAAATGGCACCGCGCTCACGCAATGAATCCACCACAAATTTATTGTGTACGACTTCGTGGCGCACATAAATCGGCGCGCCAAACACATCGAGGGCGCGGTTGACTATATCGATCGCACGATCGACACCGGCACAAAAACCGCGGGGATTGGCGAGCTTGATTTGGGTCATGATCAGTGCACCTGAACCGGTTCGATTTTGAGGATGGCTACTTCAAACAAAATATCGCGCCCGGCAAGCGGGTGATTAAAATCGACCACCACGACTTCATCGTCAAAACGTTGTACAACACCAGGCAATTCCGTTTTTTGCGCATCGGCAAAGGACAGCATCAGGCCCTCGCTTAACTCCAGATCCGGGCTGAATTGGCTGCGTGCAATTTCCTGGATATTGTTCGGGTTGCGCTGGCCGAAACCATCTTCCGGTTTAATCAGCAGGGTTTTGTGCTCACCTTCCAACATACCAAAAAGTGCCTTTTCGAAACCCGGTAGCAAATTGCCATCGCCCACAGTAAAAATCGCCGGATCGCGCTCGAAATTGGAGTCAACCATATCGCCATTATCTAACTGCACCGCAAAGTGCAGGGTAATTTTGGTACCGGGACCAATTGCTAATTCACGCATCGGCTTTTTTCTCTTTGTTAAACAACATATCGATAATCAACACTGCCGCCCCCAAGGTAATCGCTGAATCAGCGAGATTGAATGCGGGCCAATAATTATCCTGATAGTGAACCACAATAAAATCCACCACATGGCCAAGAACAATACGGTCGTAAAGATTACCCAGGGCACCACCGAGGATAAATGCCAGGGCAAATGCTTCGCGCGGTTTTTGCTGCGCAGTGCGCGCAATCCAGACACTCAGTAATACGCTGGCAGTAATCGCGATAATGGCGAAAAACCAGCGCTGCCAACCGCCGGCACCCGCAAGAAAACTAAACGCAGCACCAGGGTTATATGCGAGGGTGAAATTAAAAAAGGAGGTAAATACCTTTGTTTCACCAAATTCAAATGCAGCCTCAATGGCATGTTTGCTGGCTTGATCCAGTGCGACAACAATTAATGCCGCGACGTACCAGAACCAGGCTTTTTGATAAATCTTTAATGGCATGTGTTGATCACAGGTTGGATATTAATAATTAAGCGAAGTGGCGGGTTTCACCCGCGCCATCCACGTTTTCTACACAGCGCAAACAAATGGTGGGATGCGCATTATTTGCCCCCACATCTGCGCGGTGATGCCAGCAGCGTTCGCATTTTGCGTGTTCCGATTTTTTCACCGCTACTTGCAGGCCTGCCACATCGGTTGCATCCGCGCCCTGCGCTTCGCCTAACGGGCGAATTTCTGCGGTGGAGGTAATCAATACAAACCGCAACTCGTTTGCGAGCTTGCTCAATTCAGCCTGTAGTTTCTCATCGCAATAGAGAATAACTTCAGCGCCCAATGAGCCGCCCACTTCACCAGCCGTGCGTTTTGCTTCAAGCACTTTGTTCACCGCATCTTTAACCTGGGCAATTAATTCCCAGTAGCTATCGGCAAAAGAGTCAGCGGACATAGCAGGCAACTGGTACCACTCTGCAACAAACACATTGGCTTCGCGTTCACCGGCAATTTCTTTCCAGATTTCATCGGCAGTGAAACTTAAAATTGGTGCAATCCAGCGCACCTTTGCTTCGATCACATATTGCAAGGCAGTTTGTGCCGAGCGACGTGCGAGTGCATCGCCTTTTACGGTGTACTGGCGATCTTTAATAATATCGAGATAGAAACCACCCAATTCCACCACACAGAAGTTGTGCAATTTCTGGTAGATCAAATGCAATTGGTAGCTGTCGTAGGCAGCGATAATTTCCTGTTGCAATTGCGCTGTGCGCGCCACTATCCAACGATCCAGTTGCAGCATATTTTCAACTGGCACAGCATCAGTCGCGGGATTAAAACCGGTAAGGTTCGACAGGATGAAACGCGCGGTATTGCGAATACGGCGATAGGAATCCGCGGTGCGCTTCAGGATTTCTTCCGACACGCTCATCTCGGTACTGAAATCGGTTGCCGCAACCCACAGGCGCAATACATCCGCACCCAGATCGTTCATGACTTTTTGCGGGGGGATCACATTGCCAATCGACTTGGACATTTTGCGCCCCTGCGCATCCACCACAAAACCGTGCGTCAGCACAGTTTTATAAGGAGGAACAGCGTGCATCGCCATAGAGGTTTTCAATGATGACTGGAACCAACCGCGATGCTGGTCTGAACCTTCCAGATACAAATCGGCAGGGAAACGCAAACCAGCGCGCTGCGCGAGTACAGCGTAATGGGTCACACCGGAATCGAACCACACATCCAAAGTGTCAGTCACTTTTTGGTATTTATCGGCATCAGCGCCGAGCAACTCCGCTGCATCCAATTCGAACCAGGCATCCATTCCGCCCTGCTCTACTTTTTGCGCAACCGCTTCAATTAAGCGCGCAGTTTCCGGATGCAACTCTTGCGTTTCTTTATTTACAAACAGCGCGATAGGAACGCCCCATGTGCGCTGGCGGGAGATACACCAATCGGGTGAAGTTGCGAGCATGGCATCGATACGCGCCTTGCCCCAATCCGGAACCCACTCAACCGACTCCACCGCCTGCGCAACCTGGTCGCGCAAATTGTTTTTGCTCATGCTCACAAACCATTGCGGTGTCGCACGGAAAATCAGCGGCGTTTTGGTACGCCAGCAATGCGGGAAACTGTGGGTGATTTTGCCCTGTGCCAGAAGCGCATTTTTTTCGATTAAAAGTGCAACCACTTTTTCATCGACTTTGTAGACGTGATCGCCCGCGAAGATTTCTACGTTCGGGCGATAGGTGCCATGGTCATCGATATAGTTCAGTGTACCGATTCCGTATTTCACCCCGACATTAAAGTCGTCTGCGCCGTGATCCGGTGCAGTGTGTACAAAACCGGTACCGGCATCGGTAGTGACGTGCTCACCGAGAATGACCGGAACCTGACGCGCATAGAAAGGATGTTGCAGCAGTAATTTTTCCAGCGCAGCGCCTTTCACGCGACCAACGATTTCATGGCTTTCGATTTTTGCACGCGCAAGCACGCTGCCGATCAAAGTTTCGGCCACCAGCAAACGCTCATCGCCCACTTGAATCAATGCGTAATCTACTTCTGCATTCGCAGAAACGGCTTGGTTCGCAGGTAAAGTCCAAGGCGTGGTGGTCCAAATCACTAATGAGATTTTTCCGCTGCCGCTTAATTCTGCAATGGTTTTCTCAATTGCAACTTGATCGACAAACGCAAATTTTACGTCGATAGAGAAAGACGTTTTATCCTGATATTCCACTTCCGCTTCTGCAAGCGCTGAACCACCAACCACGCTCCAGTACACAGGTTTAAAACCCTTGTGCAAATGGCCATTTTCCGCAATCTTGCCCAGCGCGCGGATAATGTCAGCTTCGAATTTGTAATCCATGGTGAGATAGGGTTTATCCCATTCACCCAATACGCCCAGGCGCACAAAGTCAGCCTTTTGGCCTTCAACTTGTTTGGCAGCGTATTCACGGCATTTATTGCGGAAAGTTTTTACATCAACCTTATCGCCCGCCTTGCCGATTTTTTTCTCGACGTTGTGCTCAATGGGCAAACCGTGGCAATCCCAACCGGGCACATAGGGCGCATCAAATCCGCCCAAGGTTTTGCTCTTGACGATAATGTCTTTAAGGATTTTGTTAACCGCGTGACCGATGTGGATATCGCCGTTTGCATAGGGTGGGCCGTCGTGCAAAATAAATTGCGGGCGACCCGCGCGCGCTGCGCGAATTTGTTGGTAGAGATCACTCGCTTGCCATTGTTTGAGCATATCCGGCTCGCGCTGGGCGAGGTTCGCTTTCATCGCAAAACCGGTGGTTGGCAGATTCAGTGTTGTTTTGTAATCGGTCATGATTTACGGTCAACTTGTTAACAAAAATGGTGGAAAAAAGTAGTAGCGGAAACCGCCAAAAAATTTATTGCTTCTCTTTTGCTTCGAGCAGATCAATCACTTTCGGCATCACTAATAAAATCGTCAGCGCCAAAACCGTGCACAAAATTGCTGAGGATTCCCGCCCAACAATGCCGCCATCAATAAGCGGATAGTAAGCGTGGTAATTTCAGTCACATCCTTGAGGTCAGAAAACTCGGCTATAAAAGTGTTTGATATTTGCTGCCAAACGTCGCTCATATTCACAACTCCTTTTAATGCACAAAAACATTTACCAAAGATTCACCGGTAATACAGATCAGTTGACCTCATGGTGGAGGAAAAAATCCTGTCCTTGTGTGATATCCAGTTGCAGCTGTGCTTGCAGCTCATCCAGTGAGTTGAATTTTTTTTCATCGCGCAATTTGGTATGGAAAACCACATTGATCATGGCACCGTAGACTGTGCGCGAAAAATTAAACAGGTGGACTTCCAGTAGTGGCTTTTTATCACCCGTGACGGTGGGGCGCACACCGACATTTGCAACCCCCTGGTGCACACTGCCATCAGCGAACTTTACCGTGACCGTAAATACACCATGCAGTGGCGAACGGTAGCGATGCAGGCGCACATTGGCGGTTGGCACACCGAGTTTGCGCCCCAGTTGCTGTCCATAGGCAATACGTCCGCAAATGCCATAGGGTTTTCCCAACAGAGCTTGTGCGTGGGCAAAATTCCCCACTTCCAGCAACTGGCGGATGCGCGTGCTGCTGACACGCTCACCATTGATCTCAAGTGTGCAGGTATCGGTCACACCAAAATCGCGCTCGCTGCCGATTTTTTGCAGCAAGGCAAAATCGCCGCGCCGGTCGCAGCCAAAACGAAAATCATCCCCGACTACGAGGTGTTTGATCGCCAGGCCGTCGATGAGTACTTTTTCGATAAAGGCTTCGGCCGACAAACTGCGCAGGGCCTCATTGAATTGCACACAGAGCACCCGCTCGATACCCGCAGCAAACAGTGCCTGCACTTTTTCACGCAGGCGCATCAGGCGCGCAGGGGCTTTGTCACCGGAAAAAAACTCGTGGGGCTGAGGTTCAAATACGATTACCACCGCAGGCAGTTGGTGCTGCCGGGCAACTTCGATCAACTGGCGCAATATGGCTTGGTGACCGAGGTGTACACCATCAAATGAGCCTATGGTTGCCACGCAGCCACGGTGCCAGGGGCGCAGGTTATATAACCCGCGAATAAACGCATGTGCCGCTGGATTCACTCTGTGTACTGTCCTCAACCCAATAGTCTGAAAAATGAGCGCCTAAAAATGAAGGCGGGCAGTATACAGGAGCGGCGACACCTGAGCCTACCCCGCAGCCATATCAATGATGAGCCCTGAAATCGCGCAGACGCACGCCTACCGCAAATAGCACCGCGAGATAGGCGGCAAACCCTGCCACACAAACGACCGTAAGCCGCACGACCCGCTCTATCACACTCCAGTCGGCCCAGAGGCTCCAGTACGATAGAAACCCGAGCAATACCGCCACCATCGCCAGATTGGCGGCGCCGTAGCGCAGCCACAACTTCGGCCAGTTGCTGGCAGGGTTATAGACCTGGGCTTTGCGCAGACCTCGGTACAACAACCCGGCATTGACATAAGCTGCTATGGCGGTGGTGAAGGCCAGACCGACATGCCCCAATCCCCACAGCATTGCCAGCGGAATTACCACCAATGGCTTCATTACAATATTGGCGATAATGGCGATCACCCCAATGCGCACTGGCGCTTTCATATCCTGCCGCGCGAAATAGCCGGGCACCAATACCTTAATCAACATAAAGGCAAACAAACCGAGCGCGTAGGCTTTGAGGCTGTAGGACGACATCAAAATATCGGAGAGCTTCATCTCGCCGTGATAGAAAAGTGTATAGAGGATCGGTTCAGCCAGAATGATCAATGCAAGGGTCGCAGGCAGGGCGATAAGCACCACAAAACGAATCGCCCAATCGAGCATATGACTAAATTTTTCACCCGATTGCGCCGCACTCAGGCGCGACAAGCCCGGCATAATCACCGTCGCAATCGCCACCCCGAATACCCCTAGCGGTAACTCCACCAAGCGGTCGGAATAGAACAGCCAACTCACCGCACCATCGCCCAGCATGGTGGCGATCTGCGAATCCAACAGCAGATTCAACTGGCTCACCGACACACTAAACAGTGCGGGCGTCATCAACACCAAAATGCGTTTTACCCCGGGGTGCGACCAATCCAACTTGGGCGATGGCAGCAGATGGATCTGGCGCAAAAACGGCAGTTGGAATAGCAGTGAAAAAATACCCGCCGCGACGATACTCCACGCCAATGCATAAGCGGGATTAGGGAAAAAGTCCGCCACCAGCAGCACCGCCGCGATCATAAATATATTCAGGAAAATCGGCGTAACAGCGGGGATGGCAAAGCGGTCATAGCTGTTCAAAATCGCCCCGGCAAAACCGGTGAGCGAGATCAACATCAAATACGGGAAGGTGATGCGCACCAGGTCAGTCAACAGGGCAAACTTTTCCGGCTCATCGGAGTAGCCATAGCCAAATACATAAGCAAAACCGACGGCGCCCACTACACCGACCACCGTCACCAGCAGCAGGATCGAACCGAGGCAACCGGCCACCCTATCAACCAGCTCCTTCACTGCCGCCTGGGTGCCCTTTTCGCGGTACTCGGACAGCACCGGAATAAATGCCTGTGAAAATGCCCCCTCAGCAAATAGCCGGCGGAAAAAATTGGGGATCTTCTGCGCAAGCGCAAAGGCATCCATCGCCCCGCCCGCTCCCAATACACTCGCCAGCACAATATCACGCACCAGCCCCAGCACACGCGAGGTCATGGTCATAGACCCGGTGAGTAAACTGGAACGCAACAGGCTTTTGGGTTTGGCCGGTTTTTCAACTGGGGATAGGGGTAACTCGGAGTCAGACACGGCAGATCCTGGGTGGGGTAAGAGATGCGGCATTATCTCTGGCAGGCATATCCCTACACAACCATAGCCATCCCCTAAATTATTGGTTGCACACTAAAGATGTACCCGGGTTTATGGCACACTGCCCACCTTCAACACCGCTACACCCTTGATTGATTTGTACACACCAGGAAGAATTATGCTTGTTAAGGTCGATACCGCTCCCGCCATTTCAGTAATAGTGCCCGTTTATAACGTCCAGGATTATCTTGGAGAATGCCTTGACTCCCTCGCCCGGCAAGAATTCGGTGGAGACTTTGAGATCATTTTGATTGATGACTGCTCAACCGATAACAGCAAAAAACTTTGCGAAGATTTTGTTGCCGCCCATCCCACTAAAGCCAAACTAATTTGCCATCCCCAAAACCAGGGATTATCGGTTGTGCGCAACACCGGTATTGCAGCAGCGACTGGAGAATATTTTACCTTTGTCGATTCCGACGATGTAGTACCCCAGCATGCCCTGCAATACCTCTATGACGCCGCACGTACTTACCAAGCCGATATAGTAAAAGGCAACAACCTTATTTTTGATGAAAAAGGTGCGCGCCCTGCCAATTACAACGTAAACAAAATAAAAATCTACGAAAACGACAACATCTTGTCGGTATTTTTGCAGCATCGGGAAATACGCGGCCATACCTGGGGAAAATTGTTTCATCGCACCACGTTTTCCCATATTAAAAACACACCCGGCGTGATGATGGCCCAGGACGCACTCTATTGCGCCGAAATTTTTTCTTGCGCAAAAAAACTGGTCATCATTAACAAAAATGTTTATCACTACCGGTTGCGACGGTCGGGAGCAACCGGCAGGAAGTTCCAGACAGGGGCTTATTTATGGTGGCTATACAGCATCGAAAATTGCGGTAAATTTGCTGTCACCCGACAACAACAAACACATCTTAAAGAGCTGCAAATTCACACCCTGTTACAGATCGTCCGCGAGGCCCGTTCGCTCAACAACCAAATACTGGTAGATGTATTGCAGCAGATCGCAGACAAACAAATCGCATGGCAAATTACCGGACTGAAAGAGCTGATCAAATTCAATGTAGGTGCAGCGTTTTTAGTAAAATTCATCCGCTTTAAAATCGTTTTTTCAAGACTGAAGCGCCCCCCGGAATAGCAGCCCCCGCCGCGCTCCTTCAGCGCGGCCACACCGCTAACAAACAGCAACAACACATTGGTTGACATTTTTATCCCAGCCATATACTGTACATAAAAACAGTAACAACCTTGAGGATTTACACAATGGCAGTAATCGCCGTTTGGCTATGTGATCGGGATGGCAGCATGTTTGAAGATAAAAAAGTCGCAGAAGAGCACGATAAATACCTGGAGCTTGCCGCCAACATCACCCAATTGATCGAAGAAAACATTCCCGGTATCGATGAAAAATACAGTGAAGCCATAGGCATTTTGCTGGCACAGCGCCGCGAATTGCTGGCGAAAGCCTGTAAAGGCAAGCCCGATGAATTATTGCAGCCTTTTACCTACGAAAAGCCTGTAACCCTGAACAGTAAAACTGCCACCACCACGGACAAGGACAACTAGGTACCGGCAGCTACTGCAAGCACCGGTCGCCCACACTCGCCGGTGCAGTTAATGGCTGCCCACACAGCCATTGGCACCCACGCAAATAACTGGATCACTATCCAGTGGTTTGTTCGTGTTTAGGTGTGCTTCGCGAATGATTGGATCACTACTCCCCAGCAGTTGTTTAATCATTCGGTTGCACACCTGCTTCCAACCACTTATCCCTGCCCAACTGTCAGCCACGGTTGATGCAAGAGATAAGTTGCTTTCACCACTGCACCTTTCCGTCAGGAACCTCAACGGGTGCAGTGGTTTTTTATTACTCTTCGATATTAAAACCCCCATGCAATTGCACCAGAATCAACTAGGATTAGGGGACTCCATACAAAGAGCAGAGGAAAACAAAACCAAATGGCTCACTTCGGTCCGCTTTTTCAATATCGCAAATGGTTCCTTACAAGCTTGATTACTTGCCTGCTGCCGATATCCTTGCAATCCCATGCAGCTCCCTTACGCATGGTGCAAGGCAGCAACAGCATTGAAAACTACGCAAAAGGGCTGCTGAAACTTGCCCTGAGCAAGGTCCCCAACCAATATGACTGGCAGGAGACGGTGCCAAGTGCGAGTGAGGAACGCATAGTGAGCATGCTACTTGATAACCAACTGGATGTTGTCTGGTATGCAACCACCAATGATCTGGAGGAGCGCCTGCAACCCATCCGCATTTGCATCTATCGTGGCCTGTTGGGCTACCGCGTCTTGATGATTAAAAAAGGCAACCAACACAAATTTGACGGGATTAAAACCCTGGAAGATATGAAGCGGGTATCGTTCGGCCAAGGCCGCTTTTGGGCCGATACCAATGTACTGACATCCAATAATCTCAATGTGGTCAAAGTACTAAAGTATGAAGGAATTTTTTACATGCTTGACGGCGACCGCTTTGATGCCTTCCCGCGCGGCGTTCACGAACCCTGGTCGGAAATCCAGCGCTACCCCAAGCTGGCACTGGATGTTGAACAAAACTTGCTGATTTCCTATACCAACCCGTTTTATTTTTTTGTAAATAAATCCAATACCCAATTGGCAAAAGATATCGAGCGCGGGTTACGCACCGCCATTGAAGATGGCAGCTTTAATGAATACTTTCTCAATGACCCCACGGTGAAAGATGCATTAGCCAAGGGCAACTTAAAAAAACGTACGCTTATCCACCTTGATAATCCGGGGCTTCCGCCAAAGACCCCTGTGGACGACAAATCATTGTGGTTTGATCCCTATTCAGTCGAGGAATAATGGGTCAGCGAGCACCATTTGATTAACATTAAACGAGAAGGCCGGCAAATCGCCGGCCTTTTTTTATGATAGAGGGTCATGATCTAGCGGAAAACTTATTTGCTGTGCGCAAACCGTTTGCGGAGGATGAACAACAGACCGAATGCAATAATCAGGACGCCAGGAATTATCGCCAAACTTTGCAGCGTAGCCTGACCAGCAACCAGTTCAACGGCTTCACCACTAACACCGCTTTCGATTGCTTCTTTTTTAGCACTGTCCAACCAGCCGCCAATCACTGGATTCCAAACGAACACCGAGAACATGCCCGCGCCGCCCATTAACGACATACCCAATGCACCTGTTTTAGCCGTGTATTCGCTGGTAAAGCCAATCATGGTGGGCCAGAAATAGGTGACGCCCAAGGCAAATACCGCTGCAGACAGATAAATCATGTAACCCGAGGCCTGGCTCAACAAAACCAGACCAATGGTGGTCACAATCGCGGACATCACCAATACGCCCGCCGGGTTAAAGGCATGCACCAATGGGCCTGCAAAGAAACGTCCCAGCGCCATCAAACCTGCTGTGAGCGCCAACACCAGCATTGGGTGTACATCAGAAGATTCAAAAATACGGCCCACCCACTGTTGCGCGCCAAACTCTGAAATAGCGGTCATGGTCATGCACACCATCATAAAAAGAAACAACGGCGAGAAAAGTGCTCTGATATTGGTAGCGGTTGAAGTTTCCGAATTGGCAGACTCGGGGAATTTCTCTCCAAAAATCAGCCAGCCATAAATAGCGGTAGGGATTAACATCACTGCGATTTGCAATTGCCAGCCAAGCCCCAACTTGGTCATCAGGGCCGATACCAAAGAGCCAATTACGATTCCACCGGGGAACCACACATGGAATTTGTTGAGCATGGCAGTTTTGCGGGTGTGATAAATATCAGCAATAAGCGGATTACAAGCAGCTTCCACAGAGCCGTTGGCAAAGCCGATGAAGAAGCTCGATAAAAGTAATGTCACAAAACCGGAAGCAGTAATGGTCAACACCAATCCCAATACATGGCAAATAAAAGCCAGATACAAGAGCGTGCGTGCGCCCACATAGTTATAAATAAAACCACCGAACAGCATCGCAATGGGGAAACCGAAAAACGCCATGCCGTTGATCCAGCCAAGCTCAGTGTTGTTGAAATTAAATTTGACACTGAGCTCACTCAAAATACCCGCGCGAATAGCAAAGGTCATTGAGGTCACAATAAGTGCGACGCAACAGGCGATAAAAAGCCGCTGTGGATGAATCGTTGCAGAGGATGTGGTCATCATTTTCTACCTTTTGTTATTGTCATCGTTTGTTGTTTGTTTTGTTGTTTATCTAGTTGTGCAGCAAAAAACGCTACGCGTTTTTATACCAACGGTGTCCAGACACCGTCGCGCTGACTTGAGGTTAGCACGGCATTAATAAAGCGCATACCTTCCACACCGGTATTAATGTCCGGCACCCAACCCTGTAAAAAATGTGCTTCGCCTTGCTGGCGCGCAATCAGGATATCAGCAATATCTTTGTACAAATTGGCGAAACCTTCGAGGTAACCTTCCGGGTGTCCACCGGGTGTACGCATACCGCGCGCTGCAATATCGCTGCCGATATCACCGCGACGGGTGATGCGTTGACGTGGTTTATTTAATTCGCCAAACCACAATTCATTGGGATTTTCCTGCGCCCACTCGATACCGGCTTTCTCACCATAGATACGAATACGCAGACCATTTTCGCAACCCGGTGCAACCTGACTGCTCCACAACATGCCTTTGGCACCGCCATCAAAACGCAGCAGCGCATGGACGTTGTCATCCACCAGACGGCCATCAACAAAACTGGTGAGGTCCGCACTCACTGAATTCACTTTTTGCAGTGCAATAAATTGCGCGAGCTGGAAGGCATGGGTGCCTATATCACCCAGGCAACCGGCGAGCCCCGAGCGCGCCGGATCAGTGCGCCAGGACGCCTGTTTGTTATCGTCCGCTGCGGCTTCGGTAAGCCACTCTTGCGGATATTCCACTTGCACAACACGCAATTTTCCAAGTTTGCCCTGTGCCACCAATTCGCGCGCATAACGCACCAAAGGATAAGCACTGTAATTGTGGGTGAGCGCAAAAAAACAGCCGCTTTTCTTTACGATTTGCTCAAGCTCCAACGCTTCTTCCAATGTGCGCGTTACCGGTTTATCGCAAATCACATCTACGCCCGCTTCAAGGCAGGCTTTAGCAACGGGGAAGTGCATATGATTGGGCGTAACAATTACCACCGCCTGGATTCCATCCGCGCGCGTTTTTTCCACACGCAACATTTCTTCATAGGAGGTGTAAGCGCGATCGGCAGCGATATGCAAATCCGCCGCCGATAATTTTGCATTTTCCGGATTGGCCGAGAGCGCTCCGGCTACCAATTCAAAACGGTCATCCATACGCGCGGCGATACGGTGCACCGCACCGATAAATGCACCGCGGCCACCACCGACCATGGCATAACGAATTCTTGGAGTTGTCATTGTTGAAGTCCTGAATTTTTATTTGATAACCCCCTCCCTGCCTCCCCCTTAATAAAGGGGAGGAGTTTTACTCCCTGCTTAATAACAGAGTGCAATCTGCTCCCTCCCTTTTTTAAGGGGAGGGCTGGGGAGGGGTTAGTTTTGTTAATTACAAACCTAAAATCCGGCGATTCTTCGCCTCATCAATTCCGCTTTTGGCGAAATCATCAAACGCGCGCTCGGTCACTTTAATAATGTGTTGCTGGATAAATTTCGCGCCCTCTTCCGCACCCACTTCTGGATGCTTCAGGCAGCACTCCCACTCCAGCACCGCCCAACCTTCGTAATTGTAGGCAGCAAATTTGGAAAAAATTTGTTTGAAATCGACTTGTCCATCACCGAGTGAACGGAAGCGGCCCGCGCGATCCACCCAGCTCTCATAACCGCCGTACACACCTTGCTGTGCGCTTGGATTAAATTCCGCATCTTTCACATGGAACATTTTGATGCGCGCATGATAGCGGTCGATAAACGCCAGGTAATCGAGTTGCTGTAAAACAAAATGTGATGGGTCAAACAAAATATTTACGCGCGGATGATTATTTACTGCGGCAAGGAAGCGCTCAAAAGTCGCGCCGTCATGCAGGTCTTCACCGGGATGAATTTCGTAGCAGACATCAACACCGGCTTTATCAAACGCATCAAGGATCGGCATCCAGCGCTTTGCCAATTCCGCAAAACCATTTTCCACCAAACCGGCGGGACGCTGCGGCCAGGGATACAAATAGGGCCAGAGCAATGCGCCCGAGAAAGTCGCATGCGCTTTCAAACCGAGATTTTTACTCGCCTGCGCCGCCAGCATTAATTGCTCGACTGCCC
The DNA here is from genome assembly GCA_964542655.1 of uncultured Cellvibrionaceae bacterium. Classification (GTDB taxonomy): domain Bacteria; phylum Pseudomonadota; class Gammaproteobacteria; order Pseudomonadales; family Cellvibrionaceae; genus Cellvibrio. The sequence continues at coordinate 58,850 of CAZIWB010000019.1, forward strand.
AGGCCTGACGCGCCTTGGGATTGCCGCGCACTGACTCTGGCGCGAAGCCATCAAACATATCATCGTAAGCGGGATGCACAGCAACCAGTTGGCCTTGCAAGTGGGTCGATAATTCCGTCGCCACCAAACCGTGTTTGGCGAGGGTCGCCTGGAATTGGGCACAGTATTCCGGGTTTTTCGCCGCCTGCTCCAGGTCAAAGACACGCTTGTCCCAGGTGGGAATCTGCACACCTTTAAAACCCAGGCTAGCCACCCAACCGGCAATGGCATCAAGGCTGTTGAACGGGGCGGTATCACCTAAAAATTGGGCCAGAAATATGGCAGGGCCTTTGAGGGTTTTCATCGTAGTTCTCCGGGCATTAGCGAGGCGGATCGAATCCGTAGCGTTTTTAATTATTGGCCTTGCCCCCTTAAAAACAGGGCACAAGGCGACAAATATGATTTATTGCAGGCGCACGACTTTATTCCATGTCGCCCAAGGGCGCGATACTACAAACAGTTATTTACACTTTATGCTCCAAGCCTAGCCCATTAGAAAACGCCGCGCTCAATGAGACAAAAGACCGTTTTGTAACTTATCTCAGCAAGTCATTACACGAAGCTAAAAAATAGATAAATGCAGCACCAGAAGCTCCTGGGATCGGGGGATAAGCTGTAAAAAATACATCATCAAACAGTCTGAACTCCAAAACCTTTCCATTTTAGGCGCCTAAATCGTCGAGTTTTTTTACAAAAAGGAAAGCTGGTTCATATTTTCACTTTGACGATTAGCGCACCATGCCAGTGTTTCAGCATCTTGGCCTCATTATTGCTAGCGGTGCTATGCAAACTTTTTATAGAAACTTTTGTTTCTAAACTTCATCGTAATAACTATAGGAATAAGTGTTATGAAATTACTGGCCAAAATCACCTCTTTCATTGCTGCGTCTGTATTCAGCGCTACCGTTTTCGCCCACCCTATTGCCGCCACCGGCACTGAAGGTTTGTCTGTTATCGCGTCCGGCGGTAACGTTGTTGCCAAATACGAAGGCAACTCAGCAAGCTATAGCAATGACCTGTTCTTGAATCTTACTTTCATCTTCAACAATCATGCGACCGTCCTTGGCGACACTATGGACCTGGGTAATTTTGCCGCTGGTACCGAATTGGTATTCCAATTGTATGTACACAACACCGGTGACAGCTGGTACACCGGCCCAGCCACTCGCAACCCTGATGGCTTGGTTCACGCACGTGTACAAGAAAACTGGCAACCAGGCGTTACCTTAGTGAGCTTTGAAGACCTGTGGGGCGCTCCGGAAGGCGAGTACGGTTTCAATGACCTGAGCTTCTCTTTCACCAACACCCAAACTACTCCAGTACCAGAAGGCTCTGGTCTGCTGTTGATCCTGTTGGGCTTGGCTGGCTTAGTGGTTGCTCGTCGTAAAAACGCTTAATTCGGGTTTAGCACTCCGTTCCAGAAAAGGCTTTGCAGTTACCTGCAAAGCCTTTTTTGTTTGTGTCAGTTTTATCCTGGCTAGAGCCCAGCCAGCACCACTGGAAACGACACCTCTGCCAGCGCCCCGAAAGCCGGGTGGGATTTCAGTGTTGAACGGTTGGTAGCGGGGCTGGGCAGACCGCATAAAAACCGCGCCAATTGCCGCGGCTGGCGCAAAGCCGCATGACCTTCGTGCTGAAGGTTGGCGATAACCGTTTGCTGCACAGGCGTGAGCGTTGCAGTTACAGGCATCTCAACTTGTGCAAGTTGGTTGCTGCGGCAGTGATTGCAAATTCCGCAGGACTGCGCGCTGGCCTCGCCAAAATATTGCATTAATTGCTGGCTTAAACAGGCGGGATTATTGGCGAAGGCCAGCACACTGTTGATGCGTTTTATATCGCGCGCTTCGCGCTCAGCAAATAGTGTATTCAAATATTCACACAAGGCACTGCGCTGTTCAGGTAAGTTGATCGATTGATTATTTTTATAGCCTTGACGCAAATTGGCCACCGTTAATTCGATCCAACCTTTTTCAGCGATGTAATCCAATGCTTTGCTAATGCGCTCTTTGGTTTCGTTTAATTGCTGCGGAATAGTGAGCATATCCAACGATAACCACTTACGCCCCATACGTCCCGCCGAAAATAATTGCTGTAAAAATTCCGCGCGATCCGCATTAAACTGCGCAAAAATAAACTGTTGATCCTGGATAAAATTGATTTTGTATTCGGTGTAAAACGGGCTTTGTGCAGCAATGGCATTTTGCAATTCAAGATAAGTCAGTGCGGTATTCAACACCAGCGGGCGCAAATCAAACTGGTTGGATAATTCGTAGGTTGAAATATCAAACACGTCGTCAAACGCAAGCAGATGCTCTACCAATGCGCGCAAGCTCTCCGCTGTCGGTGTATCGCCGTAGGTAAAGTTTTCCAGCACGCGGATATCATCGCCCACCGCCAGCATTTCACACAGCGAGGGATTACCATCGCGCCCGGCGCGGCCAATTTCCTGCACATAGTTTTCAATCGATTTGGGTAAATTAAAATGGTAGACGGCACGGATATTACTTTTATCGATACCCATTCCAAATGCGATAGTTGCAACCACAATCGGCACTTCGCCGCTCATAAACCGGTTTTGCACCTGCTCGCGCTCATCGTCTTTTAAACCGGCGTGATAATGCGCTGCATGTAAACCCGCCGCGTTAATTGCAGCGGCAACTTCTTCCGCGGTTTTTTGCAGAGTGACGTACACAATGGTCGCGGCATCGCGCGGGTGCTTGTGCAAACGCGCGAGCAATAAATTGATGCGTGTATCAGCAGTGCAAGGTGTTACACGCAATTGCAAATTGGGGCGCGCAAAACTGGTCTGGATATGGTGCTCTGGCTTGATCGAAAATTGTTTGCAAATATCAGCGGCAACAGCAGGTGTTGCCGTTGCTGTTAATGCCAGCACTCGTTCAACGCGCAATTTTTTTGCAAGATCGGCAAGCAGTAAATAATCGGGGCGGAAATTGTGGCCCCACTCGGAAATACAGTGGGCCTCGTCTATCGCCAACAAACTTATCGTTAACTGGCTGAGCCGCTGCACAAAGCGTTCGTTTTTCAAACGCTCGGGCGAGACATACAACAATTTCAAACTGCCGTCATAGAGCGAGTTATAAATCGCCAGGGTCTCGTCTTTATCGAGCGAGGAATCCAGGCGCGCGGCTTTGATCCCCAAGGATTGCAAAGCATCGACCTGGTCTTTCATCAACGCAATCAGCGGCGACACCACCAGAGTCAAACCATTGAGCATCAACGCGGGCAATTGATAGCAGAGGCTTTTGCCGCCGCCGGTAGGAAACACCGCAAGTGCGGAATGCCCTTGTAGCAGTGCATTGATTACCGCCTCCTGTCCGGGGCGGAATGAAGGTAATTTAAAGGTGTTGTGTAACACTGCTGCCGGTGTATTCATGGTGGTTTCCGTTGTCATTGATTGCATCTTCCGTGAACAAATGTGTTAGCGGGAATTTAATGTGAGTGGCGCATCATAAACGCTCTTTTTCGTATTGTGTTTCATTGCTGGCGAATTTCTTTCAGGTAAGCCTGCAAAATATTTTGCTCGTCATACCCGCGAACACGCGGCATCCATCACAACTACTGGATTCCTGCGTTCGCAGGAATGACGGATAAGCCGGTAATTCATTTTCCTGCAACATATTTCCCTCGTCATACCCGCGAACACGCGGCATCCATCACAACTACTGGATTCCTGCGTTTGCAGGAATGACGGATAAGCAGGCAATTTGTACTCGCAGAAGCGACGAATAAATCGGCGCCGCGTTAGATAAATTTTGTGCACCAGTTCTAAAAAAATCCTTCCCACTTTTGTTGCACGCAATGGCAATAGGTTTGCGCAAAATAGATTTCCGATGATCCAAACGAACCTTTGGCGCACAACACATTCTGCGGAATCGCGAGGGGTTTTCAGCAGTAAATTACTCGCCTCGAACCGAAAAATTTAACTGTTTGATTAGCAATGATTTTTTTTGCGTGTAGTCCTGTTGTTAATTAACCGAACACTCCTCGTTGTGTTCGATGTTGCAGAAAGGACGACAGTGCCTCTGCCATTCCTAAAATATCGCCACCTCATCGATCAAGTATCACTGCGCGTTTTCCCACGTGCGTTGGCACTGCGGTTGGCGATGACCAATCTGATCCAGATGCAGTCGGATCTATCCCATGCAACCCCTTTCCTTTACATAAAAATAACCACAGGAGTATTCAACATGTTAGAGCGACTTTTGTTGCGGCTACTCGCTTATGTATCGCTAGTGGCTTTTACCCTTGTACCCCAATTTACATTCGCGCAATCGATCCCGGCCCCCAGCCTGATATCGCAAGGCAAAACGGTGGCGACATCCACGCAAGAGGGCACTCTCGCAGCGGCAGCCGCCGTGGATGGCAATACTGGCACCCGCTGGGGCAGCAGTTTCAGCGACCCGCAATGGATAACGGTTGACCTGGGCGCGGTGGCGACTATCACCCGCGTACGGCTGGATTGGGAAGCGGCCTATGGCAAGGCTTACCAGATCCAGGTATCCAGCAATGGCACCAGTTGGACGACGATTTATTCCACCGCCAACGGCGATGGTGGGATCGATGACATCAACCTCAGTGGCACCGGCCGCTATGTGCGCATGTACGGCACCACCCGCGCCACCGCCTATGGTTATTCGCTGTGGGAGTTCCAGGTGTATGGCGCCTATGTGACCCAGGCGAGCTTGCTCTCCCGCACTATGCAAATGGTTGCTTCCTCGTTTGAGGGTGGTTTTGTCGCCGCCAATGCGGCCGATGGCAACCTCGGCACCCGCTGGGGCAGCGCCTTTAGCGATGCCCAGTGGATCTATGTGGATCTGGGCAGCAGCGCCAATATCAGCAAGGTGGTGCTGAACTGGGAGGCTGCCTTTGGCAAGTCGTACCAGATCCAGGTATCGGATAACGCGTCCAACTGGTCAACGATTTATTCCACCACCAACGGCGATGGCGGAATCGACGATATCAACCTGTCCGGCACTGGCCGCTATGTGCGCATGAATGGTGTAGCGCGCGGTACTGGTTATGGCTATTCACTGTGGGAGTTTGAAGTCTATGGCAGCCGTAGTGGTGGTATCAGTTCATCCTCGGCGCCTTCATCTGTAGCCCCTTCAAGTTCAGTAGCACCTTCAAGCAAGTCGTCATCGGTCGCTACCACTTCATCGTCGGTAACACCTTCTTCACGCTCTTCGTCGCTCTCGTCTTCATCAGTGTCATCCACTGATCAATGTCCGGGTGTGCTCAACGCCCCTACTGGTTTGAATGCAAGCGGTGTGACTACCACTGGTTTGGTATTGTCCTGGACTGCGCCTTTTACTTCGATCCCGCCCTGCTATGCGACCGGCTACCGCGTCTACCAAAATGGCGCCTTGGTGGCATCGCCCACGGCGACTAATGTTACCTTGACCGGTTTGACGCCCAACACCATCTACACATTTACCGTGGTAGCGATCAACCGGGTCGGCGCTTCTGTTGCCAGTGCACCTTTCCCGGTATCCACTGAGAGCGACAGCGCAACGATCAACTTCGGCGCCAACGTGACCGTGTTTGACCCCTCCATGCCGCAAGCGCAGATACAGGACAGGATCAACCAGATCTACGCCCGCGAGCGCAATAACCAGTTCGGCACCCCGCGTGATGCCATTATGTTCAAGCCGGGTACCTACAATCTGGATATCCCGGTCGGCTTCTTTACCCATGTAGTCGGTTTGGGCGCCCTGCCGGACGATGTACATATCGTTGGCCAGGTGCATTCAGACCCGGTGCTGCCCAACAATAACTCGACGCAAAATTTCTGGCGCGGCATTGAGAACTTCTCCGTCAGCCCACCCGGCGGCGGCATGCTCTGGGCGGTATCCCAGGCAGCGCCTATGCGCCGTATGCATGTGCGCAACAACAACCTCACTCTGCACTTCTACGGCGGCTGGGCGAGCGGCGGCTGGCTGGCGGACTCCAAGGTAGATTTTGACGTAGGCACCGGCTCGCAACAGCAGTGGATATCGCGCAACAGCCAATGGGGCAGTTGGACGGGCAACCTGTGGAATATGGTGTTTTTGGGGATCGCCAACAACCTGCCCGGCGGCACCTGGCCTGCGGCAGCCAACACCTTTATCGACAGCACCCCGGTGATCCGCGAGAAGCCATTCCTCTACCTCAACGGCAACAATTACGAGGTGTTTGTACCGGCGCTGCGCACCAACAGCAAAGGCTTGTCCTGGGCGAATGGCCAATCGGCCGGTAGTTCACTGCCGATCAGCCAGTTCTACATTGCGCGCGCCGGTGTCGACAACGCCACTACCATCAACGCCGCCTTGAACCAGGGTAAAAACCTGCTGCTCACGCCCGGTATTTATCCGCTGGCGGAATCGATCAAAGTCAACCGCGCCAATACCATCGTGCTGGGTATGGGTTACGCGACCCTGACTCCGACCAATGGCAACAGCGTATTGGACGTGGCTGATGTGGATGGCGTGACCATCTCTCACCTGATGGTCGATGCCAATGCGGTCAATTCACCGGTGCTGATCCGCATGGGTGAAAACGGCAGCAATGCCAGCCACGCCTCCAACCCAACCGTGTTGCACGATATTTTTGTGCGTGTCGGCGGTAACGGTGTCGGCCGCGCCAGCGTGAGCCTGTTGGTGAACAGCCACGATGTGATCATCGACCACACCTGGCTATGGCGCGCTGACCATGGTGATGGTGTCGCCTGGGATTTGAACACCGCTGCCAACGGCCTGGTGGTGAACGGCAATAACGTCTCGGCCTACGGCTTGTTTGTGGAGCACTTCCAGGAGTACCAGGTGCTCTGGAACGGCAATAACGGCAAGACTTATTTCTACCAGTCCGAAATTCCCTACGACCCGCCCACGCAAGACCAGTGGCGCAGTGGTGCGGGTGTAAACGGTTGGGCGTCGTACAAGGTCGCTGATACAGTGACCCAACACGACGCGCGCGGTATGGGAATCTATGCAGTGTTCTTGCGCCCGAATGTATTCCTGTCGCGCGCAATTGAAACGCCCACCTCGTCCGGCGTGAGATTCGAGCATATGGTGACGGTCAACCTGACCAACGATGGCGGTATCCAACGGGTGATCAACAATACCGGCGACCCGACCCCGCCCGGTATTGCGGTGCAAACCCCGCGTGTAACCGTTTATCCCCAATAACTCATTGTGATCGTCATACCCGCGCACTCGGGTATCCAGGCGATCCGGTTACGTCATACCCGCGCACGCGGGTATCCATAAAAGCCCCTGCGAGTAGTTACTCGCAGGGGCCTTTTTATGTGCACCGTTTTTAGATTGGAGCATCTGCAAAGATTGAAACACTTGATAGAAAAGTGCTGGTTTTGCATTCAAAAATACATTTTCACCTCGACCAACCTTGGCAGAATCCCCGCAGGATGAAGGATTCAACAAAAAACATATCAATGTTTTGCAACACCTATTCAAAACCGAATCCAGCGAGAGACGACCAAGCTACAGGGACACATTTCTTTCAACCGTTTTTATAATAAAGTCGAGGTCAATATGAATCATGTAACCAGCAAGACCCAAGCCAGCGCACTTAAACGGCTGTTCATTTTTTCTGTTGCGCTTTGCAGCAGTTTATTTTGTTTGAATGTGCACGCAGTAAGTTGCAGTGGTATAGCGGAATGGAGCAGCGCCACCGCCTATAACGGCGGCAGCCAGGTCAAACAAAACAACAAGGCATACAAAGCCAATTGGTGGTCGCAAGGCCACAGCCCCGCAAATTATTCCGGCCAATGGCAAGAGTGGACATTGCTCGGCAGTTGCGACGGCACTACAACCTCATCGACACCGGCATCATCGGCAAAAAGCTCCAGCAAATCTTCCGTTGCTTCAAGTAAATCGAGCAGCAAATCGTCTGTCGCATCGAGCAAAGCCAGCTCGTCAGTTGCAGGCAATGATTGCGGTGCGGCCTGGTATCGCGCGAACTTAACCAACTACGAATCCTATCCCGCACCCGGCAGTGATGAATGTGTGATTTACAACGGCTGTATGTGGAGCGGATATTTCTATGGCATCTCCGGCAAGCAACCTGAGTCATGGGTGATGGCAAACAATATCGCCGCCGTGCATTTAAAAGATTGGAGCTGGCTCGGACTTAAATCCATTAACCTGCGTCAAGGCAATAAACGCATCACTGCAAAAGTGTATGACGCCTGCTCCGACTCCGATTGCGACGGCTGCTGCACCGCTAACCTCGCCGGTGACGGTTACCTGATTGATTTGGAAAAATACACCATGCAGCGCTTTGGCTCCGGTTCCGGCATTGTGGAATTCCAAGTGTGCAATTAAGCGTTTGGCAAAAAAATTAATCCTATCACGCCTCCGTGAATTTTTTTTGGCCGCACCTGCGGCCTTTTTATTTATTACTGCCACTTCCATGACGATTGGAAAAATAACGTTCCGCCATACCTGCAAACGCGGACATCCATAACAACCACTGGACTCCTGCGTTCGCAGGAGTGACGTATACACAAACCATTCGCTTTCCCTGGAAAATATCACTGTCGTCCTCCCTGAAAAACATTACTGTCGTCATACCCTGAAAACATTACTGTCGCCCCCCCCTGAAAAACATTACTGTCGTCATACCCTGAAAACATTACTGTCGTCATACCCTGAAAACATTACTGTCGCCCCCTGAAAAACATTACTGTCGTCATACCCGCGCACGCGGGTATCCATAAATCCGGTTCATCTTAATTATGCTGGTAACTGCGTTTGAACTCGCGCGGCGTGCAGTGTTTGAGCTGCAAAAAGCGGCGATTGAAATTGGAGATATTATTAAATCCGCAGCTATAACTAATCGCCGACACAGGAAAATCCGTCGTCAACAATAATGAGCAGGCTTTGCCGACGCGCAATTGGTTTACAAATTCGGTAAACGTCTGCTCGGTGCGCTGCTTGAAAAAACGGTGAAAGTGATTAGTGCTCATATGCGCTAATCGCGCCATTTGCTCCGCGCATAAATCGCTGGTGTAATGCTGGTGGATGTACGCAATCACACGATCAATTTTTTCCGTCGCCGAATCAGCAAAACTCACGGGAGCATAACCATCGCTGGAAATTAACCGCGCAGCGGGGTCATCCAGCATCAACTGTAAAACTTCCAGCAACCATAACAAGCGCTGCATGGGTGTTGCATCGGCCATAGCTTCAAAGCGCGCGCGGCATTGCTGCGCAGTTGTCAAACTGAATTCCACACCGCGTTTACTTTTAGTCAACAAATCGCCGAGTGGTTTTAATTCTGGCATTTGCACTACTGAGTCAATCCAACTGGTAGGCAACTGCGCTACATAGGTTAAATGCTGTCCCGGTGTAATTAATTCTTTGGAATGCCAGGTGTGCGGTAATTTGGGGTCGAGAAAAACCAAATCCAGATCACCGTAGTTGGCGATGTTATCGCCGATATACCGCTGTCCACTGCTGTTGAGCGTCAGGCAAATTTCATATTCAGGATGGTAGTGCCAGTTAAAAGGAATTTCATCAAGCGCATAAAGCCAATAACGCCAGGAGGAGTTTTCGGTGGGCAAGACTTTTTCGTACATGGGTTTCATGGCTGGCTCCATAAACGTTCAGACAAAATATTCCCTTGCGCACAAGACGCAGGATTTACATTGGCCAATGGGATTTTTGCTAGAGCTGCCAGGGTTATAGTTTTGAATATTGCTTGGGTATTGGCGGTTATTATCAGAACAGAAATATATTTATATGGCAAGAAGCAAAAATCCCCGCATGGGCGCAATGCTGTTCACTTAAGGTTATTTCAACCTTGCTAGTCGTCATCCTCGCGAAAGCGGGATCCACAAACTGCAAATTTTGCCGCAAAAACTGGACTCCCGCTTTCGCGGGAGTGACGACAGATATTTAAGTGAACAGCATTGCCGCCTGGGCGGGGATTATGTATTACCGGTCACAAACTTTTATTAATGCAAACGTTTCACCAATTCCACGCGGCGATTTTTTTGTTTACCTGCATCGCTGGTGTTATTTCCTGCGGGTGCATAGGGACCAACACCCTGCGCTTGCAAGCGATTCGCTGCAACCTGGTAATCTTTTACCAAGGCCGCAACCACTGAATCGGCACGCTGTTTGGAAAGGATTACATTCGCGGCGCCATCCCCGGTGTCATCAGTATGGCCGACAACATAGAGCAGCAAATCCGGATTGCGTTTTAATAATTCGCCAATCGCATCAAGCGTAGGTTTTGATTCCGCTTTAATATCTGCCTTACCCGTATCAAAATAAATTCCATAAATCAGCGCTTTGCCGTCTGCATCTATCTGTTGCTTTAAACCATCGGCATTTACCGCAACCAAACCGGTTTGCACCGCTTTTTCTTGCAAGATAACTTGTTGTACCCCTACCTGTTCTTCATGAGCGCCAATAAATAATGCGACATACACATTGCCGGTAGGCGCGGATTTTTTGCCTAGCAGGTAATAGGGCTTGCGATACCAGTTGTAAACACCTCCCGATGTGGCCAAGTCGTCACCTAGATTGCTGGCTTGTTGTTCGGTGCCGCACTGGGCTAATTCACATTGTGAAATAAACGCAAACCCGGCGTTGGTCAGTGCACTTTTATAATTCTCATACACTTTCAGGCTCGAGACATTGTCAATCGTGTAACTGTGTCTGGTTAAATCCCCGGTTAATTGCAAGGGCGTTTTTTCCGTTGCGTTTCTGGCGTAGGGAATTTTTACCACTTCAGTGTCGATCTTTTTATGCTGGAAAATTTTTGCGCCCGGGTAGCGCGGCAGCATTTCATGATCGCGTGCCTTTTCGTCTGCCGATAAGGGCTCAACACTGGTTGGTGTTCCCGCTTGCCCGGCATAGGTCGAATCCACTTTTATCAAACCCGTTTCAAGCGATTCGGTTTCAACAATAACCTGTTGTACGCTGACTTCTTCTTGATAGGCACCCACAAACCAAGCGGCGACTATTTTCCCTTTCGACGATTCCTTTTCACCAATCCAGTAATAAGGATTGCGATAATTGTTATAGACACTGCCCCGAACCGCGATAGTTTTACCTAAAGCCTCTGCCTGGGATTCGCTACCACAGGCTTCCAACGCACAGGAAAACAGCGCTTTAAATCCTGCCTGTTTTGCAGCGGCAATATAGTTCTCATAGACTTTGAGTGATGACACATTTTCAACTGAATAATTGTGCATATACAAATCGCCAATCACATCCAACGGAGTAAAACTGTCCGGCTCTTTGTTGGTATCCACAGTGGAAACCGCAAAGGAAAATTTTTCGTAGTCATACATTTTTGCCTGTTCCAACTCCGCATTCGGGTAGGCGGCAAATAGCGGATGGTCCTGGTCATAATCCGCATAGAGGGGTGAGCTTAAGAGTGCGGAAGAAAATGCGGCGGAGAGTGCCAACAGTGAGAGGGGGCGACGGAACATAACAACTCCTTGGTTAATGTAGTGTGACAAAGCCTACGCATGCATCATGACAGCGAATGCGCAAGACTAACGCCAAGAGCTGAATAAACCATGAATGGAGATCACAAAATCAGGCGGGATGTAATATGCTGTGCAGCGCATCCACTTTATCGATCAAGGCCATGCCCGCACATCTCATACCCAGTGTCAGCGACGCCCTGTTTAACAGCCTCGGGCATTTGGGCTTCCGCCGTTTTGCTCCACCCCCACAATTATTGCCCTGGGTGCAATGCTATTGGGCTGCACAGCAACCGCAACTTCCGGCGACGACGACCAGTGAAACGGTTTATCCCGATGGCGGTACCACCCTGATTTTCAATTTCGCCCGCAGCCAGTTTCCCGATATCACTTTCCTTGCCACCCAGAGCGTGGGAAAAATGGTTTTTCAAGGGCCCGTGAATCGCATGGGCATACGCTTCCATCCCGGCGGCGCGTTCCAATTGCTCAAACTGGGAATGCCGGATGTGATGGGTGGGGAAATTTCTGCGGATGACCTGGCCATGCATTCACTGCAGGAATTGCGCGACCAGCTTGCGGGAGCAAATCATGTTAGCCAGCGCTTATACTTGATCGATCAGTGGTTATTCGGTCTTGTGAAAAACACCAATGCCCATAACGGATTAATCCAGCAGTTGATACCGCAATTAATCCTCACCCGACAACCAATTGAAGAATTGAGCGCGCACTTGCCAATTAGTCGCCGCCAACTGGAGCGAAGATTTCAACTGGAAGTTGGTGTTAGCCCCAGCCAACTCAAACAACTCTACCGGGTGAAAATTGCGCGCAGCCTCATCAGCCAACGGCCGGAACAATCGCTGACTGATATAGGGCAAGACGCCGGGTTTTACGACCAGGCGCATTTTATCCGTCACTTCCACAAGATCACCGGCCAGACGCCGGGTGAATATCGCCAGCGCAAGATGTCGCAAACATACAATTCAGATAGCCGCTGAATTGCCATCATGAGTCTTCCCCAAAATCTATCAGGAGAGACGCATGCAACACCGTATTAGCCAACCAGACGTTTACAAAATCCAACCCGCGCTGCTCAAATCGCTGATTGGTTTAGGCGATGCCGCCGCCAGTGAACTGGAACATTCATTGATTCATCTGGTGAAATTGCGCGCATCACAAATTAATGGCTGCGCGCTGTGCCTGCACATGCATACCAATGAAGCACGTAAGGATGGCGAACAACAGCACCGCCTGGATGTGTTGTCCGCCTGGCGTGAAGTGGCGATTTTTTCTGCGCGCGAACGCGCAGCGCTGGAGTGGACTGAAATCCTCACCCGCGTCGCCGACCAACGCGATACTGAAGCAAGTTATGCGCAATTGACGCAACACTTTAGCGAAAAAGAAATCGTCAACTTGTCTGCGGCCATCATCACTATCAACGCCTGGAACCGCATCTCAGTCGGCTTTCATTTTACGCCGGATTTTTAATTAGTTTTTTGGCGGCGACGCATTAATACAAGGGCACTCATGGCGAGCAAACCTAACCAGCCCATTGCGCCGCCACCGCCGCCCCCTCCTCCTCCACTTCCTCCACCACCAGAAGCATTGGCCGTGCTGCTAGCAGCCTTGGATGAAGCGGCAGCTTCCACACTGCTGGCGGTACTGGTCGCCATTGAACTGCTACTATCGGTAGCCACACTGCTCATTGCCTGGCTACTGGCGGTAGAACTTATGGCCTGACTGGACGCAACAGAACTTACAGCTTGACTGGTAGCGCTGGAGCTGGATGCCTGGCTGCTGGGAAAATCCGGTGTGCCAAGGGTAACTGTTGAATCATAAGTCACTGAGTCCAATAGCTGATCCGGATTAGCTGTTTCAACTACGCCCAGAATAATTGTGTAGTCACCATAGGGTGGCTCTTGATAGGGGGTGGTGAGTGTAATTGAATTAAAACTGCTACCCGCCGCGAGGAAACCATCACTGCCACTCAATTCATCCAAGTCCATCTCAGCAATGGTATACACATTGTCGAGAGTGCCATCGGCGCTGGCCAACCAGAGTAATCTCAAGGGGCAGTATCTGTATTGAGGGTATTGGCCAAGGTTTCTATCTCGGCAGATAACCAGGATCCCTCAATCGAAAACTTACTCGATCCATCAATTGCGACACCGCCATTGCTACCGTCGCCTACTATGTCAAATACTTCGATGGTGTAGGTCAATGGCATATCGACAGTATTATTGTTTCGGAACGCAAGGTAATAATGCCCCTCGGGTAAATTTATTTCGTACCCTCCCGGAAATCCACCACTGCTCTCGGAACTGAAAGCCTCGTAGTAGGTAAATGTATTGTTATTTTGGAATGCACTTAATTCACTCTCGGGAATCAAGTAAGTTTCCAAACCATAGTTGGCGCCATCCACCCAGACGCGGGATCCGGCACTCACATCCAACGGTTGCCAGAGTTTTCCACCATTAGCAGAAACAGTGGTGGCCTCACCGGAAGAATTTATCCGGCTGGCATCGGGAAATGTTTTGTCGCAATCCAGCTCAACGGAATAGTTGTTTTCGCCATCATTATTATTGCGAATCGCCACTGCATAGTTACCTGCTGGCAGGGTAACGCTGGTAGTACCAAATTTATTTTCGAACCCTTCGTAGTATTTCACACTGCCGCCATTGCGGAAGGTTTCTGCATCGCTAGCATTAATGATAATGGCAGTAGCGTGGTAAACGCCGACAAATCTCAACACCAGTGTTTGTTCCCCATCACCGGATAATGAAAACTCCTGGGTCCAGGCATCACCGTACTGGCTGAAACTGGCATCTTGCCGTGCGATTAAAAAGGTAGATCCCCCTTCGCAAGCAAGGGACAAAGGGGATTGCAATAAGCCTGTCAGCAGCAATAGTGCAGGGATTTTTTTCATCATGTGAAGCTCCTTGGTACAAGAGTGAGGTGGATAACTGATATGGAAGAATAGTCCATCAAATGATCGGGAACACGGTGAAGCGCGGTCATTTTTGTGAATGCCGATGGGGCAAAAAATAATTGCCCTATGAATAAGCAATAAAAAAGGGCACAGCAACCCCATGGAACACATTGGTGCGCTGTGCCCTTCCTAACGAAGGATCAAACTGCAATCAGCATTGGACCACTTTGGTTTTTGCAGCCAGGTCATGGATGCAACGTTTTTCTTTGCCGAAAATAAACAACACATTGACGATGCTAAAAATCTGGCCCACAACGGGAATCTGACCAGATAACAGATAGACCGCATAGCGGATCAAAAGCTGCGGCTGGAATGCTGGAACATTGCCATTCAGGTCAACGATTTTTATTTCCAACACTTTTTTGCCAATTGTCTGGCCATTCGCAACCAAAAAACGATAGTTAATTGCAAAGAAAACGATAAAACTTAATATCCCAATCCCAAAGGAATATACAAAACCTGGCTGACGTCCTTCCATAATGCCATCGAAGCCACCGGTGAGGTACATTACAGGAACAAGCACTACCATCATAATAATGGAATCGATAATGGAAGCCCCCAAGCGCGCCCAGCGGGATGCCAGCGGTTTTTCACTGTCATCAACCTGATCAACCAATTGGGATTGCGGGGTGCTATAAACGTTATTGTCACTCATAAATGCTCCTGCTTCTCTATTTATTAATTGTGATAAACCTGCATGTTTTTTTAACGCGCTGGAACTATAGCGATAAATGCAAGGATTGAGAAGACATGGAAAATCGCCCCCCGTAGGTTGGCGCTGAGCGCAGCGATGCCCAACATGAGCCACAAACCTAAAACGGTTACCCCCAAACTAAAGCGGATAGGTTAACAATGAGAAATGAATCTGGTTCACCAGAAAGTGAACCATGATCGGGTAGATAATATTTTTGCCCAAGGTATAACTTAATCCATACAGGAATCCTGCCAGGGCGTAAATCCAGATAGCTGCACCACTTAAACCTGAATGAATTGCTACAAAAATGATGGTCACAGCTAATAAGGGGAGCAGCTCCTGTAACCAGCGATTCGCGGTAAAATGGGCAACTGCATTGCGCAGGTTTTGCTGGAACAAAAAACGCATAAAGGCTTCTTCAGCCACGCAGATAATTAACAAATTAGCCGCAGCAAATAATAATATCTGTTCTGTCGCTTTAGGTTGCCATGCCAACCCCAACACCGGAATTGCCACACCAATCACTAATACTGGTGCAATTAATACAACTGCCAATGAATAACCTGGCCGCGCTAAAAATTCATCTCTGCGCAAAGTTGTCCGCAATAGATACAGCAATACAAACCCTGCCAGCGCTTTGGAAAAGTTTATATAAAAATCATGTTTCGGTGTTTCACCCGCAACATTCGGCAGGCTGAATAATAATGGATAAGAAAATCCTGCCGGTCGATAAGTCGACACCCAAAATGCCAACAACACCAGCGCTGTAAACAACCCGACCTTTATCCATTGATTTAATTCTTCCTTGCGAAAAAACCACGCCAAACCAGCTACACCGAACAAACCAATCCCATTCACTAACGGCAACCATTGCAATAAAACCAATACCAAAACAATAGTAATTAAAAATCCCGCTACTATTTTTTCTGACAAAACACTCATCATGCGCGCCCGTAGGTTAGTGTCTGGTGCAATCGATTATTTTTATATGCGATACAAGGCAATGAAAAAGGCCGGCGAATTTGCCGGCCTTTTTCGTTAACAGTCGATCCCCAACTCGCGCAAAATATTATCGCGCAATTGCTGTAAAGCGGGGTCGGATAATTTTCGCGGATGCGCAAAGGGCACCTCAAAAATTGTCTGGATACTTGACGGGCGATTGGAGAGGACCACAACCCGATTGGCGAGATGTACTGCCTCCTCCACATCGTGGGTGATCAGTATGACGGTGTGGCGCTCCTCTTCCAGAATACGTAACAGCTCGGTGCGGATGCGCAAACTCATCAAGGCGTCGAGCGCGGAAAAGGGTTCATCCATATAAAGGATTTCCGGTTTGACAGCGAGGGCGCGCGCAATTTCAGCACGCTTTAACATCCCACCCGACAACTCGCGCGGATAGTGATGCTCAAACCCTTTCAAGCCAACCAGATCGGCGTAGTGATCAGCAACCGCGGCTTTATCCGTGTGTTCGTCACTTAAACCAAACATCAAATTCTGTTGCACGGTCAACCAGGGGAACACCGAGCCGTGCTGGGAAATTAAAATACCATTGGCATTGGGGCCTTTGCGCTCTACGCCGTCGATAACAATACTGCCTTCATCCGGCGGCAAAAAACCGGCGATCATTTTCATCAAGGTGGACTTGCCGCAACCGGACGGGCCAACAATCGCGATAAATTCACCATCGGCAATGGTGAGGTCAATTCCATTGATCACGGCATTGGATTCGCTGCCGGATGAAAAACTTTTCTTTATATTTTTGATAACAATCTTATCGGTCATAACGCCACCTTACTGATTTATGCCCTTCCATTAGTCGCATCAAGCCGTCCAACAAAAGTCCGATGACGCCAATAATAATCATGCCTGCAATCACCAGGTCGTAGCGATTGCCCGCATTGCGCGAATCCATAATCATGTAACCAAGGCCGGAGCGCAACGCGATCATTTCCGCCGCCACAACCACCAGCCAGGCAACGCCGAGCGAAATGCGCATACCCACAATCAAATCGGGCAAGACTGCGGGAATGACCACTTGCCGGTAAAGTTTGTAGCGCGATACACCAAAATTTTCCGCCGCATTTAAATAGCGCGGCTCGATGGTATGTACACCCGCTGCGGTCTGCACAATCAGCGGAAACACAGCGGCGATAAAAATTAAAAATATCGGCGATGCATTGCCCACACCAAACCAGAGAATCGCCAGTGGAATCCAGGCGATGGGTGAGATGGGGCGCATAATTTGGAAAACCGGGTTCAAGGTGGCGTAGGCGCCATCAACGCGCCCCATCCACAACCCCAGGGGAATTGCTGTGATTACTGCGAGCAAAAATCCTGTCCCGACCCGCATTAATGACGAGCTGATGTGCTCCCATAAAGTGCCGTCTTTAATTAATTCCATTGCACCGGTGACCACTTGCAATGGTGTCGGGAAAATCACGCTGCCGCTTTTGACAATCACAATCCACCAGACCGCAATCAGCGTTGTGATCAACGCGAGCGGCGGCACTACTTTTTTAAGTTTTATCACAGGGGCTACCTTTTCTTATTTCAATCTTTTCTTATTTTCAATTTTTCTATTGTTAACGCAACAGGTTTTTAATGCGCCACAACATACGCGGCCAACCCGGTGTAGGCTCAGGATCAACCACCACCCGCATTTGCCCGCTCGCATGGGCGGTGCAAGCAAAATCATATTCAGAGGCCAGTTCAAACGGCAATTTGAAACTTTGCCCCGGCATAATCAGCGTCGGCCCAAACATTTGCGGCACATCATCCAGGTTGCGCAAAACCAAAAGGTCACGCACCCCCAGCGCCAAATAAATCTGGTCCGGCAAAATACTCACTTGATTGCCCGACATGCGCTGCGCCCAGGTGCCATTGGGAATTTCAAAAATTTCTTCGCGGGAATCGATACGGAGCGGGAAAAACGCGAGCAACAACGCAGCGAGAAGAACAACAGAAATTACAATCGATAGCGACCGCACATAACCACCCCCTACTTTCATAGCGCCGCCTGTTGCGTTTTTTCGTGCAGCAATATTTTGATGTCGTGGGTTATGTCGTTTGCACTTTTTCCGAAAGGCACCAACGCGCGCAACAGTCCTTCGCGGTCAATCAAATAGATATACGAAGAGTGGTGTACCTCATAGGTCCCACCATTTTTATGCACTTCTTTTTTCGCAAGGATACCGTACTCCTGACGCACTGCCGCCAATTCATCAGCCGAACCGGTCACGCCGATAAAACGGGAATTAAAATTTGCCAGATATTCGCGCAGGCGCGCCGGCGTATCCCGCTCGGGATCAACCGTCACATAAACCACTTCCACTTGATCTGCTAATGCACCGAGGTTTTTAAAGGTTTGTGCCAGGTTGGCGAGGGTCATGGGGCATACATTCGTGCAATTGCTAAAGCCAAACCCCAGCACCAATAATTTGCCGCGCTCTTTGCTCAGGGTGAATTGGTTATCGCGCGAACTGGGCAGGGAGAAATCCGGGGCCATGCGCGGCGGTTCAAACACGCCGGACTTTAACGCCGTATCGTCCGCTGCATCATTTTCTGCTGCCACATTTCCTGCAAGGGTGATACACAAGAGCATTGCGAATATCAGTCGAATCTTCATCAAACTTTGCCCTATACAGTAATGGCAACAGGTTTGGAGTTGCGGACAAAGGTTTCATCCACATAGCTTTCAAACGCTACCGGTTTGGTGAGAGTCCCGGCGGCGATGGACAACTCCATCAGCTCATTAAATTCATCTTTAATCATGCGCATATCGCCATAGGTGACTCGATCCTCTGGGTTTTCCATTACGAAGCGGATGATGTTCGGATCCTGGTTAAAATACTGGCGTCCGGCGGCTATAGCGACAGCCTTTTCACGGTTCACCATGCCCTGGTCCAACCAGACTCCCGCCCCCATTACATGATTGACCAAGTCTTGTACCACCTCCGGCCGCTCCTGGATCAACTCTTCGCGCACCGTCAGCACGCAGCAGATGTAATTACGCCACTCGTCACGGGTCATGCGCAAGGGGCGCGCATAGCCGGCTTTTTGCGCGGCAGCACCAAAGGGTTCGCCGGTGCAATAGGCATCCACGGCATTGGCATACAAAGCGGCAGGCATATCTGGCGGTGGCATCTCGACAATTTCAATATCGGTATGAGTCATGCCTTCCTGCGCCAGCATTTTGCGCAGGAATAAAAAGTCCACCGCAAAGCGGCTCGGGATCGCAATGCGCTTGCCCTTCAATTGTTTGAAACTCTGGTAGCTGGAATCAGTGCGTACCATGATCACCGCGCCGGACCTGTGCCCGAGGGACACAATCTTCAGCGGGATTTTTTTGGTGGTGAGATCCATCACCAGCGGTGCCAGCATATAGGCGGCCTGGATACGCCCGGTCATGAGCGATTCCTTGATCTCCGGCCAACCGCTGTATTTACTGTACTGGAAGGCAGTGCCCGATTTGCCTGCCGCCGCTTTAGCCACACAGGCAACCGGCAAGGTGAGGTTGCAGGTAACGGGCAAACCGCCCACCACCAGGACATCACTCTCTTCCGAGCGCGAACAAGCGCCCAGCCCCAAGGGCAAGGTAGTCGCGGCGGCCATACCTAATAATAATTGCCTGCGCTGGCGGGAATATTGGGATAAAGGATCGAACGGATTCATTTACGACCTGCTGTTATTAAAAGTCGTCCATATTTAAGGAAATCCATTGCCTTCCTATGGGGATTGAGGGGCAGGCTGCCAGTATCTTACGGAGACTTGGCGCGCGTCCAGCCCATGCCTATAGATAAACTCTATTGCAATCCGCTTGCAATCTGCGCTTAAGCAAGACTGAAAAAGCAAATCGCCGAAAAACAAAATGATGCATTCTACGCCATCCCATGCAAAGCGGTTTAACTCTTGGCTTTTGGCGGCTAGACTTTGATGGATCCCTCCCTCCAGGGATCTATTAGCTGCAACTGCCACGCCACCTCCATAGCCTCCCAGGGTAAATGGCGGACAGACGATAATTACGGATACCTACAGCGCCCGACTGATTCACAGGAGCTACGAATGAATCACAGACTTTGCGTGCAACAATTGATTTCCTCCCTGTTAAAAACTGCTCTTGCCGTCATCCTCACCGCTGTATCTCTGCTTGCCCAGGCCATTGATTGGCCGCAAGAGATAGATATCCCCGAAGGCAAGATTGTGATTTACCAGCTCCAGCCGGAAAAACTCGAAGGCAACCTCATCACCGGGCGCGCAGCCATGTCGCTGGAACCCAATAACAAAGCATCTGTATTTGGCGCGTTTTGGTTCAGCGCCCGGGTCGATACGGATACCGAGGCCGGTACCGCATTGGTACGTGACCTCCAGGTGACCAAGGTCAGTTGGCCAGATTCCACGGAAGAAAATGAAGCGCGTTTTACCAGCGTGGTTGAAAATGCCCTCCCCAAAAATGGCTACCCCATTTCGCTTGAACGCCTGTCCGCCAGCCTGAAAGAAGCAGAGCAGGAAAAGAAAAGCCTCGACGGCCTGAAAAATGACCCGCCCGTGATTATCTTCAGCCAGGAGCTGGCGGTACTGCTCAGCTACGATGGCGAGCCGCGCTTTACCGATATTGAGAACACCGACTACAAACGCGCGCTCAATACCCGTTTTGCGGTAGTGCAGGACAAGAAAAACAACGTCTTTTATCTCACTGGTGGCAATATCTGGTACACCGCCAAATCCGCCACTGGCCCTTGGGCAGTTACCCAATCCCCACCGGCTGAACTGGTTAAAATGGCACCCAAACCGGATCCTGCGCAAACCGCCCCGGCGAAGCCACCCAAAGTTATTGTCGCCACCACCCCGACCGAATTGATCGTCAGCGATGGCAAACCCAAATGGCAAAGCCTGCCCGGTGGCAAACTACTCTACGTTGAAAACACCGAAACCCCCTGGCTGCGCGAAACCGACACCGGCAAGATGTACCTGCTCCTCGCCGGACGCTGGTTTAATAGCAGCTCTGAAAAAGGTCCCTGGGTATTCGTGCGCCCCGACAAACTCCCGGCCAGTTTTAAAGATATCCCTCCCGATTCTGACCTGGGTGGATTAAGGGTATCGGTCGCCGGTACCGAAGAGGCTGAAGATGCATTGCTCGATGCGCAAATCCCGGTCACGACGGCGGTAAAACGCAGTGAAGCCAAACTGACGGTCACCTACGACGGCGCACCCAAATTTGAAAAGATCGCCGGCACCAAAGTGTCCTACGCCGTTAATACTGCATCCCAGGTATTGCTGATCGATAACCGCTACTACGCAGTCGATAGCGGCGTCTGGTTCTCCTCCAGCGCCGCCACTGGCCCCTGGGCAGTCGCCGATAAAGTCCCCAAAGAAGAAATCGACAAAATCCCTCCCAGCTCGCCGGTCTATAACGTCACGTATGTCGAGGTCTATGAATCTACCCCCGAGGTAGTTTATGTGGGTTATACCGCGGGCTACACCGGCTCCTACCCCTACTATGGCGCGCCCTACTATGGCACCGGTTGGTACTATCCACCTTATTGGGGTGTTGGGTATTACCCTTACCCTCCCACCTGGGGGCTACATGTGGGCTACAACCCCTATACCGGCTGGAACGTCGGCCTCAGTTGGAGCAATGGCTTTTTCAGCGTTGGTATTGGATGGAGCCAAGGCTGGAACGGGAATTACCCTTGCTGCCGCAACGGTTGCTGGGATGGTGGCGACTTCAATCGGAATGTCATCAACACCGGCGATATCAACATTGGCAACTCGAACTTCAGCAACCGCGACAGGGTTAGCCATAACCAAGGTGACCGGATCGGAAATAGGAATGGCGTGAGCAACAGGGCCAACAATATTTACCAGCGCCCACAAAACCGCGCGCGCAATGCTGACCGGGCGACGACCAACCGCAATATGCAGCAAGCGCGAAGCGTCCAGCGGGACAACAATGTCTTTGCTGACAAAAGCGGGAATGTGGCGCGCCGGGTGGGCGATGACTGGCAAGTGCGCGACAATGGCAATTGGAGCAGCAGCATATCGGAACGCGACTTCGATACGACCAAAAATAACTTGCCCGCCAGAAATAACGTGCCGGAAATCAATGAGCGGATTCCGTCTACTACCAAAAACAAGTTGCCGGAAACACCTAAACAATTGCCGACCGAGCGCCGTACTACGCCAACTCAAACCGAGCGGACCCAAACTACCCGCACAACCAACCAGAGCCAGATCAACCGACAGGAGTTAAACCGCTCCTACGAGTCGCGCCAGCACGGCACCACCCGCCAGATGTCACGCCCAATGGGCGGTGGAAGAATGGGGGGAGGTGGCGGTCGCCGCTAAACCAGATACCTGGCGCAGCACATTGCTGCGCCGGGCATGGCAATTCTCCCGCCCCTAACCTCGCCGCTAAAGATATCGATCAGGGATTTCATGATATTTCCGGCTGGAAATTGCATCCGTTACAAGGTAAAGATTTAAAAAATCATTGGTCTGTATGGGTGAACGGGAATTGGCGATTTACATTTACATTTGAGGGTAGCGATGCAGTTCTCGTCAATTATCAGGACGATCACTGAGGATAAAAATATTATGAAGCCCATGTTTAACCCACCTCACCCCGGCGAAACCCTGCGCGAGGATATCTTACCCGACCTTAATCTTTCAGTTGCGGAAGCAGCACGCCAACTCGGAGTAAGCAGAGTTGCGCTGTCGCGCGTATTACACGGGCATGCGGCCATTTTGGTAGACCTCGCGCGCCGTTTGGAAATCTGGCTTAACGGTCCTGAGAATGGCCCAACCGCTGAAACCTGGCTGCGAGGGCAAGTCGCTTATGATTTATGGCAGGCAGAACAAATTGGAAAGCCAGATGTAAAACCTGCGCAACCACACGCCGCGTAACTTTCAGGATAAAAAATGCACATCATTGAACTGATTGCATAGCAACACACAAAACCACCAAGTATCACCGGCCTGTCATAAAACCAGCAAATTACCTTCATATTGCCGCGCTAGGGTTGCAACGTTTCCACCAACCCAATCCACAAAAGGAGGCTCCATGCTGCACCGAATCCAGCTACTCGCCAGTATTTTTATCTTGACCCTGGCCATTCCCTTCACCGCCCTTGCTCACGGCGATAAAGATCCGCACCACAACAACAATGACGATAAAAATGCGGGCATCCAACTCGGACCGCGCCCCTTCTTTTTAGTCAACGACATGGACGAAAGTCCACTTAAAAAGAAATTGCAAAGCTGCGTGAATAGCCCCGTCAAAAAAACCAATTTTTCAATTGGTCATCGCGGTGCGCCGCTGCAATTTCCCGAGCACA
Organism: uncultured Cellvibrionaceae bacterium; assembly: GCA_964542655.1. Taxonomy (GTDB): domain Bacteria; phylum Pseudomonadota; class Gammaproteobacteria; order Pseudomonadales; family Cellvibrionaceae; genus Cellvibrio. The sequence goes on from CAZIWB010000019.1 coordinate 82,360, forward strand.
CGAAAGAATCCTATGAGGCTGCGGCCAAAATGGGGGCAGGTGTTGTGGAGTGCGATGTCACCTTCACCAAAGACAAACAACTCGTGTGCCGCCATTCACAATGCGATCTGCATACCACCACCAATATCCTCGCCACACCATTGGCCGGTAAATGCAGCCAGGGCTTTTCTCCCTTTGATCCGGTCAGCGGAAAACCGGCGAGCGCTACTTGCTGCACCAGCGATATCACCCTCGCCGAATTTAAAACTCTGCAAGGCAAAATGGATTCATTCAATCCAAAAGCCACCAGCGTCAGCGACTATTTAACCGGCACACCAAACTGGCGCACTGATTTGTATGCAAACAAAGGCACGCTGCTCACCCATGCCGAAAGCATCCAGCTATTTAAAAAGCTCGGTGTAAAAATGACACCTGAACTTAAATCCGCCAGCGTGCCCATGCCCTTTGAAGGCACTTACACCCAAGCGATGTATGCACAGCAAATGATTGATGAATATCGCAAAGCCGGTGTAAAAGCGCGCGATGTATGGCCGCAATCATTCGACATCCAGGACATCCGTTATTGGATTAAAAATGAACCTGGTTTTGGCAAGCAAGCAGTTTACCTGGACGATGCCGATACCCCGGCCGATTTACCTACCGCAGCTGATTTGCAACTCTATGCCGATGAAGGATTTAACATTGTCGCACCACCACTCTGGGCACTGGTGACCCTGGATAACAACAATAAAATTATTGCCTCTGATTATGCAGTCAACGCAAAAAAAGCCGGGTTAAAAATTATTACCTGGTCATTTGAACGCGCAGGCCCCTTAAAAAATGGCGGCGGCTGGTATTACCAAACCGTTAACCCGGCAATTAATAATGATGGCGACATGATGAATGTATTACACGTACTCGCCAAAGATGCCGGTGTGATTGGTGTGTTTTCAGATTGGCCCGCCAGCGTGAGTTATTATGCGAGCTGTATGGATTTGAAATAATTTTTTTGCAAAAAAAAGCCCCGCGCACGTAAATACGCGGGGCCTTTTCCGTTAGCAATTCACTTATTCGCTGCGGCGCAAGCGATAGCCGCCTACGTCTATATCCCTCCACTTGGGTTCCACCGCTTTATAGTCAGATTTTTTTATCGATTCAATAAACTCATGGTGATGTTTTTCATACACAGCCGCATAAGGCTGCGATTGCCATTTATCTTCTGCATAAAAATAAAGAGATACATCGCTATAGCTGGAAAATTCCTGAACATACAAATACTCCAATTGCCCATCCGAATTGGCATCCAGCGGTAATACATAATATTTTTGGATTCGTTGCGCAGCCCAACCATTCTGGTTCACATTCTGAAACAACTGCTCGGCCAGGTCAGCGGGAATATCACCCGAGGTCATTTTTATCGCCGCCAACAAATTGGCCTTGGTAAAATCCGAGGCTGGAGATTCGCGATCACGATAGAGCTGATCAATGCGCAATACCAGCTCAGGATTGGACTGTGCATATCGCTGCTTAATTGCCGCCAGGGCCTCATAGCCAGGTCGCGCCAGATCATTGCGGAAATAATACACATCCAAATCATCCGGCTTGAGCAATCCGTTCTCCAACCGCTGCATCTGGCTGGCAACAGTGATTTTGCGGAAATCCAGCAGCGGCGAGTTGACCACCAGCATCGATACCAATACAACCAACCCCATGCTCACATTCACACGACTCAATTGTTGCAACCAATTATCCCGATAGCGGGCGATTCCCCACACATAGCCCACGGAAAACAGAGCAAGCAACAGCCAAATCAATATTCCCCAGCAACGCGCAATGCTCCAGCCATACTGGTCAACGCGCAGTATTAAACCGTAACAGCTAATCGCGGAATAAACGGGCAATAGCGCAACACCAACATATATAAACCTGTGAATCCAACGATGATAGGGGCGCTCGGCCGCATCATCCTGATAAACGGCATTCACAAAAAACAGCATCAGCGCTTGCATCCACAATATCAATTGGCTGCCACCGCTATCCCACAGTGGCTGCAATCCAGCGACCACCAACCCACCCAAAAACAATATCGATACCAGCACCAGTAGTACCAATAAAAATTTCATCAGTGCTTGTTGCAAACGCGTAATGGTGTCTATCACATGGAATAAGCGGCGAAACATAATCACACCAAAGCCATGCGCAATTGCCAATGCCGGATAATAAAACCAGGGCTCGGTAAATAAATCCCAAAAAAAATCAATTTTGATCGCTTTAAATAGGCCCGCCCACAACATCAGGACGCCCCATACGCAGAGCGCAAACAACATGGCCAACGCGAGGGTTAAAAAATTGCGCCATGACCAGCGAAACAAATGGTTGTAACTAAAGGGTTCACCACAAATAAATTGCTGTGCGTACATCAATGCTTTAAACACCGCTATCCCGAGTGTTACCACAAAAACAATTAGCAGCCCTTCAAAATCAATGTGCGCAAGAGGTGTTGCCTGGTAACCAATATAAAAACCCAGTGCACCGACAAGCAGCGAGAAGGGCAATATACACTTGCCAAACGCGAGCAATTTGCCTTGGGTCAAACCCAGCAACAACATCACTGGCGCGGCAAACGCAAGGCTGTAAAAGCAAAACAGCCAGGCAGGATCGGCATAAGGCCAAAATTTTAATTCTATGGATTGATGTAACAGCAACAGCACTAATCCCTGCACCAGTGCGATTAAAACCAATAGTGGTGCAGGAATATTTTTTTCATCGAGCATGGGACACTCCTTGAGTAACAGCGTTCAAGCTGATTATTGTTCTTGCAACAAGCTCTCAAGACAATGCTCCTGAATTCCATAGAATTCTTTAATCGCAGCGATTTGCCGTAAGACTTCCGCATTGTCGCGCGGCTTCTTGCGTTTTTGTGCAAGGATCATTTTATTTTTGCTGGTATGTTCAAGCGAGATAAATTCAAACACTTGTGTATCATAACCATAGGCTTCTAGCAGCAAGGCACGCAAACCATCGGTAATCATTTCCGCCTCCTGCCCCAAATGGATTCCATGTTGCAATACCGGTGCAAGCAGCGCGGGGCTTTTTAATTGCGGGCGGATTTGTTTGTGGCAACAAGGGGAACACATAATTATTTCCGCACCAGTGCGGATTCCCATATTCAGCGCGTAATCAGTGGCAGTATCACAGGCATGCAAGGCGATCATAATATTAATATCCTGCGCCGAAAAATGCTGCACATCACCCTGCTCAAATTTAATGCCGCCGAGCGATAATTTTTGCGCAGTCTGGTTGCACAAATCCACCAACCCCTGGCGCAATTCCACACCCGTCACTTGCGTTTTCACACCCAGGTTCGCAGCTACGTAATCATGCACCGCAAACGTTAAATAGGCTTTGCCTGAGCCAAAATCAGCGATATGCAATTCGTTACTCCGGTCAAGCCCGGTGTGATGGATAGCAGCAGAGAGCACCTCGATAAATTTATTGATCTGTTTCCACTTGCGCGACATAGCTGGAATAATTTGGCCATTCCCATCGGTAATACCCAGCTCGCGCAAGTAAGGCCGATTTTGTTCCACATAGCGCAGCTTGTTGCGATTGTGCGCAAGCTCAGCTTGAGACGCTTGAACATCAACTGTTTTTGCCGAATTTTTATTGCGGTTTTTATTAACGAGTACCTTGCCCTTTTTACTAAAACTCAGCTGGGTTTCAAACTCATCGGTAATCATATGGGCGTTATGGAAATCATTGCCCAACCATTCTTGCAGTTGCGTTATGGCATCCTCAAGGGCAAGGTTTTTAGTGACGTGGTTGGTGCGATATTCGTATAGAAAGGAAAGCAGTTTTTGTTCTCTAATTTTTATCGGGCGAATAGTAATGCGATTTAATTCCACATCCTCGCCCTTGTATTTGGATAACACCAGCCGTTGCAAGGAGTGTGCAGCAAACGCTTGCTGGCAATCGGCCAGGAATTTTTCTATGTCCAGGTTGGAACCATCATTAACCATAACTGTGCTCATTATTCATCCGCATATATCGGTAAGTGCGGATTTGACATTTGGAAACTCAAACGAAAATCCGGCATCCAGTAAATTATGCGGGATAACCCTTTGCCCTTCCAATAATAAATCAGACTGCTCACCCAACAACCAGCGCACAATAAATCCCGGTGTCGGTATAACGCATGGACGGTGTAATACAACCGCAGCTTGTTGATTAAACTCCAGTTGGGTCAATACTTCGGGAGCTGTGAAATTATAAATACCAACAGGATGATACCTATCCGCGGAAGCATCGATTCGCCGCTGGAACAGGAAAGCAATAGCGCGCAACAGATCGCGGACATGAATCCAGGACAACCATTGCTTGCCTGTACCCAGCTTACCGCCTATTCCCAATTTTACCGGCATTAGCATCATCGGTAATGCACCTTGATGCCCCAGCACCAAACCAAAGCGCAAAATATCCACAGCAACACCATATTGTGCCGCGCTACTCGCAACCGCTTCCCATTCCTGGCATAAACGGGACATAAAAATAGGCTGGGGCGAATCCGTCTCGATTAACTCCGCTACATCACCTTGCTTCTGAACGCCGTAAAAGCCAATTGCCGAGGCAGACAATAACAACGTTGGTTTTTGCCTGGCACGTGCAATCCATTCAACCAATTTTTGCGTCAACGCAACACGACTGGCAAGCAATACTTTTTTACGCGCTTCACTCCAGCGCCAGCCTAATATGCGCGCCCCTGCAAGGTTAATAATCACATCCAGTGGAAAATTTTCGGGTAACTCATCCATGCTGCCAATACACCTTACTTTTCCAGCGAATAGAAATGCAGCCGCCCTCGGTTTGCGCGACAAAACAATCACATCCTGCCCGGCAACCAATAATTCACGCACCAGCAATTGCCCGATAAAACCTGTTGCGCCGGTCACCAATACCTGCCGACGCTGGTCACTAAAATGCAAAGCCGACAGGTTTTCAGCCTCGGCAGATATTTTTTTAAGTTGCACTGCTGCCAAGGCATCACGCACTCCCGAAAGCCCAACACCGATACCGCAGAGAGCAAGAAAAACACTTAACACTCCATGTGATTGCCATACCAATCCAGTTGGAAGGCTCAACCATTCCGGCATTTTCAATGCAAACAACAAAATAAATGCACCGCCATTAATTGCCAATAATGTATGAGTGACTCGTTCTGTTGCAGGCAACATGCGGGTTTGGTCTTCAATCACAAAATCCCATAAAGTCAGTACAATTTCGACAGCAAACAATGCCAATAATATGAACGCAAACCAACCTTGCCATATCCATGACGATAGGCCAATAAATAACAATGAATAAATAATTGCGCGCAATGCGTGGATGGAAAGCTCTTTTTTTGCACTAGCACGCTGCGCGAGGGATTCAGTTAATTCATGGTGATAGAGAGTATCGAATGCCCCCATTAATCCCTGGCCAGCCATTAACTGCAATGCCAACACATGAATATCCATAACAGGCTCCTCCGATCAACTTAGCGATAACAATCAAATTAACTATAAATAGCGGGACTCATTATCAGGTGAAGGCATTACACAATATTCATACTTGCCAAATAACTGATAACGATTCAAAGCAATACGGTCATAGCACCAATCCCGAATTCTGCGCGGACAAATTTTTACTACGCCAATTACAGGCCAAGGAAAAGGCAACTGCAACACAACAGCAAGGAAAGCATTACTTTTATCCACTGCTTGATCGCCTTGAATTAACAACATAGTTTCAAAATGATTAAGCGGATAACCAAACCACTGCAAAATTTTTTGCCCTTGCTCTGATTGAACCGAACAAAGCTTGAAGCGATGCTGTGTATCAAACCGAATAATAAATCGACTCCATCGATTACACAGCTTGCACACCGCATCAAACATAATGATTTGGTCACCTGGATTTACACCGGGTGGATAATTCACGTCCATCAATACGGCTCCTCTGCTGACTTACGATCCAGCCATGCCAAAGCAAATAATGGAGGCACCAGCACAATTGCCGCAGCAAGATCAATCCACACATGTGTCCACACATTTTTTTGGAGGGAAATCACAATATCTTGCGGAGCCCAAAGCAAAACTACCCCGGCCAAAATTAACCAGACAAGTGCGCTTCGATATCGATTCGCCAAATACATCAACGCCAACATAAATAGAGAAAAAGCCTGGAGAGTCGCACCGAAAAGAGAAATCCACCATAACTGCAATTCAAGGGCGCCAGCATGTTGGGAAAAATCAAATTTAATCAGGATGGATTGTTGATAATTGGAAAACCAAGTCGAATCAGCGCACCAGGTAACGCCAAATGCCACAACAAAATGCCCGATAGCTATCAGATATAACCATCCGATCAACCAGGATCGAACTAACGAGCTTCTCGGCATTTGTCCATCACTCCATTTGACCAAAATCAAATAATTCTGTAATTTCAGAATATACTGAAATTTCGCAAACACCAATATCTTCAATAAAAATAATTTCAATTCCTATTGATGGAAATAAACTGCGATTGGAGAGAAAGCCTGGCCATGCGAATTAAATATCATTGGGCAAACACACATGCCCATCAAGTTATTGATCAATCAGCTGAGAAAATGGGAGGCAGAGGATAGGAGACCAAAAAGAGAAATTGAATAAAAAACTAAACAAGCTCTATATAAAAGAATAGAAAACGAATTAACGCAATCCATTGCGTCAATAATTCAAAATATCCTGTACGTTTAATAAAGGTTTTATTTATGACCTTCTTTCACATCACCAAACGCTTTTTGGATTTTACCTTCGACTTGCCTGCCGACACCCTTGGCCTGTTGTTTTTCACTGCCAATGACCTCGCCGGTTTTTTGTTGTACCTTACCGGCAGCTTGTTTTACGGTACCTTTGACTTGATCTTTATTCATGATGATTCTCTCTCTGTGAAGTAAGTTCAAGATAGGATTAGTTGCCACAGGAACACTAACAACCAACCCGTCCAAATACCCAATCAATCACATGGGCTATACATCCATCGCGATTAAAAGCGGTACTTAACAGATTCACTATAAAAAGAAAGATAGGCCTGTTCGGTACGTTACCAAACATAAAAAAACGTCACAAAGGTCATACCATTTCATCTCCATAAGAAATTTCCTTGACGCAGATCAAACAATTCTGTAATTTCAGTAATTACTGAAATTACAGAATTAGAGGAATCGCCCAAATGCCACAATCCCTCACCCCCATGATCCAATCCTGCATCCTCCACTTTGGCGAAATGGGCAGCCGCTGGGGGATTAACCGCACCGTAGGCCAAATGTACGCGCTGCTGGTACTCAGCAAGGAGCCACTCTGCGCCGACGATATTACCGAGGCACTGGGCATATCCCGCTCCAACGTAAGTATGGGTTTGAAGGAATTGATGTCCTGGGAGTTGGTGAAACTGCAACATCGCCCTGGGGAGCGCAAGGAGTTCTACTCGGCGCCGGGCGATGTGTGGGATATCGCCAAGACCTTGATTGAGCAGCGCCGCAAACGCGAAATCGACCCGACCCTCTCCACCTTGCGCAATTTGTTGATCGATACCCCGGCCAATGCCGATGAGGAATACGCACAACAACGCATGCGTGAAATGTATGAACTGATCGAAATGCTCACGCTCTGGACCCAGGAAATCCAGCGACTCGATTCACCACAGCTCGGCAAATTGCTCAAGCTCGGCAGCAGTATCGGTAAAGTATTGGATATGAAAGACCGCCTGTTAGGCTCAAATAAAACTACGAAGTGACCGTAGGTTGGGCGGGCCGCGCAGGTTTGGATGTGAGACTGTAGGTTGGGCGGACCGCGCAGGCTTAGCTGCGAGTACAACGAGCAACGTAACCCAACACGACCATCTAGCCCCACCAACCAAAACTCTCTACAAAGCATCACCTACAAAAGGATGTATATTTCTTCACCCCGAGGTACGTTTATGCTCGAAACACTCATACTCTCCCGCATCCAATTTGCAGCGAATATTTCCTTCCATATTTTATTTCCCTCAATTTCCATCGCGCTCTGCTGGTTTTTATTTTATTTCAAGGTGCGTTACAACCGCAGCGGCGATGAAGTCTGGATGCGCGCCTATCGCTTTTGGGTAAAAGTATTTGCACTCACTTTTGCATTAGGTGTTGTGAGCGGAATCACCATGAGTTTCCAGTTCGGTACCAATTGGCCCGGCTACATGGAAACCGTGGGCAATATTGCCGGGCCGCTGCTCGGCTATGAAGTCTTGACTGCATTCTTTTTGGAAGCGACTTTTTTAGGAATTATGTTGTTCGGGATTAACAAAGTGTCCAACCGTGTACACACCCTGGCCACTTTTTTAGTGGCATTCGGGACCAGCATGTCTGCCTTCTGGATTATCGCACTCAATTCCTGGATGCAAACACCTACCGGTTTTGAAATGCGCCAGGTGGGCGATACCATGAAAGCTTTCCCGCTGGATTGGTGGGCTATTATTTTTAATCCCTCCATGCCTTATCGCCTTGCGCATATGTTGATTGCATCCGGCTTAACCGCTGCATTTTTGATTGCGGGGATTTCCGCGTATCGCATTTTGAAAGATGACCACAAACCCGCCCCGCGCCTCGCATTAAAAAATGCCACTATCGCCGCCGCACTGCTGATTCCATTGCAAATATTCCTGGGGGATATGCACGGCCTTAATACCCTGCATCACCAACCTGCGAAAATTGCCGCGATGGAAGCGGTATGGCATACCGAAAAGAACGTGCCGCTGGTGTTATTTGCTGTGCCGGATAAAGAAACCCAAAGCAATAAATTTGCGCTGGAAATTCCTAACATGGCGAGCATTATTTTAACCCACACGACGGATGGAGAATTAAAGGGACTGAGTGAATTTCCCAATGCGCATCCACCGGTTGCTCCATTATTTTATGGCTTCCGCATCATGGTCGGCATGGGCATGCTAATGCTATTGGTGTCATGGACTGGTTGCTGGCAAATTTATCGTCGCAATGAAATATCGCCGTTGCTGCTGAAAGTATTTGTAGCCATGACTTTCTCTGGCTGGATTGCCACTTTGGCAGGATGGTATGTAACTGAAATTGGTCGCCAGCCCTGGCTTGTCACCGGCGTACTGGCTACTGCCGATGCCATCACCAAAACACCCGCTACCAATGTCGGTACATCGCTGGCGATTTATTTATCGCTCTATGTTGTGTTGTTGATTGCCTATATCCGCACCTTGTTTGTGATGGCGAGAAAAGCCGTATTGGTAGATCGGCCGGAAGAAATTGATACGCTGCAAGAAAAACTCGTCGAAGAAAATCTCTGAGGAAAACACCATGACCGATATCAGCACTTTATCCGGTGAGGCTTTTTGGTTACCCGTTATTTTTATTGGCTTAATGGGACTTGCGTTTTTTATTTATGCAATCCTCGACGGCTACGATTTGGGTGTTGGTATTTTATTGCCGAAAGACTCCGAAGCGCAGCGCGATACCATGATCGCCAGCATTGGTCCGTTTTGGGATGCCAATGAAACCTGGCTGGTACTTGGTATCGGTATTTTATTAATTGCCTTTCCCAGCGCCCACAGCATGATTTTATTTAATCTCTATTTGCCGGTAACTGTGATGCTCGCCGGGTTGATCTTGCGCGGAGTCGCCTTCGACTTTCGCGCAAAAGCGCCAGAAGACCACAAGGAGTTATGGGATCGCGCATTTCAAATTGGATCACTGCTCGCCACCCTTGCACAGGGCTATATGCTCGGTTTGTTTGTAATGGGTTTTGACGATACTCTGGCCGCACATTTTTTTGCCACGCTCAGTGCGATTTGCGTCACCGCCGGTTATACCTTTATCGGCGCCGCCTGGCTGATCATGAAAACAGAAGGGGAATTACAAAAACGTGCAGCCTGGTGGGCACGCCGCTGCGCATGGTTAATGCTGCTGGGAATTATCGCCGTATCTATCGTCAACCCACTCGTCAGCCGCACTATTTTTGATAAATGGTTTGGCTCGCCATTAGTAATGGTTTTGTGGGTAATCCCGCTATTTTGTTTTGTATTGTTTTTTATTGCAGATCGCTACTTGAGACGTGCGCCTTACCCTAACGATTTTGGTTGCTGGATTCCTTTTGCCTCGGCAGCAATGATTTTCCTGTTAAGTTTTATCGGCCTTGCTTACAGCTTTTATCCCTATGTAGTGCCCAATAAACTGGATATCTGGCAAGCCGCCAGCGCACCGGAATCACTCATGTTTATTTTGTACGGCGTGATTGTGGTTTTACCGACCATTCTTGGCTATACATTCTTTTCGTATAAAGTATTTCACGGCAAGGCGACGCAGTTGAAGTATTACTAACCACAGCGAGAAAAGGCAAACAGCACATTTTCTAACAACCCTATGCGCTGCATTCAATTATGGAGAGGGTATATGTTTTCACTGTATAACCAAAATGCACCAAAAGAACCTATAACCCTAAGCATAAATTGTGACTTACTAAAAAAGGCCAAAGATTTGGATATAAACCTTTCTGCAAGCTTCGAAGAGGCGTTAATAGCCCAGCTCAAAACCAAACAAACCAAACTATGGTTAGAGCAGAACAAAGCTGCGATTGATGCCTATAACATATCAGTAGAAGAAAATGGCGTGTTTAGGGATGAACTGAGCTAGTACACATTATTCAACAGCCGAAACATAAACCCAGCATGTGATGCCTGATTTTAAATTGGCAGACACGCGTTTATAGTCACTAACCTCAGATGAAGTTGCGCAATATGGGACTGAATAAGCTGCTATCCATTGCCATGAATTTCATTATGTATTGCGATGACTTTATCAACAAATGGCATGCATTTATCGGTAAAAAATTCACGGGATTTATTTATTCGATATGGATCAAGCAGTTTATGAAGCGATTGCTCTAATTCATAGTAATTTTTTGTTTCTATATCTTTTATCACTCGAAACCGAAACGGCACTCCAGTTGTATAGAGTTGCGTAATTCGGCTTTCCACTGCACCAGTTGTGATACCTATTTTTACAATTTCCTCCCCAGCTTTTGTATAGAGAGCCGTCCCCAAGACATAAAGCCTCCCGACACCTGCTTCGAGCTTTTCGAGATTTTCTGTAGCTATATCTTCATCTGGAACACTTACCTCCTGATTCACACCAGGAGCTAATGATAGGCAAATCGGTTTTTGTGTTTTATCCACAAAAATCTGCCCGCCAGTTCGAGAGGCAACATAGATTTGTGCCAAGAGTGCGTGATCTATGTCGCTGTAGTGTCCCTTTTCAACATTTCGACGATGCGACTCAGTACCATAGAAATCCGGATGATTGTTCTTAACCACATCTCGTATCTGTTGGGGAGTCATTCCTTCGGGATGGTTGCGCAGCAGCTCTCGAATGAGATCAGCAAATGTCACGATATTTTTCTCCTGAAAAAGATTAATGCCCCGCTCGCCAATTTGGCGCATCGCTGGAAATTTTTAGCCAGTCGCTACTTAAATTCAGGAAATTTATCAGCGCACAACCTTTGCTTTTCTAGCAATAAATTTAAAGCTCCATTTTCGGGATCTTTCTTGCGCTCAACTTGTAGCTGCGATGTCAGCACTTGAAAGGCTAAATCTTGAATTTCTTCTGCCTGAGAGCGCATTGTATTAAATAACCGCTTTTCATACTTTTTTTGAATTTTGGAGAATTCTTTTTTGGACTTGCTGTCCGTGGCGGTTCCAGCACTAAATTTATACACCGCAGCGCAATCTGCAACATCTGCAGAGATTTCCGGACTATCAAATTCTTCAGCTGCACAATTAAAAATTGGAATGATTAATAGGCTAGCGATCATATATTTATTTAAAAGATTTTTAATTTTTTTAGCATTATTCACTTTTCACCCCTGCTTATCAGTTACAGTTTATTAGAGAGCCTAAGCCGTATCCTCTTTTGCCGCATATCATCCCAGACAACCAAAACCAATTAAAGCCTATCGCACCATTCAATGCCAGTCGCACTATAACCCATTACTGCACCTACGTTGACAACCCCACCCTCATCCCCTAACCTGCCCGCGCAGCAGTAAAACCTGCTGTCGGGATTGCAACCCCCGCTTATCTCAACAGGCACACGACACCTTCTGGGCGTTATGTGTCCTCGTACAGTCACGCCTGTGTTATGGCGGCTGGATGAGGCCGCCTTCGGGCGGGCCGGTGTTGTTGAGACCGGTGGTTGCAACCTTGTCCAGTCGCCTCCATGAATTGCAACCTCATGGAGGAAAACGAACAACTCAACACTGAGATTTATTATGGATAATGTGACCTCTCTTCCCGTTCCACCCAATCCCTGCATTATTAAACTTGATCAATTCCAGTACGCGTTTTACCAACAATCCCGCCTTGAAATTCATTCTCCTGAAGGTGAGTGCCTTGCGCAATTTGGCGAGGAGTTAACTCGCATTGCGGAAGAGGATGCGATTTATCAATTGTGGGATCAAGCGCGCTTGCTGGAGATTTTATTCGACCAAATCCAGAACGATGTGAATTTGCCGCAGCAAACCTTTACCTGCCTTGCTGATGTTATGGGCAGGATTAGTGAGCATATTAAGAAGCAAATGACGCGCTAGAAAAATGGGAACTTCATCAAGCGAGCCGCATTAAGGCTCGCTTTTTATTTCCATTTTTATTCCACCCGCTTAATTACTTGAATCCGCACTGCGCGTGGCGAGATGCACTTCACGCAAAAAATAAGCGAGCCCAACAATCGTGCACTCATTGCTGTGGTGAGCTAAGCTTGGACTGACTGAGCATGAGCACGAAAGTGGAAAAGCATTTGAATGCTCTCTAACAAGACAAGGGGCTGTCTAGATGAAAAACGTAATGAAAAAAATGTCCGGGCTGGTTATTGGTGCTGCGCTCTTTACGGCGGTTAATGCCGAAGCCGATTTTTATAAATCAAAACCCTATGTTGGCGGCAATATTTCAGATCAAACCTTGTCCGTAAAAGGTGTGTCGGATGAGTTTTCATTAGCGACTGGCTATGCAAGATTTGGTGCCCAGTTCGATGATTACTTCTCTTTGGAATGGCGGATCGGCACAGGGCTTCAGGAAGATGATATTAAGGTGTCAGATGCCAAGGTGGACGCCAGCCTTGATTTACTTTACGGCGCTTATGTACTGGGTGGGTTTCCCGTCACCGAACACATCTACCCCTATGCCTTGATCGGTTATACAAGAGCAGAGCTGGAGCTAAGCAGGGGTATATCCACCATTGGGTATGAAGACAATGATATTTCTTACGGGGTCGGGGTAAATTTTGATGTATCCGATACCTTCGCGATCAATCTGGAGTATCTGCAATACCTAAAAGAAAACGGTGTTGAATTGGCGGGGCCAAGTTTGGGTTTTTTGTTCTATTTCTAGCGGGCAATTCATCACTGGCTGATAGTAATGCATGAACAATCACCCACTTTAAATTTTATAAAGCGAGCTTAATTGAGGCTCGTTTTTTATTTTTTATTTTATGTCTATTTTTATTCCACCCGCTGAATTACTTGGATCCGCACCGTGCGCGTGGCGAGATGGACCTCACGTAAAAAATAGGCGAGCCCTACAATCAAGGTAAGGGTTGATGCGGTGAACAATCCGCTGATCAGCCATTTGAATTCCACTTGCAATAACACCTGTAAAAAAATAACGGCAATTACCGTACACACCAATAATGCCGAGCAGGTGCAGGCAGTAATTGCCAGGCTGGCGTAGTGGCGGCGGCGCTCAAGACGGGTTAATTCCTTGTGCAGGGCCTCCGGCTTTTGCAGATGCTGTGGAAGCTCTTGTTCGATGAGGCTGCGGCCGCGGTCAATGATGCGCGCCAGGCGACCCGCCATCACATTCAACAAACCGGCAATACCCGTCAGCAAGAATACCGGCGCAAGCGCAAGCTGGATCGCATGGGTCATTTCACCAAAACTCATAACAACATCAGGAGTGGAGCTCATTAGCTGGCAACCTTTACATTAAACGGGCGAACATTAAATTCTTTTTTATACTGTCTCGCCCACCATAAGTCGTAAGCATTCTGCAATTTCAACCAATGATCAGCAGATGGATCGGTAAAAGCCATTTCCAAACGCACGGCCATTTCAGGCGTAATTGCACCGCGACCATTAATAACCTTAGAAAGGGTTTTACGACTGATATCCAAATTATCAGCGACCTGCGTCAGCGTTAAGCCCAAGGGATCAAGCACCAACTCTTTAAGAATTTCACCGGGATGTGCCGGATTATGCATAGCCATTAGTGATAATCCTCATAATTAACCAGTTCAACATTGACACCAACAAACCGAAACGTTATCCGCCAATTGCCGTTCACTACTACCGACCAGACGCCCTTCATATCGCCCTTTAGCTCATGCAGGCGCAGACCGGGCAAGTTCATGTCCGAGGGCTGCACAGCACAATCGAGATTGGTGAGAATTAATTGCAATCGCCGCGCGTGAGCAGCCTGAACACCAGCAAGGCTCCCTGATCGGTAAAAACGCTCAAGTCCTTTATGTTTGAATGAAACAATCATACTCCCTCATTGTAACCCTTAAGGTTACGCAGTCAATCCATAGTCAATAATGAAAATTACTAGCTCTTATGCCTTTTAATCGCCTGCTGCAACTGGCTCAGGGTTACGCTGCGCGCAAGGCCCTGGCTTTTGCGGATATGTTTGGTCATGGCTTTGCGCGCTTGCGATTTATTTTTTTCGCGAATTAATTGGCAAATCGCAAAATGTTCTTCGCAGGTTTCAATCACCGATTGGCGATCCGGAAATCCCAGGCGGCGTAGGATGCGGATATTGTTGTTGATATCGCGCAAATAATTGGCGAGCACCGGGTTGCCGCTACCGATGGCAATACCAATATGGAATGCCTCCTCGCGCGCTTTGATTTCTTCCATATCCAGTTCGTCATCCAGCCGCTCGGCATTCCAGTCTTCTTGCAACGCATCCAGGTCGTCGTCGTTCATATGGTCGCAGGCGAGTTCGACGGCGCTGGCTTCAAGCATGATGCGCACGTCGTAATACTGGCTGATGGTTTCAATATCCACTGAGCGCACAAAACAGCCCTGCTTGGGCATGATGGTAATCTGGCCTTCGGTTTCCAGCCGTTGCAATGCGGCACGCACCGGAGTGCGGCTGACCTGGAAATCCTCGGCGATTTCCGATTCAGTGAGGCGCGTACCGGGGTAGATTTCAAAATCGATAATCTTTTTCTTGAGCTGGTCGTACACCAGTTGTGCGGCTGATTTGGGGGTTGTCAAAAGAACCTGCTCCCTTAATTACTGATCGGCGTACTTGCATGGTAGGCGAGCCCCCCATCCTTGTAAACCGAGTATCTGTCCGCACAAAACCGCCCTTTAGCGGTGCAGCACCATAAAATAAAGCTGGGCTTTGGTGCCAACCCAAACCCTCCCTCCCCAGCCTCAAACAACCTCATCTCTCCCCAAAAATCTAACCAATACAGAAGCTTAGAGAGTAAATCTAAGATCATTTTTTGTGCTGGCACAGCTTATGCTACACCCATCGTTGTATACAACATTGTTTTGATAAAACAGCTAAAGACAACCGATGAGGATTTCGCCATGCCCCAGTCCGCTCTCTTGCACCGCTGTTCCACTGCGCTTGCCGGCTTACTGATTCTGCCCTGCCTCGTTGCAATACCGGCCCAGGCCGATGCCCGCTGGAGCAGCACCAATTTCCAATACCACTACGGTACCGACTACGAGCTGGGTGATGAGGAGCGCACCCTGATTACCCTGGAGCATGCGAGCGGCTGGAAATATGGCGATAACTTTTTCTTTGTGGATATCACCAACCCCGACCGCGAGGGCGAACAAACCCAGACCAGTTTTTACGGTGAGATCTCCCCGCGCTTGAGCTTTGGAAAAATAACCGGCGCCGACTTATCCGCCGGGATCATCCAGGATTTCCTGCTCACCAGCACCATCGAAATGGGCGATGGCTTCCATACCTATCTCTACGGACTGGCAGTGGATTTAAAGCTGCCCAAATTCAACTTCTTCCAGATCAACTGGTACGCCCGCAATGAGGTGACCTTTGGTACCGACCTGGGCCAGCAGATCACCCTCGCATGGGGGCTGCCCTTCACTATCGGCAAGGCCGCCTTCAGCTTTGAAGGCTTTTTTGATTACGCCTGGGATGTCGCCCCGAGCGAGGACAACATCGTCACCCAGCCGCGCCTGCTGCTGGATGTCGGCTCCCTGTGGAATTCGCCTGGGGTGTTCCAGGCCGGTATCGAATACCAGGTATGGCGCAACAAATTTGGCATCGACGGTGTAGACGAGAACTTTCCCGAGTTAATGGTGAAGTGGATTTTCTAGCCTGTTCCCCAGCGAGGAATGATGGATGACAACTTACCTGCTGCCCGCCGAGCCTGCACCACTGGTCCTGGAATTTGCCAAGACCGCGCTGGTGATTATCGATATGCAGCGTGACTTCCTCGAACCCGGCGGCTTTGGCGCCAGCCTGGGTAACGATGTGAGCCTGCTGCGCTCGGCTATCGCACCCTGCCAGCAATTGCTGGCGGCAGCGCGTGCGGCCAGGTTGCTGGTCATCCATACCCGCGAGGGACACCAGCCGGATTTAAGCGATGCGCCGCCCGCCAAGATCGAGCGGGGAACACCGGCATTGCGCATTGGCAGCCCCGGCCCTATGGGGCGGGTGCTGATTCGCGGCGAGCCGGGCCACGCCATCATCCCCGAGCTGGCACCTGTCGAGGGCGAGGTCGTCATCGACAAACCCGGCAAGGGTGCATTTTATCGCACTGAACTGGCCGATCTGCTCAGGGAGCGAAAGATCGAAAACCTGCTGGTGTGCGGTGTCACCACCGAAGTCTGTGTGCACACCACGGTACGCGAGGCGAATGACCGGGGCTACCGCTGCGTGGTGGTGAGCGACGCCTGCGCGTCTTACTTCCCTGAATTTCACCGTACTGCCATCGCCATGGTATCGGCGCAGGGCGGCATTTTCGGCTGGGTCGCCACTACGGCCCCCCTTGTTAACGGCATTAACCGGGCGCACCAGGCGGCTTAATAAAACTCACTGGCGCCTTTTATCGCTGTATCACCTGTAGACCTATTTACAGAGCCATTTATAGACCTATGACAACTTTGGAGGGTACTGCTATGCAAACTACCAAACCCGCGTTTTGGGTACCGGGCGACTGGAACGCCTACTTCGGTTTTGGCACTAATATCCTGGTTAACCTGCTGGTGCTCACGGGACTGCTGCGTTTTGTACTCAAGATGCCCGACGACATAGTGTTTGGCCGGATCCTGCCCGCCGTTGGGCTGATGCTGTGCCTGAGCACCCTCTACTACGCCTGGCTCGCCTATAAGTTGGCGAAGGAAACCGGGCGCAAGGATATCTGCGCCCTGCCCTCGGGTATCAGCGTGCCACACATGTTTGTGGTGGTGTTTGTGATTATGCTGCCCATCGCACTCACCACCGGTGACCCGATCAAGGGTTGGGAGGCGGGTTTAACCTGGGTATTTGTGCAGAGTTTTGTCTTGATGCTCGGCGGCTATATCGCGCCCTACATCCGCAAAATTACGCCGCGCGCCGCTTTACTCGGAACACTCGCAGGGGTTTCCATCGCCTTTATCTCCCTGCGCCCTGCGCTGGAAATGTTTATGACGCCCGTGATTGGCGTAGTATGTTTTGCGATTATTTTGCTCAGTTGGTTCGGCGGCGTGCGCTACTTCAAGGGCATCCCGGCGGGATTGGTTGCTATCGCCGTAGGCACCCTGATCGCCTGGAGTTCGACTGCGCTCGGATTAAATTTTGGCGGACTGACCCTGGAGAAACTGACCCAATCCCTGACCAGCTTCGGCTTTTCCGTCCCTATCCCTGCTGTTGGCCATGTGTTTTCCGGCTTTGAATTTATCGGGATTATTTTGGTGACCGCCATTCCCTTCGGTATTTACGACCTGGTCGAAGCCATGGATAACGTGGAGAGCGCCGCCGTCGCGGGTGATAGCTACCCAACCACACGCGTGCTCACGGCCGACGGTGTTATCAGTTTGATCGGCTGTTGCATGGGCAACCCGTTTATCAATGCGGTCTATATCGGCCATCCCGGCTGGAAATCCATGGGCGGCAGGATTGGTTATTCGGCGGCGACGGGAATATCAGTACTGGTGCTCTGCTGGCTGGGTATTATCGCGGTGTTTTCGTCGGCAATCCCGCTGGTCGCCATCTCACCCATCCTGCTGTACATCGGCATGTTGATTGGCTCGCAAGCATTCCAGGAAAGCCCAAAATCCCACGCACCCGCAATCATTGTGTCGCTGATGCCGCACCTCGCCGCCTGGGGCAAATTGCAAATTGATAATGTACTCGGCGCAGCGGGCACAAACGCTGCTGCTGTTGGATTGGATAAGCTCGCGCAAAACGGGGTGCTCTATGAAGGATTATCTGTCCTAGGTGGCGGGGCGATCCTGGGCGGGTTAATGCTCGGCGCCATTACCGCCTTTATTATCGACCGCAGTTTTACCAAAGCCGGGCTGTTTGCCTGCGCGAGTTCGGTGCTCACCTTCTTTGGCCTAATGCATGGCGAAGCCATAGGCATTGCTGAATCACCCACCGTTGCCTTTGCTTATCTCGCGGTCGCCGGTGTGTTGTTTGCCTGCGCAAAATTCAGTGTAGTTTCAAGCAGGGCCCCGGAAGAAAGCCACGAGGCAGAAATCATCGAACCGGCACATTAAGGAGCAACCATGACAATCTTTTTAAATAGCACGCCCTACGAATGGCCCTACGACGGCGACTTGCGCCCGGCAAATACCGCGCTGGTCATTATCGATATGCAAACGGATTTTTGCGGTAAAGGCGGCTATGTGGACACTATGGGTTACGACATCAACTTAACGCGCGCGCCGATTGAACCCTTGCGAAAATTATTACCAGCGATGCGCGCCGCCGGTTTCCATATTATCCACACCCGCGAAGGCCATCGCCCCGACCTCGCCGATTTACCGGCCAACAAACGCTGGCGCTCGCGGCAAATCGGCGCGGGTATTGGCGATGCAGGGCCCTGTGGAAAAATTTTAATTCGCGGCGAACCCGGCTGGGAAATTATCCCTGAGTTAGCACCCATTGATGGCGAAGTGATTATCGACAAACCCGGCAAAGGTTCTTTCTACGCAACCGACCTGGAAATGGTGCTACACACCAAAGGCATCCGCAATTTATTGCTCACTGGCATCACTACCGATGTATGCGTGCACACCACCATGCGCGAAGCCAATGACCGGGGATTTGAATGCGTATTGCTTGCCGATTGTTGCGCGGCCACTGACCCCGCCAACCATGTCGCCGCCTTGTCGATGATTAAAATGCAGGGCGGCGTGTTTGGTGCAGTTGCTACCTCCGCCGATGTATTAGCCGCATTGAATTAAGTAACAGACAAAGGGAGATAAGCGTGGAAAAAAATTTGGTGTGGCCAGATTTAATCAACAGGAATTTTGATGATCCCGAATTGCAGTGGCAGCCTTTTCGCGATGGTGTAGACGTATTGCCACTGCACGGCGCCCCAAGCCAGGGCTGTTCTTCCGCCCTGTTGCGCTATCACCCGGGCGCGCAGATCCCACGGCACCTGCACGTGGGCATGGAATTTTTATTGATCCTGCGCGGCAGCCAGCGCGACGAGCGCGGCGAATATCACGCCGGAACCTTCTTAATTAATCCCCCCGACACAAGCCATGAAATTGTGAGCGAAGAAGGATGCGTGGTATTGGCGGTGTGGGAGAAGCCGGTGAGGTTTATTGGCAAGCAGGACGAATAAATTTATCGGGCCAGTCATCACAATCCCAACACCAAACCCAAACCTGCATCAAGGGCATTTAAATATTGTGTATTCAGCTTCGATATTTTCTCTGTCAAAAACTCTTTATCAAGAGTAATTATTTGGCTGACATTGATCACAGAATCTTTTGTAAGTTTAGAAAATTTTTTTTGGAGCAGAACATTACCCGGCGCATCGGCAAGATACAGGTTAGACGTAATGACGGCCGCCAGAACGGTATTGATTCGACTATCGTTGAAATCATTGGATGACACTATAACAACCGGGCGCCGAAATCCCGGCTCGGAGCCTCTGGGCTCCCCTAGGGACGCCCACCATATTTCACCTTTTTTCACTACCAATCTTCCTTGGTTATTGCACTTTGTTTAACCAGAGACTTTTGTTGCAGCTTGTAATATTCATCATCCAGCGAGTTGCTTTCTCTGGCATAAACTTCATTGAGCCTAGCCGTTACACCCTGATTTTTATGCAGGGAAACAAATGCTTCAACCGCTTTGGAATAAAATTCGCTACGCGACATACCCAACCGACCAGCCATAGCTTCGGCACTTTCAAACACTGGGTCTGGAATTGATATTGCTGTTTTCATATCCGCAGTATAACCATGGTTATACCCTGCAATCAACTGTGGCAAAGCTCTTCTTTATTGAAACTTTCCCCTCATGATGCGCTGATATAGCAACATCCTCCTTTAATTCCCTATCGCCCATCTAACATCTATCTAACATCCATCTAACACTTATCCAACACCTATCGATTATTTTTACACTTCCGCGCCACGGCCAATCAGTTGGATTATTTAAGCTTTTGTATTGGCACATAAAAATCTGATCCGCATAGTTCTTGCTTTAAATAAGCGCCCCGTGCGCAGCTGACACCATGAGGGTGACTCAATTCGCACAAGGAGCTTGTCCAGACTTTTATTGTTTGTCACTTTTTAAGGAGAAAACTATTTATGAAATTCAAAACCCTGTTATTGGCCTGCGCGCCATTAGTTGCTGCACTTGCCAGCCCCCTGTCGCAGGCAACTGTCATTGATGTCACTATCGATGGTGGCGACGCCATCTTTCTTGCCGGTCGCACTGACTTAACCATTCCGGACGCAAGCCTTCCATGGGGTGGACCAGACGATCATTTGATCCGCCATGGCGGACCAACACCGGAAGAAATTAAAGAATCCTTACCGCCGATTTTTTCCATAGTCGCGGGCGATGTCATTCGCGCCCTGGATCCAGCCATAGGTGGAATCAGCTTTTTTAATGGTGTAGGCGATCCCTTTTATGGCCCGAGTGGCAATGGGGTTGATGGCAGCAACCTTGCATCGCTGGGAGGGATTAGCGGTTATCTCGGCCCGCAGGGCGCATTGACCGGTGTCTTCCTTACCGATGCGATCCCCTCAGCGGGTGCACCTGCAACCCTGGACTTTGGCCCCGGCGGATTGGGCACAGATTTCTTGTCCCTTGCACCGGGAATCGGCCAGGTTTTTTATATAGGTGATGGCAAGACATCGCTCGATGTTTTCCAAACGTTTATCGCTCCTGTAGGCGCGACCCGTTTGGCCCTGGGTATTCCGGATGGTTTTGGTTTTGTCGGTTTACCAGGCGCCTATGACGACAATGACGGCAGCTATAAAATCCGCCTTGGCATTAACGAAGTACCGACCCACGTACCTGAACCCGGCAGCATCGCGTTGTTGTTATTAGGTTTGGCGGGAATCTGGGCCGGGCGTAAGCTGCGCGTTTAATTATTTATTGCGGCAATAAAAATCCACTCCAAAGGCGGGCTGCATGCAGCCCGCTTTTTTATTTGCCATTTGGCGCATATCTAAACCGGCTTGCGCTGTCGAAAATAGAATGCCTGCTATAGTTTCAGAGATGTTAAACAATCAAACCGATAATGAATTGCTGTGTAAAAGGTGGATTTGATGGATGACTTATATTTTGAAAAAGGCGCGGAGTTATTTAATACAACAGCACCATTGGATCATGCTTTTTTTATTCTTGACGGCAGCGTCACGCTGAGCATGACGATGGGCGAAAAAACCTTGTCCCTCATTGTTGGGGCCAACCATTTTGTGGGGGATGCGGCAGTCGTCATTACCCATAAAATACCCAGCGGCGAAACGCTGCACTATTACGCCAAGGCAGTTGCAAACGAACCGGTTAAAGCGACCTTGATTCCGATAAAACAAATCCAGCAAGAATTGGAACAGGCCCCGCCGCTGTTAAGGGCCTGGGTAGCATCCTTTACCGGACGCGTGCTTAAACTGATTGAACAACTTACCAAGTAAACGAAAGTTTACCAAAAGGTTCCCATATGATTACCGGTGCCTCCCATTCATTGCATAGCAATTTGACCGAATCGTTAAATTATTATCGCCAACAACTTGAGCAACAAAAATTAAATCAATCGGGCACCGCTAAAAGCGGCGATGTATCCACGCCACCCGCACCAGAGGCGCCGACCCATTTGCCAGCGCCGGTAGAACCTACTGCGCCGCCCAAATCTTACGAGGTCGAAGGTGAGCTTAACCAGATCCCACTGAGCGACCAAATTAAACAAGCCGCGCAAGAGCGGAGGGATTTAGCGCGGGCAGCGGCAGTTTCGGTTGAATCACTGCAACATAAACAAGATGTAATTGATATATACACCAACGCCGCCAGTGAACCAGATGAATCCAATAGTAGCGCCAATCAGGTATCGCCAGGCGAGGTTTATCAAGAGACTCTGGACTATCAAAAACGGCAAGATTTAATGGCCGCCCTGCAACAGGCGGCAGAGGGTGGGCAGTTGGGCAAGATCATCGATATTACCATCTAGCAAGCCACAAAAAATTATCGGCTCAAGCCCAACCATTGGCTGACGCTTGTTATTCGTCGCAGCACAATAAATTCAACCAGCAGTAATGCCACTAACGAAATGGCCAGCAAGGGAAGGAATAATGCCAGGCCAAGCGTAATTGCAACTACGGTAAAACCAATCCGGCTTGGCATTGCCGGTGGCGCACCTAATACTGCATCTGGTTTGCGTTTGCGCCATAAAATAAATCCGCTGACACTAATTAGAATTAATCCCGCACAGGTGAGCACACCCAACACCAGATTAAACCAGCCAAACAAATTGCCTTCGTGCGCCGCTATCCCAATACCAATCGCGCGATCCACTAATTTCTTTTCCGCAAAACCACTTTGTTTCTCGATGCTGCCGTCACTGCCAATCCATACATCGGCACGCAATGGGCGGTTGGCATTTTGCGATGAGGCTTTCCAGCTGTTGTGATGGCTATTAGCGATACTTAGCTCCACTGGTGCAACCAGTTTTAATTTTTCAGCCGTCAACAAAATTTCCGGCGTTAGATTAAAAGTATCACTCGCTTGCGCGCGCCAATGTTGGTGTTCCTGCGCACGGCTTTGGGTCCAGTCCTGCTGCACATCCTGCTGCATAGACGCGAGTTCAAAACTGCGCACTTCTTTTAATGCTGCACCCCACACCAACGCCCAGGGCAAGCCGGTAATTAATAAAAATAACGCGAGCGCAGAAATCCAGATACCCGTGACGGCGTGCAGGTCACGCCAGAAAGTACGGCTGCCTTCGCGCAGGCGCGGATAAATAATTCCCGCCAATCCCTGCGCATTACGCGGCCACCAGAGATACAAACCGGTGACGACCAATACAATCGCCCAGCAGGCTGCAAGCTCCACCAAAATTGATCCAACATTACCCAGCAATAATTCCCCGTGAATAGTTTTGATGACATTCATCAACTGCGCACTGGTTTCCTGTTTGCCGGTAATTTCACCGCTATAAGGATTTACAAATACTTGCCAATTTTCCTGCGCTTGCACATTTACCAATACCGATTCATCTGCCGCCTGCGGCAGGCGATAACTGAGGAATTTTCCATTGGGAATTGCATTTAGCGCGGACTGAATTTGTTCGTTAGCAGACAAGCGTTCGCCGGTGTCCGGCAACTGATGAAATTGACTTTCCTGCCATTGCTCGTAATAGGGTTTGAATAAATAAATTGCACCGGTCAGGGCAAGCACTATGACAAAGGGAATACAAAAAATTCCCGCGTAAAAATGCCAGCGCCAAATGGTGCGGTAGAGGGATTTAGTATTTGACTGCAGATTAATTTGAGCACTGTTGTTCATGATAAAACCTGCCAGAGGCACATCGTCTGGAAACGAGGCAATGGATACCCGCATTCGCGGGTATGACGAAAAAAATATTTTTCAATAATGTCTTAAACCAAACTCATTACATATCGTAAGAAAGGCTTAAATACATTGTCCTTCCCGGCCATGGGTGCGCGACATAACTTATTTCATTGGTGAGGTTATCAATACCAAAACCCACTTCAAGTTGATCGCTGAAATCGTAAGTGGTTTTTACGCCGATACGCGTATAACCATCCTGCGCACCCATCACATGTTCAGCGGTGTCGGTATTATCCAGGCGGCCAAAACTTTTATCGGCATACTGCACATTGCCGCTGAAATCCCAGCGATTATTCAAGTGATAGGTAGCCATGAGGTTGCTGCGCCAGCGCGGCATGCGCGGATAATCATTACCTTCAATAGTTGTACTCGGGCTTGCACCTTCCGCGGTGCTATTGTCGGCAATAATGGATTTGGTGTAGGCGATATTAAATCGTATATCCAATTCCGGCACCCACAGCCCATAGCGGTTCGCAATAAATTCAATTCCATCGGTTTCCACTTCATCAATGGCTGTAAATGTTGTCACTGTGCCACCGCCAGCCAATAACGCCTGCTGGGATTCAATCGCGTCCTGGATTGTTTCGGTAAAAATATTCACGCGCACATAACCGGTAGTAAATTGTTTTTCCAACATCAGGTTGTGATGCAAACCATTTTCCGGTTTGAGATCCGGTTTTGCCGTAACAATCGTGGAATAGGATTGGCTTTGCATAAATAATTCTTCCACCACCGGGAAGCGATAGGCGCGCGCGAGTGAGTAACGCACCAGCCAATCTTTCGCCGGAAGATAACCGAGCGAAAACTTGGGCGAGAATTGGTTACTGGAAGTTTCGGGGACATCAGCCAAGTCCAGTTCCGGTGTTGCAGGATCATCTTTATTAAAATAACCGTCGTGGCTTTCCCAATATTCGTAGCGGCCACCCAATGCCAAATCCCAACGCTCATTAATATTCCAATTCATTTGCGCAAAGGCCGCGCTGATATTGGTCTCCCCACCACTGCGACTGGTGTAGCCCGCATTGTCGCCCTGGGTCCAATCCACTGAATTAAATATATCCATATTTAATTGATAAGCTTCATAGCGCGCACCGGTAATCAACTCCAAACCTTTGGTGCCCAGATCAGAAAAAACAAATTTTCCTTCCAGCGTTTGCCAGCCTGTATCCTCATAGTCAGTCGTTTGCCCGCGCCCATTAAAGAGCGGGTCTTGCAGTGAATGGCTGGATGCGCGGCTGTTATCTTCCAGAATGCGGAAGTCACTCATATTGGCTTCAAAATAAGTGCTATCGCTGAGATCGCCTTTAAGGCGCAAACCGGTGGATAAACTGCGGCGATCCAGATCGCTGGCGCCCAAGCGGGCAGCAGCAATTTTAATACCTTCGCCATCTTGCACAAAATTGCCCGACCAAACCGTATCGCCCCCTGCATTGCGCAGATACGAGTTGGGGGAATCGCGCAGGGTGGTACGATCTTCGTAGGCGAGATTCAACAGGCTCGACCAGTTTTCAAAATCGTAGCCGAGTTTTAATTTGAAATTATCGGTGGTCGCTTGCTCAACACCGGTATCGCCAAAATAGAAAATTTTATCGCCGTCATATTGCGGAGTTTTATTCAGCACTTCATTACCGTATACATCCTTGCCCGGTAATCCACCAGTGACAGCCACAGCACCTGCGGCAGGTTTGGAGGCATCAAAATAATAGGACTGCGGCTGGCTGTCGTTATCGAGGTGATTGTAAGAAAGGTAAACACTGAGGTCGCCCCGATTATCACTGTGAAAAGTATCGCCGTAGGAGACAAAGGTTTTGTAACCATTCAAGCGATCATCAAATCCGTAGGCATTAAAATCTTGCGAAAAATAATCCAGGTCAACATGCACTTCGCGCTCTTGTGGAATTGCGGTTTCAATCAACACCACGCCGCCCATGGAATTGCCGCTGTATTCCGCCGAAAAAGGCCCGTAGAGAATTTCAACTTGTGCAATTTCACTCGCACTCACCATGGTCCAACGCGGCGCTCCACTCCAGCGGGTTTGCAATAAATAATGCAGCGGCACACCGTCGGCAAATACCATCGAACGCGCCGTGGCAAACATATTGGAACCGCGCAGGCCGAGGGTACCGTTAGAATCGCCAATATAGCGCTTGCGGATCACAATACTCGGTTCGTATTTAACGAGGTCTTCGGTGGTGGTGGCGTTGATGCTGACGATATCTTCCGGGGTCAGCAAACTGGTGGGATTGGTATAGCCAGCACTGGCACTATCCTGCGCCTTGCCCCAGATAGTGACCTCTTCAATCGCAGGATTTTTTTTCGCTTTTTTATTTAATAGCTCGTCATGGGCCTCTACTGCGGTAGCCACACCCATGCTTGCCAATGCAATAATCATTGCCCCTTGTAACCGTTTCACTCGCCCCGCCCCACTCTGTTAGCCATATATTCCAGAGTGGCACCTTAGGGGTTTCGGGGGAGCAGGAACAGTGACAAATTGTCGCAGGGGGGTTAGGCAATCTGGTGCAGATGTGTGGCCAGAATCGCCATTAGATAGAGCAGCGTCAGTAGACTTAGCCACAGCACGCTGGAAAATTTGTGGTCGAGCAACCATCGCAACCTTTGCCATAAAGTGAGCGGCTGAGCTTTTTCAATAAGCCGAAGAATGTACTCTTGCGCCAGCTTACCCTCAAATATTGGTTTGGCATTGGCTGCACTAACCAGAATATCCTCCGAGCCAACCATAAGAATCACCGCACCCACCGTTTTATACGAATAGATATCCTGCTCTTTTGCACCGGATACATGCTTACCCTGCCGGATAAATACCCAAGGCACCAAAGCTCCCAATTGCTTGCGGGTCAGACGCTGGGTATTTATCAGAAACAGCAGGCCAATTCCATGGGTAAGTAAAATTGCAGAGCTACGTTTTACAGACTCTTCTTCCGCAGAAAATAACATTGGCAAGATGAGAATTAAAAACGGCGCCCAAAACCAGATAAGCCATTTGTTAATACTGCGATAGAAAAATCTATAAACAAGCCATTGGATGCGTTGGTCGTTAGCTTGTGGCATAAAATGCGCATTGGCACTATCCATTAGAGAGGAATTAGCCTTATCCGCAACAACGTTTTTGTGGCGCCACTCCAACCACAATGCAATCATTGAACCTAACACAAGCGCAGACCAGAATAGCCAGGAAAAGTAAGTTTCCACTCGTTGATATTTGGTCATGGCAACCTTGTATTCGACAGCAGCTTGAATGTATTCAGGTGCATTAAATTCTCCATTTAGCGCTCCGTATTTGCTGTAGCGCTTTATAGACAAAGAAGCGTAGTCGGCCGCAAAAATTTCATCATTGACTGCAGCAATAGCGATGTAATCTGTTTGTCCGCCACCGCCAAAAATATCCTGAATCACACCATTAGAATCCATACGTACAATTGAGCCATGCATGAGATTCCCCCCCTTGGCTAACACCATATAATCACCGCCAATCGGCACAATGCCTATTGGCCAGCGGTCACTGGCCGGCAAACGAAGATCTTTTAGTGGAAAACGCTGGACCGACTGATGGAATTGGGAATTGCCTAAAGAGATGCGACTTAGGGAGTTATCATTACAATTGGCAATCCATAAAAAATCGCCTTCACGCCTTATTTGATTGGGAAATTGTATCTGGGGATTATTAGCAATCCGATCGAGCTCACGGCCATTTTTGTCTAACCAATAAATTGTATGCTGCGAGACATCTGCTAGAAAAACATTTTCATCTTTATCGATATCAACCCAAAATGCCTGGTCGAATTTTTTTGATAACCCAGGCAAAGGCTCGCAACGAAACTTATCCCAACTGCAGCGCGACAGACGGCCAGAGCCTTCTTGGTAAGGCACCGGCATTGGGGTAGTGATGCGATAGTTGATTAACAACCGCTGCATAAAAGAAGGGTTGTAATTTTGCGGCACCATTAGAAAATCGCCATCAGGAAAAAAGGCGATGCCACCTACATGGGTTTCGATCCCCAGGGTTTTCAAGTCACGTTGACCTAAAAATTTACCATCGGGAGCGTATCGAAGAATAATGGAGTGCAGGCCAATATATAAATTGCCTTGATGATCAACCGCCAGTAAATCCGGCCCCTGTTGAGACCGCCATTGAGCTCCAGCCCAGTATTGTCCAAAGAGTAAAGCACTGAACAATATCCCTAGTATTACCAACCATTTCGTATCAACTTTCAAAACAGTAATCCTTTTCCAGACCTATAAAAATCATCCATATATAAAGCAAAAATGGTGCGCCAGATTTGAATGACGCACCATCTTAACGGGCAAGGGAAAACCTGTCGATCAAGATCAGTCCAGCCAGCGGCGCATCGCCGAGATATGCGAGCCACTACCCCTCAGGTCGGCCAATGGATCATCGGTCGACTGCCCGGCGCGGTTGGGCAAAGGGGAAATACGCAGCAGGTATTCGTCTGGTTCATAGCCTTCTCGGGCGGCTAGCGGGGTGACAAAGGATTTGATGGGCAGCGCACCGATATCCCGCGCAAAGCTATCAAACATCGACCAGGAAACGGCATTTTTAATCCCGATCGCGGTAACCAGGCGGATCGCCTGTTCACAGGCCGGTTGGGCGATGAGCCAGTGCAGCATCTTTTTACCCAGGCCAAGGTCGCGCAATTGCTGGGAGACCACCACTTGCCATACAAACAGGGTATGCGGGTCGTTAGGCGGATAATAGGCGGAAACAAAGCCAACCAGCCGGCCATGCAAAAAAGCGGCAACCGAGGTTTTGGCAAAGTGGCCACATTGCAGGAGGGTACATTGCACTGAATTGCCGTCGAGCACCGGGGTGGTGGCAAGCAATCCTTTAAGTGCATCGCCGTCAGTGTTTAACGGGGCGCGGAGTTCTATCTTATCGAGCAAAAGATCGTTTCTGGTGTTCATAAAACCTCCATACAGCGTCTTTGTCTACACAGATGCAGACGTACAGATCACAGTGTTTTCATTCATCACTCTCAAGGAACCAATGAATCGTTAATGACAAGGGTGGATAGTTCGGACTATCGGCAATTGAGCGAAGTTCCGTCAATAATCCTGGTTTATAGACAACTACGTTATAAGCAATACAATATATAGTGCACATGACTATATCGAGCAACAAACGACCAAATTATGTTTGTTTTGCCGCCAATGAGCCATTAGCATGGTCGCCATTAACAATAACCGCAGGATAGCGAACCAATGACACCAGCACGTTTTACCCGGATAAGTACTTATTTATTGCTCCCTCTTTTGCTCTGCTCATGCGGAGGCGGCTCAGGTGGCGGATCAACTCCCTCCAAGGCAAGCAGCAGCCAATTAACAAGCAGCTCCAGCTCTTCAGAGATTAGTAGCAGCGCTTCATCCAGCGTCAATCTCGCGCCAGAATTTACATTGCTATTCCCCAATCAAAACGCCAAAACCAACTCGGGCGTTATTACTGTGCGAGGGGTCGCCAAGGATGACAAAGGGATAAGCAGTGTCACAGTGAATGGCGTAACCGCCACGTTGAAATCTTCATCTGAGCAACAAAAATCCCAGCAGAAAAAATTGATGAAGGGAGAAGCATCAACAGCGCCCTTAGAAGTTGAATGGGAAGCAACTCTTGATCTCCCTGTCGGAGACATTCCCATTAAAGTAGAAGTTACCGACACCGACCAAACTACGGTTGACAATAGTGGCAACGAAATCATATTGCGTAATTTACGCATGCCAATCTACTGGCTGAACGATACCACCCATAATCGCTGGATAGGCTCTGGATCAGAATACTTCTACGACAAAATTGCGATTGATAAAACAACTAAGGAGATCACTGAGCTTCCCCACCGCTTGGAAATAAATGGCGCAGAAGAGTTAAGTGCCGATGGAACAACGCTTTATTCCAGCCAAATATCCCCATCTGCAATCGGGAATGGTGGAAGTGTCGGCATTGATTCGACAGACATAGCAACAGGAAATAAAACGCGCCTGTTTAATATCGACCTTGAAGATGTGGCCCCAAAAACTTATTGGGGCGCAATTTATGAAACAACATTTGATACCAAGAGCAACGATTATTATTTATTGATCGACAAAAAAACTCCTGACGTATCCGAAAGATTTGAATCGGCAATCCTAAGGGTCAATGTGCTCACAGGAGAGCACAGCATAATTACCAACACTGAAAAATCAGGTCTTTCTTTTCTTGGTATAAACGATCTTTTGTTTTCAAGCGAAGCCTTATATGTCCTCGCAGATCATTCAACAGTTTACTCTGTTGATCTAACGTCAGGAAACCTCACAAAAATAATCGATGGTTTAGATATTTATGCGACCCACATAGCTGTAGATGATGAAAAAAAATATCTCTATGCTGTGGGTTTACGCAATATTGCCAAAGTATTGCTGAGCGACGGGTCGGTTGAACTAATCTCGGAAGATGTAGCGCAAACCCCGCTAAATCTTGCCCAGATCAAAAAAGTGCAGTTTTATAATAATCAGTTGCTCATCGGCGACTCTAGTGTCAGTAGTATCATTGCTGTAAATACGGAAACCGGAGAGCGTAGCGAATATCTATCGTTCGGTATTGGCGAAGGATTGGGGATGATCGTCCCACGTCAAATTGCGGTTAATAAAACCAAAACGACTGCTTACATTCTCGATGATGGAG
Source organism: uncultured Cellvibrionaceae bacterium (assembly GCA_964542655.1). GTDB lineage: Bacteria > Pseudomonadota > Gammaproteobacteria > Pseudomonadales > Cellvibrionaceae > Cellvibrio. The sequence continues at coordinate 113,150 of CAZIWB010000019.1, forward strand.
ACAATGCGCCCGAGCGTTTGATCTCACTCGATCTTGCTACCGGCAACAGGACATTACTCTACACATTCCAATACCAACAATTTTCTAACGCGTTGATATTGGATGAAGAAAACGGACGGCTATTTATTGCTTTTGAAAAAACCTTCGGCGTATTTGATCTTGCAGAACAAGATTACGAAGAATTACTTTCATACGTTTGGCCTGACGAAACTTATGTGCAAGACCTAATTTACGACAGCTCAGCAAATCGCCTGCTATTCAATCCAGGCCCCAGCCTTATCTCCAGCTTCGATTTGGCCACCAAAACCGTCAGCACTGCTTATCAAACTAATGAGGGTGAGGATGTAACAATCTCAGGGACATTCGCTATGGCACTGGATACCAAGCGCAATCAGTTACTCATCAAGAGCTACCTTGAAGGTAAATTATTTAGTCTGGATTTAGCCTCCGGCAAACGCACGCTAATACTGGAGAAATGCCTTGATGAACGCAATTTTGATCATCTATCCAGAGACACTCATACCGAAATGGAGTACGACGCAAGCACTGATAGCGTGATATTTAATGGAGAGTTCAAATTACTTAAAATTGCGATTGAGACTGCACAATGTTCCTACACACCCTCAGCCAGTTTTGTACCACTTGATATATGGCCAATGACAGCCGACACAGCGCTGGAAATCAGTTTTAATAGTGTATTTCTAGTTGACTTTAAAACCGGACAAAATATTACTATTGCGCGATAAATAATAAACAATGGTTCAGCAGCAAGCCTGCTGAACCATTTTCTCTTCGTCACAAAAACATCACACAAACAACCAAATCCCGCCACAGTTCCGTAACAAAACCTCTCTAAGCTGCGCTCCTTGATCAATAAACCAAGTGTCAAGGGAGCATGTATGAAAGGCAAATCTCACCAACCTCTGTTATTAGCCGCCACTCTCGCCAGTTTGAGCGCACTGCCTGCCGCCGCCGATCTGTATTTTTCTGAATATATTGAAGGCAGCAGCAACAATAAAGCGCTGGAAATTTACAACAGCAGCACAGATAGCATTGATCTCAGCGGCCACAAAGTGGAAATGTATTTCAACGGTAGCAACAGCGCCGGGTTGACGATCAACCTCACCGGCAATATTCCTGCGAATGGTGTATTTGTGCTTGCACATGGCGGCGCCTCCGCGACTATCCTGGCGAAGGCCAACCAGACCAACAGTTCCGGTTGGTTTAATGGCGACGATGCCATTGTGCTGAAAAATGGCAGCACTATTGTGGATAGCATCGGCCAGGTGGGAGTAGATCCCGGCACTGAGTGGGGCACAGGCGTTGCCAGCACCGCCGATAATACCTTGCGTCGCAAAACCGCTATCGCCAGCGGCGATACAAGCATCAACAACAGTTTTGATCCCGCTACAGAATGGGAAGGTTATGCGCAGGACATCTTTGACCATCTCGGCACCTATCAAGGCAGCAGCAATGGCGGTGGTGGCACTGTTGGCCAGTGCAGCACAGCAACAACACGCATAGCGGCTATCCAGGGCTCCGGGGCTGCGAGCCCATTGATTGGTAACAATGTCAGTATCGAAGCCATTGTCGTTGCGGATTTTCAAAATAGTAATCAGCTCGGCGGATTTTTTGTCCAGGAAGAAGATGCCGATACCGATGGCAATGCCGCTACCTCTGAAGGTATTTATGTCGCAAGCACAACACCGGTTGCCGCGGGTGATCGTGTGCGCATTACCGGTGCCGTTGCAGAAACATTTCAACTAACACAAATCAACGCGAGCAATGTCAGTGTCTGCGCCAGCAACCAAACTTTACCGACACCTGCACAAGTATATTTGCCGGTGACATCGCTCAATGCTTTTGAAGCAGTCGAAGGAATGGGCATTGCGATTGAACAATCGCTGACAGTCAATGAAACCTATCAACTCGGCCGCTACGGCCAATTGTTACTGGCAAATGGCCGATTGCAACAACCCACTAATGTGGCTGCGCCAGGTGCGGCCGCAAATGCCCTGCAAGCGCAAAATAATTTAAATAAATTAATGTTGGATGATGCCAACAATTTGCAAAATCCTGATCCCGTTACTTTCCCTGCACCCGGTTTATCGGCAAGCAATACCCTGCGCAGTGGCGATACTGTGGCAAACCTGCGCGGTGTACTGTCTTATGATTTTGGTGCTTATCGAATTTTGCCAACTGAAGCACCCGACTTTGTCCACAGCAATCCCCGCCCTGCAACCCCCGCGATTGACGCGGCAGCCAATTTAAAAATCGCCAGTTTTAATGTACTCAATTTTTTCAATGGCGATGGCTTGGGTGGCGGCTTCCCCACCGCACGCGGCGCCAATACCCCCACTGAATTTGCGCGGCAAAAAAACAAAATCGTCAATGCATTGGTGGGTCTCAATGCCGACGTGATTGGTGTTATCGAAATTGAAAATGATGGCTACGATACTTACAGCGCTATCGCCGAATTAACTGCCGCACTCAACACGGCAACCGCTAGTAATGTATGGAAATTTATTAACCCTGGCGTAAGCCAGATTGGTACAGATGCAATTGCCGTTGGTTTTCTTTATCGCAGTGACCGCGTAACGGCAATTGGTGATGCAGCTATCCTCGATTCTTCTGTCGAACCACTTTTTATCGATACCAAAAATCGCCCGACACTTGCACAAAGTTTCCGCGCCAATAGCAATCGCGCAATTGTTACAGTGGCAGTGAATCATTTGAAATCCAAGGGTTCGGATTGTAATGATGTCGGCGATATAGACACAGGTGATGGACAAGGCAATTGCAACATCACCCGCACACAAGCGGCACAAGCATTGGTGAACTGGCTTAATACCAATCCCACCGGGGTTAACGATAAAGATTATTTAATCATCGGCGATTTAAATGCTTACGCCAAAGAAAATCCAATCACCACAATTACCAACGCCGGCTACACAGATTTGATCCATAAATTCGGTGGCGGCAGCGCCTACTCTTATGTGTTTGACGGACAGGCAGGTTATCTCGATCACGGCCTTGCAACCAGTTCATTAACAGCGCAGGTATTAAATGCAGCCGATTGGCATATCAACGCCGATGAACCTGTAAGCCTGGATTACAACACTGAATTTAAATCAGCAACACAAATTATCAACTTCTATAACACCGATGCCTATCGCTCATCGGATCATGATCCGCTGGTGGTTTCGCTCAAATTAATTATCGATTTGGACGGTGACGGCGATGTGGATAAAAACGATGTGCAGCTAGTTACCAGCGCCCGTGGCATCACACCAGCAGCCTTTGACCAGCGCGACATCAATGGCGATGGCATTATCAACGCCAACGACGCACGCGCACTCACCCTGCAATGCACCCGCCCCGGCTGCGCTGCTAATTAAAAATTTGCTGTTATTTTTTTCAGGAGGAATTTATGAAGCCATTACGAATTTTTTTCGTCGCCCTGACACTGTTATTTTCAATTGATACTTATGCAATCAGCATTGATCTGGTTGCCAACAAAACGGCTGTGAATATCGGTGATAATCTGGAAGTAGCTGTGCGCATCAGCGGGCTGGATGATGCAAGCTCACCATCGCTCGGTGTATATGATGTCAACTTCCTGTTCGACAACAGTTTGTTTAACTTCAACAGTATTAACTGGGGTGATTCCGCAAAAGGCAACCAATTGGACTTGTCCGGTTTTGGTAGTTTGCAAGCTGTAGACAGCGGCGCTGGCTGGTTGAATTTACTCGAATTATCTTTTGACGATGCGCTGGATCTGGATTTGCTACAAGCCGGTGAATTCACCTTGTTCAGCGTACTGCTGAATACCATTGCAATGGGCACGGGCAACTTTTCGCTGGCAGCCAATGCGCTTGGTGACGCTTATGGCAATAACTTATCCATCGACACCATCAATGGCATAGAAATAAAAAGCAGCGCTGTTTCCGTACCAGAACCATCCACTCTGTTGTTATTCCTGGGCATGGTAGCGTTTGTGATGCTGCGAGTAAAAATGGCGCAACACCGCCGATAAAATTGATTCAATGCATGTCATGCTGTCCAGTCCTAAAATACGTTGACACTGATTTATCCAAACGCCCGATGCACTTCA
>CAZIWB010000020.1:0-98577 GCA_964542655.1 uncultured Cellvibrionaceae bacterium
TAGGGGGGTGCCTAAATGTTTTGGAAGGCGTTATTTGGGCAGCGGCGGTGGCCTGTAACTATAGTGTAATACCAGATTTTTGGCCCCGTAGCACACTAGGGACTAGTTCTCAGTAACAGGTATCCAAAGAAGGACAGCATGAGATACATCTTAGCGGAAAGTGGCAGAGTTGCCGCAGGTCATATGGCGTATGACCGCAAGTGGAAACGGGTCGCACAAGACCTGTTCTTAGATGAAGACGGAGAGCAAGTGAAGATCATAACCGGGCCCGATAGCGTTCACGGGATCAATCCGGAACGACTTTATCTCGGCTGGGGTTGGGCTTCGCGTCGAGATGCGGACAAGTTAATAGAATATATCAAAGCAGGTTCACGATACCCTGACTTTGATATCGTTGACCTCACACTCCTACCAAGGGTTCATTAAACCGATGACACGCAAAGCAAGAGTTGACTCCGCCGAAGAACAAGTACAGATCATGCTCGCGGCGACAAAAGACATCGTCCCGCCCGAGCACGTGCCTCTAGAAGATGACGATATGCCGTTCTGGCACTCAGTCATCGCCGAATTTGCTCGCGTGGAGTGGACTGACCATCAGTTGGAGCTTGCTGCGATGTTAGCACGCACCATGGCCGACCTCACTCGAGAAATGGTCGAGCTCCGCGAAGAGGGTTCGGTGCTAACTAGCCTCAAAGGTACGCCGGTAGTCAACCCGCGCAAGTCCATTGTTCAGATGAATGCCGCTACAATTCTTTCGTTCCGTCGCTCGCTGGCAATGCACGCCATCGGCAAGACGCCCGACAGCCGCAACCTGGCTGATCGGAGAAACAAGACGAAGGAAACGGAAGCAGCACTTGACGAGCATGGCAACCCGCTCCAGGATGACGATGAGCTGATCAACACGCCAGTACACGGGAACGGTTGATCATGGGCGGCATTGCTAAACTTCCTGAAGAACGCACTCTGATCAAAATGGCTGCGGTGCGGTACGGCGGTGCTGTTTATGCCATGCCTGCGCCGGCACGACACGGCGACGTGATCCGGGCGATGGAAAAGCATTTGCCCGGCCATCTGATGATCCTGTCCGAGGAACAAGGATTCGTGACAAACAAGGGTGCTTTTGTGGGTCGTTTTGAGGCATGGTGGTTGGCAGCCGCGGCGGAACAGATTCCCCGCGTCGAACCGACGCCAGTACCTCGAGAGCTGTTTACCGAGGATCTCTGGTAGGCCTCAACCCAAACCCTTTCTGTGGACGAGAAGAACATGAGTAAATTCCGCCGCGACGAAATTAAGCGTACTCTTGATCAGATGCGCGATGGCCTGACTTTCATTCGGCAAGAGACAGGCAAGACGAATAATCCAGAGGCTGTCGAGTTTGGTCTTCACGGCACCTCATTTGCCGCGGCTTTTATTGATCTGATTGGCGGTATGGCTGCTGATCTAAATGAGATCAACGAGAAGCTGGACAAGTCTGACAACTAAATGACAGTTACGACTGCCAGTAGTGCAATTTCTCGCCTTAGTCGGGACGTTCGACCCAAGCGTCTGACGCGGGGCGAGCGGGTTATTGCCTTCATTGAACGCTATTGCCGGGTGCCCGAGGGGGTGCTTATCGGGAAGCCGATGCGTTTGATGGCGTTTCAGAAGAAATTCATTCTGGCAATCTACGACAACCCGGCAGTCACGGCAAGAGCGTATCTGTCAGTTGGTCGTAAAAATGGCAAAACAGCGCTAATTGCGGCAATATTGCTGGCGCATCTCGTGGGCCCAGAGGCGGTCCAGAATTCCCAAATTACGTCTGGCGCTCGTTCACGCAAGCAGGCTGCTTTGGTTTTCAAGCTTGCTCACAAAATGGTGATGTTGAGCGCCGAGCTCACGAAGCTGGTTAAGCCTGTCCCATCTGACAAGATGCTCGTCGGTTTGCCGATGAATGTGGAGTATCAAGCTGTCAGCGCCGAGGCAGGCACCGCACATGGCCTCTCCCCGATCCTGGCGATTCTGGATGAGGTGGGCCAGGTCAAGGGCCCGTATGACGCTTTCGTTGAAGCCATCGAAACTGCGCAAGGTGCTTATGAGGGGCAGGCCCTGTTGATTGCGATCTCGACACAAGCGGCCACAGATGCTGACCTGTTCTCGATTTGGATCGATGACGCCGAGGCGAGCAAGGACCCCAAGATCGTCAGTCACGTCTACACGGCACCTCCTGAGTGCGATCTGATGGACCGCAAGGGTTGGGACGCTGCGAACCCGGCTCTTGGCGAATTCCGTTCCCTGACCGAGCTAGAAGAATTTGCCATTCGAGCAGTTCGTATGCCGTCGAGTGAAAACACGTTCCGCTGGCTCTACCTTAATCAACGCGTCGAGGCCAAGTCACCGTTCATTTCGCGCAGCGTATGGAAGGCATGCGCAGGCGTTCCCCTACCCTTTGATACGACCACAGAGGTCTACATAGGACTCGATTTGTCGGAGGTTAACGATTTGACGGCCGAAGTAGCTATCGGCAAGAAGAAAGACGCAGAAAAGTGGGACGTCTTCCCCACGTTCTGGCTACCTGAGGTGGGGTTGGCCGAACGGTCACGTCAGGATCGTGTCCCATATGACCTATGGGCATCACAGGGTTATCTGGACACCATCCCGGGGAAGTCAATCGATTATGAATTTGTTGCCTATCATTTGTTCCAACGTTGTAAGGACTTTAATGTCAAAGCCATAGCCTTTGACCGGTGGAACTTTAAGCATCTCCGGCCGTGGCTGGTAGTTGCTGGGTTTACTGATCTGCAGATTGACGGGGGTAAGGATGGCGTAGGTAAGCTCTTTATCGAGTTCGGTCAGGGCTTTCAATCCATGTCACCTGCACTCCGAACGCTAGAAGGCGATATTTTAAATGAGAGGCTTGCCCACGGCGGGCACCCCGTGCTAACGCTATGTGCGAACAACGCCGTAGTTATTCGAGACCCAGCGGGGAACCGAAAACTGGTGAAGGGAAAATCCTCAGGCCGGATTGACGGCATGGTAGCTTTGACGATGGCTCGTGGTGTGGTTCCTCTAGAAGCCGTACCTGCTGCCGAGAAGAAGTTCCAGATGATTGTGATCTAAAGGATCCAACTAAATGAAGCAAAGTCGGGCCTACTCCGTCATCGATATCAAATCCATTGACGAGAGCAATGGCAAGCGAATCCTTCGCGGTATTGCTTCGACTCCCTCGCCCGACCGCATGGAGGATATCGTCCTCCCGGAAGGTGCGAAGTTCAGGCTCCCGCTCCCGCTGCTTTGGCAGCACGATTCCCACCAGCCCATCGGGCATGTCACCGAAGCTAAGGTGACCAAGAATGGGATCGAAATTGTTGCAGAGATTGCGACCGGCGTCACTCTGTATATCGAGGAAGCATGGGCGCTACTCAAGGCGGGTCTCGTGCGAGGCCTGTCGATCGGTTTCCGCGGTCTCAAGTGGTCGGATATCGCCGGCACTTGGGGCGTTGAATATTCCGAGTGGGAATGGCTCGAGTTGTCGGCGGTGACGATCCCCGCCAATGCCGAAGCCTCCATCCTCTCGGTAAAGAAGTTCGATATCGGTGCACCTGCGGCCTCGCCTGGCCATTCGGTACCGCTGTTGAATAGCTCCCCCGGCGCTTCGGGGACCACCAAGGCCATTTCGGCCGCTCAACCCCAGACTTTGCGCCCACAGGAGGGCAATGAAATGAAGACCATCGCCGAGCAGATCGCTGCTCTGGAGGCCACGCGAGTGGCCAAGGCGAACGCCATGCAGGCCGTGATGCAGAAGAGCATCGACGCCGGTCGCTCGACCGACGAAACGGAATCGCAGGAGTTCGACAATCTCGAATCCGAAGTCACCGCTATCGACAAGGATATCACCCGTCTCCGTTCGCTCGAGAAGGCCATGGCCGGCTCGGCTGCGCCGGTGCTTAAGGCTAACACGGTCCAGGTTGGCGCAGGCCAGCGTGACGTGAATGAGCCCCGCGCCGCAGTGCAGGTGAAGCAGAAGGCCCCGGTCGGCGTGCGTTTCGCCCGTCTCGCCAAGGCTCGTGCGATTTCCCGCCTGGACGGTATGCCGGCTGCTGAAGTTGCCGAGAAGATGTACGGTGCCGACAGCGAAGTCTACGCGATCATCAAGGCGGCTGTTGTCGCCGGCTCGACTATCTCCCCGAATTGGGCGTCCGCGCTTGTCGGCGACGAAACCACCGCTTTCGCGGACTTCGTTTCCTACCTCCGTCCGGCGACCATTCTCGGCAAGTTCGGTCAGGGTGGTATTCCCCAGCTCCGCAACGTGCCGTTCCGTGAGCCCCTCATCTCCCAGACGGGTGGTGGTTCGGGCTACTGGGTCGGTGAAGGCAAGCCGAAGCCGCTGACTGCATTCGACTTCGCTCGCACGACCATCGAGCCCCTGAAGGTCGCCAATATCGCGATCCTCACCGAAGAGAACATCCGTTCTTCGGCGCCGAGCTCGGAACTGATCGTGCGCGATGCTCTCCGCGATGCCCTGATCGAAACCCAGGATCTCGCGTTCATCGATCCGGCGAACGCCGGTGTCAGCGATGTGAAGCCCGCGTCCATCACCAATGGCGCTGCGGCGATTGCTTCGACCGGTATCGACGCTGACGACATCCGCATGGACGTCCGTGCGGTGTTCCAGAAGTTCATCACTGCCAACAACGCCCCGCAGTCGGGTGTCTGGATCATGTCGGCGACCAATGCGCTGGCACTGTCCCTGATGCTCAACCCGCTCGGTCAGCGTGAGTTCCCCGGCATCTCGATGCTCGGTGGCACTTTCGAAGGCCTTCCGGTCATCGTGTCCCAGTACGCTGGCTCCATCGTGGCGCTGGTCAATGCTTCGGACATCTACGAGGCAGACGATGGCGAGATCGCCGTCGATATGTCCCGCGAAGCCTCGGTCGAGATGCTCGACTCTGCGCTGGTGCAGAACGGCCTTGTGGGTACGGGCACCTCGCTCGTCTCGCTCTGGCAGTCGAACCTCGTCGGCCTGCGTGCCGAGCGGACGATCAACTGGAAGCGTCGCCGGACTTCGGCCGTCGCTTACCTGACCGGCGTCCAGTGGGGTGGTGCGGTTCCGAACTCGTAAGAGCTAGGGACTGGCCTGTAACAGGCGGGCAGCTTCGGTTGCCCGCCATTTTTACATCTAGAGGTTGAAATGAGCACCAAGGTTATGTTGACTGCGACCAAGCCGCAGAAGTACGGCACCCGCCGTCTTCAGGCTGGCGACGTTTTCGAGGCGCGCTCGAAAGACGTAAAGCTTCTGGTCGCTCTGCGGCGCGCTGTTGAAGGTCGGCAGGAAGTTGATATTCCTGCCATTCCGAAGTCCCTCGTTGAGCGGGTCAAACCCCCGGTCATCGAAACGCTGTATGGCTCGAGTGTTCTCGAGTCCACCTACCAGATCGGCGACGAGACGGTCCAGCTGGGCACCATCGTCGCAAACGCTCACAAGGATTCCGGGCTGTCTGTGGAAGCGTGGAACATGCTTGGCACTGGCGAGCGCGACGAAAAGCTTTTTGCCGAGCTGAAGCGTCTCCAGGATGCAGCTGCGCCGGCGCCTGAAGACGACGACGAAGGCGAAAGTGAAGAGGAAGAAATTCCTCCCGACACCGATAACACTACCCAGAAGACTCCTGAAGAACTTGCTGCCGAGGAACTGACCGCGGCTCGTGCGAAGTACAAGGAAGTCGTCGGCCGTGCTGCTTACGGCGGCTGGGATGTCGCGAAGATCAACGAGAATATCGAGATCTTCGAGAAGGACAAAGCCAAGAAGTAATTCGAGGTTCTCGAAACACAAAAGCGGGCTGCTTCCATTGAGCATTGCCCGCTTTTCTTTTATCAGGGGTGTTATGACACGTCAGCTTGAAATTGGACCCGGCCCCGAGAGGCTGCCAGGTTTTGAAGCCGTAAACCTGGTCCCCGGACCGTTTACTGATTACGTCGCCGATTGCCGGCGCTTGCCATTCAAGAACGGGACTTACGATCTCGTTTACTCAGCGCACTGCATTGAGCACATCGAGTGGTTCGAGGTCGAACCCACCATCGCCGAATGGGCTCGTATTCTCGCTAAAGACGGTATTCTTGAAGTTCATACAGTCAACGCCGTGCCGTTGATGAAAGCGCTTCTCGAGTGGGAAGAGACCGGCTCGATGGCTCGTGAACCTGGCCCTTGGAAGAAAGAGTTGCACCGCGATGATCCTTTCCTTGCAGCACAGGGCCGGATCATGAACTACGCCAAGAATGGGCTTGGTGGGGAAAGCTGGAAGCATCGTGCAATTCTGACGCCTCGGTATATGCGGCAGTGTTTCGAACGTGCCGGCCTCACGGATCTTGAAGTCGTTGAAGAGCCGCGCGGTGCGAAGAAGCACAAGCTTATCAACATGGGGCTCCGAGGTCGTAAGTGCTGAGCGTCCTATCTGTGGCCGATCTTAATCGGTCTATTGCGCAGAACCTCTGGCGTATCGACAGAACCAAGTTTGATGTTGTGGTTGGCATTCCTCGTTCTGGGATGATTCCCGCGAGCTTGCTAGCGACGCATCTTCAGTTGCCTTTGTCTGATGTTGATAGCTTCGCCCGGGGTGTCGCCTTTGCTCGCTCAGGGGTTGTTGTCAGCACGGGTCCTCGTGTGTTGCTGGTCGATGACACGGCGAACCGCGGTGGCGCAATGGGGCGTGCTGTTGCGCAGATTCAGCATAAGACCAAATCGATTACTCGAATGGTAGTTTACGGGCCATACCGCGGCGACTACTCTTTCATCGACCTCCATTTCGAGGAATGCCCCGGCCCTCGTGTCTTCCAGTGGAACATGTGGAAGCACATCCGACTACCCAAATGGGGTTTTGATTTTGACGGCGTGTTTTGTCGTGAGCCGACGCGAGAAGAAAACGACGATGGACCAGCCTATCTACGGTTCATGGAAACCTCGCCGGCGCAGTTCTTGCCAACGAAGCCAATCGGGCATGTCGTTACTGGACGCCTCGAGAAATACCGTCCGCAAACCATTGCGCAGATGAAGCGCTACGGCATTGAATGTGAGTCTCTCACCATGATGCCTTACGCGACGAAGGCCGAGCGCATGGCAGCAGGGGGCCGCGGCGCGTGGAAGGCGAGAGAAGCGAAAAGATTAGGCGTCGAGTTCTTTGTTGAATCCGATGCGAAGCAAGCTGGCACTATCGCACGTGATGCCGGCATTCCAGTTTGGTGCACCCTCACACAGGAAGTATTTCGTTGACCAAGATTACTATTGTGATGCCGTTTTACCTCAATGCTGGCATGCTTGCAATGCAGTATGCGAACTGGGCAGCATGGCCACAGGAACTCAAAGACAAGTTCGAAATCATCATCGTTGACGATGGGTCTCCCGAGCCTGCTATGGACGTGCCCCGCCCCAATGGACTGCCGGTATTGCGTATCTATCGCGTCCTGAAGGACATGCCGTGGCATCAGCATGCAGCTCGTAATCTGGGCGCGCATAAAGCCAATCAAGGTTGGATGCTTCTCACCGACATGGACCACATGTTGACCGAAGCGAATGCCGTTGAGCTGGTTAACACATGGCTCGATGAAAAGACGATCTATACGCTTGCTCGCGTCGAAGCGAACACCGGGTTGCCGACTATGAAAGACGGTAACCCGAAACCTCACCCGAACAGTTTCGTTGTGACTAAGAAGCTATACTGGAAGATCGGCGGTTACGATGAAGATTATTCAGGGATCTATGGCACCGATGGCTTGTTTAGAAGCCGAGCCTTTGCTATTGCGAAGCGCGGGCACCTGGTTGATGTTAAGCTTCATCGCTATTGGAGCGATCTCGTTTCAGATGCTTCTACCACCACCCTTCAGCGTAAAGAAGGTCGTGAACCCGGTGCTCGAGATCGAGTGACTGCCGAGAAAGCTGCTCGCGGCGAAACAGACGTAATCAAAGTCTTGCAATTCGAGTGGGAAAAAGTCCTGTAATGCTGACCGTTCTGACATGGTTCTGGAAGCAAGAAGGTGGTCGAACAAACTACCTCCCTGAGCACGTCAATATTTGGGCGGACATGGTTCGTCGCAACCTATCGATGCCCCATCGCATTGCTTGCGTGACAGACATTCCTGAAGGCATTGATCCGAGTATCGAAATCATTGCGCCACCTCGAGACTTCGAAGATTGGCGCATTCCGACATGGGCTGAGGGTCGCCCCCAGTGCTTGCGTCGGATTGCTATGTTCAGTCTCAACGCTGCGGAGATTTTTGGTGACCGTTTCGTCTGCATGGACCTTGACTGCGTTATCATGGGGTCTCTCGATGACCTATTTAAGCCCAGCTACGATTTCCGCATATACCGCGGTACTGCGGAGGGTCGTCTTTACAACGGGTCAATGATGTTGATCGAAGCTGGTTGCCGCCCTCAAGTTTACGAGAATTTCACTCTCGAGGGCGCAACAGAAGCCGGTTCGAAATTTATCGGATCAGATCAGGCTTGGATTTCGCATTGCCTCGGCGCCGGTGAGGCGACTTGGGGTGCTGAACATGGGGTTTTCTGGTGGGGTTCACCACTTGATCGTCCAAATTCGGACGCAAAAATCATCTTCTTTCCTGGCGGTGTCAAGCCTTGGACCGTCGCTATAGGAGATGACAAAAAGTGGGTATCCGAATTCTACAAGCGCTCGCCTCGGGGCAAGGCGCTCATCCTCGGTTACGGGCCAAATCTTTGGGAAGAAGCCGAAAAAGCTGTGCTAATTGAGGACTTTTCGGGAGTCATTGCATCTCCTGAAGCGGCCGCACATTGGCCAGGTGACGTGCTCGCGATTGCGAGCAATGATCAGCAGGCCGAACGATTGGCCCGGATGCACGGATTTTCCGAGTACGTATTCTGTGGCCGCTCGGTAGAGGAAGCTTAAAATCATGGATGAAAAGATCAATTTTCTCGGCGATTTGCAGCGCCTCGAGATCAAGCAGGGTGACCGTTTTGTCCTGATGGTCGATGATGTGATCTCCGATAGTACCGCAACTCACATTCAGACTCTCTGGGCTCAATTCATCGGTGCTGAAGGTCCGAAGCTTCTTATCCTTCAGCGCGGAATGAAGCTCGGTGTAATTGGCGCAGTGCCTGAGCCGGAGAAGGATCCCGCATGAGCGAGGTAGCAGTTCGGCCGACTTTCCTCGACCGTGTCGGGAAGATGCTCGGCCTCACGGTCAAGGCGCTGAACAACATTGACAGCAACCGCGGCTGGTTCCCCCTGATCCGGGAGAGCTTCGCAGGTGCTTGGCAGCAAAATGTCGAAGTCAACATGGAGAGCGTTCTCAGCTACTCCGCTGACTTCGCCTGCCGGACGCTAATCGCTTCGGACATTTCGAAGCTTGCTGTCAATCTGGTCGCTCTTGACGCCGAAGGTATTTGGACCGTTACGAAGAATCCGGCGTACAGCCCTGTTCTTCGTAAGCCGAACCACTTTCAGAATCGTATGCAGTTCTTCGAGAACTGGGTCCTGTCGAAGCTGCAAACCGGTAACACTATCATTCTCAAGCAGCGTGACAACCGAAACGTGGTAGTCAAGCTCTATATCCTCGACTTTACTCGAGTGACCCCGCTGGTGTCAACTAGCGGTGATGTCTTCTACGAGCTTTGGATCGATCACCTTTCAGGTCTGGAGCAGCGCGTTGTTGTGCCGGCGAGCGAGATCATCCATGATCGCTTTAACTGCATGTTCCATCCGCTTGTCGGTGTGTCGCCGATCTTCGCATCCGGTCTTGCGTCAGTACAGGGTCTCGCGATCCAAAGCAGCTCGACGCACTTCTTCCGCAACGGGTCGAATCCGGGCGGCGTACTGACCGCTCCTGGCGCTATCGCGGATGAGACTGCGGCGCGCCTCAAGGCATATTGGGACGAGCAGTACAGCGGCAAGAACCGCGGCAAGGTTGCCGTGCTGGGTGACGGGCTCAAGTATGAAGCCATGTCTACGAAAGCGGTTGACGCTCAGCTGATCGAACAGCTCAAGTGGACTGCCGAGACGGTCTGCTCGACCTATCACGTACCGCCCTACAAGATCGGCGTTGGCGCGCTGCCGTCCTATAACAACGTGCAAGCGCTCAATACTGAGTACTATTCGCAGTGCCTTCAGGTGCTGATTGAAGCTATCGAGCTCTGCCTTGACGAAGGCCTTGCCACTGGCGAGAATCTTGGCACCGAGTTTGACTTGGATAATCTGCTTCGCATGGACTCGGTGACCCAGATGGAAGTGCTCGATAAGGGCAAGAACATTATGGAAGTCAACGAGCAGCGTAAAAAACTCAATCTGCCGAAAACCAAAGGTGGCGATGCTGTCTTCCGTCAGCAGCAGGACTTCAGCCTTGAAGCCCTCGCCAAGCGTGACGCGAAGGACGATCCGTTCGCCAAAGAAGGTGCATCGACTACGCCGGCCGCCGCGACTGGCATTCCGGATGAGGACGATGCCGCAAACGACAACATGGAATCCGAGGCCAAGTCGGCACTCATTGCAATCATGAAGGGGCTACATTAATGCCTAAGTTCGACGGTGCCGCGTTTGGCAATGAGATCGTCGCCCAAGTTCGCAAGTTCGTCACTGAGTCTCATGCACCTCTTCTCAAAGAGATCGAGACGCTTCGTAGTGAGCTTGCCGCGGTCAAATCAGTCGACCATGGTCCCGCGATTGCGCAGGCCGTGGGCGATATTCTCGTGTTGCGCCTCAACGATACGGCGACAGAGGTGGAAACACGCGTGCGCGCTGCGCTGCCTGACGTTGGAGCCCTCGTGAGCGACGCCGTTGCCGCATTGCCCGTTGCCCCGACGTTCGATGAAATTAAGAGCGTTGTGGTCGATCTTGCGCAGCCCATTATCGCTGACATGGTCGTTGAGCTTGGCAAGTCGATCCCGGTGCCTGTCGATGGCAAGGATGGCAAAGATGCTGATCCTATAGACATGGTTCTGCTCGGAGAGCAGATCAAGCAGGTCGCGACCGAGATTATCGCCACCATTCCTGTGCCTCAAGACGGCAAAGATGGAAAAGACGGTGTTAACGGCAAGGATGCCGATCCCCTTGATGGAGAAGCCATTCTCGTGCAATTGCGCGGCATGGTTGCCGAGGCTGTCACAACCATTCCCGTTCCTGTGGACGGGAGAGGCATCAAACATCTCGCCACCGACGATAAGGGCCATTTGCTGATTACATTGACCGACGATACTCTTCTCGATGTCGGTAAGATCGTCGGCACGGATGGCAAGGATGCAGACGCGGAAGCGTTGTTTCAGCTTATCGATGACACGTTCAAGGCAATCCCGGCGCCTAAGGATGGGGTTGGTATTGCGGATGTCAATATCGATGATGCGGGCAAGCTGGTCGTCAAGCTGACCGACGGTGTTGAGAAAACTGTGGGCCAGGTTGTTGGTGCACCGGGTAAGGACGCTGATCTCGCTCCTGCAATGCAGATGCTGGGTGAAACTCTCGCTGCGATCCCGACGCCAAAGGACGGTGTCGGCCTGTTTAAGTTCGAGCTTGAAAGCGATGGTCAGTTCGTCATTCACACCACGGATGGCAAGCGTCACGAAGTCGGTGTCATTAAGGGCCAGGACGGCATCGTTGATCCTAACTTGGTCGAGAGCCTGGTTACTGATAAGGTTCAGGCTGCGGTTAAGGCGCTTCCGGCCCCTGTCGCCGGTGTTGGTATCGAAAACGTTGAACTCAGCGGCGACGAAGAAGGCGCGCTGATCGTCACGCTTACCGATGGCAAGCAGCTCGATCTTGGTCGTATCACCGGCAAGGATGGCGTAAGCATCGATCCTGAGTGGGTCGCCGGGTTGGTATCAGACAAGGTGTTTGAAGCTGTCAAGGAAATCCCTGTGCCAGTCAATGGTAAGGATGGCCGCGGCATCAAGTCGCTTCAGATTGCCGAGAACGGTCAATTGCAGGTCGAGTGGTCGGATACCGAAGGTGTGGTCGATTCTCTCGGTTTCGTGATCGGTCAGCCCGGTAAGGACGTCGATGTTGGTGAGATCAAGACCTGGATCACTGACGAAATCACCGCTCGTGTCAAGTCGATTCCTGAGCCGGTCGGTATCGAGGATATTGTTCGTGAAGAAGATGGTACCGTTTTGGTCAAGCTGACCAGCGGCGACATTAAGAATCTCGGACAGATTGTGAACGGTGTTGATGGCCAGGATGCTGACCTGACGCCCGTTAATGAGTACCTGGCTGAGGTCGCTAAAGGCTTCGAAGAGATCAAGGAAGGGTATGCGGATGCGATTGCTGCAATCCCGACCCCCAAAGACGGTGTCGGTATCCAGGAATTGAACGTCGCCGATAACGTTTTGGTGATCAAGTTGAGCGATGGCGAGACGGAAGTTCGTCACGAGCTGCCGACCATCGACTTCGACGCCGTGGTTACGAAAGCGGTTTCGCAGATCCCCGTTCCAAGGGATGGTGTAGACGGCAAAGACGGCGTGGGTGTTGCTGGAGCGATTATCGACCGCGACGGCGAACTGATTGTGACCAACACTCTTGGTACCCCGTTCAAGCTCGGTCAGGTCGTCGGCAAGGATGTCGATATGGCTGAAGTGATGACTACGATCACCAAAGCGGTTGAGGCGCTTCCCAAGCCAAAGGATGGCGTTGACGGGATTGGCTTCGATAACATGGACATTCTCTTTGACGAAGAGACGAAGGAATTGGTTGTCTCGGGTGAATATGGCGACCGTGCCAAGCAGTGGAAGCTGTTTGTGCCAGTCCTGGTCGACCGCGGTGTCTTTGACGAGAAGCATGGTCGTTACCTGAAGGGTGACGGTGTGACCTACGGCGGTTCGTTCTGGATTGCTCAGAAGGAAACGGATGCTCGCCCGGGTATCGATGACAACTGGCGCCTGTCGGTTAAGAAGGGCAAGGACGGCAAGGATGGAAAGATTCCTGAGCCGCCGAAGCCTGTCCAGCTCAACGGAAAGGCTTAATCAATGGCGATCCCGCTGTTTGTTACCGTCGAGCAGGTCAACAATGCGTTGCGTCTCGGGTTGGATTTGGACATTGATCCGTCTGGCCCGGATGCGGATCCCTCACGTCTGGATGACATCGAGCTAAAGATCACCCAAGCTCAAGACATTGTTATCGATTACATCAAGAAGACAGAAGCTCAAATCCTTGTCTTGGGATGGACGTCGCCGACGACTGTTGCCCCTCGCGTGAGTGCAGCAATCATCCTCACAATCAAGTGCCTGCTCGATGACACCGAAGAGTCAAACGCCATGCTCAGCGGGCTGTCGGGAACAATCGAGGCGGATGCTCGCAATCCGATCACAGCCCTCCTGTGGAGGCTACGGGACCCGGCACTCGCATGATTGAAGAACGTCGAGTACATTTCCTGGCGGACTTTGACTACAAGCCTCGTCCACAGATAACCATAGCCTACCTGGCGGGCGAAATACGCCTAGTCCACCTAGCCTGCGCCACACGTGCAGTAGAGCTTGGAAAAGCGGAATACGTGCCGGTTAAGGGGCCCCCTGCCGGCATTGCGGCGACGATTGCACGGAAGGTGAAGCGCGATGGGAAAAAATGAGCGGAGAGTCGGAGCACTTCGTGACCGCTTGCACTTTCAGAACCGTGCTACCGCGGACGATGGCTGGGGCAGCTCCGTTCCGGGCGGTGTGTTTGAGACGGTTTTTACGGCAGATGTTGCCCTCATCAAAATGAGTGGCAGCGAAACCGTTATCGCTCAGCAGCTGCAAGGTATTCAATCCTACTCGGTAACAACGCGTTGGTCCGTCCGCATGACGGGAATTACCAACGGCTGGCAGCTGAAAGGTGCTCGTGCAAACGATAACCGCATTTTTAACGTGATCTCCATTCCGACTGATCCGGATGGCAAACGACAATGGCTTGAATTTGTCGTTACGGAAGGGAAGCCTTCTTAATGGCAGTTCAAGGACTTGCTCGTCTATCGCGGAAGCTGAAAGCGTTGCCCAAAGCAGCGAATGATGCTATCAAACCTATAATGGAGAAGGTCGCCAATGACGTGGTTGCAACCGCTAAATCTCTGGTTCCTGTTCGTACTGGAAAGCTGCGTGACAGTATCGGTTGGACTTGGGGCGAAGCACCCGCCGGCACGATGGTCATCGGCAAAGTCAAGGATCGTATGTCTGGCAATCTTGCCATTACAATATATGCTGGCGGAAGTAAGGCTTTTTGGGCTCGCTGGGTAGAATTTGGTACCAGTTCCGGCAACTTTGCTGGGACAGGAAGTCGAGCTCAGCCATTTTTCTACCCCGCATGGCGTGCGCACCGGCGCGGTGCGAAAAGTAAGATCTCTCGCGCGATCACCAAATCCGCGAAGAAGGTAGCAGCCAGTGGAGGCGGTCCGTAATGCTTGCTGATCTCGATGGCGAAGACGCCGGCACCGAACTCATTATGGCGATGCTCGTGGTTCTTCGTGCGAGCGCTGCTTTGACAGCTGCTCTCGGAGGTGCTAATAAAATTTTCGACCGGGTGCCGACAGATGAGCATACCGGGGATCCTCTTGTTCCGCACCCATACATCTCACTCGGCCCTTCGACCTCGATCCCGGACGACTATGATTGCATGGATGGTGAGGAAATAACTATCCAATGGGACGTCTGGACAAGTGGGCCAGGTGATTCTTACGGCTCCAAGCAGAACCGCAAGATTTCAAACCTCGTTAAACGGGCGTTGCACAATAACGAATTGGCGCTTACAAATAACGCGCTGGTGTCGCTCGAGTGCGAGCTTGTTCGCATAACAGATGATCCAAATCCGGCAATTGGGCATGGCGTTGTCCAGTTTACAGCCGTTGTTGAAACGCCTAACGTAGCGGAGACTTCTTAAAATGGCACCAGCCACAAGAATTAAGGGCGGCAAGGTTCGTGTGCTGCTTGAGACGAGTACGCCGGGCGTGTATGCTGCCCCCTGCGGTTTCACTTCCAAGACAGTGACCTTCACGAAAGGTCTCGAGGAAGTCGCCGTTCCGGATTGCGATGATCCGGACAAGGTCGATTGGCTCGGTCGTGACGCTGTGTCGCTCAGCATGTCGGTGAGCGGCGAAGGCGTTCTGGCTTCTGAAAGCGTCGAGACGTGGGCGGATGCTTGGGAAAGCATCGACTCCATCGGTGTCAAAATCGAAATGGAGTTCCCGGCCAAGACGCTTATCTGGACAGGCAAGATGCACGTCGAGACGATGGAAGGTACGGCACCGAACGGTCGTACGACTACGTCCAACATCTCGATGCAGTCCGATGGCGAGATGGTTCGTACTCGCGATCCGGTCTCCTAATAGATGAGCCGCGACGGTTCTGTAACCCTTCCGTGGGCGGATGGCAAGTATGCTTTCCGCCTCGGTTGGGCAGAGTTGATCATGCTCCAGGAAGCATGTGATGCCGGCCCATTCGAGATTCTTGCGCACCTGAGTACGACCAAGTGGAAGGTGCAGGAAATCTCACATGTCATTCGTTGCGGGCTGATCGGCGGAGGTATCGAACCTGCCAAAGCTCTGACAATGGTTGAGATGTATGTCGAAAAGCGTCCTCCGATGGAGAACCTTATCTTCGCAAAAGGGATCCTGTCGGTAGGTGTTCACGGAGCGCCGGACGAAAAACCGGGGGAAGCCGACGCGGCACCGGAGCAGGCGACCGAGTAGATACTCTTCCTCGTGGGAAGATTAGGATCGCCTCTATATACGGCTCGGGTGCCGCAATGGGTTTCACCCCACAG
Source organism: uncultured Cellvibrionaceae bacterium (assembly GCA_964542655.1). Classification (GTDB taxonomy): domain Bacteria; phylum Pseudomonadota; class Gammaproteobacteria; order Pseudomonadales; family Cellvibrionaceae; genus Cellvibrio. The sequence continues at coordinate 15,717 of CAZIWB010000020.1, forward strand.
CAGATTAACGCAATGAGCATGTGGCAATACTTTGCCGCGCTCAACGGGTACATAGCAGCAAATTCTTCTGCAGAATCGAAGAAGATGACGACTGAGCAAGCGGAAGAGCTGCTTGATTGGGTCTACGAAGGCCTTGAGATAACCGGCGACCTCAAAGCTCACGTTTATTTCTGGGATGAAAACGGCTTCATTCTTGAAGACAGCTTCACGTTCCACTAAAGGGTTCTAAACGTGGCGACCGAACTAGAGCGTCTGATTGTCTCGCTAGAGGCCTCGACTACTAAGTACGAGCGGGCGCTTGCGAAAGCAAACGGCACCACGAATACCCAACTCCGCCGCATGGAATCGCGGATGACGCAGTCTGCCAAGCGGATGAATGTCTCGCTCGGCGGGGTGTTCAAAGGCTTTGCGGCGGGTTTTGCTCTTCATGCTGCTCAGCAACTGATCGATTCCAGCATCAAGATCGAGAATGCGTTGAAAGTCGCGGGCCTTGCAGGTGAAGACCTGACCAAGGTTTATGACAAGCTCTTTGCATCGGCGCAAAGGAATGGCGCGCCGCTTGAAGCGCTTGCAACGTTGTATGGTCGCGTTGCTCAGGTGCAAGGGGAATTGGGCATCAGCGCTGACCAGCTGACGAAATTCACTGATAACGTCGCCATCGCTCTTCGTGTCTCGGGTCGAAGCGCCGAAGAAAGCAAAGGCGCCTTGCTTCAATTGGGGCAGGCTCTCGGCGGCACCATCGTGCGCGCTGAAGAATTTAACTCGATTAACGAAGGCGCGCTGCCCATCCTTCAGGCTGTTGCCGGTGGTCTTAAAGAGGCAGGTGGCTCGGTCGCCAAGCTTCGCGCACTCGTCATCGACGGTAAGGTTCCCTCCAAAGCGTTCTTTGATGCGTTCGAAGCCGGTGCTGATGTCTTGACAGGCAAACTCGCTAACGCCGAGTTGACGATCTCTCAGGGTTTTGTTCGTTTCCAGAATGTGCTGATCAATGCAGCTGGCGACTTCAACGATGCGACCAGCCTCAGTGAAGGGCTCGGCGTGGCACTTGACGGGCTCTCGGGGTTTGTTGACAAGGTCGGGCAAGCGTTCCTTGATGCCAAGCCCGGTATCGACGCTTTCTATGGCGCAATCCAAACCGGTGCTGCTTCGACTAGCGAGTTTCTGAAAGGCAAGCAACAGTCAAACGGCGAAACGACCTTTTTCGAACCTGTTGACTGGGACGCTATGGCTCAGTTCGTGGGCAGTTTGTTTGGCGCCGGAGGCGGGACCGCAAACCCTACTCTCGATCAGACGCCTGGATCTTTGCCTGTCCCGATTACCTCAACGGGAACTCAAGCAGGTGGCCTCCCTGTCCCGCTCGGTGCAGTTGTTCCTGTCAAAGTAGTATCAGGCCCCGCTGGCTTGCTTCCCGGGCAGAGTGCAGTTCGTCCGGAAGGTCCCGTTGGGTCGTTGCCTGCCAGCAAAGTCAAACCCGTTTCTTTGGATGATTACGACATTCCGGGTTCGGACGATGCTTCGTTGAAGAAGATCGAGAAAGCACGTCAAGCCGTTAAAGACATGATTTCCGATCTCGAGTTCGAGAAGTCGTTGATCGGTCTTTCGGAACTCGAGCAGCAGAAGTTAACCGCGGCTCGTGAGGCTGGTGCGGAAGCGACGGATGCACAGCGTGAGCGTATTGTTGCACTGACTGAAGAGATCTATCTCGAGCAGGAAGCTGCCGAGTACCTTAAAGATCTTTACGAAGAGCTCGGTAACGTTGCCCAGTCGGCAATTCAGGGTATCATCAGTGCTTTGGGTGACGGCAAAATCGAAGCCGAAGAGTTCGGTGAAATCCTGTCTAACGTTCTTGGGCAATTGGGTAACTTCTTCCTAAGCCAGGCGTTCGGCAGCGGTTCGAATGGCTTCGCAAGTATCTTCGGATCGATATTCGGTGGCGGACGTGCCGCGGGTGGGCCTGTCGAAGCTGGTAAGGTTTACAAGGTCAACGAGAACACGCCGAATAGTGAGTACTTTGCACCGACTGAAGACGGTGTTATCATTCCACGTATCCCGGCAGGCGCTGGGGGTGCTTCGTCTCAAGGCGGCACCGTATTCAATATCGACGCACGAGGCGCTCAGCTCGGTGTCGGAGAAGAGATCAGACGAGCGCTGCAAGATTACGACCGGCATACGTTACCCGGGCGAGTGAACCAGATCAATAAAGATCCGCTAGCAAAAGGCTAAGTAAATGGCAGCGATCACCTTTCCGATTGCGCAAGCTTCACTCGGTGACCTGTTGCCTGTTCAAAGCGTCAACTGGGAGCCGACCTGGCTTCAAGAACTTTCGCAAGCGGGCAACGGTGAATTTCTTGTTCATGATCTCGGACCTCGCCTTTGGGAAGGCCAGGTTACGCTTCGCCCCTTGCTGCACACCGTCGCAAGGGGTTGGCGAGCGAAACTTGATGCACTTGACGGCGGGGTGCACACCTTCTACCTCGCCAATCCGCTTGGCTGGTATCCTGCGCTCGATCCTGGTGGCACTATCCTCGCTGCCGCGGCTCCGGCGATCGGTACGATTGAAGCAAATCGCAAAGAACTCAGCATCACAGGCTTGCCACCCGGGTACGTCATCAGCTCGGGCGATTTCTTCGCCGTTGCCTATGGCGGGGGCACGCGTAGGGGGTTATTCCAGTTCGTCGGGGAGGGTACAGCAAACGGCTTTGGAACTCTCGCTGCAATCGAAGTACGGCCACACCTTCAGGCGGGCATCACGAACGGCCTTGCCATCATGTTGAAGAAACCTGCTGCCAAGGTTAAGATCCTGCCCGGCTCGTTGACTTCACCTATGCACAGTGCCAACCGAACTCGTATTTCGTTTTCGGTTCGCCAGACTTTGCAAGCGGGTGATTGATGACTAGGACCCTCGATCTTGCAACCCAGAACGCGATCCGCGATCCGGGTAAGATTATCATCCGAAACCTTGTGTTGGTTGATGCCAAAGATCCAGAAGGTGATCTCGTTCGCTTCGGATTTACCGACTACGGTGAGAATATCACTATCAATATCGTTGACGGGCGAACTCAATCGGTCGTCAGTCGCGATTACTTTGGTGACGCCGGTCCGCTGATCAACATTGACCACATCCCTCTCGAGATCGGGCTCTCTATCCCGACAGTGCAAGTCGTTCTTTCGCAACTGCACAATGAAGTTCAGGATATGGTCAAGAACCATATCATTCGAAACGTTCAAGTGCAGATCCATCGAGCTTACCTCGATCCTAATTCAATGCAACCGGTTTCGAATCCGCGGTGTCGTTTGCTCGGCATGATTAACGGTGCCCCTGTGGACACACCGGCGGCAGGAGAGACGGGTTCTGTTACACTCAAATGCGTATCGCATACCCGTGAACTCACCCGGATCAATCCTTCGAAGCGAAGTGATGAGACTCAACGCTTGCGTGACGGCGACCGCTTTCGTCGGTACGGCGGCGTGGCGGGGCAGTGGGAAATCTTCTGGGGTGAAGAGAAGGCTAAGGAAGAATAAATGCCAATTTTCCTAATCAACCTTCTCGTCGGCATTGCGCTCTCGTTGGCGTCTACGCTCATCCAGCAGATGTTTGCGCAGGACGAGAAACAGAAAGTTCAGGGTGTCCGCGGTACGTTGCAGACCGGTGGGGACAATCCTCTCGCCTTCATCATGGGATTGTATTCCACAGGAGGACAACTTGAGTACGCCGGCACATGGGGGAATGACGGCGAAACCCCTAACGCTTTTTACACCAAGGTCATCAGCCTCAGCGATGTTCCCATTCAAGGCGTTTCCGGCATCTATGTCGGCGGCGAAAGGGTCAGTCTCGGTCTCGTTGAACACGTGTCTAGAGGATGGCCCGTTCTTGAGTACCGAGTTGATGGCAAAGATCACCTTTGGCTTAAATTCTACAACGGCATGCAGACGAGCGCGGACGCGTTCCTCCTGAGCACGTTTGGCTCTGATCCGGATCGTCCGTACCTGTCAAGTCAGATCGGCCGCGGCACCGCTTATTGCATTGCGACCGCGCTTGTCAATCGTGAACTGTTCTCGGGCCTGCCCGAATACCTGTTTGAAGTTGAAGGGATTAAGCTTTACGATCCCCGTCTCGACACTACAGCAGGTGGTTCCGGTGCCCATCGGGTTAACGATCCGAGCACCTGGACTTTCAGCTCCAACCCTGTGGTCGCAATTTACAACATTTTACTCGGCATCTATTTCGATGGTGATTGGGTGTATGGTCCACAGAAGACTACTCAGGCCCAGTTGCCCTATGCGAATTGGTCAGCTGAGATGAACAAGTGCGATGCTTCTGTTCCACTTCAGGCTGGCGGCAGCGAGACGCGTTTCCGGTTTGGTTTTGAAGTTGTGGTTGACGAAGAACCCCAAGCAGTTATCGGAGAGCTGCTTAAGGCGTGCGAAGGCCGTATTGCCGAGGTGGGCGGATTCTACAAGATCCTTGTCGCCGAGCCGAACGCACCTGTTCGCTCGATTACAGATTCTGAGATCGTCATCTCGGAAGGTCAGTCGTTTGAGCCGTTTCCGGGTCTCGAGAATACTTATAACGCAATTACCGCAACTTATCCCGAGCCGGAAGAGGCTTGGCAAAACAAGGAAGCACCTGCTCGATATAATCTCGAGTTCGAAGATGAAGACGATGACAACCGTCTTCCTTTCAGCACGGATTACAAGGCAGTCCCGTTTCCCCTTCAGGTGCAGCGCATTATGGAGGCAGCGCTGCTCGAGACGCGCCAGTTCCGCAAGCACTCGTTTACGGGTCTTGCCGATTGGTGGGAGTACGAGCCACTCGACGTGTTCACGTGGACCTCCGAGCGGAACGGATACACTGACAAGCAATTTCTGATTACGGTTTTGGAAGACATCCCGAACGGCAATCAGATTGTCGGCTCGCAGGAAACCGATCCTGCTGACTTCTCGGGTTGGGTGCCTGAGGATGAAATCCCGTATGATACTTCTCCTATCGTCATCAGTCGTCCGCCGCCACAGCCTATGACCGGTTGGAATGCGACCCCTTACACGCTGGTCGATACTGACGCAGATGCTCGTCGCCCGGGTATCCTAGTCGAATTTGCAGGCGGTTTGGATGATGTGCGTGCCGTCCAGATCCAAGTGCGTCTCGATGGAGACACAGTCAGCCCGCTGGTTCTTGAAAGCGAGTTCCCATACACTATCACGGTTGTTGATCCGACTATTGTCATTGTCGGCAATGCGATCCTGCCAAATACAGAATACGAAATCCGCGGCAAGTTCATCCCATATTCAAGTCGCTTGACTGAATGGTCCTCGTGGCTGCCAGTTACGACCCCTGACGTGAAGATGGGGTCGAAAGACATCACCGTAGATTTGACCCAGCTGACCGAAGAAATCGCACAGCAGCTAAACTGGATAAAGGCTGGTGTTCGGTCGACGCTTGAAGCCTTTAAACGAATTGGCACCATCATTGAAGAATCTGATCTCGATAATTACAATCTGCGAGCTCAGTTGCATCGAGAAATTGAAGTGCAACTTGGTATCTTGCGCGCTGGGTTTATCGAGGTTATCGAAGTAGCTGTTGGTCCAGGAAGTGCGATTGCGACTGCTATTCAATCTCTCTACGCTGCAATGGGTGGCAATACTTCCGAAGTTAATATTCGATGGGAAGCGGTGGCCGCGCCCGGGGGTTATGCTGCGCGATACGCCATTCAGGCCGCGGTCAACGATGGTTCCTTCCGTGCTGCGACCTTCTTCATGGACGTGCCAAGTAACCCCCTGTTGCCTACGCGTATTGTCCTCGACGCCGATCAGGTGTTGTTTACCGATACAGCGGGTTCAGTCGTTTTGCCTGCTGTTGTCATCGAAGGTGGTGAGCTTAAATTCGTAGGTGCTCGCGCAGGTCGTATCAGTGACGTTACTGGGGTCGAGATGATTCTTGACTTCGATAACAAAGAAATCTACATGGAATAAAGATGCCTGTTTTTCGTGCTGTCGCTGGCAAAGTTGCAATTTTTGAGAAGCCGCCGTCTGGGGACCCTATGGCTCCCTTTGACGACCCTGTTACGAATATCCAGTATGTCAAGTTTCACAGCGACCTCCAGTATCTGAGCAGTCAGATCATCGTCGACCCTATCGACATCACTCACACTTCTCTGGCTGGGGCGACGGGTACTGGAATCAGTGTAGGTAACGGGTCCCAGAACACTCCGAATGCCCCTGTCGCAGACGGCCAGATTCGGAAGTCCACGATTGCTGTTTACACTCATGGACTCGGGTACCCACCGATCTTCCAGTTGATGTACGATAGACAGATTGTCACGACTGGAGTGATGATTCAAAATCCTACGAACCAGTTCAGGATGATCTCAGCGTATGCGACAAACACTGAGATTCGGTTGTCTGAGATTGCGATATCCTCTGCAGCGGCCCTGCCTGCGTTGGATATGACGTACAAATTGATTATCTTCAAGGATCCGGAGCCTGACCCACTGCTGCCGACGATGCATATCACACCTCTGGGGATGGTTCTCGCTAGGGGAAAGGTGACTGACGAGAACCGTCCACTCCGGCGGGTGGGTGTGAATGATGTCACGGAAGACACGTTCTATCTACCCACGAGTCGTACGATGGATATCAAGAACGGAGCTCTTCGTCATATCTCTCCACTGAGCGGTATCAAGGACTACGGCCTATACACTGGCGGGTTCACTTCCGCCCTAGCGATCAATGTGACGTACTGATGGCTAGGTCTTTCAGTCTAACACCCGAGCGTATCCTGGGCCTCAAGGACGGACTCCCTTGGTACGACAGTAGGGACTATCCAGTCCAGTTCTTTCCAACGAGTGATGTCATACAGATATCCGTTGATGTGAACTATCCAGATTTCATACATGCCAACTCCTATGGGTTCGCAGCTGGGGATACTGGCGGCGGGGTCATTCGTCAATCGTGCAGCTCTTATGTCACTATTCCATTTCAAGACTGGGGTCCGAGTGATCAGCCGGGCATCACTAACGACCTCCCGGATGAAGTCATAGGAACTATGCCGGGGGACGCGGACGTTGCCCTCGTGAGGGTAAAGGGAGTCCGTACGAACGCTCCAGATCAAGTACTGGGGAACACTGTCCCCGTGGCCTTCGAGGAGAACGTCTGGACGGCTGCTGATGGCGGCACCGTTTTGATGGAGATGCTGTTCCCTGTCGTTAGAATGATGTGGATAAGGTTTTCGCCCACACTAAACATGGACGGAACTAGAAATATCATTCTCACTCGGAAGCAGAGTATCCGTAAGATCACCTATACTCACTGGCGCTCTGGTAATTCCCCGCTGAGTACGGGTTGGACCTTCGGTGGAACGAATGGTCGGTACGGCCACATGGTTAAGCACATAGAATCAAAGGGACCAACAATCGCCCCAGGTGGTGTGATCACTTACCGTAGGGGGGACGGTAGTCAGTGTTCGCTGACAGACTCTTCCGACTACTCATCTTCCTACGATATGGACATAGAGATCACGCCCGGCAGGTCCGATATCGCTAGCGACAGTTCTGGTGGGGGAAGCGGTCTAGGTGCGACGTCGTTTGATTACGTAGACTCGAACTCTATCGATTCTGGTGGGGGTTCTACTCACACGTATCTAGATTTGAATATAGGGACTCCACCGGAGGGAGACAACACTAGACACGTCCTAGTCTCTGTAATGGCCCGAACCGGAAGTGGGATTAGCGGAGCCAAGGACCTCACAGGAGTGACTGTAGAGGGTGTGGCCGCGTCCCAGGTGCTCTACAGACGATTCTTTATCGATAATCCGGGGTCTAATGACTCTTCGTGGGTAGTGACGTACTATATCATATCCGTACCGACGGGGACTACTGCCGACATCGTGTTGTCGTTTAACGCCGTATTCACAAATAGTTTGGTGGATTTGTTCTCGATATACAATCTTCCCTCGACGATTCCTGGTGATACGATATCTCTGGATTTCAACACGTCTGGAACTAATTCTCAAGGTATAGATGTCACGGCTAACGGGTCCTTATTTACCTTAATCAACGGTGGAGGAGTCTCAGCGCTGTCTGGCATCAGCGCTGTTATTCCAGCGGACGGACTGTCGACGTGGAGGGGATTCGAGTCCATTGCTGCATCAGCGACTCGTAACATAGTCATAACGAATAACGGTAGCCCTGGCGTCTGGATCGCCGCCGCCTTCGCGGGACGTCCAGGGAAGGCTTATCTGTTCACAGATAGTGCCTCCGCCCCAGGAGTCAGTCCCCCGGTCTTCTCGGACCTGTATATCGGTGATGCACCAAACTCCGGTGAGACTCGCTACGTCGTGGCAGTATTCACTATCACAGATACGACTACTAGTGCCAACGCGGATATGGGCACCGTGACACTTAACGGTGTTGCGATGACGCTTCTCCGAAAGGAGCGAGCGAACGCTAATGCTGGTAAGTGCGATATCATGGCCGTGTACGGTCTGTCTGTCTCCTCTGGTACAGAGGGTGATTTCGTATTCAATATCACTGGTGCGACCGCAGCGGATAGCTTCGTCGACGTCTATGCTCTGTACAACTTGGCCAGTTTTACCCCAGTAGACATCGAGGCACCTTCAGCTGGAGCTCTATCCTTCTCGACATCAATGAATACTGGAGCGTTCGGGTTCGGTATCGCCCTAGGCGTCGTCTACGATCTTGGGGGTACCGAGCCTACTATAACGCTGGACGGATTTGAGAATACCAGCAGCGTGTTCGATGGAACTGCGAATGGCCGTTTCATTCGATCGTACGGAGTCACAGAAGCCGGTACTCAAGCAATCGGTATGACGACTTCTTACGGTGCGAATAGATTTATCTGGATGACTTTCAATTGATTTAAGTGCTTCCACCTAGCATAAACATTCGCTTTGCGAAGCGGCCGTTTTCGATTACGTTGACAGCGCCGGTACCTAAGGAAAAGAAATGGCATACCTCGGGCTTCCTTCATACTACAACACGGGTACGGCCTCGGTCGATGTGGGCGGAACCGTCGTCACATTTCAGCTGGCGTTCCTCGGAACACTCGATTTCCCGGCAGTCCTGCCTGGCGACTTGTTCATGGACCCCGCTCAACCGGAATTCCCCCCACAGCGCATTGCGTCAATCGATTATGCAGCTGATCCGCAAACGGCAACCCTCGCGACGGTGTGGCCCGGCGCAGCAATGACTGCTAATCCATATGAGATCCGTCTCGTTGGTAATATCGAACGTTCGACGGCGCAGACTCGTCGCTATCTTGAGTTGCTGGGTCAGATTGGTTACACGGGTATTGCTGTTAACGCCTTTGGCGAGTTTTCGGACAGAAGCCTTTATGACGATACGGTGCAGGGCTTCACCTTCTTATCTTTGGACGGAGACGGTACTCTTGACTCACCGCCTTACATTTACATCAAGAAATCCAGCGCATCCGCTGATTGGTCAGATCCTATTTCGTTTATTGGCAATGAAGGTCCTCCCGGCCCGACCGGTGATGCTGCAGCTTGGTTGTCGGGTACAGGTGTGCCATCCGGTGGTCTCGGCAACAACGGCGACATGTACATCGATGTTGCGACAGCTGATGTCTACGGTCCGAAAACAGCAGGAAGCTGGGGTGCAATCGCTATCAACATCAAGGGTGCTACAGGCAGCCCGGGTATTGATGGCACTAGCATGCTTACGCGCGTTCGTGTCGTTTCAGAAGTAAATATCGATATTGCGAATCTGAACAATGGCGACACCGTCGATGGTGTGGTAGTTGGTACAAATTGGCTTGTTCTACTTGCAGGACAAACTGACGCTACCGAGAACGGTGTTTACGTCATCGGTGCGACAGCTGGTACAACTGTTCGAGTTGCGGCTTTCGACACCTACGACGAGCACCCAGGTGTTTATTTTTCCGTCATGCAGGGCACTGCAAATGCGGATACCCTGTGGAAGTGTTCGTCTGATCTTGGCGGCACAATTGGCGTAGATGATCTCATCTTTGAGATGTTTGCGAGCTCTGAAGGGTTCATGTCTCGCGTATACGCATCTTATGCACTTAATTCAGGCGTTAGCTACACTCTTCCCTCCACACCTGCGTCGGATAATGCACTTGACGTATACGTAGGCGGCATTCTTCAGCCAAAGGGAGGGGTCGCTTACGCGTTCACCGGGACTTCGCTCACGCTCAGTGAAGACCCGGGCGCAACCGACTTGGTTGAAGCTTATATTTTTGAAGCACTCGCAATGGGGGCTGTGCCTCCGAGCAGTGTCGGTTCGGCTGAGATCAATGCAGCGCAAGCAGCAGCTATTCGTGTTGTTCTTGGCATTCTTGGAACGCCTCGTGAGGTGTTAGCCGCCAATCGAACGTATTACGTTCGAACGGACGGCTCGGACAGTAACAACGGTCTCACAAACACGAGCGGTGGGGCGTTCCTGACGCTCCAGAAGGCATTCGACACTATTGCGACAATCGACGGAAACGGATTCTCTTTAACTATTCAAGCAGGAACTATGACTGGAAATTTGTCATGTGACAAAAATCTAGTCGGCGTTGCATCTCTTACTCTCGATATCGCCGGTGGAACTCTTACCGGGAAGATTCATGTTAGTAAACCCATGTCCCTCACGGTTAAGAACGGGACGTTCCTAAATACCGCTGACCATGTCTTGACAGCTGATGGCCCGGGCTCAGAGATCATTGTCTCAACCAGTGTTACCTTTGGAGTCTCCACTGGGAGGCGACACCTCAATGCCGTCCAGAACGGCAAGATAGTTCTAGCAAGCGGCTACACCATATCTGGCGGCGCTGCCTGGCATTATTTTGCTCAGCTTGGCGGTATTATCGAAAACAAAGCGGTTGCTGTTACCCTAACCGGCACGCCTGCATTCTCGTCAGAGTTTGCATATGCTGATATGGGTGGCATTATAAGCGTATTTCCGGGTTCATTCTCTGGATCAGCGACGGGAAAGCGTTTCAACGCCAACACAGGCGGCATCATCAATGCTTGGGGTAGTGGGCTCACCTATCTCCCCGGAAACGCGGCAGGTACCGTTGCAAATGGAGGCATTTACGACACATTGATCGGTGGCGTTCGCGAAGTTCTGACTGCCAATCGAACTTACTACGTCCGGACGGACGGCAGCGATAGCAACAACGGGTTAGCAAACACATCAGGCGGCGCGTTCCTTACAATCCAGAAAGCAGTTAACGTCGCGGCGACGCTTGATGCCAACGGTTTCTCTATCACAATCCAGGCAGCTGATGGGACTTACACAGGTGCGGTCACCCTTAAATCTGTTGTGGGTGTCGCTGGTGCAGGTCAACTGATTATCCGGGGCAATAACACTACCCCGGCGAATGTGGTTATAAGCACCACAAGTGCTGACTGTTTTGCAGCGGATGGTGTTATCTCTCCTTGGGATATTCTCGATCTCAAGATGCAGACTACCACGGCAGGTAACTGCATCACTTCACAAGGCGGCTCGTTAATTCGATACGGTAATGTTAATTTCGGCGCTTGTGCAGGTACGCATGTTAATGCCATTCAGCGCGGCTCAGCCATTGCGATCAGTAATTATGCTATTTCAGGCGGTGCTTCAGTACACTTGTCTGCAACTTATGCTTCATTCATTAACATCAACGGAATGACTCTTACGATCACAGGCACTCCTGCGTTCGGTTTTGCTTTTGCGACAGCCCAGTTGTCTTCGACTTTGGCAGCAGCAGGAAATACCTTCAGCGGAGCTGCGACCGGTACACGGCATTATGTGTCACAGGGATCAACGATCTTTACGAACGGAACAACAATCAACACTTACTTCCCCGGTAACGCAAACGGTACTGGTACAAATCTTAGCGTTACGCCTTGGGGCCTGTACGCTTAAGGAACACATAAATGGCACTTGCAAGACTCGGTAACAAGCGTGCTCCCCGTGAAGTACTTGCGGCAGCACGAACTTATTACGTTCGCACAGACGGCTCGGATTCAAACGACGGTCTCGCCAATACATCAGGCAGGGCGTTTTTAACAATCCAGAAGGCATTGAATGTAATTTCTGCCTTAGATTTTAATAAGTTTACTGTCACTGTTCAGATTGCGGATGGAACGTACACCGGTGGAAATATCATCCCAGTTACCGTTGGACAAGCTCTTACGACTGATCTAATCATTCAAGGAAATTCAGGTACCCCAGCAAACGTTATTATTTCAACTACTTCTGTTGACGCCATCACTACTGTCGCGGGATCTCGGGCACTTATCAAAGATATAGAGATTAGAACCACTACAGGTGGTTACAGTTTGTATGCAAAGGGTGTTGGGGCTGAACTTCGATATTCTAATATTCGCTTTGGAGCTTGTGCTGCGGTTCAAATCATTGCAAGCGGTGGTGGTTCAGTAGTTTGTGCTGGTGACTATAGCATAGTCGGCGGTGCTCTCGCTCATTTCTATGCAGACAGTGGAGGGGTTGTTGAGTGCGGTAGTAAGACAATTACGATCACCGGAACTCCTGCATTTTCTTCAGCATTCGTGATATCGTCACAAGCTGTTGCCAGAATTTTCTTAAATACTTTCGTGGGTAGTGCTACAGGTAAGCGTTTCGAGGTGCAACTGAATGGCTCCATTCAAACGTTTGGTGGCGGTATTAATGCTCTACCGGGTAACGCGGCTGGAACGTTGGCAAGCGGTGGCGCCTATGATCTTTTGATCGGAGCGGAAAATATAAAGTTTCCAGCAACACAAGTTGCATCATCTGATCCTAATGTGCTGGATGATTATGAAGAAGGTTCAACAACGCCCACTGTCACTGCTACTTCAGGAACTTTCACAAGCGTCTCGTGTACTTTGGCTTATACAAAAGTTGGTCGTTCTGTTCTAATTTCAGGAGCAGTGACAATTGTTACAGTTGGCACTGCCGCTGGTCAGATTAAGGTTCCGCTTCCCTTCATGCCGGGTGCAAATGGCATGCTCGCGTGTCAGGAAGGACAAGCTACAGGTTTAATGGGGAGCGGGTTTATCGCTAGTGGCGATCAGAACATTTACATTTTGAAATACGATGGAGCAACGCTCGCTGGAAGCGGACGCACCATCTATTTCGGTGGTGTTTACTTCGTTTGACATTAAAGTTTCTTTCTCGAGAGCATGGATCCAATCGTCGCTGATTATGCTGACGACGCTCGCTGGCCGTGAGAGCAGCCGTCTTCCTTGCCCTTTAGGGCAAACTGTGCGTAATGTCGGGTCAGCTTAATTTTGCCCGACATCGGAGCCTACTGTGGAAGCCTCAGTATTCAATTACCTGGTGCCGTTCATCGGTGGTCATGAGGGCAAGGTTCTTAAAGCTTATAAAGACCCTGTTCACGTCATTACCATCGGGTACGGTTTCACATGGGCGTCTAAGGTCTTTCGCGCTTGGTATGCACTGAACCGCGGCCCCGGTAAGCTGAAGATGGGCGACACGATGACTGCCAAAGAGGCATACGATGTCCTCTTGCTGCTCATCAAAGAAGAATACCTTCCCCCAGTTCTCGTGAAGTTCGCCGGCAAGCGTGATACGATCACCGCGCCGGCGTGTTCTATGACGTTCAACTGTGGTACTGGCGCCCTCAAGTGGGAATGGGCGAATCTCATTGCAGCGAACCAGCTTAAGGCCGGTGTCGCTCGTTGGCGCACGACCGGCACAACTGCCAAGGGCAAGAAGCTGCCCGGGTTGGTTCGTCGGCGCAACGAAGAGGCAGACGTTGCTGCCACAGGGAAGTGGCCCGACTGGGTCAAACCGATAGCTACTACCACCGAAGCCCCCGAAACTCACACCGCACAGCAGGACGTTGCTCAGGCGCAGAAGTGGCTTGAGATTCTCGGTTACTCGCCGGGCCCAGCTGACGGTGTTCCAGGCAATCGCACCAACGCCGCAGTCGCTCGGTTCCAAAGCGATCATGGGCAGCTCGAGGTTGATGGCATTATCGGTCCCGCCACGCTCTCCGCCCTTCAGCGCGCTATCGATTTGCGTAACAAGGGCGCAGCCGCAGGGGCCGGGACCGGGGGCGCAGTGGTCGTCGGTGCGGGCGAGGCAGGAACGGGCGCAGGTGACGCCGTTACGACGCCCGTTGGCGATCTCGGATGGATCGGCGACGTGTTGATTTGGGGTGGCCTTGCTCTCGGCGCGGCCGTGCTGATCTATCTCGTTTGGCGGTACAAGGATGAAGTCAATAACGTTCTTCGGAGGCTCGCATAATGGATTTCAGCAAACTCGGTCCCTCACTCGCAAAAGTGGGCGCGCCGATTCTCAAGGGCCTTCTCGAGAACGCGATTGGCGGCATCGGCGGAAAGCTCGCCGGCGCGACAGTTGAAGCGTTGGCCGAGGCGCTCGGCACAGCTGCGACACCTGATGCTGTCTCGGACTATATCGAGGCGCACCCGACCGAGGCAACGCCCATCGTTCAGCAGATCGAAAGCCAGATGGTCAAGACACTGGACATCGGTGTTGGCGACCTATCGGGCTATCTCGAGGTGCTCAAGGAAGATCAGAAGTCCGAGGGCATTCTCTCGCGCATCTGGCGGCCCCTGTTCGCCATCATCTACACGGGGCTATTCGCTATTCAGGTCGTGACGATCTGCTGGCTTCTGTGGACACGTCAGCTTGGTACGCTCAACGAGCTCGGCGAAATCACCACCTTCTTAAGCTTCATGAATGTCGCCGCTCTCGGCGTACTCGGTGTCCAGATCTGGAAGCGCACCGAAGAAAAGAAGTCGGGCGTTTAAACTATGTCCGATCCAAGTAGCGCAGTGGGACAAATCGTCACTGCGCAGACGGCCTTGCCTCTCGACCCTACCGTACTTTTTCAGCAGGGCCCCTTAGTCGGAATCGTCGGCTTGCTTCTGTGGTATATCGTTAGACAGCAGGACAGGTTCGATCAACAGTTGTCAGCCGAGCGTGCGTTAAATGCTCGGCTACAAGAACAGCGAGTAGAGGACCAACGTGTCCTCATTCCGTTGGGTAACTCGATGGTAGCTGCAACGGAGCAGAACCACGAGCTTGTTAAGAGGATGCTCGACAAGTGAAAGTAAGGAGCTGGCTCATGTCGCTGATCGGAGGACGTGCTCGAACCCCGCTCAATACTCCGCCGGCCGAAGTACCAAGCCCTGAGAACGCAGCTCGGGCAGACGCGGGTAAGATTCGTCTAGATCATTTGGTCAATAGAGCAGAACGAACTGTAGCAGCGTCACAAGAATTATTTTCCGCGCAAGTTGCGCGAGAACTTCGGAGGTTCTAAATAAAATGGGGCTGCGTACGCACGCTGTGATTTGGACCAGCATCTTACTGCTGGTCTTTTTCTATGTCGGTTATTTTACATTTGGGGCCGACCCAGCACGCATCGTTATTCTCTCGTTGGTGGTCGGCGTAAATACTGCCATCTGCATTTCTTGGTTCAGGCGATTTGTTGAAGCCCTGAGATCAGGAGTTAAGGATGGTGCGCAGAACATCTTCGTTGGCATCTGGTTGAAGGCCTTCGTAAATTCAGGATATTTCTTCTACGTTGGCTTGGTCATCGCTTTGGGCAACCCATATTGGTTGAGGAATTCACCCATCGGAGGAACCTTCTTTGTCGCGTTCTTTCTAGCCTCAGCCGCCCTGTTGCTTGCCCCGATTAACACCACTGAAGAGATTGAGCCTACCTCGTTGAAATGGTGGCTCTTTGCGGTGGCTATGGGTGGTGTGACCAGCGGGGTGATGATGACTCTTGCGTTTCTCGGAATTTTCGAGTTCGGTTAATCTTCAAAACTTTCGTAGTCAAGTTTGACCTGCTTCGACTTGAGCTCGCGGATCATCAGTTGCCGAATGTGTCGGCTAAACGAGATCCCGCGAGCTCGAGAAAGTCGTTTGAACGCCTTGAGCAGCTCAGGTGGTTGAACCACCGAAGTCGTGACCAGCTTAACGTCAGGCTTCTTGCGTTTGATCTTCAGAACCGCGGCGCGTGCCTGCGCCTGATTGACCGACACACCCAACACTTCGCAGATTTCACGCCAAGGCCGACGAGCAGAGTGCATTTGACGCATCTGCTCGTCTTCCTCAAGCGTCCATTCATGCCACTTGGTCATTTGAACTCGACAACAGGATCCGGATTCGTCTGAAGAGGCGGGAGACCGTCTTTAGCCCGGGCGAGCGCCCAACGGTCGTGAGCCTGCCCATCAGTTTCGCCTTTCTGTGGACGAATGTGAATAGCAAGCCCGCGGTTGTAGTGATAGCGAGCTGCTTCATCAAGCGTCTCACAGACACCGCTTTCGACATACTTGCCGATTGCGACCGCGTCCATCAAGCTGACCTGATAAACTCGCCGAATGTACTGCACATCGATGAATTTGGCATCTTCATCAAGCACATGCGAAATTGCAATCTCGTGCGCTGATTGCTGCTCTGAAATCATGTGCTCGCGACGGAGACCTTCTTTCACGATTGCTCGGGCAGCATCGTTAACAATGTCATCCCCGGCATGAACCGCAGCCATCGCAACGAACTCGTCCGACACAGCGCGGCTGTCAGGTGGTTCCACGATAACTAGCTTGCACAACGCAAGACCGAGCGCAGCCTCGAGATCGGCGATACGCCGCTTGTACCCGTCCTCAAACCACTGCTCGGTCGACTTCTTGTCGAGCTTGAGCAAACGGCTGCTACCGTTCGAATGGAACGACTTTGCTTCAGGACCCAACTGACAGGCGACCATGCCGGGCTCGGTAACATCGCCATAAATGCGATAGACTCGGCCGTCACGGGTTACCGTGTCGATAGCGAGGTCACCGTCTTCGAAGAGCTTCTTTGTCATTCTTTGAACTCCGGAATCGTTATGGGGCCGTAGTAGGCAAAGATTCCTTCGCCGTCCTCGTCGTGTTCGCAGATCCAGTGGGCTTCGTCAACGCCCAGCGCCGTAACAGTCACCTTGCCTTCGAAAGCAACGATTGATTCTGCCGGCCGCTCAGGTTGCCAATACGCCCAGCCCGGGTAGTCACCGTACTCGTAAAGTGTGTGACCGTCGATGCTGTCGCTATCGCCCGGATGCATAACACGATACCATCCTTCCACAGAAGGATGAGCAGGATGTTCTTTGATCCACTTGAGTTGCTGTTGTGTGATGTGTTTTTCAACGCCATCCATGAACGCATTTAGATCCTTCTCTTGAATCTTATCAACAGCCGCCTTGATCTCTTCTCGCGTCATTCGAGAATCTCCAGGTAGATGTGCCAAACATAGGGCGTCTGGAGAACGGTACCGAGAAAGTAGTACTCAGTATCATCAGGCACTCCGGCGTGCCCTGTGCCAACGACCTTAACCTTTCGGTAAGCCAAGTCGCTCGGTGACTGATCCGTCTCGACTTCCGCCCACATGCAGAGGTGCCCTTCCGCATCAAGCCCGACCGAAAGGGGCCAGTGGATGTGAGGCAAAGTGAGAACCGTCTCGTCTTTGAGAGGAATCTCGTACTTGTAAATAACTCGCGTCATGAGGGCGATTCCTTGTGTTGACGTGCGATGACACGGGCGATGGGCTAGACGGCCCGTGTCGTTAAAGTGTGTGGGACGCGCAGCGAGTTAAAACGACGCGCCAGCAATGTCATTGTCAGGGATCGCGTGGTAGGCGAAGACTTCAAAATAAATCTGTCGCCCCTTGCCATCGAGCTTGCCGATACTACCACTGAGCCGCCGATGAAGCTTGAAGACGCGCGAACCCCAGATGACAACTTCCGGGGGCGTGACGAAAGGCGGCAAGTCGAGCTCGGTGACAAAGCTTTTGCGCCCAGGTTCGTCGGTGAGTACGTGTAGTGCGACTCTCATTGTAGTAATCCTCTCGATTGTGCTTCGCGCTTTCCGGCTTCCCAACCGCTTTCCGATATGGGACGGCCGTAGAACGATCCGACTGGCCGCGGTGCCTTCACATTGTCGGCAACAGGTTCCCACTTTACATGGGTGAGTTCGCGACTGGGCCAATCATCGCCATCACAGACTTCGCCTTCCACATGCGTCTCGGTACAAACCGTATAGCGAATGTGCTCAACGGGACCGTTCTCGCCACGATGATAGGTCACCTTCCACAGATGCCATACCCACTCGGACACAGGAATGAGTTTGGCAACGGGAAACGGATCGTCTTCATTGAGTTCATCCATCATTTCGTCACCTCTTCCAGCTTCCAACCATTGAACTCGGGCTTATCGTTATGTGTTACGACACGCCTCTCTTGACCCGTCACGGGGTCTTTCGAATCCAGTACGATTGTAAAGGTATCAGACGGGCGATAATATTCCCACCAGCCTGTGATCTTCCGCTTGCCTTTTGTCCAGGTGCCGGGCTGCATCATTTGGACGCCTCCAGTGCAGGGCCACGCAATTCGAAGAACCAGCGGTCGCCCATGTCGAACCGGCCCTGCTTGGACATGGTGCCCATTGCTTCCCATGAATGGGTCGGGTGAATGATGTAGTCCGGGCCCTCATAAGCCTGATAGACCTTGCTATCGAGGGCGACACAGCATGCGCGACGAGCCGCACGAATGGCGCCTGAGCGGGTCGTGTAAAGCTTACGGGTTGTCATTCCATCGGCTCCAAGTCTTTGATTTCGACCCATTTGAGGACCTTAAGATTGCCGCAATCAAACTCGAACATGTTGTTGATTGTCACTATCAGCGAGTTCATTGTTTTCGCTGCTCGACAGACGGCGATCCTGTTGCCTAGCGATGGGCGGTCCAGATAGACAAGGTAATTGCCGGGCCGGTCGCGCGGGATGTCACCGTCAATCCATGCTACGTGGCTGTACTCGTTGCTCATTCGTCGGGCTCAAGCGAATCTTCGTACGGGTCATCCCAGCAGGTGCAACCATAGATCGCGCTGCACCCACAATCGAGCGTGTCGGGGTCCTCGACCATGTCGTATACCTTGCCCGAGACTTCTCGGTCCCATTGCGCGGCGCAACGCTCGCAGCCACAGAGGTCGGAATGAGGAACGGCGATCTTGCCCATGTTAGAGCCCCCTATTCACGTAATAGGCGCGGATGTGCCACGCCGGCATGTCGAAGTAAGTCACCGCGGTGAAGTACCACATGCGGCAGTCGTACGCCCATGCTTTGATGTGCTCGTTCATCACTTCCACCCCCGATAAACGGACTTGAGCCAAGCAACCGTTTCCTTAAACGCAGGTTGCTGCATACGCCACGCGAGAACATGCTCATCGTAATAAAACATCACAGCCCCCACTTCGTTGCACAGATCGGACCGATGCCGTCTTCGATGGACTTCGGATCGGTCAGTTCGCGACCGCAACAGCAGCAACGGCCCGTCGCTTTACCGGTCATGCGGGCGTACTCGGACGGATTCTCGCACAGCGCACGAAGCGCCTCGAGAGTGTCGCCGGCGCAGTCACGAGATGCGCTGAAAGTCACGTCAACGATCTTGCCCTGATACACGTCCGGATCACGCGTCACGTAGAGCGCACCGGGGTTGCGGCTGTAGGGGCCAGCGAGCGAGATCTTCACGTCGCCGGCGTGGAACTTCGGACGCTTCAGCCCGTTTGACAATGCAGTATCGAACAGCGCGCGGATCTTCGAAATGTTCACTTCGCCAGACTTCGTTTCTGTGGACGAAATCTTCTCAGCCTGCTTGGCCGCGACCTTAGCGATCATCGAGTTAGCGGCGCCAATCTGACGATCCGACAACCAACCCTTGCGGTCGAACTGACCAACGAGCGAGGCGGCGAACTCGTTCCAGTAGATCATCGAGCGCAAAGCTTCGATCATGCCCGGGTTGTCGTTCTCGAAACGATCCTGGTCACGCTCGAGAGCGGACTGCATGTCGGCGCGACGGTTCGCGGCATCGGCACGGAAATCATTGAGCGTCGGGGTCGAGTGCATTTTTGGGTTCCTTTCGTCGTTCGATGGTTTGTTATCGCACACCGAGGACGAGTTGGCAACTAGGGCGCAGCCCTAGTTGAGCTTATTTCTTAATCCGGATCCTATTTTCATCGAGCCTTATGCCCATCCTCGCCATGCTCGTACAGAACATTTCAATCCTCCCAGAGGCCTGCATCTTCAACAAAGAACGGTTCGTCAGCATGATCTGTGAACCGTTCTTCGGAATCGTCCTCTTCTTCGGGTTCATCGTAACCAGGCTCGACATAATCAATGGAACCGTCTTCGTTACGGTAGATACCGCGGTTGATATCGTCATACATCGCGGCTTCGCGGCAGGCGGTATCTTCAGGCGACTCGAGCTGGTCGCATCGAGACTCAGGGTAGTCCTCGCGAAGCTTCTTGAAAGCCTCAGTACGTGACCGAGCTGTCACAGAGGTGCCGAACTCGCAGCCGGTTTCATCGATCATGACGGCGTGGAAAGTGGTCATCAGGGGTTCCTTTCGATTTCGTGAGTTTGTTATCTCACGAGTATGCGACGCTTGCAACCCTTAGTTTTGCGTTTCGGACGATTTGTTATCCGATTTTGGCCGAATGCTCGATGCCAGATCTTGAAATTCTTAACGCTACCGTTCTTCGGCATCAGGGAATAGACGATTGCGTTCAACAGGATCGACCGGCTGTTGACGAAAAGCGAGATGTTCCGGCGAGCGCTCGGTTTGGTGTAAAGCACGATCATCAGCGCTTGATACCCGCTAAAACTTACCGTACGCTTCATTCTGCGCCATCTTCTTCTCGAGAATTTTCAGCCTCTCCGAATGCATAATAATCGTATTCCCGAA
The DNA here is from genome assembly GCA_964542655.1 of uncultured Cellvibrionaceae bacterium. Lineage (GTDB taxonomy): Bacteria > Pseudomonadota > Gammaproteobacteria > Pseudomonadales > Cellvibrionaceae > Cellvibrio. The sequence goes on from CAZIWB010000020.1 coordinate 36,441, forward strand.
CTTGATGAATTCCTGCTTCGGGCGCTTGCGATGCACAATGCGCTGCTTGAATCCGCGCTTACGCCGGCGAACGGCTCGACCAGGTGAGCGAACGTCCGACCAGTCCTCGTACCATTCGCTCATGAGCTCGTCGTCAATGACGATCTTCAAGCCGAGGTAGGTGCCGGGGGCAGTCATTTCTTGATTCCGAGAAGCCAATTCTGACGATCGTTGGCAATGTTCATCGCCAACTCGCAGTCCTTGGCATACTGCGCCTCGCCACGCGCGGCCGCAGCAACGGCGATGTTGAGCCACACCTCAGGCGGTTGAGCATAGGGATCGAGACCGCATTCTTGCATGACAGCACGCCGGCGATTGTCAATCTCGTCTTTTGTATAAAGAGGTTTGTTCATTTCGCTTTCACCCTCATTTCCCTTGCGCCGCCCTGATCTTGGCATCGACCGCGGCGAGACGGTTCGCCAGCTGGTTGGCCGTGTTGACGAGACGGTCGGAATGCAGGTCGCGGCCAAGGAACGCAATGGCGAGCACGATCTCGGAACGCGCTTCCTCGAGAAGCTCAGCGACTTGTTCCTGTGGAGACAAGGTACGTGCCGGCCACTCGTCCTCGCTGAAGTCCATGACATCAGGCTCTTCGCCGATGCCAGTGAACAGCCAGGAATATAGCTGAACGTGATACTCGGACTTGTACTTGTCGCGGAACATGTGCGGAGTGACCGAGCGATCTTCGACCGTGATCCGGACGAAGTGGTCTGCTCGCCCATCCGTGAGCTTCATTGTCTGGATATCGACCACGGGAAGATCAGACTGAGTTGCGAGCGTACCGATTGGTTCAAAGTTGTCTGCGAAGTAAGCGGCTGCGACGAGCCGCTGGTCGGCATGATTTTTCGGATTGCGTGCGATCATGTCACCAGCTTTGGGCGAACCAGCAGCAAAATCTGCACCTGACACACTGATTTTAGACATGTCATCACCATCTTGCCACGGACGCAATTCGGCGATTTGTTTGCGGCGGTACTGTGTGAAAGCATTCATAGCTGGTCCTCCATATTGACCCGGATAAGCCTGACTGCTTCAGGCACTCTCAACAAGTCATCAAGTTTCATGTCCGCCATGTGACACTGTTCGGGTTTCATTCGCAATGCTTTTCGCAGGCGCCGATAAGCTTCGGTCCTGCTCATCTCGCCGCTTTGCCAAAGAGGGTCGAAGGCATCATGCGCCTTGACCCTTGCTCGATGCACCGCGGCGCTGACAAGGGGCCGTCCGTGATAAGACCATAGGCCGCAGCATACGTGCTTCGTTCCGAAAGGACTGTCCTCTGTACGTGCCACGCGTCCACAGGTGGGACAGATCACGGACTTTGTTTTCTTGCCTTTTCGCCGCGGTGAGATCATTCAGAACCCCACGATCAAGTAGCAAACAGTTGCGCCGAGAATCGCCCCGATGACGATTCCTATTGTATGGCAGTACAGGGCATAGACTTCACGATCTGAGGTCTCGCACCAAGCGCTATACCTGATCCAAAGTTTGATCATGGCAACTTCCTCAGATCGAATACCGGGATTGTGAAAAACGGGTAGTCGCCGTCCGGATCCTTGGTGACGCTGCGATGCTCGATCCCGGTCAACCGGCCATCAGTGTTCGCCGAACCGTAATCGGGTTTGATGCAATCGAAGACAGTATCACCAACTGTCGCGAAGACTACGTCTTGAAGGATGCGCGTCTTTAGAACAACATAGGCTTTGGGCATGTTAATACTCCCTATCAAACTGCTTGCCGCAGTGCATACATGTGAGGGGAAGGTAATTCTCGCTATCCCATTCGTCATGGTAGGGGATCGGCGTTTGGATCATGACGCACGGAATTCGACCGAGCATGCGAAAGCTGCACTCAGCGCGAATGGAATCCATAAAGGCATCCCATTCGTTCTGGTTGCGCATGACGCTATCCCAAAGGTCGTCCGCCGCTTCGCCCATGTCAAGTAGGCGTGCCGAAGACCAGCCCGAACTTGAAGCGGGCAATCGAGTTGATCAGGATGACGTGCTCAGTTGCTTCACGTCCGGCTTCAACGTCGCTCGAGATGCGAGTGAATTGGTCGCTGCCGTTGATCCGTTGAATGATGGTCATCTGCGCCGTGTAGCGGTCGGCGAGCTCGCCGAGGGGCATATCAGCATACGCTTTGACGTCCATGGTCGTGAGTTCGAGGTTGCGCATCTTTGTTCCTTATTTGTAGTAGAAGTAGAGCCCGGGTGAAATGAATTGCAGGCTCGAATCCTCGATAATTACACGTTCATGCCCGACGAAGCCATCGCGGATGTCGCCATGCCGATGTTCTGACTTGGCTACCTGGATCAGGGCCGCGGTCCATCGACCGAGCGGCTCACCCGAAAGCATGCCGTGCTCAAAGTCATAGACAACACCGACCCACTCGAACCGGTGATCTGACGCCATGCAGCCGTTGCACTCGAACTTGATCACCGTGGCGTGAAGCAGCTCTTTACGGGTTTTGTGTGCGGCAATGAGGTCCTTCTGCCACCACTTGTCAATCGACAACTTTTCCATCGAGCTTCCCCCTGATGTGATTTTCCCAGATGCTGCCCACTTTGCCTTTGGTCGTGACCAGTGCCGAGGCGGCCTCTGATTGAGTATAACCGTAGTCGACTACAAGAAGGCGTACCGCTTCAATCTTCTCATCCCGTTCCATTTGGGACCAGCGCTTCGCCTTCATTTCGCGTTCTGTACCTCTTTCGACTTTGGCGGAAAGTAGCCTGTCAGCATCGGGGTGCGAGTTTCCCGGGCAAGCGTCGCAGCTGATGATAGCAGCATCCATTCTGTGGACGAATGAAGTCGTCCGAGTTGGAAGGTGTTCTTCTCGGTCAGATGCCGGCGACGGTCGGGATCAGGTGTGACGGATGGGTTCTTGCTTTCGCGCATGGGTCAGTTCCACCCGAGGACGTGCATGACACCTTGCACGGCGAGGGTTCCCAAGCCGATGAAGATCAACATTATCGCAATCACCGCGATCCAATCCAGAAGCTTAAGCATCAGACATCCTCATACAACTCGCACAGCTTGCAGGACCGACCGTAGCTGGTATAATCCCAAACGTGCTTGCAAGATATATTGTCCGTAGGTTGCGCTTTGGCAATAGCCTTATCCATGAGATGCCCAGTTTCGACAGTCAACCCCTTTTGTTTGATCAGCTTCAGGGCGCGAAGCATGTCAGGGCCTGCTGCCATCAGGTGCGCATTGGCAAGGGGATCCCCATTTACGCGACCCCCAAATTTGCCAAGCTGATGCACGCCGGCAAGCGTCAAGGGGCGCGAGGACTCGCCGGGCAACGTCGCTGATATGCGCAGCAATATGCCATTGGTGACGCTCCAGGTGCCTTCGGTAAACGGGCCCATTGATTAATCCTCCGCGTTCATCGCTGGCACGACCACGTCATGCCACCACTTGACACGAGCAGCCTGTCGCTCTTCCCAGCCCCCTTGGTAATCCGGTTCCTTGAGACCGAGTGCATTAAACGCGACCTGCTCGAGATCGTTTGACCAGTAGAAGGCAAGCCCGATGATCCGCGCTTCGATTGCACTTTCGGTGAAATGGGCAGCGTGTTCGGTTTCGTCAACCCCCTTCTCGGTTTGCATCCGAGCCATCGAACGAAGAATCATTCGAGCTAGCCGCCGATCGTTGGTAGTCTTGGCACGATAAGCCTCGTCCCACCGCTTTTCGATTTCGGCGTCCAGCTCGTTGTCAACGATGCCTTCAATCGGTTTGGACATGTCGATCTTTCCCTGCTCAGACACGAGATATTCATAGCAGGGCAGAAGGGGGTTGGTCATGTTGCCTCCTAGGCAATGAGGTTGATGAATGCCGACGCCGCGAAGGCAAACGGGATGAGGCCGACGCCGAGTAAGATGGCGTAATGGTTTGGGGTCATTTGGTGACCAGCTCCCGATGGGTCGTGACGATCTCGAGGACGACACGGGCCTTAATTGACCCGCGATAATTTTTTCGCCATTCCTCGACTCCTGTCCAACCCGAAGTCATTCGACCGTGCTCAGACAAAAGATCAGCGACAGCATGAGCGTCCTCGGCAGTGGCGAAATGAAGCGAGTCTGAGGTCACTCTTTTGCCAAAGAGATCAGGGCGGCGAATAGTTGCCAACTTCTCATACCCGGATCCGGGATCGTCATCCAGAGTATAGGCAGAAGAGTAACGAGAACTGAAAACATCAGCTTCCTCAGGCTTGTCTTTATCAGGCCAAGTTGTTTCGACCTTGTAGATCACCGAGGTCTTGGTACCGAGGGGCTTTTCCATGTGAGGTTCCTTTCGAAGTTGTTAGATCGAACCTATATCAAGGTTCGAATATTTGCAACTTGTAATCAGCGGGAACGACAGCTGCCCAATAGTCGCCGCTGCTTGTCGCATGTTGCTGGTTCAACCAGCGAGCGAGTTGCTCAGCGTATTCCATCGGAACCGGATCACTAAGAATCCACTTGTCATCATGCCCGGGGCCTTCGCGACCAAAGTTGTCAGTGCGAATAACTTTGAAGAGGGGCGTACCTTCAGGTACAGGTTGATGCTTGAGTTCAAGCTTTGCTTCGGGGAAGGTAACGTCCACAGTAGCGGGGTTTGGAACGGTCGGGATCGGCGGAGCTGTTTGTATCGTCGGCACGTATCCAGGCGAATGAGTTACGACAGTCATGTCCTCAAGTGAAGAGAGATCTATGCCCGTGTAGACTACACCCTGATGGTTGTTGTCCGGGGCAGGAGAAGTCACAATCGAATGATTGACGATATCCGCCAGATGCGTTGCGAGCTCACGTACGCCGGCGCCCTCGAGACCGAGCTCACGAAGCTTCTTTGCGTAGTTGCGCATGTGATCAGGGACGGGAAACTTGTCGGCATGCATCTCGAGGCATGTTGCTAGGTACGTCCAATCGGACCCATCTCTGATGCCGGCGCGCAACGCCGCGGTACGCATCATCGAGCCAGGAGGGCCCACCAGCGAATAGGCGATGGACATGGCCTGATGCCATTCGCGTTGCTCAGGCGTATTCACGTCGAGCGGGAAACAGCCGTGACGCGAAAGAAACGCGTCGGTCAGCAGGATCAGGGCGCGTATCGGGGTGGTCGCCGGCTCGTTCATTCGGATTCCTTTTTGATGACAGGCACCTTCTGTTGAGAGTACCGAAACTTGGCACGCTTCGGTAAAGGTACATTCCAACCAAGCACGGGATGCCAACGAGCTCCGCACTGAGCGCACTCGTCATAATGCTGTTGCGGAATCATTACTTTATGGTCGCATTGATTGCGCATGGCCAAGCACCTTTCTGTGGATGCGTGAACGATATACGATGCTGGCGAAAAGGGAAACGCGAATGATGACTGCCAAAAGAAAAGGCGGACGCCATCACTGGCGGTCCGCCTCGTCTTCAGCTTGGACTCTTTACGGGAGTCCTTGCCTGTCCGACCTTACACACGGCATGGGCCCAATACCGTCTCGCGTCGTATACGTCCAGTGGTGGGAATCAAACCCACTTTGCTGTGCCTAAGGTGCACCTTAGGTCGGTTGGCATTCGTACTCGCTTGCGCTATCGCACGAGAGCATAGTTCGTTGCTCTTCACCAGGACTTTTGAATGAGGACTAGACCACTCGCTACCCATCCCCAGCTTTCCCACCGATTGTCTATCATCGGGGCGTCACGCCAGAGCCAAAGCCTTGTCCGTCTGCCTCAACTTGTTGCCGTCGCTATAAAGCGCCAGCTAATTCCTCACGTCTGACATAAGAGAAGTTTCGAACCCGCTCCATACGTCATTTTTGACCAGCCCGTTGTCGGTAGCTACCCGCAAGCTAGAAAGACGCTACTTGTTACCGTCGCAATTCAGCGCCAGCGAATTAGCTCTCTGCTTTCTGTTCCAAGGTGCAGGGTGTCCCGAGACGCCGGTTTGGCAGCAATCAGCGTCTAGATTTTCACTGGATGTCTTCGCCCAGTGTCGTCGGCGTCGTTGCCCATCGGGCTAATTAGGACTCCGCTACTATGCCGCGGAGCGCGGCAGGCCTTAATGAGGATAGCAAGTCCTCAGCCACCCGGATCAACTTGGGAAGGAAGTGCGCGCCTTCGTTTCCTTTGCAGTCCGCTCCCTTTCGGGAATAGGTTGTCAAACGTGTATGGGATTCGAACCCATGTACCTCTGTACTCGTCTCTGTAGCAGACAAACAGCAGGCTGTTGCTTCAGTCACCCTTAAACCACTCGGGCAACACGTTCGATCTCAATGCAGTCGTGCGACTAGGATTTCACACATAAGCCTTACGAAAACAGTTGTCACTACCCTAATTGCAAAAATCTATCGAGGAATTAGCAGTCCTTACCCTCGATCCGTCCGACCGCTAACGGGTCGGCTATTGTCGCTTCTAGCCCCGTTAGTAAAGCCGGGAGCGGTGCTGCGCGCTAATTTGGTGGGCAGAGAGAGAAGTTGCACTCTCACAGCCTAAGGCGTCGGGTTTACAATCCGATGGGCTCACTCGTGCCCAGCCTGCCCTTGGTATATCGATACTGAGCAGACATTTCAGATCTCCACAAACTGGTGCTACATCGAGGAATCGAACCCCGGACCTGCTGATTACAAGTCAGCTGCTCTACCGACTGAGCTAATGAAGCCGTTGCCCCGTTTTTGCTTCGGTGGGATGCAACCTGCAAGCTGGTTCTTCGTGACCCTGATGCTCGCCTCCAGCTCGACGGCTTCAACGGGTGACGAACTTCCATCGCCGTCAACGGTGTATACCGTTTTGTCGTTTTCGCTTTATAGGCTCGGACCGACCCCGAAACTGATTGCCCCGAATACGCATCGGGGCCACCGCGAGCGGAGCTTATGTTGGCTACTTGACAGTACGCTGTTCTGCCATTTGACCCGTGCCAACTTAGGGGCTAAGCTAGGTAGATCGCTTTTGCCATTGTGACACCTACCGGAATAGCTGCCCTACCACAACCACTGTATATCCCTTTTCGGGGAATCTCTATGCCCATCCTATCCGAGTCCATCCTGCAAGCAGGGGCCGTTAACGGAGTTACTGCTATGAATTGAAACTTTCGGCGCATCTGCTGTTGAGAGCCTTAGCGTTTCAGGTTTCGCTCCAAAGGGTGAATGTCGGAAGGGCTTCACCAATCTGTCGTGAACATACGATCTGATATTTCGCACGTCAAGCGTTACTTTTGGCATCTTTTGCCTGCCGGCGCAGGAGCTCAAAGAGGTGCTCGCGTGCATTGGCGGCGGATTCACGCTGATCTTTTTGAGACTCGATTGCCCATTCGAGATAAACAGCGTGTTTTTGCCCATCATCTCGATGCATGTTCTGGTCAGCAAAAGCAACTTTAGCTTTCCCTTGATGGTATCGAGCGAATGCACCTAAGGCGTTAGTGCTCAGTTTTCGGATGCTTATCACAGCACTTCATCCCAACGATAAACGGTTAGATACTCGGCGAGGGCAGGCCAGCGAGCAGCCGCCTTTTCAAGCGCCTCACTTTCTGTGGACGCCCAGACATACCCGATACCCCGGCCCAAGCTGGCACATGCCCACGCGAGCATTACGCTGCCGCCTGGTATTCTTTTTCACCCTTGGCGTAGAGGTAGATGAGCGTCTGCTCAGGCGTCGCGTGAATGACGAACTTGAGCTGATCGGCGCACTTGACCTCGATGCCGTAGATGCTGGGTGGCTGCGGATCGCCGTCGATCAGAGCGATTGCCTCGTCTGAGAAGTGAAGCTTGAGAGGGCCCCACTTCGTATTAATCGGCGGCAACGGAGGATCGAAAGCATCAATCAGCCACTTCTTCAAGTTCTTCAGCATCGTCCAGCTCCTCTTCGACCTCGTCCACAGGAGGCGGCGGGAAATGGCCGAATGCCTGCGAGTATGCAACTGCAAATGGCACACCTGCCTTGTCAATGTCAATCTTCGGATTGAGCCGCCACTCAGCGCGAACCCAATTGTCGTCACCCCAAAGCGGTTCCCATCCATATTCTTTAAGTGTTTCGATCTGCTCAGGTGTTGCAGGTGCGTATACCGTCGCCTTCGCTTTGGGCATCTTCACTTTAGGATAGAAATCGTCAATCATCTTTTGGGCGCGATCAACGTAGTAGTCATAATCGAGATCATCGGGAATGCCGTCAGGCAAAACCATACAGGGTTGTGCACCCTTCGACCGCGGCACGTTGTTACCGTTCTTCGCGTTGATGATTGGCGCCTCTATTCCCTTGGCATAATACCAGCGAATGACCTTGCCGAGGTACTCGCCGTCCTTAACAGCTCCGCCCGTCACGCGTCGGACCTCGATAAACTTGCGGATGTCGTCACAGGCGCGGATCGTCTCAGCGAGGGGAACTTGATTGGCCAGGTACATGATGACCGCTTCGCCGCATACGTCACAGGTTGGATTCCATTTCAACGGGTAAACGTCAGTCGTCTTGCGGTAAGTACCAATAGCCTTGGCGTACTGCCATGCACCGGTTTCCTTCGTATCGGGCTTCTCGTAGATAGCGACATAGTTGTTAACGTCACGTGAGTAGACCGACTTGTAACCCTTCGTCTCAAGCTCGAGTCCGGTTTCGTCCTGCCACTGTTTGATGATCTGGGCCTTTACGTCGAGTAAGTGGCGAGGGCACTTAATCATGATACCGTCAGTATTCGCACTGACAACATGAATGCCGACCAGCTCAAGACGCTCAATTAGCATCAGCAACGATAGCTGACCTGAGAGCGTAACTTGGATCATCATCTCAGGGTAGTACACGATTGACCAGCCCCCGCGCTCACCCGTCTTACCGAACGTACCGTTAGCAACAATCTTCAACGTTTCCGCTGTTCCCTTGTCGCCTGCGGCCTTTGCCTCGATACGGCGGTAAACGATACGCGAATAAGACTGCAAGAACGCCGGGCCAACGTTGGGTGGATACATACCTTGCTTGATAATCAGCATCGGGTAGTAGGACGTCACGTCATTGTCCGACAGCTCAAATTCTTCGTCGCTGTGATGGATCGTGCATTTCTCTTGAGAATGCAAACCCCCGATACCCATGCGGTAAACGTTGCCGGCAATTTCAATGTCCAGGCCCTCAAGCTCAGCTGGCATTTGCGGCGAGCCGAGTGGATCGATATAGAACCTTTGAGTTTTAACGAACTCGAGAACCCATTGCATCGTCGGAGACGTGTAGGTCGCATACGCAGGCGGCTTGAAATAGAAGTACTCACCGGCGCGAATGGGTGCGCGGTCGATACGATGTCGTCCCGTGATCCGCTTGACCTCAACACGAAGTACTTGCTCAGCGATTTGGGGATCGGACTTCGAACGGACGTCAACGCCGTAATCTTTCGTAAGAAGCTCACGCAGTTCGATGGCGGTCAGATTCTTGCGATAAAGCAATTCGGTGTTGTCAAGGTCGTTTGCCCAGTAACGCTTGAGGATCGGCTTCTGCAACGGCTTCAGGTCGCGTCCCGGCAGAAACGGCAGATCGGCCATATACTTGGTGTGCATACGACCAGCGCACACTTTCAAACCCGGAGCGAGCGGTGTAAGATCAATCAAGTCGATGTGATTGACGATCAAGGGTGAGGTGCCGTACTTCTTATGAAACTCCTGTGGACGCAACCCCTGCATAAGCATGCCGCCGCTGATCAGGTCTTGCGCGGCTTCGGATAGTTTGACGGTTGTGTGTCCACAGATGGCCGCGGCAGCGATGGGCAGGTCGAATGCTTCATCATTGAACCCGATGGAACAGAAGTTTCGCAAAATCCAAAGCAGCTTGTCGCGCTCGAGTTGGGTGAACGGCGCGCCATCGTGAGCCTCCATGACAATGTGCTTGCCTGTGACAACAGACTTGAACCCGATCAACGAGTAGTTCGGATATTCTTCTGTATCCCATACGAGCCGGTTGCCCGACATTGACTCCGAGAGGATCTCAGCGTCGCTCATGAGGTCGAATTGAAAGGCTAGAGCCTCGTCTAGCCCCGGCAAGTAGTCGTCATTGAGCCACACCGGCACAGGCGGTGTTTTCTTTTCCTTGATCTTAGGTAGCCGCGGTGCGACATAGTCGTCCCAGAATAGTCCAGTTACATCAAAGCGAGGCATTTTTGAACCTTAGATTGTCTGCCCTACAATTGCGCCGCGTAACCTGTCGCCCAGAAACATGAGCGGTCGGGGATATGCTGTCCAATCAATCGTCTTTGCGAGTTCGCCGAGGATCATCAGCTGCGCATGATGGTACGCTTGCATCCCCTCGATTACCGGGTTGTCAAACTCGATCATTGTGCCCACGCCCTCATACTGCGAAGTGGCAAGTTGCGAGTTGGTCATGTAGACGGATCCATGATCGCCAAGGAATGGCTTCAACGTCTCGAGGTTTTCGAAGAACCCTTCGCCGAACTCCACCTGCGGCCCGTTAGAAGCTGACAGGATTTGATCCAGCTTGTCAGTTGGCCATCTGCCGCCCTCAAGTGTATTGGTGCGCAACCAGCGGTTGTCTCCGAACCAAAACGAGATCGCGGTTTTGGTCATCTGAATTTTGGTCGGTTGCTCGCCGATACGGATCAATTCCCGCACAGCGAGGTCAGGGATCACAACGTCAAAGGGAATAGGCGTCCCGTGCCAGTATTGAATGAGCATCACGTTGTTAGTCGTGAACATGAATTCTTTCTGAAGCTTGATGCCCATCGCCCAGCCTCGAGACGCGTCAACACCCATTGAAGGGGCGAGCTTGCGAATGCCGTCCAAGAAATGAGGGCCGAGATCGACTTCCTCACCTTCGGGTTCGACCCATGTCGCCACGGTGTCAGGGGGCAGGCAATCAACGTATGATTTGAATTTACCGCACTTGACTGCAAGCTTCCCTGCCGGCGTTACGTTGAGTGCGATTGCTTCGTCCTCAGGGCATGCCCGAACTGCGGCAATGAACTTCACAGCATTCGGCATAACGTCAAGGTCAACGTCGATATCTGAGGACAGTGCAAAGATGCCGTTAAAGCCGGTGACGCGGTTGTCTCGAATCTTATAGTGTGTTAGTGCTGGGACATAGTCCTTCTTTGCAATCGCAGATGCGACGAAGCGAAGGGAGTCAAGCATGGCGAGCGATAACCTTTCCGATCAGTTCAATTACCTGAAGGTTTGACATCTCATTGATCTTCAAGCAGGCTTCGGGTAAAGCGAGTTTTGTCTCGTGCGCCCATTGGTCAACATCAACAAGAATCCTGTCCCGCCTAGCCTCAAGTGTTACTCGAGAACGAGCGATTTCACGTGCCACATACCATTCGCATTCCTCACGCAAATCACTCCACTGCATCAGCGTCATCCTTGCCAGTTTCGATTGCGATCCGGTGGGCAATGGCAACCAGCTTCGGAACGTTATGTTCTTTATCCATCAAGTTTACCCGCTCAGCACCGTGACAGGCGACCGCTATCAGCCGCCATTCCTCTACAGTAAAAGTTAAAGCAAGCTCGCTCTCAGCTTTCACTTGCAACACCCCCTGTCTTTGTATCGTACACCCTGAACCAGCGACGTTCAGTTGTCCAGGGATCGGCAAGCTGCTCGGCCTCACGCTCGTTGTCACAAGTCGCAACCAGATCATCCAACCCACCTACCGGATACAGTTCGAGCCCAGCAAAGATCCAATAGCGTCGTTTCAACGCTTCAATCCGTTGTTCGGGGGTCAGGTTTTGAAAGCCTGTTTTCTCGATCCGCGTGATCATGCATTACATACCCATGTCATTGTCAGGGTGACCAGGATCGCCGCGACGAAACGTTTCTTCGGGGCGATGCTCATTGACTTGCCGCTCAAGGGAATCGACGTACAAGGCGAGGTTGCGCAAGCGCGCGACACGATCTGCAGCGATCAGGGTGGGCAAGCGTTCGAGATCGTCGGCCAGCGTTGTGAGGAATTCGCTATTGGTCATTTCTCGTAGAGGCACTTGTGAAACTGGAAAATCCAGAAGCCGAAGTACAACTCGGCAGGACCGTCTTCGTCACGCGGATGAAAATGGTACCACGAGGTAAACCTACGCCAGTTTTCGCGCCACATAATCTGCCACTTGAGATCCCCAAAGAAGGTGAGTGAAGTTGGCTGTGCTGTCGCGAGAATCATGTGAGGGTTCCTTCTGTGGAGAAGAGGGTGTCGGTCACGGTAGTTTACCCTACCCACCGACGCTAGCAACAGGGAGATACGGTCCAGACAAACGTTGCTAGGGTGTGCCGGGCGGCATGTGCGAGTTCGGATCGTGCCGCCCGGCACGGGTGTTGGCCGCGGAGTACCCGCCAACGCTAAACTCGGTATCGGCACGGGGGGCTCCCAACCGTCACCTTGTTCAGTGACACGATATTAACGCGTGTCGCCCGAACCTTGCAATGCATTTCGCTCGGCTCTATCAAGCAACTTCTCGAGATTTGCGAGTGCTACATCACTTAACGAGATGCCCAGTTCGTTGCACTTAGCAGCAAGGTACCAAAGCTCGTCACCGGCTTCCTTGATGAGCAGCTCTTTGCGTTCTGGGGTAAGCTCGCCTTGTGAGAGATCCAGATAATCGATTTGATCATTGTAGTGAACTGGAAGCAAACTATCGTCACGCATCGCCTTGCCGACATGCTCGGCGAACTCACCAGCCTCGCCGGCACCCTTGAGCGCAACGTAGATCAGGCCGAGTGGCGTTCCTTTGCCGGGGTAGACCGCATTCTTGGTTGCGATTTGCTGGTACATGTCAAGCATGTTGATTGTCGTCTCACACTTGAAGCGAAAATCAACTACGTCTGATCGGTTAAGCCGGTTGATAGGCATTCTTCATCGTCCTCAATGGGGTCTTTGATTGTTCGAAGGTTTCGGAAGCCATCGTAATCGTACCCTTCCAAAATCATGCGATGGCAACGCAGACAAGGGGCTCGCTTTGTGTTTCGAGTAACGGTTTGGTGTCCGCACTCGAGGTCGACTATTCGATTAAGGGGATCCGAACCTAGCTTGTCGCGATTGAATGCTGTCGCCATGAAGTCGGTGCGTGTGATCTTCTCCACAGGAGCACCCGGATCGTTGGCGCGCATAAACGCAGCTAGGACTGGATCACCGGGCATCAGCTCAATTCCTTATGGTCGGGGCACCGATCACCTTCTTTGCCGCGCTCCATGGGGCCCGTCCATCCCGCCGCACGAGCTTCCCGGGCCAGTCGCAAGTCGTCGCTGCGAATGCCGATGCCATCGGGGAACTGGCGCTTGCAGCCAGGATGGTCACAAACCACCACCGTTGGGGCGGCGAACATCTCAAGCCCGCCGATAGTCGCTTTCTGGATATATTCCTCGTAAGCCATGGGATTGTTAGGTCCTCTGATACCTTGAGAAACCGACCCGCTCGTGCATGAATTTCTCCAGCACACCGATAGCCCAGCCTCGAGTATCGAGTTCGTCACCCTTGGGGAGTTGATAGTAGGGCAAAGAGCGAGACTCGAGCAGCCCGATCCAATACGCGACTTCAGTTTCTCGCTTGTCTCCACCGTAGCGCAAAGGATCAGGCGTGAACGGAATCCCGTCATTCGTAACGAGATACAGGTCGGCAGGACGATAGAGGCTTTCGATCTCATCCCACCAGCGAGTACGTTCAGAGTTTTCGATTCCTCTTCCTTGCCAACCAGGCATACGCGGTCGCCGACGCTGCTCGAACCCAATAGTCGTCAGCAGGTCGGTATCGAAAAATGCAAACGGGCTGCCTGTATCCTCAGCGACACGGTCGACCACCAACTCCTGTGCGGCCTGACCGCGCATGATCGTAAGCATCCGCTCACGTTCTTGGTTGACCTGCGGTGTTGGAAGCATCTCGAGGTAAGGGCGCGCCCACTCGGGTGAGATGGGTGAATTATAATGCACGCCAAGATTCTTCGTCAGCGTAGATTTGCCGGTGCTTTCAGGTCCAAATATTGTGACGCGAGCACGGAGCTGATCACGCAAGGGCTTGACCATGTTCCGGAAGTTGCCGGTCACATCGTTGCGAACGTCAGTTGCATTTACTCCGTTGGCAATCCACCGCCGCGGATCATATGGCACGTGCTGACAGTCCAGAGCCTGTGCCATTCTGAACCCATAGGCCTCGGACGAGAAGAGGTAGTCCGGATTCTTGCCGACATGGGTCATCACCACGCGGACCCAGTGCGACCAAAAAGCGTCATCGTCGGGGCCGCTCGGTCCTTGCGGATCGTTGGAGAATTGCAAGCTGAAATGCGGACCGTACATCCCATTTGCGCCGGGGAAACAAGCCCGCAACGCTTCGAAATGGTCAGCGCGGTGACCTGGCTCACCCGGGAGGATGCACATGAGGACGACAAGCTGTCCCTCGAGATGCCGCATGTATTCATGGGCGAAACGGATCAGTGCTTCGTGCCCGATTGTCGGCGGCAACGCCGTCATGAGGACGACACCAACAGGGCCTGCGCGGAGATCTTTAAACTTCATCGATCATCTCCGTAATGCCGGCGCAGAGGTGGGCGTATGCAGCTTCCTTCGCTTTATCCGCGGTCCCGTGTCGCTCGAGAAAGCAGGAGGCAGGGGTCGGGCCCCAGAGCTCGCCGTCGCTGTACCAAGCTTTGTACTCGCCGAACGGGGTGACCGCAACGTCGAAGGCCACTCGACCTTGGATTGCACGACCGGGATTCCAAACCAGTGGTTTTACTTTCACAGCGCACCCTTTTCCTTGAGATCGTACTGTTGATGAACAAAGCCAGTATCAATGGCGTGTTCGGTGGCTACACGAACATCTTTCTCAGGCAAGCCGGTAACTTCGGCGGTTCGCTTGAAGACGGCATCTGTCGCCTTCATCGACTTGTGCCACTGCCAATAAGACAGCACCGTGTTCATGAGAAAGAGCACGTACTGCGCGGTGACAAGGGCGTAACCTTGACTGGCGTAAACGTAGATGGCGACCACGTTAACGGCAATCCACACGATCCACGTCTCGATCTTCTTGTTGTCGAGCAGAAGCTGCGCGAAGACACTCAGAACAAGGATTGCTGTATCCCAACCGCTGAGTGCGCCACCGAAGAAGTGAACGATGTAGGTGCAGACCGCCCACACGATAGCGGTGATCAGGATGTAAATGGGCGTCCACAGGAGGTTGACGTGTCGAACCGGACGTGTCCGTGTATCCTTGCCCCAGCGAATCCAACCGTAGAGCAGGACAGGAACAAGGTAAATATTGAGCGCCGCCGAGCCAAGCAGAGGTGGATCATTGAGCAGGAAAAGCCAAGCGTACAGCGCAGTCGAGATCATACCGAGCGGGTAGTTCCAACGCGATTGCACGATGCACAGGTAGGTGCAGGCATAGCTGGTCAGCACAGCCGCGCCCTCGAGAGGGCCAAGCGACGCGTCGAGTCCGAGCAACTTGACAGCGAAGTACGACAGCAGAGTGAGAACGACCCCGACGATCAGCGAACGCCGAATGAGCAGGACTGGGTTGAGCGTGCCGGGCAGCGGAAGAAAGTACTTGATCGCCGGACGAAGGAAGTCAAGTCGGGCGTGAAGCGAAGCGTGCATGGGAGGGTTCCTTTCTGTGGTTGCATGGAAAACGCCCCGACCGAAGTCGGAGCGAGATCGATGCAATCGTCAAGGCAGATCGACGGTTTCGGTCGTCGTGTTGACCGTCCAGGCGCCGGCGCGGTCGGTGTTCGGGCCGTTGTAGATCAGTTCCTTGGTCACCGTGGTGAGCGTGTTGATCGTCACATCAGTATAGGTGGTGAACGTCTTTTTGATCGGACCACCTCCGTCAAGCAGCAGGGACTGCCCGGAGCAGGTCTGCGGGTTGACGTTGATCATCGGCCAACCGTTGCCGAAGAAACAAGTCGAGGACTTGCCGGATTCGATCATGGATCCTACAGCGGCCCCTCGGTGACCGACGACACGAACTTCGGAACCTTCGACGGTTTCGGTTCGCGTGCCGTTGCTGGTCGAAGTGCAAGTTGAGCCCGCGCAACTCATGCCGGCAAGCTCAGTCTGCGCCTGCTCGAGCGTCAGTGCGGAAGCAGGTGTGGGAATGAAAAGTACCGCGGCAAGGGCGGTAGCGAGAAAACGAAGTCGGATCATGTGGGCAATACTCCCTAAGAGGTTGTTGGAAAGGGGCGAGCGAACCCGCCCCCTTTTGGATGTGACCCTTTTACGGGCCGACGAAGGTTTCGGGCAAGATCTCAATGAGGATCTTGGCGAAGGCTCGTACGACCGGCAGAGGAACTTCATTGCCGTGCAGCGTGCCGGTCAGCTCGACGCCGCTGGCGACCGGGATCGTTTCCTGGCCAATTTGGACATCGACGTAGCCGGCGTTTGCCATGACCAGCTTACCGGTGATGCCCTTGGGTGCAGAACCGAAGCCAGCATCGGGGTCGAACTCGGCAAACAGCGCTGCGTCCTCGTCGCCGCCCATCGCACCGATCTGCGCCACCGCGTTCGGATCAGTCAGCGTCACGTTGTACTCGGTGATTGCCGGCTTGTCCGGGTTGGTGTTTTCGGCGACGGCAGGAGTCGTGAAGGGCATGTTGCCCTCGAGAGCATAGTTCTGATCGGCGAACTTGGCAGTCAGACGGAAGAACCACGAATAGCTCTGGTACGAATAGACGCCATCACCATTGAAGCAGGTGCCCTTGTCGGACGGAAAACCGCCGCTCGGGACGCAGAAGTTGTTGAACGTGATGGTGTCGGTTTCCGTATTGATGACACCACCGCCTTCTTTTGCCTTCAGGCCGGCAAGCACGTCATCGACCAGGCCTTTGGCGCCGCCCGACGAAAGTTCCGGCTTCAGAACGAGCTCGCCGGTATAGGTCGCATTGGATGCGGCGACTTTGCCCACCGGCTGGTACCCGTAGGTCAGCTTGCTGGCATCGGTCGAACCGCTTTCGGTGACTTCGTAGTAGCCGCCGATCAGCACGCGCGGGTACCAGGTGTTGTTGATGTTGATTTCGACGGCCGAACCCTGCTGAAAGCCGCAGACCTTGTTGACGTGGAAGATTGCCCACTTCGAACGGCCAGCAGTACACTTGAGAGTGACGGCCTCACGAAGCTGCGCGTCGGTGATACGACCGACGAAGGTGTTCTCGACCTTGGGTTCCTTGAGATTCGGCATCTTGGCCGAAAGGGACACAGTCACATCCGCCGGAGGGGCGGGAGTCTGCGCCGACACGGGCGCAATCATCAGAGCCGCGGCGACTGCCGCAGCAAGCAGAACCATCTTGTTCATCCAGGATTCCTTTTCAAAAGAGGCGTTGCTCGACCGTTTCGAACTTATCGCCTTCCCACTTTTTAGACTCGGCATATTTGGGGAACGCCCATGCGTTCCATGCCCAACGCGAGTAATATAGATCGCGTAACCTATCGGGGTCACCATTGAATGATCGGATCTCGTTCTCAATCGCAGCTGTTTCGATAGGCGCCACGCTGTCCATGTGTTGACCGCGTTGTTTCTTACGACTTGACTTGTTTGAGACGTCGACCTGCCCCGCCTTACCGGGGATGAGGATCATGCCGTTAGCAGCCCATTGCACCCAAGTGGACGAATCCACAGAATACCAAGGGTAGCGGAACATGAGTGGGAGCGAGGTGAGACCGAACCCGTGCACCTTGACCTTCGGCGTGCCGTCAGCTTCGGTCAAATATTCTGCCCAGATGCGATCAAGCCAAATCTTGAGCTGAGGCGTCGAGATCGGGACCATGCCACCGATGGTGATATAGGGGTATTTCGAGATGTAATACTCGAGTACCTCGATAGGCTCACCGTAATGAAAGCACGGTAGGGGGTTTGTGCCCCGGCGTTCCATAGCGTCTTGATTTCGCCAGGTTCCATCCGGATCGCCGATGGCATCGAGCACAGAGGGGAATTCAACAATGTCTGAGTTTCTGTGGATGTAATCGCAGTACTCGCCTAGGTCGATTGTAACCCCTTGCGAGAAGGCAGAATATGCTCCGGAGTCAAGAAAAACTTTGATGCCGTCGCGGCGCATCTTATCAACGTATCGCTGCGAATGAACGTAGTGGTAGGACTCGAGGAAGTTCTCGCAACTGTCACGCATCCGACGCTCTTCGGGAGTCAATCGTTGATAGACTGTTCCAAGCTTGTCGAAGTTTGATGTATAGATCCCGGCGTTAAACAATCGCATCTAGATGTTTCCAAGTAATTCCGCGACGAATGAAACTGATCGTCATTGGGCTGACCTTGTATCGAGTAGCCAACTGTTTGCCGCTCGCTTCACCTGCTGCAAGAATCCGTCTGATTTCAATAACCTGCACAGCATCGAGAATGGCGTTATGCGCTATTCCGGGACGAGAGGGTTTCGTAATCTTTAACGGATCGCCGGAGGTTCTCCAGCGTTTGTAATGCCGATCACACCAGCCGCGGGTTTTTGCTACCTCGTCGCAGTCAAGGATGCTACAAAGCACGTTTACTTACTCAGGTTGGGTCCGAGGATATTGTTGGCAGCAGCCCGACGAAGATTGAGCAGCGTGGTAAAGTAAGTGAACTCGTACGCTTTGTCATAGTCAGTATGATCAGCGTTCAATTTGTTTGCGTCAGCGGCCGCTTTGTGCTCGATTATCTTCGGATCGAGATCAAGCAGGGCGCAAATTGCATCATGTCGTTCCATGTCAGTCATAGCATGTCCTTTGGGATTTTGAACGTCTTATGCACTTGCTCGCGGATGCGTTCGACTTCTTTGAGCATTACGCTTTTGCCAGTCGGGCGTGTGAACGTAATCGGCCCCTTGTGATTTGCAAGCGCCGTAAGGACGTCTCGTTGCCATGGGTACAAACCATTGTCGGTGACACGCTCAAAGAACGCACGCTGGTTGCGCGATTCTTCGATTAGTGCTTCTTCAACGATCTCGTCACGTTTCAGAGTCATTCATAGCCTCCATTGCACGTGCGCCGCCGTCAAGAGATAACTCAGTCGCAATCACCTGGACCCGTGTTGAATGGTAATCATGCACAGCAATTGAGTTGGATTCACCGAGAATCCGAAAAGACTCGTTTATCGATGCCGCCCTCTCCTGATACCATGCAAGCGCCTTGTCTCTGCGGTCGAGCGCGTCGGCGCCTTCGTTAACAAGCTTCTTGCTGAATGCCGAACCGGGGATCCATTCGCGAAGTCGTTTGGCCAGGTCAGTCATAGCGAGCGGCTTCGTTCAGAGCTTTCCACAGAAGCAGCAATTGATCCATGAACGGGAAACGCTTGCCCTTCAGCTCCTGGACCTGAGTGAATGCCTTATGCATGTCGTCGGTCCATTCGAAGTTGGTCGGGGCAGCCATTGCGCCGATGGGAAGAAACGGCTCGAGACCCTTCAGCGCGTCACCGAGCTGAACTTGATCCATGATATTGACACTTTCGGTGTCCGAGACGAGCCGACCGTAGACGACGCCGGCAGCACGAATGAGTGCGCTGATTGCACGCGCGGCAGGGAGCGTTTCCTGTAGCCCCCGTGTCACCATCACCCCTGTAGGGGGAAGGGCGGCGAGGGCGTCGCGTACGTAGAACGCGGGGACCTCAATCATGCCGTCCTTTGTCTCACGCGACAGCGAGCCGCGAAGGTGAATACGAAGGCTCTCAACGTCAACGACTTCACTCATGATCTGGCTCCAATGGGTTGCGGCGCGTGCCGTTTGAATTTGCTTCCCACGGCGGGTTACCGTGGCCTGACTTACCCATTATCCAAGAGCAGGGTTCGCCGCACTGCATTGAGTTGGCTACCGTGCCGTCACTGTATCGAACCGCGGGACAGGGGATTCGTTCGTGCGCCTCGCAATACCCACCGTCCGGTGAGATCATGCCGTCGCATTTATGTGTGATGTGGCTGGTCAAAGCCTTCCCTACTCATTTCAAGAGGTAATCTGCAGAGCTTCTCAGCATGAGCAAGGGCATCCATTTTCGTTGCGCCCGGCAACATGGGCGAGGTTCCGCCACTCGCTCGACGCCACCACCAACGGCGATGCTGGTAGAAGAGCTCGCCTTTGTATGTTCCGGTAGAAGTCGTCAAGCGATAGTATTTCATGGCGAAACCCCTTACGTTACGTCTGCGCTTCGTCGTCCTCGTCTCTCTTCGTCCATCGCTCGCCTTCGTCCTCGAGATCGATGTGATTGTTTTCATCGAGTTCGATCATGTTGCCGGCAGGGTCGCCGAAGAGGTCAGTGAGTTCGGTAAGTGCGTTGATCTTGTCGAAGTCAGGAGGATAATCAGCAGTGTTCGCTGCGTCAAGTTCCTTCTGCAGAGCTCCGGTGATCAGCACGCACTGTGCTTCGGTCAGCGCGCCTGTCTGGTACGTTTTCATGGTAAAGGTTCCTTTCGTGCGAAATGCACGCGTAACAATCCCTGTGTTACGAAACGAACTCAACGGGCGGGAAGGGCGCTTCAGGGGGTGTTTCCTCGCCATCGCGATCATCCCAATCGGTCAATATGAGAAAGATCGAGGGAGCACGGCCCTTGCGCCATTCGCCCATGGTCACTGTGCCCGACAGGCTGACGCCGTAATCCCAAAACTGAAGTATTGGGACTCTAGGTGTGTGGCGAGCGCACATCGCTTTCCACCAGTCGAGAGAATAGATGAACCGGATGGTCTCGTCAATCGTGAGATCATCCGGTACTTCGCTTCCGAGATAATCGGTCGCCTTGAAATTCATATTAGTGTTGAACGCCCGGGGCGTCGGGATCCGTGTCAACCTGAGTATCGACGGCGCGCTGGTAATGTGTCCACTGCCAAAGACGATTGGCGATCATGGGCCAGGCAACCAGCACGAAGATCGCCGACAGGCCAAGCGATACAAACAACATGACCGGGTTGTTGGTCGAGAAGATCCCAATCATGAATGCCTGAAAGTGAAGGATCGCGAAGATCACAGCGAGCGAGATCTGCGTCCAAAAGCGGTACTGCCGAAGCGGGATCGGCAACGCGGTGAAGACGACAATCGTCCACAGAAGGACGCCGAGCGAGGTCAGGATCGGCGCATTGGGAAACGAATTGTATGCGAGGACGGCGCCGCCCCAAGGCTCAGGCCAGATCGTCCAGGCACCGATAAGCATGATGATGGCAATACGAATGGCGAGTTTCATTTGCGTTCCTTTCGTTACATAAGCTCGGGAACGTGAGGTGTCGATTTGATGCCGCCTCCGCCTTCGCTATGGTCGAGGATGATATTCGCCCCTTTGATCGAACGCCAGAAACCAAGCGTCATCTCGTCGGGTGCTTCCTTGTCATCGATCATGAAGTGGAGCTTGACAGGACGCGGCGCGCACACGGCGACCAGCTTTTCCCACCAATCAAAGGTCGAGATGTAAACCTTGCACTCAACAAGCATCAGCTCGGAATCAAAGTTCTCAAACATGTCGGAAATGTTCAGGCCCATCTAGAGGATTCCTTTCTGTGGACGGGAAACGGATTGACGCGGAGGTACGCAGCCAAATGCTGTTGAACCCGTATATCGAGGATCGCAGGATTAGGCCTCGGAATCAAACCCTTGTCACTATCGTAAATGAGCTTCATCTGAAGGGACGAGAAGTACATGTGCGCAAAGGCGGCAATCATGTCATCCATCTCAGCATCAGAATTCTCGGCGTAAGCACGGAGCTCATTGATGATCTTGGTTGAGGCGGGGGTGCTCATGCAGGGTTCTCTTTTGTGAGGGAAGAGGGGTGCGGTCGCCCCTAACACTGCCATGCCGGGGCGACCGCGATAGTTCACATTTGTTAGGTCATGATGTTAGGGTTCCTTTTGTTGTTGACCCCCTAACAATCTCAAACCTAGATGAGGTTGGCAACCCCTTCATTCTCGAATTCTGCAATAAAGCGGATCACCGCCTCCGAGAATCCGTCGATGTGCGTCCACTTGCCGTAACCGACGCCGTTCTTGTCGGTACCAACGTTGATGACGTAACCCTTACCGACAGGATCGGGCATGCTGGTCAGCGTGCCCTGAATATACTGACGGCGGAAGTTACCGGTCGCCTGCTCGTCAGTGATGACGATGAGGCGGTCGTAACCCATCCGGTTGATGTACGCGACGGCATCAAACAAGTGGGTACCGCCGTAGGGCTGCGAACGCCGAATTGCGTCAACACCGGCCATGCCTCGACGCGGCGGTACTTCAACCACCTGCTGCGAGAACGAGAACATGCGGAGCTGCTCAGCGTTGAGCACCGAGGCGAGGGTCGCCGCAGCATCCAGACGCGTCAAGTCTGACTTTGCCGACAACTTGTCGAGCATCGAGCGAGATACGTCAACGAGAACTGCAGTACGACCCTTGAGCTTCGGCAGCTCCTGGACCGCAATCTGCAAGGCATGATCGAGAACGGGTTCCAACTGCGGAACAGCACGCGCCGCCGCTGTGTAGCGGAACGGGAACACCAGCTGTGCACCCTTGCGCGCCACGATAGCGTCATGGATCAGCTGCATGTCCACGCCGGCGTTGACCATGTTGCGCAGATTGCGAAGCAAGGCCAGGTAGCCGAGCTTGCCCTCACGGAGCAGGCGTTCGAAAGTTTCCTTCTTGTCCTTGCCTGCTGATAGTTCGGTTTCCCAAGTGTCGGGCGTCGCCAGCGTGCGGTTCTTGATGCGGTCGAACAACGCCGACTGCTCGTCGCTGGTCGGCTTCGGACGAACGAGACGCAGCACGTCACGCAGCTTGACCTGACCATCGCGGTCATACTTGCCGAGCGAGTACTCGTTGAAGCGCTTGAACGCCAACTGGAGGCCGCGCTTCATCTGCCGCGGGATCATGTGCTTGTTGGTACCAAGCGACCAATACATGACGAGCAGTTCCGCCATTTCGTCCGGGCGACGGACAACGGCGTCAATCGTATCGGCGACAGAGGAACCGCCGCGACGGATGAGGTCGAGCAGGAGCAACAGCGGGGCGTGGCGCAGGCCGTGAACGTTACGAGCTTCGACCGCAAGACCGGCGACCTGATCGAACGAGCACAGAGCAGCGAACTCGGAAATACGAGCGGCGATGGACTGACCGTCCTCGTAGAACGAATCTTCCCACAAGAGGCAGGACATGACCGTGCGACGGAGCTGCTGAAAGGGATTGATGTAACGTGCCTTGGCGCCCTCTTCAGTGAAGATCGGCGGACGCTGAATGGCAACATTGAGCTTGGACATGAGGGTTCTCTCCTACGTTGGGATCGTGGGTCGAGATGATCAAGAACGATACAGGGAAAGAGGCGACCCGGTAAATAATTGAGCTACAGGAATTTCACCCGATGGGACTCGAACCCATAACCACCGGCTTGCGGCCGATTGCTCTTTCCGAAGTAACCGTGGTCATCACCACTGTATCGTCGTTGATCATCTCGAACGGAGAGGATAGAAGACTAAAACGAGAAGAAGATTAGTCGGGGCTTTTTGGGGGCTTTTGCTCTACCGGCTGAGCTATCCCCACATTGAGCGGGGAATGGGATTCGAACCCACGACCTAAAGCTTGGCTTAAGAAGTATCCCAACAGAACACTACGTTTTAGTCATCTATCCTTTCCGTCAATCAGATCCTAGGAGATATAAGGCCACACGAAGAAGAAGCGAGGCGGTGACGTGGCGCTTGAAACCCCTTGCGGGGTAACAGCATTCCCTCTTAGCAGGAGAAGTAACCGTTCTCTGTCACTATCGTGTGGCCGTATATCATCCCGGGAAGAAGCGACTACAGCGTAGTTTCACCGATTGAAGTAGCTGAAGTCATGCACCACGGGTTGACTTGATCTGTATCGCATTATCGAAAACGCGATACAAGGGGCAAAATGTCTGCTAGGCGATTTGAATGAATTCCTGCCGAGCCTCACCCGAGAACATGACCCCGCGGAGCGCGGTCGTGATCGTCTGATGGCCCTGTTTGCAAACTCCACGCGATTCCATGCAGAGGTGTCTTGCCCGAATTCTTACACCCACCCCCTTTGGTTTGAGATCGCTGCCTTGAATAGCATCAGCAATTTGTGCCGTCATTCGTTCCTGAGTCTGAAGGCGCCGAGCGAAGATGTCAGCGACGCGAGACAGTTTCGACAGGCCGAGAACTCGTCCGTTCGGGATGTAGGCAATAGTTGCTGTACCGAAGATCGCAGCCAAGTGATGCTCGCATGTGGAATAAATAGGAATATTTTCCACCACGACCATCTCGTCATAGCTTTGCTCTTCGAACGTCTTGAGCACCTCTGCCGGATCGAGCGCGTAACCCTCGGTCCACTTTGCCCACGCCTTGGCGACGCGGTCAGGCGTTTCGAGTAGGCCTTCTCGGTCAACGTCCTCACCGATGCCGTCAAGCAGCATGCGAGTTGCATCAGCAATCGAAGGCGGAATCCATTCTGCAACATTCATGTCTTTCAAGACAAAATTCCTTTCAAGTAATCGAGTGCCTCATCCATGGTCAGTTTGAGGGTTGTGAGGTGATGGCTCAGCCATGGCGACGGGTGAGGGACATCGCCCCACCCGACCACAGGAATGCGCCGGTGATGGGCATAAACCAGCTCCATTGCCGTGCCCCATGAGGGACGGTCAACCCGTGCCAGGATCGCCGACGACTTTTCGATCCAAGCGTAATCAAGCTGAACGACCGCTTCGGGGGTGATCGTTGCAGCCTCGACTACAAGCGGATCGATGCCGCGGTAGCCCAAGACCTCGAGCTTGGGGATTACGGATGCACGCCAACCGCGTGCATCGTCGCCGACCCCAGTGATGGGACCAGCAAGGTAGATCATCTTTTGCATACCCATTTAGCTAGGGGTATCCTGTGTGAGAGTGCGAGCGACCTTGAGGTCGGCGGTTCGTACGGGGATGCCCTCAATAGGCACCTCGTAGATTGCAGAATTGGCGCCATGCTCGCGCACTTCGACGGATCGACAGATCACGCGCTTGCCGTAATCCATCGTAAAAAGCCATCGATTGACGACTTCCCAAATCTCTTCAGCAAAGGCTTCACAACCGGTCGCTTTGACAATCCGAACATTCGCAACCCCTGATGTATCGAGGTTCTCGAGCATTGCACGTTGCGGATCGTCTTCAGCAACAAGCAACACATGATCGAACATGTTTTCGAGATGCTGCTTGACGCCTTTGAGACTGCCAAAATCGATCACCCAGTTCCTGTGGTCGAGCTCTTCAGCCTGGAACTCGATACGCACTGCAAGCGCGTATCCGTGAATTAAGCGGCAATGGCTTTCTGCTCGCCACTGCCTGAAGGCGCACGAGAGGCCAATCTCGTGCCCGTATGTTTTCGAAGATACGTAGGTCATCCGAGCAGGTCCCAACCCTTCGCCGTGGTGGCGTAGTTTTGAGTTTCGGGCAACTGCATCAGCCCGGCGCGCCATGCTCGCACAACAAGCGGGTCCGGGTACCCTGCGATCTCGAACCCATGCGCACGAAGGACTGACGCGTGATCCTTGCCGGTGGGCGGGTATTCGCCGTTGTAGGCGGTGTGACTGTAGGCGAGGGCCTGATAGGCATGAGGTGTTGCAGCAGCGAGCTTGACGCTTTCCGCTTTGCTGAGATCCATCAGCGGCGTCTCGATGATGAAGTCGAGTTCATCGAGCCCGAGCGCTTCGGTGATCGTTTTCTCCGCGCTGTCAATGAACGAACGCCGGCAATCAGGGTAGTTAGCGTTGTCCGCCTGACAGACCCCAGTGACCAGCGTGTTGAGGCCGGCGACGACTGCGCGGTTCGCAGCGAGCATGAGGAAGACCGCGTTGCGCATGGGCACAAAGGTCTTCTCGATGCGGTCGCCGATGATGTTCTCCATCGTCGCGTGATTCTCGTAGAGCTCGAGTTGCTCATCCGGGTTCGTGAGGGGAGACGTGCCGGCGAACGTATGGCTGCCGATGACGACAGTTTCATGCGGGATGGTGCGACCCGTCTTCTGCTCATAGAACTGTCGCACGGCATTTGCCGCCTCGAGTTCGATACTGTGCTTCTGACCGTAGTCAAAAGTCACAGCAGCGACCTCATCCCAATTCTCGAGTGCCCAGCCAAGGCACGTTGTCGAATCCTGGCCGCCACTGAGAACGACCATTGCACCAGTTCGTAGTTTCGTCATTGCTTGTCCTTTCAAGCGTTACCCATTGAAGGTGTGTTGATCAGCAACATCCCGAGCAGATGCCCGAGCCCCGCTTTCTTGAGATCGTCAATCGTTGCGGAGTCACGGTCGCCAAAGAAGACGAAATGCATTCTCGGTCGATCCATGTATTGCCCTAGATCACGGAGGCAACCCATAGCTTCATCGCCCGTCATTGCCGGCACGCTGGTTTGCCCCGCATCCTCATTCATCGAGAAGAAGAGTAGGCCCATGGCGTGACCAACCATGATGCCATCTCGATCAGAGACGATGACGTAACGCTTCTCGCTCATTCAAGACCGAGAAGCTTATGCAGCTGTGTGCCGCAGATGTAGCCGAACCGAAGTGCACTGTCAGACGCGGCGAGAAGGTTCTTTCGATTCTCGACGGGGTCCTTTACGTCATACGGGTTGACGTAGACCGGCTTGCCCTTTTCCGGGCGGGCAACCCCTGTGGACGCGGGGTGTTCCAAAGCCTTGATCGGCAGGCCATCGTCGGGGTTGATGCTGCGATGGTCAAGCACGTACTTGAAGCACGTTGCATAGGAGGCAGTGAGCTCGTTGATCCGCTTCGTCTTGGGGCTCACAACGAGATGCAGGTC
Source organism: uncultured Cellvibrionaceae bacterium (assembly GCA_964542655.1). GTDB lineage: Bacteria > Pseudomonadota > Gammaproteobacteria > Pseudomonadales > Cellvibrionaceae > Cellvibrio. Next base: position 63,113 of record CAZIWB010000020.1, read on the forward strand.
CGCGACCTTGTGACGCAGTAACCTCGAGAGCATCTCGTCAGGTTCAAAAACGCCATTGGATTCAATCTGAACCTTGTAGCCGTCATAGATGAGGTGCTCAACGAAGCCACCTATTGCTTGCCTGAGCGGTTCGCCACCTGTGATAACGATCAAGAAGTCAGATGGGACGTCACCGAGCGTCTTGATAATCAGGTCTTCGATTTGAACAATCAGGTCTTTGACCGGGACAAGATGACGACCCTCCGTGTACTCGGTATCGCAGCCCGGGCATTGCAAATTGCAACCGGCGAGGCGAACGAAGACAGAGCGCTGACCGGCGAACGGTCCTTCACCTTGCAACGTGTAGAACATGGAATGGAGATCAAGCGTCGTACCATCGCCCTTTGCACGGGCTTCGGGTTTTTGGGAATTCATGCAGGTGTCCTCTGCGCCAACGATGTAATGCAACCCTCCGACATTGACGCCGCTCGGGAGTTCGCGCAAGCGATCAATTGGGCGCCTCAGTCGATGACGATTGCCCACTGACGTTCGAGTTTCACGCCATCAACCCAGCGATAGCATTCGGCGGTTCCGTGACTGCCGTACCCACCGCGATTGGTCATGAGGACGGCGAACCGATCCATGGCTGACATTGGCGTAAGGAAGAATCGTTGACCGTCATAGCGAGGAATTTCCTTGCCGTCGATCTCGAGGTTGTATCGATTGTCCCGATATCCATGCTCGGCGAAGTGTTTGACCAGTTCGAAAGCGACCTCTTCCGCCTCAATGATTTGCAGCGTCGGTTCACGCTTCGGCGGATCGTCCTCGTTTATGTCGAAATGGTTGCCCTCTTCGCGGATCTTGTTGACCATCTCGAGGGGCATGCGAAAGACGCACATGGTATGGTTGCCGCTTATGCCTTCGATGGCGAGCAAGTATTCCGCCCAGCCGCGCTTATTGACCCAGCGAGCAGCTTCATGTATGTTGCCGCCGAGATTGTGAGTGTAAAGCTTAAAAGCCATCTCGCACCTTTTCAGAATGGTATTCGATGATTGCACGAATACGCGTTAAGTCTTCGTCGCGCAACTGATAAAGGATGCGCTCGTTCATTGGTTCGGCATCCTTCTCGCGCCCTCCGACATCCCAGACGCGCTGACTTAACGCCTCCGATTGCAACCATTCGGTCAGCGATCTGTCGCCCTTGAGGTTGTTGCACCAGCTGCAACACGGGACCTGGATCTTGCCTCCACAGGATGCCGGGATGATGTGGTCCCACGTGCGCCGGTCGTTGATAGCAATCATTCGTGCCGGCGTGCGATTACGTAGGGCAGGGAGAATGCTTCCTCCGCCTGGCGTAAGCGTCACCCCACAATAAGCGCATTGCTTACGGTTGGAGTGACGCTTGTACGTGGGAGGGAGTCGAGTGGTCACGAAAGCAACTTGGTATGCTTGCCGGTCGCCTGATGATGCAGCGACACCTTGTCGGCGGCGTTCTTGGCCGCGGTGCTGAAGCTCACCTTGGTCGAGCGACCCGTGGTGAGGTCAGGGAATTCGGCATCCATGAATGCCTGGAGGTCGTCCACGGGAACAAGCGCATTGGCGACCAGCTCTTCGCGGCGAGCCTGAGCAGCGGGAAGCATACGACCGAGCCGAACCCAAAGGGCCTGACCGACCTGCCGTTCCCACACTGCGAGAGTGCGGTGGGCGTCGCCGCCGTATTCCATCCAGACGCGTTTCGCCTGAACCTTCACCTGAGAGATGACGAACGGCAGCATGAGCTCGAACGTGGTACGTGCGGATTCGCGACCAACAATGTCATACCTGAAGTGGTTGCCGTGACGATAGTACACGAACTGGCAACCGTAGTACCGCGCCAGCGTGCCGGCAACGTCACGCGCCCACTTGATCGACGCGTAGAGGTTGGTCTCGCCGCGTTCCTTGCCCATCGGATCTTCGATGCGCTCACGTGCGCCGCGGATCTCGTGAAGCTCGACCTGATGCTTCTCGAGCAGTTCGTTGACCTTCGCCATGAAGCTGTCGGCTTCGAACTGATTGTTGGTGCCCTCTGCCATTGCAAGCAGGGCGGCGATCTGAAGTTTGATTTTGTTGTCGGCCATGGTTTGGGTTCCTTTTGGCGTTTCGATCTGATGACTTGTTATCTCATCCCGAGTTGGATCGAGCAACCCCTATTTCGACTTTTCGCGCTTCAACATAGCTTCCAGCTTGGCGACGATCTCGGCATTGGTGATGCCTTCGTAATACTCGTCATTCCCGTATGCCTTCTGCGACTTGATGGCAGCACGAATGGCGCCCGGCTTCGTTGTGGTGAGGCCATTCCAGGTAGGACCGAGATCGCTGGTCGACCACCACGTGCGGCAATAGGACGGGGTAGGATCCAACCAACCGAAGTCGCCGTGCTTCTTCGAAAGCTTACCCCAGCTGACCAGCGGGATCTTGACCGTCGCATAGACCCGCTTGCCGCGGATCGTACGGACATGCCATTCGCGCCATTCAACTTTGCCGTCCGGCTCGTTGACGTAACACTCATGGAGGATCATCCCGACCTTGATCATTGTTCGGTCGCCCCGAATACGATTAGCCCGCCTGCCGGCGATCCACTGATACCGCGACGCTCAGCGAGCAAGGGAATTGCCCAAGCGCTTTCGGGGTTAGCACGACCTCTGAGGCGAATCCAACCGGGCCCAAATTCAGTGGAGAGAACGCGACCGTTGGAGTTTTTCAAGAGAAAGGCGCTTTCACCTTCATCGAGAAACACAGGGCCGACGACCTTATAGAGAAGAGGCTCGCTCATCTGCCTTGCGCCTGAATCTGTTCGCAAACGTCAAGCAGCTCGTTGGCGAGTTTCTTCGCTGCGAGCATGCGGTCGGTGTGCTGCTTCTTCGCCCGTTCGAAGTGCTCGTCCGACAAGGTCTGATAGTCACGACCATGCGGCGCGCAAAGCCGGAGCATATCGACAGCATGCGCTGCGGACATGTAGGCGGTGGTGTACTGCTTAAGCAACGACTCTTTGTCAGTGCCGTTGATGTTAATCTGCGGGGCCTGGATCATGGGGCGTCTCCGTTGTTCGATGATTTGTTATCTCATCTCGCAACGGAGAACGCAACCGGCGAGTTAGCTTTTTGCGGCTGCCGCGATAGCCGCATCTTTCGCTGCGCGGCGGGCTCGCTTGCGCTCGGCGATACCTTCAGCCCGCTTCTCGAGCGCTTTCGAGATGTCGAACTCGAGGATCAGCTTATCGACCGCGGCCGGCACTTCAGGGCCGTTCGGAACGACTTCGATGGCATAGTCCTGATCGCCGTCAGCGATGGTGAAGGAACAGTCGCCGTTGGACAGCTCTTCGCACTCGAGGCGGAACGTCGCCTTGAAGATTTCCATCGCCTTGGCGTAGACATTGTCCGGGCGGTCGATGGAGACATCAAGTTCCTGGCCGCGCGGGCGCTTAAATTGAATGAAGGGGATCGAAGGCATTGGTAGTTCCTTTCGGTTCTTTTGGATAGACGTTGACAACACAGTTGACCGGAGGATGTCCGAACGGGGTCAACCAGTTTTTGTGTTCCATGGCCGTGCGAAATGCGCTGTCTTCATCAGGGAAGCGGATCACGTCACTTGGTTCGTGTGTCAAAAGTGGTGAAATTGGAATCCAACCCTTAGGCCATGATCGACCGTCGAGTGCGAGCATAACAAGGCTGTAACCTTGAACCGGCGTTCCTGTGCCGTGACAACGGACGCACTTCGGATCGGGGAAGTTGGGGCCCATCATGCAATCGCACAGCATCACTCGGCTTCCTTGGCGATGTCTTTCATTGCCGACTGCTTCGCATCCTTGACAGACGGGAACGTGCGATCCTTGTACGAGATCCGAGCATTCGCGCCAAGGCCACGCGTGTCAACGACCGCGTTCTCGAGCTGCGGATGTGTCCAGATGTCGCCCGAACCTTTGCGTTTCTTCGACCAACCAGGTGCGCTCAAGTTTTTGTCCTCTCGAAAAGGCGCCGCATAACACTCGCCATCAGCTTATCGTAGTGCGTAGTCGCACATTCTTCAAGCTGATAAATATCAAGATCCAGATTGTTTTCGGCGCTAACTTCAGCCTCGAGTTCGACACGCTTTTGTTCCTGGCGCTGCTTTTCAGCCGCTTCGGAATCTTGCCGACGCTCTGTCGGATTAAAGGCCTTGAAGTGCCAGAACGACAACGCACGCCGCCCGAATTGTTTGCCATGCAACTCGTAAGCGTTGACGATCCGATCCAATCCGACCGCCCCAACCAGCTCGGTTAGGTGGTTCTTGCCTTCTTCGGTGGACGTTTGGATCTCAAACCATTCACCGGTATCGACCGCAACTCGCAACGTAGGCTCGCTTAAGCCACCTATCATCCGAGCATCAGTGATTTTGAGTTGACGTTCCATTAGCTTGCTCCCAAAAGCGCAATCTCGGACCCGTCGAGAGTCCATGGCTGGTAGGGGAGGTTGCCCTCCACGTAACGATAGTCACGTACCAGCACGAAGAACGTCCCATCGGCGCGAATTGAGATGCGCTCGATGGGAAAGGTCATGCCGATCTCCCCGTTGAGAACGCGGCCCACCCCGGCAGCTTTTAGGATGGCAATCGGGAATGCCGCCATGGGAACACTCATCTGCCGAAGCTCCTGAAGATGTGTTGTGCTTCGCTCAGCAACACGCGTGCCTCGCCCTCATTCTCGAATTCCACGGCGTGCCATACGTCGCCCACGCGTAGCCACAGAATAGGGTGTACGGTCGCCCCGTCATCGCGTGGGACCGTTTCGAACGTCGCCACCTTCTGCATGGCGCTCGGGCGTTGCGAGCCGTGTTTGCGGGTCCAGTACCTCATTTCGTTTCTTCCAACTGCGCCTCGAGATCGGCAATCTTCTTCGCCTGCGCCACGATCAAATCATGAGCGCGAATAGCCATCAGATTGCCGTCACGCTTTGATGAATGCCATTCACCCAGCTGCATGAGGATCGTGTCCTGAAACACGAACGGATCTCGGTTTGCGTCGGAAGAGGTGGTCCATTCGAGTTTTCGTTCCTCGAGATCGAAACCATCCTTGTAAATCTCGCCGGGGACCATTGTCGTATTGCGCGGATCGAAACCCGCGGCAGTAGCAAGGTAGGCGGCGACTTCGTCTCGATTGAACGAGATGGTTCGAACCTTGTAAGTCTGGGGAGAAGAGGGCATTGCTTTGAGTTCCTTTCTGTGGACGAGTGAATAGGGGAGGCTGGCTTACCCTCCCCTATTGGGTCTCAGTCGAGGCGAGTGCCTACCGTTGCGCTGTAGCCGTAGTTGGCGAGCACGTCCTGGAATGCGCGACAAGCGACAGCCTTGAAGTCCATGTCCTGAGTGTAGACAGGGAAACCCATGTCCTTGGCCGAGGGCCAGTTGCCGGGGCCCCACCACTGCCAGCCGGTCGGATGACCCTTGCTGCCGTAGCGGATCTCGTACTCACGCTGGAACTGACGCGACTGGCCGGTTTCGCTGTTGAGCATTTTGCGGCAGTAGCGAGCGAGCGGCGACACGCCGTCGATGGTGACCCACGCGAAGCCGCAGTTGAACGGCGCTTCACGCTTGCCGGCGGCGAAATGAGCCAGGATCGCGGCGGTCGCGGCGGCATGGGCTTCGTCGAGGATCTTGTCGAACTGATCTGCCTTGTTGATGCGGAGAGCAGCTTTGTTGATTGCGTTTGTCATCGGGGTTCCTTTCCTTGGTTGGGGCAGTCCGGGGGAGGTTGCCCTCCCCCGGGTCGATCACTTCGCCTGCTTGCCCGCTTCATAAGATCGGGACATCAGTTCGAAGAGGGTAGTCCTGTTCACGTTAGCGAAATCAGACTTCTCGTTGCCCTCATTGAAGAAGTCCTGAAGGACCACACCATCGTCTGCGAGGACGCGGGCTTTCCTCAAGATGGTTTCGAGCGTCTGAAGTTTCGTTGTCATGTCGGGGTTCCTTTTGTTTCGACATGATTGTTATCCCATCTTCAGCTCGGAACGGCAACTGGGAAAAGATATTATTCTTTGGGTGCTTTCTTTACCTTGCCCGATGCTCGGTCGATCATCGCCAGGAACAGCGCTGACACAACAAAGGCGAGGTGGATAATCGTGTACCACATCAAATGCTCGCCGGTGTGTTCTTCCGTATTGAGAAACACCTGGAGCAAGTGGATCGAAGAAATGGCGACAATGGTCGAGGCTACCTTGATCTTCAGCGAGCCGGCGTCAATCTCGCCCAGCCAATGCACTTCGCGTTCATTGTCGAAACGTGAGACGTAGTTCTCATATCCGGCAATGATGACCATGATCACCAGTGAGGCAACCAGCGCGGCGTCGATCAAGCTCAGGATGTTGAGGATCGCGTCTGCTTCATCGGCAGTGAAGACGTGCAGCATGAAGTCCCACAACTTGTGGAAGAACGTCAGTGCGTAGAGACCGAGCGCGACGGCAAGCCCAAGGTAGAACAGCACGAGCATCCAGCGTGAGCCCAGTACTATCCACTCGATGGCGAGCTCTGCTCGTTTCGTGTAGGGAATAGATTCAATCTTCTCTTCGGTCATTCATCATCCTCTTCTTCATCTTCGTCCACAGGAATGGGCTCACCGTTTTGGTCCCACCAGCCGAGCCGTACGCCGCGGTCGAAATCCTGCTTGCGTTTCTCGGCCATCTTCGCTTGGTACACGGGGTCGGCATCGAGGCGCGCGGCGTCTTCACCGCGCTTGATTGCCTCTTCTTCGGCGTAGTCCCACATTGACTTGCTCACCAGACGTATCCTTCCGGAACACCTGCCCACTGTTTAGAAGCAAGCATCGCCTCCGTTGTCATCGTCCAGCCCTTGACTTTCTTTGCGCACTCAGGGCCAACTCGTCTAAATTCAATAGCCCTTTTGTAGTGATGCGGCGACCGGCGAACACGGATCTCAGGCCATGCGATAGCGAGATCATCAGGGTGAATTATCTCGGGCAGCTTATCGAGCTCGAAAGCAATCCAAACGATAGGTTTGGTCGGGTCCAGGTCACGCTGACACAGTTCGCAATAACAAAGGGTCTTCGCTTGTCTGCGATAGTCAGGGTCAATTGTGCTGGTGCGGTAGCTCTTGCCTTGACTCATTCTCCGAACTCCCCCTTGCGATTGAACCAGCACTTGCGTTCGCCATTCGCCTTGCAGACGAGGCATTCGGACCAGTCGTCAACACGGAACGCGCGAATGTTGAAGCGCCACTGATCGACAGGCAGGGTGTCGTCAACGACCTCAGGTGAGCCGCAACGGGGGCAGCACATCTTTTCGGTGTGGACGTTGATGGTAATTTCTTCGCCGCCTGTAGTCGTCGCCTTGAATGAGTAGGACATGAGGATGGGCTCCCGTTGCTGTTGATTTGTTATCCCACGTCTCGAGATAGGACGCAACTTTTATTTTTACCGACTAGGTAGGTTGAATCCTACTTAGTTTAGAGCAGGCAAAGAAAAAGGGCCGCTGATTTCTCAGCGACCCCTTCCGGACGTTTCGCGCTTAAAAGGAACCCATCCAAAGCTGCACGAAACGTTTGTTCCTGGATTACTTCTTCGTCGGCGAGTTGCCCTGAGAACCGGGCTTCGCAGCCACGGCGGCAGCGGCTTCAGCATCCGCCTTTGCCTTGGCGTCGGCCGCGGCCTTCGCTTCAGCAGCCTTCGCGGCCTTCTCGGCATCCGCCTTTGCCTTGGCGGCAGCCTTCTCGGCCTTGGCGTCGTCCTTCACCTTCTGCGCGGCGGCCTTCTCGGCGTCCTTCGCAGCCTTGGCATCAGCCTTCGCCTTGGCCTCGGATTCGGCCTTGGCCGCTTTCTCGGCGGCGCGCTGCTGGCGCAGGATGTCGGATGCGCCGTTGTAGCTCACCCAGCGGGCATACTGCGTATTGGCGGTGGCGACGTTGGCATTCGGCTGTTCCGCCATGTAGCGGTCAACCACTGCCTTGCGCGGCGCCGGCTTGCCCAGTTTCGCAGACTCGTCGTCGGCGATGTCCCAGAGCTTGCCGGTGACGCTGCCGGCGTCGGGGCGCTTGATGCCATTCTGCTTCAGGACGGTCTTGGTCTCGACCACGGGGGCCGCGGCAGCACCGCCACCGGCGTCGGCCGGCGAGAAAGCAATCATCGAAGTCGAGGCCAGGAGGGCGCCGAGGAAAAGGGAGGTCATCTTCATTTTTCAGTTCCGATCGTGTTGGTTGAGGTTGTTTGGAATTCATCGCTCGATTGGTATATTATCGTTCTCGAAAGCTTTTCCAACCGAGAAAAGAGGTGCTATGCGCTTTCTATGATTGGGCTTTCTGCCACTTGTAAAACTGGGTCGAGGCTGTTGCCTTGTTAACCCCTGCTTCGATACACGCAGCAATCACTGCCTTGCGATCCTGCCCCTTCATTTCGTCGGCGATGCGCCAGACGACCTTAACAGGGGACTCGATTTCGGACTTCGCCCGAATGCCTAACCCTTTGGATATCTCGCTATCGGCGATGTCGTTCCAAAGGTCACGGGTCAGCGGCTCAATGCCGAACTCCACGGGAATCTCTTCGGTGATTTCTTCGCGCCGGCAGTTGACGACCAGTGTTGGCTTGAGCTTACCACCTTCAACTAGAGAGAACTCAACATGATGCACGAAATCATGCTTCTCCCATTCGATGGCCGGGTTGTTGAGATTGACTTCTCTGTTGTACCACACCTGCATCTTCTTATCGAAGTAGGTGGTGTAGGATTTCCACCCCTTGCGTATTGCGGCGTTGGCTGCGGATGAACGTGACAGGTAGGACATGAGGATTCCTTACTTGGTTCGAATGGCGCGGTAGGTCAGTTTACCGTCACGCGGCGTCCAACCACTGTTGCGTACCTGCTGACGGGCACGCTTCTTGGCTTCGTCAGCGTTGGGGGCGAAGATCTCGAGGACATCAGTCGTGACTGCGCCAAACCCGTTCGGTCCGGTAACTTCGACGCTGTATTCCTTGAGGTTCATTTTGTTGCCCCGCTGTTTCGTATGCCAAATATATCTCATGTTAAGATGTATCTGGCAACCTCAGTTTTTCATGAGCAGCGCTTTTAGGATACGGCGGCAATTTGCCTCAGCAGCTTGCAGGGTGAGAAACGGGCCCTCACGCGTGTTTGATGCAGACCCGCCATTGTAACGATCCTGCCATGATGTGTACCAGCCCGCTGCACTCTCATCCAACTCGTCTGAATAGCGAGCAGCAAGGAAGCTGTATTTATCAGTCATAGCATAAAATGACTGATTAGGGAAATCAATCGTCAGCGGGCCTTCTGGACCTTCGAGCGTTTGCTTTGTACCGGCATAAGGATGGGGTTTGAAATTGAGCATCAGTGAGATTTCGGTGCGTCGCTGACTACCAGTGGGACGATTTCAAAAACGTGAATTTCACGACTCTCTCGACTGAGTTCCAACAGATCGATTTTCTTTATGCTCCACTCACCGTCTTCTTTTAACAGTTCGTGGATCTTATTAGCGAGGCGTGTCTTTCCAGATGCCTGCTCGCCTTCGATGCTGATAAGCACCCTCATATATCAACTCCCATGTAACGTGCAACCCAAATTAAGATTGCAACTTTAAGTGCCCAAGTGATTGCCCACGCAAGTACTCGAGCGATTGCGCTAACTGGGGTCATACCAGCTGCTTCAGTGAATGCTTTGTAAAGTATGCTCACGACTTTATCTTTTCGCTAAGGGCGGCGGTGAGGGCGGCCCTTGCCTGCGCTATGCACGTCGCCTTGTGTTCGGCACCTTCGTGGTGTCGCCCACTGTCGAGATCATCCCAGGCGACGTCGCCGCCAGCTACGCTACCGTAGACGTCTAGCGCATATATTTCCCTAGCCGCCGCCTCAACCCGGGCCTCCGTCACCCCACCCGTAGCCACAGCAGGAGTGCGGCGGTTCCAGGCGGCGATGGCGCGTTCCTCTGACCCGTCGTCGGTGGTGGCGCGGCAGTCGTCGCAGTGAACGAACCTATTTCCGAGCCCACCGTTCAATAGCGCGATGTTTGTCCCGCCACAGAACGGACAGGGCTTGAGCAGTTTCTGTTCCGTGTTCATCAGGGATGCTCCCCGATGGCGGAGAGGGCGGGAGCGGACTTGAAAGTTATGTCACGAATGGCAGCGAGTGCCTGCTCCGCCTTCACACGGTTCCACGTGGCCGCGACCATCACCTTGGCGCTCTCGCTGCAAGCGTCCTCAAGAGCCTCATTGTTGTACGCGTAGGCGGCCAGCGCATCGACTGCGTTCTCAGCATCCCGCTTGAGTTCGGCGAACGTCGGCTTCACCCTCACTCCCCCGCTTACAGGAGAGGATGACGGGGAGGCGGGGACAGCGGCGAGCATGGCGTCATAAACATCCTTGGCGCTGAAAAACCGGTCGGGGTCGTTCGCGTCTCGGCCCGCTTGCAGCATCCGGTCATCAGGTTTTTGCGGCACCAGCACCCAGCCTTCCGGCGCCACCGGCTCCGCTCCAGATGGAAGGGCGGCGAGGGCGAGGTTGTTTTCGGCTTTCGACAGGCGCTCAAGCGCAGCCTTGGCTTCGGCCGAGTACCGCACATCGTTGGTTTCGAGCGAGAGGAACGCTTTCCGCGCTGCCTGCCACTCGCGCACGATCTCCTGAAAATGCCCCACTGGCCTAGTCAGCTTCCCCTCACCCATTGCTGCTCTCCGTAGCGAGGGCGGCGCGGGCGCGGCGGAGGTCGCCGTAGGTCAGCGTCGCATTGTCAAAGCCCCATATTGCTTGGTCGTCTCTCTTTCCCGAGTTCATTTCGTGGCCGCCGTCCGAGCGGAACACTTCGTTCGCAAGTGCAACCAGAGGCTTCAGCACCTCCCCTTGTCGGGCATTGAGGGACCGGAGACGAACGATCTCATCGGCCAACTTTGCCGCTTCGGCGCCCTCTCGCATGAGAAACGCAGCTAGGTCGACTGGCGTTGACGGGCCAACGTAGCCCTCCAATTGGTTCGCGCATTCGTAAAGGTCCCTCCCGCTACTCGTCTCCTCGGTTATCCCGGAGAGTTGGCGGAGGGTGGTGAGTTCGGTGAGGATGGAGGTGATGGTGGTGGGTTTGCAGAGGGTGACAAACGCCGCATCTTCGGCATAAAAGATGCGAGGATCGTCGTTTTCCCACGGCCCCGGCGTTGCCTTCTCGGCAGCAGCCAGCATCTCTGCAATCTTCTCGGGGGATACGGTCATCGTGGCACACCTCTTATTTCCGCCCAGTCGGTCGCTTTGCGCTCAGACGCAGTTGACCGGTAAACATTCTTAGCGCCATCCTCAGTTTCGAGGATGTGAATGCCGCGTCCGTTGTCATATCGAACCCAACACCAGTGGAAATGCGGGAGCATTACTTTCGCACCGGACTTGGCGGCGTCCATTGCTTCATCGTACGTCATGACTGTTTTACCTCCGGGCAACCAATCATGTGACCGACGAGCCACCCGCCTCCACAGGAACAGTTCAAACCATCCCAGCTGTGTTCTTCCTTGATTTTGTTGATCTCGGCGAGCTCGTCGGTGGTGAGCGACCCGTGACGGTCGAGATATTTGATCAGCGTGTGGATTGTGTCCCAGTACTTGCGCCGATCACTGACGGGGAGGTCGGCGCCGGGTTCGATTGTTTCGCTGAGAAGGGTCGCTGTCGCCATGAAGCGCCATTTGCCATTCGGGACCGAATACCAAGCAGGCTGGAACGTGAAAGGTTCTTCAACAAAGTGCTCTCTGAAATAAGCACGTGCCTCAGCCTCGACCCCTGCTGTATCAGCAAGCTCGACGTCTCGCTTCTCGAACGTGATACTCAAAATGGGATCTCTTCTTTATCCTGGTGCGATGGGCACGCGGCGATGATGACAGTTGCAGGAGGAGTAACCTTCCACAGGTCGCAATATGCCGGGCCCTCTTCGGACATATGCTTGCAGCTCTGACAGGTTTTGAAGATCGTCGGCGGCCCGTAGGTCGTCAGCCAGGTGTTGAGCAATCGAGACAACTCGTTGCCGGAATCTTCGAGCGAACCTCCGCTAGTGCGAAGCTGGTAAAGAGGGCTGGTCATGCGTTTTCCTTTTCCTCAAACAGGCAAGCAAGGATCATAGGATCTTTGCGATTGACCCAAATCCTAAGCTCATTGGGTGTACGAAGTTCTTCAACGAAGGGCAACGCTTCATTGATCGTCTCAGGCGGATCGCTATCATGACGGTCTTTCCACCACTGCATTGCCTTGTATCGAATTGAACCACCGTGCTGAAGGCAGACATATTCCGTGAACCGTCTAATTCCACAGTAGTAGCTTACCTTGAGAGATGGTATTCCGCTGCTCTTTGCAACGTGCTGTGCATAGGTTACGCGATCAACAGGGAACATTGCCACTTGCGGTTCGTCTCGGACGATCAGCGCAAGGGTCGATGCTTTGGGTGTGATCTTTTCTTGGAACACAAACTCCGCGCCACAGTTTACGCACCAGCGCGCTGAGATATGGTTCATGCAGCTGCATTCTGGGCAAAGCTTAATCGGGATATCGCCTTTGCTTTCACCCTTCTTCTTCGGGATGCGCGGATCATTGATCGGTCCGAGCCGCTGTGTGTTGCCGGCGAAATCGAGGACGAGGCAGTTCTGTTTCGGCGAGCCCGCAATCGCTGCGAGGCGTTCCGTAATATCGTCCAGATCGAACCCATCAGCGTAGAAGGGACGAGTGCCGCGACCGAGAATCTGTACATGCAGGCCAGGCGATGAAGTCGGGCGAAGCAAGATGATGCAATCGAGGGCAGGGAAGTCAAATCCTGTGGTCAAGATGTCGGCGTTGACAAGGACGCGGATTTTGCCTGACAAGAAATCAGCCAAGTTGGTATCGCGATCACCATCAATGTTCGGATCCATCTTGGAATGAATGCCCCGGGCACTTATTCCCATTTCGTCTTCGAGGATCTGCACGATCATTCGAACGTGGTCGATACCTGCTGCAAAGACCAACCAGTGATGACGGCTCGCCGCGGCCTCGGCAGCCTCGAGTAATGCAGCCTTGGTAATTTCGTACTTTACGACTGCCGCCTGCAACTCGTTTGTCTTGAATTCCCCGCCCTGCTTATGAACGCCCGTCACGTCAAGGACTGTCATCGTGGGCATAGGGATTAGGGGGCACAAATACCCTTCATCGAGCAGGCGATTGAACGCGTTGAGCCCCGTGATATCGTAGCAGACATCGGTGAAGATGCCGCCATCGGTAATCATACCAAGACCGAGACGATACGGGGTCGCAGACAAACCGATGACGCGGAGATTCTTGTTAACCTTGCGCAATGCTGCAATGAACTTCTGATAACCCGTGTTCTCGTTCGGGCTAACGAGATGGCATTCGTCAATGATCAACAGGTCAATGTGACCAAATAGTTCAGGGCAGTTTTGTGCAGATTGAATGCCGGCAAAAGTGATCGGCATCAGGTGATTTTTCTCACCCAAACCTGCCGAGAAGATACCAAGAGGTGCTTGCGGCCAGAAAGCACGAAGCTTGTCGGCGTTTTGTTCAATGAGTTCCTTGACGTGTGTCAGCATCATAACCCGTTGTCCGGGCCAGCGCGACAAGACGCCTTTGATAAACTTGGCGATGACGATTGACTTGCCGGTGCCGGTCGGCATGGCAATGACGGGATTGGACATCGGGTCCGGATGGGTAGCAAAATACGCGTAGAGCGAAGCCTCAGCTTCGTCTTGGTAATAGCGAGTTTTCCAGACTTTCATGACCGCTTCCGACGATTGAGATTCTGTTCTGTACCCGTCGCCCAGCGGCAGTCACGTGTCATTGCTCAGGCTCCAATTCATCGGTATAAACCAGCTTGTTGCGGTCGGCATCGTCCCATTTGATCAGGGCGAGCTTGACACCTGAGTTGATGACCAACCCGACACGACCAGATTCCTTGTGGCGTACTCGACCCTCGACTCTCATTTGATCTTTCCGAAACTGATTCTCTCATTGAACTCGCGAGTGCCGGGGCGAGCAAGGACGTGCCGCTGCATCTCGTGAAAAAGATGCCTGAACTCCGTTTGATCGTCGGAATGTTCGTTGGGCAGTTCGAGATAGGCGTGCCACACAGCGGTAAGCTTGGTGATGACGTCCAATTCTTTTTCGGTCAGCGAGCTCATGCCTTTATATCCTTTCGAAATCGAAACCGCGCAGATGATTGTGGCAGTCGTCAAACGACCACGTTTCGTACTTGGTGCCTTTGTTGCGAATGAGAACAGTATGTTCTCTCCACATTTCTCCAGCAAACGAGGAATACCCCCAATGTGCTCTGATGCGGTCGCCTTCCTTGATTTGCACCCCGTTTCTGTCGAACAAGGGGGTTTTGTCGCTTCGATCTGGAATATCAGGTGGCGTGTTGAGATCGGCGAGTATCTGATAATTGCAAGGCGTATCGTCCTCATAAGAGGTAAAGGCCTGGTAGCTGGCGACTACGCTGTCGGGCCAGTATGGTGCGCGCTCGAAATCGTTATAGTTGATATTCGGAGGCTCGAAAATAGCATTGACGTTGCGTTCCAGCTTGCGCGGGTATGCCACTATAAAAGCATCGAACTCGGTCTTCGAAACTTTCTTGAACACGGTCACGCCTTGTATTCCTTCGAAACAAAACCGAGATCGAGGTTTCCGACAAGCATCCATTTGATCCAGGTTTTGTGATCGTTGTAATGTCGCCAATGACCGCGGCGCCAATGACCCCGCACAGTTCCAATGCGTGACCCGTCGCTCGCGTGCTCCATAGGGTTGCTGATGCGATGCCGGCGCGCCAAGGAAACGATGTGATGGTCGTTTACGGGGACCTTGCCCAGCTTCTCACGTTGCTTATTCAGTTTGTGCGGAGCGCGAATGACTTCCGTCTCGAGGACGTCAGCATCGAGACAGATGCACATGGCGGCAATGTTGTCGAGAACGTAGTTCTCTTTGGTGATATTCTTTTCATCGAGTTCTTGGTTGAACCCTGCTAAAAAGTCGATCAGATCGCACTCCGTGCCGATGTACCACATGTCGCCGAGCTCGATTCCGATGACAAATTTCATTCGGTCATCTTCGGCGGTACGCATGACCGTCACCATTCGTCGCCCACCAAGCTGCACTTCAAAGCAGCAGACAGGGAACGGCAACCGGTATCCTGTGGTATCGAGGACGCGACCCTTCTCATCCTCTGCGCCAGCAAGGGCTTTCGCCCAGTCGTGCTGCATCAGGAAGATTTGCGGTTCGTCATCAAGTGTTGCGTATGGAATCAACTGCGGAAAGAAATGTTTCTCGTCATCCTCTGATGCTGTAAACGCATTGCCGTCATGAACCGCCTGCTTCAGCCGATGCCACGCCGGGGTCTCACACTTCTCCATGTGAAACCCGTTCGCCCCGGACATCCACTCCATCATCTCGTCGGTGGCGGTGAGGACGCGTTCCATGCGAGCAATGTCGGCTCGGCGCTTTCGGATCTCGTTCAACATAGGCTTCTTTGCCTTGATGAACTTCAGCGTCTCCTGAACTGCCTTCTTTGCAGGCTCGGTGTTCCCACTGATCAGCTCGGCGGCGACACTGTCCCAAGGCGAGTAGTTGGAATCGTCATACGCGGTGCCGGTCTTGCCATCGCTTTGGATCACGACCCCGTCTACACCCGGGTACATCGCAAGGCCGTCGCGTACCGCACCTTCGAAGATGTTGAACTTCGATTGCGGGATCAGTTCGGTCTTGTGTGTCTTGATCATGGGTTGGGTTCCCTTTAGTCGGTGATCGGGCTGTAACTATCGCATCCTAACGGGATAGAATCAACTGGGATTATCGACTGCCAGAGGTCACAGTGCCAGCGCCCCTCAGCCACAGGAACGCTGTGAGTGCATGAGCGGCAGCTCTTCAACATGGGTTCGTTGAAGTGGCAAATGCCCTTGAAGTCGCAGAACTTGCAATCCATCCAAGACGCGTTGTTACCGATACGCTTCGGCAATGCTCGTGCGTGGATGACGCGTGACGCCTTCTCGAGCAGGGGTGGGCCCATCGCCGGGTCATATTCGACCCACTCACAATAGAGGTCATCGTCGTTCTTGTTGACCGCCATGTAGAGTGCGCGTCTGATCCCGGTTTTGTGCATGTAGATTTGCATCTGCACGTAATGGATCGGCTTCGCGACTTGCACACCCTTGGCGACGAGCTCGACAAACGATTTGGTATTGTGCGTCTTGAACTCTGTGAGGATCTTCTCTGCGAGGTCAGGCATTCCAGGAACGTTGTATGCCTTGCCGTCGAGCGACCCACCAAAGTGTCCGTCAACGTCCAGGATTCGCCATTGCTTACGCTCAATACCTCGCGTTTTCGCAATCTCGACGTGCTTCGGATCGTCGGACACGTCATCAGAAAGACCGTCACCTTCAGGCAGCGGCTCAACTGGTTCATACGGTTCGGTAAAGTATGAATCCGACTCCGGATGATACATCAAACGTTCGCTGTATTCCTCGACCGTGGCACCAATGCGGCGCAGGTACGAGACGAAGCGAAATTCCTCGAGATGCCCACGGCCAAACAAGCGCAGCATTCGACCTGAGAAGGCGGGCGCTTTCGCCCACCTGAAACTGTAGACGAGCTTGCGCTCGCACTTCTCGCCGATCATCGAGCCGCCGAGGTGGTCACGGAACGGGGGCTCGTTCGCAGCATCCTGCTCAACAGCGGCGTCAATAAGTTGAACTAGGACGTGCTTGGGCTCACTCATTTGAACTTGAAGTCGTACGACTTGCAGGTGTTCTGGAAAATAGAAACCAGCTGAGGCGACATCTGGTAGCGTGCCGCGGAATAGGTGAGGTTCATAGAAGGCTCTTCACCCCTCTCCGACGCCGCCTTCCAGTCAAAGAACATCTCGACCAGATCGCCCAGATCCATGCCGTCGATCTCGTTCTCGTAATGCTCGGGGTGATGCGAGTTGAAGGCGTAGTGATGCTCCAGCATAGGGGCGAGCAGGGTCTTGCGACGCTCGTATTCCTCCGAGCCGAAGGGTGCATTCCCCTCAGCATCGGTAAGGGCCTGCAACGCCTCGAGAGGCTCGAGTTCGACAGGGAAGAATTTGGAGTCGTCATGCACCTGGCCGCGGCGGATCATGTCGATAGCGAAGTTACCGACGAGCTCGGCTACTCGCTTGATATGGCGCAGCGTAACGATCTCAGCTTTCATGTCAGTGGTTCCTGTGTTTGGTGATGCCGGTTCGATACCCATTGGTGGTAAGCCATTCGCGGGATTCTCGGAGTTCGGCTTGAGTGAAATTCATCGGTCCGAGTGCGTTGCGTGCCTTGTGAGCGGCAGCAAGAATCGTCTTGCGCTCTGCCTCAAGGAATATCGTGAGGTCTCGTTCTTCAAGCTCATTTGAGGGCGGGTAAGCGATTTGGAGAAACGTCCGGAGTTCATCAACGTCGAGGCGACGGAGAACATCTACGGTTTCTTTTGGCGCTTTCATGTGAGGCGGCCTTCTGTGGACGAGAGGTTAAAAAAGGCGGAGCCCGAAGACCCCGCCAGTTTCAGATCATGGCAGGACTTTGGAGGCTACTGCCAGCGATCCTGATAGTTGGGATTGGCAACACCTGCCGGCACAGCTTCACCGCCGTCACCGATAGTAGGTTCGGCAATCGAACCTGAGCGATACGTGATCCAGATGACCAGCGCGGCGACGAGCTTCGACAGGACCATGAGGACAAACGTGCCGATGGTGAAACCGTTGATGCCGAAGAGGAAGACCGCGGTATCGATGGGCGCGGATACCAGCGACGACAGAACGACGCGCTGGTGGAAGGGCCGCTTGGTAAACGTGTAGAGCAGGTAGTCGGCGATCTCGGAAGAAGCGAAGGCGAGAGCAGATGCCAGCGCGACGAAGGGATTGGCGAGCAAGAAGGAAAGCACAGTTGCGATCAGCATAGCGGCCAGAACCCAGTGGCCTGCTGCACGCTGCGCATAGTCACGAATGACGAAGACCGCGCCGACGACGACCGCCATGGGCGACAGCATGCCCACCGGGGTTTCGATCATCGGGACGGCCGAGAATCCGAGATTGACGAGCACGACAGATGCCACGTAAAGCAGCACCGAGAAAGACAATAGCTTTGTCCAGGTATTCATATTAAAGGTTTCCCTGTTTCCAATGTTGAAGGGATTGACGCTTGATGGCGGAACGACAAGCGGCACAGGCCGCCGCTAAGTGGAATGATGACCGCTCGCCGTTCCTGCGGCGCTGACGGGCGCCGTTTGAGTCCAAGGCGGGCCGAGCGAATTACCCGCCTTGGTTCGAGCCGATGCCGATTAGGCGGTCGGCTGTTGCTGAACCCACGGCGGCGGCTGCTGACCATTCGGCGGCGGTGCGAACTGCTGAGCCGGAGGCTGCTGCTGTTCAGCAGGCGGGGCCTGGTAGGTCTGCTGCTGCGGAGGGGGTGCGTACTGCTGTTGCTGGGCAGGGGGCGGAGCGTACTGCTGCGCGGGTGCCTGCTGCTGGGGCGGCGGTGTCTGCTGGGCCCAATTCGGTGCCGCCTGCTGCTGAGCAGGTGCGGCGCCGGCAAAGCCCGGATCGTTGCCGTTGATATCCTTGTAGCCCTTGACCTCGTTGGTCATGTTGCCGGAACCCGGCTGGTCGTCACGTTCCTTCTTCACGGCGACGGCGACGAAGGGAACGCCGTGCAACTGCTCGGTTGCGGTGATGTTCAGACGGCCGGTGACGTGGCAGATTGCCGAGAGGGTCGAGTAGGCGATGGACACAGCCTGCTCATTTTTGTTCTTGATGTTCAGACGGTCAAACAGCTTGCGACCGTTGTACTGACCACCCTGAATGGTCATCTCGAACTCGATGTAGGAACCATCGCCGGCACGGGTCGGCTTCTCTTCCGACTTGGTGATCATGACCGGGTAGTTGCCCGAGGGGACTGCCTCAAGGGCCTGGTTCGGCTGGACCTGAGAGGCGTTGAAATTGAGCATCACCATTTTGGTGGGATCTTTCGCTAGGTTAAGGTTGAGGTTGGGTTGGTTTCAGGTTAGGCTAGGTTTGCGCACAGTTAGGTTTGTTGGGCAGGCGACGATGTTGCAGCGGGACCGTGCGACGATGCAACATGGCCGTTGGGATCTAGCAGGCCGTTATTGGGCTGCCTGCAATTCCGGGGCGTTGACGATCTTATTGATGATCTTACCCAGATGCGGTTCTTCGATAGCTTCAAGCACGCCGGAGCGGTCTTTGGCATCGCTTGAGAAGTCGGGTTTGCACCGCAAGTAATGATAGTAAGGGTTGTCGTTGACCTCGAGACGGAACACTTCGTCAGGGAAGTAAGGCATGTTCTGGCCGAGTTTGTTGCCTGGCATCATAGGCCCGTTAATCAGCACGCCAGACACTTCGTCCTTGATGCGTTCTTCCTTCGCGGACATGTAGACGTGATATCCTTTGAGGTCTCGGAATTCACGAATGGTCTTTTCCATCGTGGTGATCATCTGACCGTAAGCCTGACGACCGTCCACCTGTTTGTTGCCAACTGGGGTTAGGGCGACGCCGAGAATATTTTCAGCAATTTCCGACACAGAGTCGATGCAGACGGTTGAAAAATTCTGCCGCGCCTCCTGAGAATCCCTCGCCCACAGAAAGGCATCGCGTAGCTGGGCGATGTTGTCGATCTGAATGAACGGCAGGCTGTATCGAGCGAGGGCGAGAACGCCGGATTCAGCTGACAGAATGATAGGACGAGGACACGTTGCGCACAACGTTGTCTTGCCGCGGCCGGCACGTGAGTACACGAGGATCTTGACCCCGTGGTTCATGCCGTAGCCGCGGGTGTTCTGGATGTGCGGTGCCATTATCGCACCGCGCGAAGCTTGGATACCTTTTCGCCGTACTCGTACCAGCCCAGCGCGTCAACGGTCGGCGGTGTCGGCAGCCCGTCCATGTCGCCGTCGATGACGAGGTTCGGAACAGAAGTACCGTTCTTGCCGAGCCGCACGAAGCCACCATTCGCCCCGGCGTACAATCGCCCATCCCTGTGGAAGAGGGTGACCTGCTTATAGACGCCGCTTTTGCGGAGAACAACCTGAGCGTCGGGGATTTCATGGAACAGCAGTTTGGTCATGGCGAGGTGTTTCCTTTAAGCCGCGGTGTAAGGGGGTGCGTCCATCGGCAAGATACGGATATCATCGCCGAAGAGTTTCAGTTGAGGATTGTATTTGATTCTCTCGAGGCGCTTGCGCGTCAACCAAATGATCGCCTGGAGCTGGTTCGGAATGAGCTTGAGGTCATCCGCCAGTTCTCGAGTTGCCTTGGCAATCTCGTCATACTCAGACGGGCGAACAGATGCTGCTTTCATCGGGACGTTAATGCCTCTCCAAGCGCAGACCATGTGCCCATCGATGGTGACGGGGATGGGGTCAGCGGGGTCGAGGATGTTTGCATAGAACGCCCTGATCTTCAAGCCCTTGACGCTCGAAAGGAAGTCTGCGGAACCCGTTAAATATGAATAAGCCCGGTTCCTGCAATGGCTGTAGGTCGAGACTATAACGTTCTCAACCGGGATCGAATGCTGCACAGCCGAAAGTACGCTGGCTAGGGAACGAAGGTTTCCGTAGTAATCATTCTGCGGTGACAAGGCGCAGAATGCTGCTAAGGTAGGTTCAAACTTCGCACCGTATGCCAGCGCGAAGTTTTCAATTACTTTGTGGTAAGTCGAATAGGCAGACATGCCATCGCGTAGATCGATTGCATCCGCCTTATCGAGCAAAGCCCGAAGGTGGTCATAGGACATCAGCTTGCCGAGGCGACCTTGGGAACTGTGAGGAACGACGGGATCGTCGCCGGTGGGTTGTTCCTGTCAAGCGCATCCTGAACCGCACGGAGTGCCGGCGAGGCAGGAGGAGGCAGAACCGGTTCGGGAGGTGTCGGAGGAGGGGGAGAGTTCGGATCGACGGACGGCATTTGCGGCGGTGCAAAGACTTCCTCAACAGGAGGGTTGGTCGATGCCAGCGCGGAATCGCAACCGACGATGACTGAACGAACCGAAGCAAGGTCTTCCTGGAGCGTTTGCAGTTGCATCAGCAGGAAGCTTTCATGCGAAATTGCAGCGTTGCGCTGTGTCTCGACAAGGTGACGGAATGATGCTGACGGATCCGTGAGGGACGCGCGGAACAGCTGCGGGTTGTCAGTGGGCATAGTGGAGGCGGCTTTCTCTGGTTCGGTCACGGGCCGCTGTGTAGGCTTCGGCCGCGGAGTTCGTTTCTTGGAGCGTTCCATCGCTGTGACGGACGAGCCAGACGCTAATTTGGACCCAGTTGTGGTTGGCTTCGATCGTCCATTTGCGGCGGGGATAGATACGGGCTTTTCCATTCACCTTGTGACCTTCTCGTGTTTGAGCCATGGAAACTCAGCACGGAGAGATTCTACGGTCTGAGCAATTGTGATGAAGTTTTCGTCTCGCTTCCACAGAACATAGCGAGCTCGAGGAATGAGGCGGACGAGGCAGTCAAGGCGTTCTTCAGCCCACGCTACTCCGGAAGCGCTGGTCACGTCAAGCTCGCGTTGAAAGCCTTGTTTGGTTTCAGTCAGAATGTCTCGCAGATCGTCAATGGTGCGGAGTTCGTAACCCTTGACGTTGGCTGCGACTGTGTCATCGAATGGGACAGGGGTCACGATTGAAATCCTTTATGTAATCGTTCGTCAATCATGACAAATTCGGTGAGCACCGATCAAGTCAAATTTGCGATGCTTCAAGTAATTGTGCGGGTCTTGGGTAGAGGCGTGAGCAAATATTTGTGGTGAGCAACATCTTGTTCCGCTTGTTCAATATTGTGATGCCAATCTCCGATGGGCCACCAGATATGCCACCATAGGAAACGTTTGCGACGCTCAGCAATACACATGCGAGCCATGCCAACGTCTTTCCCGTGAGCATAAACCTGTACTCTTTCCCAACGAATCCTATACACGCTTGCGTTCCTTAATCCTGACGATGAACGCTACAGCCATGATCTTGGCATAGCTTAAGCCGTCATCGTATATCGTGATAGGACTGCCCCTACCGGCAATAACGTTGCGTTTACGGCGACGGTCAAGGGCGATCACCTGCGCACGGTTTCCCTCAATACAGACGAACCGAGTGATGTTGCCTTTGCTGGGTTTCGCAGCTGGTGGGAAAAGCAGATTGTATCGGCGACGAGCGGAGGTCATTTGGTAATGTCTTTGCTACGGACAGTTACTTGACCGCCGTTGCTTGAAGCGTACAACAAAGGTCCACTGGCAAAATGAGTACCCTCTTCTAAGAAGAAGGTGGTATCAGTGACACTTAGTTTGCCACCCGTCAGCGCCTGAAGAATGGGCTCATTGACTTCAGAAGGGCCAATTCTTATTGTCAGATTGGAGAGTGAGAATGCCATATTGTTACGAACTTTCAGGCTGCGCGTAAGACGTAGAACCCCACCTGTGATGCCCAGACCTTCACGGACGGTCAACGCCTCATTGGCGACATGGAACGGGGCCCCGTCGATCAGTGCTTGAAGTCCTGCGGCATCGCAAGTGACCCCGTCGCCGTATATTGTAGGCAGGGCGATGACAGGCTGCGGAAGAAGCGCAGCGCCGAGCAGGGAAATTGATCCGCCGAGAAAGAGTCTACGACTTAGATTCATCATTGAATCCTTCAAAGAAGCGAACCCAGCCTGTCCAGATCCAGGCAATAGCGCCGATGGTTACCAAGATGCAGAACATTACGCCCACAACAGTTGCTGCCCAATCGAGGTAAGGTGCTACCGTGGTGAGGGTGGGGCCTAATAGTTCCCAAGTTTCTCCGAGAAACCAGAACGCTGTGGCGACCAGCAGAATTGCAAGTACGGTGACGACCGTGGCAACTGAAGCCTTAACGTAGTTGCTCACTTCAACATGATCCGGAACGGATTGTTATTCTGAGGTTGTCGGAAGATCACCTCAGGCATTTGGATGTTGTTTAGCAGGAACGAACGCATTTCCGTGCCGTCGCGATCCCTGCTGTAGTCGAGCCCACGCAAGGCCCAACCCGGAGGGTAGCCCATCGAGTTATTGGGCAGGGGCAAGAAATCAAGCGACAGTACTTTGATAGTGCGAAGCTCCGTTTCAGCTCGGTGGTTCTTGTAATCGAACCTAACCATCCGACCCGAAGAGAATGCTTCGTTGAGCCGGTCAGCGAGCTTCTGCATCATGTCATCAGTCAACCCTGTCGGCATGTCGTCTTTGGTGATGGCGAAAAGCGCTTCGAATATGTCAGCGCCGGTGATCTTATTGTTGCTGTTCATTACCATCTCACTTTGTTTGCAGGCTTGATCTCGAGCCCGGGTGTGCCAGGTGCCGCGGTGATGAAGACGGTAAAGGGCCGTCGCGTATCGTCGTCCAGGTCACGGAACGCCGCAGCCTTGACACTGGCGCGATACGAGATGACCTCATCGAAGACGGCAGGATCGATCAGCGATTTGGATGCTTCCATCGCGGCTTGATCGATGGTATAGTTTATACGATAGTCACCAATCAGTGCCATGTCGTATGGGAGACGGACTTTGTTGTCCTTTCCCGGCTTGGGTTCGTCACCGAATGCCCCAGCGAAGATCTGGTTTCGCAGCATATTCTCTTGCGTCTTCCAGTGGTTCGCCTGCTCTTCAGCATGATGCCATGCGGCGAGCAGATCGGAAAATTCCTGTGATGCGGGGTCGATCATAGTCGAAACCTTTACTTGTTGAGTGCTTCCAATAGCGCGTCAGCTTCAGCGACGGCATATTCTGCACGGGCTTTCTGTGTTGCCGCGTGCCATTCGGGACTGCCGGTCTGCATGTCCGTTGCGCCGAGGAAAGGTGCCCAAGTCGCGAGTCCTGCCATCAGGTGCGTGGCCATGTACTCACGCTTGGTCAGACCTGCAACCGCCTGTACCGGAAGAGGGAACGCGGGATTGTCAGCGTTGTTTTTCATTTCGATTCCTTTGGCTAGGGTCTGATTATACGCGCAAACTCAGGTGGCAAAAAGCACGTTTTCGGGCGCCTTGGCAAAGAAAGGTGCAATCTGCTCAGGTGTATACCCGGCATGACCGCAGCCAATGGGCGTCAGATTAAACGTGAGCTCTTCGTGACGCTCTGCAAAATCGAGAAACATTGCGACTTCCCACTCAATTTGTTCAAGTGAAAGCACAGGCATAGGAGCAAGCGCGTGAGGGGAAATCCCCTTCGTCGGGATCGCGTAGCTGTTACCCTGAAGACCGCGGCCTTGACCCTGCTTCGCGCCGTGGTGTTGCTTGGCATACAGGGCTGCGCCCTTGCCGTGACGACCGGCGATGTTGGAACCGAAGACGAAGATTTGCCCCGTCATCATTCCGGAATCTCGCCGACGATTAGCATAAGCGGGGGATGTCCTTGCCCGATGATCTTGAGGTAAAGAGGGGCACCCTTTGTGAGCTTTAACAGCTCTTCCGGGTTGAACTGCCACGCGGTTATCATCGCCGGAGTGTTCGGGCCGGTTACGGGATCCTCGGTAAACGTTTCGAGGGCAAGCGGCTCGTCGCTGAGACCACTCGGCTCGTCACGAAGTGGCAGACCGTAATACCCTTGTGATTTGCCGATGACCCGGGTTGCACCCATGATGCGAAGGATCTCAACCATCAGCGTCGTTTCCATGCGGGTTTGGGGGTTGGCATATGCGCTAACTTGTACAGCTTCGCAATGATCCAGGTCGCGGTTGCTGCACCCAAACCGAAGCAAACCAGCGCGGCGATAATGAGGTGGGTGGGTTCGAGATACATCATTCTTCCAGCGTTGTGCTTACGACTTCGTCGCTTCGATTGCTTTAACACCTGCCCAATAAATGGGCCAGAATGCACCCTCCAAGGGACCGTGCTCGATGAAGAAGCAATTGCGGGTATATTCACCGTTGCTGTCCTCATAGCACATACGGGTCGGCGGGTACTTATTCCAGACCCAACCGTAGGTCCAGAAACCTCCATACACGTAGCCGCCGACGAGAAGGATTGCGAGAAGCCAAAGTGGGATTTTCATGAGGTTAGTCCTTGTATGGATCGATGACACGAGCGCCAGCCATGATGACGCCGAACGGGCTCAAGACGTGCTCGATGTGGATGGTGTTGATGTGCTGGTCGAGCACGTACGGGAGACGAGTGAGGTTCCTTTTGTTAGCCTAAAATGTCCTCGATTGCGAGCGCAAGGGCCATCGCAGAATCGGCATCCATTGAGGCGCCTTGCGCACCTGAGCGGTAGCTGCTGACGAACTGTTGAGCAATCCGAATGCTATCGCGATCAGGTTTGGCATTCGCCGGCGTTGCAAGGAAACGACCTGTCTGAGCAAGAAGATCTTTGATCCAAGGATCGTTCGTGGTCTTCGCAACGTCCATCAGATGGGTGGTTAAGAGCAGGAGCGATGCGCGGTCGTCCGATGCGTCCACAGAAAGAACGGCAAGCGGTGGTGAGGGAAGATCGTTCCAACTTGGCCTGTCGCCGTATGCAACCGGGATGTCGCCGTGACAATTTTCGCATAGCCAATCGCCGTCAGGCGTTACCCTGAGCTCGGTGCGGTCGTAGTGTCCGCAGGATTCTTCTGCGCCGTCCGCACAACGAGTGCAGACGTAAAGGATGCGACGGTCATTCATTCGAGGGACTCCAGTACCTTGATGCCTTCAGCGGTGATGCCGTAGGTATAGTGACCTGACCACGCCTGTCTGGGGACCCACTTGATCAACCCCATGTTCTCGAGACGAACACGCTCGACGCCATATGTACCGAGGTCGATACAATAAGTGTCGGGCGAAAACAAGCGAAGGATGTTCTTCTCAGGTTCGGTGAGCTCTCTCATTTGAGTGCCTCACGCGCTTTCTCGACCATTGCAGCGTAGCCGCCTTCCCAATCTGCACCGGCACGTTCTTCGTCATCGAGCTCAGTTGGGTGCTTTTGTTTCGCGAGCTCTTCGAGCGCCTCGAGAGCGGGGACCGTTTCTTTGAGCAACTTGGCTATGACGCCATTTGCCTGCATCGACTCCGAGATGGCGAGCGCAAGCTTGACCCGGGTGAGAAGATCAACCGCCATCAGTATACCCCTTGCCGTTTAGCCGCCAGTGATAGGGGGATCAGGGTCAAGTCGTGTTTCGTCATGTGAGGCAGCCTCCATTTCATTCAGGTCGTGTTCTACGAGGTCGATTATGTTTGTGCAATCAGGGTTGGGACATTGCACGGCATAATGATCACCGCAAAGCTCGCAATAGGCTTCTGCTTCAACCCATTTGTCCGCCGGCGATACGACTTTACAATCGGGGCAACGTAAGTTGGAACCCTGAAAATCGGGCAGCATATATCGTCTCACCCTGCCACATCCTTGAATACCTGCCAGTCGATGGCGTGAGCGTCGGGGGAGTTGCGCACATAGCGCTCGGACTTACGATTGCCGATCAGGCGCATGAGGGTACCCCCGACAAGGCGCAGCCGGTGACCATTGGGCCAGTCGGTGCGACGAATGACAAAACCCTTTCGCGCTGCTTCCAGCGCTTCATCGTACTTCATTGATCTTCTCCAGTGCGGTGTGACCCGCGCCTAGAGGTCAACGGGTCGGTGTAGTTAGCGCTTCTTGATCGGGCGGTAGAGCGAACCAGCTGCGATGGATTTTTGCTGGAACTCAAGAGCGCGTTCCTTCTGGTACGCGTTCATGTTATTGGCGCAACCAGCCAAGGAAATCAGGACAGCGACTAAGACGAGATTCTTCACTTCGGGGTACCCTTCGAGATATAAATTTGCGATTGACAATCTAGGGTGATTGTAGGGACATGTCAATCATCAGATATTGAGGAACCTCACAATGAACTTGCAGGCAGTGCCGGCGGAACTTCGTGTTCGCCGTCAATGGGTCGTCTGGCGCTCTATCGTCGCCGAGGGGAAGATCACCAAACCCCCGTACAACCCGAATAACCCCGCGTATATGGCCGATGTTACTGACCCGAGCCAGTGGGGAACCTTTGAAGATGCTGTCAGAGTATACGAAAACAATCCTTCCATTTTCAGCGGCATTGGTTTTGTCTTCGCCGACAATGACGAATACTTTGGAATGGATATTGACGACGAGAGCAAGGTAAAACCTGAGCATCTCGAGACGCGTCAGCGCTTCGTCAGCCAGATCATGTCGCAAGTCGATACATATACCGAGCTTTCCCCCTCCGGGATGGGCGTTCATATGATCGGCAAGGGTCGATTGCCTGTGTCCGGGAAACGCTCGCAGGCAATGCAGGTTGAGATCTATTGTTCAGGTCGGTATTTCACGATCACCGGCAACGTACTGAACAACAAAACTGAGATCAAGGATCAGCAAGAATTTCTCGTCTCGATTTTTGGAGCGATGACACCTGAGGCAGGTGGCGAGACTGCTGTATATGACACCGCGGCAAGCCGTCGCCTCGATCTCAGCGACGAAGAGGTGGTTCGCCTCGCTAACAATTTCAATCCTACATTTGCGCCAAGATACAACGCTCAGGTCGGTTGCGGCCCGGGTGAGTGGTCGGACACGTTTATGGCCATCGTCGGGATGATCGACAGGTTCACAGGATCGGTTGATCAAGTGCGCCGGATCATCATGCAATCCCCGATGGTGCAGTTCTCGCCACCGAGCAATGCCGGCGAATCTCGAGCTGCCAAAGCTGAACGCAATTTCAGTTACGTGCTCGGCCGCGTGAGGCAGGGTAACAACGGATTGCTCCACTTCGCGGAACACGGTCGCCAGATCGTTGAGAACATGGAACGCGCGAAAGCGGATCGAGCTCGGCTTGCTGCGGAGGCATTGCAGAAGGCCAACGAGACGATTGCCGGCATGAGCAAGGGCAGTCAATCTGTGCTCGATGCATTTCCAGAACTGACGAGCGAGCACAAAATTCTGTCGAGACCTCCCGGTATCGTCGGGGAGTTCGTTCTCGCTGCTGAGAAAGCGAGCTTCAAACCGTTCACGAAGTTTGCCATCCCTGCAACCTTATCGACATTGGCGGGAATTATCTCGCGCGGATATAAGGTGTCAGGTGGATCAGGTATCAACGTCAACTTCATCCTGGCTGCGCCGTCCAACGCCGGCAAGACTCAGACAATGAAGGTATGGGAACGCTTCATGGCGGAAGCGGCGCAACAGATCGGTAATACGCCGGCAGGGCCATCGTTGACGCGTATCCTCAATTCGAGCACTTCATCCATCCAAGCGGTTATGCCCGACTTCATGGCGATGCCGTCCATGGTGTGGTACGTTGAAGAATGCTACTCGCAGCTTGCATCGATGAATGAGGGCAAGAGTCCGAGTGATGCCCATTTGAGAGATGCTTTCAACCAGCTGTATGACGCCGGCACGCACGGCAGCATGTTCTCAGGTCCGAGGTCGGTCGCTAACAGGAAAGCAGATGTCGAACCTATCAACAACTTGAACGTGTCAACGTTCTGGACAACGACTACCAGCAAGTTTGACGTGTTCAGCGAAGACGCACTCGACGGATTCCTTTCGCGCGTGGTCGTCATCAGGCATCATGCCCCGGGCGGCGAGCCGATGCAGTATACCGAGGACTTGCCTCCTGCATTGCGTGACATCTTAGTTCAGCGACTTGTGCAAGCGAAGAATCTAGACGAGCAATACAAGCTCAATCCCTTCGATGCCGGCAAACTACTGACTGTTGTCTCGACGGAACAAGTCGCCGATCTGCATTGGCAATTCGTCCGTACTGTGGACGCGATTTCCAATGCCGCCATTGAGGGCAAGCTCCCTCCTGTGTACGGCGCGATCAGCCGCGTGCCACTCACAGCGCAGAGAATTGCCGCAATGCTTGCCGTTATGGAGAGTCCTTTTACGCCATCTGTCACACTTGAACAATACAAGTGGGCATTCGGGTACTTGCTTCAGAATCTTGTGTCCCTGCTCACCGATGTTGATCATGGTGATCTCGGGCATGGCGCGTCGGATGAAGTCTTGGCAGTGGTCAAGTCGATCAAAGAGTTGCTCAAGCGAAAAGAGTATAAAGGATCGCCGGGTGTACCGAAGCAGATATTGCGCGACTATCTCAAACAGCGCAAACCATTCTCGTCATTTGCCGGTCAAGGATACGGCGGCGGGCGATCTCAGAAGGTTTCGGACACCCTCACCCACATGATCAAAGAAGGTATGCTTGAGGAAGTGAACATGCCGGCAAACGGCGTTGGACGTCCTCCTGTGTATATCTCGCCTGTACTCATGGATCCTATCTGGAGTTAGACTATCCTCCAACCCCCTAATTGCCCGGCAACCCTGTAATCAACCCTAATATTTTTCGCCTAAACCTTTGAAATCGTTGGCGAAATTGAGATAGGGGGATAAAAGGGTTATAGGGTGAAGGGGGCACACACAAACGCACACAAAAGATAACGTTTACGCGTACCAAAACCCTCACGTTAACATGAACTTTTGCAATGATTGTTTATAACCCTATAATTGATATATCCCTATAATTGTTATGTTGTTGTTGTTGTTGATGTTTTTGTTGTTGATTATAGGGTTGATTATAGGGGCTGAACTTGCTGAAACGCCCAGAAATCAAGGCCACCCGTGTATTATCGGATAGGAGAAGTGTATGAAATTGGGATTCACAGGGACGCAATTGGGCATGTCGCCATTGCAGTTCGAGCGTGTCGAGCAAGAAGTCTTCGGCTTTATGCCGGATGAGGCCGACCATGGCATGTGCGTTGGTTCGGATACGCAGTTTCACGGCATCGTGAGGTCGTTGTTCAGTCCTCGAGAATGCAAGATCGTTGGTCACCCGCCGACGAAGCAGGGCAACGCGGTGATGGATCTGGATTGCGACGAGCTCATGCCCGTTGGAGACTACATCGTTCGAGATAAAGCAATCGTGAACCGCACCGAGCGCATGATTGCCACTCCCTATTGTCCTGAGATCATACGAAGCGGGACATGGACTACGGTTCGATATGCGCGCAAGCTCGGTCGACCTGTCACAATCGTTTGGCCCGATGGGTCTATAACCAAAGAGAGATACTGACATGACAGTAACGTTAGGCGATGTTCTTGCAGATCGGCTGCGTGAACAGCACAAGGGTCAGTCGAGGGAAGAACTCGAGAAGCAGATTTGGATGCTTGAGTTGCAAAATGCTGCGTTGCTCGAATACAGTGCTAAGCAGAACACTCTCGCACGCAATCGAATGAGGCAGATCAAGCGTCTCAAGATTAATCTGCGCAATCAGGAAGTCATTAGTGCTCGACTTTCACACGAAGCGCACGGAGGGTAAGATTATGAGTCGAGCTCCCAAAGGCACGATTGACACCACCGAACGTAACGCCGCACGTGGGACGATCATAACCCCTGAGCGGCTTGCTGCGAGCGGGACAGAACACGGCGAGCAAACTGCGCTCATGCAATGGACGGTAATCGATGGACGGATATATCAAGATCTCGACCTTCTACATGCAATCCCAAATGGCGGAGACCGGACGCCCAGCGTTGCCGCCAATCTCAAAGCTGAAGGCGTCAAGTCTGGCGTTCCTGATCTTTGTTTGCCTGTGCCTCTTGGTCAGTACGCTGGTCTTTACATCGAGATGAAGCGTAAGACGGGTTACGGCAAAACTCGCGGTGATCGATCTGAAAATCAGGTGAAGTGGCATCTCAGGTTAGTAAAGCAGCGGTACTGCGTTGTGACCTGTTATGGGTGGATTGCAGCAGCGGAAGCTATCATCGATTACTACAACTATCGGATCGACATGGCGACAGCGGAAGCCGAGGGGGATTGCGTTTATTATCCTCCACGTGAAGATAGGAGTTGCCTGACTTCGATCTGATGTCTAGATTGGTCATATCGAAACCAGAGGGGCGTTCCCAAAATGACCGTTGAAATCCTCCGCGCCGTTGTAGTTCGCCTGCTTCAGTCGCAAGGCCATCGTGTCAATGATAAGAACAAGAAGCGTCTTATCGAGAAGTATCTCGATATGGCCCGGGACGTTCCTGAGACCCCTGACGAGATTCTACTCTGGAAGATTCTCAATACATCGGAGGACATCACATGAAGCCGCGCAAACCTTTCATGATCGAACGTACCGGCAGAGGCAAGATCTTCGCAGTCGTCGCCAAAGATCGTCCTGGTGAATATCACCATGTCGATTGGGTCGACTGGGAGGGGTCAAAATTCAGCTCACGTGAGGATGCCGAGGCGGCTATCCGCACATGCGGGTATAAGGCGGCACAGGTAATCGAAGTGCTGGATGAGCAGCGCGTTATTGTCGGGAGGTCATAATAATATGTCACACAGCAGCAAAGACGCAGTCGGCGGTCATTACCCGGCGCGATACAATAGCTGGTCTAAGCGGTTCAACCGGCGTGAGGCACGGCGCGAATCCAAAGCGACGATCACCGAGGCGCTCGATCTCATGGAGGCGGATGCTATGGACGATCAGCGCTTCCGTGACATGGAAGACATGGATTACGTCTACGGCGACGGGTTGAGTGATCAGTGGTACGACGAATACCTGGCCGAAGACGAACCGAGCGACAACTACGGCGACTGGGACTACGAAGATTTCGAGGCGTTCGATCCGTGGGAATATGGGGGGTGCGATGATCTTTACCATCGTGAATCCGATCCCGAGCCGGTCGTGGTCGCCTACCATCAGCTCAACGAACCCGTGTATGCTGAAGGTGAGAGCCTCGGCGAAATCCTGGAAAGGATGATGAAGAAGTGACTGAGAACCTCGAAACAATTCTTGCAAGAGGTCGGCAACAGAAGGAACAACGAAGGATGGATCCTGACATGAAAATCGTACTCAGCATTGTGCTGGTGGTGGTCCTGGTACTCGGCAGCAGCATCACCGGCTGCATGATGTACTGGCCGCAGTACAATATCTATGCGCAGAAGATGGCAGGCGAAGCAGAGTTCCAACGCGCCGAGAGCAATCGTCAAATCAAGGTGCGTGAGGCGCAAGCCGCGCTCGACAGTGCATCGCTCACGGCACGAGCGGAAATCGAGCGTGCCAAGGGCGTCGCTGAGGCGAACGCGATTATCGCCGGCAGCCTTGGCGGGCCCGAGGGATATTTGCGGTGGCGCTATATCGAGATGCTCGAAAACACAGGTGCAACAGGTCGAGACGTGATCTACGTTCCGACTGAGGCTGGTTTGCCAATTCTCGAGGCAGGCAAGCGTCCTATCACAGTCGGACAGTAAAGCGAAAGGGGTCTGCCAGCCCCTTTTTCATATGCTGCCTGAAAGGAACCCCAAATGAGATTCTTTGTTACTGCTCTCGTTGCCGCCTGTACCGCCACTTTAATTTGGTGGGTCGCCTACTATCTCGGTGGTCAGCCGCGGCCGTTTGACGGCTACCTCCTATTCTCTCTCGAGTATGTTGGGGCGACCCTTGTCTTCAACCGGAAAGGGTGGTTCTCGTGATGCAGTTCAAGCTGCTGCTTATGCCGCCCGACTTCAACGATGGGCATACCGAGAGCAAGGTCGAGGTGACTTTGCTAGGTTGCTCGACGTTCGCCGAGGCCGATGCCAAGGCGGGTGCGTTCATGGACCAGCACAGGTTCGCCGGCATGGGTTACACAAGCGCAGTCGTCATGGATGATCTGTTCGAAGAAGATCCCGTGAACCTGTTGACCGAGATGCAGGAGAGGGGTTTGAGATGAGCACCAAGTACGATATTGACCTGCTCGTCAAGACGCTGACTGAGATTGATCGGCTCGCCAAGGATGCAGAGTTGTTTGTTGAAGTTAGTATGCAAGGTGGCATATTCTTCGACTTCGCACGTGCGACAGGCAGTCGAATTCACAATCATCGACGCCGCGGTCCTTTTTTCGTTTGGGGCAACCTGCGCGTCGAACCAACGAATGTCGAGTACGAGTACTCGAAAGAACGGTTCCATGACTGACGATCCCCGCACCCTTCTCGAGCAGGTCGCTGACGCGGTAGTGGCGCGGCTTGTCGATCAATGCATTCTGTTCGAAGAACAAGCTGTTGAAGAGGAATCTGATCGGCTCGGCCTACCTGTGGACGAGAGGAAGTCACTCCGGCTCGTTGAGTTGATCGGGCAGCAGGTCTTTTGGTGCGACGGTTGTGGTTGGTGCTGTTCGACTGACGAGTTGAACAACGAAGGATCAGAAGATCTTTGCGACGATTGCAATGATTCCGGGGGAATATGATGGCGAAGAATAAACTTTATGAAGTGGGCTCGCGCGACAACGAGTATGCAGGGTTAAGCGATTCCGCTATTTCGAAGCGACCGCGCACTCTGTACTACCTTCGCGGCCCCGGCAGCCCCGGCCCGCATGGCATTCTTATGTCT
Source organism: uncultured Cellvibrionaceae bacterium (assembly GCA_964542655.1). Taxonomy (GTDB): domain Bacteria; phylum Pseudomonadota; class Gammaproteobacteria; order Pseudomonadales; family Cellvibrionaceae; genus Cellvibrio. The sequence goes on from CAZIWB010000020.1 coordinate 96,403, forward strand.
CCCGAGCTGTACTTTGACACGTTCGAAGAAGCGCAGCGCGCGATCCCCATGCTTGACCTGGCTTACAGAGCAGGTCGCACCGACAAACGCAAAGAGATTATGGAGCAGCTGAACAATGATTGACACTCCAAACAGCAACAACCCGCCTGCCGTGGTCCTTGAACTTAACGAGAAACAGGCGAAGTTTCTACTTGGAAACTGCAATGCGAATATTCACTTCATGCTGAATGCTTTGCAGTCGTCGCAGATGGCAGGCATGGGGCAGAAGGGCGTCGAACTCAGCCGTGCGACGATTGAAAAGCTGGTCGAAACCGGCGAGCAGTTCAAGGAGCTTCGTACCATGCTCATGAAGCAGGGGATCACGGACGAATGACGCGTCCCAAGCTTAGGTGGGTACCGCTGGCAGGCATGGAACGATGTTTGCAGGCGTACTCACACAAGCTCTGCATCGGCACCGTCCTCGAGAAGATGGACGTTGTTCACTGGTCAATGGATGGCGTCAAGACGAAGTGGATCGTCAAAGGCTACGGTGACGCAACTTCTGTGGACGCGGGGAAGCGCGCCCTTGCCCGGGCTTGGTCGATTTGGTGTAAGCGAGCGGGGTTGTGATGGACAAACAATTTAGAGAATTTCTCGAGGCGACTGAGCGTTTCTACCGACACGCGGAAGTCTACGGCTGGGCATACAAAGATGCTGAACGGGTGTTAAGAGAAGAGATCGACAAGTCGAACCGAAGCACCTATTCGGCACTCGACGCGATTGCCCTTGCTACGATTAGAGTTCGAGAAGTCGAGTATAATGCTGCACCTGAGGTGTGGCGCACCGTGCATGAAGTTGCCTACGGAGCACCTCGTCCAGGTGGTCCGTTACTCGAATGGTGGCGCCGGAGATGGAATGCCTTGCGTCGTGAGGTGTGGCGAGCCGTGCATGGTATTGCCTGGCCATCGTACGAGTGCGAGGACTGTGTGGGGATGCGCAGTGCGGGATGTTACTGTGATGCTATGGGAGCAGATCGAGCAGGTGGTGGAGTTGTACCGTTGTGGCGCCGAATTTTGCGAAAGTGGATACGGTGACAGTCCTGCCCTATTTCGCTAGGGTCACCGATGTGAGCGCGCGTCGCTTGGAGGGGTGTCTCGTTGTGAGGGCGGGACGCCCCTCTTCTTTATACAGGCAAAACCGGGGGGACCTTTTCGTGGAGGTCGAAACCGGGGGGACCTAAATTTTTGGGTGAGCGAATGACCTCCTACAAAAATGCCTCTCACGACCTGAAGTCGAACCTCCGAAATCTGGTATACCGCACGATCTATGCTGATCGATACACAGCTGGTCTCGAGGCGGCACGTCTGGGCATTCGACCCAGCTTTTGGCGTCGGGTCCTGGCAATGATTGCAGAACCTTTCCTGTAAAAATTTTGGCTTGAGGGCATATCCGCTTTTGGATCGCTCGTCAAAAAATTTTAGCTTGAGGGCTCTTCGAAAAAATTTTAGCTTGAGGGGGATTCGCAACCGGCGGGTCCCCCAAAAAATTTTGGCTTGAGGGGGTCTGGTCGAAATTTCTCACCCGAAAAAATTTTTGGCTTGAGAGCCTTTTCAAAAATTTTTGGCTTGAGGGGGATTCGGATCTCGGATGCTTGCCCCGAGAACTAGGTAGGGCCATGATAGGTACCCGAGGCAGCGATTGCCCGAGGCACTTGGTTTAGCCCTGATAGGTGCCTCTGCACTTAGTTCAGCGGCATATAGTGGGCCTGGCACCTATTGCCTGAGCGACCTGTCTTGTCGCCATGATAAGCGCCAAGCAGACAGATCCTCGAGGCGGTGTCAACCCCCTTTGAGCAACGTACGAAATAATTCTCGCGCCTGCAACTTTCTACTTGACATCCACGGCGAGGCGCTGCAGCGAGCGCCGCTCAACCAGCGGGGCGAGGGTGGGATTTTTCGCCCATTATATTGACTGCGATTTTTTCGAACAAAAACGACTTTTGCAGTTGCCACCTGCAATGGGATGCGAGATGTTGATTGCATCGAAAACAAAGGAACACCGAAATGAACACCGCACTCGTTATCGACGCCGCCGCCCAAATCGTTGCCGATGCTCGCACCGGCATGAACGCCAAGGGTCATGTTTCGAGCGACCAGGTTCGCGCATTCCTCACCCGTCACACGGGGCGCCCCGTCA
>CAZIWB010000020.1:98677-110530 GCA_964542655.1 uncultured Cellvibrionaceae bacterium
CCCGTCACACGGGGCGCCCCGTCAACGGCGAAAACGTCAGCGACATGTTGCGCGTCGTGTTCGGCGAACCCGTCAAGGGTTATTTCACCGTCACCGAGCATTGAGGGGGTTGACATGCCAACATTTGGCGCTGACGTAACCCTCTGTACGAAGGTCGCGACCTGCTTCGCCTTCGCTGACGTGAATGCCGGCAACGGCGCAATCCGTCGCGTCTTCATGGGTATACCGGGCGCTGCCCTGACCCGTGACGCGCTCATCCGAAAGGCGATTGCCATGGGCGACTTTAACGACGATGACGCCATGCGCGACCTGTTGAAGCAGGCAATGACCGCGCTGGTTCGCCGAGGCGTGTTGCGAACCCGAGGCGTCGGCGATAAGAGGCTGTACGAAGTCAACTATTGAAAAATAATTCAGGGTCGCATCCGATTTCAGGTGCGACCCCGAACGAGTTGTGAGATGTTGAATACATCGAAACAAAGGAATGCAAAATGTTTGACCCGATGAACCTTGACGAAGTCACGCTGGTGCTTGACATTGGCGCAACGTCGAATGATTCCCTGTCTCGCTGGTTTGAACTGGTGTTCAATAACGACGATGGGCACCCGATCATGACGGCGAACCTGACCGTTCGCTACGATGATTTCGATCTGGCGTGCGCCAGCATGCGCGTCGACCCCTTTGAAGCGAGGACCAGCGCTTTTGTCAAGGTGCAATCGTCCCATTTCGGCGACAAGGGTCGCATGGCGACCGAGGTCGCATGGGTCAAGGTCAAAAAGAACGATACGGCAACGATTCTGACCCTGTATCACCTGCACCATGATAATCGTGCCGTTGTCGTGTACGAAGACGCACAGGGCGACTTCGGCGAGGTGTTCGAAAGCAGGGGCGATGCCGCTCACGCGTTCAATGCCGCGATTGCGAAGGCAAACACATAAATCGAACTTTGCCGGTTGACAATCTCGACACGAGTTGAGATTGTCAATTCATCGAAACAAGGGAATCGAAAAATGTTTGTTGCATCGTATATCACCGAATTGGATGCCGAGGTCATGCGCGATGCTTTTCGTGACTACACGGCGGGAGGGGGTGACCTGAGCGATCTCGCTCACGGCAATGTTGCTGCCCTATCGCTCGATCCCCGTGCCGCCTTTGACAAGGCGCTGGCGATGCTGGTCGATGAGATCGCCGAGGGATACGAAGTCGAGGGCGACGCTATACGCGACGGTATGGACATCACCGTGTTGCATGCCGGCGAGCATGACGACAGGTCATACACAATCGCTGCTGACATCTGGTTGACATTTGAGACGCCTTATGACAGCGACGACGAAGACGACGAAGACGACGAACCGACCCCGACGAGCATTTATGCCGCAATCGTGGTTGACAACTTCGATCCGGTTTGATAACCTAATCTGATCGATTGACCTCCAAAACTCGGGCGCTGCATCGCCCGATTTTTTTTTGTCGATGGCGTCCGATTTTAGGTGCGACCAGCGTCGAGATGGGGGATATTGATTGTGTTGAAACGCAAACACGAAACAGGAACGCCTCACATGTTCACCGCTGAAACCGCAATGACCCTCCACAACTCGCTGACCGAGCAGGCGACCCGCAACGGGCTGCTCGGCGCTGACGGCAAACCCCTACAGTTCAAGATGGTGCGTGTCATCGATGACAAGCGCGTCAAGGCAGCGTGGGATGTGCGCATTGTCGAAATGGTGCGCAAGCAAAACCTGCTCAATCGCACCGAGACGGGTTGGTTTTGGATTGACCGCGACACGCCCGGTTACCTCGACCCGTCGACCGAAACGTACCATTCGATGTGACCGACCGAGGGGGTTTCGACCCCCTCGCCTCACACCTCAACCAGGAGTTGACAAATGGGCAAGCATTCATTGCGCCTTCTGAAATTCGCACTCGACTACCCGGGTTGGCATTCATGTGCCGATGATTCCCGCCGCACCATGTATCGTCTCGAGGCGCAAGGGTTGCTTGAGGTGATCCGTTACTCGGGCAAGCGCGTGCTGCCGCAGTTTCGTATTCGGCAACCGAAATAGGGGAGTTGACAAATGAAGATTGTCGGCGAGCATCCGCTCACGCCTTCCGAGGTCGCTGACCTCGCCTGCGCCGTTGGGTTGTTCATTGAACAGCATCTGCACCATTATGGGGTGGATGTCACCACCCCTGAGCTGGTCGAGGGCGTCGCCGAGGCGCTCGCCGATCATGTCAAACACGAACATTCGGAGGGCAGGGCGACTTATTGAGTTGCCACCTCGCCTGAGTTGCGAGATGATCAATTATCGAAACGACAAACAAAGGAACCCTCCATGTCGTACCTCACCCGTGCCGCCGCTGCCAATGCCGCCCTCAAGACTCTTACGACCCCGTTCATGACGCATTGGGATGCCCACGTGCAAGCGTGGTACGTCAAGGCGGTCGACCTGCCGTTGCCCATCGCTGAACTCGGTTGGGCGACCCGTCTCGACGTGCATCACTTCGAATGGGCGCTGGTCAATTCGAATCTCGTGCCGTGCGCCGTTGTCACGTGTCGCGAAGAGGACGTGGGCGTGCTGCCCGAGGGTTGGGTCGCCCAACCTCTTGATGCCTCGCTGTGGCGTGACCCTGCTGCGCTGTCGCGCCCTGCTCGCGCCAAGTCGGCAATCGAATCCCCGGTCGCCGTTGTTTGGCGCTTGGCAAGCGAAATGGTGGGCGCGACCCGCAAGGATGTCATTGCCGCCTGTGTCGCGCTGGGCGTGAACGCCTCGACCGCGGCGACCCAGTATCACAAATGGGGAAAGCGTACTGCCGCATAAAAAGCGACGCGGGCATCCGATTTCGGGTGCTCGCTTCGCCCCGGTGTGGGATAGTTGTTGTGTCGAAAGGGACACGCAAATGAACACCGACCGCCACGAAGCAATCACCGCCATTATCGCTCGCGACCTGCGCTTCGTCGCGCTGGGCGAGGATACCCTCGCCAACGCCATGCGTTGCGCGGCGACTGCCGTCCTGCTCGACTATCCCGATTGCACCAGCGCCGAGTTCGCTGATGCCGCGGTCGACCTGGAATTGCATCATCAGGCGTCGCGCAATCGCTTTAACGAAGCGGTCAAATGGATGAAGGAAAACGCCGACCTGCTCTGATTAGGGGTTGCCCAACTCAACTCGAGATGGGATGCTTAATCATCGAAACAAAGGGACGCCAAAATGAACGCCAACGTCATCCGCAAAAATTCTCGCGTGACCCTCAACGTGCATGTACCTGCCGCTGATCGGGAATCGAACCGCGCGATCAAAATCGGAACGAAAGGCAAAGTGATTGCCACCCGTGAAAATGGGTCATCCCTGCTGGTCAAATTCGATGGGCACGCCTGGCCCCAGTGCGTCGCCGTTGAGCAGGTGTCGCTGTGAGCGACGCTGCATTCCCAACGGGCGCATACCCGGGTTACACGACCGCCGAGTTGTTGCATTTCGTTGAGCGTTGGCGCAACACGATGCAAACCGACATCCTGGTCGGTGATGTGCATTTGCATGCTGCCAAAGTTGAGGTGATGCAAAACGAAATCATTCGCCGTGAACGTGTCGCCGAGGGCGACGTCTCGGCGATGACCCCGGGCGAGCGCCTGCACTTCAATCGCAAAAAGGCGACTTGATCGGTTGCCATACCCGCCTCGAGATGCGAGGATAGGGAATCGAAAACAAAGGACATGCAAATGAGCATCGCCATCCGCACAAAATACCTTCCCGTGACGAACCATAAGGGTTCGCGCATCTCGGCGCGCCCCATGCTCAGCAACCCGGGCGTGCTGCACGTTCGAAGCGTCACGGTCGGCATGTACGACCTTGAGGCGACCGGCACATTCGAAAAGCATGCCGAGGTCGCCAAAATGCTCGCCGAGCGCCTGAAATGGGTCGGCGCGTGGCATGCCGGCGATGATGGCGCAGGCGGTTGGGTTTATGTGCGCTCGTCGCTCGCCCATCGTAAGGGCGCTGCCTTTGTTGTCGAACCTGTCAGCGTGTCGCCCCGTATCTACGGCGCGGTCATTGTCAAGGGCAAAACGTACGAAGACGACGAAATCGCCATGCTCGTCGGCAGGGATGTCACGGGGTGGCGCTGGGGCGGCGACGTTACCAAGGAAGAAGGCAACATTGCCTTCGCTGACGGCCCGTCAATCGGCATCGCTGAAGGCGGTTTGCCTGCCGCCCTCGCTTACATCAAAGGCAAATAAATCGTCTCGAAAGGGGTTGCGTCTCGCCGCTGGTTGTGAGACGTTCAATCAACGAAATGAAAGGGAATCGAAATGAACCGCTACCTCCACCCCGCGACTTACGCCGCCCTCGCCAATCAGACGCTCGCCGAAGCAACGGGCCCGCTCAAGGGGCAGGTGTTGCGCACCTTCAATCGCGAAGTGCGCAAGGGCCTTGAGGCCGCGGTCGCCCTTGCGCTCGACGTGCCGGGCGTCTACGTCAACCCGTATCATCCGGGCCTGACCGATGACCAGCGGCAGGCGATGCACGCGGCGGGCATGTGACCATGGCGACCGTGGCAAGCGAAATCGCCCTCGAACTCGCCGAGATGCTCAAGTTGCGAATGGTCAGCAAGGGTGTTGCCCTCAAGGTCGGTCGATACCTCGAGACGAAGCAGGGCCAAGCAGACGTCGCCGAGTATCGCGACAACGGGATGAAAATCAGCGAGATCACCGACCATTTAATCGTGCTGATCGGTTGACATCCAGGTTCGAAGTTGCGATAAACGGGTGTCAACAAAAAGGGACACGCCATGACCGCCTTTAACGCCGACCGCAACGTGACGATTGAAATCGACAACTCGCAACGCGTTGCGCTGCTCGCTTGCGTGACCCATTGCATCGACCTCCCCAACTTCGCCGATGCCGATGACCTCGCCCTGCTGCGCGAACTGCGCGGCATGCTCGCCGCCATCCCCACCACCCCCGATGCAAACGACTGCATCCACAACTTCACCTTGTGAGGGTTGACAAATGACCGACGTGATGAACCCCGTCCAAATCGCCCTGCCGTCGCTCGACGCGCTGAACGACCTGACCCATGCACGAAAGGCGCTGCTCATGCTGCGCCTGCTCATGACCAGCGACATGGCGTCCTGGTATCACGTGCTCGACGCTGACACGCTCGATGACCTGACCCAATCGTGCAACCGCACCCTGAACCTGGAGGTCGCCGAGGGCCCCGCACCCTATATGAAAGCAGCACCGCTTTCTGTGGACGAGGCGACCGAGGCACGCGGGTATATCACGACCATTCGCGCCCACGTTCGATACCTCAACGACCGCGAATAAATCAGCGCCTGCTGTCCGATTTCGAGTTGCATCCCGTGCGAAAGCATGGGATGTTCATTTCATCGAAACGGAGATGACAAATGACTTTCACCCGCGACCTTCCCCTGACCGACCGCGACACCGGGTATTCATACAAGGTGCTCAATGTGACCACTCGGGTCGTCATTATCGCGACCTCGGAAGGTCGGGTTGTTGAAACCGTGTCGCACGCCGTCGCCGCTCTCAAATATCGGGTGGCATGATGGCCCTGCTCAAACTTCGCCGGCATACGTATTTCCTCGACTGCGATGCCGTGACCGTCACCCCCGTGAGCGCAGGTCGCTTCAGCGTGACGTTGCAGGGCCCTGACCGCACGTTCCAGGTCATCGGCGGGCGTGCTTCAGGCGGGTCGGCACATGAATGGTTCGTTTACGCACCCGAGGTGCTGGGCGACACGTACCATCCCATGCCGAGCATGATCGCTGCAATTCGTGCTGGTTTGTACGTTTGACGAGTTGCCATCCCCGACGAGTTCGGGGATGATCAATCATCGAAACAAGGGAACACGCAAATGACCTCCGACGCCCTCGCTCTCGCCGCCCTCTCGCCCGCCAATCTCGCCGCTGTCAAGCAGGCGATTGTGCATGAGTTTGGATGCTGCAATCTCGACATGGCGACCGCCGATTTTTACGGCAACGACTACGGCCCGGGCCGCCGCGGCATGCGCTACGGGTATTTGACGTTCAACCAGCGCGAATGCTGGGTGGTCGATTGCACGCCTGACACAGGCGACATTATCGCTCGAAAAATCGGATTGTGAGGAACGCTATGATCACCACCGAACAACTCGACCTCTTCATCGCCCTGCTCAACGAGAAGCGCGCTGCGTACAACGCGGCGAGCGGGTTCGCGTGGGCGACGACCTTCACCGCCGAGGTGGGCAAGAAATATGCTCGCATTGTCAAGTCGGACATGGGCGATTCTCGAAGCGCCTTTTGCTTCGTTGACCTCGCCACCGGGGCGATCCTCAAGGCAGCTGGTTGGTCATCGCCGGCGAAACATGCCCGAGGCAACATATCGAACGGCGCTGCCGACCTTGGGCCGTACGGCGCTTATTATTTGAAATAGCGTCCGATTGCTGGTGACGACCTCGCTCAGGTGTGAGATCGTAATTTTGTTGAAACGAAGGAACAACGAAATGACGAACCGCCCCGCCCGCCGCCGTCACCGTACTTCGAATGCCGATCAGATCGAACTCATGGGCGTTGTCATGCTCGGGTCGCTGCTGGTCGCGCTGATCGGCACGCCCATCCTGTTCTTCGTCCTGTCGCTGTAACCCGCCGAAAGGGGTTGACAAATGACCTACCTGCTCGTCGCCTATTTCATCATCGCCGGCGCATGGCATGCCGATGTGCTCGACACGGGTTTGACCGCCGAGGATTGCGCATATGCGCTCATTCATCAAAACGACGACCCTGCTCGCCCGCTGGGTTGCGAACCCGACCTGGAGGTCGCTGTCAAATGAAATCAACCGTAATCTTCGGCAATGGCCTATTCTCCTACATGGGTGCTGACCCTCGCCGTGAAAAGCGAGCGCTGGGTCGCACGACCGCCGATGCTGCCTTATATGACGCTTACGTCTGGGGCGAAGCGAACAACATGCGGCGTCGCCCGATCTCGAACCCCTACCCTGCTGGTCGCCGGCATGACGAGTTCGAGCGTGGCATGGCGAATGCCGACCTGATGGGTCAGCATCATGGGAGGAACGAATGATGGCGCGCACCTTCACATATCGCCGCCTCACAATCCGGGTCGATGGGTCGATCCATGACGAGCAGATCACGCTTGACCTGCCCTACGCTTACAACGGGCGCTGGTTCGATGTTCGCAACATCGGCGAGGTGATCGCCTTTTGGAATGCATCATCGATGCCCGAATACAAGGGGCGCTTGATCAACCGATACGAATACACGCTGATCGACCCCGCGCCGACTTCGTGACTTGACACATGAGACCTTCTGTGGATGAGGGTCGCACAACTTAGGGCAGGTTCGTTGCCCTAAGAATTTTCGAAAATCGACGCTTTTATAGGTGCATGCCTGCTCGAGATGTCGGATAACAAATCACGGTGATTGCAACCCGCAACGCCGAAACGAAATGAAAAGGAACCCTCACATGACCAACCTGAACCTCGCCGCCCTCAACGCCTTCCGCGCCCTTGACAACCTCGCCGCGTTCGCCGACTTCCGCAACGCCCGGCACGCCGCCCCGCTCGCGGCATACGAAGTCGAATATTCGACCGCCGCGACCAACCTGCTCGAGGACGCGCTGCTCGCCGAGCAGGAGGCGACCGCCGCCGCTGCCGCCGTTGTCGAGGTCGTCGCCGCCGAAAAGTTGCCGGCGTACAAGGTGATCGCTCGCGACCAGCGTCACAGCGTTCCGGAATCGCCCGTCGCCCTTGTGCATGCCTTCTGCGACGCCAACCCGACCATGACGCGCAAGCAGGCGGTGTCGGCGCTCGTCACCGTGCATCAGGTCAATTATTCGACGGCGCGCACGCAATATCAGAAGTGGTTCACGAAGCACAAGGCGACGACGACCCCTGCCGAGGTCGTCACCCCCGACGCCGAATAATCGTTAACGCCGACCTGCTCGATGTGCCCGGGGTTCGCCCCGGGCATTATTTTTTAAAAAGCATCTGATTCCTAGTGCGTGACAGGTTGCGATATGCAAATATCAATTATCGAAAACGGAGCGAAACAAATGACCTTCACGACCCTCACCGATTCCCCCGAACGCCGCGCCGCTGTTATCGCCGAGCGTGCAAAGTGGAATGCCGTGTCTGCGTTCCCACCCCGTGAATTGTCCGAGTTGTCGGCATTCGACCTCAAGCGCCTTGTTTCGTCAATTCGCAAGGGCGCATATGCCGCCAAAGCGATGACCCTGAGCGCCGACGATCTCGGTTACGTTTACGATATGACCCCGAGCGTTGCCGCCTACGTGTTCGCCGCCCTCCACGCTTAATTTTCGAAACAGCATCCGATTGTTGGTGCGTGCTGGGTTGAGGTATGCGATTGTAGGGAATCGAAACAAGGGAATGACGAAATGACAAACGCAATTCAGCATCTGACCTCCAAGCAGTTCGTACGCGCAATGAAGCGCCTGGCGAACGTGACGGGTCGTTTTGTGACCGTCCTCGAAACCAACTCGGGGTATCGCGCGTTCATGACGTTCGCTGACTTCGATGACGCTTACGATGCAATCGCCACCCTGCCGGTCGCCCGGGATTGCAACTTCAAATTTGTGCAATTGCCGAACTCGAATGGGCGAGGTGTTGTGTAATGACCTACTCGCTCATGATCGAAACGGACGCCGGCACGTACCAGCACGGGTATCACCTGGGGACGATTGAGGCGACCGCTCGTCGCCTCGCCGAAGAAATACGCCTGCAACGTCGCCCGAAGATTGGCAACCGAATTGTTCGGGTCGCCCTGATGACGAACCGCGGCAATGACTTGGTCGATGTGTTCGATGGCATTATGTGGGCGAACGATCGGCACGATGATTGACCTAGTCGCCTAAATCGATGGAGTTGACCGAACGGGGTGCGCAAGCGCCCCGTTTGCGTTTGGCGTGAGGCGTTTGCGCTGGTTGGCGAGTATTGACGACCTGGGGTATCGCTTCAGGGCGATTAGGGCGAGGTGTGACGGGAGTTCGAGATTTGACGGGTAATCGTATGTTGGCGAGGCGAAATGCCGCTGTGAGGGCGCTGTGAGGGCGTTGCGTGGGCAGGGCGAGCGATGTAGGGTGTTGCTTGACGCGGCGACGCTGTGCAGCGATTCCTCGCCGGCGACGTACGTTCGGGCGTCGGGTAAGGGAATCGCGCTGGTTGGGCGTGATTTAGGGCAGTCTCGTTGCCCAAAAGATCGCTTTGCAGCGCCGTACGCGGCGGTTTAGGGTCCCGCCGTAGTGGGGCTATTCGCCGAGGTGTGTTTTGGGGTCGTTGATCGCCTGAGTGCAGGCAAATAGGGCAATATCGGTTCGAAACCGGGTGCTGATCGATAAGGATGAATTTTGATGGGTATTAAGTCGAGATCTCGGTCGCCCGAGGCAAAAGAATGGCAAGCGCTTTATGATTACAAATGGCGAAAATATCGGTTGCAATTCTTGAAAAATAACCCGCTGTGCATTATGTGCCTGAATGAAGGGGTATACACACCTGCAACCGTTGTGCACCACAAAAAACCGCACAAAGGTGATAAGACCCTCTTTTGGTTGAGGTCGAACCATGAGGCGATATGCGCACCCCACCATGACAGCACGGAACAAGCGAGCGAGCGCGGCAACGTGCGACCCCTGATAGGGCCTGACGGTTGGCCCGTCGAAGAATAGGGATGTGGGGTTGCCTTATGTGACCCCCTGCTGGTCAGGGCATTGACACCCAGCAGGGTTATTAAGGGTGAGCATGGGTATGCAATAACCATGTTATACCATTACGTTCGGCAGGGCGTCGCTGGTCGATTGGGTGGGACAGGCAAGTATCTGTTATCATGATAACCTGTCAGGTCGTACGGCAGGGCGAACAAGGGTGACTATGGCAGTGTTGTTGCCCTATGTGATCGCCCTCGCCTCACGTGCGCAGCGCGACCCCCGGGCATAGATAAGATATGACTTATATAAACAATCGCTTATATAAGGCGTGACGTAGACACCCTATCGGGTATAAAAATAGGTAGGATTGAACCTACTCATTTGACTTGAAATAGGTGGCATTCAAATAGGTATGATGCACATAAGTAGCATCGAAATAGGTAGCATTCTAATAGGTGCCTATCTAATGGGTGGGAACCTAATAATTGCCCGGGGCGGGGGTGTCTAAAAGCCACACTCGGCCTAAAGTAGCAAGCGGCGGTGCAGCCGCTTTTTCACCTCTCCAGAATTTAGCTTTGCGCTGCAAGCAAAATCGCATTCGCACAGCGCCCAGAATTTATCGTTTTGAACGAGGCTGACCGTGGACCTGATTGCCGGTTGTTACAGGGCTGAGCTGCACCGAGGCCAGCCTGAGCGCGGCTATGGATATTTCGATTCACGGACTGGCGTCCTGCGCTATTACAGCGACGGCGGCTCGTACTACTACGAACTTGGAACTGGCAAAGCGGTTTTCTACGTTGCTGGGGATTCCATCCATTACCTGGGGGCGGAAAGTGGCTAGGCACCCCCAATCCCGAGAAGTCGCCGAGCTGAAGGGGGCGACTCGCAAGCACCCGGAGCGCTACCGCAAGCAACCGCCCGCGGTGGATATGCCGCTGGGCAATGCGCCGGATCACCTGGACAAGGCCGGCGAAAAGGTCTGGCTGGCGAAAGACGTTTGGTTCGAGCTGTCCTCGTATGCACCGCGCGGTGTGCTAACCGGCGCAGACCGGATCACGATGGAAGTGCTGTCGAATCTGGTTGTCGAGTACCGGCGCGCGCCGAGCGAGTTCCCCGTTGGCAAGTACGTGCACCTCATAGGCTGCCTGGCTCGGCTCGGCATGACGCCGGCCGACCGGCAGAAGCTTGGCGTTGAAAAAGCGAAAGACGACGGCAACGAGTTCGACGCGTTCTGATTCGCCGAGCGATGCCGCGAAGAGGTATGCGGACGACGTTGCTGGAGGAAGGATTGCAGCTGGCCGGTATGCACGACTGGCATGTGAGCGGTTCCTGGCCGATCTCGAGCGGGATTGGCAGTACGAGTATCGCCCGGATCTCGCCGATCGCTCGGTAAGGTTTCAGGAGTGCTTGCCGCACATCAAGGGAAAGTGGAGCGCGAAGAAGGAACGTCTCCGATACGAGCCCTGGCAGAAGTTCGCCGAGTGCAATCTGTTCGGCTGGGTGCATCGGGAAACCGGGCTGAGGCGCTTCCGGGAGTCTTACGAAGAGATTCCCAGAAAGAACGCCAAGTCGACGCGCGCCGCGGGCCGGGGACTGTACCTGTTCTGTGCCGACAAGGAGAGCGGGGCCGAGGTCTACAGCGGTGCGACCACTGAGAAGCAGGCGCTCGAGGTTTACCGCCCGGCTTGGTTGATGGCGCACCGGACACCGGCGCTGCGTGATCGCTTCGGCATTGAGCTTGCCGGAAATCAGAAGAATCCGGGCCCGATGTATGTGGTCTCGGATATGTCGCGGTTCGAGCCGATGATCGGCAAGCCCGGTGACGGCGCAAGCCCGAACTGCGCCATCGTCGACGAGTACCACGAGCACGATACCGACCAGATGGTCGACGCCATGCAGACCGGCATGGGTGCCCGCGAGCAGCCGTTGCTATCGATCATCACGACGGCCGGCAGCAACCTGGGTGGACCGTGTTACGAGAAGCGCCGGGACATCATTCGGATCCTGGAGAGACAGGTCGAAGACGATCGCACCTTCGGCGTGATCTATGGGATCGACGAGGGCGACGCCTGGGATGATCCGAACATCCTAATCAAGGCGAACCCGAACTATAACGTTTCGGTCTTTGGTGACTTCCTGCAGGCGCAGCTCGCGCAGGCGAAGCGCTCGGCGACCAAGCAGAACG
>CAZIWB010000021.1:0-109044 GCA_964542655.1 uncultured Cellvibrionaceae bacterium
GGCTCGCACTCAAGACTTGTTGATTAACGACGGGCGAATTAAGTGTGCCGGGGCGCATAGTTTTCCCTCGGCCACATAGTTTTCCCCGCCAAAGTCATCTAGTATTGGACAGTAACGATTCGCACAACAATTTCTACAATAAGTTGCATTGATACCCGCCGATACCTATGACCATCCACCCACTGGAATATAGTGCAGCCTCCCATCCGGGATTAATGCGCGACAACAATGAAGACTGTTTTCTCAGTCGGCCAGAACACGGGCTGTGGCTTGTCGCCGATGGCATGGGTGGGCACGAGGCAGGCGAAGTGGCCAGCGCAATTGTGCGCGACACAATCGAACGAGAAACGCAAAATAATCCGCATATCTCCCTGCCCGACTCTATCCAGCATGCCCATACCAGTATCCTGTCCTCTGCCGCACAAGGCATAGGTGCCCCCGGTATGGGCTCCACTGTTGTTGCATTAAAAAGTAATTCAGATAAATACCAGATTGCCTGGGTTGGTGACAGCCGCGCCTATTTATGGACACCAACACGCGAAGGCGGTCGCCTGGAACAATTGAGTACCGATCACTCTTATGTGCAAATGTTGGTGGAGACTGGCGTAATTAGCCAGGAAGATGCAGAGTCCCATCCGGAAAAAAATATCATCACCCAGTGTTTGGGTATGCAGGAATTGGCACAGGTCCGGGTTGATATCGTCGAACACCAGTGGCAAAAAAACCAATGGGTTTTATTGTGTAGCGATGGATTGACTGACGAAGTCAATGATAAAACCATCGCACAAATTTTATTTGAATCCCATGATTGTTTGGCCGCCGTGGACCAGCTCTTACATGCTGCACTAACCAGTGGCGGACGCGACAACATCACCGTACAAATTATTGAATCGCCACTACACAATAATCCATCCCGCAAAGGCATTTCTCAGTGGGTACCTTATCTAACCGGTAAACCCAAGGCAGATGCCTGGATTTTTGGTGCCGCCTTGGCATCGTTATTAGGGTTATTGATTTATGTTGTGCATTTTTAACGAACTATTGAAAACATTCACTGAACAAATTATTGAAACATTCGCTGCTCGTCATACCCGCGAACGCGGGTATCCCTATTTTTGAACACACCGGATTAGCTGATCTGGTGGCTCCTGCGTTCGCAGGAATGACGACGGCTTGAATGAATTTTACAATTTTATATAGACACTGATTTTTTATGGCAATGCATATTCCCGGTTATCGGGTGATAAGAAAAATTAACCAGGGTGGGATGTCCACAGTTTACCTCGCGATCCAAATCAGCGTGGGGCGTGTTGTTGCATTAAAGGTTATGAACCCGCAACTGAATAGCGACCCCGCCTTTAGTGAACGCTTCCAGCGCGAGGCAACTATCGTCGGGCAATTATCTCACCCGAATATAGTCGCGATTTACGATATCGGCCGCCATGAAGATTTAAATTACATCGCCATGGATTACCTGCCCAATGGCTCGGTGCACGACAAGATGAGCACCGGTTTAAGTGGCGAAGAAGTGCTGCGGATCACCCGAGAGATCGCCAGCGCACTCGATCACGCACACGAGAAAGGTTATATCCACCGCGACATCAAACCGGAAAATATTTTATTCCGCGCCGATAATTCTGCGGTACTCTCGGATTTTGGTGTCGCACGCGGTCTCGCCGCCAATTCGCGTATGACCCATGTAGGCACAGTAGTGGGTACTCCACACTATATGAGCCCTGAGCAGACCAAAGGCAATAATGTCGATGGCCGCTCTGACTTGTATAGTTTGGGCATAGTGTTTTACGAAATGCTCACTGGAACCCTGCCCTATCAGGGCGATGAAGCTGTCACTATTGCGCTCAAGCATATCAGTGCGCCTATTCCAAAATTGCCAATGCAATATTTGGGCTATCAAAAAATCCTGGATAAATTATTAGCCAAAGATCCTGAACAGCGTTTCCAACGCGGGCGCGATTTAACCCTGGCGATTGAAGAGCTGGAAAAAAATTATCGCGCACCGAATACAACCCTGCCCCACCCCACCGATTTAACTGTGATGAATTTGGCCGCAGCCCTGCTATCAGCCACTTACAATGCTGTGCGCTGGCGGTGGAATAAATTTCGGTCGCTGCGCTGGAATCCAGGCAGGGGGTTTTACCAACGTCCCTCTACCAAAATTACGGAAATTTTTTTTAACGAACAACATTCACCTGCACTCACTGTACGAGCAGAAGTTGAAACACAGATTCATAAAGCATTCAACCCAAAAAATTCTTCAATCGCCAAATTAAGCATGACAGCAACGCTGGTGGTTCTAGGCTGGTGCGGTTTTAGTATTTGGTATGACAACACACCGCGCGTAACAGAAAACATATCGGTTATTGGAAAGTTGGCGCTCGCAACTGCCGGAATGTTTTCCCAAGCTCCACAAACTACATCCCCCACAACCGAAGTTATTGCAGCCACCCCGTCGAGCAGTGCGCAATCCAGCAGTGATCCAGCAATCGTAGCGGCTACCTCTTTTTCATCAACCGAACATCAGGATAATGCCATTAGCAGCGAAGCCACATTGGCGCCAATCGATATGGCAACTGCCCCAACCGCAAATAATGCAAATCAATTAGCGGGAGCAGAATCTTCCAGCAGCGTACCAGCCATAACCTACGGGCTCACGGTAAAAACATCACCGGCGCAAGCGCGTGTGCGCATACTGAATATTCCGGACCGCTACCAGCCAGGCATTCAATTGCCAGCCGGGCGCTACCATATAGAAGTAAGCCAGACGGGTTACGATACCCAACGCACTTGGGTAGATATTATCGACAAGGATCTTACGCCCGCATTTTCATTGACAGAAAGTGTTGCACCCGGCGAAGAAATCAGTAGCCAGGTGGTTGCATCCATTAAAAGCAAGGGCCCGGAGATGATCAGCATCCCCACCGGCAGTTTTTTTATGGGCAGCAAAGATGACCCGCAAACAATTCCCGTGCATAAAGTGACAATCAACAAACCTTTTGCCATTAGCAAATATGAAATCACGTTTGACAATTACGATATGTTTGCCCAAGCCACTAATCGCACATTGCCGGATGACAATCGCTGGGGACGCGGTAACCGACCGGTCATCAACGTGAATTTTGAGGATGCTCGCGCTTATGCCAATTGGCTGAGCCAAACCACGGGTAAAAAATACCGTTTACCTACCGAGTCAGAATGGGAGTATGTCGCGCGGGCAGAAACCAATTCGTTATTCTGGTGGGGTAATGACATTAAAGAAGCCGCTGGCCGCGCTAATTGCCGCCGCGGTTGTAACAGCAAATTCTCCGGTTTATTCGGAGCCAAAACTGCACCTGTAGGCAACTACCCCGCCAATGGTTTTGGTGTTTACGATACCGCTGGCAATGTTTCCGAATGGGTAGAGGATTGTTTTGCGGACGACTACACATTGCACCCTAAAAATGGCCAGGCAATGGTTATCAAAAATTGCGATGCACATGTAGTGCGTGGCGGTTCAGCCAAAGACAACGCCGACCGACTTGCGTCCCACATCCGCGATTACCATCGATCCGAAATTTTTGATGTCCAGTTGGGCTTCCGGGTTGTGATGGAATTGAAATAAAGATGAGCTGTTAAAAATTATGCTAACCATGTTCAGCCAATGGATGATCGGGTTTTCGTTTGTTAGCCTGTTTCTTTTGTGGCTGGTCTATTGGTCAGTCTTTAAGGCATTTGAAAAAACCTGGCTCTCAAAAACAGCGTGCACCTTAATGCTAGCCTCGTTTGCATTACTCCAATGGCACCATTGGCAATGGTTTGCAATCAATCAGTCGATATTTAACAACCCGTTTTATATTGCATTCCTGTTTCTTTCCGCTCCATCGTTTTATCTGTTTAGTCGTGAACTCCTACAATTCAATACCCGCAACCATCCTCTGTTATTGCTACATTTTGTTCCTTTGATCCTCAGCCCTTGGCTGAATAGTGTAATTGCCATACCTGTTGCATTTAGTATCGGCTGTGGCTATGCGCTCTGGCTTTGCCTGATCGTTTTCAAATTGCGCGACCAGCGTCAGTATTTCTCCCTGGAGATTGCTACCTTCGCGGCTTTTGCGGCGATTGCACTGCTAATTTTGTTGATTGGCCTGTTGGCGACCTGGGTTGGCGAATTGTGGTATGTCACTGCTTATAGCAATCTCATCGGTTTAGCGTTGTTGGCAATGCTCTATTTGCAATTGCGCTTCCCCGATATCACCCAAAAAACCTGTGATGCTGTTGCAGCCAGTTATGCTGCATCCACACTCAAAAACACCGATTGCAATGCATTGGTTAGCCAACTGAAGCAGCTCATGCTCGAGCAAAAAATCTATCGCGACGAAAACCTGAGCTTATCCAGCCTTGCCGACAGCCTGGCTTTAAGTAGCCACCAAACCTCTGAGCTGATTAATACCCACTTCGGCCAAAGTTTTTCCCGCCTAATTCGCGAGTACCGTATCAACGAAGCCAAACAACAGCTGATTCAGGAACCCAAGGCTTCCGTCTTATCGATTGGGCTTGCGGTAGGATTTAGTACTCAATCCAATTTTTATTCTGCTTTTCGCGAGTTGACTGGCGAAACTCCCGGCCAATTCCGCAAACGTATGGGCATCAGCGATATCTAGCACTGGCTTATCGCTCTGCCAACCTACCGAAAAACACCTATTTCTTCCAAAATGATCATTCTGGAGCTTTATATCTCATTGTTTTTATTGGGAAAATAATCAACCCCCCAATAGTTGTTCCAAAACGATAAAAACGGAAGTATCACCTCTCCCAGATCAACAAAATCCCTGTTGTGCACTGCAATCGCAGCCCAGCCATCACACAACAGGAGCTTTTTATGCTGAACCTCGCTATCTACTGTTTTTACCTTGCCGTTAGCCTGCTGATCACGATCCATATCGGCAAACTGCTCAGCCAAAATGGGCTGGTCTTCTTAACCCACCAATTGGACGGCAATAAATCCCTGGCGCTGACCATTAACAACCTGCTTCTCATTGGTTATTACCTGATCAATATTGGCTACATCTTACTCGTGCTGAACCTTGGCACCTCCTCCATGGCCAAGGGCGAGCTTAATGGCCAGATTTACTTCCTTACCCGTAATCTTGGTTTGGTCACACTCATGCTCGGCGCTATGCACATGATTTTGTTGTACGTACTTGCCAATTGGAATCCACGGATTTCGTACACCGAAGAGCAATAAATCCATCCCCCTCTTTCACTTGGAGTACACCATGACGTTGTTTAATTCCGTTTATTTACGTTTGCCCATCAGCCTATTGTTACTCGGCTTGCTGGTTCCTGCCGTTCTTGTCCTGACTGTGCCTGACTCTATGATTTTTTTTGATGGTTTTGCGCATTGGCTGTCCAGTTGGATTTATTTAACGCTCTCATGGCTCGCCGTGCGCATGACTTGCAAACAATTACTTGAATCCAGCTTACCTGCAGATGACTGCCCCAATGGTGCAATGGGTTTACAGGCGCATAGTCGTACCGCCGAACTACTTATTATGGGTACAGCGCTACTGAGCCTGAGTTGGGGCCCAGGCCCTGACTATATTGAGGATGCAATGTTATTTGTGAGTATGCGCTTGGGAATTACGCTGCTGCTATTGGGTGGAGTGGTATTGGCATTTACCCATATCAAAATGCGTAGATTGGAGAGGTAAACACTATGCACTCAATCTGGATCAAACGTGTTGCACTTACCTTGATTGGAATTTTGTTGCTTGGCGTGTGCAAAGGAGTTTACCAACAGCAATCACCGCGTGAATTAGCAATGGAACTATGTGAAGAGTATTACAGCACCGGAAAAAAACCAGCGCACATTGATCTACCTTGCCATTAAGCGGAATTTAACCATGAAAAAAATCTTCAGGATTGCACTCGTAGCTGAGTTAATTGTGTGTTTTAGCTGTACCACCTTGCTATGGATAAGCGGATGTTTTTTTGCGCTCTATTTTATTCCCATTTTTTTTAGTGATCCAAAAATCAGCACAGCAGGTATTTTATATTTACTGTGGATAGTTGCAGGTGGAATAGGTTTAAGTGGAATGATCCAATTATCAAGCCACCTCCTGCAAACCCATAACCCGGCAACAAACATCCAACAACCAACCTGGGTTGTTTATATTTCAGTTTTTATTGGTATCGCTGCCAATCTCATCCTCACCTTTATGGTGGGTGGTTTTTGGTACAATTCACCTACACCGGGTTGGTCATTGGCAATGCTTATATTCAACGCCTCTATCATCTGTGCACTACATTTTGTATGGCTTGGTTTTCGTCGTGACAAAAATGACCGGAAGAATTGTCGGATTAAACCTTGTTCACCAAAACTGCCACAAACATAGTATCCGAATCCAATTCAGGTACGCCCAAAATGCGCTGCGATTGAATACTGAATTGGGGATATTGCTGCACAAACCATTCGACTTGCTGTTCGTTTTCACTTACTTGCCAACTGCATGTTGCATAGACCAAATGCCCACCTGCCCTCACCGCAGGTGCGGCATTGGTGAGCAATTGTTGCTGGAGCTGGATTAATTCCCGGGTGTCATTAGCATCAAATCGCCAGCGGGCATCCGGGTTCCGGCGCCAGGTTCCTGCCGAGCTACAAGGTGCATCAATCAAGACCCAATCAAATCCCTTTTGCTGCGCAATCTCTTTGGGTAAGCGCAGTGGCTCCAAACCATTCCAGGTAAATGCGCGCACATTAAAAATATCGGCGCGTTTTACGCGACGTTTTAATTCATCCAGTTTGTATTCATGCAAATCGGTGGCAACCACTGCGCCTTTGTTATTCATTTGCGCCGCTATTGCGAGTGTTTTTCCACCAGCCCCAGCGCAGGCATCCCACACTTTTTGCCCTGGTTTTGCAGCGACAGCCAATGCAATCTGCTGGCTGGCAATATCCTGAATTTCTACTGCCCCCGCTTTATATTCATCCGTTGAATGAATGCCTGCACCGCCATGTGCTGATAAACGCTGTTGGCCATCAAGCACAGCCTTAACACCCTGGCGCTGCAACCCATCACACACAATGGCAACATCACTATTTTTTTGCACACGCAGCCAAAGTGGAGGTGTAGTGACTTGCTGCTGGATAAAATCCTGCAAGGTTTTGTCGTCCCATTGGCTTGCAGTTTTGCGCATGATTAATAAATCGGCCCAGTGTGGGCGCAAGCCATACCACAACAAATACACCGGCATATTTTCCGGATGCACTTGCGCTATAAATTGATTAAAAAATTGACGTCGCTCTTCTGCATCGCGCAGTTGCGCCTGATTTTTTTTCGGTTGATCACCATTTACCCGCAATTGAATCCAATACCAAAATGCAATGGGAGTGATGGATTGGATATCGCGGTGCTGCCATTCCGAATCCCACTTCAACCAATCGATAGATACTTCCTGATTGCGATAAGCATATTCCAATGCAGTGGCCAATTGCTGGAAACGTAGCGCTGAAAACATCGCAAGGCTCAAAGAAGCAACATCCGCTGATTCCGCTTCAGCACTGGCAGCCAGGTTTTTAGGAGCCTTGAATTTGTTGTGCTTTTTGACTTCATCATATTCAGGCATAGAAGTCGGCCCGGAATGGGCATATTGGCGCACCGTGCTTTTGAGCCATTTATCCAGCGGCATACTGCCCGCCACATCCAACCAGGCACGCCACAGGGGAACCAGGCGGGAGTCTTCATATTGGACAGTAGTGGAATTTTGTTTGGGGGTCAGCGAAGGAAATTGCATAAGGGGCGCCACTATCAGGATCAGGATCAGGAAGATCCAAAAAGTGACGCATTCTACCAGTGATAGGTGCGGCTTTACATCCAAAGCGCAACTACAACACAAGCACCAAGGCCGGAATACCCCATCAAGCCTCATCTGCCAGCGCCTGGATTGTCGGCACATCAAGCTTTATAGCGATAAGTAGCTTATTGATATTTTTAGATTTTTTAACGCAGCGTAATTTTTTGTTTAGCCATTTGCATGCAGCGGTAACCGGGATTACAACTTAAAGCAGATATTAATTCCGGAGAAATAACCATGGCACAACTTACCCGCCGCGAACTGATTAAAGCATTGGGCGCATTCGGTATTGCTGCCAATGCAACACCCTTATTTGCCAACACCACAGCAAAAAAACGCATCGGTGTTGCACTGGTCGGACTCGGTTATTACAGCCGCGATTTACTTGCGCCAGCATTGCAGCTCACACAACATTGTTATCTCGCAGGAATAGTGACTGGCTCGCCCGAAAAAATCCCCGTGTGGCAAAAACAATACAACCTGCTTGATTACAATATTTACAACTACAACAACATGCATGAAGTGGCGAACAATCCAGACATAGATGTTGTTTACGTAGTAACCCCCACTGGCACACATAAAAAATTCACCGAAATTGCAGCCAATGCCGGCAAACACGTGTGGTGTGAAAAGCCAATGGCGATGGATGCAAAAGAATGCCAGGCCATGATTGACGTGTGCAAAAAAAACAAGGTGCAATTAGCGATTGGTTATCGCATGCAGCATGAACCCAACACCCAGCGCATTATGCAATTTGCGAAAGCAAAACCTTATGGAAAAATCCAGACGATTACCGCCGAAGCTGGCTATAACAGTGGTAACGTCGGCTACTCATGGCGCGCCGATCCCAAACTCGGTGGCGGCGCCATGTATGACATGGGAGTCTATCCACTCAATGCCGCACGTTACACGGCCGGTGAAGAACCTATCGCGGTAACCGCCAAAATGGAAAGCACCAGGGAAGTTTACAAACATGTTGATGAAACAACGGAGTTTGAATTGGAATTTGCTAGTGGCGCACGCGCAAAATGCGCAACCAGTTATGCCCGCTCAATGAATTTGCTACGCGCTGATTGTGAAAAAGGTTGGTACGAATTAAGTCCATTCCAATCCTATTCGGGTGTGAAAGGTAACACCAGCGATGATATTCAGCTCACACCATCGCCCGCCAATCAACAAGCACAGCAAATGGACAATGACGCGCTCGCCATTTTGAATAAAACACCGTTTATTGTTCCCGGAGAAGAAGGTATGAAAGATATTGTTATTTTGGAGGCGATTTTTAAAGCGGCAAAAGAAGGAAGGCGAATATTGCTTTAAATGCAACGCAAAAAAACATCAGGCACTATTTAGTGCCTGATACTTTTAAATCAAATCAAGCCAATACAATTTAGGGAGCTATGCCAACCATAACACCAGTAGCGCTACGACCTGCAATATCTGCACGCCCATCACCATTGATATCACCGTATTGCAAAGAACTACTGTATTTGACATCAGACCAACCATACTGGTCCTGAAACTCAGAACTCCATAAGCGTGCCTGGGTAAATTTAGAACCATTAGATAGAGCCGCCCAAACACCTTCATGACCACGACCGATAACATCAGCCATTCCATCACCATTCAAATCAGCGAAGTGAATTGATTTGTAATACTGTGGCTGAGTCCAATCATAACTACTAAAATCGGTAGTCCACCAATAGGCGTTCACTCCATTAAATTCACTACCTGATACTGCGGTGTTTAAAGCAACCATAATTCCCCACTTTCCATGGCCTGCAATATCCGGCCAACCATCACCATTTACATCAGCAAATTGAATGGTTGTTGCGCGATCGGCAGTTCCCCAATTCCAACCATCATCAGCAGCATCATAAAAGTTTTGAGTGAACGCCAGTTTTTTCTTTTGGAAACCGGTACCGGTACTGTATGCAATCCAGATACCTTGTGAGGAACGGCCACAAATATCGGCTTTACCATCCTTGTTAATGTCAACCAGTTTAATAGTCGAATACCAACGCTCATCATTACCCCAACTTCCATTGCCGTCTGCATCAGCAAAATCGGCAATACCATTATTGTAAGATGATAATTGGTAACTCATATTGACGACATTATTAAAACCATTGCCATTGTTAATGGCGACCATAATGCCATTAGGCCCTTTGCCTACAATATCGATCTTGCCATCACCATTTACATCACCATATTGAATGGATGCACTATATTTGGTGTTATTCCAACCAGTAGCATCGGTAAAATTACCACTGTAAAGAACCTGCTTCTGCGCAAACCCGAATTGGGTGCCTGGAAAACCGTAAGCCACGTAAACGCCGTTTGATTTCCGCATTAACGCGTCCATTTTTCCATCTTTATTGATATCAGCAAGGCGGAAGGTATTGTAATAACTTGCATTAGCACCAACGCCATCGGCATCGGAATAATCACCATTGTAGGCAGTGAATAAATCAAGGGGAGAGAATTCCAATACAGGCCCGGCAAAGACAAAACCATTCTGTTTTAGAATTGGAATAAGGCGCTTCGCAGCTCTCAGACTATAATCACTTCCAGCCGATAATTCATTGCCATCATGCATCTGAATGATGCCGCCATGGTTATTTTTTTGAACGGTAATTAAATTAACCAAATCGTCCATCGCTTGCTCTGGGCTAAGATTATTTTGAGCATAATCCCAATCCACAGAATCATAGTTAGTTTCAATATCGCGATATTGGCGTGTAATCCCCGGCATCGAATTATAAGTCGATATATTAGGGTAATTATGCGGTGCACGGATGAAGTACCAGCGATTATGGATGTATGGATCAATAATGTTTTGCAAGGTGTTAATGTCATTTAATACTGCTACATCGCCAATTTGACCACCATACAATGAATGGCTATAGGTATGGTTGCCTAAACGCTGACGATTATTGACAAGATTCGTTAGCGTAGATCCAGGATAATGACTTACGCCGACATTGCGATTATTTTGATGACCAATCACAAAAAATGTTGCCGATACTTTTTGAGAATTCAGATACTGATACAGTTGTTCTGAATAAACATCAGGGCCATCATCAAATGTCAGAGAAACAACTTGGTCGGGAAAGTTATAAACATTTTCGCTGCCACTCACCCAAAATGGAGCCTGCGCCATAACCGATACAGAAGTCAAAGAAAGTGCACATAATCCAGCACTCATAATTTTATTGAAAAATACTTTTTTCATGTTTTTTCCTTAGTAAAAATGCCATTTAATTAATTCATGAAGAAAGCAAAAAAAATACCCTAACAACAGTTAGGGTATAACCAATGCAAATCTTCATGAACAAAAATACAGGAAAAGAAAAACGAATTCCGGAGTTTTATATGCCATCTTTGATTTATGTGAACTATTCCCTTAACAATTTTATGTTCACCAAAATCCACTTACTCTTCGTGATGTCACAGGGAATTTACTTTGCGCGAACTATAAAGAAAATAGATCGCCACACCTAATATCATCCACACCACCAAGCGAATCCAGGTATCCAATGGCAGGCCTGACATCAGGAATAATGCAGACAGTGCCCCGGCAGGTGCAACAAACCAAATTGCCGGAACGCGGAAAGGCCGGTGTAAATCAGGGCGGATTCTGCGCAGCATCAGTACACCAATACAAACGATAACAAATGCGGCCAAGGTGCCGATACTGACCAACTCCCCTACCAATCCCATCGGCAAGATCCCCGCCAGGATAGCAACAACGATACCGGTGAAAAATGTTGCCTTGAACGGAGTGCGGAATTTTTTATGGATGTTTGAAAACACACCCGGCAATAAACCATCGCGCGACATGGAATAGAAAATACGGGTCTGCGCCAACAACAACACCAACACCACTGTAGTAAGACCTGCAATCGCACCCAATTTTACGATAGGTGCCAACCATGGCTGACCCAAGGTATCAATCGCAATCGCAATAGGATCAGGCACACCGAGTTTATCGTAGGGAACCAAACCGGTAAGCACATAAGCAACTAATGCGTAAAGCACAGAACAAATTAATAGCGAACCAATAATACCGCGCGGCATATCGCGTTGCGGATTTGTTGCTTCTTGTGCTGCACAGGAGACAGCATCAAAACCGATATAGGCAAAAAACACCACGCCAGCACCGGTTAACACGCCACCCCATCCGAAATTGCCAAAGCTATCGACAGGTGGAACAAAATTTCCATCCGGATTACCGGTCGTCACCCAATTCTGGTGATCTACCGCGCTCCATCCCAACACAATAAATGTCACCACTACGACGAGTTTCACAGCAACAATAACTGCATTAACTTGTGCCGATTCGCGTGTGCCTATAGCCAGCAGCCAGGAGGTTATCAACACAATTAACACCGCCGGTAAATTAACGAGGTTTCCAGTCGCCAGCCATTCCCCATTTAGTGCATTGTAAGACCAGGGGCCTTGCGTTAGCGCAACAGGGATATAAATACCGATATTTTTTAAGAAGCTGACCACGTAACCCGACCAGCCGATGGCAACAGTGGTTGCCCCCAAGGCATATTCAAGGATTAAATCCCAACCGATCATCCAGGCGATAAATTGCCCGAGTGAGGCATAAGCGTAGGTGTAAGCTGACCCGGCGACAGGAACCGATGAGGCCAACTCGGCGTAACACAAACCTGCAAATACACAGACAATCGCGCCTGCGATAAATGATAAAACAACTGCCGGGCCGGCATTGGCAGCCGCAGCATGTCCACTTAATACAAAAATCCCCGCCCCGATAATGCACCCTATCCCCAGCATGGTCAGGTTCCAGGCACCCAACGAGCGTTTTAATCCACGCTCATTGCCATCCACCTCGTCACGTAGGGATTCAACCGATTTGCAAGCCCACATTTTATTCATATTTTTCTCCGACAAATCTCATCGATAAGTGCACTAAAAATTTCACCTGTCCCGCAATCAGCTGCTGCAAGAAATGTAACACCAATAACTATGCAAAAATCCTGCTCAATCCGCTCCTGCGGCAAATGAACACATTTCGTAAGTCACAGCGGACAATCCAGGGCAAATAATTCACACAGGGTGTTTTTAAGCACAGATAAAGTGCACCAAGATACATTGGGGTGACAAAAACCCACCCACACAATCACATCATTATTATTAACAAGCGTTAACGTTTAACCAACAAACCAGGAAACGGGTTCGGCCTTTGTATATTGTTCATTTGTTGGCCAGGCAATAGCGCATAAAATAGTAACATTATCCGGGAGATAACGAATAACAAATTATCCCGGTGCGCCCTGTTCAGCCAAGGCTCAACAGGGTTTTAAAATTATCGCGATAACGCCGCGACAAGATCAGGGTTTTCTGGCAATCGAGCGTGACCTCATAATCCCCTGAATCCAGCGGTTGCACTTGCTGGATGCGATGCAGGTTTACAATGCTGGAACGATGGATGCGCACAAACCCGACGGGCAATAACTTTTCCAATTTATCCATGGTAATACGCATGGGATAAACACTACCGCGCACATGCAAATTGGCGTAATTACCAGACGCCTCGATCCATTCGATATCGGCAGTTTTAACCAGAAACTCCCGCCCCAGTTTTTTAATTAATAAGATCTCTGGCCTTTTTTCTGCTTCTGACTGTTCAATTTCTGATTGTTCTGTTCCTGAAGATTCTACGTCCTCTTCGGTTGCCAGATAACTCGCCTCCCCTTGCAAGCGCCGATGAATCAGCCGAAAACCAAAAATCAGTAACAACAAGGTCAAATAGGTTTGTGCGTCTTTGCGATATTCGTACAGCAGCTCCACTGCAATATTGCCGAAACTATAATCGGCATCCATCACCCAATAACAAAGATGGCGAATGACCACCATACCGCCAACATGCAGCAGCGAAAATGGCACAGTCAGCAACAGGTGAAATCCCATGCAAGCCCTGAGGGAGAGATTCGCCAGCCAGCGGTCGTGGATATAAATCCCCACCGGCACCAGCAGCAAAATCATAAATGCGCTAGAAAGCTCCCAGGAGAGCGGCTCCCAAAAAGCAATGTCGTGCCCTTCGCGTTTCATTTCCATCAATTTGGTTGTAGCCAACACCAGTGCATTACTGCCAAACCAACCCAATAACAGCGCCCAACCCCACAGGTAGGGATGCGCCAGAAAATGTTGCCGGGATAATTCGTTATTCATTTGCCCCTCAATTTGTACCCACTTCATCACAGCCTGCTGCCGTTTATCACAGAGTGATGTAAATCAATCACTTGGCGCATCACTGCAACAATTTAACCGCTTAGGATAAGGGCTCAACATACATTGCAGGAAGTAAAAATGTTACAGGAAAAACTGCCCGCACCATCCATTACACTCAAGCCAACATCACGTTTACACGAATTGGATGGCCTGCGCGTTACCGTATTCGGATTATTGATTCTGTACCACACCGGCATGCTCTACACCGCCGATTGGGGTTTCCACTACAAAAGCCAGTACCAAAGCGAAGCCCTGGCAAACCTGATGCTCTGGTCAAACCAATGGCGCATGTCGCTATTATTTTTTATCAGCGGTGCAGCGCTGGCGTTATTTTTACCGCGCAATGTTGGTTGGAGTGCAATGGGTAAACGCCTTGGGCAAATACTCTTGCCATTGTTATTTGGCATGCTGGTTGTAGTGGTTCCCCAGGTTTATGTCGAGGCCAATTCCAAACACATTATCGATAGCCCCAATTTCTGGCACTTCTGGTACATCTACCTGGATCAACAGAGCGCAGAATTTGAAGGTCATAAAACCCTGGGCAGCATGCACCTCACCTGGAACCATCTCTGGTACCTGCCCTATCTTTTTGTTTACACAGCGATCCTGGCGATGTTTTATCCATTAGTGCGCAGCCCTGTTATGCAATCCCTGTCGCGCTGGTTATCGAGCCGCTTAACCCTGGCTCATTTGGTTTTTTTGCCCATCGCCGGTTTTTATATCAATGGCTGGCTGCTCTATGCGGATAATCCGGTCACACACAATCTGGTACAGGATTGGTTTAACCATGGCCGTTCGTTTTTCAGTTTTGTATTGGGTTTTGCGCTGGTGCAAATCCCCCACCTGTGGCGCAGTATAAAAAATATTCGCTGGCAATTGCTGATCGTCGCCCTGCTCGGCTACAGCTATACATTATTTGCATTTCACGGCGGCAAGCTGGGCGATGGAATTATCGCCCAAGAAATTAATGGCTTGTTGTGGTCTGCCAATAGCTGGTTATGGATGTTATGTGTCATCGCCTGGGGTCAAACCTGGTTTACCCGCAACACCCCACTGATTCGCTATTTAAACTCAGGCGTGTTTTGTTTTTACATCCTGCACCAGACACTTATTATCGTTTTTGCCTATTGGCTTACACCTTTAACCCTGGGAGGATTTTTGGAGCCGTTGGGAGTGATTGTATTGACTGGCTTGGGTTGCTGGATGTTATTTGAATTGATCAAACCAATTCCGGGATTGCGGGTGTTATTTGGGATTAATGCGCAAGCGAAAATAATAAAACCACCAAATGCAACATCAATAATAAGGGCGCAATAAATGCGCCCTTAAAAAATATCATCGGAAAAATTACATCGCTTTTTTCTTCAGTTTTTCAATCTCATCACGCAGTTTTGCGGCCACCTCAAATTCCAAATCTTTTGCCGCCTGGAACATTTGTTTTTCCATCAACTCAATAGTCTTCCAAATATCTTTTGGATTTACATCAACTGCATATTTACCTGAGCGCTCTGCAATGGCCATAGCTTTGTTGCGAGCGCTACGTCCACCGGCGCCGGGGACAACTGAACCTTCGAGGATGTCGGTAATATTTTTATTAATACCTTTGGGCGTAATGCCGTGTTTGAGGTTGTGCGCAACTTGCTTTTCGCGGCGGCGATCCGTTTCTTCAATGGCGCGCTGCATGGAGCCAGTAATGCGATCTGCATAGAGAATCGCTTTACCATTGACGTTACGTGCGGCACGGCCAATGGTTTGGATGAGTGAGCGATCTGAACGCAGGAAGCCTTCTTTATCTGCATCCAGAATCGCCACCAGGGATACTTCCGGCATATCCAGGCCTTCACGCAGCAAGTTGATACCGACCAGCACATCAAATTGCCCCAAGCGTAAATCGCGGATAATTTCCACACGCTCAACCGTGTCGATATCCGAGTGTAAATAACGCACACGCACTCCGTGCTCAGCAAGGTATTCGGTGAGGTCTTCCGCCATGCGCTTGGTGAGCACGGTAATTAATACGCGATCCCCCTGTTCCACACGCAAACGAATTTCCGAAAGCACGTCATCCACCTGGGTTGTTGCCGGACGAATTTCAATTTGCGGATCAATCAAACCCGTTGGCCGCACAACCTGTTCAACTACCTGCCCCTGGTTTTCGGCTTCATATTTACCTGGTGTGGCCGAGACCATAATCATTTGTGGAGCTATGTGCTCCCACTCATCAAAGCGCATCGGGCGGTTATCAAGCGCAGAAGGTAAACGGAAGCCGTATTCGACCAGCGTTTCTTTGCGCGAACGGTCACCTTTATACATAGCGCCGATTTGCGGAATAGTTACGTGGCTTTCATCGATAACCAACAGCGCTTCCGGCGGCAAATAATCAAACAGGGTTGGTGGTGCTTCACCGGAATTGCGGCCGGATAAATAGCGCGAATAGTTTTCGATACCGTTGCAGTAACCTAATTCCTGCATCATTTCCAAATCGTAACGGGTGCGTTGTTCCAATCGTTGCGCTTCAACGAGTTTGTTATTTTCGCGCAAGTATTCCAAACGCTCGCGTAATTCTTCTTTGATGTTTTCTATCGCATCCAGGATTTGTTCACGTGGAGTTACATAGTGGGATTTTGGATAAACCGTAAAGCGCGGCACTTTTTGCAATACTTCGCCGGTCAGCGGATCAAAAATTGAAATCTGCTCGACTTCATCGTCAAACAATTCCACACGCACGGCTTCAATATCCGAATCAGCGGGATAAATATCAATGACTTCACCGCGCACACGATAAGTCGCGCGAGAGAATTCCATATCGTTACGGGTGTACTGCAATTCAGCGAGGCGCCGCAAAATTTGGCGCTGATCAATTTTGTCGCCGCGCACTATGTGCAGCAACATTTTCATATAGGCTTCGGGATCACCCAAACCATAAATCGCCGAAACCGATGCGACGATGATGGCGTCTTTCCGTTCCAGCAATGCTTTGGTAGCTGATAACCGCATTTGCTCGATGTGTTCGTTTACGGCGGAATCTTTTTCAATAAAGGTATCCGACGAAGGCACATAGGCTTCAGGCTGATAGTAGTCGTAGTAGGAGACGAAATATTCCACTGCGTTATTAGGGAAAAATTCTTTAAATTCACCATAGAGTTGTGCAGCGAGGGTTTTATTGTGCGCCATGATCAATGTGGGTCGCTGCACCTGCGCGATCACATTGGCGATGGTGAATGTCTTGCCCGATCCCGTCACACCCAACAGGGTTTGGTGTGCGAGGCCCGCTTCTATGCCCTGCACAAGGCCAGCAATGGCAGTGGGTTGGTCGCCCGCAGGCGCGAATTCACTATTTACAACAAATTGCTTGGACATAGGGACTCAATAATGAATTTAAAAAGGAATTGTAACTAAAACTGATCCCGGGCAGCGATCAAACTACAAAAACAAATTGATGATTACTCGCTCTCAGCAAAATGGATTCCGGCATTCTCTCTGAGACTGTCTGAGACATGGGTGAAGCAAGCGTTTTTGCAAAGCATGCTTTGCGCGCCGCTGAACGACAACAGGTTTACCTGTTGGCAGGCCCGATGCTCGGTCGAAGACAAGCCCCCATGGATGGGTTCACGGCGGGTCTCAGAGGGAATGACGGAGTCCATTTCGGCGATAAACTATCTTACGCATAACAACTCATACTAAATACTAGCTAGACTTGAAGACCACACAGCCTAATCCCCTTAACTGACAACCTGTGTCAGCAGCGCTTTCAACCCAAGGAGGTTCCAATGACCGAATTCCGTATCGAACATGACAGCATGGGTGACGTGCAAGTGCCCAAATCCGCACTGTATGGCGCCCAAACCCAACGCGCGCTCGACAACTTCGCCATTAGCAGCCTCACCCTGCCCCCACGTTTTATCCAGGCCGTCGTCCATATCAAAAAAGCCGCGGCCCTTACCAATCGGGAACTTGGGCTATTGGATGAAGACATCACTTGGGCGATTTGTGCCGCCTGCGACAAGATAGTCGCCGGACATTATGTAGATCAATTTCCGGTAGATGTATTCCAAACTGGCTCAGGCACCAGCACCAATATGAATGTGAACGAGGTGATTGCCCATATCGCCAGCGAACTGGCTGGGCAGAAAATCCACCCCAATGACCATGTGAACATGAGCCAAAGCAGTAACGATACTATCCCCAGCGCAATCCATGTCAGCGCCGCCCTCGCCCTCAAGCAACAACTATTTCCCGCATTGGAAGAACTGCACACCAGCCTGCTTGGCAAAGCCGAAGCCTTGGCCGATGTCGTCAAAACCGGCCGCACCCATTTAATGGATGCAATGCCAGTAACCTTCGGACAAGAAATTGGCGGCTGGGCGAGCCAGGTTGAAAGTAATTATGTGCGCTTGCAAACGGCGCTGCCGCAATTGTTATCGTTAGCACAGGGCGGCACAGCCGTGGGTACAGGAGTTAATGCCCACGCCGGATTTGCAGAAAAATGCGCGGAACATTTAAGCGAAGCTACAGGATTGACGTTTACACCTGCGGATAATTTTTTTGCACTGATGAGCGCACAAGATACAGCCGTGGCAATTTCTGGCCAATTAAAAACACTCGCGGTGAGCCTGATGAAAATCGCCAATGATTTGCGCTGGATGAACTCCGGCCCGCTCGCCGGTTTGGCAGAGATCAGTTTAAAACCATTGCAACCCGGTTCATCCATTATGCCGGGCAAAGTAAACCCGGTTATTCCCGAAGCGGTAACCATGGTGTGCGCACAGGTAATGGGAAATGATGCTAGCATCGCCATCGCCGGGCAATCCGGCAATTTCCAATTGAACGTGATGCTGCCATTGATTGCCTACAACTTATTGCAATCTATTGAACTGCTCAGCAATGCGAGCAATGAATTGGCCGATAAAACTATCGCCACCTTTACCGTCAATCACACTAACCTGCAAAAAACACTCGCACAGAATCCGATTCTGGTAACCGCATTAAACCCGATTATCGGCTATGAAAAAGCAGCAGCTATCGCAAAAAAAGCCTATAAAGATGGCCGTGCAATTATTGATGTTGCGCAGGAAGAAACCGATTTGAGTCGTACGGAATTGGAGCAACTGCTCAACCCGGAAAAATTAACCCAGGGCGGCCTGTAACATAGTCATAAGAAAACAATTGAGCGAGACAACACCACAATGGATTTTGCTGTAGAGACGTTGCTGTTTTTATTTTTTGCCGCCGCTATTGCAGGCTTTATGGATACACTCGCTGGCGGCGGTGGTTTGATCACGATTCCGGCATTGGTGGTATCAGGCATTCCACCGCTTGCAGCGCTGGGTACGAATAAACTGCAAAGTAGTTTTGGTTCCGGTACCGCGAGTTTTTTATTGTTCAAGCGTAAAAAAATCCATTGGTATGAATTGCGTCCATTGATGATCGCCGCCTTTATCGGTTCAGCCATAGGCACAGTGATAGTGCAATTTATTGATGCAAAAGTGCTGGGTTTTATTATCCCACTGGTATTGGTAATGATCGCTGTTTACTTTATAACCGCACCCTATTTAAAACTCGATACGGCCAAACCGAGAATATCGGACAAGGTTTACCAAAAAACAGTACTGCCCATCATTGGAGTTTACGATGGCATGTTTGGGCCCGGCACAGGATCTTTTTTAGCAGTCAGCGGTGTCAGCTTGCGCGGCCTGGAATTGATCAACGCCACCGCCATTGCCAAACCCCTTAACTTCGCCACGAATATCGCATCATTAATTGTGTTTATTTTTGCAGGCCAGATTATCTGGCTGGCGGGATTCGCCATGATTGCAGGACAAATGCTCGGCGCCTGGATGGGTTCGCATTACCTGTTTAAAGTGAACCCCAAGATATTGCGGATACTGATTGTTACACTTTGTTTGGTCATGTTAGGGCAGTATTGGTACAAGCAGTTCGCTGTTTAATGTATTGACCAATCGTATCAGGAACCCGGCATGAAGGACTTTTCACGTTTACTCCCCAAAGTGACATTAATCTTTCTGAGCAGCTCGCTCTGCGCCTGTATTGTCGCCCCCAAAAAAGTGGCTAGCTATGATGCGCAATGCAGGGTATCGACGCAAAAAATTGAACTCACAGTTGAGCAAATAGAAGTATTCGATGCTGCAAATTGCCTGGTTCACAGCTGCACCCAGGAAATCATCAACGCACTTGCCATTTCAACACTGGCCATAACCACAAGCGCAGTTGTGTCCGGATCTATAGCATTGGCTGGCAATACAGTTTATTGGCTTGAAAGCCAAGGTGAATGTCCGAACTTAAACCAGAAAGAACAGCCACCAAAAACACCGCAAGAAAAACCAAACGAAGAATACTTAATCACAGAAGAAGTAATAGCTGCTAAATCCTGACTTTATTATTTACATCCCGATTCTCTGCAACCGGTCGCTGCTCGATAACTTCCCTACCTGACTTTGCCATGCGGTCATAAAGTACAACATGAACAGTCGCAGCGAGATTCATACAGCCAATCGTTGGGATATAAACCACATGTTGGCAGTGATCCAACACTTCTTTTTTTATCGAGCCATCTTCCGGGCCAAAAATATAGTAGGCATTGTCGGGGTGGACAAAATCCATTAAAGGGGTCGCCCCCTCAATCAATTCAATTGCCACTACAGTTGCATCTACCGGAACACTTTCCAATAAATTATTGACACCCACTAATGCAATTTTACTGGCTGCATTTTTAGTATCTGTAGCAAATTTTTGGGCACGCTCAAAACGTACACCGCTGTAAAAAACCGTCGTCGCTTCATAACAGCCAGCCGCGCGCATTACCATTCCAACATTGGTAGGGCTCTTGGGATTAACGAGGCCTATATAGGCTGATTTTTTATGCATAACAAAACTCTAAACCCTTATTTTTCAAAATAGGTGTATCCACGCAGGCCTTCAGAATAGGCAGCAAGCATTTTCTGGCGATCTGCGAGAGTGATAAATCCATCGCGCACGGCTTGCTCTGCGGTTTGACGGAATTGCTCGTAAAGATCGTCTGGATCATATTCCACGTAGGTCAACACATCAGCAATACTGTCGCCATGCAATTCATGGACAAACTCGATACTGCTATCAGCATTTATACGCACACTGGCAATATTGGTATCACCAAACAAATTATGTAAATCGCCGAGCGTTTCCTGGTAAGCCCCCACCAAAAACACACCGAGATAATATTCCTCTCCCTCGGTAATCGAATGGAGCGCCAGGGTTGTAGATTCACCTTCGGGGCTGGCGAATTTTTGCAACTTGCCATCGCAATCACAAGTTAAATCCGCAATGATCGCCTGACGGGTTGGCTTTTCGTGTAAACGATGGATCGGCATCACTGGAAACACTTGCCCGATTGCCCATGAATCTGGCAAGGATTGAAACACGCTGAAATTGCCGTAATAAATATCCGCCAATAATTGCGGCAAACTTTCCAACTCAGAGGGAACTCGTTTCAATTCTGGTAAAAGTGCAGCAATTTTTTGCAATCCAGCCCAATAAATATTTTCCCCCAATACCCGATGGCGCAAACTGATAACACCTGCATTAAATAAATCGCGGATTTTATCGCGATAATAAATAATATCGTTGTAAGACGCTTGTATATTAGCAAGGGAAATGACGTGGAGTGTACGCCATAGATTAGCAATCATTTCATGGCAATTCGCGGGCAATTCATCAGGCAAAGCCTTGGGTTCAAAATGGGTTACATCGAGGATATTGAATAGCAATACGGATGTATGCGCGACTGTCGCGCGGCCTGACTCGGTAACAATTGTTGGATGTGCAATACCCTGGGCATTCAAACTCTCTTGGATCGATTCCACTACATCGAGACAATATTCTTGCACGGAATAATTGCGGCTATGGCCATTGGTGCTGCAAGTGCCATCGTAATCAATTGCCAAACCGCCACCCAAATCCAGGTAACCCAGCGGCGCCCCCTCTCCCACCAATTCAATGTAATAGCGACAGGCCTCTTGCACACCATCGCGGATACTGCGGATATTGGGAATCTGTGAACCCAGATGGAAATGCAATAATTGGAAGCAATGTAATAAATTGGCATCGCGCAAGGTATCTATCACGGTCACCAATTCATTGGTATTCAAACCAAATAAACTGCGGTCACCGCTATCTGCACTCCAATGCCCTTCCACTTTTGTGGACAATTTCAAACGCACACCGATTAACGGTTCTATTCCCAGCGCGCGGCTGCGCTCAATGACGGATTGCAATTCAGTGAGCGTTTCCAATACAAAAAAACATTTAAAACCCAATTTTCTTGCTTGTAATCCAAGCGAAATAAACTCCGCATCTTTGTAGCCGTTGCAAATAATGACACTTTCACGGTTGCTAATGGTGGCCAAGGCAATCATTAATTCTGCTTTACTGCCTGCTTCAAGGCCGTGGTTATAGCGCTGCCCAAAACGGGCGATTTCTGCAATGACATGATTTTGCTGGTTGACCTTAATAGGAAAAGCACCACGATATTGGCCGCGATAACCACTCGCCTCAATCGCTTGTGCAAATGAATCATTCAGTATACTAATTCGCGAATCGACAATATTTTCCAGGCGCAACAACACCGGCATTTGCAAACCGCGCTGCTGCAAACCATCGACAATATCCATCAGCGATACATGGGTTTCCCCTTCGGAGGTTGGCGCGCGCACAACAACATCACCTTGGGGTGAAACGCCAAAATAACCGCTACTCCATTCATCAATGCCATAGAGATCGGCCGACTTACGTGCAGACCAGGTATTTGATTGGTTTGGGTTATTCACAACATTGCCTCCTTTGTAAACGAATCTATTGTGCAGATTGTTGCTGCAAATATTGGATAAGTACACCCATATTTTTGATGTAAGCGCCAGTAGAAATCCCCATGACCGGATTATCTACCGGATATGGCGAGGTATCCCACTTATCACCAACCATAGATTTCGCATAATCATTATTGGCTTTGGTTATAGGTGCATTACCTCGATAAGGATTAGTAGTGTAATACAGTGGTGTTGGCCAATAACCCTGCGGGTTAAGCCCCGCAACCAATGCAGCAGCCTGGTCAGTAAGATTTTTCGCTTCAGGTTCTTTTTGCGCACGGAAATTTAAATCAGACACACTCACTTTGCCGAGCGTAAAGTATTTGGGCAAGGCGATATCACCCATCGTTTTCAGCGGCGAATTATGGGTCACCTCCTCCGGTTTGAGCGCCAATGCAGATTGATAGACAGAACGCAATTTAGCCACATCAATTGTGCTGGTCGATTTGTAGTGCGCCAGCATATTGCCCGGAGTGTAATCCACATAATATTCACCATTGCTCACATTGGCGCCGCGCCTGTGAGTAAATAGCGCCTTGTTCGTGCCCAATTCAATAAAAGATGGATGGCTGCGCCCTTCATATTCCGGCTTGGAGGGCAATTTCAAACTATCTAACCAAGCCAATACTTCCGGAATTCGCGCGAGAAATTTTGTTTCACCTGTCATGCGATAAAATTTAATCAGCTGCAGGATATTTTCCGCTGTTGTCGGTGTATGCAGGGATTTTGGCTCATAAGAGCGCGCGCTCGCGGGAATTAATTCCGGCGTGTATTGCAAAGCCCAACCCGGCTGCGGCGGCCCCATTTGCGTCACTAAAAAACTATTCATTGCGCGAATAACCGGCTCACGCACCCGCGCCTCACCGAGAATTTGATAACACATCAACAAGAAATCAATATTCTCAGCTGCAACGTCGTCATTGAAAGTGATAAAAGATGAGTAATCTTCCTGGTCTTTGTAAGGGTGATCATGCATTAGCGGAAAGCGTTGCGGCCAGCCGCCGATGGGATACTGACTGACCAACATAAAATCGATAGCTTTATCGAGCGCGGGGCGATATTTGGAATCAAGCTTTTCAACATACAGACGCAGCAAGAATTTGGCGGCCTCAGCAGTGCCTACATCATCAAAAGTTGCATTACCATAATAATGTTGGAATTCCTCTAACCGCCAGGCTTGCTTGCCGATGGTCGCATACCAATCCATCAATGCCGCTTCACCGGCGAAATCCGCGACATAATTCCAGCCGCCACTCGGATGCTGGGCATAGATAACCGCGCCGGCCACACGCTCGGCCGCGCTGTAATAAAATTCATCGCCAGTAGCGTGATAGGCATCGAGAAATAAATGCCCCACGCTTGCAGTACCCGGCGGCTGCATCCAGATCATGGTGCGTTTCGCTTCAAGCTCACCCCACTGCCGGGAAAAATCTGGCAGATAGGACCAAACAAAACCACCGCGATAACTCACCTTATCCAACATAAATTGACTGGCGGTTTTCATAGCGTTTTGAGTTTGTTTAGATGTAGGAGCCGCCGCCGTTTGACCGGCAAGACTTAAACAGGAAAAGATAAAACAGATCAATACCGGGTTGATAATGCGCATAGTCGCCCTCTAACTCCAGGAATCCAGTTATAGATCCCATCAACCTAGGGAACCCAGTGCGGGAATAACCCTTTGATTCCACCCGCAATAAACTCCACTGCAATCGACACCAACAGCAGCCCCATAATCCGGGTTGACATGACTATGCTGCGTTTACTCAGGTGGGAACTAAACCAGGGTAAAAATTTGAAGCACAGCAGAAGAGAAAAACTGACCAATAAAATGCATAAAGTAATTGCAAGATAGTGCCACCCCGAGCTGGACTGGTGGGCATAGACAATGACAGCGCTCATTGCACCTGGCCCCGCCAGCAACGGCATAGTGAGCGGCACCAGCGCAATACTTTCATCCTGCGCAGCTTCGAGGTCGGCAGGTGTATGCCCACGTGATTGCAACATCCCCAACCCCATCAACAACAGGATCACACCGCCCGCGCAGCGAAAGGCATCAATACTGATACCAAACGCCCAGAGAATCCATTCGCCAAACAACAACGCCACCATCAGCGCAAAAAACACCGACACAATTGTAAGCCGCGCCGTTTTATGTTGCTGCGCTTTATTCTGGTGCACAGTAAGAGCAATGAATACGGGAATGGCGCCAAGTGGATCGACAATGGCGAGGAGGCCGATCAGGAATTTGGTGTATTCGGTGATTTCCAGCATGGCTTAGCTCTTGGGAGATTTATGCTTAAGTTTAGGCTGGATTAGCCATGCTGCGCGGTGGAGTTTAGTTTTCGCTATCGGGGCGACTGTTTGTGGCCTCAAGGTTGAAACGATTCAAACGGTTTGCAACCCATGAAGCAAGAGCGTAAGTGTTCGATTACATAGATGTGTACTACAATCGCAGCCGTCACATTCGAAGCTGGGCTGCCTAAATCCTGCAGCGTTTGAGGCCCCAAAAGTCGCCTAGTGGATTGCCCGGAATATCAGGAAATCAATACCCGGAGTGATTTCTACGTACGACCAACCCTGAAAGGAGACCAGTTACAGGGACCGCATAACTTTTCACTGGAGTTAAAGCGCAACATATACGCCTAACTTCTATTTATAAATTTTCGATAAGGCTATCGATCTCTATAGCTTTCATTAAGCCCCTAGGCACGGATTTAAGAATGCCCTCTTTGATACCTGAACATGTGTTAACCGACAAAGTTAACCAACCCGATTTAAAAGAAAATCCATATAAAAAATCATGGAAATTTATCTTAGGGATTACTTTTTTTATTGCAGCCATTTTTTTTGCTTTCAAAGCTCAACAAAGTTACGTATCACTCAACCTCCATGACGAGCAATTGAAGAATGAAAAAAAGGAAGAGCTGATAAATCAAACGCGTTTAGCCGCAAAAGTGTTGAATGAACTGGTTAGCGGCATTCAGCAGCACGCAAATGATCTTTCTCGAAAAATAACAAATGAAAGACTGGATGTTAATAACGCAGAACATAGAAAAATTCTTCATAATATGGCTTATGATTTTTCTAAAAAAATCGCATATTGTTCATTTAAGAATGACAAAAATGGAAAAGCTTTGCTGCCCTCTGTTTTATGCCCACCCACCAAAATAGATAATTCGTTAGATCTTGTTAATACGCATAAAGTTTCTGTTTTCG
Source organism: uncultured Cellvibrionaceae bacterium (assembly GCA_964542655.1). Lineage (GTDB taxonomy): Bacteria > Pseudomonadota > Gammaproteobacteria > Pseudomonadales > Cellvibrionaceae > Cellvibrio. The sequence goes on from CAZIWB010000021.1 coordinate 26,193, forward strand.
GGTCTGCGATTGCATTCGGAAAAAAAGGAGTTGATGGTGGAGAAAGGCAACTTTGGTCCACCTATTACTATGATAATGGAACCAAAAATAAAGGACTGCATGTTGATGATTACACGGATACCGCCAATATTGGTTATGAATGGTATTTCGATCCCGTAAATTCTAAAACCAGCAAATGGGTACCACCTTATTTAGATGATGCCGGTGATACCTATATGATCACCTATTCTTCACTTATTTATGATAATGAACATTGTTATAGTGATAGTAAAGGCTGTGAGATTTTAGGGGTTGTAACAGCAGATATATCTATCAATGAGCTGGAAAATATTATAGAAAATTTGATTAGCGGATGGGATGGGTTTGGAGCCTTGACCTATGGTGATGGGCTGTATTTGTACCACCCTGAAAAGGAATTTGTAAAAAACAAAAAAACCTTGTCATTTATAGCTAAAGAAAAGAATGACACAGATAGACTTAAGATCAACACGCTGGTACAGCAGCGCCAGTCTGATGTCATTACTCACATAAGCACCACAACAAAAGAAAAAACCTGGCTAGTTATTGAACCTCTAAAAACCTTAGGCTGGTCACTACAAAATACATTCTATGTAGAAAGTATGTATAACTCATCTGAGGTTAACTTGTTGCGTCAAGGAGAAGTGAATTTTAATAATTTTATATTGCTTTTTGTTGTTTTTTTAATTTTATTTATTAGCCACTGTTGTAAATGGAATACTTTCTTGATATGCGTTTCATGTATATTTTTGTCTCTTCTACTGGTTTTAGCCATAGGTAAAACGTGGGACCTGGCATTAAACACGACCAAACCAAATAACAGTGAAGATAAAACAGTTGTTTCGCTACAAGATATTGACATTAAAAAGAAAATCTATCATTCAAAATTAAAGCTTTCCAATCGAAATAGCGATGAAATCCTGGATATACCTACTGGATTGTATGTACAAACAATTGAGCTAAAAAATGCTAATGAAGTTAATGTGAGCGGTCGAGTTTGGCAACTATTTGATGAAAAACATATAACTGTTAACGAAGGTGTTTGCTCATTAAAGAAAGAATACAAGTACGCTTCTGGCGTTCAATTTGGAAGCTCCAAAAACGTACGTTTTGAGATCTTACCTGAGGAGTTGAATGAATCAGGTAAATGCGTTATCAGTTGGAGGTTTCAGGTTGATGTGGTCACAAAATTTGATTATTCAAAATACCCTCTGGAAATCGAGTACCTGGATATACACCTAATGCCATCCTCTGTTTCTAATAATATTTTCTTGGTTCCAGATGTAAGCTCCTATAAGTTCGGATCCAATCGTAAGGCTGGATTGAATGAGGATATCTTTATACCTGGCTGGACAGTTTTTAGGTCTTATTTTACCCTGACAGATCCACAAGACTCTAAGCCAACATTTGGCATGCAAAAAAACTTTGATAAAGAGGAATTTTATGACTTTCACTTTAAGATTGGCTTGAAAAGAGTTTTTATTGATGCATTCATTTCCAACCTGACCCCGCTTATTGTCGTAGCAATTATTTTGTTTGCCGTTGCACTCTTACCCAACTCTATTGATATTAGCCGAGTCCTTGGCATATGTGTGTCTGTTTTTTTTGTTGTAGTGTTTTCACACTTGGCTATTCGTAAAAATATAGCATCCGGCGAAATTTTTTATTTAGAGTATTTTTTCTTTTCTATATACGTGGCGTTATTGTTGGTACCACTGGATACATTTAGAGAAACGCTAGGCATTAAAAGTAGATTGCTTGAAGCTAACCAGGGAATAATTTATAAAGTTCTCTACTGGCCTTGCTTGCTGTCAATATTTTATATAGCTACTATCGTTAAGTTTTATTAGCGCGCTAGAGTTTTCCCTCCAACTCAGATATTTGTTGCAAGACTCAATGCATGCCTGAACTGTAGTGTTAACAATAGACAATATAAATCGGGAGGGGGGCGACATGGATTTGACGGCCAACGTAAACTATCAATTTTATAGCCTACCGCGCGCATCACGAATTGCCATTAATAAATATTGTGGTAGCTGTGGATTAGACAATTCGGCATCTGCTAATTTTTGCAAGGCTTGTGATTGGATATCTGCTATTTTTTGCAGAATATTTTTTCGTAACAACGCGGGAATTTCGCCCTCTTGTTGGGCCTCATTAATCTCGGCATCTATGGCCAATACTTGATTGATATATTCCAAATAAAGTTTATCGTCAGTTGACTCCTCAATTGCATCCCCCTTAAACCACTTGATAATAACAAGCAAGGTAGACGCTAGCGACAATATAACCGCAAATATTGCTTTTACTTGATCCAATTTTTCATTGGAAAAGAACGGATTATGCCTGTCTAAAAATTGTAAGGTGCCTTCTGCGATGGGATAATTGGCTGAAGCCAATATTTTTTCTTCATCCATTTGTATGTTCAATCGCCGTTGGATATCTGGACTAAACAGGGTTTCCAACATTTTAAATACTGCACGAGGATCAACATCTTTATGGGCGACCAAATATAAGTTCGCCCCAACTGTTTTAATATCACGTTCAGGGACTGCTGGTGACACGCTGTAGGTATATGCCAGAATCCGGCTATCGGCCACCCACCCTAACCGCAATGACAGTGATGACGGAAAGGGAATTTCAAGCAAATGGTAGGCACGCTTGTTAATCAGATAATCCGCCATAGGGGCAGGCGCAAAGGACGATAGAATAATCGCTTCTGGCAATCGGTCAGGATGAAAATTTAACAAGTCTTCGTTAGTTAAATTGGACTCAACATAATCAAGCCCTTCTGTTAAATTGGAAAAGTTCAATACCTCTTTGGCAATAACCCGTGTACCTCCATTTTTAACCCCTAAATTTATCCGTTTGTCTTTCAAATCGATAATGCTGCCAACATCTTCACGCACTAAAAAATGCAACAACTCAGGAGCAATGGTGGCAACATGAACCACGTCAGGGGAATTTAAATTTAATCCACCTTGAATAAAGGCAAAATCCAACTTTCTTTTTTTTACCTCATCAAACGCCTGCTGCGAACCCTCGGTAGGAACTATTTCCAAAAAAACACCCTCAGGTTCAATTTCTTCTTGTACCACTTTGGTTAAATAGTGCCTATTGGTTAATATATTACCGCCGGTAATCTTAAGATGATATTGGCGAGGAATAATATCACTCACCAAATATCCTAAAATTCCGCACATAATCAGTAATATGAAAATAGCAAGACCATTTCGCACATAGGATTTTTTTTGTATATGATTTAAAAAATCACTGATAACCTTATCGGCTTCGTTAGCCATAACTTTTTCCTTGCAAAAAACAATTAACAAACCGGTATTAATTGCTCTACAATTTTCTTCCCGGCAGCACTAAGCACAAAATCAATGAAACCCTTATTTTTGGGGGTTACATTATTACCAGCAAGCAATAAATAAAAAGAACTACTCAAGGGATAGCGGCCAGACAAAACTGTGGCTTTGTTGGCAGGTATACCATTGATATCCAAACGTTTTACAGTAGCTATATTTTTTGCATCCTTCGCTGCAACAAAACCGATCGCATTAACATCCTTGGCAATAGCGTCAACCAACGATTTTGCGTCTTTGAATTCGCGCGCTTGGCGCGCATAGGCTTGGCCATTTAATACAATTTCTTCAAGGTACTGTCGTGTACTTGAGCCGGATTCACGAGACATAACATTTACATAAGCATCTACACCATTTACTTCGGTCCAAGTTCTAATTTTTCCAGTAAATAGGGCCTGCACCTGCTCGCTAGTCAAACTTTCAATAGGATTGGCTGGATTAACAATAATTGAAACGCAACTTCTAGCGATTAAATAATTCAAACCGCCAGCGCTATATTCCTCATCGCTCAGATCGCGAGTTATTGCCGCCACATCAATAGAGCCCAGCTTTGCCGCTATGATTGCTTCTAGCGAGCTCCCCTTTTCAACTCTGAAATTTACTTTTTTGTTCTTATCGCTGTAGGCTTTTGTCAACGTATCAATCAACTCACTCATAGAATTTTCGCTAACAATCAGGATGAACTCTTCGTCTTTCGACAAAACCCCCCCATTAAAACTGCGGTAATTTGCTAAAGCACCCAGCACAAAAGCCCCACCACCGGCGACCACAAGCCCAATAAATTGCCTTCTATTCATTTCTTTTACCAACATGATTTATTTTAGCCAAATCAATCAAAGATTGACGGCTGACATAATCAACAAAATATTTAATAAATCTGGACGTTTCATCAGACGAATTTTGAATAGTGTTTTTGCGGGTGGCCAGCATTAACTCTGTGCGTAATGGATACTGGTTTTTCGCCAAAGCCAGATCAGTTGCAGAAAGACCATTAACAGTGATGGCTTTTATTTTCCCATAATTAGATACATCATAAACTGCAAATGAAATTGCATTCTTATCACTCGCAACGAAACTCAATAATCTTTCGACATCCCCTTCACTTTCAACCTTGCTTTTTGGTGTATATGAATCTTCGCTTTTAAATATCAGTTTTTTCCAGGCAAAGCTAATACCACTACTTGGTGGACTAAGATATACATTAATGCTTTCGCGATCCCCCCCCACCTCTTCCCAATTGGTAATGCGACCAGTAAAAATATCTCGTAATTGCTGGATCGTTAAGTTATCAACTGAATTGGATTTATTCACTAGAACTTTAATGATTACATAGCCTAAGGATGTTTTCTCTAACGAAATATCATTTGTACACTCATAAGGCAAAACATCGCAAAACTCACTGCTCACCATAGCAACGTCAGCAGTACCGTTTAGAACGCTTTTATAGCCACGCTCTGAACCACCAGTACCAATAAGTATTCGCGAATCAGGATGCTCTGCCATATAGGCCTCAGCAACACTTCGTGCCATGGGAACCAAAGTGGTTGAGCCGCGCAGATAAACAGTATCGCCGCTGGCCATACAACTATGGCAACAGGAATAAAAAAAGCAGATGCACAATAAAAATTTAATTGTATTTTTCATTAAAACAATCCCTATCAAGCAGTTAACTTATCTTAAGAATTTATCGCACACTAACGCAACTTATCTTATTCAGCGAGCCATATTGCCCCCGAATTTATTAAGCTGCGTGTAAATAGTTAAAACCCCCGAATTCCTTATCAAAAAAAAGAATGCCCAATTTGCATTGAGCCCTCTCAATAACAGATCACAACAACGCAAGTAAAGACTATCCCACTATCATGTAACGATGTAAATTACAAACCATTACTGGATTTCGGCAAATGTAAAAAGATAAGAATTTGCTTTGCTTTTATTAAATACCCGATCTTTTTAAAAACCTTGTAGAGCAACATAGATCATATAAATAATGGCCGATATGAATTTTACCGCCACAATAAAAAATTAATGCAAAAAAAAGCGACCCGGAGGTCGCTTTTTCACTTCACACACTGAATTACCAGCCAGTGATTTCTTTCAGCGCTTTACCGATATCGGCCAAGCTCTTAACAGTTTTCACGCCAGCGTCTTCCAATGCAGCAAATTTCTCGTCAGCAGTACCTTTACCACCAGAAATAATCGCACCAGCGTGACCCATGCGCTTACCAGCAGGTGCAGTTACACCAGCGATGTAAGACACTACAGGCTTGGTCACATTAGCTTTGATGAATGCTGCTGCTTCTTCTTCCGCAGAACCACCGATCTCACCAATCATTACGATGGCTTCGGTTTGTGGGTCAGCCTGGAACAACTTCAGGATATCAATGAAGTTAGAGCCTGGGATTGGGTCACCACCAATACCTACACAAGTAGATTGGCCGAAGCCGTAGTCAGTTGTTTGCTTAACAGCTTCATAAGTCAAAGTACCTGAACGCGATACGATACCTACTTTACCTGGCTTGTGGATGTGGCCTGGCATAATGCCGATTTTGCACTCGCCCGGAGTGATAACACCTGGGCAGTTAGGGCCAATCAAACGCACGCCCAACTCGTCACACTTCACTTTGGCGTCAAGCATATCGAGGGTTGGGATACCTTCAGTAATACACACGATCAACTTGATGCCGCCATTAGCTGCTTCAAGGATTGAGTCTTTACAGAAAGGAGCCGGAACGTAGATTACTGACGCTGTTGCACCAGTCGCTTCTACCGCTTCAGCAACAGTGTTGAACACTGGCAGGCCGAGGTGAGTTTGACCACCTTTACCTGGAGTTACTCCACCAACCATTTTGGTGCCGTAAGCAATCGCTTGTTCGGAGTGGAAAGTACCTTGCGCACCGGTGAAACCCTGGCAAATTACTTTGGTGTCTTTGTTAATTAAAACGCTCATGTTCTTCGCCCCTTATTGATTCGCAGCAGCTGCAACAACTTTCTTGGCAGCGCCAGTCAAGTCGGTATCGGCAATAATGTTCAGGCCACTTTCGCCCAACACTTTTGCACCCAATTCAGCATTGTTACCTTGCAGACGAACAACAACAGGTACTTTTACGCCTACTTCTTTAACCGCACCGATTACGCCTTCTGCGATCATGTCGCAACGTACGATACCGCCGAAGATGTTGATGAATACGGCTTTAACAGCGTCATCAGACAAAATGATTTTGAACGCTTCAACTACGCGCTCTTTGGTCGCACCACCACCTACGTCGAGGAAGTTAGCCGGTTGACCACCGTGCAATTTAACGATGTCCATGGTACCCATCGCCAAACCAGCGCCGTTAACCATACAACCGATATCGCCACCGAGAGCAACGTAGTTCAATTCCCAAGCAGCGGCGTGAGCTTCACGCGCATCTTCTTGCGATGGATCTTGCATTGCTTTCAATTCTGGATGACGGTACAGAGCATTGCCGTCGATTACCAATTTGGCATCCAGGCAGTGCAAGTCGCCCGCTGGAGTGATAACCAATGGGTTAACTTCCAACAGGGCCAAATCTTTTTCTTTAAACAATTGCGCAAGACCTAAGAAAATCTTTACGAATTGATTGATTTGCTTGCCTTCCAAACCAAGTTTGAAAGCCAGATCACGGCCTTGGAATGGCTGAGCGCCAACCAGCGGATCTACAGCAACTTTAAGGATTTTTTCTGGAGTGTCATGTGCAACTTTCTCGATCTCTACACCACCTTCGGTAGAGGCCATGAACACAATGCGACGTGAAGAACGATCTACTACCGCGCCCAAGTACAATTCTTTGGCGATGTCGGTGCAGGTTTCAACCAAAATGCGGCTTACTGGCTGGCCTTTCTCATCTGTTTGATAAGTTACCAGGTTCTTGCCCAACCACTTTTCAGCGAAAGCGCGGATGTCTTCTTTGCTCTTAACCAGTTTTACGCCGCCCGCTTTACCGCGGCCACCAGCGTGAACCTGAGCTTTAACGACGAAAGTATCGCCGCCGATTTGATCCGCAGCAGCAACAGCCTCTTCAACAGTCGCAGCAGCAATGCCTTTAGAAACAGGCAAACCATATTGGGCAAACAGTTGCTTACCCTGATACTCGTGCAAATTCATGGTGTAGTTCCATTTGACGATGGTTGGACATGCAATTACGATAGACATGCCAACTGGGTTATCGATGGGGACAGACCTTATGAGTCCGCCCCCGCCTAAAAAACGAGGACTCTATGGTTCTCTTAACGCTTCTTCTTGTTGGCTATGTGGATGGCATGACCATGCACCGCCAATGCTGCTTCGTGTATGGCTTCAGACAGGGTTGGGTGGCCAAACACCATCATACCCAGATCTTCCGCACTGGAACCGAACTCCATTGCAATCGCCACTTGCTGAACCAAATCTGCAGCGCTTGGACCAACAATGTGGGCACCAAGAATGCGATCAGTTACGGCGTGAGCAATAATTTTTACCAGACCCTGGGTTTCGTTAGCAGCCATTGCACGACCAGAGGCCGCGAATGGGAAAGTACCCACATTGTATGGCTCACCTGAAGCCTTCACTTGCTCTTCAGTTTTACCCACTGAAGCAACTTCCGGGTGGGTATAAATTACGTTAGGAATAATATCGTAATTGATTTGTGATTTTTGGCCAGCAATACGCTCAGCAACCATCACACCTTCTTCAGAACCTTTATGCGCCAGCATTGGGCCGCGCACTACGTCACCAATTGCCCAAACACCTGGGGCATTAGTTTCACATTGTTCATTTACAAAGATAAAACCACGCTCATCCAGATTTACACCGCTGTCAGCAGCCAACAGATTCTCGGTGAATGGACGACGGCCAACGCACACAATCAACTTATCGAAAGTTTCTTGTTGTTCTTTGCCATCTTTATCCAGATAGGTCACAGTCACTTCTTTACCGTTTACTTTTGAACCGGTAACGCGTGAGCTGGTGCGAATATCCAAACCTTGTTTGGTGAGGATTTTTTGGGTTTCTTTGGCGATTTGTTGGTCCATAACGGCAAGGAATGAATCCAGGGCTTCGAGTACAGTTACTTTAGCGCCAAGACGATTCCACACTGAACCCAACTCCAATCCAATTACACCAGCACCGATTACGCCCAAGCGCTTTGGCACTTCAGAGAATTCCAAGGCGCCGGTAGAGTTGACGATAACGTCGTTATCCACTGGAGCAGGAGGAATATTGATTGGGTTGGAACCGGAAGCCAAAATAACATTGTTTGCATCGTAAACAGTGACTTTGCCTTCAAAGTCGGTCACTTCAACTTTTTTACCCGCCAACAATTTGCCAGTACCAAACAGACTGGTAACACCGTTCGCTTTAAACAGGCCAGCAATACCGCCGGTCAGGTTTTTGATGATTTGATTTTTACGCGCAATCATCGAAGGAACATTAATTTCAACGCCTGATGCAGTGATGCCGTGAACTGCAAAATCATCTTTTGCTTCATGGTATTTGTAAGAGCTATCGAGCAACGCTTTCGAAGGGATGCAACCTACATTCAAGCAAGTACCGCCGTTAACACCCTTGCCTTCTTCGTTTTTCCACTTCTCGACACACGCAGTCTTAAAGCCAAGCTGCGCAGCACGAATTGCGGCTACATAACCCGCCGGGCCAGAGCCGATAACTATCACATCAAATTTTTCAGACATAACAATGTTCCTAAATTATTAACAGTCGGCTACAGCCTTGTGAGCAGCAACCCTTTACATAAAAAAACGCTCTTAGGTTGCCAAGAGCGTTTCAAAAAAGCGGATTAGATCTCCAACAAAATGCGCGCTGGATCTTCCAACAAATCTTTAATGGTTACGAGGAATTGCACAGCCTCTTTACCATCCAGCAAACGGTGGTCGTAAGACAATGCCAAATACATCATCGGCAGGATTTCAACTTTGCCATTCACCGCCATTGGGCGCTCCTGGATTTTGTGCATACCCAAAATTGCAGATTGAGGCAAATTCAAAATCGGAGTTGAAAGCAGAGAACCAAACACACCACCGTTGGTGATAGTGAAAGTACCGCCTGACATTTCTTCAATGCCAAGCTTGCCATCACGTGCGCGCAAACCGAAATCACGGATAGTGTTTTCGATGGTTGCCAAGCTCATATTTTCAGCGTTACGTAATACTGGAACTACCAAACCTTTCTCAGTCGATACAGCAACACCGATATCCTGGTAACCGTGATAAACAACATCGTTGTTATCGATAGAGGCATTTACAACAGGGAAGCGACGCAGTGCTTCAGCAGCCGCTTTTACGAAGAAGCTCATAAAGCCCAAACGTGAACCGTTGTGCGCTTTTTCGAATTGATCTTTGTATTTTGCACGCAGCGCCATTACCGGAGCCATATTCACTTCATTGAACGTAGTGAGCATTGCGGTAGTGCTGGATGCCTCAAGCAAACGCTCGGCAATACGCTTGCGCAAACGAGTCATTGGTACGCGCTTCTCAACACGATCACCCACTGCTTCGATTGGTGCGGTAGCCGATCCTGCAATTGGTGCGCTGGCAACTGGTGCTGATTTCAAGTGATTTGCAACGTCTTCTTTCAATACACGACCATCTTTGCCAGAACCAGTAACAGAAGAAGTACTTACATTGTTTTCTTCTGCCAATTTACGTGCGGCTGGATTAACTGGTTTGTCTGCAGAGGATGCAGGAGCAGATGCTGCAGCCGGTGCTGAAGGAACACTTGCAGCGGGAACGCCTGCCGCAACGCCTTCAACAAAACGCGCAATGACTTCATTGCTCAGAATAGTTTCGCCTTCGCCTTTAATAATTTCAGCGATACTGCCATCGGCAGGCGCAACAACTTCCAACACAACCTTGTCGGTTTCAATATCAACGATCAACTCATCGCGCTTGACGGCTTCACCTGGTTTTTTGTGCCAGGTTGCTACGGTGCCATCGGCAACGGATTCAGGGAAGGTAGGGGCTTTGATTTCGATACTCATGCTATTCCATCTCTCTGTAGCGCTAGGATTATTTGATCAGTTCAACCAATTAGTAAAAAGCACTCACACAGTGAGCGCTTTATTCACAAAACGTTTTTCTTCTTCAATATGCGCAGACATATAACCACCTGCCGGTGCAGCAGAAGGATCACGCCCCACATATTCAAGATGTAAGGCTTTACCAAAGACATCAGTAACGACATGGCGCATATGGTGCTGGCTGCTATACCAGGCACCCTGGTTCATTGGCTCTTCCTGACACCAGTAAATATCCTTGATATTTTTGAATGGCGATAAAGCAACTTTTAATTCTGCTTCAGGGAAGGGATACAACTGTTCCAAGCGAATCAATGCAACATTATCCAGATTGCGAGCTGTGCGCTCTTTCAACAAGGTGTAATAAACTTTACCGCTACACAAAATAACGCGCTGTACTTTTGCCGGATCAACAGTTGCATCCGTGATTACATTTTGGAAGCTGCCATTTGCCAACTCTTCCAAAGTTGATGTTGCCAATTCGTGGCGCAATAACGATTTCGGGCTCATCACAATCAACGGGCGACGCATTGGGCGAATCGCCTGACGGCGCAACATGTGGAAAACTTGCGCTGGAGTTGAAGGCACACAAACCTGAATATTGTGTTCAGCACATAACTGCATAAAACGCTCTAACCGTGCAGATGAGTGCTCTGGACCTTGCCCCTCATAACCGTGTGGCAACAACATAGTCAAGCCGCACAGACGGCCCCACTTGTGCTCACCGGAAGTGATGAACTGGTCGATAACCACTTGCGCGCCGTTAGCAAAATCGCCAAATTGCGCCTCCCAGATTACCAAACCTTTTGGTGCAGTAGTGGCGTAGCCGTATTCGAATGCCAGCACCGCCTCTTCTGACAAGTAGGAATCGTAAAGGTCGAACTCTACTGCCGAGTTAATATTCTTTAAAGGGGTTGCAGAGCTACCATCTTTCTGGCTGTGCACAACAGCGTGACGGTGCGAGAAGGTACCACGGCCAACATCCTGACCGGTCATACGCACAGAATAACCTTGCTCAAGCAAAGTGGCGTAAGCCAGGGTCTCAGCCATACCCCAATTAAGCGGCAATGCACCACCAGCCATTTTGCGACGGTCTTCGTACACTTTCTCTACTTGCTTCTGTACCACTATGCCTTCAGGAATAGTCAGCATTTTCCCAGCAACAGCTTGCAGAGTTTTTAAATCAAGACCCGTGTCAGCTGGCGTCAACCAATCGTGGCCGATGTAAGGTGTCCAATCCACAAACAGGCTGCGATCCGGCTCGCTTACCAAGCCGCTGGCAACATGATCACCACGATCCAGCGCTGCACGATAATTGGTCGTCAGATCATCTGCTGCTGACTGGGTTAACAGGCTATCTGCAACCAGCTTTTCTGCATAAAGGGTACGGGTAGTTTTGAGCGCACGAATGATTTGATACATCAGCGGTTGGGTTGCTGATGGTTCATCGGTCTCGTTATGGCCGCGACGACGATAACAAACCAGATCAATAACCACGTCTTTTTTGAATTCGTAACGATAGTCCATCGCCAATTGGGCAATAAACAATACTGCTTCAGGATCGTCACCATTCACGTGGAAAATCGGGCACTCGATCATTTTGGCAACGTCAGTACAGTATTCTGTCGAACGTGCATCTTCACGTTTGTTGGTAGTAAAACCAACCTGGTTATTGATAACAATGTGCAATGTACCACCAGTGCCGTAAGCGCGAGTTTGAGACATTTGGAATGTCTCCATCACCACACCTTGACCTGCGAATGCTGCATCTCCATGCACATTAATAGGAACTACTTTTGCACCGGTTGTATCGTTACGACGATCCTGACGAGCGCGTACAGAACCTTCCACTACCGGAGAAACAATTTCCAGATGCGATGGATTGAACGCCATCGCCATATGCAATTCACCACCGGGAGTCATCACGTTGGATGAAAAACCTGAGTGATACTTAACGTCACCAGACGTATTCAGTGAGCGCTTGCCGTCGAATTCGGCAAACAATTCTGACGGGTTTTTACCGAACACATTAATCAATGTGTTCAAACGGCCACGATGCGCCATACCCAATACAATTTCTTTTGCACCGTAAGTGCCTGCGCGTTTAACCAAGGCATCTACTAACGGAATAAAGCTCTCACCACCTTCAAGACCGAAACGTTTGGTACCTGGGTATTTACTATCGAGGTGACGCTCAAGACCTTCAGCAGCGGTCAACCGCTCCAACAGAGCCAAACGTTGCTCTTTGGTGAATTCCGGGTTTGAACGTACGCTTTCCAAACGTTGTTGCAACCACTGCTTTTCAGCCAGTGGCGTGATGTGCATGATTTCAGCACCTATGTGACCACAATAGGTTTTTTCCAAGGCTTCAATAATTTCCTGAAGCGTTGCTTGCTCTTTACCAATAAATAAGCTGCCAGTGTTAAATACAGTATCCAGATCAGCATTTGTTAAACCGTGGAAACTCAACTCCAGGTCAGCTACTGGAGCGCGTTGCATCAAGCCCAGTGGGTCGAGTTGCGCTTTTTGATGACCGCGGAAACGGTAGGAGCTAATGAGTTGCAATACTTTGATTTGCTTTTGTTCGTGTTCTGCACTGACGGATCCACCAGCAACAGCTACGGTACGAACACGGGATTTACCCAATTGTTCAAATTGAGCGCGAATAACCGAATGGGGAGTATCCTGGGTCAGCACACCGTTGACACGGGGAAGCTGGTCAAAGTAATTGCGCCACTCTTCGGGAATGGCATTAGGATTGTGTAAATATGTGTCGTAGAGCTCTTCGACATAAGCCGCATTCCCACCGGAGATGTGAGACGTGCTCCAAAATTGCTCCATAATGCTGTCTTGCATTCCACTCACCTTAATCATTGGGGACTCAGGCAAATCCCCTGCTATCAACTAGCGGTTAGCTACCAAACGCTTTCAACTTGTGATTAAAAACGCCGCTTTTAAGTTGCCGCAACACTGGATTGCAACAAACAGTTTCTCAACGCATCGAGCACCGGAATGCTCACTTTGTCATCAAATTTTTACCAGCTTCAGATACAGAAAAGCGCCACCTTAGGTAGCGCTCTGTAACAACATATTGCGAATGTGGCCGATGGCTCGTGTCGGGTTCAGCCCTTTGGGGCAAACTGCCACACAGTTCTGGATACCATGGCAACGAAATACGCTAAAGGGATCGTCCAGTTTGGCCAGTCGTTTCTCGGTTGCCAAATCACGACTATCCGCCAGGAAACGATACGCCTGTAGCAAGCCAGCCGGGCCGATAAATTTATCGGGGTTCCACCAGAAAGATGGGCAACTGGTTGAGCAGCAGGCGCAGAGTATACACTCATAAAGGCCATCGAGCTTCTCGCGATCTTCAGGCGATTGCAAACGTTCAATCGCAGGAGCGGGAGTATCGTTTTGCAAGTAAGGCTCGATCTTCTTGTATTGGTCATAGAACTGAGTCATATCAACCACCAGATCGCGGATCACTGGCAAACCGGGCAATGGACGCAAAATCAGTGTGTTATTTTTGACACACTCGGAAATTGGTTTGATACAAGCCAATCCGTTTTTACCATTGATATTCATACCGTCAGAGCCGCAAACACCCTCACGGCATGAACGACGGTATGCCAGGGATTCATCCTGGGCTTTCAATAATTCCAGAACATCAAGCACCATCAGGTCTTTACCTTGAGTATCAATCTCATAGGTCTTCATGTAAGGCGCGTTATCAGTTTCAGGGTTGTAGCGATAAACTTGTACTTTCAACATGATTTCTGCTCCCGATGATTAGTAAGTGCGTTTCTTGGGTTGGAAAGCTTCCATAGTGCGCGGTTTGAAATTCACCGCACGCTTGCCAACGCGCTTTTCGCCGGGGAAATACATGGAGTGACACAACCAATTGGTATCGTCACGATCTTCAAAGTCTTCACGCGCATGGGCACCGCGGGACTCTTTACGCTCTTCAGCGGCAATTGCAGTTGCTTCAGCCACTTCAAGCAGGTTTTGCAATTCCAATGCTTCGATACGCGCAGTATTGAATGCATTGCTCTTATCAGTGATCGCCACGTTTTCAATACGTTTACGAAGATCTGCAAGCTGCTGGATACCCTTCTGCATAAACTCGCCTTTGCGGAATACGCCGAAGAAGTTTTGCATAATGGTTTGCAACTCTTTGCGCAAAACAGCTGCACTTTCACCACTGGTAGACGTATTGATTTTATTCAGGCGCGCCATGGCTTTGTCGATATCAGCCTGGGTCGCATCACGATGCTCAATACCTTCACGCAACGCCTTCTCGATGTACAAACCTGCTGCACGACCAAACACAACCAGGTCGAGCAGTGAGTTGCCACCCAAACGGTTAGCGCCGTGTACAGATACACAAGCCACCTCACCGCAGGCAAACAAGCCATCAATCACAACATCATTGCCGTTAGCGTCAACTGTCAATGCCTGACCATTCACGTTAGTCGGAATACCGCCCATCATATAGTGACAGGTAGGAACTACAGGAATTGGGGCATACACAGGATCCACGTGAGCGAAGGTGCGCGACAATTCGCAGATGCCAGGCAACTTGCTCTCAAGTACTTCTTCACCCAGGTGATCAAGTTTCAGCAGTACGTGATCCTTGTTGGGACCTACACCACGGCCAGCGATAATTTCCTGGATCATGGAGCGGGCTACTACGTCGCGACCCGCAAGGTCTTTCGCGTTAGGAGCATAACGCTCCATAAAGCGCTCTCCATCAGCGTTGATCAGGTAACCACCTTCACCGCGGCAACCTTCAGTTACCAGTACACCGGCACCAGCAATACCAGTCGGATGGAACTGCCACATTTCGATATCTTGCACCGGGAAACCCGCACGCAACGCCATACCAACACCATCACCGGTATTGATGTGGGCATTAGTAGTAGATGCGTAGATACGCCCTGCACCACCAGTCGCCAACACTGTTGCCTTGGCTTTTACATAAACAGTTTCGCCATCTTCGATATTGATCGCAATTACACCAACGACCGCACCGTCTTCATTTTTAACCAGATCAACTGCAAACCATTCATTCAGGAAGACAGTTTTATTCTTTAGGTTGCCCTGGTAAAGGGTGTGGAGCAACGCGTGACCGGTACGGTCTGCCGCTGCGCAAGTACGCGCTGCCTGGCCACCTTCACCAAAATTTTTGGATTGGCCGCCGAATGGACGCTGATAAATACGCCCTTCCTCGGTACGCGAGAAAGGCAAGCCCATATGCTCCAATTCAAATACAGCCTCTGGACCAACTGAACACATATATTCAATTGCATCCTGGTCGCCGATGTAGTCAGAGCCTTTAACGGTGTCGTACATATGCCAACGCCAATCATCATTTGGATCTGAGCTGGCGATCGCACAAGTGATTCCGCCCTGGGCAGATACAGTGTGCGAGCGGGTTGGGAATACTTTAGTAATTACTGCTGTTTTGTAACCGGATTGCGCCAATTGCAATGCCGCGCGCATACCTGCACCGCCACCGCCAACTACAATACCGTCAAAAGAAATCGTACGCATATTAGCCATTAGTTAATACCCCAAATTACCTGAATACCCCAAACCAGATAGGTAACTGAAACAGCACCCAGAATTATCTGCGCAAATATACGGAGGAAAGTCGCTTTGGAGCCTAACAGGCGGGTAGTTAAATAATCAGTCAGCACTGCCCACAGACCGATCCACGCATGGGATATAAAAGAAAGAAGAGTAACGAGGGTAAACACACGCATCCACAATTGGTTATAAAGGGATTGCCACTGTTCAAAAGTCAATTCAGGATTACAAGCAAGATAAGCTACGATAAAGATGGTGTAAGCCGCCATAACGGCACCACCGACACGCTGGATCAGCCAATCATACAGACCGCTGCGTCCAAAACTGGTTACTGAAGTTACCATACCCATACCCCCGCCAATACGATCAATACGATGGCAATGAACAGCGCAATTTTGGCGCCGGTTTGACCACCCTTAAGAGATTCACCAATACCGAAGTCCATTATCAAATGGCGAATACCCGCTACCATGTGATACGCCAATCCGGCCAGTACGGCCCAGAGGACAAATTGGCAAATTGGATTTGCAGCCAGATCGCCAACGCTGTTGAAACCTTCTTGCGAATCAAGACTGGCGTCGAGCATCCACAAAAGGACAGCCACACCTGCAAAAAGGAAAACGCCGGAAGCTCGATGAAGAATGGAAACGTAAGCGGTGATGGGGAGTTTTATAGTCGCTATATCTAGGTTGACAGGTCTTTTCTTGTTCACGGTCTATCTCACCTTTATGCCCATCGCGGGCAGGTTTAAGAATAAGCGCTTCATCTTTCATCATTTAAAAATGACCCCAAATGAAACACGCCCTGCAAGTCGCGCAGCATTATAGAGATTGGCCTCTGGAAACACAAACAAAAACCCAGCCAGAACCCCTGCCAAATTGCCGTAATAAAATATCGCGGCATATTTAACGACGCTTTTACGCAACACATTGATTAGATTGAAAGATTTCACAATAAATGCACCGCAAGCGCGCGTTTTTATAATTGCCGCTCCAGATAAGTGCAGGCGTACTGGTGAGTTTTTCAACAATGAGGGAGCCGCCACATTGGCAGCACCCAATGACGCGAAAAAAATCAAAAAAAGATAAAAGAAATTGCACCGCAGATGTGCCAAAAACTTTCGCCTTAACAATTAAGTCATCTATAATGCCGCTCGCAAACGGCAGCGTCAGCCCACCACAAGAAGCTGACAAGTCCATAAAAAACCTAGCCGGCCTATGACGCTATTAAAAGTAGAGCTATTTGCACCACGCAAAGCTACCTACAGTTTTTATCAGTTGAGTAGAGCGAAACATGCTTCTCTCAAGCCTTTAGTCTTAATCAGTAAGCACAGGAGTCAGTAATGACTGACAAGAAAGCACATCTCACGATTGATGGCATTGATTCGACAATTGAATTACCTATTTATGCCAGCACAATTGGACCTGACGTTATCGACGTTACCAGCATTACCAAGAATGGCTTTTTCACGTTTGACCCGGGCTTTATGTCCACCGCCTCATGCGAATCGAAGATTACGTTTATTGATGGCGATGAAGGTGTGCTGCTCCACCGCGGATATCCAATTGAGCAACTTGCAGTCTCCTCTGATTATCTCGAAACCTGCTACCTCCTGTTAAATGGCGAATTGCCAACCCCGGCACAAAAAGAAGAATTCACTGCCGAACTGAAAAAACACTCCGCTGTAGATCCTTCTGTTACCAACGTTATTAAAAGTTTCAAGCGCGAATCCCACCCGATGGCGATTTTGTGCAGTGCGGTCGCCGCACTGGCAGCGGTGTATAACGATGAAATCGACATTACCAATACCGAGAGCCGCAAAGTAACCGCGTATCGTTTGATTGGTCAAATTGCGACCTTGTCCGCCATGGTGTACAAGCACCGCAAGGGCGAAGAGTTTATTGCACCGGACAGCAATCTTGATTATGCCGAAAACTTCCTGAATATGACCTTTGGCACCGCTGGCCAACCTTCGAGTGTGAGCAAAACCATCGCCAAGGCGATGGACAGAATCTTTATTCTGCACGCTGACCATGAACAAAATGCGTCAACTTCAACTGTTCGCTTGTCCGGCTCTTCAGGCACCAACCCGTTTGCTGCTATAGCCGCCGGTATCTCCACGCTTTGGGGCCCCGCACATGGTGGTGCCAACGAAGCAGTATTGGAAATGCTGGAAGAAATCGGCACAGTTGAAAACATCGAAGCTTGTGTTGCTCGAGCTAAAGATAAAACGTCCGGCTTCCGTCTGATGGGCTTCGGTCACCGTGTTTACAAAAACTTTGACCCTCGCGCCAAAGTGATGAAACAAACCTGTGATGAAGTATTGTCTGAGTTAGGCCTCGAAAACGAGCCACTGCTTGCCATTGCGAAACGCCTGGAGCAAATCGCACTGGAAGATCCCTACTTCATTTCCAAGAAGCTCTATCCAAACGTAGACTTCTACTCCGGCATCATCATGAAAGCCATTGGTATTCCAACCGAAATGTTCACCGTAATCTTTGCATTGGGTCGCGCAGTAGGTTGGTATTCACACTGGAATGAAATGGTGAGCACCTCTTACAAAATTGGCCGCCCTCGCCAGCAATATACTGGCAGCCCAAAACGCGACTATCCTAAAAAATAGTTAGTCACAAAGTAAGTGCGCTTATGAGCAATAAAAAAGGCCGCAGTTTATTCTGCGGCCTTTTTGTTTTTGAGCACTTAATTTGAGCGAATAATACGATCCTGAAGTCCGGGCGCTATTTGCACTCCTGAGCGAGAAGAGTCTGCATCATTCAATGGATTTGCAAAAAATGCTTCGAGCGCATCTACATCCTGGGCTCCGCCCAAGCGCTGACTACCTTTTGCCAACACATAGAATTTATCACCACCATCCGACAGGAAATTGTTGACCGTTACACGGTATTCACGCGTTGCTTCGATCATTCTCCCATTTAGCAAAATGGATTCTTGTGCAACCTTGTCACAAGCGGGACCACTGGCATACCACGAATAAGCAAAACCGGAAGATACTTGCAAGATACGATTAAAAGCCTGCCCCGATGTATCGCTCACAGGATAATTCCAATCTGCCGGCGCATTGCCAGAGTGACAACCGGTAAATTGTTGCTCCAATAAAATATGGATCTGCTCACCAGTTAATGTCAGTGTCACCAGGCTATTTCCAAAAGGCTGCACGGTAAATACTTCACCGTAAGTTACCTTGCCATCACCCTCACCTGCTGCACTGGATAAATAGGATAAACCTGGCGCACGAATTCCACCCGGATTCATAAATGCAATAACTGCGTCACCAACTCCGCTTGCTGCTGTTGCCTGAAGTTGCGCATCGGCAATTACATCTCCCAATGCCGACTCACCGGCAGAATTAACAGCTGAATCAGGCATAGCGGCGGTAATTTCTCCGACTATACGATTGGCAATAGGCATTGCCAGTGCACGGTATTTACCAACAATCGCCGCAATTTCTGTATCAGGCACAACACCTGTTGCTGAGCGCTCAACCAATTTGTTTTGTGCATTTACACCCGTGATATCAGCAGTCTCTGGATTTACTAAAACATTGATATCCGTTAACACACGGCCGGCAGAATTAGCACTGGTGACAGAAATCAATCGACCTGCTTTATTTGGTAGTAAGCAGTTATAGGCCTGATGCGTGTGCCCGGAAATTACCAGATCAACTTCGTTATCCAAACCATTCACAATAGGTGCTATGGGTGAACCTTCCAGATTACCTATGCATGAATTAATAGTATCTGCCGCTTGGGTTACCGGTTGGATTCCACCCTGGTGAATCAATACCACTATTGCTTTTATACCACGGGCACGCAACTTAGGGATCAAGGCATTTACTGCTGTCGCCTCGTCGGTAAATTCCAACCCAGCTACACCACTGGGCGAAACAATGGTCGGAGTTTCTTTTAAAGTCATACCAATAAATGCAACCCTGACTTTGCCGAAAGTTTTGATAGCATAAGGGGCAAATAATGTTTTTTTACTGGCCGCATCCTGCACGTTGGCAGAAAGGAATGAAAATTTTGCGCCCTCAAAAGGAACAGGCGTCCCTACCACTTCGCCTTGGCAGCTAGTTGAATCAGTTGGATGGCATCCGCCATTTTGCATACGCAACAATTCAGCGCGCCCTTCATCAAATTCATGATTGCCTACGGCATTGAATTCCAACCCAAGGCGATTCATGGTTTCGATTGTAGGCTCATCATGAAACAGTGCTGAAATCAGCGGTGTAGCACCAATTAAATCACCTGCAGATACCACAACATTGTTGGGATTTTTTGACTTTAATAGATCAACATATGCAGCCATCCACTCAACGCCGCCCACAAGAATTGTTGGGGTTGCCGTAGCTGCATTTGCGCGCAAATTTCCCGGCGCTTCCAATTGACCGTGAAAATCATTGAAGGCAATAATTTTTACGGGAACATCAGCTGCGTAAACAGCACAGGAACAAACAGAAAAACTTAATAGCTTGGCGACCCTGGTGATAAGTTTCATACCAATACTCCTTTATCAAAAAGAGTGACAGCATTCCTCTTCATCCGGCAACACAACAATAGAAATACACCAAGACCAAACAAAACAAATAGCCCGGGCTCATCCACATCAACAATTTGTAAACCACCCGCAGTAGCCAAATAAGGGGAACCATATTCATCGGTTGCAGATTGGTTTAAAAATCCGGTGACCTGATACACGCCTGGCGCCAACAATAGGGAAAGACGACTAAACTCCGGCATGGACCAGGCAGCATCAAAATCAGCCCCGGCAAAAGTTGTTGAATTTGCGGCGACTGCAGAACTGGTATGTTCTACGCCATTAACCACGAGTGTAAATACATCCCCGGCCAATCCTGCATCTACCAGATTTAGAAACGCAGAGCTCGTTAAAGAGAAGGAAAAAGTGAGTGCAGAGCCATCGCCCATGTAGCCAAACGACTCATCCACCTGTGCATCAATCCATTCAGTACCGCCAGATTGGGAGATAACCTCATCGACATCAAAAAAATACCAGTTACCTGTAATAGGGACAATTTCTGTAGCATTGGCATTGATCGACATAAATAACCATAAGCCGACCGCAAACAGTAGATTGTTACGCATATCCTTCTCCGCAATTGAATGTAATCAATAGCGCACAGAACGCTGCACGCATCCAGTGGATGCTGAACGGAGAATATGAAAGTTGTTTGATAAATTGATGACAGTTTTTATGCAGAAAAGCGAAGCCCCCAGCCGACTGGCCGGGGACATAAAGGAAAGATTACTAGAAGTTCCAGTCCGCCATTACCCAGAATTTTTCGGTGTCAGTGACTTTTGTAGCAGCATCACCCATAGCATATTGTGCATACTTTGCGGTCCAGACTACTGCACCCGTTTTTTTGCTGATACTGAAATCTATTTCATCACCATAGTCTGCACCATTAACATCAGCATCAAATTTGTGATAACTCAGCAATGCCTGTGCACCGGCGATGGTAACTCCCAGATTTAAATATTTATCTTCCAACCCATCTTTTGGGGTCGTTAAAAATTTATCCGCCCACCCATTAAATACATGCAAGGTTGCCAGTGGTGTCGCAAAACCATAGGCACCATTATCAGAACCTAATAATTCATAACCCAAACCAACACTGTAACGAGAAACCGTATAGGTTCCTTCAGCCAACATATAATCTGCAGAATAGGCTTCATTTACACCGGCATCCTGCTGGTGTGCATATTCAAGGTTGTAGGTAAATGGTTCACCGATAGTTCCCTGCCAACGCGCACCAAAGGTATCACTGGTAAGTCCATATTGTGCGATAGGATTTTCTACGTCCAGCAAGTAGGAATAACCAATTAATTTCCCCGCATCAAAGCCGGTATAACTTGCATTTAATACATGACTATTCATGTTTAAATCGCCCAACCCTGGATTATCTTCACCAAAAACACGATTCACATTTTTAATATAGGCGTAGGTAAAATTGGTGTAACGAATCGCTTTATTGGTAAATGAAATACCATCATAGGTCTGCTCGTTCTGACGCCAGCCAACGTTACCGATAAAGCGGGCATTATCAAGAATAAAACGCTGGCGACCATATTTAATTTGATTATTAAATGTCGTGTAAGAAATAAACCCCTGATTTATTTCAGTACCAACCGGATCAGCAATCACTGCCGCCGTGGGATTAAGCGGATCATTAGGTGCAGTGCGATAATCCACATCATTGGTCATCTCGGTAACATTATCCATCTCGGCAGCAAAAGCAAAACCGTTCCATGCACCTGACTGATAAGATAAACGCGAGCGCGTAGTCCAGGCATCTGCGACTTTTTCACCCGTAGTTGCGCCTGCTGCATTAATAATATCTTCCGTCACATCTTCATAGCGGGTGCGAAAATTTACTTTAATCACACTGCCTTGCTGCATGGATTCGGTAAATGTTTTTGCTGAAATACCTGGAGCGGAAAAAACCAGTGAACTTGCCGCAGCAACAAGAAGATGAAGCGTATTTTTTTTCATAGAACCTTCTCCAAAGATTTTCATAGTGAGTACACCATCAGCACCGTTCCAATAAATTTGAAAATAAGATTTACAACTGGCCATGCACTAAAAAAGTTTCTTGTAAATGCAAGGGCAATAATCCGGTGGCGGCTGAAATCCATTAGAGCAAGGCTTATGCCAATTGATTTTTTGTAAAATTTTTTAAGGAATAATTCATTATTAATCAAGAAGATATAAGTTCGCTTAAAAAAATAGATAAAAATTTTTTGATTTTTTGCGCGCACCCTTATAGGGACATCATATTTTTTAACGCGCCAATTACATTCAGAGAGGAAAAAACCAGCGCACAATAAACGATCACAAAAATGCACGACATTTTTCTGCTGCGCACAATTTTGTTGCAGGAAGAGAGATCAATGAGTTTAGGTTACCAAATAGCAAGCACAAAAAAGCCGCACAATTGCTTGTGCGGCTTTTGGGGTAGCAGGTGAAAACGCGCTTAATTAATACGCACGCTGGCGCCTAGGGCGAGGTCTTTTTCAATCCGCACCCGGGCGAAAGTTACGTCTAGTTTATTATTCGCCACCAGGGTAAAGGGCTCCAGGATCAGCGCGAATAATTCTTGCGGTGTGCGCTTCAGGCCAAAATCGGTTTCCACATCCGGATAGCATTTCAAATCCACAATGAGGGTTTTCCAGCCAGCACCGGCAATACGGGTCAACTCCGGGGTAATATCCACTTGTGAATAGCATGACGGCCCGCAACCAATACGCACCCATGCTTTATCGACGGGCGCCACATCAACTTTGATATCAAACACCAGGGAAGAATTTGATTCGTAGTAATCGCTCAATACCTGGCGATTCAGGGTCGAAATGGCAACCAGCCCCTCGCCTTCACCATTCCATACCGCGCGGCGCGCATCTTCCTGCACATCGCGGTCAACGCAGGTGACCGTCAAGGTTGAAACGCTCGCGATATTACCATTGAGATTGGTGCGGTCATTATTTTTACCTTCCAGAATAATGCCGTAGGCTCCCAATGGACGACGGTTGAATAATTCCAATACCGCTGAGCTGGCCTCAAAAACGATCCCCTCTTCCGACAAATCATCACTCAGGGTATCGACATCGCCATATTGCAAACCAAAGCCATAAGCGAACAATGGATCGTAGTTTTCATCGCCAATATTCAAGGTGCCTTGATCAGGCCTCTTGGGCCAGGAGAAAGCCAAACGGCCTTTTACGGGATAATTAACCTGATCAGCGGCATTTTTGAATATCACATCGGCAACCCCGGCCCCTTCGGTACCCGGCTGCCAAATTACGGCAAAGGCATCGGAGGCATTGAGCTCACGATTGATCCACATAGGGCGGCCAGTGATGAACAGAGCGACCACGGGAATATCCTGTGACTTTAATTTTTTCAGTAACTCCAAATCGCTGGTATCGCCCGCCTTCAGCAATTGATGCTGGATATCACCCTGCATTTCAGCATAGGGATCTTCGCCAAAGATAACGATGGCGACATCCGGTTTCTCATTGTAGGAACCATCGACACTCAGGGTGACCTTTCCGCCCGCAGCGGCAATGGCATCCTGAATCCCCATCCACAAGGTAGTAGCACCGGGAAAATCAGCCATGGTATTACCTGTCCCCTGCCAATTCACCGACCAACCACCTGTTTGTTTGCTGATATTGTCGGCACCATCGCCCGCGACAAGGATATTCGCCCTGGCAGAAAGCGGCAGGATATTGTTTTTGTTTTTCAGCAACACTATAGATTCGCGCACTGCTTGACGTGCTACTGCGCGATGCTCAAGTGCACCCAGCAACTCATCTTTACCTGCAAGTGGACGGGTCGAAGGCAGGCCTTTACCCCACAGATTTGCACGCAGTTTTACACGCAGGATACGGCGCACCGCATCATCAACACGCGCCATAGGAATCACACCGGTACGCGCCTGATCAACGGTGTTGTGGAACAACTGCTTCCACTCGGGATCGGGCACCATAAAAATATCCAGCCCGGCATTAACTGCCTGCGGGCAATTCAACACGGTCGCCCCCGCCACAAATCCGTGACCATTCCAGTCACCCACCACCAAACCATCAAAACCCATCTGGTTTTTCAGAACATCGGTCAACAGATAGCGATGCCCGTGCATATGCTCGCCGTGCCAGCCATTAAAGGAAGCCATCACACTTTGCACACCAGCCTCGATAGCGCTGTAGTAACCCGCTGCATGGACACGGCACAATGTTTCTTCGTCATCGAGGCAATCGCCGCGGTCGATTCCATTATGGGTACCACCATCGGCGATAAAATGTTTGGCGGTAGAAATCACACGATATTTGGATAGGAAGCCTGACTCCTGCGCCTCCCCCTGCAACCCCTCAACCATCATGCACGCGTATTCACGCACCAGGTCGGAATGTTCGGAATAGGATTCATAGGTACGTCCCCAGCGATCATCGCGTGCTACAGCAACGGTCGGGGAGAAATCCCAGTCCAGACCCGTAACCGCAATTTCAGTCGCCGTAATGCGACCAATTTCTTTGATCAATTCAGGGTTGCATGCCGCGCCCAGGGCGATGTTGTGCGGAAACAAAGTAGCGCCAACGATATTTCCCACACCGTGCACTGCGTCTGTGCCCCACATAATGGGGATGGCAAGCTTGCCATCGCTGGTATCCATTGAGGCCTGATAGTAGGCATCGGCAATCGCCAGCCAATCTGCGGCTTTTGAATAACGGTTACCATTGGGTACCGAGCCACCGCCATTCAATACCGAACCAATGTGATAATCCTTTACATCTTGCGGGGTGAGATGTCTGATCTCGGGCTGGATCATTTGCCCAACCTTTTCCTCAAGACTTAACTGCGCGAGCAATTCGTCGATTTTCGCTTCAAGCGCTGGATCTTTTTTCACTTTGCTGGTGATGCTGGGCCACTGCACGTTTGCAACCTCCGTAGGGCGTCTAGCTAAAAACAATGTATTTGATGAATACGCCTGGAATACAGGCAAAACACGACCGATATATGCCACGCATTTACAGCAATTCCGGGCAACACAATGGATAGATCAGCTCGGCTTCCGAGTTGCTCCATATGCGCCAATAGAATCATTTAACAGTAGCAGCAGTCAGGATAAATATTGCAGAAGATTCCCTGAGACCAATCCTGACATGCCGACCCGCCAGGACAATTCGCGCGGAGCGCTCATCACTGAACGCCGATATAGCAAGGCTTCTCTTATTTAATTGCGACCATCAATACAATCGCAACCACTTCTTGGCTGGCGCAAACTACTATTTGCTGACAGCGCTGTCAATAATACACTAGGCAAGTTTCGTCTTACATATTGATCACTGCGCAAAAATCGGATTTATCGCGCATAAAAAGCAGTAAATTACTGCCTATAGCACTATAAATGGGCATAAAAAACTTGGCCCCATGCATTTGTCCAACAGCAGGCAAAAGTGAATTTCCGCAATTTCAGTTTAATGATATTCTCCCGCCCCAGCCCACTAGAGCAAACACACCATCTATAACTATTTGATCTTCTTTAGAAAAGAAGTTGAGGAGTCCCATGAGCCTATTACTGGTTGCAGATATCGGCGGCACCAATGGCCGCTTTGGCCTGGTCGAGTTCGATGCAGAAAACATCCGCACGCACGGCCAGATTAACTACACCGCCGAGCGCCAAATTACGCTCAAATGTGCAGACCATGCCGATATGGCCACCATGATCAAAGCCTGCTGTGCAGAATTTGGAATTGATGTACCTGCACACGGATGCTTGGCCATCGCCGGCCCTATCGAAAATGGCCAGGCAGCCATGACCAATTTGAATTGGAAATTTTCTATCACCGGCCTGCGCGACCAACTGGGCATGAAAACCCTGCATGTCATCAACGATTTTGCATCCCTCGCCTACGCAGTTCCATTCCTGCAAGAAAATGAATTGGTTACGCTTTATGAGTCCAATAAATCCAACCCTGAAGCACCCATTGTAGTAATGGGGCCAGGCACGGGTTTCGGTATGGCCGCGCTGGTACCAAGCCAAAACAATTGGAAAATTATTCCTACCGAAGGCGGCCACGCGAGCTTTGCCCCCACTAACGAAAAAGAACTCGCCATCAAATCTTTTTTGTTGAAAGAACAAAACCACGTATCAGTTGAAAATATTTTGTCCGGCGGTGGGCTGGTAACCCTCTATCGCGCGCTCGCACACAACGCTGGTGTTGAGGCAAAACCTTACACTCCGGCAGATGTCAGCACCAAGGGCCTCGCCAATGAAGATGCCTTATGCCGCGAAGCAGTCCTGACCTTTTGTGATGTACTGGGTGAAGTTGCGGGCGATAAAGCCTTGTCATTAGGTGCACGCGGTGGTGTTGTTATTGGTGGCGGGATAACCCCAAAACTGGTCGGACTACTGCCGGAATCCCACTTCCTTGAGCGCTACAAAAACAAAGGCCCTATGGCGGGATATGTGAGCGATATTTCAATCCGCCTGATTGTAAATGACAAAGCTGCACTGGTAGGTTCCGCGGCCTGGCTTATTCACAATACGCCCGAGCTGAAAGCACACTAAATTATTGAATACTTGATCAATAAAAAATGCACCCTCGGGTGCATTTTTTATTGGAGCGCGAATGTACTTATTAATGTTTATCCTTGGGTTTAATCAACGTCCCGGTAGACTCACGCACAATAATACTTGAACTCAACATACTGGCAGGCAATTGGATCTCGCGCCCTTTCAATTGTTTCAGCAATAAATCCGTCGCCTTTTTTGCCATCTGGCGAATAGGTTGACGGATCGTTGTTAATGCGGGCCAAATCTGATGTGCAACGGGCGTATCATCGAAGCCAGCTACCGATAGCTGGCCAGGAATCTTGATCCCCATTTGGTGCGCCACCATCATCACACCTGCTGCCATATCATCGTTCGCCGCAAAAATTGCTGTGGGTCGTTGGGCATCGCCCAATAATTTTTTCCCACACAGCTCACCCGATTCGAATGAGTTATCACCCTGTTCTACCAAGCCTTTAACCAGTGGCAAATCGTTTTCCACCAACGCGGCTTTATAGCCTTCATAGCGCAACGACATAGCGCGGTGATCCGGGTGGCCGCAAATAAATCCGATACGCGTATGCCCCAGCGCAATAAGCTGGCAAGTCATATCGTATGAAGCTTCTTCATCGTTAGTTTCTACATAAGGCGATGCTGATTTATTTTCCGTCGGTGCTACGCGCACAAACGGAATATTCATTTTTTTCAGCAAATTAATGACATTCATATTGTCGGACAGCGGCGGTGTCAGCATCACACCATCAACACGCTTTTCCAGAATCAAATCCGCTACTTCATTAATCAGGTTGGGATCCCGGTGAATCGCAGGATGCACCAGCAATTCATAGCGTTGGGGACGACAAATCTCCAATACACCTTCCTGGATATCCAGCACATAATGCGCACTGGGATGGCCATAAATAAGCCCTAAAAGATAGGAGCGGTTGCCCGCCAAACTACGCGCAGATTGATTGGGGCGATAATCCAAAGCGCTAATTGCGGCTTCAACTTTTTCACGGGTTGCGGGGCGGACATTGGGTTCGTTATTTACAACACGCGACACCGTTTTCATAGACACACCCGCCAAAGCGGCCACATCATCAATGGTTGCTTTTGCCACAGGATCACCTCAGGTTGATTTTATCGCTTTTGTTAGCGTGCATGACGATGAGCCGCCAGCACTTAATTATTTGCCATATTTTAACCAATCCAATATGAGTCAACATGACCATAAGATTGATATTGCGCAGGTGATTGTAAACCGGGAACAAACAATGTGACAGCGTTATAGCCTTGGATTATAGTACCGCGCGCTTGACGCAGGCTTTCAATCGGCAATCGTCAATTTTAAGACCACGACAAAAACAGACCATTTTTATAACAACGAGGTAACACAATGAAATCACCAGCCAGATACGGCCCGGCTTATGCGGCAGTGACAACCCTTTTTTTTGCATGGGGTTTTATTACCTCGCTGATCGACCCTTTGGTCGCCGCAGTAAAAGGTATCTTCAGTCTGACTGACCTGCAGGCCCAGCTTAGTGCTTTTGCATTTTTTATCGCTTACGGCGTAATGAGTTTTCCCGCTGCTGCCCTACTATCTCGCTTCAAATCTGTTCCCACTATTTTGATTGCCCTGAGCATGATGATTGCTGGCTGCATTTTGATGCTGGTTGCAGCCAATATCGAAATTTATGAATTGGTTTTGGCAGGCCTGTTTGTATTGGCTAGCGGCATCACCGCACTGCAAGTAGCAGCAAACCCATTGGCTGCAGCCTTGGGCTCTCCCGAAGGTAGCCATTTCCGTTTAACGTTTAGCCAAACCTTTAACAGCCTTGGAACCTTTATTGGCCCCATCATTGGTGCAGCCCTTTTCCTCGAAGGTGTTGAAGTTAAACATGGCGAAGTCATTACCCCCGAAGTTCGTGCTGAAGCATTGGCCGGTGTAGATGCAGCTTATTTTTGGTTGGCCGGCATGATTGCTGCGCTGTTTGCATTTTTCTTTTTGAGCAGAAATATCGTAGGTCAGGCAGCACCAGTATCTGATTCTTCTGGCAGAAGCATCAGCAGCATGTTGTCAGACGCATTCCAATCCAAATGGGCAATTTTAGGTGGTACAGCAATTTTCCTGTACGTAGGTGCTGAAGTTTCGATCGGAACCCAAATGGCCTTTTTCCTTAACTCCGACTCCATTTGGGGGCACTCGGATGCAATTTTCAATCTGCCCTTTACCGAACGTTTCTCTGACGGTGTTCCAGGAGTATCCCTACAAGAGGCAGCCGCATTGACAGCACTCTACTGGGGCGGAGCAATGGTTGGTCGCCTGATTGGTTCTGCATTGCTGGCAAAAGTAAACGCAGCCCTGTTGCTTGCGACCTGTACCGGTATTGCAGCCGCGGCATGTTTCTACGTGTTTGCCGTTGGTGGTGTTGGCGCTGGTTTTGCTGCGCTGGCGATTGGCCTGTTTAACTCAATTATGTTCCCGGTGATTTTCACCCTGACATTAGAACGCTCAACCGCAAGCGCGGAAGCAACCTCAGGCTTCCTCTGCACAGCAATTATCGGCGGCGCATTTGTGCCTCTGCTGGTAGGTTTTGTTTCTGGTCATAGCAGTTACATTACTGCATTTATTGTTCCGGGGCTTTGCTATATCGCTTTGTGCGTCTTTGCGTTTAGTGCCAACAAAACTACAGCAACTAATGAAGTTGCAGAAGTTGCAACCGGACACTAATAGCACCTTAATTAAGCAGGCAGCTTATCTGCCTGCTTAATTCCAACGCCCAACCGCTTCATCATCTTTATTGTTTGTTCCCACCCACACAGCCCCTTCCTCTTGAGTCAATTCCTTTTTCCAAAAAGGCGCGCGCGTTTTTAAAAAATCCATTAAAAATTCTGCTGCCTGAAATGCGTGTTCCCGATGTGCGCTTGTAACACCGACAAATACAATTTGGTCACCTAAATGCAACTCACCAACACGATGGACAATGCGGGCAGATACCAACTCCCAACGCCCTTTTGCCTCATCCAGAATTTGCTGCAGGATATTTTCTGTCATACCCGGATAATGTTCGAGCGACATACTTTTTACATTGCGCGCATGGTTCATATCGCGCACCCGGCCAACAAAAAATACCACCGCCCCTGCTGTAGTATCACCCACAATTAATTCCGCGTATTCGCGCCCAACATCAAAATCCTGCGTTTGGATATTGATCGAAAATGACATATCAACCTCCAGTTACCGGCGGAAAAAAAGCCACTTCATCACCTGAAGTTATTGCCACATCGGACTTGGCATAGGCATGGTTTACCGCAACCAGCAACTTGCCATTGGAAAGGAAAGGTTCCCACTCAGGATTTGTAGCGACAAGATATTGTTTAAGCGCTGCAATATTCGCAATATTTCCCGCAGTTACTTGCAACTCGGCAATACCCAATTGTTCTCGTAGTTGTGCAAGAAACAAAACCCGGATCATTATTTATATTCCTCCCTACGATAATGGCCGCGCCGGCCACCGGATTTCTCCAGCAAACAAACTTGTTCAATCACCATTTCCATATCCACAGCCTTACACATATCGTAGATAGTTAAGGCCGCAATACTCGCGGCAGTGAGCGCCTCCATCTCAACCCCGGTTTGCCCGGTTAACTTGCAATAGCTGGTAATTTCCACAGATGAATACTGCTCATCAATTGAAAAGTCCACTGCAACCTTACTCAGCGCCAGTGGATGGCAAAGTGGAATCAGATCGGCACATTTTTTTGCCGCCTGAATGCCGGCAATACGTGCAACTGCGAGCACATCACCTTTTTTAAGACTGTTTGCAATGATTTGTGCCAGAGTTTCGGGCTTCATCAACACCCGAGCAAAGGCGCGCGCTTCACGTACACTAGCGGGTTTCTCCGAGACATCCACCATACTGGCATGTCCACGGGAATCTATATGGGTTAACGACATAAACCACTATCCTATGCAATGAACCGCACTTTACCGTGCAGCAGTGAGTAAATATCGTTATCATAAAACACCTGTCGGCCAAGGCCGCACTTTTATTTCCCTCGCAACAGAATTCCACAGTTTAATGACTTCTATCCAATCCCTTGATCGCCGTTTCACGCTTGCTCCCATGATGGAGTGGTCAACCTCTGATTGCCGTACCTTTTGGCGGCTGCTAACCAAAAAAGCCGTACTCTATACCGAGATGGTCACCACTGGCGCACTGCTATATGGCGACAAATCCCGCTTTTTGGATTACAACGCCTGCGAACATCCACTAGCACTGCAATTAGGAGGTAGCGACCCGATTGCTCTCGCTGAATGCGCCCGCATCGCCGAGGATTGGGGTTACGACGAAGTCAACCTCAACTGTGGGTGCCCGAGCGACAAAGTGCAAAACGGTATGATTGGCGCATGCTTGATGGCCGAACCTGCATTGGTGGCAGATTGTATTGCCGCAATGCAAAACGCAGTAAAAATTCCGGTAACCGTCAAACACCGTATCGGCATTGATGATATGGATGACTACGAAGGCCTGGTTAAGTTTGTCAGCACCATTGCAGAAACTGGTTGTCATACGTTTATAGTGCATGCGCGCAAGGCTTGGTTAAAAGGTTTAAGCCCGAAAGAAAATCGTGAAATTCCACCACTGCAATACGATAAGGTATATCAGCTAAAACAGGATTTTCCGCACCTGAATATCATCATCAATGGCGGCATTACCACCCTTGAGCAGAGCAAAAACCTTCTTGAACATGTTGATGGAGTAATGATTGGGCGTGAAGCCTATAGCAATCCCTATCTTCTCGCGCAGGTAGACCAACAAATTTACGGTGTTGATAGCCCTGTCCCGAGTCGTACCCAAGTAATGGAAGCGTTTATGGTGTATTGCGAGCAGGAATTAGCCAAAGGCACCCGCCTTAACCATCTGACGCGCCATATTCTGGGGCTCTACCAAGGCTTGCCAGGTGCGCGTCAATTTCGCCGCATTATTAGTGAACAAGCACATAAACCAACAGCAGGAATTGAGGTGCTTGAGCGCGCGCTTGCCGGGTTAAATGAGTTACCATTAGCCAATACAGTTGGAGTCGAAAATGCTTAAGGCCTTCAACACTATTGAAATATCAGCTTATAAAAAATGACTGCTTTCAACATAAAGTCATAAAGACTATAATATATCTGACGGCAATAAACGAAGATCAACCACTTGTACTTTCAGAGATAGGATTACCACTGTGACTAGTAAACTTGAACAACTGAAACAATTTACCGATGTTGTTGCCGATACCGGCGACATCGAAGCCATCCGTCTTTACAAACCGATGGATGCCACTACTAACCCATCACTGGTATATAAAGCTGCACAAATGCCGCAGTACCAGGATCTACTTACCGCCGCCCTCAATGCCAGCAAAGATATTACCAACAGCGCGCAACAGCTGAGCGCCGCCTGCGATCATTTGGCAGTAGGTATTGGTTTGGAAATCCTGAAAATCG
Organism: uncultured Cellvibrionaceae bacterium; assembly: GCA_964542655.1. GTDB lineage: Bacteria > Pseudomonadota > Gammaproteobacteria > Pseudomonadales > Cellvibrionaceae > Cellvibrio. The sequence continues at coordinate 58,782 of CAZIWB010000021.1, forward strand.
TCCCCGGCCGTATTTCAACTGAAGTTGATGCGCGCCTGTCTTTCGATACTAAAGCCTCTATAGCCAAAGCCCATGAATTAATCCGCCTTTATGAAAAAGGTGGCGTAGATAAATCACGCGTGCTGATTAAATTGGCCTCCACATGGGAAGGTATCCGCGCCGCTGAAGTGCTGGAGAAAGAAGGCATCAACTGCAACCTCACCTTGCTGTTTGGCTTCAACCAGGCTGCCGCCTGTGCTGATGCAGGTGTATTTTTGATATCACCTTTTGTTGGTCGCATCCTGGATTGGTACAAAGCCAATACAGACAAAAAAGAATACACATCTGAAGAAGATCCGGGCGTAATCTCAGTGCGCCACATTTACAATTACTACAAACAAAATGGTTACAAAACTGTGGTAATGGGTGCGAGCTTCCGCAACATTGGCGAAATCGAAGCACTGGCTGGCTGTGATCGCCTGACCATTAGCCCACAACTATTGCAAGAGCTGGATCAGGATAAAAGTGAACTCAAACGCGTTCTCTCACCTGACCGCACTGGCGACGCAATTGCCAAACGCATTGAGACTGAAGCAAGCTTCCGTTTCGGTGTTAACCAGGATGCAATGGCGACCGAAAAGCTCGCCGAAGGTATTCGCGGTTTTGTGAAAGACCAGATCAATCTTGAGAATTTGTTGAAAACCCGTGCTCAATAAACTCTCGCGTTTTATCGAGCGCCACCTGCAACCGGCAGGTGGCGTTTCCCCCACTTTATCTGATCACCAAAAGCAATTGGCGATTGCTGCATTGCTTATTGAAGTCGCCATGGCTGATCACCAATTCTCTGAGGTGGAATTACACAACCTGGGCACCATTCTCGAACGCAAATTCTCACTTTCATCGGATGAATTGGCAGAGCTGATTAACCTCGCTAAACACGAAGCAAACCATGCCACTTCATTGCATCAATTTACCCAGCTTATAAATCAATATTGCAGTACAGAAGAGAAGTTCAAGTTGATGAAAGCCATGTGGGAAATGGCCTATGCAGATGGTGACCTGAATAAATACGAAGATTATATTATTCGTAAAGTGGCTGATTTAATTTACGTTCCACACACCGAATTTATTCGAGCCAAAAGTATCGTGAAAGCAAATTTATCAAGCGTAGATAAGTAGGATAACTAAAAGAACAGAAGGTAGATCAACAGCTTTCCAGCATATTGACCAGATTGCGGAAGGTATCAGCGTTACTGGCATTTAATCCCATCAAAATTTTGTGCGCCTCCAGCACTTTTTCTTTTACTTCCTGCTCATCACAATTACTGCAATTAAGTGGCCGCGCTGCAAGCATAGGTGCATCAAGCTTATCGACAATAGTGAAAATATCCCCAAAACCCATGGTTTGTAATATGCGCTGGATGCTGGGATTACTGGCCAAAATTACCGGCATAACACCGCGTCGCTCCTGGCCCAGAATGGAAATTTTCGCCATTAAACCCAGGGTAGTGCTATCAATGGCTTCAGCGTCGGAAAGATCAAATAATACTGACGTGAAATTTTCACTTTTGAACATCGCATCAATAAATTGATCAAAAGAAATACACAAAGTGAGGCGAACATCACCCACCATTTTGATCACATAGACCCCATTGTGGTCAGCAACTAAAATCTGGCCGACTTTCATTAACTAACACCTCGAGCGATGGACAAGACTGCAATGTCATCCGGGTTATCGCGAATTTCTTTTATAACTAAAGTATTACAGACAGATTCCAAACTGCCACTACTTGCGGCAATTAGTTTTAATAAATGCGCTTCTTTATCTTGCAACTCTGTCTGGGGTAAGGATTCAAGTACCCCATCAGAGAAACAGACAAGTGCAAATTTTTCCGGTAACTGACGCTCGTAGACATCCCAGTTAACTTCTTTAAAAATACCCACCGGTTTGCCGCGCCCGGTCAAATATTCTGCACCTTCATCCGTCAGTAAAATTGGCATGGGCAAATGCCCCGCCACTACATAATGCATTTGATGAGTAGTTGTATCAATTACACCGACAAATAATGTCAGATGATGACTCAAGCGGGTTTCATGCAATTCCCGGTTGATCTGCCGCAACATCAGGTCAGCGCCTTGCCCAAAGGAGTTTTCGTCGCCAAACAACCCCTCTTCCCGAACCATACGGCTAACCAGATGTTTAAGCCAGATAGTGACAAAAGCAGAAGATGCGCCATGCCCCGAAACATCAGCCAAATAGAAAGCGAGGTAACGTTTTTTGATATGGGCGTAATCGACAAAATCGCCGCTGAGGAATAAGGAGGGAATAATAGTATGAGCGGCAGTATAGCCCTCATTGGTAGTAAAACCGGATGGCATTAAACGACGCTGTACCCGTCGCCCTGCAATATGGTCGCGTTCAAGTACGCGCAAGTTTTCCTTGAGTTCCCGGTTGGCGTCTTCTAATTGAAGGCGGTATCGCTGGTTTTCTTCTTCAAGGGCCTGTCGATCCAATACCTTGTTAATGGAATGAACCAATACTTCCAAATCAACAACAGGTTTTATCAAATAATCACGTGCACCCAAACGCAACGCAGTAACCACATCATTCATGACTCCGGCTCCTGAAATTACAATCACCGGTAGTGCTGGATGGCGGTCATGCAGTATTTGCAACAACTGCAAACCATCACCATTGGGCATCCGCAGGTCGGTAATAATAAGGTCAGGAAAGGCGAGCTCAGGATTGGCAAGTAAATCAAGCGCAGCTGTTGCATCGGAAGCAGAACAGACAGTAAACCCGCTATCCGCCAGATAGGTCACAATACTCTGGCGGACAAGGGCATCGTCATCGATGATAAGCAGCTTGCGGCTTGCGGGTGTCATCTTCTGCTCGGACTTTATATGGCTAGTGTGTGGTTAAGGGCGATCGATAAGGCGCGTAACACTACTCCTTCACCTGAAGGAGCGCAAGCCATAGTAACTAAAGCAATCCTGGCTTAAACAATTAGGTTCTCTGTGCATTCTCGTTTCCTTGTTGAAAGCAATGGTATCGCAATGCTCATCTTTATTTTGGTTTATTACGATTTTTATCGCGCTCTGCTTTACGGCGCATTTCAACCAACTGACGCTGGGTCATTTTACTTTTGCGTTCAGTATAAGGGTTTTCGTTGTTGCGATATTCAATCTTGATGGGAGTGCCATGTAAATCGAGTACGCGCCGGAAGGTTTTTTCCAAATATTTGGTGTAGTGGCTAGGTACATCATTAGTTTGGTTGCCATGGATAACAATAATCGGCGGATTATGTCCGCCAGGATGTGCATAACGCAATTTGATACGACGCCCCTGGATCATGGGCGGCTGGTGTTCACGCACCGCATCCTGCAGGATACGAGTAAGGAAATTCGTACTGAATTTATCCGTTGCAGATTGGTAGGCAAGCTCAATCGACTTGTAGAGGTTGCCAACCCCTGTGCCATGCAGGGCGGAAATAAAGTGGATAGTGGCAAAGTCCACAAAACGTAAACGACGCTCAATTTCGCTTTTGACATACTGTTTGTGGGCATCATCCAAACCATCCCATTTATTCAAAGCAATGACCAACGCACGTCCGGCCTCGATGGTTGTTCCCATTAAATGGAGATCCTGCTCCACTACACCTTCGCTGGCATCCATCACCAGCACCACAACATTGGCATCCGAAATAGCCTGCATGGTTTTGACGATAGAAAATTTCTCCACCATCAAATCAATGTTTTTGCGTCGACGCACCCCGGCAGTATCGATAATTGTATAAGGCTTATCAAAACGGGTGTAATTGATATAGATGCTATCGCGTGTAGTACCTGGCTGGTCATAAACCACTACCCGATCCTCACCCAGCATGCGATTTACCAGAGTTGATTTACCTACATTCGGACGACCAACTATCGCAATTTTAATGCCAGTTGCCTCTTCCGCCTGATAATCCTCCGGCAACTCGGGAATACCGGCGAGCACCTCTTCCATCAATGATCTTACGCCACGACCATGACTGGCGGTGGTGGGGTGAACCTCACCAAGCCCCAGTTCATAAAAAGGCGCCAACGCAATATCCGGATCCATACCATCAATTTTGTTGGCAACCAGATAAGTCTTTTTATCATTCACCCGCAAGTGCCTGGCAATCATTTCATCGGCCGGATTCAGACCCGCACGACTATCTACGATAAACAATACTATGTCGGCCTCCTGAATCGCCAGGAGCGATTGGCCCGCCATCATGCTATCGATGCCCTCTTCCTCGCCGCTTATACCACCCGTATCTATAACGATAAAACGGCGATTCTCCAATACACCTTCACCGTATTTACGGTCGCGGGTCAAACCAGGATAGTCGGCCACCAAGGCATCACGCGATTGGGTCAGGCGATTGAAGAGTGTGGACTTTCCCACATTAGGGCGGCCAACAAGTGCTATTACGGGGATTATCATAAAAAGTGTATCAGTTGAAATAAAAAATCATGGGTAATGCAGCAAGTACTCACTGCATGAATTCAAATACGCCAAAAACAAAACCAGCCGCTGTGAAGTTTACCTTATTCAATCCCGGTAAATTCATGCGGCTGGCTATTGCTGGCAATAAAGCCGGAAACTATTTGTCTTTTTCTGCCCTATAAGCAATCAGCTTACCGCTATTGGTGTACACATAAAGCGTTTCACCATCAGTCAGCATAGGCGCACGCGCTCCCTTTCCATCCACCTTGGTACGTGCAACAAACTCCCCATCGCTTTGGTTAACAACGTGCATGTAACCTTCAAAATCAACGACCGCAACATAGTCGCCAAATACTTGCGGGCCATTTAACAGGCGACGCAGCATTTTTTCGTTACTCCACAATTGCTCACCTGTCGTAGAGTTATACGCGATCAGCTTGCCATCTGCATGGGAGACAAACAACTTATCGCCAGAGAGCGCCACGCTTTCACTGGTTGACCCATCCTGCCCCCAAAGAGGTTTTCCTGTGCCGCGCGCCAAGGCACTAATACGCCCCTGATAGGTGCCGACATAAATCACTCCATCTTTAATAACTGGACTGGAGTGAATATCAACCATACGCTCCAGCTCAGAGCGACCTTTGGGTGATGCAATGCGTTGTTCCCATAAAATCAGACCATTAGCAGGATTAAAAGCCATCATACGGCCATTGGAAAAACCGGCATAAATGGCAGTATCAGCAACAATCGGGGATGGTGTACCACGCAGGGTCAACACAGGTGGTGGATTATCATAAAACCATAACTGCTCGCCGGTTTTTGCGTCCAATGCAAACAATTTACCATTGACAGTTTGTGCAGCGACAACACTACCATTGGTACGCGGTGCCGATACCACCTCACCGGGTAACTGTTTGCGCCAGAGTTCATCGCCAGTTTCTTCGGACAAAGCCATGACTTCACCGGCGTAGGTAGCCACCAACAACAAACCATTTTCTGCAGCTATACCACCTACGATTTGGCGATTTGGATCGGCCGCAGAAAACAATCCTTTTGACTGGGCCCACAATCCTTCTTTGGATTCGTTAATTGTGCGCTTCCAAAGTTTTTTACCCGTTTGGCTATTCATTGCAACAACCAAACCTTCGTAATCTACTGCGTAAATAGCATCGCCATCCAGCGCAGGTGTGAGGCTGCTAAACCCTTTGTTTTGGCCTTCGCCTATGCCGTGACTCCACACTTTGTCGAGATCAAGTGTCTCTTCAAAATCGACCAGCTCCATAGGCTCATTACCGGTTTTTTTACTAAACCAGGAACAACCAGACATAGCGAATGCACAAAGCAATACCAACCAGCTCAGGTGCCTCACAGAGACTTGCATCATTGAGCTTTCTCCCCAGCCGGAGCTGCAGAGCTATCTACTTTCAAATCATCTATTTTCATTTGCAATAACATGAAACGCTCTTGTTGTTGTGGATCGGTTGCCGCCAATGCTTTTTCATAAGCAGTGCGCGCCGCATCCAAATCTTTTTGCAATTTAAGGATATCACCGCGCGCTTCTGCATATTCAGATGTAAATGCAGCAGCCGGTTCAGGTGACAGTTGTGCCAAGGCGTCAGCGTAGGATTTTTGTGCGGTTAATACACGAGCCAAACGCAAACGGGCAAGCTGCTCAGTAGCGGCCTCGGGTTTGGCAGACAAAACCCATTTAAGTTCATTTACCGCCGCATCCAGCTTGTTCTCTTCTACCGCTAATTTGGCAAGGAAAAATGCAGCGCTATGGGCATACATACTTTTACTGTTGCCATCTTTCAATTCACCTGCCAGATGAGCAATCGTTGCCTTGTCAGCATCAGTCAACGTCTTGCCTGGCTCAGCATTGGCCAACTTGAGTAATTGTTCATATACCTCTGATGCTTTTTCGGCTTTCTGGCGTTTTTGATCTTGCCAGGTGGTGTAACCGAAATAGCCAACAGCGGCAACCAGCACAGCGATGATTACGGTTTTGCCGTAGTCCTTCCACCAGCGCTTTAATACTTCTAATTGTTCTTCTTCTGAAAGATGTACGCTCACAATTGACTCCTGTAGGCCTTAGCGCAATGCGCAAAAAATGAAATAAAATTTAAACGTTATTTTTTTACTCGACCAACCGCTTATTCCAATGTTTGCAGATAAGCAATTGCGTCATCAAAAGCGAGCGTTTGCTGCTCGATTTCTTCGCGCAAAAATTTGATCGCAACCTTACCGGCTTTGGCTTCATCCTCACCTAAAATAAGCGCGATATCCGCACCGCATTTATCCGCTTTTTTTAGCTGGTTTTTGAAATTACCACCACCACAATTGGTCAACAAACGAACAAAGGGCAATTCATCACGGATGCGCTCGGCTAATTGCATTGCTGTTGATTGCACATCACCCACTGCAACCAAGTAAATATCAGCCTGCTGACCAAGCTCTTCCGGTATTACCTCGGCAGCTTGTAACAGCAATACCAAGCGCTCAAGGCCAATACCAAAACCGACCGCAGGTGTTGCTTTACCACCCAGTTGTTCAACCAAACTATCGTAACGGCCGCCAGCACATACAGTGCTTTGAGCGCCCAATTTGTCGGTCACCCACTCGAACGCCGTTTTACCATAATAATCAAGGCCGCGCACCAAGCGTGGGTTAATCTGGTAACTGATTCCGGCAGCATCTAACAAAGCTGTAAGACCTTCAAAATGCACACGGGATTCTTCATCCAAATAATCCACCAATACAGGTGCAGCATTCAATAATGCCTGGGTGTTTGGATCTTTGGAGTCAAGGATACGCATTGGATTGGTTGAGAGACGACGCTTGCTGTCCTCATCCAACTGGTCGTGCAGATTACTTAAATAGGCTACCAATGCATTTTTGTATGTCGCGCGCGCGTCTGAGCTGCCGAGTGAATTGATTTGCAATTGCACATGCTCAGCCACACCCAGTTCGCGCAAAATTCGCGCGCTAAGCACCAATACTTCGGCATCTATATCTGGCCCCTGAATACCAAAAGTTTCTACACCAATTTGATGAAATTGGCGGTAGCGGCCTTTTTGCGGTCGCTCATGGCGAAACATTGGCCCCATGTACCAAAGACGTTGGGTCTGGTTATAGAGCAATCCATTCTCTTCACAGGCGCGCACACAACAAGCAGTACCTTCGGGACGCAAGGTCAGGCTGTCGCCATTGCGATCGTCGAAGGTATACATTTCTTTTTCAACGATATCGGTCACTTCACCAATGGAGCGTTTGAATAATTCGGTTGACTCTACAATTGGAAAACGAATCTCCTGATAGCCGTAACGCGCCAGAATATCGGTAACAACACCTTCAACATATTGCCAAAGCGGTGAATCTGCTGGCAGCAGATCATTCATGCCGCGAATTGCCTGGATTTTTTTCAATTTCAAACCTTAAATTGTAATAAGCCAAAAACGATCAGGCTTTGGCAATAATATTTTTAGCATCAGCATCCATTTGCGCTTGTTTTTGTGCCGCTTTTGCGCGAATCAAACGCTCAAGATTATCGACTAAATTTTCATTGGTTAATTTTTGATTGGGCTCACCATCGATATAAATCAAATTGCTCGGTGTACCGCCCGCAAGCCCCAAATCAGCTTCTTTCGCTTCACCGGGGCCATTAACCACGCAACCAATCACAGCCACATCAAGTGGGACGGTAATATCTTCCACACGCTGCTCAAGGTCGTTCATCGTTTTGATGACATCAAAGTTCTGCCGTGAACAACTTGGACAGGCAATAAAGTTCACACCTTTACTGCGCAGGCGCAAGCTGCGCAGCATATCCCAACCTACTTTAATTTCCTCAACTGGATCTGCCGCAAGCGAAACGCGGATAGTATCGCCAATACCATCCATTAGCAGTGCACCCAAACCAATGGAGGATTTCACTGTACCCGAGCGCAAACCACCTGCTTCGGTAATTCCCAAGTGCAATGGCTGTTCAATTAAAGTGGCAAGCTTGCGATAAGCGGCCACGGCCATAAATACGTCTGATGCTTTTACACTGACTTTAAAGTTCTGGAAGTTTAACGAATCAAGAATTTCAACATGCCGCAACGCCGACTCTACTAATGCGTCGGGCGTAGGTTCGCCATATTTTTTTTGCAGATCTTTTTCCAGTGAGCCCGCATTAACACCAATCCGGATTGGGATATTGAGATCACGCGCCTTATCCACCACAGCTTTAATACGTTTTTCGCGCCCGATATTACCGGGGTTGATACGCAAGCAGTCCACACCCAAATCAGCCACACGCAATGCAATGCGGTAATCAAAATGAATATCGGCCACCAAGGGAATATTCACTTGTTTGCGAATTTCACCAAATGCTTCTGCTGCTTCCATAGTAGGAACAGAAACCCGAATGATATCGGCTCCCGCTAACTGGATACGTTGGATTTGCGCTACCGTTGCAGCAACATCGGTGGTTTCGGTATTGGTCATACTCTGTACGGAAATAGGCGCATCACCACCTACTGGAACATTGCCCACCATAATCTGGCGAGATTTACGACGCTTTATTGGAGACTCGCAATGCATAACTATTCCTGATCAATTTTTACGAGATTACTCGCGAGCGGGCACACCCACTTTTATCGACAACACATTGGTACCCAATGCCGGCACTATAGCGATTTTCTCACCATTTAATTCTATTGAGGCCGCCGGTGAATTACCGAGCTTCACATCAAACGGCGCCTTGCCTTGCAATTGCAAATTGCTTCCTGCTGATTGCAAATCAGCAATCAAAACATCACCACGGGCATCACTGACTTCCAGCCAGCACTCCTCCGCAAATGAAAAACTAATTGCATCCGGAAGCGTGGTGTTCGTTTGCTGCTGCGCTAATGATAACGACGCAGCAGAAGCAACAGATGAACTACTGATAACAAACTGGGATACATCCGATGAACTTGTTGCCCGCACTGAAGCGGGTTGATTATCGGATGCAAGGCTGGTAGATACCTGAGCAACAACCGGAGCCGTTTCCTCTGCAACCGAAGCACTACTTACCGAAGCCTGGCTCACATTGGACTCACTGGGTGTTGGAACACGCAAGGCAGTTTCTGCTGGAGGAACAACTGTCATGGGCCGGTTGTATGTAGGCTCTTGCCTGTTATCAAAAAACCAGATGGATACCAGCCAAAGTATTAATAAAGCTAGCAACACCAATACAATAAATTGCCATATTGGTTTATTGGCTGATTCAACCCGGCGAGGCAAAACCTGTTCAACCAAACCATGTTTTTGAGCATGACGATCATACGCAGCCAACACCTGTACCACATCAAGCTTCACTAGAGTGGCATAAGCACGCAAATATCCACGTGTAAAGGTATCTGACCCCATATGGCGATAATCATCTGACTCAAGCGCACGCACTTTGGTCAACGTCATATAAAGTTCTTTGGCGATCTGCTCCTGAGTCAGACCCGCACGCTCACGCGCCCAGACCAATAATTTGCCAGGTGAAAGCTCACGAAAACGACTATCGTCTGTGGATTTTTTTTCGTCGTCAGATGCCATTAAAAGCCTATTAATTTCTCAAATGTTGTCTTACATCATCGTTTGTTTGTATTCCAAATATTCTTTGGAATAAGGGAAACGATTCTTTAATACCAACAAATAACTGGCTTCTTTATCCTTGTTGCCAAATATACGTTCCAGGCGAATTGCCAATAATAATGCACGTGCAGATTGTTGCCCCAACGCCTGATATCGATCCAGATGTTTTTTGGCTTCCGCGTATTCCTGTTTTTGGAAGCTCATATCAGCCAATTCAATATGTGGATCAGCAAGCCCTTTATCCAACACTGTCGCATGTTCAAAAGCCGCTTTGGCGCGCTCATTTTTTCCAAGTAACAATGCAGTCCTTCCCACGTTAACTAATGCTGAGGCGCGACCATCATAATCCAGATCACTGGCAGCCAATTCAAATTGTGCCAAGGCCTCTTCATAACGTTTGGCGCCAAATAAAAACACACCATAATTGTTATTGGCCAGCGTAAAATTTTTTTTACGCTTAATCGCTTTTTTGAAAGTTTCTTCTGCCAGGGCAGGCTCACCTTCCAATTGATAGAGGCGAGCCATGGCTTCCATCGCATCAGGAGAGTTTTTATCTATCTCTGCTGCTTTGCGCAAATGGTGACGTGCAGACTCACGATTACCTTTTTCAATATATCCCTGTGCCAATTGGATATGTAATTCCAGGGATTTTGCTGTATCAACCTGACGAGTAGCCTTTCCTGTACCACCTTTATTTTCTGAAACACAACCGGCAAGAAACATTACCGCAATAACAGATACCAGGGTTAACGTCAGCAATCTTATAAAATTATTCATTTGCATCATTTACACCATTGTTCTTGAAATTATTGGCTTACGATTTTTACTGCTTGCACATCATCAAACTGCGCACGATAGCGTTCGCTGCGACGGGTTACATCGTTTACTTTCCCTGCCAATTGGCCACAGGCAGCATCTATATCATCGCCGCGTGTAGTACGCACAGTAGTGATATAGCCAGCTTCCATCAAAATATCCTGAAACTTGCGCAAAGCGTTATTGCTCACACGTTTGTAATTGGACAGATTAAATGGATTGAATGGGATCAGGTTGATCTTGACCGGTACATCGCGCAAGAGTTCCGCCAGTTGATGAGCGTGATGAGGGCGATCATTGACATGATCGATCAAGGTGTACTCAATAGTAATTTTCCGATGGGTATCGGGCATCGCTTCAATATAGCGTTTGGCTGAATCGAGCAACATCGCAATGGGGTATTTGCGATTGATAGGCACTAATTCATTGCGCAATTCATCGTTGGGTGCATGCAATGAAATAGCAAGACAAGCGTCAGTATATTGGCTCAAACGATCCAATTGCGGCACTACACCGGAGGTACTGAGTGTAACGCGACGCTTGGAGATTCCGTAGGCATTGTCATGCATCATCAAATTCATGGAGTCGACAACGTTATCGAAGTTGAGCAATGGCTCACCCATGCCCATCATCACCACATTGGTCACACTGCGCGGGCCGTTAGCTTGTAACTGGCCAAAGGATTTTGCTGCAATCCACACCTGGCCGATAATTTCTGCTGCCGTTAAATCGCGATTAAAGCCCTGTTTGCCGGTTGCACAAAAACTGCAATCCAGCGAGCAGCCAACTTGCGATGAAACACAGAGAGTGCCGCGATCACCATCGGGAATAAATACGGTTTCGATAACATTATTGCCGCTGACACGAATCAGAAATTTACGCGTGCCATCGGTCGAATCAAATTGCTGTACAACTTCTGGTGGACGAATTTCAGCAATATTTTTTAACTTTGCACGCAAATCCTTGCTGACATTGGTCATATCATCAAAGTTATCAGCGCCAAGTTGGTGGATCCATTTCATCACCTGGATAGCGCGAAATTTTTTCTCACCAATGGATTCAAAAAAGGCCACCAATTTGGCTTCTGGCAATCCCAGCAGGTTCATTTTGGCAGAGCCTTCTGCAACCTCCACGCTAGCGGGAGAAGTGGAACTGGATATTTCAGTCATGGCTCAATACCTATGAACAACTATGGGACAACTAAACAATCAAATCCGGATTAACGGATAACAACTTCATTGCTGGCAAAGAAGTAGGCAACTTCACGTGCAGCAGAGGTCGGCGAATCAGAACCATGTACCGCATTGGCATCAATGGCAGTTGCAAAATCAGCTCGGATGGTGCCGGGCGCTGCTTTGGCAGGGTCAGTAGCCCCCATCAACTCACGGTTCAAAACTATGGCGTTTTCGCCCGACAACACTTGTACAACAACAGGACCAGAGGTCATAAAACCAACCAGACCTTCAAAAAATGGACGCCCCTTATGTTCTGCGTAAAAACCTTCAGCCTGGGCACGGCTCAATAGCATCATGCGCTGGGCAACAATTTTGAGCCCAGCTTTCTCAAAACGGGCAACAATTTCACCGATATGGTTCTTGCTAACTGCATCGGGTTTGATAATGGATAAGGTTTGTTCAACAGCCATGAGATGCTCCCACTCAATTTTCCGGTTACTGCGGGCCGGTTTACCCCACCAATGGCGGATTCAATACCCACAAAATACAAAACCCGCGAATTATACGCGGGTTTACATTATTTTTATATCCTAGCTATTTGATTAATAAACAAAATCGGTTATGCGGCCGATTTATCGCCGAGCCAGGACAAGATCCACCTAATTACTCCGGTTGGCACGATCCTGGATACGCTTCACCATCGCCTTAAGGCCATTCCCTCTGGTAGAACTCAGGTGCTGCAAAAGATCCAATTCCTTGAAATAAGCATCTATATCAAACGCGAGAATCTCCCCGGGTGTTTTTCCATTAAAAGCCGCCAATACCACGCCCAGCAGGCCTTTGACGATAAAGGCATCGCTATCCGCCTCAAAAAACAACTTGCCGGCACGCCATTCATCAACCAACCACACCTGGCTCTGGCAGCCGCGCACCAGATATTCATCTGTACGCAAGTTGGCATCCATCTCCGGCAGCTCTTTGCCAAGGTCGATAATGTACTTGTAACGCTCTTCCCAGTTATCAAAAAAACCAAGGCTGTCGATAATGTCATCGACGGTTACATCTATACCAAATTGGGTCATCGAGGTTCTCAATAAACGAAAGTCAATTCACTCGCGATCAATAAAACATGCCGGTTTGCAGCTGCGCTTCTTCGCTCATCATGTGCCGTTGCCAAGGGGGATCAAATACCAGCTCAACCTTCACTGATTTTACGTTAGGCACCTTGCGCACACGATATTCAACATCCCCCACCAACACCGGGCCCATACCACAGGCGGGCGCGGTGAGAGTCATCTGGATATCCACCTGCTTCGCCACCTGGTCAACCTTGACGCTGTAAATTAACCCCAGATTGACCAGGTCCACCGGGATTTCCGGATCGAACACAGTACCCAAGGCCTGCCAGACTTGCTCTTCAACAATCTGCTCATCTACCGGATCAGGAAAGCTGATAACTTCTGACTCCAACCCCAAAAAGTGGGCATCAGTACCATCCACCCGCACCATTTGGCCGTGATAGGTCAATGTGTAATTGCCACCCAATGCCTGGGTGATAGTGACAAAAGTACCTTCCGGGATGGTCAGCGGTGTGCCGTCGGGAACGCGCCGCGCCGGACAATCAGCTTGGGCGACCACCATGCGTCTTTCAGACATATAAACTCTCTACAAAAAGCGCCTTAATTAACGCTAAAACTTTCACCACAACCACAATAATCTTTAACACGCGGGTTGTTGAATTTGAGCTGGCGATTGACACCTTCAGTGACATAGTCGATCTCGGTTCCGCTCACCACGGGCAAACTGTCAGCAGCCACGAGAAACTCTACCCCATCCTCCAGCTGCATATGCACATCGCCAGCTTTAGCTTCATCCACCAAATCAACGACATACATCCAACCGGTGCAGCCACTTTGCTTGACACTCAGGCGCACTGCCCTGGCATCTTTGCTGGAACCTAATTGCCGTTTGAAATGCGCGGCAGCAGTAGGTGTAATTTGCACGGGTTGCTGCGGATCAAATGATGCGATGCTCATAACCGTCTCCAGGATTAACTCGTTGCTCGTCAGAGCATTTTTCGTTACAACACTTTTCATTACAACTTTTCTTTACAGTAAAAAGGTTTTCGCTTTTTCAATCGCAGCGAACAAGCGATCCACCTCCGCAAAGGTGTTATAGAAACTGAAACTGGCACGCACAGTGCCGGGGATTCCAAACTGGTCCATAATCGGTTGCGCACAGTGATTACCCGTGCGCACAGCAATGCCCTGCTTATCCAATAAGACACCCAGATCAGCCGGATGTGCACCTTCGAGCAAAAAACTCATCACCGAGGTTTTATGGGCGGCAGTGCCAACCAATTTCAAACCCTCAGTTGCGCGCGCTTTTTCCTCGGCATAGGTTAACAATGCCTGCTCGTGCGCGGCGGCGGCGATACGGTCAATTGACTTCAAATAATCAATCGCTGCACCCAAACCTATAGCACCGGCAATATCGGGTGTACCGGCTTCAAATTTATAGGGAATCTGATTAAACGTAGTGCCCGCAAAGGAAACCGTTTCAATCATCTCGCCGCCCCCCTGATAAGGCGACATGGCATTCAGCAAATCTTCTTTGCCATAAAGTACGCCCAAACCAGTTGGTCCAAATAATTTGTGCGCGGAAAATACATAAAAATCGCAATTGAGTTTTTGTACATCAACGGCCCAATGGCTCACTGCTTGCGCCCCATCAATCAATACCCGCGCACCAACCGCGTGGGCCAGGGTAATAATTTTCTCAATGGGATTGATCGTGCCCATCGCATTGGAAACATGCCCGATGGCGACCATTTTTACATGGGCATCCAGCATGGTATCGAACGCCAGCATATTGATATTGCCATTGGCATCGACCGGAATTGCTTCTACCTTCGCACCTGTTGCCTGGGCAATTAATTGCCAGGGCACGATATTGGAATGATGCTCCATCACCGACACAAGAATACGATCACCCGGCTGCAGATTGGATTTACCCCAAGAGGCAGCAACCAAATTAATGCTTTCGGTAGTACCGCGCGTCCAGATAATTTGTTTTGCTGCGGGTGCATTTAAAAACTGCGCAACCTTTTCCCGCGCGGCTTCAAACTTTACTGTGGCGCGATCGGCCAGCGTATGGGCACCGCGATGCACATTGCTGTTGTCGTTGCGGTAATAATCGCTAATTGCATCAATCACCGCATTGGGTTTTTGGGTGGTGGCCGCATTATCGAGATAGACCAACGACTGCCCATTCACCTGCTGATGCAAAATAGGGAAATCGGCGCGGATTGTTTCTACATCAAAACCAGCGTCACCAACATCACCTGCCGTTTTACTCATCTGCCAGCTCCGCCAATTGGCTTGCATTAATCAAACTATTATCGCGCCCGAATAACGCGGCCAAACGCGGATGCAAATAATCGTGCACCACTGGCTGGGCAATTTGCTCAAGC
Organism: uncultured Cellvibrionaceae bacterium; assembly: GCA_964542655.1. Lineage (GTDB taxonomy): Bacteria > Pseudomonadota > Gammaproteobacteria > Pseudomonadales > Cellvibrionaceae > Cellvibrio. The sequence continues at coordinate 74,311 of CAZIWB010000021.1, forward strand.
AATTCATTGATGAAACCAAAGCTCAACATCACATCAGCTTCAGCGCGAGAAAGGCCGCGACTTTGCAAATAATAGCGGGCATTGGTATTCAACTGACTGATGGTAGCACCATGGGCACACTTCACATCATCGGCATAAATTTCCAACTCCGGCTTGGTATTCACTTCCGCCTTATTGGATGTCAGCATATTTTTGTTGCTTAATTCAGCCAATGTTTTTTGTGCATCCTGATGGATATAAATACGGCCATTAAAAATGGCTTGTGCAGAATCACTTACAATACCGCGAAATACTTCATTGGAGGTGCAATGTGGAACCCAGTGGCAGATATTGGTGTGGTAATCCACCACCTGCTGGTTGCGCGGCAAATAAATACCTTGCAAATCGAGCTCGGCTCCCTGCCCGCGATGGTTCAATTGGTAATCCACGCGCATCAAACTTGAACCTAATGCCAACGCAAATCCGCGCAAGCGTGCATTGCGTTGCAAATCCACATGCACCGCACCTATATGCTGTGCGTGCTCTTCTTCCAAATTCAAACGGTAGTGATGCAAATTGGCGTTATCACCTAAATGAATTTCAGTCAGTGCATTGGCAAAACCATTTTGCGCATCTGTGCTGGAAAAATAATGTTCGATAATTTCTGCCTGGGAGTTATCATCCAACACTATCAGCAAACGCTGGTTACTGGCTGCTGCAACCGCGGTAACTATATTGACGATATAAACCGGTTTTTCCAGACGCTGGTTGCGCGGCACATGGATTAATACACCATCGTCAAGCCAGGCATTGTTGAGTGTCGCAAACAAATGGCGTTCACCTTCAACAATTTTCCCCAGATGTTTTTCAATCAATGCTTGCTGCCCGGCATCCGCCTGTGAAAAACGCACAACAGTTTCCGGTAAACGGCTGGAATGTTTCGCATCAAACACACCATTAACAAATACCAGACGAATTGCATCCAACGGAATCAACTCATCTTGCAATGCTTTATCCAATGACTGGTTGGTTGCAGCGCCCCATATATGCAGCAGTGTTTTTTGCAAACCCTGCATCGGCGTATATTTCCAATGCTCGGTTTTACGGGTTGGCCAAGGTTGTGCCAACCAATCATCGGTTGCCTTGTTGCGCAGCGATTCCAACCAGGTCAATGGCTGTTGCTGCGCGGTGAGACGTATGGCTTGATGTTGAAAATCACTCATGCTTACACAGCCTCATTTTCAAGCCAGGCATAGCCTTTTTCTTCCAACTCCAGCGCCAATTCTTTGCCGCCTGTTTTGACGATACGGCCATTGGCGAGCACATGTACATAATCCGGCACTATATAGTCGAGCAAACGCTGATAGTGGGTGACAACAACGAAACTACGCTCGGGTGAACGCATCGCATTTACACCATTGGCAACCACTTGTAATGCATCAATATCCAAACCTGAATCAGTTTCATCGAGAATGCACAGGCTTGGTTCAAGCAACATCATTTGCATAATTTCGTTGCGTTTTTTCTCACCACCGGAGAAGCCTTCGTTGACACCACGCTTTAGAAAAGCCTGGTCAAGGCTGACACGCTTGCTCGCTTCGCGCGCCATCTTCATAAACTCCACTGCTGACAGCTCCGCTTGCCCGTGGTGTTTGCGCTTTGCATCGACAGCAGCCTTTAAAAATTCCATATTGCTTACACCGGGAATTTCCACCGGATATTGGAACGCGAGGAACAAACCTTCGCGGGCGCGCTCTTCAATTTCGAGGTCAAATAAATCCTTGCCATTAAAGTCAACATTACCACCGGTTACTTCATAACCTTCACGGCCAGACAACACGTTACCCAATGTACTTTTGCCCGCACCGTTTGGCCCCATAATGGCGTGAACTTCACCGGGCTTTACGGTCAGATTTAAACCTTTAAGAATTTCTTTTTCTTCAACGCGGGCAAACAAATCAGTAATGCGTAACATAAAATTTTTAGTCCGATAATTTTCTAACACGGTAAATTTAATTTTTTAATCTTTCTTGTTGGGCTACACCGCTCGTTGAACTCGCGGCTAGCCCAACCTACAAAATCATCCTGAGCGATTAGCCTACTGAGCCCTCGAGGCTTACTTCCAATAACTTGCCAGCTTCAACCGCAAATTCCATGGGCAACTCTTTAAATACTTCACGGCAAAACCCGTTTACGATCATCGACACTGCTTTTTCCGCATCAAGACCACGCTGTTGGCAAAGGAACATTTGGTCTTCACTCACCTTTGAGGTGGTGGCTTCATGCTCAATTACAGCACTCGGGTTTTTGCTTTCGATATAAGGGAACGTGTGCGCCCCGCATTTGTCGCCAATCAGCAGCGAATCGCACTGGGTGTAATTGCGTGCACCTTCGGCACCAGGATTGATACGTACCAAACCGCGATAGGCATTGGAGCTTTTACCCGCCGAAATCCCCTTGGAGATAATGGTCGAACGGGTATTTTTACCGATATGGATCATCTTGGTCCCGGTATCGGCTTGCTGGTAATTATTGGTGAGCGCGACTGAGTAAAATTCACCAACGCTATTATCGCCGCGCAAAATACAGCTGGGATATTTCCAGGTCACCGCCGAGCCGGTTTCAACCTGGGTCCAGGAAATCTTGGCATTGGTATGGCACACACCGCGCTTGGTCACAAAATTGTAAATACCTCCCTTGCCCTCTTCGTTTCCGGGATACCAGTTTTGTACGGTGGAGTATTTGATTTCAGCATTATCCAGTGCGATCAATTCAACCACGGCAGCATGCAATTGGTTTTCATCGCGCATGGGCGCGGTACAACCTTCGAGATAACTTACATGCGAACCTTCATCAGCGATAATCAAAGTGCGCTCGAATTGGCCAGTGTTTTGCTCATTGATACGGAAGTAAGTAGACAACTCCATTGGGCAGCGCACACCTTTGGGGATGTACACAAACGAGCCGTCGGAAAATACCGCTGAATTAAGTGCGGCATAATAGTTGTCTTTTTGTGGCACAACCGAGCCAATATATTTTTTCACCAGCTCGGGATATTTATGTACCGCCTCGCTGATCGAACAAAAAATCACACCAACTTCAAATAATTTTTCGCGGAACGTCGTCACTACCGATACAGAGTCAAACACCACATCCATAGCCACCCCCGCAAGTGCCGCCTGCTCATGCAAGGGGATGCCGAGTTTTTCGTAGGTGCGCAATAATTCCGGATCAACCTCATCCAGGCTTTTGGGTTTTTCATCCATGGATTTGGGGGCTGAATAATAAGAGACGGCCTGAAAATCGATATCGTCGTATTTAACGTGGGCCCATTCCGGTTCGGTCATTTCCAGCCAGGATTGATAGGCCTTCAAACGCCATTCCAGCAACCATTCAGGCTCATTTTTCTTGGCCGAAATAAAACGGATAACATCTTCATTCAGCCCTGGTGGCAGGGTTTCTGAATCGATAGCGGTATGGAAACCCGCCGCGTATTCTTTTTTGATGAGATGTTCGACTTGTTCAGACATGGAATTTACCTTTTTTGCAGGGACTAGTGAAAAAACACTAGGCCTTATGCAGCTTGGCGATCACACCGCGCAGGTGCTCAATCGCATATTCAATTTCGTCGGCAGTGGTGTAACGGCCAATACTAAAACGCAGCGATGCTTGCGCTGCTTCATCGCTTAAGCCTATGGCTTTCAGCACATAACTGGGTGACATGCTCGCGGAATTACATGCAGAGCCGCTGGATATCGCCAGATCGCGCAGTGAGAGCAGCAACATTTCGCCATCGGCATTGCCAAACGCAAGATTCAAAATACCGCCGACACAATCCCTGCTGGAGCCGTTTCGTTTAACTCCCGGCAAATCGGCAACGCCTTGCCATAAACGGTCACGCAGTGAGGTAATACGCTCGGCATCCGCAGCGAGATGCAGAATTGCCAATGTTGCCGCTTCACCCATTCCCACCAACTGGTGAGTCGCCAGGGTACCGGAACGCATACCGCGCTCATGGCCACCACCGTGAATTTGTGCAGCGACTTTGACATCGCCAGCACGGCGCACGTAGAGAGCACCAACGCCTTTTGGCCCGTAAAATTTGTGCGCAGAAAGCGATAACAAATCCACACCCAGTGCCTTTACATCCACAGGAATTTTTCCCGCGCTTTGAGCCGCATCGCAATGCAATAAAATGCCGCGCGCTTTGCATATATCATTCAAACTTTTGATGTCATTGATGCAGCCCAATTCATTATTGACCTGCATGATGCTGACTAAAAAAGTATCCGTTTGCAGCGCAGCAGCGAGTGCCTCGGCGCCGATAATTCCTTCCACATTGGGAGGCAAACGGGTTACCTGAAACCCTTGTGACTCCAGCCAGGCTGCAGGATCAAGCACAGCTTTGTGCTCAATCGCCGACACAATAATATGGCCACCGGTGGCGTGGGTTGTGCGATAGGTTTCCGCAACGCCTTTAAGGGCCAGGTTGTTGGCTTCTGTTGCGCCACTGGTCCACACAATTTCGCGCGGATCTGCATTAATCAACTGCGCAACCTGCGCACGCGCCTCTTCTACCAATTCTTCTGCCTGCCAACCGTAAACATGGGAACGCGATGCAGGATTGGCAAAATTGCCTTCAAGCGTCAGGCATTGCGCCATTCGCGCTGCCACTTCAGGGGCAACCGGCGTAGTAGCGGCGTAATCCAAGTAAACGGGCTTGCGCAAAACTGTATATACCTTGGGAGAAAGAGGATAAAAATCCGGTTAGAGAATTTCACTAACCGCAATATGGGTGGCATCACTGTGCGCACTCATCACACGCAGGTCCTGGCGCTTGCGGACAGTCTGGATATCATTGCGCGCCACCAAATCCGCGAGGGTTATCTCGCTCAGGAAGCGGTGGATCTGCGCACTTAAGTCTTCCCACAAATGGTGGGTTAAACAGACTTCGCCCTCATGGCAATTGCCCTTGCCTTCGCAGCGGGTCGCATCCAGCGACTCACTAACCGCGTCCACCACCTGGGCGATGGATATATCGGTGGTATTGCCCATCAACTGATAACCCCCACCGGGGCCGCGCACGCTTTTCACTAATTTGAAATGACGCAAACGGGCAAACAATTGTTCGAGATAAGACAGGGAGATACCCTGGCGCAGGGAAATATCCGCCAGACTGACGGGCCCCTGGTCGCTGTGCAACGCCAGGTCAAGCATGGCGGTGACGGCATAACGGCCTTTGGTGGTAAGTCTCATAGCGGAGGAGCCTCGCTGCAAAATCCCGGTTTAGTGTGTTCCTGCCAGCACCTGACAACAATCAAATGCAGGCGCGACGCCAATTCCGAGTATTTTACTCAAGTATTCCTTTTTTTCCAACGCCCAATCTCATCGCGGCCATCCTTGGGAAATACTCGCCTTATTCAGCCGGTTTATCGCCTTTGGTCAGCTCCCGCATTGACTCCAAACCTGGCTTCAGCCCGAACTTATGCATGACCTTACCACTGTAATGTACGTAGTTCTGTACGGCGGTCAGCACACCGCGCAGGATATTCAACTCCATCTGGTCCATACGCACGCGGTTATAGAGGCGGCGCAGGCGGGTCATGGTTTGCTTGGGGTTATCGCGATCAAGGAAATTCAGCTCGGCAAGGGTCTGCTCAAGGTGTTCGTAATAGGTTTCCATCGCCTGGGCTTCTACCGGGGGCATATCCCACTGGTGCTGCGGCAGCGTATTGCCTTCCACCACTTGCAGATAAGCCATACGGATCTCATAAGTGATGACCTGTACGGCGGTTGCCAAATTAAGGGAGCTGTAATCGGGATTAGCCGGGATATGCACGTGGTAATTGCACTTATGCAACTCTTCATTGGTCAGGCCACGATCCTCGCGCCCGAATACGATTGCCACTTCATGATTGCCCGCCTCCGCCCACACGCTTTCGCCACATTGGCGCGGGTCCAGCAACGGCCAGGGGATGCGGCGCTCGCGGGCGCTGGTTCCTACGACCAGACTGCAACCGGCGATAGCCTCATCCAGGGTTTCGACGACTACTGCATCATCCAGCACGTCTGTAGCGCCAGCCGAGCGCCACACCGCCTTGTCTGAGGGGTATTCCTGCGGCGCAACCAGATAAAGGCGCGACAGCCCCATGTTTTTCATCGCCCGCGCCGCGCCGCCTATATTGCCAGGGTGGCTGGTATTGACCAGAACGATACGGATATTGGCAAAAGGCTGGGCTGACATAGGCAAATCTCGGTGATAAAAGGGATACGGCAAAACAGGCGTGATAAAACGGCGCGCAGTATACAGTCACTTATCACTAGCCTCTAGTGATGACTTGCAGCTATACTGCGCGCCCTCGGCGAGAGGTGCAAAGCACGAGTTGCTTAAATCACCTGCGGCCCCGCTCTTTTACAATCCCTACCCCTGAATTAGTGCTATCTAATCGATACCATCCTAATTGCTTGATTAACATTGGCTTAGCTTATTAGCTGCTTATTGCTTTTTAGCTTACTGAAATGGTGCTTTATGGAACCTATGTTGACGATTGCCTTGCGTGCTGGACGCAAAGCTGCCGAGTTGATTGAACGCGCATTTGAACGCGTTGATTTGTTAACGATCGAAACCAAAAGCCGTAACGACTACGTAACCGAAGTCGATAAAGCCGCTGAAAAAGAAATTATCTACCACCTCCGTAAAGCCTATCCCGACCACAGCATCCGCGGCGAAGAAGGCGGACACCAGCCTGGCAAGAACCCCGATTACGAATGGATTATCGATCCACTTGATGGCACCACCAACTTTATTCACGGGGTACCTCACTTCTCTATCTCCATCGCATGCAAATACAAAGGCCAGATTGAACACGCCGTTGTTATCGACCCTGTCAAACGCGAAGAATTTACTGCCAGCCGTGGCCGTGGCGCTGCACTGAATGGCCGTCGCCTGCGTGTTTCTACCCGTCGCAGCCTTGAGGGTGCATTGATTGGCACCGGCATTCCCTTCAGTGGTTATGCGCTCGAACACATCGGCCCTTACCTCGCCTGCGTGCAAGAAATTGCCGGGCAGACCTCAGGGATCCGTCGCTGTGGTTCAGCTGCGCTGGATTTAGCCTATGTGGCTGCCGGCCGTTTTGATGCCTTCTGGGAAATGAATCTAAACGAGTGGGATATCGCGGGTGGAATCCTGTTGGTGAAAGAGGCCGGCGGTTTGATCAGTGACTTTAACGGCGGTGCCGATTATCTGGAAACCGGTCATATTGTGTGCGGCGCCCCTAAAGTGTTTAAGCCGATTCTGCAAATCGTGCAAAAAAACCTTGGTCACCTGAAATAATATTTTCCGGATGTCCTCATAAAAACGGCGAGCCTTGGCTCGCCGTTTTTATTTCTGTGCATTATGCATTTTTTTGCGCAATTGAATCCCAGCTTGCGCGGATTATCCGATCCAACATTTCATCATCTACCATCACAAATCCCTGTACCGATTTTCGCGCAATTTCAAAATAGGGCTCAAATGCCAGTGAGAATAAAATCTCATCGGGAAAGTCTTTTAACTGTCGCTGCTCACGCCCACGCAGGAAAAATGTAAATAGCGGTTCAAGCACCACCTTTGCCTCTTCATGCCGACTGCGCAATAAATCCGGCGGTAGATGGTCAAACTGGCCTTTACTCAGGATGATGGCCGGTTGTTGCTTGAACAGATTCCAAAAATTACGGCACATCTGATGGAACTGTTGATACAACGAAAAATCTTTGTCTGCCGCAAAAAAAACTTCTCGCCCTACAGTCTCAATGATCTGGCTATGCAATTTTTTGATCAGATCATCACGGTCATCAAAATACAAATACACAGTGCCCGTGGCAACGCCCGCTTCTTTAGCGACATCGCGAATCGAAAAGCCGTGAAAACCACGGCTTGCGAGTAAATTTAACGTCGCCGCAAGGATAATGTCGCACTTGTTACCCGTGGTAATTTCTTTCATTGGTTATCCCCCATCTATTCCCTGGGGCGCGAGGGGAACCAGCGCTGCGCCAAGCGGAACACCACGACAAAAAATACCGGCACAAAGAAAATTGCCAATACTGTTGCAGAGAACATACCGCCAAACACACCCGTACCAATCGCATTCTGGCTACCAGAGCCAGCACCGGAACTTAATACCAGGGGAGTTACACCAAGCATAAAAGCAAGTGAAGTCATAATGATGGGGCGCAAGCGCATACGCACAGCTTCTTTAGTTGCCTGAAGCAAATCCATTCCGTCCTCATACAATGACTTGGCAAACTCGACAATCAGGATCGCATTTTTTGCTGCAAGGCCAATCGTCGTCAGTAATCCCACCTGGAAATAAACATCGTTCGACAAGCCTCGTCCCATCGCAAACAAAACCGCACCTATCACACCCAACGGTACTACCAATATCACCGCAAAAGGTACCGACCAACTTTCATAGAGGGCAGCCAAACATAAAAATACAATCAGGATCGAGAGTGCATAAAGCAGTGGAGCCTGGTTGCCGGATTCGCGCTCCTGAAATGACATTCCGGTCCACTGGTAACCAATACCCGCAGGCAATTTTGCAATAATTTCTTCCACCGCCAACATTGCATCACCAGAACTGATTCCCGGTGCGCCCTGCCCAATCACATTTAAGGATGACACACCGTTGTAGCGTTCAAGGCGCGGTGAGCCATAAATCCAACGGCCCGATGTAAACGCCGAGAAAGGTACCATCTCGCCTTTGCCATTGCGCACGTACCAGTTTTTTACATCTTCCGGCAGCATGCGGTATTGCGCCTCGCCCTGCACGAATACTTTTTTCACGCGCCCTTTATCGATAAAGTCATTTACGTAGGATGCAGCCCATACTGTCGAGAAAATCGCATTTACATCGCTAAGCGAAACCCCCAAGGCTGCCGCTTTTTCCTGGTTCACATCCAATTTAAATTGCGGATTGTCTTCCTGACCGTTGGGGCGCACGCCCACCAAACGCTTATCTTGCGCTGCCATACCTAAAAACTGGTTGCGCGCTTGCATCAACGCGTCATGCCCCAAGCCGCCCAGATCCTGCAATTGCACGTTAAAACCGGATGAGGTGCCCAACTGCGTAATTGCGGGCGGCACAAACGGAAATACCATTGCATCTTTGATTTTGGAAAAAGCCCCCATCGCACGCGCTGCAATACTTTGTACATGCAGGGATTCATCGGTGCGCTCGCTCCAATCTTTCATTCCCACAAACGCGATACCATTATTTTGCCCACGCCCGCTAAAACTGAATCCAATTACCGAAAATACCGAACGCACGGCGGCCTGTTCATTTTCCAAATAATGTTTTTCAATTTGATCCATCACCAGCATTGAACGTTCTTTGGTTGCACCCACCGGCAAGGTCATTTGGGTAAACATAATCCCTTGGTCTTCATCGGGCAAAAACGAACCGGGCAAACGGGTAAATAAAAATCCCAGCAGCAATACGATCACTGCATAGATCACCATATAGCGGCCGGTTTTACCCAGCATGCTGGCAACACCTGACTGGTATTTCCCGGTAGCGCGATTAAAGTGGCGATTAAACCAACCGAAAAAACCGCTTTTTTCATAGTGGTCATGGTGAACAGGTTTTAACAAACTGGCGCAGAGTGCAGGTGTCAGCGTCAAGGCAACTATTACCGACAAAATCATTGCCGATACAATCGTGATCGAAAATTGGCGATAAATAACACCGGTGGAACCGCCAAAAAATGCCATAGGCACAAATACCGCTGCGAGCACCAGCGCAATACCTATCAACGCCCCGGTAATTTGCTGCATGGATTTGCGTGTAGCTTCTAACGGCGACAAACCCTCTTCCGCCATTACCCGCTCGACGTTTTCCACTACGACAATTGCATCGTCCACCAGCAAGCCAATCGCCAGTACCATCGCAAACATAGTGAGGGTATTGATTGAATAACCAAATGCCGCAAGCACCGCAAATGTCCCCAATAACACCACCGGTACTGCAATAGTTGGAATTAAAGTCGCGCGGAAATTTTGCAGGAATAAATACATCACCAAAAAGACCAGTACAATCGCTTCGATGAGTGTATGCACTACCGCTTCAATCGAGAGTTTTACAAAAGGCGTAGTGTCGTAGGGATATACAACGTCCAAACCCTGCGGAAAAAAGCCCTGCAATTCACTGATACGTTTACGTACGGCATTGGCGGTATCCAGTGCGTTTGCACCCGATGCGAGGGTGATTGCCAAACCGGTTGCAGGGCGATTGTTATATTCCGTTTCGAATTGATAGTTTTCACCACCGAGCTCAACCCGCGCGACATCCCCCAGACGCACTTGCGAGCCATCCTGGTTCACACGCAATAAAATATTGCGAAATTCTTGCGGTGAAGATAAACGGGTCTGCACCACAATACTGGCATTAATTTGTTGCCCGGGCAGCGCCGGTGTTCCACCCAATTCACCTGCGGCTATCTGCGCATTTTGCGCGCGGATCGCGGTAGCCACATCGACGCTGGTAAGGTTAAAGGTGGCAAGTTTGTTGGCATCAAGCCAGATACGCATCGCATATTGGGAACCAAATAACTGGATCTGGCCCACACCATTTACCCTGCTTAATTGATCCTGCACATTGGCGGCGACATAGTCGGCGATATCGTATTTATCCATCCGGCCATCGGCCGATACAAAACCCAGCACCATTAAAAAACCGGCCGAGGATTTGGTGACACGTATCCCCTGCTGCTGCACTTCTTGCGGCAAGAGCGGCATGGATGTCTGCAATTTATTTTGCACCTGGACCTGGGCGATATCCGGGTTGGTACCCGCTAAAAATGTGATTGTCACTTCACCGCGACCACTGGATTCACTGGTTGACGACATGTATTGCACCCTGTCGATACCTGTCAAACCCTGTTCGATGATCTGGATAACGGTATCTTGTACCGTCTGCGCTGATGCACCGGGATAGTTAGCACTGATGCTGACTGACGGCGGCGCCACTTCCGGATACTGGGCAATGGGCAATTTAAAAATCGAGAGCGCACCCGCCAGCATAATGATGATCGATATCACCCAGGCGAAGACCGGGCGATCAATAAAAAATCTCGCCATGATAATTACTCCCCAGCCTTAATCGCAGTGGCTGCGGGAACGGTTTTTACCGGCGCACCTGGTTTTACCTTTTGCAAACCTTCAACAATCACCTGATCGCCCAGTGCCAATCCCTCCAACACCAACCATTGGTCACCCAAGGCGCGACCCACTTTGATCGAGCGCAACTCAGCAATACCTTTAGCGTTAACCACCATAGCCGTTGCATTGCCGGTGCGGTCGCGGCTTATACCGCGCTGCGGTGCCAGCAAGGCATTGGTGCGCACCCCTTCTTCTATTTGTGTGCGCACAAACATACCGGGCAATAACAGGCGATCCGGGTTGGGAAATTGCGCACGCAAATTCACCGTCCCTGTCGATTCATTCACACCCACTTCAGCAAATTGCAGTTGTCCTTCATGCTCATACAGGGTTCCATCACCCAAAATCAAGCGCACCCGGGCGGTTTCACTGGCAGCCACTGCACCTGATTTCATTTGGCGGCGTACCTGCAATAACTCCTCAGCTGATTGAGAGACATCCACGTAGATAGGATCCAACTGCAAAATATTGGCGAGCACATCTGCTTGACCGGCATTCACCAAGGCACCTTCAGTTACGGAGGATTTGCTAATCACACCATCAATAGGAGCAAGTACTCGGGTGTATTTGAGGTTGATGCTGGCATTCTCGACGGCGGCCTGGGCCACATTCACCCCAGCCTTTGCCTGCCCCAACATCGCCAGCGCATCATCGTAATCCTGCTGGCTAATCGCTTTGATCGCAGCCAGGTTTTTATAGCGGATCTCCTTTGCCTGGGCCGCAGCCAGTGTGGCGTTGGCGCGCGCAAGTTCGGCTCGCGCACTTGCCAGTGCCGCCTCATAGGTAGCCGGGTCTATCTGGTAAAGGGCAGTCCCCTTCTTGATTTCCACCCCTTCTTCAAACAGGCGTTTCTGGATAATACCGCTCACCTGCGGGCGCACTTCTGCTTTGCGATACGCCGAGGTGCGGCCGGGTAATTCACTTTGCAAAGGCACATCCATTGCCTTCAAGGTCACGACGCCTACTTCAACCGGTGCCTGGGATGCCGCGCCTGGCGCTGTTTTTGAATCGCATGCGGATAACACCAGCCCCATGATTCCTATAACAACGATTACCCTATAACGGATGATTGAAAACATGGTGAGCTCCTTAAACACACTGGTGGAAAATCAAATTCTGGAGGAAGGGATAGGGACTGCGGCAACGCCAAATGAACACTCGTTCATTTGATTATGGTAAGCCGATTGGTGTGCAAAACCACGCACATTTGCACTAGTTAACGATTATGGTTAAAGCGTTGAATAAACATTGGAGGAATGGGTGCTGCGCATGGCGCCTCACAGGAAAACACCAGGGCAACACAGGAAAAAGGAAGAACTAATGCAGCAATGCTGTTCACTTAAGGATTTGTCGTCACTCCTGCGAAAGCGGGAGTCCTGTTTTCGTGGCAAAATTCGCAGTTTCTGGATCCCCGCTTTCGCGAGGATGACGACTAACAAGGTTGAAATAACCTTAAGTGAACAGCATTGGAACTAATGCAGGAGTTTGTTGAACACATCAATCAAGCGATGGATATCAACCGGTTTGGTAAGGTAATCAAGAAAACCTGCTTTACGACCCCGCTCAAGATCATAGGGCATAGCGTTCGCTGACAAACCAATTACCGGAATTTCACGGGTAGCCGGATCCGTTTTCAGTACGCTCAACACATCATAGCCATCCATACCCGGCAAATTAATATCCAGGATAATCAGATCGGGCTGAATACTGCGCGCCTTGTAAATCCCCAGGAACGCTTCTTCCGCAATATCCAGCTCAAGCTGCGAGTAGCGCATAAAGATTTGCTGCAATAAACGGATATTGGTTGGGTTGTCCTCTACATACAGCACTTTGCAGGGGCGCTGTACATTCAGGGTGGCAGGCGTGTAATCCTGGATAGATGCAATGCGTGCGGTTGTTTCTGCATTCCACTCAGTCGCCAGGGGAAGGTCGATCCAGAAAGTTGTTCCCACACCTTCGGTACTGGTGAAGTCGAGACGCCCCTGCATCATTTCCACCAATTGCTTGGTGATCACCAAACCAACGCCGGACCCTTCAATAGTAGTATTTTCAGCACTCAACCGATTGAATGGCTGGAATACTTCGCTTTGCCGTTGCAGGGGAATACCGCGCCCGGTATCACGCACGTTAATACGCAAATACTGCCCCGGCTGGGCAACGAGTTTTACCTCCACTTCACCGCCTACGTAATTGTATTTCACTGCATTGCTAAGCAAATTCAATAGCGCTTGTTTAAAGCGCACGTGGTCGGCAATCACATAGGTATTGGAAAACTCGGTGAGCGATGAGGACAGGCGAATCCCCCTGGCATCCGCTTGCGTTTGTACCAACGTAAAACATTCGCTCATCAAGCGCGATACCAACACCGGCTCCAGCGAAACCGTCATATTGCCCGATTCGATTTTGGCAAGGTCCAGAACATCGTTAATCAGTTGCAACAAATGCTCACCCGCTTTGCGAATTTCACGCACGTTGTCGACCTGCTGGGGTTTCAGGTTGCCATCGTATTCAAATAACTGGGTGTAACCCAAAATTGCATTGAGCGGTGTGCGCAATTCATGGCTCATACTTGATAAAAATTCAGACTTGGCACGGTTCGCTTTTTCAGCTTGTTCTTTGGCCTGGATAACGCGCTCTTCAGCACGTTTTACTTCGGTGATATCCATATTGCTGCCGGACATCATAATCGCATGGCCTTTTTCATTGAACACGGCACGACCGCGGCCGCGAACCCAGCGAATTTCACCCTGGGTACTGACCAGGCGATACTCCACATCAAAAGGCGCTCGCCCTGCCAAATGCTCAACCAGCGCATGATCAAATTTGGCCAAATCCTGCGGATAAATATGCTTGCGCCAAATCTTCAACCGGTCCTCCCCTTCGGTCAGCACATCATCCAGATCGTCATACCCCAGCGACTCCCAACAGCGATGGGAAAAATGAAAACCACCACGATCGGCATACCACTCCCAAATACCATCGCTGGATGCCTGGATAATCCGCACCTGGCGCGCCTCACTTTCACGCAAGGCAGCTTCCACTTTTTTGATTTCGGTAATATCAAAGTTGACACCCGACATCACCCTTACGCGCCCATGCTCGTCACGTAGCGAGTCAGCGCGAATCTGCGTCCAGATGTAATCGCCCCGTTTGGTTTTGAGACGATAAGACACTTCGAGTGGCTTGCCTGTGCGCAAATGTTCGCGCACTGCCTCAAGGGCATATTCACGGTCTTCCGGGTGTATATAAACCAGGACTTTTGTTGCGTCGTTGATGCTTTCAGCATCCCCATTGTCATAACCCAGGCGCTCCCAAAACACACCTGACCATTCAAGATGCTGGGTTTCTAAATCCCACTCCCAAAAACCATAACCACTACCAATAAAGATGCGCTGGAAACGGCCCACTGTGGCACGCAACAAGTCAATGTCATCACTCAATTGCAACGCAGGATCAAAACTGATGTGCTCAATCATAGGTATTATTAGCGAGTTAGGGGAATTAGCCTGACGATACCCGAGATACCGCGATTGCACAATTACCAACACCAGTAAAAAAAACAGCGCCATGAAGGCGCTGTTTTTCCATACGGTGAATAACAGTATTTATCAGGGAGTCAGGTCTGCGCCCTCTTCACCCTCTTTTGGGCGAGGCATCAAATCTTCTTTGGAGATTCCCATCGCCACAGTGGCATTTGCCGCAATATAAATCGAAGAATAAGTACCGAAGACCACGCCGATCATCATTGCCTTGGAAAAGCCTGCCAACAATTCACCACCAAAGATATAAAGTACCAGCATTACCAAAAATACCGTTACGTGAGTCATGATGGAACGCGCGAGTGTTTGGGTCATGGAAATATTGACGATTTCGATAGGATCAATGGCGCGCAGTTTGCGGAAGTTTTCACGGATACGGTCAAAAATTACGATGGTATCGTTAATGGAATAACCAATCAGCGCGATGATAGCTGCCAGTACGTTCAAATCGAAATCCCACTGGAAGAATGTAAAACAGGCAAGCGTCACCACAGTTACGTGCACCAATGCCACCAGTGCCCCCACAGAAAACTTCCACTGGAATTGCACTGCAACATACAAAAATACCAGCACAAATGCGCAGAGCATTCCAAGGCCGCCGCTATCGCGCAATTCATCACCAATTTGTGGCCCCACTGATTCACTGCTGCGCAGCTTGATTGAAGCCCCGGTTTCAGTTTGCAATTGTTTAAGCAAGTACTGGCTGTAAACAGAATCCAGCCCTTTTTCTATCGCCACCTGGGTACCATTATCTTTGGCAGTGATAATAGTTTTACCAAAACGCTCCGCATCAAACAGAGCTGCTTGGCTCACCTGATCAGGAGTAAGATTACTAATCACCAGCACATCGGCAAAACCTTCCTGCTCGCGGGTTGGGCGCGCAACCTCAAGCAAACTTGCACCACTGCCCAACTTGCTAATTTCGGTACTGATACGCTCGCGACCTTTTGCACTCATTTGGTCCTGGGTGCGAATCATTACATCGCTATCACTACCAAAGGTGACTGCAACCGGACTGTGCAATTGCTCTCTTTCAAGTACATGGCGAATTTTCACCAGATCCGCAGGACGGTCAAATTGCACTTCAAGCTGGGTACCGCCAGTGAAATCCAGACCCAATTTAAAGCCCTGGATAAAGATGGATGCGACGGCCAAAATTGTGAGAATAATAGAGAAACCCGAAGTATATTTTCGGATTGCCATAAACTTGATAACTTTTAATTCTTGCGTCATAGCAGCGCTCTCTTAAACCGAAATTTTTTGCAGGTTTTTACGGCGACCATAGACCAGGTTCGCCAATGCACGACTGACCATAATGGATGTGATCATTGAGGTAACCAAACCAATCCACAGGGTGATCGCAAAGCCTTTGATTGGCCCGGTTCCTACCGCAAACAAAATAATGGCAACGATCATAGTGGTCAGGTTGGCATCGAGAATCGTGATAAACGCGCGCTCATATCCAGTGTAAATTGCTTGCTGCGGCGAAGCGCCATTTCTAAGCTCTTCGCGAATACGCGAGTAAATCAGTACGTTGGCATCCACCGCTACCCCCATGGTCAACACGATACCCGCAATACCCGGCAAGGTCAGGGTCGCACCAAACATGGAGAGCACCGTCATCAACAGCAGCACGTTAATAGCGAGGGCGATGTTCGCAAAAATACCGAACACGCGATAAAACGCCACCATAAAAATAAATACCATCAACAGCGCCCAGATACAGGAATCCACGCCTTTCTTGATGTTATCCGCACCCAGTGATGGACCGATGGTGCGCTCTTCAACAAAGTGCATAGGCGCTGCCAGTGCACCCGCACGCAGCAAGAGTGCAAGTTCAGCGGCCTCACCTGGTTGGTCCAAACCGGTAATACGGAACTGGATACCCAACGCACTTTGGATAGTGGCCAAACTAATAACTTTGCGCTCAATGTATTGGGTCGCTTTTTCAACATCCTCACCCGCGGCATTTTTTATAATCTGCGTACGGGTTTTATATTCGATAAACAGAATCCCCATTTGACGGCCAACATTGTTGCGCGTCACACGGTTCATTTTGGTTCCGCCGAGATTATCGAGGGTGATGTTTACTTGTGGCTGGTTGGTTTCCGGATCGAAGCTGCTCTTCGCATCGGTAACGCTATCGCCGGTGACGATCAGTTGTTTTTCCAATACAGCGTTACCGCGCTGCATTTGCATCAACTCATCTTTGAACGGAAATTCTTCTTTATTTGATACCAAAGTGTCAGGCGATGCCCCCAAACGGAATTCCAGGTTTGCGGTTTTACCAATTACACGTTTTGCTTCTGCGGGATCCTGCACACCGGGCAATTGCACAATAATACGGCTGCGCCCCTGGCGTTGGACAATTGGCTCGGACACACCCAGTTCATTCACACGGTTACGCAGGGTAACCAGGTTTTGGTTGAGTGCGTAATCTTCAATTTCTTTTACAGCCGCTTCACTCAGGGTCGCGACAAAACCATAATCGGTTGTACCAGCAGCCACTTCCAGTTTTACAAAGAGCATGCCGGGGTAATCGCCGCGCAATGCGCTAATCGCTTCATCAACAGCTTCAGGATTGCGGAAACGCGCAACTATCTGGTTATCCTGGTTGGCCACGATGGATGAATAGCGCAGTTTGGCTTTGCGCAATTTATCTTTCATATCGTCGGCACTGATTTGCTGGCGCTTGGCAACTGCGGAGGCGCTATCAACCTCCAGCAAAAAGTGCACACCACCCGCCAGATCCAAACCTAATTTCATCGGTGTTGCACCGAGTGCTTGCAACCAACCAGGAGTGGTCGATGCACTATTCAGGGCGACGATATAACCATCACCCAGGGCGCGCTGGATTGCCGTACGCGCCAGCATTTGTTGTTCGTGTCCATGCAAGCGCACCATGGCTGACTTGCCATTTGATTCAGCACCAAAATAATCGATGCTAGCATCCTTCAAGGATTGCTCGATGCGCGCGAGCACCGGTGCATCTATCACCTTCGCGCTCGAGTCACCTGACACCTGTACAGCGGGATCAGGAATGTAAATATTTGGAATAGAGTAAATAAAGCCTATTGCTGTCAAAGCGATCAGCATCAGGTACTTCCATAGCGGGTAGCGGTTTAGCATAAATTTTTCCCAACTTATCTGCGGCGGTTGCAAGGTCATTTCGATTCGCTGTACCGATCAAATCGTGACTTTTCAGTCGCCTTATTTCTACTTGCACACAACCACGGAAGTGGTTGCGGTATGGTCAAGGGCGCCGGATTATACCCTTTAATTCGCTTACAACAACGGCGAAGCGATCATTGTGGGGGCGCGGGTGGCACTTCCAAGCCTTGGCGCCCATAAAAATCTGCCAAAAACGCGTCGAACGTGTTATCGCTCAATGCCTTACGCATATCAGCCATGATCCGTTGGTAGTAGCGCAGGTTGTGGATAGTGTTGAGCTGGGCTCCCAGCATTTCATTGCATTTATCCAGATGATGCAGATAAGAACGAGAGAAATTTTTGCAGGTATAACAATCGCACTGTGCGTCTAATGGGCCGGTATCGTCGCGATATTTGGCATTGCGCAGCTTGATTACGCCCTCGCTGGTGAATAAGTGACCATTGCGTGCATTGCGCGTTGGCATCACGCAGTCAAACATATCCACACCACGGCGCACACCTTCCACTAAATCCGCTGGCTTGCCGACACCCATCAAATAGCGCGGCTTATGCTTGGGCATTTGCGGCGTCAGGCTCTCGAGGATACGCAGCATATCTTCTTTAGGTTCACCAACCGACAAACCGCCAATCGCATAACCATCAAAACCGATCTCAACCAATCCGGACAGGGATTCGGTGCGCAGGTTTTCGTACATGCCACCCTGAACAATACCGAATAGCGCAGAAGGATTATCGCCATGGGCAACCTTGGAGCGCTTCGCCCAGCGCAGCGATAACTCCATCGACTCACGCGCTTCATGGATGCTTGCGGGATACGGCGTGCACTCGTCAAATATCATAACGATGTCTGAACCCAAATCGCGCTGCACTTGCATCGACTCTTCCGGCCCCATAAACACTTTGCTGCCGTTGATGGGCGACTTAAAAGTCACGCCGTCTTCAGTGATCTTGCGCAACTTGCCCAAGCTGAACACCTGGAAGCCGCCAGAGTCGGTCAGGATCGGACCTTTCCACTGCATAAAATCATGGAGGTCACCGTGGGCTTTCACCACCTCAGTACCGGGACGCAGCATTAAATGGAAGGTATTGCCCAGAATAATCTGCGCACCTATATCTTCCACATCGCGCGGGGTCATACCTTTCACCGTACCGTAGGTTCCCACCGGCATAAACGCCGGAGTCTCGACTGTGCCGCGCGGAAACTTCAACCGGCCACGACGCGCCCTGCCCGTCTGGCTATCTAATTCAAATTCCATAAAACATTGGTTAGTCACGATCTTCTCTCTAGGTTCAAGTCGATGAAATTCAGCTGGATGCGCCCACTGGTTGTTGAGCGGCAGCGGGATTGCGGGTGATAAACATGGCATCGCCATAACTGAAAAACCGGTATTGCTGCATGACTGCTTCTTTATAAGCAGCCATGGTAAAGCCATAACCGGCAAAGGCCGATACCAACATAATCAAGGTTGATTCCGGCAAATGGAAATTGGTCACCAATGCATCCACCACCTGGAACTGGTAGCCGGGGTAAATAAAAATACTGGTCTCACCCTGATAAGGATGGATCGCGCCTTTTTGCGCCGCATCAGCATAACCCTGCGCAGCGGATTCCAGACTGCGCACACTGGTCGTACCCACGGCGATCACACGCTTGCCCGCAGCCTTGGTCGCACGCACAAGCTCACAGACCTCGAGCGACACATCCATGATTTCCGAATGCATCTGGTGCTCGGCAATATTATCGACGCGCATATTCTGGAAAGTACCCGCACCCACATGCAGGGTTACGAATGCTGTATTCACGCCTTTTGCGCGCAACTGCTCCAACATTAACTCATCGAAATGCAGGCCAGCGGTAGGCGCCGCAACGGCGCCCTGCTCTTTGCTATACACGGTTTGATAGCGCTCGCGGTCGGCGGCAACATCATCCCTGTCTATATAAGGAGGCAGTGGCATATGGCCGATGCGATCCAACACCACTAGCGCCGAATCATCGCCCAGGAATTCCCACTCAAACAACGCATCGTGACGGGCAACCAATTGCACGCGGGTACCGTCTTGCAATATCACCTGTGAATCCACTTTGGGAGCCTTGCTCGCTCGGGTATGGGCAAGCACACGACGCTCATCCAACACCCGCTCGACCAGGATCTCCACCTGCCCACCCGAGGTTTTCTGGCCAAACAGACGCGCCGGAATCACACGGGTATTGTTGAATACCATTAAATCGCCCGGCTCAACCAGATTGAGCAAATCGGGAAATTGCCCATGTGTAAGCTGCCCGCTCAGGCCGTCCAACTGCAATAAACGACTACCCCGCCGCTCTGCAGCAGGTGCGCGGGCAATAAGGGCATCGGGTAACTCGTAAGAAAAATCCTGGCGGCGCATAACAGTCAGATAGCTTTAAAGGGATTGGCGTGAAAAGGTCGGCAGGGTAACCCAATTTAGGGCGGTTGCAAAATCAGGAGCAGCAGGAATTACCCTTCTTTCCATAAGGCAGGACGCCGGATTTTGGATCCGGCGGTTCTACCATCCGTTAAGTTGCACAGCAGCCATGCAACTGCCGGGAAATAAAATCGAGAGCATAAAAAAAGGGCTTACATTGCTGTAAGCCCCTTTCGGATTTGGTGCCAGTGGTCGGACTCGAACCGACACGCTTTAAGGGCGCCGGATTTTGAATCCGGTGCGTCTACCAATTCCGCCACACTGGCGAGTGGTGCGCATTTTAATGATTTGCGCCTGTCTGTCAAACACTAATTACGAAAATTTCATAAAGCCATCATTTAGCAATCCACTTGATTCATTTACTAGGCAACTTGATCAAAAAGCGGTTAGCTCTCAAGATTGGCAGCCGCTGCAACCCCGCACAAACACATGTTTTATCAAAACAATCTGGGTTTCGATCTTATAAACGCCAGGCAATCAGCTACTGAGTATTCGCAGGCCGAAACTCCACTTTCAGTCCAAGCGCACCAGCTAATTTCATCACTGTTTCAAATTGCGGTTTTGCACCGGGTGTTAGCGCTTTATATAAGCTCGCGCGACCAAGACCCGCATCAGCGGCCAACTGCGTCATATTGCGTGCATTGGCAATATCTTTGAGTGCGACCAGCAACAATTCCATATCACCTTCCTGTGCCGCTGCCGTTAAATAAGCAGCGATGGTTTCTTCATCCGTTAAATAATTTGCTGCATCAAAAGTAGAAAATGTTGGTTTCATACATCAATCCTTCATGGCCTTCGCCATGGAAATCGCATTATCGATATCACGCTGTTGGCCTTTTTTAGAACCACCCAACAACAAGTAATAAACCACCTCGCCCCTGCGAATGTAATACACCCTGTAACCAGGACCAGAATCTATACGCAATTCATAAACACCCGAACCTACAGGCGCATGATCACCAAAATTTCCTAGTTGCGCAGAGCGGATACGCCTCAAAATCTGTGCTTTACCCAAGGGATCACGTAAAGCCATCAACCAAGCCCTGAACTCACTCGACTCATAAATCGTATACATTTAGCCCACCTCGCCTATCCCAAGCTCATTCCGACCACCATGGCACATGTATCCAAGTGTAGACATCCTGAAAAAACCGTGCAATTGGAATTTGATCGATTACACCAATACTTTCCTAATAGTTTGCGCATTGACATCGTAAACCTCCTCCCTCTACCCTACTTCTGCAAAAGTAAATCGATAGCTGACTATTACAGTCATAATGGAATTCAATTATTTGGGTTTTCGGTAGGCGGGTAGCAAATAGCCTGTCACATGATAAAAGGATGATTGGTGAAAAACAGATATGGCAACCATTTGGCTACCAACAATAATCAAGGTCTAAAAATGCAAACTGAGAATTGGACTACTTATCTAGGGATAGCATCATTCCTTAGCGCACTCGCATGTATAGCTACAATAAATATTAATAAGAAAGATTTAGCTGCTTTAGGATTTTTATTCCTAGTTATCTCGGCGACATCGATAATGACCCTTTTTTATATTAACGCCAAAAATGTGGGTTACCCAGACCTAGGAACTCCTGCGCAATTCGGCCAGCTGGGCGATTATTTTGGAGGAATTCTGAACCCAATTTTCGGTTTCTTAACTGTAATACTCCTTCTACAAACATATAAGCTTGGTCGCGAAGACACAAAACGAGAATCAAGAAAAACCACCAGAGATGAATTGAAATCAATCATAAGAGACTTTTCCACACTCATTGAAAAAAGGAAAAATGAAAAGGTTTTCAAATTTACTGGCATGCATGAAACAGATTCATTAATCAACTTATATATTTCGAACGTGGACCAGTATTCACAGGGATTGAATGACCTTCTTCAAGTAATAGTTAATACTCAAAATCTGGATATCGATGATGTAAATTACAGAACCGATAAACTAAAATATCGCGCGATGCTCGATATGCGTTCAAATATTTTCCACATTGTAAATTTATATCTATCGCTCATTGATCCCAATGAAAGTGATACTGTAAACACTTATACATTTATGCAATTAGACGATTTTTTGTTTGAACAAATGAAGCATTATCTAATTACGCAAACCGAGCATATGAAATACATTGAAGCTGCCCGAATAAAAAATGGGAAGTTACCAAATGGATTCACGCCAAAGTGGGAGACACCAACCCATATAAGCTTCGTCTCAGCCGGAATACAAACGAATCAGGGATACGCATCAATTACTCAGACACCACGAGATTGAGCCGCGGCTTTAACCAAAAAACCGATGATCTGGCTTTTTCAGCGGCGAGTTATTAGTAGCGTACCGTGTGTACGATCCACATCAGCTGTCAATCTGGGCTGCATTATGCATATCTGTACTATCTTTGAGTGATAAACAGCACTTCTATGTCGTTTTTTTCTTCGGCCGTAAATCAATAGGCAGCCATAGTTTTCATCTGTTAAATAATCCGTAACAACTCAGGAAGAAAATGCTGGCTTCATATACCAACCTCCATGGATTTGGCTTTAGCAAAGTGTCCAAATACAAGCATTGCCGCAAATATCAGGCAATTTAAATTAGCCCTGATTTTTGCACCTGTAACCCAAAGCGCATATCATACGCACTCATTCAACGCCCAAACCTTCCGTCGCATATCGCATGAATCAACACAGCCAAACCCAAGCTATTATGTTTGCCGATGTCTCCGGTAGTTCGGTGCTCTATAAGCGGGTGGGTAATGAAGAAGCCAAAGCGACTATTGATGAGGCCGTGCAATTTATGACGGCGCTGACCATAGTCCACGAAGGCACCCTGGTGAAAACCATTGGTGACGAAATCATGGCGCGCTTCAATTTGGTTAGCCAAGCCTGTGAAGCTGCCATCGCGATCCAGCAACGCAGCATCAAAGAACCCCGCCTTAAAGATTTGGGAATCCGTATCGGTATCGCCTATGGGGAAGTACTCATCACCACCAATGATGTGTTTGGCGATAGAGTAAATGATGCCGCTTGTGTGGCGCATATCGCCCGCGCCAACCAGATTGTGATCACCCAATCAGTAGTGGATGCCATGGACAATTCCCTGCGCCGCGATTGCCAGATGTTTGATCGCATCAATATCAAAGGTGATACTGAGAAGACACTAATTTATCGCCTGGAGTGGGAACAATCTGGTAAAGATAATCGCGCAACCATGGTGATGCCGATTCATGATATCACCCGTTTTGTTGATAAATTCCAACTGGAACTGGTGGTAAATGATCGAACTATTTCACTGCTACCCGAGCAGACGCCCTTCCAAATCGGGCGCGATCCGCACAAAGCCCAGTTATTGATTGAAAATGAATTAGCCTCGCGCGAACACTGCCATATAGAATTTCGCCGAGGCAAATATGTACTCGCCGACCACTCCACTAACGGCACTTATGTTTATCTGGATGGACAGGCGCCGCCGATTTATTTACGCCGCGAAGAATTACCACTGCAAGGCCAGGGATTTATCGGCTTTGGCCAAACAGTAACGTCTACCACGCCTTGGGCCCTGCATTTTAAAGTGTGAAACTACCACCATGACTTCTGCAAATACCGTTGAATATTCCGCACCCAGTTTATTACGCCGCCTCGCCGCCATGGTATATGACAGCCTGCTCATAATGGCGATCAGCATTTTATATGGTGCAATTATGGCAGGTATCAATGTAGCAATTAAGGGAGCACCACCAACAGGTGAACGCATCACATGGGGAATATTTGGCGTGGTGGTTTTTATCGGCTGGATTTTAACAATCGGTTTATTTTTTTGTTATTTCTGGCACAAATCCGGGCAAACCCTGGGCATGAAAACCTGGCGGATGAAAATAGTGAACAGCGATAACCTTAATTGCCCAAGCTATCCACAGTGCATAATCCGCTTCGTTTGCGCACCTGTTTCAATTTGTATATTGGGCGCCGGTTATTGGTTGATGTATACCAATATCGAACGCCAAACCCTGCACGATAAAATCAGCAAAACACGCACACTGTTATTGGCCAAGGAAAAAAAATAAATCCTTTACCGCGCCCGGTTCAGTAAATAAATCCCCAATCCAAAACACAACAGGATAGGAATCATTACTGCAATTAATGGAGGGAAACCAAACACCAGACTGGATGGACCCAGGAGTTTTTGCAGCAGCACAAAACCAATACCAAATACCACCCCGGTAAAAATCCTCTGCCCCATAGTTACGCTACGTAATGGGCCAAATACAAACGAAATAGCAATCAGAACCAGGCTGGCAGTTGCAACTGGCTGCAGGATTTTTTGCCAAAAGGCCAAGCTGTAATTACTCGCCTTGAGATTTTGCTCCTCAAGATAATTAATGTAGTAATTCAAGTTGCGCATGGAAATATCTTCCGGCGCCAACACCAGGATATTAAACAAGTTAGGTGTTAAGGGAGTATCCCAGCGACGCGTCGCAATAGTTTCATTGCGGATATTGGTCTGATCCAAAAAGCTGATTGAAATATTATTCTCCTGCCAATAACCATCCTGATAAACCGCTTCCTTGGTATAACTGGCAGTCTCCAGCTGATGCTGGTCATTAAACTTGTAGCGCGTCAAACCATAAATAACACCATTAGGCAGCACTGCACTTACGTACATAAATTCATTGCCTTCGCGATTCCACACTTTTTGTGGTGCCTGCTGGGTGATGTTGTACTTTAAAAAATGGCGACGGTTATCTGCCATCTGTTCGGTGTAGGGCGATACAAATTCCCCCAACATTAACGCGATGACAATAAAAACCAATGCGGGACGTAAAGCAATCCAGGCGATACGTTTTACTGACACACCCGCTGCACGCACAATTACCAGCTCACTGGTACTGGCGAGTAAACCAAGCCCCGCAAGGCAACCGATCAAACAGGCATAAGGAATCAAATCGTACAACCGGCGAGGCACAGTCAGCGCCATATAATAAAAAGCCTCAAGCGAGGTATAAGCTCCGTTGACTTTTTCTAACTGGCTAATCAAACCAAAAATAAAATCCAGCGCAATAAACACCAGTAATGTCATGGCAATGGCATAAAAAACTGTGCTCGATATATAAGCCGTAATCTTACGCATGGCCAGCCCTCGCCGATTTATTGCGCGAGTTCACCAGCGCCTGCCAATTCAACATCACTAACGCAATGATCAAAAATGGAATATGAACTACCCACACACCTAAGCCCACCGATAAATCCCCTTCTGCAATTGCACCGCGCGCATTAATTAAAAAAGCGAGATAAAAAACATAAATTAAAATTGCAGGCAACATTTTAAGGTAACGCCCCTGGCGCGGATTGGTTTTACTCAGTGGCACTGCAAGCAAGGTTGCAATCAACACCATGAGCGGCATAGAAATGCGCCATTGCAATGCTGCATGGCTTTCTGGATCGTTCGCCGCCAATAATTGTGCGGTGGTTTTACCATCGGCCTCACTTTCAAATTCAGCCTCACTGGTTGTAGGTGGCAAGTAGCGCCCCCACTCATTAAAACGGGTGATTTTAAATTCGTTAGTGCCGGGGTGCCCTTCATAGCGAAATCCGTTATGCATCACCAGATAACGCTGTCCGTAATCCGGTTTATAAGTTTGCTCACCGGTTTCGGCGACGATAACACTGGAATTGCTTTGCCCTTCTTGCTGGGCGATGAACACCCGTTCCAAACGTTTGTTGTCATCACTCACCTGCTCAACATAGGTCATGATTCGCCCTTGTCCTATAGCCTGGAAGCGCCCTTCCTGCAGGCTTTCAAACTCACTGCGATTGCGTTGCTCTGCAAGGGTTTGCTCGGTGAGCTGGGCACCCAATGGACTCAACCAAAAACTAAATGTGGCGACAACCAACGCCACCAGGGCGGCAGGCACCAAAGTCACCCGCACCAACTGCCACTGGCTCATCCCCGTGGCCGATAACACTACCATTTCGCTTTCGATATACATGCGCCCATAGGCGAGCAAAATTGCCAAATAAAATCCCAGCGGCAAAATCAGTTCCAATAAGTTGGGCATACGATAGGCAATGATGGTGAAGAGCACGTCTACGGCAAGTTTGCCCTGCGCAGCATCATCGAGGTAATCGCTGAATTTTCCCGAGAGGAAGATGGTGAGCAAGACTGCGCTAACCGCCAAACTGGTAATTAATAAATCTCGCGAGAGATAACGAAAAATAATCAAGGTGATAATCCTGTCATTCGACATTAACTACTGACATGTACAAAACTTGTGCAACACTTTAGCTGTGTGCCAGCAACTTTCATAGATGAGATGCGCAAGCGTGAATAGTGACTTGCATCAGGCAACAAGGTTCCAACTTTCGCCGAATTTTGCCGCCATGCCGTGCGCAAATTGTGGCATTATCACGCACTGCGCCCGATTTGTCTTGAGCGAATTTTTCACTGCTTTTTTTACCAAGGATTTTCTATGACCGCCGCCAAAGCCCCTGCAAAATCTGCCAAACCTGCGACTGCCAAATCCCATCAGATCCAGTTCTCTGCCAAAGTGATTGACCCCGTCAAGCAGGCGACCCAATGCCTGGTGATTGCCTGCTACGAGGGTGTAAAACTGTCGCCCTCGGCCAGTGCGGTGAATGCTGCCGATGCACATCAATTGGAGACACTACTCAAGCGCGAAGGCTTCCAGGGCAAAGCGGGACAAAGCTTGCTGCTGTTAAATCCGCAAGGTATAGCCGCAGAGCGATTGCTGGTACTGGGTTTTGGTACCGCCAAAGATGGCAATGTCAGTGCTGATAATTATCGCAAAGCTGTGCAAAAAATCGGCGAGGCATTGCGCCCCACAACTGCCAGTGAAATTACCCTCGCCTTGGCCGAAGTCAGTGTTGCCCAACAGGGTGCTGAATGGCAGGCACGCCAGGTCGCAGAGAGCCTGAGCTTGCTTGAATACCGGGCCGATAAACTCAAAAGCAAACCCGCTGAAATCAGTTTACAGCTGAAGAAAGTTATTTTTGGTGCGACCAAAGCCCAAACTGCGGGAGCAACCAAAGGCTTGATTCTCGGCCAAGCCATCGCCAAAGGTGTGAACCTGGCGCGCGAGCTGGGGGATTTACCAGGCAACATCTGTACACCTACTTACCTTGCCAACGAAGCCAAGCGCATCGCTCACAAGCAGGCAAAATTGAGTGTCAATATCCTTGAAGAAAAACAGATGAAAGAATTGGGCATGGGCTCACTCCTGTCTGTTGCGGCGGGCAGTGATCAACCCGCCAAACTCATCGTGCTGGAATATAAAGGCGGCAGCAAAAAGCAGGCGCCTATCGCATTGGTTGGCAAGGGCATCACCTTTGATACCGGCGGCATCAGCCTCAAACCCGGCCCGGCCATGGACGAAATGAAATACGACATGTGTGGTGCTGCAAGCGTTTTAGGCACCATCCAAACCCTGCTGGAATTGCAACTACCAATCAATGTCGTCGGTGTTATCGCCGCGTCGGAAAACATGCCCAATGGCAACGCCACCAAACCCGGCGATATAGTCACGTCCATGTCCGGCCAAACCATTGAAATCCTCAATACCGATGCTGAAGGCCGGCTTGTCTTGTGCGATGCACTTACCTACACCGAGCGTTTTAAACCTAAGGCGGTTGTTGATATCGCCACGCTTACCGGCGCCTGTGTCATTGCCCTGGGTAACCACGCCACCGGATTATTCAGCAATAACGACGAACTGGCCAAAGCCTTGCTCAAAGCCGGGGAGGAATCTGCTGACCGCGCCTGGCAAATGCCACTCTGGGATGACTACCAAAAACAACTCGACAGCAACTTTGCCGATATCGCCAATATCGGCGGCCGCGAAGCAGGCAGTGTTACCGCCGCCTGCTTCCTGTCGCGCTTTACGAAAAAATTTGCCTGGGCGCACCTGGATATCGCCGGTACCGCCTGGCGCTCCGGTGGTGCCAAAGGAGCAACGGGTCGCCCGGTAACCATGCTGGTGCAGTACTTGCTGAACCAGGTTTGATCGTGACCCAGGTTGATTTTTACATCCTGCCAGAAACAACCAACGATGCGCGTTGGTTGTTTGCCTGCCGCCTGATCGACAAGGTACAACGCATGGGCATGCGTGTACTGGTGGCGATGGATAACGAAGCAGAAGCGCGCGCCTTTGATGAACTGCTCTGGACGTTCAAGCCGGAAAGTTTTATCCCGCACCAATTGCTCAATGCAGGCAAACCTGCCCCGGTGGAAATCACCTTCACCCAGGAGGCTGGCGATCACCAGGGTTTATTGCTTAACTTGAGCAAGGCCACCCCACCCTATTTCAGCCGCTTTGAACGCTTGAGCGAAGTGGTTATCCAGGAACAACAAAGTTTGCACGCCAGCCGCGAACGCTTCAGTTTTTACAAAAGCCGCGGCTACCCCATTGAAACCCGGAAGTTGTGATACGAACACACAGATAATGCGATTGACAGGTAAGCATCATGGCCAATACGAATAAAACCAAAGCCGAAATATTGCAGGAGCTGGAATCGATTAAAGGATTATTGTTGGAAGAGGATGACATTCCTATCTTGCAAGATATGGAAAGCCTGCCGGATATAGAGAGTGATGATGAAATCCTCGAGGATGAATTCCATTCTGAACCACCGGTATTGATCACTCGACACGAATCGGTTTTGCCAGGCCAGGGTTCACTCTTTGATGAGCCAAAATCTGCCGTTGCCAAAATTGCGCAGCAACTCAATTCAAGTACACAGTCACACGATTATAAATCCGCATACTCAAGTGGTCCCCAAGCTAATACGTCGGCAAATAATCGCCCCCTTGCAAAAGCCAGTGGCGAAAATCCGTTTTTACCCCAACATATCCGCGAGCGTTTACACGGCAATAACCCACCACCGCTATTTGAATACGAAACTGCTAAAAAAATTATCAGCTCCACCAAAAACACTCCGCCTAAAACCAACAAACCGCGTCAGTATTTGGTAGAGGAAGTGATGCTCAGTATGATGCCGCAAATAGAGCGCGAATTGCGCCACCGGCTTTTCAGTATGAGCGTGGCAGATTTGGAAAAATTGCTAAACGAAGAGGAAAACTGAACCGGCAGCGATTAATTAATCGCTGCCCCTGTATTTGTCACCGCTAATTCACGCGATGTTTTTACTTTGCCGAATGCCCAGATAGCAATAAATACCAACAGTATATTGACCAAAAATACCTGATGGTAACCGTAGTAATCTGCAACCAACCCCACCATTAAACTGCTCAGCAAATTACCGACATGGGTTGTATTGGTATAGAGCGCCGAAGCACCCCCTGATCGCCCCGGCATTAAATCCTGGATAACTGACACACCCAATCCCGCCAATACACCAATAAAAATTGCATTAAAAATTTGCAGCACAAATAAATGCCACAACGCAGTCGCAAAATACACACCGATATAGAGCAACAAAGCGGCAATACCGGCGCAGCGAATCAGGCTAATCAAGCGGAAGCGGCTGGCGTAATGTCCGGCCAATAACATAAAGGGAACTTCCAGCGCCGCTGTGGTACCCATCACCCACCCCATCCACTGCGCATCTATTTGCAGATCATCTTTAAGATGAATCGGTAAACTTATGAGATAGGCATTATTCACACCCCACAATAATGAAAACGCAATCGCACACAACCAGAGCGACCGTTTAATAGCGGGCGATAAAGGTGGTAGCACCGCTGGTTCACCCGCAGAAGTTACCGGGTGATTTTTTTTAGGCAAACGCGGCAATAATTTAAAACTCGCCAAGGCGACCAATACATACAAAAGTGCAGCTATACCGTAGCTCACATCAAAGCCGAAATAAGTCGCCAATAAAAATCCCGCAGGCGGGCCAGCCACCCAGGCAAATGCAATTTGCGCGCGCATGATGGCGTTAAAAAGTGGAATACGTTCTACTGGAATTTCAGCCTCGGCGTAATCCAGGCTGTACGCCATAATTTGCGAGAAAGAAACCATCGACAAGCTAAGTAAAAAAATCGCTGTAAATGCCACCAACCAATAATTGCGCGATAAAGCAAATATCACGCAGGCAATTGTCCCAAGCAGGCAGCAACAGGCCACCAGCGGGCGGCGATCTACCAGCTTGTCCGACCAATGCCCAAGCCAATGGTTGTAGGCAATACTGGCCAGGGCGATGCCCGCAAACGCCAAACCAACCAACAGTGGACGCACGCCAATTTCTTTGGCGAGAAACAAGCTAAAGGTTGGTAGTACCAGGGCACCCACCACACCGGCCGTAAAAAACAACAGGTATAACCCCAATGCAATGGGACGAAATAAGGGAGAGGACACAGGCATTACCGGAAGGGAAGAAACAGGCCTGCATCATAGCCGAAACCGGTTACCGCCAAAATGGGAAACAGATTGGCTTAATGCTTCTTAACAACGAATCCTCCGGGTTTATACCGGCTTATTTAAGGGTGAACACACTGTGCTTTCTGTATAATTACCAGCAATTGCACTCGAGGACCTAACCCATGCAATGCATCAGCATTCAAATCCAACCCAAACACAGCCGCGAATTTGACCGCGAAGCGTTTCTGCACCGCGTGCGCGCTATTCGTTCGCCTGAAGTGGACGCAATTGAAGATAAGGGCAAGCTCTACCTGAGCTTTAATTTTTTCACGGAATTCCCCGCCCCACTCTGGCAGGCATTGAACGAGCGCTTGTACAAGGATCCAGCCTATGCCGCCACCATCGCCCCAGTGTCGGTGGTGATTTGCGAAGGTGAAACAGAAGATGAGTGCCTGTTGCTGTATCACTTTGACTCCAGTGAAACGTTAGACACGCTGTAAAAAAATCCCCCTCTTTGAGTAAATCATGTCAACAATCAATTGGTTCCCCGGCCATATGCACAAGGCCCGCAAAGAAATTGCGGAAGTTATGCCCCATGTGGATGTGGTTATTGAAGTTATAGATGCACGTATTCCCTTCTCCAGCGAAAACCCGTTGGTACCCGGTTTACGCGGCGATACCCCCCTGATCAAACTGCTCAACAAAGCCGATTTGGCCGACCCGGCAATTACCGCCCTGTGGGTCGAAAAAATGGAACAGGAAGCCGGTGTAAAAGCCCTGCCCGTCAGCCAGCAGCGCCCTGAACAAATCCGTAATTTATTGAATGTGTGTACCAGCCTGGTAAGCGAGCGCCAGCGCGACCTGCGCCCGGCGCGCGCGATGATCATGGGCATTCCCAACGTAGGCAAATCCACCATCATCAATACCCTCGCCGGGCGTGTCATCGCCAAAACCGGCAACGAGGCGGGTGTCACCAAAGCGCAACAAAAAATCAAATTGGAAAACGGAATTTTATTAACCGATACGCCGGGATTTTTGTGGCCAAAATTATCGCCGCCCTCTTGCGGTTATCGCCTGGCAATTACCGGAGCGATAAAAGATACCGTCTTTGATTACGCCGATATCGCACTCTATGCCGCCGAATACTTGCTTAAAGCCTATCCTGATGCGCTAAAAAAACGTTATGGATTGGAGGAGCTGCCGGAGTCGGATCTGGAACTACTGGATGCGATAGGCATAAAACGCGGTTGTACCCGCAAGGGCGGCGGTGTGGAAATCCAGAAAGTGTCTTCGATACTGATTACCGAATTGCGCGCAGGATTACTTGGCCCGATTAGCTGGGAAACACCGGAAATGACTCAGCAGGAAGTGGCGACCGCAAAAGAGGAAGATGAGAAAAAACGTATCGAAAAAGAAGAGGCTGATCGTATCCGCCGTTTAAAAACCAAAAAAAATCGCCGCTAAGCGGCGATTTTTTTTGAGCACATCTATTTACTCACAATAAACTGCGAACATAGGTCGCAAGCGCATGTGGCTCAGGATTCTGAGCCAAATCATCCGGCAGCTTTTTAACATGCCAGATGACAGTCCATTCCAAATGCTCACCGGGAGCCAAAGCCACTGACGCGCCCTGTTGCTTCATCTCAATAAAAATATGTTCAACATGGGTAAATATTTCTATCTCGCGCTCACCTGCGGCAATTGCTGCGGGTGGATTATCGGTAAATTCTTTAACCAGCAAATACCCTTTATCAATATAAGCAACCCAGCCCTCTTTGCCGTCTTGCATTACTTTGTGATGGTCAGTGCGGATTTTTTTTGCATCGTATTGATACCAGGTCAAATCATCGAGAGTTTGTATATCCAGAGGATAAAAAATACCGCTGATAGGATCTGTATCACCACGGGGATAAAACAAATCACCTGAAGGCGGCAAACGCGTCACTTCCAGGGGCGCCACATTTTTTTCATGGTCGCTGTGATTGGTAATACGGTAGGTTACAGCGATGCGATCATCACCTGTGGGCAGATAGGTCTTGGTAAATTGGTAGCCGGTTTTTTTATCAACGCCACTCGTTAATACCAGGCGATCTTCATTTGCACCCAGCGTATAGGGTTTACTGTCCAGTGTATCTATAGGTGGCCAGTTCCATTCGGATTGGGGGCTTGACCAAAACACGGTACCCCAATCGGTGATCTTATCCAGATCCGCAATCGTCACCAGTATTTCATGTCCATCGTATTTGAGCGAGGAAACGCGAGCACCCACCTTGGGCATTATCTCCATGCTGATCTTGCCCTGCTTGATATACAGGCGCGAACCATCCTGCTTGCAAAACACCGGCAGTTGTTCAGCCTGTCTGGATTTGCCACACCCGAACAAAGCCAAAAAGATGGCCAGGAATGCGATCAGGGAATAGCGTTTACTCATTGTCTATCATAATCCTCTAGCAGCATGGTGGCCGCCATTAAGCTCATTGCCCTCTTGGGGCATTCACGTTACGGTTTTTTTACAGATGCCAGTGTACCCACTTTTAGTGGCAGCGACCATTTGCCATGAGGTAAAGCCTAGTAAAGCAAGGTAAATAACTTGCGCTGGAATTCAATCGCCAGGGGATCAGCCTTACCCAAGGCAGCAATGATAGCCGTATAGGTTTTCCGCGCTTCGCCCTCGGCAAAATTGCGTTCGCTGCGGATGACCTCAAGCAAATGCTCCAACGCAGGACGATGCTGGGATTCCTGATAATACTGTAAGGCCAATTGGTAACGCAGGGTTAAATCCTGCGGAGCCTTGCTATAAGCCTCTTCCAACGCGGCCAACTCCGGAGTTTTGGCAGCCTGTTTTTTCAACGCGACCTGTGCCATTAATTGTTCATAATGCGCATCCTGGTCAGCCATTTTGATGGACGATAAGATTGCCTCGGCATTATCGATACGGTTTAGCTCCAGATGGCATTGCGCCATTAAAAGCGCGATGTTTGCCAACTGGCTGGATGCATCATAAGCCTGGCGCAAGAGTGGCAGCGCATCAGTAAAATTGCCCTGCGCCATCAATGCTTGCGCTTGGTTGAGTGGCAACTCCCAGGGTTTAGGCAAATATTTGGCCAGCACTTCACGTACCTGTACCTCCGGCAAAGCGCCAGTAAACCCGTCAACCGGCTGGCCATTTTGCATAATCATTACAGTCGGCAAACTGCGCACACCAAATTGCGATGAGATCATTTGCTGGTCATCGGCATTCACTTTGGCAAGTAGGAAAGCTCCTGCGTATTTGTTGGCAAGTTTTTCCAAAACCGGCATTAAATTTTTGCAAGGGCCACACCACTCCGCCCAAAAATCAATCACCACCGGGCGATTAAAGGATTCATCAATTAAAAATTGCTGGGCGTTATCAAGGGTGATATCGACGATGGATAACAAAGGGGCATTCATTGGGATTACTCCATTTCGCGCAAACTGATAGTCAGGTTGTCAGTTGCCGTAGAGATATAAGCGATAGTTTCCGTAATAGTGACGGAGAGGTTCATGGTCTTATCTGCAAGTGCGGCCAGAGCCTGCAACTCATCGGCAGCAAAATAATGGATATTCACCTTGGGTAGGGAGCGAATCGCCGCGCTATTGGTTTTCCACCAGACATCCATACCGCGGCCATAGCTAAATACTTTCACTGCTTGCGCCTGGCCCGATGCTTTTTTCAACCGCTCCGGCGCCGGCTGCCCCACTTCAATCCACTCAAGGATAGTGCCGTTATCGTGCTTCAACCATAAATCCGGTTCTTCCATGGAGGAGAGCCCCTTGGTAAAGGTTAAATTTTCCGCAGCGC
Source organism: uncultured Cellvibrionaceae bacterium (assembly GCA_964542655.1). GTDB lineage: Bacteria > Pseudomonadota > Gammaproteobacteria > Pseudomonadales > Cellvibrionaceae > Cellvibrio. Next base: position 108,805 of record CAZIWB010000021.1, read on the forward strand.
GATAACAAAAGGCTAGAATACGCACCATCATGCGCTCAATCGTTTCAGAGGGATGCAACGCGATAGTCAGGTTAAAATCGCCAAACACATTGCGATCCATATCTGACAAGCTCAGGTTCGCTTTATAAATAGTTGCCTTCACTGCCACAATTTTCTCACTTAATCAAAGCTAAATAATGTCCGATACTTCATTTGAAATACCGCAAAAATTTGAATTCACCGTCACCAAACCTGAGCAAA
>CAZIWB010000022.1:0-102043 GCA_964542655.1 uncultured Cellvibrionaceae bacterium
GGTTGAAATAACCTTAAGTGAACAGCATTGCGTGTAATGCGGGCTTTTTTATATCTGTAATTTGGTTTTTTGTACTCTCTTTTTTGCGCAATCCTTTGCGCACATAGTTTTATTGCTCGAAGCTAATATCCTGCAACCCCAACTCTGCTGTCGAAGTTTGTTCCGCTTTTACTTGCAGGTATAAATTACTAAAACCTTTTGTTTCGTTCACTGTAATTTTGTTACGCGTGTAGGTTTTCAGCTCTGGAGCCGAGAGTTTACCTGATGCAAGCAATTCACCCTGTGCATTATCGCGCCGAAGTTCAAATGCCCATGTGATTGGCTCCTTAAAGAAAAACGCACCAATTTTCAGGCTTTTCACCGAGCTCAAATCGTAGCGACCAATTGCAAATCCAGACCAGTCTTCACTTGCAACAATTTTTACGTTTTCGATTTCACGGAATGAATCCGACTTCACCCCCTTGGTTGCCGCAGCTGCATTGAATATGCCGTTGAAATCGAAACGATAAGGCGCCAGTTTAAATTGTTCTGTCACTTGTATAGGTGCCATACCATTTGCCCCTTTGTCGGTATAACTGGCGGTGAACACATATGCCTCACCACTAACAACATAAGGCTCATCTTTTTTCAACGCAGCCGCGCTTTTCTGGTGGGATTTAAGTTCAACCACGCCTGACAATGGCAGTGGTTTTGGCGAATTGTCTTCCGTAAGCGACAAGACATAAGTTGCCAATGCCGTGCGATCTGCTTCGCTTAAACCCGAGAACGCGGGCATATTCATTTCGCCCCACACACCTGCACCACCATTGCCGATTTTATTTACCAGATAGGTAAGCGCCTTGGAATCTTTTTGGTATTTTTTGGCAACATCCCTAAAAGCCGGCCCTACAACTTTTTCTTCAATTTTGTGGCAACCAAAACAATTATTGGCATCGACCAGCGCCTTGCCCTGATCAATCAAATTAACGGTTTGGTGTCCCTGCCCTGATTTTTTTTCAGGCTCCACATAGGCAAAAGCAACTAACGGATTGCCATTTTCTACCGCAGAAATTTTCCCATCTTCCTGATCACTCACCGCAATTGCATAATTAAGTTGCTTACTATCAGCCCAGAAAAAGGATTGGTTTTGAGTGGTGGAGAAAGCAATCGCCGAAGGTTCATTACCGATTTCAAGCGGTGCAGTGAAAACTGATTTTGCCCCTTGCACATCCGTTACTGACAATTCCAGGTTGTATTTACCGGGTTTATCCAGCGCCAGATCCAACTCCATAGCATCACCCAGTTGCCGTTCAGGGCAGGATGAATCGGCACAGCGCAACTTCCATGCATAGCTGATTTTGTCGCCGTCCAAATCGACTGATTTTTTTGCTGACGCATGGACTTTTGCCGGAATACCAAATTGGGTTTTATCCAGGGTAATTTCAGCCACAGGAGGACGATTGCCAGCACCGACATATTCAATACGGGCAAGGCGCGCATCCGGATTGCCGGTAAACCAGGACATGCCGTACTCCAACACATACAAAGTACCATCGGGTGCAAAGCGTGCATCAATTGGTAATGCATAATTAATTTGCGGTGCAAAGGGTTCAATTTTTTGGATCCGCCCCTGTGAATCAAAACTCACCACCTTTACCCAGGCACGCATGAAATCGAGGATAAATAATTTGTTGTCGTAATACGCAGGATAGCGATTTACCGATTCGGGATAATCCGCTGCGTGATACACATCGGCAACCAACGCAGTACGACCACCCGTACCCATTTCGGGAAACTCATCTGAAATACCATAGGGATAGGCGATAAATGCAGGCTGTGCAGGTGGTAATTGTTTTGCGCCGGTATTGTGGGGTGAATTATTTATTGGATGCTCAACATCCACCACCGGTCCAGTTTTTTGAGTCACATAATCGAATTGTTTGTAGGGTTTGTTTTGTCCAATCACTAATGGCCAGCCAAAATTACCTGGCGCTGTTACACGGTTAACTTCATCGTATCCACGCGAGCCTTTCTCATCAGAGTCATTGCTTGCATCTGGGCCAACATCACCATAAAACAATGTGCCGGTTTTTTTATCGTAGGTAACACTATAGGGATTACGCGCCCCCATAACATAAATCTCCGGGCGACCTTGCGTAGCATCGGCAAATAAATTTCCCGCAGGGATATCGTATCCGCCTTCTGCGTTAGGCCCATCGCTTTTTGGAATAATGCGTAATACCTTACCGCGCAAATCATTGGTATTACCCGCGCTACGCAAATCATCATTCTTCAACATCTCTGGGCGGAAATCGATAGGCGCATAACCATCCTGATCGTGGGGATTGGTGTTGTCGCCAGTAGAGAAAAACAATTCACCATTGTTGCCAAATTGCAAATCACCGCCGGTGTGGCAACAATTCTTATCGATCGGATATTGGAGGATTTTTTTCTCGCTCGCAGGATCGACCTTGTTATCGCGCCATTGAAAACTTGATAGCCGCTGGTGGAAATTACCTTCGTCATCTTTAATTGTGAAGGCTGCAAAAATTCGTTGGTTTTTTTCAAACTCCGGATCTACTGCAACACCGACCAATCCCCATTCAAGGAATTTGTCGTAAGCAACTTCAGGCAACTTGCCTGCATCCGTCGTCTGGCCGGTTTTATAATCAACGCGATTGAATGCACCCGGACGCAAAGCAATCAATGCATCGCCATTGGGGAAGAATGCCAGCTTCACTGGCTCATCCAGATTCTCCACCAAGGTTTTTTTAATAAAACGATTATGTTCCGGCCGGGATTTGGTGTAGTCCAAACGCGGCTTTAAACCTGCGCGGTGATTTAAACCCACCGCATAAGTCATTCCGCCGAGCAGATGCTGCAAGAATTGAGGATTGGAAAATACTTCGCTGGTATGCCCCAAGCCCGTATAAAACGCGCGGCCACCGTCGTAATCGTGATGCCAGGAAACAGGATGGTCATGGTTGTGCTCGCCGCCTTGATACGTTGATTCATCCACCTTGGCAACGACGTTGATAAATTCATACATGTCGCGATAGTTGTACCACTCATCGGCCACACTCATTGAATCCGGCAGAGCGGTTGTTGACAGATGTTTTTTATCGACAAAATTGACGGTCGCCTGTTGCACATTACTCGGTGTATTGGGATGGTTTTTAAATACTGCACCCACCAAATTGCGATACCAAAACCAATCACCTTCCCATTCGGTATCAGCCGCTGCATGGATACCCACAAAACCACCACCGGCTTGTATGTATCGCTCCATCGCCAGTTCCTGGTTTTCATCCAGCACATTGAGCGTGGTATTTAAAAATACAATGGCATTGAATTGACTCAGGTCTGCATCGGTAAATAACGCAGCATCCTCACTTGTGACAACAGTGAACTGATGTTCGGCTGCCAATTTTTCCAAGGCAGCGATACCAGCAGGAATTGAATCATGACGCCAACCTGCCGTTTTAGTGAACACCAGTATTCTGGCACCCGTAATATTTTGCTGTTCGCCAGCAGACATAGCCGCTTCAGCAGAATGCGAGGAAGAAACAGGTGTATTTGATGAATCCTGCCCGCAGCTGACGAGTGAGGAAAGCGCAACCAGGGCTAGCAACCAGTGAGCCCTGGCAATTATGTACTGACACAATATGTTCATTACCGAACCTTATTTAGATATATTTTTTAAGTATTTTATTCGTAGTGGTATACCGACAAAACCTGTTAAAACTATAGAACGGATAAAACGGAAAAGCACATCCTTGAAAATGAAAATGCCGCTGATGATATCAGCGGCATTTTGCTTGTGCTTGCAGGTTTACGCTTGTAAACGCTTCTTTTCCTATTCACTATCCTGATTGTTTAGCCACCACCCTGTTTACTTAGTCGCCTGGCATTAGCTGTAGGAATTTGCCAGCCAACGCTGCAAACGGCTGTCCAGGTCATCGTAACGAATCGGCTTGTTAATGTGGTCATCCATGCCTGCTGATAAATAAACATCCTGATCAGCTTCCGATTGTGCCGCGGTTACTGCAACTATGGGTAAGTGGCGCAGGCTGTTAGCTTCACGCTCATAATCGCGAATTTTTTGCGCCGCCACTATGCTGTCCTGCTCTTTCATATCGTAATCCATCAACACCAAATCAAAGCGTTCTTTTTCAAGGATCTCAACCGCTTCCAAACCGTTCTGGGCAATTTGCACATAGCAACCGAGTTTTTTTAGCATTGCACTGATAACCATTTGATCGACGCGACTATCTTCAACCAGCAATACCCTTGGCATAATCACTGGCCCAGATTCTTTTTCCAATGGTTTACGTTCATCATCCACATTCAGGTTCAACAGTTTTTGTATCGCCACATCGTGCAAACGCTTGCGCATAATGGGTTTTTCAATCACACAAATTTGCGGATGGCTGCGCAAATGCAATTTCATTTCCGGGCTATCGCTCTGCAAAATACTCATCGCAATAATTTGTTTTACATTCGCAATTTCCGGATGCGCAGCAATTTCACGCGATATCGCCAACCCATTCATATTATTGAGTTTGGTAAAAATCAACACCAGATCAAAAGGCGTTGCATTGGCAGCCTGTTCACGCAATTTTGCAATCGCTTGCTCCGCCCCCGAAGCAATTAGTGTACCCATACCCCAGGCATTAATTTCGTCGGCCAACGCATTTGCATTGCTATCCGGCAAATCCACCAGGAGCGCACGCTTGCCACGCAACTTCTGGTCAGCTCCAAAACGGCGCTCTTCGTGGGAAACGACTTGCAAACTGACATTGATAAAAACGCGGTTGCCGCGATTTTTATTTTCGCGCAAATGGATACTACCATCCATACATTCTGCCAGCCCTTTGCAAATGGCCAAACCAATACCTGTCTGGTTGCTTTCACTTGCCTCCGGATCATTTTCACCGGCCACATTTTTTTCACTGTCACTGATAATGACTTGCAACTCACCAAAGTCATCCTGCTCCTGATGGAAGCGCGCCTCAATAAAAACATGTTCAATGCGGCTGGCTTTAAGCGTATGGTTAAGCAAGGTGGCCAGGATCTGGTTCAAACGCGCCACATCGCCTTTTACCCGCAATGGCATATTGGGATCAAAGCTGTAATACAACTCAATGCCTTGCTGGTGCGCGTCAAGGGTAAAATCCTGGACAAACTTTTCCAGCACACGGCGCAAATCAAACTCGACTTCATCCAGTACCAGGGTTTTGGTGGTGATCTTGGAGAAATCGACCACATTGTTTACCAAATCAATCTGCCTGCCTGTCGCTTTGTTGGCCGTCGCCAGCAACTCGCGGTGATGCTCGGATAACTGGCTATCATCAATCAATGACAAGGTACTCATCACATCACTAATTGATGAGCGGATTTCCTGCCCGAGGTTTACCAAAAATTCATTTTTCAATTCGATTTGCGCTTGCGAATTACGCTTTTCGTTTTCCAGGCCCTGGGCACGTTCACGGAGAGAATAATGTGCTTCGAGTCGCTCCCAATAGGCTAATGAAGTGACCTTGCCCTGGTGGCTGAGCATCACGTAAAACACCACCATGATGCAGCCATATAAAGCACCCGCCGGAGTCCCCAATAGAATGGCGGTAATCGCGGCAGGAATCTGGCCGATTGCCAAATATAAACTCAGGAAGTGCCGGTAAGGAGCAAACACGTTAGAGACACTGGAATAAAACACGACGGTATAGAGCCACATAATCAAGGCTTCATCGCGCATGCCCTGCACCCATGTCAGCGTCACCAATATAACGCTCCACCAGGCTGCCCCTAAACAAGAAGCAAAAAAGTATTGATTGCGCCAGCGTGCGGGAGCGCGAGCGTAGAGGGCATCAAAACGGAACAGGTAATAACTGCGCACCAGGGTTACCAGCAGCAAACCGGTCACTAACACTATGGCCAGATTGTGTTCTTTATCCTGGAAATCGCCAAATGCAAGACAGAGTACAAAGACAATGAAATTGAGGATTAAACCGCGCCTGCTGTACTTGGCAACCCGGGCATCGGTTTCGCGCATGATGGCGCGATCTTTTTGGACCTTGGTGGCGGGGACAAAAAAATGAAACATAATGCGTCCAGTAAAATAGTGTGAAGGGGCTACTAACCGAGCAGATGCACAAATACTTCTTTAATCACAAACACCATAATCGCAAAACCCAGTACACCAAACAGAATAAAGGTACCAAACTTGCCTGCTTTGGATTTTTTGGCGAGATCCCAGACGATAAAAAACATAAAGAGAATCAACCCGCCACCACAGATATACATAGCCCAATTTTCGAATTGTTCGATTGTCATTGCCGATTTCAGTCCAATAAAAATAAATGAAGATGAATAAGGCGGCATTGTAGCGAAAATTGTACGAAAAAGCCGGATCAAGCATTAACCAGCCCCGCTCAAGGCGACAGGTTCTTTCCGAAAGTCATTCCCCCCAAAGGCTGATGTCTTAATCCTGTATCGAACCTGTTAACCAGAACACCAAAGCTTATAACCTGTCGAAAAACGGCGCTATTTTTCGCAACCAGAGGTAATATGGCGCCCCAAATTGCCCAGCCGGGGAATGGCGCCGTATGTACTGGATAAATTCCCTTGCGTACACTGCCGCCCCTCATTAATGACCCAACTGTTTACCGGATTGTTTATGCGAATTACCAAACTTGCCGCCATTGCGTTTATCTGCATTTTTCTCTCTGCTTGCGTTTCATCCCTGTTAATTGGCAACCAGCTACAGAGCAAATTAATGTGGTCACTTCTTAAACCACTGGTAGGTTTTGACCCGAATGAAGTTGACCTTTTTGAAACGCCCATGGTTAAAGACCGTATGACCGCATTATTGGGTGATAAATACGAACCCACGATGAAGCTTTTGCGTACCGCACAGACGATCCAACAAGAAGGCGCTCTCTTCTATGTCGCCTCGCGCTATGCGCCGCCGAAAGTACAGGAGATTACCGACAAGGCTGCGATGGTCTGGAATGCCGATACCAACCAAATGGCGGTGATGTTGATTAAGGATGGCACACCGGAAATTCTTTCCGAGCAAATTGAAGGGGCAAAACAAGCGATTACACCTGTACTTCCGCAAGAATTACAAACTGCCTATACCAAGGCACAAGCAGCCAAAAAGGCCATAGAAGAAAAACAAAAAGCACTACAGGATGTTCAAAAAGTCATAGAAAATCCGGTTGAAGCCGTAACAGATACCATCAATAAAAAAGTTGAAGACACAGTGACGGATACCACGCAAAAGGCCAAAACACAGGCCACTGAAAATCTTCAGCAAGCATTGCCTGTTGCGCCAGAGATAGATCAGGATCAGTTGGACTTAGATGATGCACTCAAAAAGGAAGCCGAAACCCTGGAGCAAAAAGCGCAGTAAGTTGCGCTATTTTAGCTATCGCCCCCTGTAACAAATCGATTCCTCAGGCATCTATAAGCACGTAAATTCTTATGGATGCCATTTATGCCCAACAATCATCGCCTTCGCCACCTGCATAGCCTGTTAACCAGCAGCAGCTGCAATATTGCCAGCCTTGCATTGCGCCTCTATCTCGCCCCTATTTTCTGGATGGCGGGAATGAGCAAACTAAATGCCTTTGATAATACCGTTGATTGGTTCGGTAACCCCGATTGGGGGTTAGGTTTACCCTTCCCCTGGTGCATGGCATTTCTGGCTACTGTTACTGAACTGGCTGGTGCGATATTACTGACCCTGGGATTATTCACCCGCTTAATCAGCATTCCATTAATCATCACCATGCTGATTGCAATTATCTGTGTGCACTGGGATAACGGGTGGCAAGCCATCGCCGATGCCAGCGCCCCCTTTGCCAATGCACAAGTGCTTGCCGCACCGGAAAAATTGGAACGTGCGCGCACGATTTTACAAGCACACGGCAATTACGATTGGCTTACTGCAAGCGGCAAATTTGTCATCCTCAATAACGGTATTGAATTTGCGACAACCTATTTGATCATGCTGCTGGCGTTGGCAGGTATGGGCGGAGGGAGATATCACAGCCTGGATTATTGGTTAGCGCCCTATATTGGACGCAAACTTTTTCCAGTGAAGGCCGCCCTGTCAAATGCATAGACCGGTGTACCCAGTATCAGTGACGAGTGTTAAGCTGAGGCGATTGTCGCAAACTGATTTGCAGTATTCACTATCCAATACGAGCAATCCAATGACGCATTCGCCTGCTGCATCACCCGGAGAAAAGGTGCCATTAAACAATAACACCCGCACAAGGATCGAACTGCAAATGGATGAGAGTGAACTCATTACACAATTGGCCAATGGCAATGATCGCGCCTTTCGCCAGATAATTGCGCAGCACCATGCATTAATGCTGAACATTGCCCGCGCCATTGTCGGCGATACATTTGCCGATGATGTTGTGCAGGAATCCTGGGTTTGTGTGTATAACAATATCGCCAACTTTGAACGACGATCATCACTCAAGACATGGTTACTGACGATCGTCAGCAACCAGGCCAAAACCCGGTTGCGCAAAGAGTCACGCCAGGTTTCCCTGGATCAACTGGATGGTGAAGTACCGGGCAGTTATCTGGATGAGACTCACTTCAAAGCTGATGGACACTGGCAGCGACCAACACCACAATGGAGTATCGAATCACCCGATGCATTATTGGAAGAACAACAATTGCAACACTGTATTAACCGGGCGCTCACACTTTTGCCTTCCGCACAAAAAGCGGCATTTATATTGCGCGATATAGAACAGCAATCTTTTGAGGATATTTGCAGCATCCTCTCTGTAAGTGCTGCCAATGTAAGAGTGCTTGTACATCGCGCCCGCCTCACACTGATGCAGGTAATTGATCGCTATCAGGAGACAGGCTCATGCTAAATTGCAAACAAGTCGCAACACTCGCCAGTGATTACCTGGATAACAATACCCCGCTCAAATGGCAGATTCGCTTGCATTTATTGATGTGTGCCAATTGCCGCCGGTTTATCCGGCATTTGAAAATCACCCAACACGTCAGTGCCCGGATAGTGGAGAAGGAATCCATTGAGGATGCAGACGTTGTCTGGAAAAATCTCCAGGTACGCATTAAAAAAGAAGCGCAATCAGAGCGGGAATAAACCAGCGTAACGGCAGCTTATTTATACAAGCGGTTTACTCAAACGCTGCTCGGCAATAAGCAGATCATCCGGGGTATCTATATCAAGGCTGTCGTATTCCGACATCAAATAAGGAATTTCATGTGTGCGGGGAATATTTTCCTCGCGCATAAAATCGTCCACCTTGAAAATAGAAATTGCCCCATTGGGCATATAGAGCGAGGGTAAATCCTGGCGCCGCATATAAGACGAATGCGCGCCTGCAAGAGGCTGTAAAAACTCGCCGCCGCCAACATAAGCTTTCATCAACTGGTTATTAATTTCACACACACTGATCAGGCCGCGACAGGTGGGAAAATCGCGGAACTCAGCCAGCGCCTCACGAATATGGATAGCAGTGCGCAAAGGTGATGTGGGCAACAATAAAATAATAATATCTTTGCCCGCCGGTTTTATGCGGTGGATAAATTCTGCAACAACGGGATCAATCAGGGTTTCATCACGCGCAAGGTGAGGATCGCGCTTTATGCGTTCGGCGCCATAGTAATGGGCTACCGATAAAATTTGATCGTCATCCGATGACACATAAATTGAATCAATAACACCCGATGCCTGGGCCGCTTTCAGCGTGTAGGCCAACAAAGGTTGATCGAGCAAGGGCACAATATTTTTCTGCAAAATGCCTTTTGATCCACCGCGAGCAGGTACAAGCGCAAATACGTTCGGCATAACCCCTCCTGTATTTTGACAAGCATCAACAGCTACTAGGATATAGCAAAGTATTGGGAAAAGGTCACGAAATGATCAGCAATTAAATCAGGGGATGATTGCAGAAAAAAGTACCCGTCATTGGGGATTACCCAATGACGGTTTTTTAATTAACTACTTTTTGCGGTAAATGGCAGGCGATCAAGGATGCCATCCAGGAAATCGCCGGTGGAATTGAGGCTGCGCACAATGGATTCCATCGCCTGGAACTGGGACATCAAACGTGATCGATAAGCTTCACTGCGACGGTCCAGCGCCTCCTCATCTTTTTCAACCTTATCAATATCTTTGTTGATACTGGTCTCACGCCCTTTGATCAAGCCGGAGTTTTTCACGAAATCGTTGAGCAGATTGGTCAAACCGCCCGCAAAACCGCGAGAGAAGGTAATAGTGCCGCTTGTTACACCCGGCTGTATGGTCATGCTCAGACCTTCTGCATCGCTACCCAATGCAGGCAGAAGCACATTGCCATAACCAAATGCAGCAGTACCATTTACAGTACCGGCAATATTAGTCCCGGCAGTTCCCGTACCCACGGCAATGCCCAGGTCAGCCATGTCTGCACCTACACCAGTGAAGGCCACCCGGCTATTGGCACCGTAGGCATCAGATGTAAATACCAGTTTGCTACCATCGAAACTCACATTCACTGAGGATTTAGCAGCCTTGATATTGCTATCCAGGTTAATAAGGCTTTGCAATTCCGTCGCCAATTCCGCACCTGAGGCATAAGTCTTGCCATCGGGGAGTGTAATCGTGGCCGACTCAGTACCGTCCAGACTCACCTTGAAGGAGTAATCCTTGCCAGTGGTATCAATGGGAAAAGTCAAAGGAATGTTGGTACCGGTAAATACCCCTTTGCTGGGTTGTTGGGTGATAACAACATCGTAAGAACCGGGTTTGCTGTTCGCCGTAAATTTCGAGACATTGATATCTGTGTTAGACGACGATGTTTTAGGGACAAACAAATCGCGCACGAGATCAAAGTTGTTATCGATAGCGGCGCGGAAACCTGTATTGCCTTCTGACTCGGTAATTTTGAGTGATCCATCAAGTTCTGTGCGAATCCCCAGGGTAGACAGGCTCGAAAAACCACTGCTCAAACCGGCAACCGATGAAGATAAAACGTTGCGCACACTTTGCATCAGGTTTTTAGCGAGGGGATCGCGATGCAAACTGCCGTATTCTTTCAACTCTTCATCAAAGCCCACCAACTTTTCCACCTCGGTTTTAAAGGTGTTGTAGGCGGTCACAAAATCGCGGATGGATTGTTCGGCAAGGGATTTATCTTCCGAAATAGTCAAACTGATTGTTTCAGTAGCCGAGCTGGCAAACAAATCAAACTCCATACCCTCGACCACGTCGGTAATATGGTTTGATTCACGGCTCACCAACAGGCCATTCATCCGTATCTTGGCATCAAGCCCTTCTTGTTGCTGGGTCAGGTTGCGTGTGGTCTGGTTGAAGTTAAAACTGGCTAAACCCGGTGAACCCGAGGCTTCAGCGGCAGTGATTTCTATTTCATTTTTTGCGCCGGATTTGGCGGTCAGCAGCAATTTGTAGGCACCGCCATCGCTGACAATACTGGCTGAAACGCCAATATTGGCCTTATTGATCGCATCGCGCAGGCCAGTCAGGGAGTTGTTGGTGTCATCGATAGTGATAGTCGCACCAGTTTTGTTGGGATCAACGGTAAAACCGGTCAAGCCGGCATCCCACTCACCCAGACGCAGTGTCAAAGTACCCTTGCCAATAGGCGCGGTGGTGGATGCGAAAGTCCCGGAGGCGATCGATTGCGCCTGGGCAACCTGCTCTACTTTCAATTGATAGTTACCTGCTGCCGCTTTGGCATCGAGCTTGGTAATGCTCAGTAACTTGGTATCCGGGATCGACAGGGATTTGGCGTTGAAGGTATCGGAACTGCCCAGGGCAGCCGCAGCGGTCTCCAACTTGGATAAGGAACTGCGCAGTAAACCAAAGTCGGAAATCTGGGTTTCCAACAAGGTCTTTTTGGTTGTCAGGCGATCCGCCTGGGCCATTTTGCTTGCTTCAGTTAACTGGTCTGCCAGCTTGTTGGTATCAATACCCGACCCTGTCCCCAAGGCACTGATAATGCTGGAACCTGTCGCTGCATTGCTGTTTGTAGTGCTCGATGTACCGCTCACCATGGATACCCTCCACGCCTGGAATTACCACTGGCCATTTTCAATTAAGGTTAGCGGCAACCCATGGATAAACTTTAGCCTGTTTTGCCGCTTTTTTAGGGAAACAACGCCCTTTTTGTAAGCTGAGCATAAACCACGCCAATTCATTGATTTATTTAGTAATAAACTACCTGAGCGCACCGACTTTTATTCGGTTATCGGTTATCGGTTATCGGTTATCGGTTATCGGTTATCGGTTATCGGTTATCGGCAAGGTAAAGTAAAACGTCGCCCCATTCCCAAATACTGAGTGGTAATCAATTTTTCCCCCCATCCGCTCGATAATCACCTTGGTAATACTTAACCCCAGGCCAGTGCCATCGCGACGACGGGTATCAGATGAGTCCACCTGGGCAAATTTCTGGAAAATACGCTGGCGGAAATCATCGGCAATGCCCTGCCCTTCATCAATCACTGAAACCTTTAGCACCTTGCCATCCAGCGCTAACCTCACTCGCACTATGCCATCCAGAAATGAAAACTTGATGGCATTGGACAACAGGTTAGCCATGACCTGCAAAAAGCGATCGGCATCCAGGTTGGCTACTACTTGGGCTGCCTGGGTGTCGGGAGGTTCCAGTTGCAGGCTGACACCGTAGCGGGCACCGTACCCCTCGTTTTGTTCGATGGACTGTTGCAGGAGTGGATAAATGGCACAGGGCTTCATATTTAACTGCACCTTGCCGAACTCCAATTTATCAACATCCAAAATATCATTGACCAAGCGCGTCAACCGGTCAGCATTGGTACCCGCGATGACCAATAAGTCTTTTATTTTCGATGGCAAGTCGCCGAGGCTATCGCTGAGCACAATACTCAAGGCACCTTTAATGGAGGTTAAAGGGGTACGTAATTCGTGGCTCACGGTCGAAATAAATTCACTTTTCAACCGTTCGACTTTGCGTTTGGCTGTCGCATCATGAATGATGAAGGTAAAAAATTTCCGCTCGTGTATGGCAACGGGGCTAATACTCAATTCAATTTCTACTTCGCTACCATCACTGCGACGGCCGAAAGTTTCACGTACATGGGACGTTGTAAAATCATCGCCTTGCGCATCAAAGACTTTGCGTAATACCGGAACCAGATCGGCAATATGCAAATTGGAAAATTGCAGCAAGGGATATTTAAACAATTGCGCCGCGGCTGGATTGGCTTTTTCGATAAGACCATGCTCATCGACCACAAGAATTGATTCGACCGCATTCTCCAAAATAGCCGCTAATTCTTTGGTACGCTGCTCAACCAAATTGCTAATGTGCTGCGTGCGCCCGCTAATCAACAATAAAAAGCCACCGAGCAAACTGCAAAACAACAATCCACCGGCCAATACAAACCAGGATTGCAAACTAACATGTTCAGTTAGATATTTTTCTGTGGGGCTCACTTTAATCAATAAATGCCGCCCTCCGACAAATACATCTTGCTGCCAGATAAGATCATCTGCGTAAGCCGGTATATCAAGCTCGCCCGTGCGATAAAACGACCCAGGATTTTCCGGTTCGGTAATATCGGTAATTTCAAGGTGATAATCACCTGTCGATAGTGACGCGAGGACTGAATCGATTAAATCAGTGGTGCGCACTATCGCTGTTGCATAACCCGCCAAAGCTTCACGCCGCTCAAGTACAGAACTCACCGGATGCATGTTCTTATACACGGGGTAATACACAATAACGCCCGATGAGGTTTTTTCATCTTGCAATAACTGCACGGGTTTGGTCATTGCAAAATGGCCGGTATCGCGCGCCCGATTCAATGCCTCTTCCCGCTCGGGGTCGGATGCTGCATTAAATCCGGTAATCATGATGTTTTCTTGCCATGGTTCAACGAAGGTAATGGCGGTATATTCGGGTCGTTCAGGCGCAGGAATAAAAGCCCCGGTGGAATCTTTTTCTTTAATTACAAAATCCGGTAATCCTTCAGCACGCATTGATTCCTCATAAGCCACCCGCTCGGAATCAATGACACGTTGGTTCCAGGAAAATCCGGAAACACCGTGTTTTTCAATAATCACCTGGTCGATATAGTTTGCAAACTCAGTGCGTGTTACCTGTTCGGATGCAACAAACAAACCGCGCAATGTTGCCAGGGTGTAAATCACTGTGGATGCCCCCGCGTCAACAGCCCCCGAAACCATCCGCGCCTGCTGCTGGAATTGATCTTTTAATTTTTTTTGTTCGTTGTTACTGGACATCACAAAGATGGCAACAATAATCAGGCTGCTGACCACCAGCGGCGCCCCCACCGTCATGCGTCGGCCACGCCAAAAATGGCGAGGTTCTGCAAACAACACACACACCAGCGGAGTGGCAATCAGCACACCAATCGCGTCGCCAATCCACCAGGTCCACCAGCTATACATCATGTGTTTAAACGGGATAATGCCGTTGAAATAGAGCGTCAACACACCGACGCTTGCGCTCAGGCTGGTCGCTATCGGTCCCCCCAAGGCAAAGAAAGAAAAAATATCCCGCTCATCCGTCAAACTATTGGGGAAACCAATAAAACGGCGAATTAACCAAGCCCCTGCAACACTGGCGAAGGTACTGCCACAGGCGATTTCAGCCGCAAGTAACACCACAGGCATTGAAATAGATGGTGCCGGGCTGACAGAAATATTCAATAAGGTTGAACCGAGGAAGACACCGATTGCCATGGGATACCCCCAAATCAATACGGCACCTAAGGCAACGCCCATCGGCAAAAACAAGCCCGATACAAAACCCGGTGGAATTGCGAGCAACAGCGACAGGCGCCCGGCGAGAACATAGGCCAGGGTTAACAAGAAAATACGCAACAACAGAAGTTTCTTGGGCGAGAGAGACAATTTAACCATGCAGTAAACCTGATTTTTAATTTACTTAAGCCTAGTCGAGAGAAGGCCAACATCACGTTAAAAATCATAAAAAAACCGCAGCAAGCTGCGGTTTTTGATAAGCATCCAACACTATTTATCCAACTTCATTATCTGAGCAGTGTCAGTACCTGCTCGGGTCTGGCGTTGGATTGCGCCAACATTGCCGTTGCCGCTTGTTGCAGTACTTGCGCACGGCTCAGTGCCGCAGTTTCTGCCGCAAAGTCGGCATCGATAATACGTGAACGGGATGCCGATGTTTTTTCTGACACGTTTGCAAGGTTGGACATGGTGAAGTCCAGGCGGTTATTTACCGCCCCCAGGTCTGCGCGAGTAGCGTTCACTTGCTCCAGTGCTTTATCCACGATACCAATTGCCTTTTGGGCTCCTTCATAGGTATCGATTTTGATACTTGCAACACTACCTACGCCTTCAGTGGCATTACGTTCCTGGAAGCCGGTGATATCCAGGATGTCTTGCGCCGTTGCTGTATCGCCATATTTAATGGAAATTTCTTCTCCGTTGGCAGAGCGCAACGCAATTTCCCCGCCGGGGCCCGCAAACGCCACCACACCTGATTCACCAGAGGAGAGGTTAATTACCCGGATAGCTTCGGCCAAATCAGTTGCGGCAGTACCTACGCCAGTAATCTTGCCAATCTCAACACCATTGATGACCAGATCACCTTCCTGAAGGATAGCGGCAGCACCAGCCACGACAGTACCCAGCAGGTTCCCATCTGCATCATTCACATCAATCCCTAACTCATCTATCTGGGCCGCCGTCAGGGTTGCACCGGCTTCAATAACCACCCCGGTCTTGTCTACACTAGTGTCGTTAAACACAAGCGAGAAGTTGGTGGCTACCGGAGTAATGACTCCAGCGCCTGAGGCACCGCCCCCGGTTGAAATATCCGTTATGGTAATGCTGGTTGCCCCTTCTGCCGTCAACACTAATTTGTTGTCATTGTTGAGCGTCGCTTCCAACGCAGTTTCAGCATTGATCTTATCGACCAACTCTTTCATGTTGCCTGTGCCAGTCAGGGTATAAGTCTGGGTCAAACCATCGCCGTCAACATAATCAATCGTCAGGGTTTCCGTGGGGGCGCGCAACACCCCGGAACCGGCACCATCGGCAACATACTGGACAAGGGAACTTACTGTTGCCCCCTTGTTCTCCAAATCGGCGTTCCAGGCAGCCAGGGCATCATTCACCGTGGTTTCGGCTGACACATCGCTAAGCGGAACATCATTCACAATCAAATCACCCGCAGCCACACCCTGGAGATCGGCCAGACCATTAGTCGTCGCCTCACCAACAATATCGCCAGATGAACCGCCGAGGGAATACGTACTGAATGAACCAATGCTCACGTCCATGGTTTCATAGGCTTGGGAACCGACTTGCAATACGGTGTTACCCAGTGTTCCATCCAACAGTTTTTGGCCATTAAAGGATGTCGTTTCCGCAATGCGATCTATTTCCTGCTTCAGTTGTTGCACTTCCGCGTCAAGGGTTTCGCGGTCGGCATCGTTATAGATACCGTTGGCAGACTGGATCGAAAGCTCGCGGATGCGCTGCAGCATGTTGGTCACTTCCTGCATCGCCCCTTCTGCTGTCTGCACAAGGGACACCCCATCATTCGCGTTGCGGATCGCTTGGTCCAAACCGCGAATTTGCGATGTCATACGGTTTGAAATGGCCAGGCCCGCCGCATCGTCTTTGGCTGAGTTAACACGCTGACCAGAAGAAAGACGTTCGGTAGCGCGATCGAGCGCGTTTCCTGAGTTCATCAATTGACGCTGTGAATTCAAGGAAGCGACATTGGTGTTAATGACTAAAGGCATAATAAATCTCCTAATGATTGTTCCTGTTCACAGGTGCGTGTGCTGTGACAAGCCGACTGATGAAGCCCGGAAACATCGGCAAAATGAATTGCTCAGTTTGCGAAAACTTCGTGGCAAGACTTGTAAGAAATTTATTACCAACAGGATTTCTATACGGGTCGCCTAAACCGGTTTTTGCACAGACCGTGCCAACACATTTTTTGGAGATTTTTTGCGCAGAAAAAAAATAGTGGATTGGAATTGTCAGAACGTTCGAACAGTTAATTATTTTTTATAAGAAATCGATCAAATCCTATTCAAAAAAATTTATTTTCTAAACCAATAACTCGCAGAAAATAAAAAAAGAGAGCTGCTTTCGCAGCTCTCTTTTTTTGTAAAACAAACCCAAAAACACATCCAAAAAAAACATTCAACTAGTTGATTTTAAAGCACTTTTAAGCATTTGCACTAAACAGCTGACCAGGGTCTTCCGGAGCCAGGCGCTGTGATAAACGCAAAAATATTTCATCGGGAATCTGACGAATAACTTCTTGCGTAGAGCGATCAAGTACTTTTACAACAGTATCACCTGAACCCGGGTCGTAAGTGAAATTCAAATCGCGTTGGGTCGATTGAATATACTCATTCATTTGCGCAACTGCGGCCTGAACTTGCTCCTGCATCGCCTGAGAATTGACGGGCTCTTGAGGTAAAGATCTTGCCGCTTCAGCGGCAACCGGCAAATCATTGCCGGTTTTTTGACCTTTTACACTGCTCACCTGAGGCGAAGCCGGCAGAGGTTTAACCTGAGCCGGACCAGCAGTGATTTTAGTGACGTCATTCATAACTTAGTCCTCACTAAGAAAATGCCTCCGGGCTAATCCATTCACTGGATCGCCCGGAGGTTTAGTCAACTTATCTCAAGAGTGACAATACTTGTTGTGGACGGGCATTTGACTGGGCCAACATCGCAGTACCCGCTTGTTGCAACACTTGCGCACGGCTGAGGTTTGCAGTTTCAGCGGCGAAGTCGGCATCGCTAATACGTGAACGTGCAGCTGATGTCTTCTCGGAAATGTTGGACAAGTTAGATACAGTAAAGTCCAGACGGTTGTTGATCGCACCCAGATCTGCACGAGAGGCGTTCACTTGGTCAATGGCTTTATCGATAGTGCCAATGGCTTTTTGAGCACCAGCCTGGGTTGAGATATTCACGCTGGAAATCGAGCCACTGCTGCCAGCCGCGTTGCGTTCTTGCAAGCCTGTTGCAGTAAACACATCCGCTGCAACTGCATTGGCACCGTATTTAATGCTGATCTCACCACCGTCAGCCGAACGCAGACCAATACCATCAGTTTGCTCACCGGCAAACGCGATAACACCGGTTTTGCTACTCAGTTTGTTAATGGCTTCGATAACGTTCGCTTGTTGCGCGGTAGCACTGGCACCCGCTTCAATTTCGCCAATCTCAACACCATTAATTACCAGATCACCTTTTTCCAGGGCTTGGGCTGCAACAGTTGCACCCTGCAAATTACCCTGGTCGTCAGAAGCATCGATACCCAGGTCATCCAACACACCCATCATTGCAGCACTGGCTGCGGTATCGTCACCACCTTCGACTTTCACACCAGCACCTTTGCCACTGGTATCAGTGAAAACCATGCGGAAGTTCTGGTCAGTCTCTGTACCGTCAAAACCGGCAGCATCCAGAGCTTCTGTGCCGTTACCATCAGCAACAGTAATAGACGTCAGGTTTTCACCACCCAACACTAACTTGCCATCTTCATTGATGGTCGCAGTGATCGAGGTTGTATCGTTAATTTTCTGGGCCAATTCTTTCAGATTGTTGGTACCAGTAATCTCATAGACCTGGGTTTGGTTATCGCCATCAACAACGGTAATTTCCAGGAAGTCAGTTCCAGCGATCAATACACCATCACCTGTGCCTGCTGCTGTTGACGATACGACTGCTGATGCTTGAGCGCCTTTACCGTCCAGATCACTATTGATTGAAGCCAATGCTTCATTCAAGGTAGTTGTCGCAGACAAATCTTTCAGCGCAACATCGTTCACATAAAGGGTGGTATCAGCATCTGCAGCAGTCAGGGCTTGCAAGTCAGCCAAACCGTTTGCGGCAGCTGCACCCACGATGTCACCTGAACTTCCACCCAGAGAGTTGGTGTTGAACGAACCGATTTTTACATCGATGGTTTGATTCGACAATGCACCTACTTGCAAGCTGGTAGTACCCAAAGTACCGTCAAGCAATGCCTTACCGTTGAAAGAAGTGGTTTCCGCGATACGGTTCAATTCCGATTTCAATTGTTGGGTTTCGGCGTTCAGGGTTTGGCGGTCAGCATCGTTGTAGATACCGTTCGCTGACTGCACGGCCAGTTCACGCATACGTTGAAGGATGTTGGTAGATTCTTGCAAAGCACCTTCGGCGGTTTGAATCATTGATACACCGTCGTTAGCGTTACGGACAGCTTGGTCAAGACCGCGAACCTGAGAGGTCATACGGTTGGCAATTGCCAGACCTGCTGCGTCGTCTTTTGCTGAGTTAATACGCATACCTGAAGACAAACGTTCAGTCGAACGGTCAAGCGAAGCACCTGAATTCACCAGTTGACGCTGAGCATTCAGAGATGAAACGTTTGTGTTAATTACTAAAGCCATGATCAATCTCCTGAGAGGATGTCTGTTTGCAGTCTGGCTGCTGAATAACAAGTTAGTTAGTGAAGTCTGAAAACAACTGGCTAATCAGCACTTCTAACAAGGTTATCGACACATCCGGGAGTAGCTTTAGAATTTTTTTATGGCAGGAACCAACTATTTACACTGAGAATTACACAATTTAATTGCAAAGGATTATAAGCACGCACACATCGTCAAATTACCGACCATAGGCATCAATCGCCTTATTTGCACGATTGCTTTGACGCATTTCTGACGCTGCATTGTCACGATTAATTTCCGCAAGCCCGGCAAGCTGCTTATTAATAGCCTGGATCTCCTGAATCAACTCAGCCGCCTTCGATTCCAGATCGGCCTGTGCCAGGGATTGCAGATATTCCTGGTCATTCAGGGATAACAACCCCTGTTGGCGTTGCTGCACCAGGGTTTCAAAAGACTCCCAGTCACCGGCCTGCGCCAAGGATAACAACGCCTGGGATTGACTGAGCGCACGAGTAAGGGGATCTAACAGGGAATCAATATCCATAAGACAGCTCTTCATAATGTGACAACACCGGAACTACAGCAGACTAACGCCATACCCAAGATTAGCAAAAGATAAGGTGTTTGGCGGGAGAAAGAACAAAATCTTCCCACCAAAGCGATATTAAAAGAGACTTTAAAAGAATGGCAGGATTACAAATAAGTAAACAAACTCAGCTGGCTTACTTTTGCAAAGCTCTGTTGGGAAGCGCTCAATACAAAAGATTGCATTGATAGTTGAATGGATGCATCGGCGTAATCCAGGTCTTGCATATCGGATAAAACTGTTTTGCTAAATAGAGTTACATCCAGATTTAAATCTTTGGAGCTTTCAAGTGTGTTCAGGCGAGCACCGACTTCACTTTGTACGGCGACAAGGCTGGTTACGGAGTTTTCTAAATTGGTTAAGGTCTTTGCAACCAATTTTGCCAATATGGCTTTGCTTTCTGGCGTGTTTTCAACGCTTTTCATCGCATCACTAAAGCGTGAAAGTGTGGTTAACAATCCCTGCTTATCTGATGACTCGACAAAAAAACTATCGCCGGGTGTTACCAGTCGACCACGTGTTGATGAAGTACCCACGCCCTGGGTATTTAATCCAGTGACGCTATCCAGCATTGCATTACCACCTTTGATCGTGACCACAGCATTGGAGTTGGAAATAATTCCCTGGTCAGTCACTGTCAACCCCAAACGCGCAAGTTGTGCTGCGTTGGCGGGATTATTAAATGCATTGGCAAGATCAGTTGCGTTGGTAATATTTTGGTTAAAGGTAATATTTTCTGTTTTACCATTGACCTCCAATTGGAATGTCAGCGGTGTAACACTGAAATCCTGTGCTGCACCAAATGCAAATGGTAAATTCACAGAACTGGTGCCCGCCCCCTGTGTTGCAAAACCCAGTGCAATGTCTGTATCAGCAGTACCATTACCCACCACAATATTTAAACCGGTTGGCGAATGGAACCCCGTTGCATCAACAGTAATACCTAAATTCGCCAATTTGGCTGCATTGCCGGGGCCAGTATTCAATGCTGTTGCCAAATCAGTTGCGTTGGTAACGTTTTGATCCAGCATCAGGGTTTCTGTTTTACCGCCAACCCGGATTGAGATAGGTGTATTTGTCAGCGAAAAATCAAACGCACCTACTGCACCAAAATCCAGGTCAGCTGCAATAGCTGACTCACCAGGATAAGGATGACCCAATATTTGAAACTTTGTACCAGCCACATTAATGTCGGCACCCGATGTATAGGGTTGGTTTACCAGCAATTGTTTACCATTGGATTTTTGTGTAACGCTGTAATTAATAGTTGCGCCCGATTTGGTAAACGTCACCACCAAATCATCGGGATAAAGTTTGTCGAATGCTTCCTGGTCAATCACCTGCCCTACGGTAATAACAGCCGGTGGCAATGATTTATTTGAGGGATTGGCTGAGGTAGTAAAGGTGTTGTGGCCGCTGGGAATATCGACAAATAATTTTTTCCCGGAATCACTTACTGGAACACTGACCGATGCGGATGCTTGCAAACGCAATTGCCCTTCATCACCCACATACACAAAATTTCCGCCGCCTTCATCCACAAAAGGTTTACTGCCGCTTTGGTAACCGGCAAAGATATATTGGCCACTTGCATTGCGGGTATTTTGCAGGTTGAGCAATTCGCCGATGCGGGTATCCACTTCTGCCGCAAGGGCATCGTAATCACTTGCGGTATTAACGGCGGTGTTACCGGCTTTTACCGCCAATTCGCGGATACGGTGAACAAGATCAACCACCGTCTGCAAATTGGTCTCTTCAAGATTTAAACTGGTCTCTGCCACATCGATATTTTTTTTGTATTGCTCGGTGCGGGCAATCTCCATATTCAATTGCAAAATAGAAGTTGCTGCCACCGGATCATCAGCAGGTGAAAGTACACGCTTACCCGTCGCCATTTGCTCCTGGGTTTTAGTGACTGCCGATTGCGCCTGACTCATGCCAAGCGTTGCAATGTTGTAAATTTGTGATGTGGATACGCGCATAACCATGCTCTCCTGTTGCGGCAAGAAAAGCGGCAATAAATTGCCCCTGCCGGATTCATGATCTAGTTAATGCACAAAGCGATCCAACTATTTGAAAAGATGGATCCCCGCGTTCACGGGGATGACGACGGTTGACCGCATAGACTTTTCAACCGAAACGATGGATCCCCGCGTTCGCGGGGATGACGACATTCATATACGGGGATGACGCATTCATATACTGGGATGACGCATTCATATACTGGGATGACGCATTCATATACGGGGATGACGCATTCATATACTGGGATGACGACATTAAATACAAAACCACATCGTCATACCTGCGAACGCAGGTATCCAGCGTTTAGTAAATAAAACCAATTAAAGTGAATTCAGGAGCGTATCAAACAAATCCCGCGCAACTGAAATCACTTGCGCATTAGCTTGATAAAGTTGTTGGAACTTAACCAGGTCTGCCGCTTCTTCATCGAGGTTTACACCTGAAATACCGTCGCGCATGGATTGAGTCTGTTCCAATAAACTCCTGCTCGCTTCAGTATTGATTTTTGCAAGGCTGCTTTTGGTCCCCACTTCTTCAACCAGCTTGGTATAACCATCACCGAAACTAAGGCTGTCACCTTCCAGGGTTCCTTCCGTTTCCAGTGCAACCATTTTCAATGCATTGCGGTTATCGTTTTTACCGTCGGTATTAAAACCCAACGTAAATGTATCGCCCGCTTTAGGTTGGCCAGTAATAGCCGCTTGATAACCTAAAAAAGATGAAGACGCAAAACCTGCTGCACTGCTATCACCAAACAAGGAACTATTGGTGGGTGAGGTTTGCAAACTGATACCGTTTGCCATGGTGATATCTATCCGGCCACCCACAGTCACAGCACTCTGCTCTATTGTGCCAAGTGTTAATGGATCATCCTGCCCAACCAGGCGTACATTGGGATTACCCATACCATCATTAACATCAATAGTATTGACGCCCGCATTGGATGCAGACAAACGTATATCCAGATTAACACCCGACGAAGCGACCAACTGCAATTCAGGTGCACCGGTAATGGGGTTGTTACCGCTCTGCGCGCGAATGCCAAGCGCTTTTAAATTGTCATTGCTGTTAATACGTTTAGCCAGATAATCATTAAAATCAGATTCACTGACATTGGGATCAGGTACATCAGGGCCAAAGGCGGTATTGGTAAAATCGTATTCCAATAAATTTTCACCATTCACCGACAATTGCAATGGAGGCGCAAACGTTGTCGTATCCAGATTGATATCCGTGATAGTTGCCTTGGTATAGGCATTGGCCGATACACCAGACACAGCGCTGATTTGCGATGCAGTTTGCGCAGCTGATGCACCCGAAGCCGTGGTAATCGTTTTGGTAGTGACAGAACCCGTTACAGGATCGACATAAGTAAAATTTAATTGCTCAGCAAGATAGCCATTGGATTGAGGCAAACTGGCCGGTGTCATAGGCCCGGGCAAATCCGGCGGCTGGGTAGCGGTTTGCGCAGTGCGTCCTGCAGGTAGTCCGAGCCTGTCGCCCTTACCTATCACACGGGTTTCACCAATATCAGTGGTAAAAATATTATTACTTTGACCGGGAATAAAGGTTTGGTCGCGCATAGCAGGGACCAAATCTTTTGGATTGGCAGGGTCAGAATTATCTAACACGTCATAAGTTGTTGCTGACGTAAAACGAATCAGGATCGGTGGCGATATTTTTCCCGGCTCCATAAAAGCAGGTAACCGATTGCCGTTGGCATCTACCAGACTTAATACTTCACCGGCACTAATTAATCCACTGCCTGAATTACTACTGCTACCTGAGGTACGGATCGGAGAGGCAAAAGCCAAATCTTCCGAGCGCGTCAATTCCGCATGAATATCGCGCGATGCATTTTTAGTGGGCTGGATAGTGAAAGTGTCCCCACCCTGGAATGAACCGCTAGTCAAATTAATAGTAACGCCATCAAACGAAATGGTAGCGGGATAAGCACCGCTCAAAACACCCTGCTCTACTACCGACTTATCGGACAAACGGGTAACCAAATAATTTGTAGTGCCAGGAATTATTTCAAAACTGTAATCGCTAGTGGTCAGTTTGCTGGTGTCATCAATGGTGACCGAAATAACCCGGTCATGTGGCGGAGCGTTTTTTCCATGCACCACACGGTTGGCAGCAAGCACAGGGTCATTAATATCACCAAACATTTTTTGGCCGTAGTCACCATCCAGATCAATACCCTCTTGTTGCTGGGTATTAAATTCGTCGGCCATGGCCAAAGCAACGCGCCCTAATTCATTCATCGTGGGGAATAAAACTTCATCGCGAAAACGCAACAGGCCACCAATCTGCCCGCCTGAAATCTGGCTGGTAATATCGGTTACCACATTATTGCCTTTAAGCTGGATCTTGCCGTCGTTGGTCACATTAAACGAACTGACTTGCGTACCCACCACCAATGGCTGGCCATTGCCGATAAATACATTTACGTCACCATCGTCCTGGTTGACGATTTGCACGGAAACCAACTCTGATAATTGGCGCAACGCTTCATCGCGCTTATCCATAAGGTCGTTTGGTTGGTTACCATTGCCCGATGCACGATTTTCAGCAATCGCCTGGTTCAATCCTGCGATGGTTGTTGCCAGGGAACTCATTTGCGACGTGATGGTTTGCACTTCACCATTCACCTGACCTTCAATATCCGTCAGGCGTTGATGTAAATTATTAAAGCGAATACTCAGGCTTTCTGCTTCAGTTACGATCAATTGCCGCGCCGGTGTGGATGCAGGATCATTCGCACCATTTTGCATTGCCGCAAAAAATGTTTGCAACGCACCCGACAAACCAGTACTGACATCGGCAAATAATTTATCTACCTTGCCGATGTTGGTATTGAATTTATTCAGTTGATTGTAGGTGGTGGTATCAAGCCGCAATTGGGCGGTGACAAATTCATTGACCACACGCTCAATGGAGGTGGTATTAACGCCCGAACCAATAAACCCTGCTGCGCCAATACTTTGTTCAGGGCGAGTAGCGTAGTTAACTTCCTGGCGCGAATAGCCTGCGGTATTGGCATTGGAAATATTATGCCCGGCAGTACGCAGCGCATTCTGGCTGGCCTGCAAGCCGGAAACGGCGTTAGAGAGAATGCCGGACATAATGTCACTCCATTAGTTGGCGACGGAGGTTCGTCGATATTGAAAGAACGGACTGTACTTCTGATTGTATTTCGGATTGCAATTCCTTGATTGAACCCAAATCACTTATCGGTAGCAGCGCGCTGGCCGATGGCAGTACACTGGCATTTTTCAGCGCATCGCTATTCAACAATTGCTTGATCTTTTTGGCGTATGCAGGATCTGTAGCATAACCCGCTGACTGGAGCGCATCGGCATAGGCCGCCGAATCATTACCTGCTTCCAGCGCTTGCTGATAGCGCGGGTTATTTTTCATAAGGCGCACGTAATCGGAAAAACTTTCTGAATAATCTGTGTATTTACGAAAATCGGATTTTTCATTGGCTGCTATGCCATCGCGATATTCCAGGGTGGACACATTGACTTTATCGCCCTGCCACTGGCTGCCTGCTTTGATATTAAACAGGTTGAAACTGTTATCGCCTTGTTTATCGTGAATGACATGTTTGCCCCACCCTGTTTCCAGGGCGACTTGTGCAATTAATACATCCGGATTAATTTGCAATTCAGCCGCAGCTTTTTCAGCATGTGGCTTGAGCATCATCACAAAATTTTCTTGTGAACTGCTAATACTCGCTTTTTGCCCTGCACGTGGGCTTGCAGTCTGGACTTTACTCAGGACCGCTGGAATCAATGCATAATTTATGATTGCAGGAATTTGCCCGGCATTTTCCGGGCTATCACTGCCATTTTCCGATTCAGAAAAAATAGTTTGTGGATGAGAGTTATCACTCATCCGCATGAAGTCGTCTATCCAGGTATCCAGCTCATCTGCATTAACTGCGTCAGTTACTTGATGGGTAGATTTTTTGTATTCAACAGCCGAAGGAAGCTCGCCATTGTTGCTATCACTTGCCACAGCAGATTCCGGTTTCATTCCGGCGCCGTAATTTTGCAGCATTTGTTTATAAAAATGATCTGCAATACCTATGCCCCTGCCGCTGGTCAGATTAAGTACCATTTGCTGGTCGAGCATATCGCGATGAAAATCCGTTGTCTGGCTGTCAAAATAATTGCCTTCACCAAATACTTCGTTGGCTTCACGCATGGATTTCAACATTTGTTGCACAAACATGGCTTCGAATTTTTTAGCGACTTCTTTCAGTGCCTGTGGATCTTTGTCGCGCCCCATCGCCTTGATTGAATTAAGGGAATTAGGGTCGAGATAGGAATCTTGCACCTTTGAGATTGAAGACGCTTGGGAGCCAGTGTCGATAGGCAACATTTAGATCACCACCAATTCAGCTTTAAGTGCACCCGCTTGCTTTAACGCTTCCAGGATCGCCATTAAATCACTGGGCGATGCACCAACGTTATTAACGGATTTCACTATGTCATCCAGGTTCGCGCCGGGTGCGAATTTAAACATGGGGTTATTCTCTTCCTCAGCTTGTACATTGCTGCTGGGAACAACTACCGTCCGGCCATCGCCAAATTCATTGGGTTGGCTTACCGTCAAACTTTCCGCGACTGATACGGTAATACCGCCATGGGTAACAGCAACCGGTGAAACACGCACATTTTTCCCCACCACAACCGTACCGGTGCGCGAATTAATAATGACCCTGGCCACTTCTTCTGCAACCTGTACCTCGATATTTTCCAACATCGAAATAAAATCGACCCGCTGTGCAGGATTCGCCGGTGAAGTCACCATAATGGAAACAGCATCAATCGGGCGGGCAACATCCGGGCCCAACATTTTATTAATACTTTTTGCAATGGTGTTAGCGGTCGTGAAATCGGCGCGATGTAAATTGAATACAATTGGCTGGCCGCCGGCAAAACTATTCTCCACCATGCGCTCTACAATCGCGCCGCTGGGAATACGCCCGGCACTGGGAATATTGACGGTTAAATTGGAGCCATCAGCTCCCGCTGCGCTTAAGCCACCGACAACCAAATTACCTTGGGCAACGGCGTAGACTTTTCCATCCAGACCTTTCAGTGGAGTCATCAATAAACTACCGCCACGCAAACTTTTTGCGTTACTAATAGAAGACACGGTAACGTCGATCGCCTGGCCGGGTTTTGAAAATGCGGGCAACTCTGCCTGGATCATTACGGCTGCAACGTTTTTCATTTGCATACGCGCACCTTCAGGTACGGTGATACCAAATTGCTTGAGCATGTTGTTGAATGATTGGGTGGTGAATGGCGATTGGGTCACCTGGTCACCTGTGCCATCCAGCCCAACCACCAAACCATAACCCACCAATTGGTTGGGGCGGACACCGGCAACATTGGCAATATCCTTAATGCGCTCAGCTTGCGCTACTGCGCTGAACATCAACGCAACAGCAATCATGAATATACTAATACTACGCATATAAGAACCTCATTAACCCCGGATTACGACAACCAGAAAGACGAATTACAGTGGCCACAACGCGCTGTTAAAGAAGCGCGACAACCAACCCATGCTCGATGCATCAGCCAGTGCACCTGTACCGCTGTAGGAAATTTTTGCATTGGCCAAACGGGTGGAAACAATTGTGTTATCCGGCGCTATATCTTCCGGGCGTACCATACCGCTAATGCGAATAAATTCATCGCCGCGGTTCAGCGTGATCCATTTTTCGCCGCGCACCATCAAATTCCCATTTGGTAAAATTTCGGCAATAGTGACGGTGATATTACCTTGCAAACTATTGCTTTGGTCTGCATCTGCACTGCCATCAAACGTACGATCCTGTTCCAGATTAGTGGTGAACTCACGGTCTTTAATCGTCGGGTTAGCACCGAGTAATGGCCCCGCATTAAAATCCACGCTGCTTTTCTTACCTGTTGCAACACCAGATGATTTTTTCGATACGGTACGTTCACTCAGGGTGACGGTAATAACATCGCCCACAAAATGGGCTTTGCGGTCATCAAACAAATTCAATCCATAAGTGTCCTGATAAAGCGCTCCCTCTGTTCGTTGCGGTACAACCATGTTGGATGCAATTGTCGGTGCGTAGGCAGGATCATCCGGAATAGGTTTTGCGTTGGTAAAGCAACCGCCAAGGCTAATGAACGTCAACGCCAACGCAATGTTGCGACAAATCGAGATCCCGTTGGAATAAATAAAGGTGCGCATGATCAAATCACTCGATTAAAGATTTTGGGTGATGTACTGCAACATCTGGTCAGCGGTGGATACCACTTTGGAATTCATTTCGTAGGCGCGCTGGGTGGTGATCATATTCACCATTTCTTCAACGATATCCACGTTGGAGTTTTCCAACATCCCTTGCTTGATCACACCCAACCCGTTTTCGCCGGGAGTACCTTCAACAGGGTTGCCACTGGCAACAGTTTCCAAAAATAAATTCCCGCCAATCGGCTGCAAGCCGGGATGGTTAATAAAATCAACCAGGGTGATATTTCCCAATTGCTGCGGATCGACTTGCCCAGGGGTATAAGCGTTGACGGCACCATCGGTGCCAATCGTAATTTTGGTTGAACCCTCGGGCACAATAATCGCAGGCTCCAACAAATAGCCATCAGCATTCACTATCTGCCCATCGCTATTAATTTGTAATTGGCCGTTGCGGGTGTAGGCGATAGTTCCGTCGGGTTGCAACATCTGCAAAAAGCCATGTCCATCAATCGCAACATCCAGTGACTGCTCAGTCACTTGTATCGTGCCTTGGGTAAATTCTTTTTGCGTTGCCACGACACGCACACCGGCACCCAATTGCAAACCGGATGGCAATTCCGTATCCGGGGTTTGTTGTGTGCCCGCCTGGCGCTGGTTTTGATACAACAAATCTTCAAAGACGGCGCGGTCGCGTTTAAAACCGATGGTGCTGGTATTCGCCAAATTATTGGAGATAGTTGTTAACTGGCGGTCTTGCGCCGACAAACCGGTTTTGCTGACATAAAGGGAGGCGAGCATGGTGTTGTCCTCGGGTTAAATACTTGCCATCGACGCAAGCTTTAAAAAATTGTTAATTCACTTACGACATTTGTAAAAGTTGGGCAGAACTTGCTGAGTTTTCTTCTGCGGTTTTCATCATTTTCACTTGCATTTCATACTGGCGAGAGAGACTGAGGATTTGCGTGAATTCCTCAATCGCATTGACGTTGCTACTTTCGAGCATGCCACTGCGCAGAGTGACTTCGGCCGCGGCCACTGAGGTCAAACCATCGCGGCGGCGAAACAATCCGTCATCGCCTTTTTCCAGGGTTTGGAGATCGGGGTTAACCAACCTGACCTGCCCTGCCTCAACCATACCTTCAGGCCCCTGGTCATCACTGATGATGGAAATAGTCCCGTCGGTACCTATCTGGATTTTTTTGTTTTCGGGAATATTGATGGGACCACTGGCACCCAATACCGGTAGGCCATTGGCTGTGCGCAACATGCCATTCACATCGATAGTAAAATTACCGGCGCGGGTATAAGCCTCGGAACCGTCAGGCGCCTGCACAGCAAAGAAACCCTGCCCCTGGATAGCAACATCGAGCGGGTTGTTGGTGGTAATCATCGCGCCGGGAGTGAAATCCGCACGGGGCGATTCCGTCATGGCGTAGGCGCGCGTTGGCTGACCATCACCGTAATAAACGCCCATGCTGCGCGACTGCTCGAAATCCGCCCGAAAGCCGGTAGTGCTCAGGTTGGCCAGATTATTGGCACGATTCGCCTGCGCCAGCGTGTTGTGCTTAGCTCCGCTCATGGCGATAAAAAGGGCTCTGTCCACAATAATTCTCCAGGTTCTCCAGCGCGCCATATGCAATAGATAGATGCATAGATAAAAGCGCTAGTTTTTTGGCAGATTTGCCGTTACTGGGGGTTTTGCAAGAGCGATGCCAAGTAACTAGCACCTCGAAAACAACAGGTAAGTCACTGATAATAAAAAGGAAAATAAAATAGCGCGAGCTTAAAAAAGCGGCAGAAAAAGAAGGGGGATAAGCAAGCGGCAAACAACTTCCGCTGTTTGCCGCTGGATAACTATGGGTATGTCCGTCCTGCTAATTACCGAAGATTAATGATCGTCTGGGTCGTTGCGTTGGCAGTTTCGATGGTTTTAGCGTTCGCCTGATAGTTGCGCTGGGCAATAATCAGGTTCACCAACTGCTCCGACAAATCCACGTTCGACTCTTCCACCGCACCCGCCGTGATATTGCCCAACTGGGCAGAACCAGGGGCACCGATAATCGCCTCACCTGTCTCGAAGGTCTGCGCCCACATGGTATCGCCCACCGGATCCAGGCCATCAACGCTGCTGAAGTTCGCCAAAGCCACCTGCCCTAATACCTGGGCCTCACCATTGGTGAAACGGGCAAACACAATCCCGGTATTACTGATATCCAGACCGGCCAAGCGGCCAGTGGCATAGCCATTTTGATCCAGGTCTTCTACCGCAAAGTCCTTCATGTACTGGGTACTGCCTTCCAGATCCATCAGGAAGTTGGAGCTTGATGGTGGCTCAGCTACTGGAATGGTACCCCCTTGCAGCACATTCAAAGGCCCCAGCGCGCCGATCGGGTTGCCATCCTCACCGATGGGTGTCCAGTTGGAGATCAACATGGAGTCAGTCGCAAATGGGTCCAATACCCCGTCTGGCGTGAAATGAAGATTGAAAGATGCCATGGTCGCTTCAGTATTTTGCGGTGATGGCAAACTTGGGTCGGGATCCCCCACGTTTTGATCATCGATTTGCACATACATCATCCAGTGATTAGGCGAGGTCAAGGGGTCCGCCACATCATAGGGTTGTTTAACAAAATACTGGCGCATAACGTGGGAATTACCCAGGCTGTCATACACGGTGGTTGAGGTAGCGTGGTTATAGGTTTTTTGATCTTGTGGATCAAAGGCATTAATGGGCACGGGGGTGAAAAAGTTAGGCACATTAATTGAGCCAAACATACTGCCACCATATACCGGTACGGTTGGTGCACTGCTGACAAGGGAATACCCCTCTTGCATGGTCACATTGACCTCACCGCCAATCCTGACCGCATTGGTAGCGTTGTTCACAATCTGGGAGACATTCTGGGTGCCCTGGACTTCCGCCACTCCGCCCGCCGCATCAAAGGTGAACAGCAAATCCTTACCGGTTGCAGATGCAACTTGCAGGTTGCCAGCACCATCCACGGTTGCGCTAATACCCAATAATGTCGATGAACTCAGCGCATTAATTTCATCGCGCAGCGCCGTCATATCAGGTATACCGGTGGAGGTTAAATTCACCCCATTCAAACGGAATGAACCATTATTGGTAAATACTTTTGGTGGCACTGCCGCCGGATTGGTTGCAAACAAAGTAGCGCTGGTCGATGCCGTTGTAGTCACGCCGGCCAGTTTATTTAACTCAGAGGCAGTTTCATCGGCGCTCGCACCGTACTTGCTGATATAGGTAACGTCAGCACCATTGGGACCGCGGATAACCAGGGTTTGCGAACCGTAATTGTTGGTTACCTCTGGAATACCAGCGGTATGTGCAGTCGGATGCGGAGTTCCTGCAGCGCTACTCGCATTGGTGATAGCAGTGGTAAATGCATTGGGATCCGAGTTGGGTGCATCGACGGTGACCGTCACTGTTGATGCAACGCCCGTTGCGCGATCACGAAATTTCAATTCATTAGTAGCTGTATCAGCGTAAGCTTCAACATTCACCGGATTAGCAGAATCGAAGTTGGCAGAGTTGATCAGGTTCGCCAGCGCCGCGAGGGACGTTGCGGACCCCGTGGCTAAACTAATTCCCACACTGTCTGTTGCCAAACTTATCGGATCTGTACGGGACAAGGTAAACGTCGTTGTATTGGTGGGGGTAAATGTAATGGGTGTTGCAATACCGCCTAAATTCAATGTCGTTGTAGTGGCAGTTTTTGCACCCAATTGCGCTTCATTAATGCCGGTACCGTTAGTAGCAAAACTGGTACCGGTAGTTTCCAATACAGTTTCACTGGAATCCAGATTGAATGATGCATTGACTGCTGTAGTTGCACGCGGCGCCTGCGAACTCACATCCACATGCAAATCACCGAGGATGCCGCTGATATTACCAGCGGAGTCCGCCGTAAAACCTTGCAATAAAGCACCAGTGCCATTAACGATGTAACCGTCTTTATCCAAACCAAAAGTACCGGCACGGGTAAACAAACGGTTGCCGTTTTTTTCTACCACAAAAAAGCCTTCACCATTGACTGACAAGTCCAATTCATTCTGGGTGAATTTCAAATTCCCCTGGGTAAATTGCTGGCGGATATTTTGAATAGTCACACCACTACCCGGCGTATTGGAACCGCCACCTAATAAAGTGCTCGTGTATACATCGCCAAATTCAGCGCGCGAAGATTTAAAACCAATGGTACTGGCATTGGCGATATTATTACCGGTCACTTGCAGATCGGTATTGGCCGCACGAATTCCGCTTAACGCTGTATTGAAAGACATATTACACCTCGCACATGCGATTAATGGCTATTGCATTTTTAGAGTGTTCACGTGATTTGCATCCATCACGCCCATCAAAAAATATTAATTAAATTGTTTTACTTTATCGGCCTCTACCGCGCCAACACCGGCGAGGTTAAGGATCAACTTACCATTCTCACCAATGGTCACACTGTTTACATTCGCACTCAGTGCAGTATCCAGCGCTTCGGTTTTTCCATTCTGGCCAGCAGTAATTTCAAACCGATATTCACCTGCTGCTGCCGCATCCTCACCCGCTTCCCAATCGAGCAACTCACCATTAACTTCCAGGTTTTGGCCATCCCAACGGAACACTGCCTCACCTGCCGGAACCTTGCCCACCGGGATTGATTGCACCAGCACACCATCGGCATCATAAATTTTCATTTTCATATCGGTGGCCGGATAATTCAGGCCAACACTACCGGCCACTATGCCGCCTTTAACCAGCGTACTTTTGTCCGAATCTACCGTTACACTCCGCCCCACAAGCGATGAGGCTTGCAGCGCATTGTTAGACATAAAACTATTGAAGCTGGTATTCAAACGCTCCAACCCTTCCACCGAACTGAACTGTGCCAGTTGCGCCACAAACTCGCTGTTATCTTGCGGGCTCAAAGGATTTTGATTGTTCATTTGCGTAATCATCAATTCCAGAAACGCAGCCTGCCCCAATTCATTTGTATTTTTTTTCGTTTCTGTTTTTTTGGTAATACTCAGGTTGTCAGTAACGCTGGAGTTATTACTGGTGCTACTTACAGTTGACATAATTTCTCTCCCTCGCTAATTACTGACCGAGCGTCAGCACACGCTGAACCATTTGTTTAGCCGAGTTCATCACTTCCACATTCATCTGGAATGAACGCGAAGCAGCAATCATGTTGGCCATTTCTTCTACCGGATTTACATTGGGGTAATAGACGTAACCTTCCGCATCCGCCTTGGGATGTGTAGGTTCATAACGGCGTTGCAGCGGCGCATCACTCTCGACAATACCGAGCACTTGCACACCGGCGGCGGCATCAACTTCGTTATCGCTGTAGGTACCTTCAGTGACACTGGCACGCATGGCTTCTTGCTGGATTGCGGCGAACACCGGTTGGCGGCTGCGATAAACTTCATTCACACTGGAGCTGGCCGATTGCGCATTCGCCAGGTTGCTGGCTGTGGTATTTAAACGCAAACTTTGTGCGTTCATACCAGTGCCGGCGATATCAAAAATATTTCCAAGTGCCATGATCAAGTACCTACAAAATTCGTTTGGAAAAAACGCTTACCCAAAAAGCCAGGCGATTTAGTCGCCGCGAATCGCAGTGCGCAATCCGGTAAATTTACTATTTAAAAACTGAAAACTTGCTTGAAATGCGAGGGAGTTTTTCATGAACTCCGCGTGTTCGATTTGGTCTTCCACGGTGTTGCCATCAATCGATGGTTGTTGCGGTGTACGGTAGAGAACATCACCTTCATCCAGCGAAAACCCACTGCCATCAATATGACGCGACTGGGTAGTCTGCAAATCAAAGCTGTGGGATTTATTGGCATTCATTTTCTGGTTTAAGGCTTGCTTGAAATCCAGGTCTTTTGCCTTGTAGTTCGGTGTATCTATGTTGGCGAGGTTATTCGCCAGCACACCGGCGCGCTCGGAACGGAATTTCAATGCTGATTCGTGGATGCCGAGTGCTTTGTCGAAAGAGATGGTCATTTCAGGTTCGCCTTCTGGTCATTAAGGTGGCAACCAAAGCGGTTGTGACCTTTTGTTACCTACAACAAAGCAACCCCTGTGCCAAAGGCTGAAATAAAATATAAGCTATTGTTTTTAAAGGATTTAAATGGCTATAAAACTGAGGACAGATAAAAGCGGCAAGAGGGAAGCGGCAAAGGTTTTCCGCTCATGGAGGCAAGTAATAAGGAGATGGCACACTCAGGCCCCCCTTTGACACGGGATGCGTAGTCAGGGGATTAGGGGAATTTAAATCGCCTTATAAAGAATCCCAGGCTCACAGCGCACCATCTCAAACAAGTCGGCGGCACCTGCCAAGCCCTCGGACGAGCCGAGGAAGAGAATGCCTTGTGGCCTCAGGGAAGCATGGATTTTTTGCAAGATCTGCCGCTTTAAATCGGCATTGAAATAAATCAGTACATTGCGGCAAAAGACAATATCGAACTTGCCAAGGGAAGCATAGGAATCCATCAAATTCAGCGAGCGGAAATCGATACGCTCTTTCACCGCGCTTTTTACCCGCCAGATTGCAGGCGTAGGGTTATCGAAATAACGCTCCAGCCGTTCAGCGGACAAACCACGCAGTACCGACAATTTGTCGTACTCACCACGCTTGGCCTGCTCCAAAACCGTTGACGATAAATCCGTGGCGACAACTTGCACCTGCCGCGCCATATTACCCATCGCCTGGCGCTTGTACTCTTCCGCCATGATACTGATGGAGTAAGGCTCCTGCCCCGACGAACAAGCAGCAGACCAGATGCGCACCGGGCCAAACATGCGGTTATTGCCTGCCATCAATTGCGGCAACAAGGTGTTTTTCAGATGATCGTAGGGGTAAATATCGCGAAACCAGAAGGTTTCATTGGTGGTCATGGAATCGACAACCTGATCTTTCAGTTTGCGATTAATTCCCTGCTTTAACACACGCACCAACTCGCCAAAGGAAGCAATATTGTTCTCTTCCAGAATACGGCGAATACGGTTAGTAACGAGATACTGCTTGTTATCGCCCAGCGAAATACCGCATGCGTCCTCAAGGAATTGACGGAATTGGTCAAACTCGGACTGGCCGATATTGTCCCGATCCAGCGGTTTGGCAAAGAGCGGCTCTTTTTTAATCATAAGCTTCCAATCGAAAACAATTGCCGCACGCCAATTCGCTACGGCAATACAAAATCACACCTCTTCCGGCGGCAACAAGCTTTCACCGGTAATAGCCAGGACGCGATCATTGACGCGTTTTGCCAGTTCGTCCGGGTGGAACTTGGCGAGGAAATCATCTGCCCCCACCTTCCGCACCATGGCTTCATTAAACACGCCGCTAAGTGATGTATGCAGGATGATATGCAGTTTTTTCAGTTCAGGATGATTGCGCACTTCCGCCGTAAAGGTATAGCCATCCATCTCCGGCATTTCGATATCGCAGATAATCATCACTAGCTCGGAGTATGGGTCTTTACCGTCACTCAATAAGTCCTGTAAGTATTGAAAGCCTTCTGCACCATCCTTTTTAAGGGTGGTTTTGATGCCCATTCCCTCAACCACCCGCTGGATTTGTTTGCGGGCGATGGTGGAGTCGTCAATGATCAATACATGTTTTTGCACCACACGATCAGCGATGCCATCTTCAATCACACCCGCACTGACCTCTTCGCGCACAGGTGAAACTTCTGCGAGGATTTTTTCCACATCGATAATTTCAACCAATTGACCATCTACCTGGGTCACGGCGGTCAGGTAATGCTCTTTACCTGCGCCTTTTGGTGGTGGATGTATATCGCCCCAGTTCATATTCACAATGCGTTCAACTGAGCGCACCAGGAAGCCTTGGGCCTTGCGGTTGTATTCGGTGATGATGACAAAACAGCTTTCAATATCCGGCAACTCGCGGCGACCAATGGCCAGGTTCATATCCATAATCGGCAAGGTGCCGCCACGAATATGGGCAACACCGCGCACTACCGCACTGCGGCCGGGAATAGCATTCAATTGCGGGCACTGGAGAACCTCTTTCACCTTGAAGACGTTAATGCCATACAACTGCTGACCACCAAGCCGAAACAACAGGAGCTCAAGACGGTTTTGCCCAACCAGCTGCGTACGCTGATTGACACTATCCATTACACCAGCCATGCAATTACCTCTTTTATTCTCAACATTCTGACCCGAGCCATCCACAAATCAGCCCAGGATATACGGCACAGTATTTGCTTTGATGCTTAGTAAAGCAGTTTAGCGGCAAAAAAGTGTCAGACTTTAGTCGTTAATGATCCAGACCGGCACTCAGTTCTTACCCTTGAGGATAGGACAAAATATGGAACTTCCTAGTTTTTATAGAGTTTTCTTGCGGAATATTTTGCGTCACCGCCACTGCAAGAAGCCTATATTGCTCAAGCAACCCGTCTTGTCTAAAGCGGCAACCTCGCTTGGCGCCGGGTTAGGATTCCTATTATGTAGCCTTACCCCATTTGTATCTGCCCAGGTCCCTGTTCAGGTTTATGCCACCAACCAATTGAAACAAGACATTGCCAGTTTTTTGGCGATGGAATACGAGCAAGTTGAACACGAGCGTATCGATATCAATGTCGGCAACCTGGATCCCCGTCTCAGGCTCAGCAGTTGTGAACATCCGATTGCCTTCACCATCCAGGACGCCAGTGGCTTGGGCGGCAATATCAGTGTCAAGGCACAATGCAGTAGCGGCCAATCCTGGTCAGTGCATGTACCGGCACAGGTGACAATTTACCGGGAAATCCCCACCGCTCTGCGCGATATCGCCCGCGGTGAGCTGATCAACCAGGGCCATATCGGCACCAGCCTGGTCAACATCAGCAGTATTCGACAAGCTTTTTTGCCCGAGGAAGGCGCCATTATCGGCAAAGAGGCCAAACGTAATATCAGCATGGGGGAGCCATTCAAAACCGCCCTGCTGGATGCCCCTACCGCCGTGAGGCGTGGAGAGATGGTGACGCTGGAATCGCTGGCGGGCAGCATCAAGGTTAGCAGCTCAGGTACTGCCTTGGCCGATGGTCGCATCGGCCAGACAATCCGGGTGCGTAATAACTCATCGGAAAGGATCATCAGCGGGGTTGTTATGAGTCAGGGGCTAGTACAAACCCTATGATTTATTAAAGTTTTTTAAATTGTTGCTAAAGTTAAGCGTCAGCTGGCCGATAAGACTGCTAGGGACTCTTTAAACAGGTCGTATCAAATAAAACTGTTTAGGGGGAAATCCTTCTGTCACGACATAGCAACCGCGACATTGTTAGCAAAGTTAATCGCCCTCCGGGGTTAAGCACCACAGGGCAAATAGGGGAACAACATGAACTTCAACACCAACAACACACTGGATTCTGTCGGCACCAAAGGTACCCGCAGCAAGCCCGCAGCGCCGAGCGCGCCCGAGGCGAAAACACCAGCACCCGATGCAGCACCCGCCAGCAAAGGGGCAAGTGACCAGGTGGTATTAAGTCAGGAAGCCCAAACCCTGGGTCGCCTGCAAGCCAAAATCAACAGCTCGCCTGACGTTGATCTGGATAAAGTAGCCGAAATCAGACGCGCAATCGCTGAAGGCCGCTTCGAAATCAACCCCGAGCGCATCGCTGAAAATATGCTTAACCAGAATGACCTTCTGGGTTAGGAATTGCTTTACGAATTAACAAGGCTCTCCCCCGGCGCTTTTTAATTCACGGCTCACTGTCCGCATCAGTTTTATGTGATACCCAAAAATGAAGAGGTTGCTATGTCTCTCGATATTACGTTACTGCGCCAAATGATCGCGCAGGATTCCGCTGCTCTTGCGCAACTCAAACAACTGCTCGCTCACGAACGTGAACAGTTGGAACAACGTAAGCAAGATGAACTACCCCGCATCGTTGAACAAAAAGCCATTTTGCTCGACCAGCTCAACAACAGCGCCAAACAGCGCCAACAAATCCTCACTACCCTTGGCTTGCCAACCAATGCACAAGGCTGGGATTTATTCCTGCAGCGCAACACCGCCACCCTACCCCTGCGCGATGATTGGAAATCGCTAGTTAGCGAATTTGAAGATTGCCAAAAAATGAACGACATCAACGGCAAAATGATTTCGCGTTCGCAACAAACACTTAATCACCTGATCGGCTTGCTCCGCGGCAAAGTCGCCGCACCATCGCTCTACACCGCACAGGGCACCAAGACGCAATACACATCGTCCTACACCGTCGCCAAGGCTTGAGGCATCATCAAAAAACAAAAGGGCGCAACCAAATGGTTGCGCCCTTTTTATTTATGCATTTCCTTTGCACAACAACCACTTCATATAAGTAACCTTGGATTCTGCAACAAAACTTCTTACAATGCCCGCCGCTTAATGTACCCAGCAATTTCCATTGCGGATTTATTGCGCAGTTTTCCAGTCCTCATAGCTTAAACGGATAGAGCACCTGCCTCCTAAGCGGGCGATCCAGGTTCAATTCCTGGTGGGGACACCACTTCCAAGCAAGATGCGCCACCTCCCAAAAGTTTCTTCTTTAAAAAGAAGACATCCGGTGTATTTGTTCTTGACTCTGGTTTTTTCAATGGTAAGATACGCGCCGTTGCAACGACATGAGAAATAACACGTTGTAACTCATTGAAATGCTTGTATTTTTGATGAAATGCTACGGTGGCTGTAGCTCAGTTGGTAGAGCCCTGGATTGTGATTCCAGTGGTCGTGGGTTCGAGCCCCATCAGCCACCCCAATTTCCCCTTCGTAAAAAGCTCTTTTAAATCCAGTTTATTAAATTCCTTTTCGCAATTTTGCAATTGCTGCACATCTATTCAAAATAGGGTCACTCCATACCCTGAAAATATCTTTTCCCAAAGCCAGTATTTCCCACCATTCACTTTAATTTCCTTGGCGACTTATCCCCGCTGTGGGAAAATGCGCGACCTCAGACTTATACCCCTTCATCATTTATTACACAGGTAATTAGCGCCCATGTCCGCACTTGTATTGGATGGCAAAGCCCTTGCCGAAAAAACTGAACAGGAACTCTCCGCTCGCGTCGCCGCGTTAAAGGCGCGCAGCAATGGCCAAACCCCGATTCTCGCAACCATTTTGGTTGGTGATGACCCTGCATCAGCGACCTATGTGAAAATGAAAGGCAATGCCTGTACCCGCATTGGTATGGAGTCTTTAAAGGTAGAAATGCCATCATCGACGACAACCGAAGAGTTGCTTGCGAAGATTACCGAGCTGAACAACAACCCCAATGTCCATGGCATTTTGTTGCAACACCCGGTGCCGCACCAGATTGATGAGCGCCTGTGCTTTGATGCCATCAGCGCAGAGAAAGATGTGGATGGCGTAACCTGCCTGGGCTTTGGCCGCATGAGCATGGGCGAAGAAGCTTACGGCTGTGCAACCCCCAAAGGTATCATGCGTTTGCTGGAAGCCTATGGAATTGAACTCAGTGGCAAACACGCCGTGGTTGTTGGCCGCAGCCCCATCCTCGGTAAACCAATGGCGCTAATGCTGCTCAACGCCAACGCTACCGTCACTATTTGCCATTCGCGCACCCAAAACTTACCCGCTTTAATTAAACAAGCTGACATCCTCGTTGGTGCTGTTGGCAAACCGGAATTTATCAAAGCCGAATGGATTAAAGATGGCGCGGTTGTAGTTGATGCTGGCTACCACCCCGGCGGTGTGGGCGATATCGAATTAAAACCACTGATTAATCGCGTTGCGGCCTACACACCTGTCCCTGGCGGTGTTGGCCCAATGACCATTAATACCCTGATTTACCAAACCGTAGATTCAGGTGAAAAGAAAATCGGTTAAGTGTTTGTATTGTATTTTTATCGCTGTAGCTCGGGTAAATAGTGTTCGTATCGCAATTTAACTTTTAAGGAGTAAAAATCAAATGCGTAAATTTTTCTTACTGGGTAGCTTATTGGCAACAAGCATTTCTGCGACTGCAAATGATGCCATTAAATACACCTGCACAATGAATAATGCCGAACGTGTTATTGAAGTGGTTTATGCATCTACCGATAAACCAGCCCCCTGCACAGTGAGTTACACCAAGGAAGGTGTAACGCAAACACTATGGAGTTATGAAAGCACTGAAGGCCAATGTGAAGCCAAAGCAGCAGAATTTGCCGAGAAGCAAACCACCTGGGGGTGGACCTGCAATAATGCAATCAGTGGTGCCGCGACTGACACCACAACAAAGGAAAGTGCGGAATAATTTTTTGGTAGCTCATAAAGCCGATGAAAGGATTCCAAAAAAAGCAGGCGCCTCGCCTGCTTTTATTTTTATAACCCAATACTTTTTTGAAACTGACACCTTTTTATAAATCAATGCAATGACCGAAACACTGCCGATTATTTACCGCGACGAATATCTGGTTGCCATTAATAAACCTGGCGGCCTGTTGGTTCATCGCAGTGAAATTGATCACCATGAAACACGTTTTGCGGTGCAGTTGTTGCGCGATCAAATCGGTCAAACCGTTTATCCCATCCATCGACTGGACAAACCCACCTCCGGGGTATTGGTGTTTGCACTTTCATCGGATATTGCGCGGCAATTAGGTGATATTTTCACCCGCCATGCATTAACCAAAACCTATATAGCCCTGGTGCGCGGTTTTGCACCGGAGCAAGGCCTTATTGACCACGCCCTTGTTGAAGAGTTGGATAAATATACGGATAAAAAAGCGCGCACAAACAAGCCCGCACAACCGGCAACTACCACATTCAAAACACTGGCGCAGATTGAATTTCCGTTTAGCATTGATAAATACCCCCGCACCCGCTACTCACTTGTGCAATGTCATCCGCAAACCGGGCGCAAACACCAGATCCGCCGCCATTTAAAACATATCAGCCATCCAATTATTGGTGATGCCAAACACGGCAAAGGTAATCACAATCGTTTTTTTCAGGAAAAATTCGCCTGTGACGGATTAATGCTGGCATCAACCGAAATGCAATTTACCCATCCAATAACCAATAAAGTGCTGACATTGACTGCGCCGCTTGCAACAAAATTTACTCGAATTATTCATCAGTTCGGATGGGAACACGCCCTGCCCTCGAATTGGATTACCTCCAAGGATTTCTAATGCGTCTCGACAAATTTCTCAGCCAAAATAGCGATTCTTCTCGCTCACTTATCCAGCAAGCGATAAAAGCAGGCCGGGTAACCATCAACGATGCAATTGCAAAAAAAGGCGATCATAAATTACAGGGTGATGAGATTATTACGCTCGATGGGAAATTGGTTGAGGCATTTCAAACCCGCTATCTAATGCTGCATAAACCCCTGGGTTATGTTTGCGCCAATAGCGATAGCGACTACCCCGTGGTGGTGGATTTAATCCGTTTGCCACGCTGGAAGGAATTACAAATTGTGGGGCGTCTCGATGTGGATACCACCGGCCTGGTTTTGTTGACTGATGATGGCCAATGGAATCACCGCATCACATCACCGCGTCACGAATGCGCTAAAACCTATCGTGTTACAACCGCCAATCCCATTAGCACTGAAACGGCCGACCTGTTTGCAACAGGGGTGCAATTGCACGGTGAAAAAGCGCCGACCCGCCCTGCGCAACTCGAATTAATTTCCAGCCATGAAGCGCGCTTGAAAATCCACGAAGGAAAATACCATCAAGTCAAACGTATGTTTGCAGCGGCAGGCAATCTGGTGGTGGCATTGCATCGTGAAAGTATCGGAGGAATTTTATTGGATCCCACCCTGGAACCCGGTGCATATCGCGCATTAACAGCTAACGAAATAAAGAGTGTGACACCATGACCGACTTGGCCCTCAACTGGATCACTCAAGAGTTAACCAACCTCCACACCAATGATGATGCGCAGTATTTATGGTGCACCGATGAAAACGCGTTAAACACCCTCCCAGCCGCACTACACCAAAAACAGTTATTGGTATTAACCAATCGCTGGGATGTTGCCGAACAGGCA
This sequence comes from uncultured Cellvibrionaceae bacterium, assembly GCA_964542655.1. Classification (GTDB taxonomy): domain Bacteria; phylum Pseudomonadota; class Gammaproteobacteria; order Pseudomonadales; family Cellvibrionaceae; genus Cellvibrio. The sequence goes on from CAZIWB010000022.1 coordinate 42,313, forward strand.
AAAACACGCGGATTTACCACCGCATTCAACGATTTTGATTGCAGCGGCATCGCCGACAACAGCCTCGACACTATTTTTTATCGGATCTCCAAAGAAAAACCGGTTGTGCATCACCTGTTAAACCAGGCCTGGCGCTGCCTGAAACCCGGCGGACAATTATTGCTTGCCGGATATAAAAACGAAGGGACAAAAACCTATATCGAAAAAATTGCCAAGCTGTTGGGCTGCGCAAAAAACACCGAAAAAAATGGACCTGTTTATTCAGCAGCGCTCAGCAAATACACGCAATACGATGCAGACCAACTACTGGATGATAGCGACTATAACCAGGAGCGTCTGATTGCGCCGGATTCAGGGCTCCAACTATTGAGCAAACCCGGTCTATTTGGCTGGAATAAAGTGGATGCAGGCAGCGCGCTGTTGATTGAGCAACTGCAACAACTATCGCCCCAGCCAAACCCATTCAACACATGCCTGGATCTGGGTTGCGGCTATGGTTATTTGACTATCGCTGCCGCCAACCTGGACACCTGCAAAAGTATTGAACATTGGACTCTCACCGACAACAATGCCGCCGCACTACAACTAGCCCGGCAAAACCTGCTACATAACCAACTTAATGGAGAGGTCATTGCCGCTGACGCAGGCAGGGACATCCCCCGTAAAACCGATTTGCTGTTATGCAACCCTCCTTTCCACCAGGGATTCGATATTGATGGCGACCTGACAGACAAATTCCTCACCAGTGCCAAACACCTGCTCAAGCCCCAGGGACTGGCCTTGTTTGTGATAAACCACTTTATCCCGCTGGAACGCAAAGCCGCACCCCTGTTCAGACAGGTCCAGCTAATCGCCGATAACGGCAGTTTCAAAGTGATCCTGCTCCGACTATAAATCCACCGACAGGTGGAAAAACAACCAACCTCCATCACTACGGGAAGCATTTTGGATAGCGAAAATACAGCTTGCAGGATTAATAAACAGCCTTGAATTTATTGATGTTTTTTTGCAAGAAAAGTTAACAAAAAGCGATAAAAAACGGTTGACCAACCAAAATCGCCTCTATATCATGCGCACCACTTCCACAGAGGAAGTCACCGTTCCGCCTTAGCTCAGTCGGTAGAGCAAATGACTGTTAATCATTGGGTCGCTGGTTCGAGTCCAGCAGGCGGAGCCAGATTTAAAGAAAAAAGGTCGCATTTATGCGGCCTTTTTTGTGTCTGTCCTTTTTTTGTTGTTATTTTGTCGCATTGGTTAAATAACACATTTCATCCACTTCCCTCTTTGAGCGGAGCATCCCATGTTTAAAGTTAATGAATACTTTGGTGGCGCAGTTAAATCTATCGCATTCCAAACTGAAACCCTGCCAGCAACCATTGGTGTAATGGCAAAAGGCGAGTATGAGTTTGGCACCAGCCAAAAAGAATACATGACGGTAGTAAGTGGTAGCCTGACTGTAGTACTGCCAGGCAGTGACAAAGCAGAAACTTTTGCTGCAGGCCAAACTTTTATTGTTGAAGCCAATCAACGCTTTAAAGTATCTGCCGACGTAGAAACCTCTTACCTGTGCAAATACGAGTAATTGGTTTGCAGTGCGAATGATTCCAGATTGCACAATCAGGCTATAAAAGGCGCTTCGGCGCCTTTTTAATTTGCAGATCAATACTTCTTAAAAAAATATCGGGTTGGTATAAAACAATTTAATAGTTGACCGTTATTTTTTGCATCTATATGATGCGCGCCTCTTCTGCGTTATGAAGAGCACAATTCCGCCTTAGCTCAGTCGGTAGAGCAAATGACTGTTAATCATTGGGTCGCTGGTTCGAGTCCAGCAGGCGGAGCCAGATTTAAATGAAAAAGGCCGCATTTTTTGCGGCCTTTTTTGTTTTTAGCTCACTGGATGTGCTCATTTCAATCAATGCATGTGCCTCATCTTTAATCGGAGTCATCGCGGGACTTTCCCGCAACTTGTGGCCAGGATAACAACCAGGGGTCACACCACTCCTCCATTGCAGCGAGAAATAATTCATCGCCAAAAAATACTCCCTCACGCGGCAATTCAGTAAAACGATATTCTTTTCCATCCAGCGAAAACGCAAGGCTGTATGCGTGTAAATAACAACGGTCAGCCTGATTTTGCACTGCATCACCGTAAAGTCCATCACCTAGAATGGGGGCACCAATACTTTTTAATGCAACACGAATCTGGTGCGTTTTCCCGGTGTGGGGCTTAACCATGAACAAACGCTGCCCGGCACAAATACTTTTACTAAAAAACTGGGTGATAGCAGGATTGCCGCAGCTGGTAAGTAATTTCCATGCGCCGCGCCGGGCAGATGCCATATCACCTTTTATTAACCCTTGTTTCTTGTTCGGTTTTTTCGCACTGATGGCCAGATAATATTTTTGCACCTGGCGCAAGCTAAACGCCGCCGTGAGCTGTCGATTTACCTCTGGCGTTTTTGCCATTACCAATAAACCGGACGTCACTTTATCAAGCCGGTGGACAGGAAATAATTCAGAAAAACTTTCCCTTTGTTTAATAGTTTCAAACAAACCAGGTTCACCGGATTCACTGTGAAAACTAGCGCCAGGCTTTTTATAAACCACTACAAATTCCGTATTATTTTCAACGATGTCATACATAGGAAATTGCTCGATGCAGGGATGCCGCGCAGGGTATCAGCCGGGAATTATTTCGGCCATAAGATTATTTTGGCTATAAAAAATAACGACTTGTGACTTAAAAAACTAATGCCTCTCTAGCGCCAAAAATGGGCATAGCTATAATCAGTTCAGGTGTCCGCTTCGGTTGTCGTAATGACGGGTTTACCCTAAGAGCACTCATTTCAGCGCTCCATGTTTTACGTTGTGCCCAGCTTTTTGCGTAGGCAAAAGCGCCAGAGGCCAAGCAAACAAACCAATCACCTGCAGCCAGCGGACACCTTTTTCTCCCTCCAAGTTCCTGTTTGCTCCCCTGCCCCCTATAATCCTGCGCTCTTTTGCCTATTTCTCATTGCCATGAATGATCAAAATATCGAACGCTATCGCCAGCAGCATAAATTGCGGCTCAGCTATATGCCCTGGCTGTATGCGCAGCTAAAGCCTGCCCATCGTATTTGGGCTCAGGCCTGGCAGGATGAATGGCAAGCTTATCTGGCGGATATGGAGACCATCCAGATTGGCAAGAATTGTTTCATCGCCCCGGAAGCGCGTTTATTTGCCGAACCCGGCCGCCCGATAGTCATTGGCGATAACTCTTATATCGCCGCCGATTGCGTCCTGCATGGGCCAATAACCCTTGGCCAGCATGTATCTATTAATCACCATGTCAGCCTCGATGGCGGCCGCAAGGGGATACACATAGGTGATAACACCCGCATAGCCGCCTACAGTTATGCCTATGCGTTCAACCACGGCATGGAGCCAGACCAACCAATTAAAGACCAGCCTGTGAGCTCCAAGGGAATCAATATTGGATGCGATGTCTGGATTGGGGCTAACGCAGGAATAGTGGATGGGGTGAACATTGGCGACCATGCAGTCGTTGGCATGGGCAGCATAGTAACCAGATCCGTTGCTGCTTACACCAAAGTAGCTGGCAACCCAGCGCGCGCTATTGGCACACGCCAGCCATAATGATAAATGGGATATGCTGCGCGCAAGCAAACGCTTTGCACTCCTCGTCTTACACCGACATCCAAATTAACCGGAAATGATTGGCATGATTGATTCACATTGGACACTTGAGTTACTGACCTGGCTGGAAGTCAGCTTTATCGTGGTAATCGGAATTGCACTGCTTTCAGTGGTGATTATGTATATCACTGACGTCACCCAGAATACCCACGCCATCCGGAAAAATTATCCCGTTATTGGCCGGTTCCGTTATTTTTTTGAACATCTCGGCGAATTTTTTCGCCAATACTTTTTTGCGCATGACAGAGAGGAACTGCCATTTAACCGCGCTGAGCGCTCCTGGGTTTATCGCGCTGCAAAAAATGTCGATAGCAATATTGGATTTGGTTCAACGCTCAATTTAAATGAGCCCGGCACGCTGATTTTTTTAAATGCGGCATTTCCGATTATGGACAACGATGCACTTATGCCATCGCCCGTAACCCTCGGGCCCTTTTGCAAAACTCCCTACACCACCAACTCCATCTTCAATATTTCCGGCATGAGTTATGGAGCCATTTCCAGCCCCGCCATCAAAGCACTATCGCACGGCGCCGCCAAAGCCGGTTGTTGGTTGAATACTGGCGAAGGCGGCTTATCGCCCTATCATCTTGAGGGAGGTTGCGATTTGGTATTCCAGATTGGCACTGCAAAATACGGCGTACGCGACCTGGACGGTAATTTAAGCGATGCACGCTTGTTAGAGTTAGCCGCAATACCACAAGTAAAAATGTTTGAAATAAAACTGAGCCAAGGTGCAAAACCAGGTAAAGGCGGCATATTACCGACAGAAAAAGTATCGGCCGAAGTAGCCTCAATTCGCGGTATTCCCGAAGGCCAGGCATCCATCAGCCCAAATGGCCATACCGATATTCACTCAGTGAGCGATTTATTAAAAATGATCAACCATATCCGCACCGTCACCGGCAAACCTGTTGGTTTTAAAGCCGTGCTGGGCGAGAAAAAATGGCTGGTTGATTTGATAAATGAGATTCGTCAGCAAGGGCTGGAAGCAGCGCCGGATTTTATTACGCTCGATAGCGCGGATGGCGGCAGTGGCGCAGCGCCGCAGCCTTTAATGGACCACGTAGGTTTATCGATCAAGGAAAGCCTGCCCTGGCTTACCGCACTACTCACAGATGCAGGTTTAAAAGAGCGCATCAAAATTATTGTGGCCGGCAAGCTGGTCACGCCACATATGGTTGCATGGGCTCTCGCATGCGGTGCTGATTTTGTTAACAGCGCGCGCGGTTTTATGTTTGCATTAGGTTGCATCCAGGCATTGCAATGCCATAAAAATACCTGCCCTACCGGCATTACCACCCACAATGCCAAATTACAAAAAGGGCTGGACCCAACCGACAAATCCGAACGCGTTGCGGCCTACCAAACCAACATTACCAAAAGCGTTGCGATGATTGCCCACTCCTGTGGTGCAGCGGAACCGCGCCAACTAAAAAGTGCTCACATCCATATGGTGAACGCCAACGGGTTTTCAGTACCGCTGGACGATATCCTTCCGCAACCCTTGATGTTTAATCTTCATGAATCTCAAACTTCCGGCAGTGAAATCCTGGCAAAAAATTAATTTCTTATTGTGAAAGTTTTTGTGGATGTGAGGATCAGATGCAGCACTTGAAACCATTGATCGCACTGGCATTGCTATGCGCGATAGCCACAACAGATGCACAAACGCCGATAAGTGCCGCATCTGATCCTAGTGTTGTAGCACCGCAAACACATGTCACCATCTATGATTTAAGCTGGATGGATCAAAGTAAAATGGAGCAAGAGATCATTGCGCTGAGTGAACTCACAACAAACAAAATAGGTACACCGATTCGTATTGATCTCGGCGATTTGGACACGCTACAAACTCTTATCAATAAAAAAATCGTCGCACAAGATGACTACAAAACCCAGCAAGCCATGGGTCTGGTATTGGGCAACCTTATCCTCGCCGATTTCCCCGAGACTTTTGAGTGGAAAATTTACGCAGACGAACTCGGCCGCAGCCGTGCGCTCTGTGTGAAGAAAACCCGTCACTGCCTGTTCCCCATTACCATGCTCTCACGCCGCATGGAAATGGGCACAACACTGGATGTTAAAAAAGTTCACCGCGATGCCATCACGCTTATGGAAAAATACCTGCCGAAAATGCCCTATGGTGGCGGGATTATGTATAAACTCCCAGGCCATTAAATCATGGACATACCGACACCCGCTGTCGATTTCGCGCGCCCCCATTCGACTAACCAACACAACCCCACCCATGCTGACCGCCTTAACATTTACTGACAGATGTTGGCATGGCTATTTAAGTATGATCCCCACTTGCTTTAGTTTAATTATCACGGAAGCCAATGTATGACTGACTACTCCACCCACCCGACACCCTCACGCATCTCCGCGCAGGAATTTACCCTGCTGGTTGCGCTGCTGATGTCGATAGTCGCTATGTCGATAGATGCACTGCTGCCAGCATTGGGTTTTATCAGCAGCGATATTCCGCTGGAACATGCAAACCAGGCACAGTACATCATTAGCGCATTATTTCTTGGCATGGCGCTGGGCCAATTGATCTGCGGACCTTTATCTGATGCAACAGGCCGTAAAAAAATCCTCTATGCAGGTATCGCCTTATTTTTGTGTGGCAGCGTCATTTGTTTTTTTGCCCAGGATATCAATACCTTGCTTATCGGGCGTTTTATCCAGGGACTGGGCGTTGCCGGTCCCTATGTTTCTGCCATTTCTATAGTCCGCGACAAATACGCAGGCAATGAAATGGCCCGTATTATGTCGCTGGTGATGATGATTTTTATTATGGTGCCAGCACTTGCCCCCAGTATCGGTCAAGCCGTGTTGCTGGTGAGCTCCTGGCGCTACATTTTTGTACTCTATATTGCTTACGCACTGATCATCGGCATCTGGATTTTTTTACGCCTGGAAGAAACACTCCCTAAAGAATATCGCATCCCTTTTAGCAGACGCGGTTTTATCGATGGATTCAAAGAAGTTATCAGCAATTACACCACCATGTGTTACACCCTGTGCATGGGTTTATTTTTTGGCAGTTTTCTCGGGTACCTGAATTCATCGCAACAAATTTTCCAGGATTTATTCCAGACAGGAAAATTGTTTACCATTTATTTCGGTGTATTGGCTTTGGTATTTGGTGTCGCATCGCTGGTTAATTCGCGCTTTGTGCAAAAATGGGGAATGGATTATTTGTGCACCCGTGCAGTTTGGGGGATCATCCTGAGCTCCGTTGTTTTTCTTGTGATACTCATATTAATACCAGCTCATCTCTGGCTGTTTATGGCTTACGCCTCTGTACTTTTTTTCTGTTTTGGTTTGGTGTTTGGCAACGTTAACGCCATGGCGATGGAGCCAATGGGGCATGTCGCAGGTATTGCATCAGCCATTATCGGGGCCAGCTCATCAATTATCTCCATGTTGATTGGCACTGCAATTGGCCAGATGTATAACGGCACATTGGTGCCCGTTACCAGTGGTTTTTTAATACTGGGAATAGTGGCACTCGTGATACTGCAACTCGCACGCAATAGAAAAGCGCTAGAAGCAGTACCGGCAGCAGATTAGATATATAAATATAAAAAATGTCAGGTCTTTCACATATGCTGAAAGACCTGATTTTGATGCACTGACCTAACAAAAAGTCACTGGCATATTATTCACCAACTGCGTACCATGCGCCCCGACACCCTTAAGGTCAGTGTCGCCCTCCTCTGTTGCCAAACACCCAAGCGTGTTTGCCACATCTCAGCTCGCCAGACCTTGCCCGCCACGCGGGAGGCCGAGCAACAGGAAATCCATATGTCATTTGAAGCTCTCGGTCTCCGGGCCGATATTCTGCGTGCTATTGCCGACAAGGGCTACAGCACCCCTACTCCTATTCAATTACAAGCCATCCCGGCTGTATTAAAAGGTGGCGATATCCTCGCGGGCGCCCAAACAGGAACCGGCAAGACCGCAGGTTTCACCCTTCCGCTACTTGAAAAACTGAGCAAGGCACCAGCCCTGCAAGCCGCAGGCCGCCGCCCAGTGCGGGCACTCATTTTAACTCCCACCCGTGAACTGGCCGCGCAAGTCTATGAAAGCGTGCGCGACTACGGCAAAAACTTGCCCCTGCGTTCTACGGTTGTCTTTGGTGGTGTCAGTATCAATCCACAAATGATGAAACTGCGCGGCGGTGTAGACATCCTGGTGGCAACACCCGGCCGCCTGCTCGACCTGGTAAACCAAAATGCGGTAAGCCTGCGCAATGTTGAAGTCCTGGTTCTGGATGAAGCCGACCGCATGCTTGATATGGGTTTTATCCACGACATCAAGAAAGTATTGGCACTGCTGCCCAAGCAACGTCAAAACCTGCTTTTCTCGGCAACATTTTCCGATGAGATCAAAACGCTCGCTGACAAGTTACTCAATCAACCAACATTGATAGAAGTTGCACGCCGCAATACCGCGTCCGAGCGAGTCACTCAGTGTGTGCATCCGGTTGATCGCAATCGCAAACGAGAACTCTTGTCGCACTTGATTAACCAAGGCGATTGGCAGCAAGTATTGATTTTTACCCGCACTAAACACGGCGCAAATAAATTAACCGAACAATTGCAAGATGACGGCATCAGCGCCGCAGCAATTCACGGCAACAAAAGTCAGGGCGCACGTACCAAAGCCCTGGACGATTTTAAACGCGGCGCAATCCGCGCACTGGTAGCAACCGATATTGCCGCGCGCGGAATTGACATCGATCAATTGCCACACGTCGTCAATTATGAATTACCCAATGTGCCAGAAGATTACGTGCATCGCATTGGCCGTACAGGTCGCGCCGATGCTGAAGGGATTGCGGTGTCCTTGGTCTGTATCGATGAAATTAAATTTTTGCGCGATATCGAAAAACTGATCAAGCGCGATATTGAAAAGGAAGTGATTGCCGGTTATGAACCAGACCCCAATGCCAAACCTGAACCGATTGTTTTAGGTCGCCGTATGACGATTGGCGCTGGTGCAGGTAAAAACGGCAACGGTAAACCTGCTGCCAAAAAACTGGTGCTCGGACAAAAGCCCAAAAATGGCAGTGGCGGAAAACCAAACAAGGAGAGCACACACCGCAAAGGTTCGTCATCAGGAAACGCAAAACCCAATGCAAATACCAATCGCGTTAACTCAGGCAATCCGCAGCAGGCACGTCGCCCCAAGGCCGCAAATTAATTATTGCGCGTTAGCCTGAAATAAAAAATCCCCGCCATCGCAAGGTCGCGGGGATTTTTTTCATCAAAATATATCTAACGTTGCATATCGTACTTGCGCATTTTTTCCACCAAGGTTGTACGCCGGACACAGAGTTTGTCTGCTGCGCGGGCAACCACACCACCGCAGTCATTCAGCGCCTGCTGGATCAAACTCATTTCCAGGTTAGTAATATACTCGCGCAAATCAATCCCTTGCTCCGGCAACAACGGCGTGTCATTCATATTCACATAGCTTGTGCTACCCGACACAGCAACACCATTGGTTTTTACCGGTGCATGTACAAAGTCTTCATCCGTGACATCGACATGGCGATACTTTGCCGGCAAATCCTGCACACCAATCACACCAAAGGGATGCATTATCGCCATGCGTTCAACCAGATTGGCCAATTCACGTACGTTCCCACTCCATTCATGCTGGCAGAGCGACATAATCGCCGCCGAATTAAAACGAATGGAACCGCGTTGTTCGCTTTCCATACGCGATACCAATTCATTCATCAACAAAGGAATATCTTCTGAGCGTTCTTTTAATGAAGGCAATTCAATCGGGAACACATTCAGGCGATAAAATAAATCTTCGCGAAATGTATTTTCAGTAATCATCTGTTCAAGATTGCGGTGGGTCGCGGCAATAATACGCACATCTACCGGTTGGGTTCGGTTGCTGCCAACACGCTCAAAACAGCGCTCCTGCAATACACGCAAAATCTTGACTTGCATGTTAAGGGGCATATCGCCGATTTCATCCAAAAACAAGGTGCCACCTTCGGCCATTTCAAAACGCCCGGCGCGCGAGTTTATTGCACCGGTAAATGCACCTTTTTCATGGCCAAACAATTCACTTTCCAATAACTCTGCGGGAATTGCACCACAGTTAACGGGTACAAAAGGTTTATCGCGGCGCGGTGAATTGTAATGAAGATTGCGCGCAACCACTTCTTTGCCTGTACCCGACTCACCGGTAATCAACACTGATACATCCTTATCAGCTACCTGCCCCATCATCTCGCGAACATTCTGGATTTCGCGGCTGGTACCGACAAGACTGCGGAATAAATGTACTGGACGGCGCTGGGGTTGGCGTTTGCTGTTGGATTGCGCCTCGCGATATAGCTGCGCACGATGCAAGGTATCAACAAGCTTGTTATAGGTTGGCGGCAAGGAGAGCGTTGCGATAATCATAAAACGATACAGATCATCCAACCCTTCGTCGGCATTCTGGTTCTCATCGCCAATCAAAACGATTGCCAATTCATCATTCCATGAACGAACTTCTTTCAATATTTGTGCGAGGGATTGATTGCTGTCACGGTAGTCACCAACAAAAATAGCAACATAATCTTCGCCATTATTTTCTTCGGCAACTGCGGATTGCCAAGTATCACTGGCGGTAGTGAGTGTGGTTTCGCTGAGAAAATCCAGCAAGATTTTTAAATCGTGTCTACGTGACTGATTATCGTCAATAACAAGAACTTTGTTGTTGCGCCACATACCCCAAGACCTTTTCATTTCGTGCCAGAGCCTTGAATATGCATATAAATTTCATTCAGGGCGGCGAGATGACTTATTGGAGTAAGTAATAGACGAGGCAGGGATCTTAGTCAAATTTATGGCGAAATGTTTTTGGCGGTTTAACAGTAATCAATCAAGTCGAATAATTATTCGCCAAAAATATGCCTTCCATTTCCACTTTTTGGGCGCCAAGAATATATGAAATAATCAATTAGAAATTACACAATTATTTTATATGAACGATTATTTTATGATTGATGAGAAGAAACTTGAGGGCCAATTTCATCCCACCCGGATTTGACTGTCTTTAGCAATTGAATCGCTTCGTTGACCTTTTCAATATCGTTCTGGGCAGAAGCTTCCAATAATTTGAGATTGATGTATTCATAGAGTTGATCGAGTCGTTCGGATAACTCCCCGGCACTCATATCCAGCGAACTGCGTAAACCACCGACAATACTAATAGCCTTGCCCAACAACTCACCTTTGGCTGCTATATCACCGCGCTCTATTGCTCCCTGGGCCGCCGCCAAACGACCCAACGCGCCTTCGAAAAGCAATTGTATAAGACGATGCGGTGAAGCATTGCTGACTTCTGATTCAATACCCAATTGGCGGTATTGCTTCAGCGCTTCTTGCGGATTGTAGTTAGACACAGACTATCCCCTGCTAGCAGTTATGTACCCTAAGGCTAGCAGGGCTACATCGTTTTTGCGAGTTTTGCTATAAGAGAGTTGTTTTAAAAACCTTCTGAACTAGTTGCCGTTAACACTTTTTATCACTTGCCACTATTGCCAGACTGCCCTCTCAAATTCAGGTTGCGTGCAACAGGGTAACCTCGCGCTGACACTGGGCTATCAAGCCCGCGTAAACACCTTTTAATTCACTCAAGGCTCGTACCAAGGTGGTTTTATCATCGCGATTTGCAGCAATGACTTTATCAATCAACAATACGCAGATACGATCTAAATGTCTGATTCGATCCCAATCTTCAATTTGTAGCGCTTTGTTTAACTCCTGCTGCAAACCACGCATCGCCATAACACCCGCTTGGCCGCGGTAGTCGGGCGCAGATACCAAATGAATTGCCATAAAACCTCCTCACTCCACCTGATTGCCAATCGCATCCCAAGCTGTTTTTATCTCGCCCAGTAAGCGGCCACATTCATCAAGGTAGTCGGTATTATTTTCAAAATTGGCCCGTGTCAGACGGCGAATAATATAGTCATAAAGCTCATCAAGATTTGCGGCGAGACTACCGCCCTCTTTGTCATTCAAACTGCCCTGCAAACCGCCCACTATGGCAATTGCTTTACCAATCAATTCACCCTTGCGAGCGATCTGGTTTTGCACCATAGCACCCTTGGCCTGGGCGATACGCTCAAGCGCTCCTTCAAACAACATCTGAATTAAACGGTGGGGTGACGCAGTTTCAACACTGGAATGTACTTTTACACTTGCATAACTTTGCACGGCAGAATAAGAATTCATAAATCACCACAGACTGTTTGAATTTTGCTTTGCTATTATCGGCCCGGCTTGAATCATCGCCGACCCTATAAGCTAACGGCACAATCCCCAAAACCTTTAACCAGAAACTGACAATAATGCAAAAATCCATCCTTATAACTGGCGCATCAACAGGCATAGGTTATTACGTTGCCCATGAACTAAGAAAAGCGGGTTACCGGGTTATTGCCTCCTGCCGTGCATTGCCGGATGTAATGCGTTTGCAAAGTGAGGGACTGGAGTCTGTGCAAATTGACCTTGCTAATTCAGAGTCAATCCAAGAAGGGTTTGCGCAGGCAATGGCGCTAACAAGAAACCAGCTTTATGCGCTTTTTAACAATGGTGCCTATGGCCAACCTGGAGCTGTGGAAGATTTACCCATCAAGGCATTGCGCGAACAATTCGATACGAATTTTTTTGGCTGGTGCGAGCTGACCAATCTCGCATTGCCCATCATGCTACAGCAGGGCTATGGACGAATTATCCAAAACTCGTCGGTACTCGGCATTGCTGCTATGCCTTTGCGTGGAGCCTACAACGCCAGCAAATACGCGATTGAAGGGATTAGCGATACCCTACGCCTTGAACTCGCGGGAACCGGTATCTACCTAAGCCTGATAGAACCAGGGCCGATTGAAAGCCAATTCCGAAAAAATGCATTGGTCGCATTGCGTGCAAATATAGATACAGAGAAAAGTCGCCATCGCGATATTTATCACACTGCCATCGCCCGGCTTGGCAAAACGGAAACCACAACTCCTTTCACTTTGGGACCGGAAGCAGTTTACCGCCGTGTGATTCACGCGCTGGAATCTAAACACCCGCAAGCTCGTTATTACGTTACCTTCCCTACCTATCTGGTAGGTTTTATGAAACGGATTTTACCTACAGGTTTACTCGATAAATTATTGCGCAAACTGGGCGGTTGATTCATTTTCTATTCAGTCATAGTGACTAGAGTTAATAACATCACAGCAAAGGAATAGATCATGAACAAATACGTTATCGCATTCATCCTGGCAACAACTGCAACTACACTCTCCCTCTCCAGTAATGCTGAATCTTTGCGCTGTAAAACCAAACTCGCCCAACTCGGCGATACCAAAGCCGATGTGCTCGCCAAATGTGGCGACCCGATAATGACCGACAGCTTCTGCCAACCGATTGCCATAGCAACCCAACCACAGGGAGTACAAACCGGCAACAATAATGTACAAAACAACACCGCTATCTCCACCTGCGAGAACATTGATATCTGGACCTATAACCCTGGCAGCGGTAAATTTATGACCCACCTTTATTTTTCACGGGGGGAATTACAGAGTATTCGCTATGGCGATAGGGTGAAATAAACAGCAGATTGAAAAACTATTGCACAACCTGAATTACTGTATATAATCACATCCACTGTACAAATAAACAGATTCAGGAGAGCACTATGTCTGACTTAACACCGCGCCAGGAACAGGTACTACAGCTTATCCGCCAATATGCAGTCGAGACCGGTTATCCTCCAACACGCGCTGAAATCGCCCGGATACTCGGTTTTAAGTCAGCCAATGCCGCTGAAGAACATATCAAGGCCTTGGCCCGCAAGGGTGCAATCGAAATTATTCCTGGCGCATCGCGCGGGATCAAATTACCAGAAGTGCATTCAGGTATCCCTATCATTGGGCGAGTCGCTGCTGGTAATCCGATACTCGCGCAAGAACACATTGAAGACTACTGCAATATTCCCCAAAGCTTTTTTTCACCTAGCGCCGATTTTTTCCTGCGTGTGCACGGTATGAGCATGAAGGATGCGGGCATCCTTGATGGCGACCTGCTTGCAGTACATAAAACTGACCAGGTACGCAACGGGCAAATTGTTGTTGCACGAATTGGAGAAGAAGTTACCGTCAAACGCTTCAAGCGTGCTGGCAATAAGGCACAAGTCGAGTTATGGCCTGAAAATCCTGAGTTTAATGTCATCCTTGTGGATATGCGCGACCAGGAATTCAGTATTGAGGGCCTTAGTGTAGGAGTGATTCGCCGTGACTAATATCGCCAGGGTTTTACCCCAACCAGCAGTGGCTCGCCCCCAACCAACCAGTGGTGTTACCGAACTGGTGTTGACCAGCGACTCCCCAGAACAACTAGCCCTACTGTTACCTATGATTGCGTTTCTCAGCAATGCATGCAGTGACCGCTGGATTACTTGGATAGCACCACACAATATCAGCCGCGAACTACTAGAGTCCTATGGTGTTAATACACGTTACATTCGGGTAATTCACTGCCAGAACCCACAAACACTTTTGTGGATTACCTGGGAAGCCTTATCAGCTGGTAATAGCCATACTGTGATATCAAGCCCAGGGAAATTAACCGATAAAGAACTTGTACAACTTGAAGTGGCTGCAAAAACCGGCGGTTGCCAAGGGTTATTACTGAGAGTTCGTGAAACCGGTTTTTAGTTTTTTTAGAATCGGAAATTTAAACAGGACTGCTTCAAGAGAAGCATGTATTTATCAAGGCTTGAAGCAAGGCAGGGAGGCAAAACCTAATCTGTTATAACAGGGTCAACAATTCCATAAACCCGACAGGGTTTTGCTAATTAACTTAATGCAGCATCAATTTTTCCAGATCGCTCAGATCTTCCACCAAGTCGTCCACCATAGCTTCCGCTTGCTGATCAGCGATATCACCCGCCGCTTCCATGCCCGCTTCGATCATGGCTTTAGCCACTGTGAACTTTTCTTCCCCCAAAAAAGCCAGGGATTCCTGGGAGAAGCGAATGGTTACTAAAGGTTCATTACTCTCATCGTCAGCGCGAGCCAGTGCCACATCACCATTCAACAATTCAATAATTTCGTAAAAAGACGACATGTTTGCCTTTGCACCTCAATTCCAAACGGGCGCGCATTCTAACACCCAATTATTCCAAAACCTATTTAATGACCTGCCACAGGCTAATGCGGCGAAGCCAGCAGAAAAATACAAGGAATAGCACTCGATATTAACCACTGGCTATTTGTTCCAGGAATTAACAGAGCCTGCCCCGCTTCAAAGTGGTTTGTTTTACCTGCGGCATCCAAGTTTAGTGAACCCTGTACAACCATAAGGATTGAATAACTCTTGTTATAGAGCTGATAACTCCCATCCAGTTGAATACGCAGCACCTCAAAATCCGCGAAGTTTACGATGCGCTCGATTAACATCTGCAGGACATCACTCAATAGCTCTGGGGGTTGAACCCGAGTGAAGTCCATATCTACCAAACCAAGGGCATCTTCGGTATCCCAATGTGCCTGAGTCAGAACCTTCTGTGCAAAACTAAGGATTTTGCGCTCATAAACCGGTGTTTGGAATTCAATTACCCTGACACCATGCTGCAAGGCATGAGGTACCAATCTGGGGACGGTAACCGCATCCCCCACCGCCAAAGGATAATGGGCCACAAAACTGTTCATGACTTGCCGCAGCCTCTCCTCTCTGACAAGTAATTCTTTATTTTCATCCAGTTGCGATAAGTCATTAATCCAGCTTATCAACTGTGACGCAGCTACAGGCTGATTGGAAGCCAACCCAAGTGCGATTTTTTTTTCATCCAGCCTGGCATCCAGCAAACACCTGACTTGCTCATATTCTTTCACCGCATCCAGATAAGCCTGTTTGAACTCTTCATCGGTTGAATAGCATTGGCGCTTTTGCGCCGCAAACCCCAACTGGATTGCTCCAACCCCCTCGGGCCAGGCTTTTTGATCAATATGAGTGACAACATAAACTTCCTGTTTTTCCTCATGCAGCTCGAAGTAGAGATCCCCATATACTTCATCCGCCAAGGGATCGAGGACTTTAAGCAACACGGGCTGACGTACATCATCCAATCCGATGAACCCAGACATTAACTCCAACAACCAAGGCAAGGGAATATCACCACCTTCGCCCTGCACTCCTGCCTGACCGCGAGCCTCAATACCCGTGTACCAAATTTCCTGCCCCCAGGGTTTAGCTATGCACACCGGTGCCAAACGCCAAGGCTCCAATATTGATAACCAAGGCAGTGAATGGCACTGACAATACGCCCTCAGCGCATCGCGGCCATCAGGTATGGTTTGCAACGCCTTAAGGTGCTCAGGATTGAAAACAACAATGCTACCTTCAATTGCGAGGACTGAGGGTGCATTGCAGTTGATATGGATTAATGCCAGCAATACAACCAATGGCTGCCCGGGCAAATAATACTGGGTATGGGTAAATTGGATAAGGACGCTTTGGCAACGGCTAGCATCATCCTTCGCCTGCTGGATAGCGAGCCCCAGCAGGTGGGCTGCCGAGGTTGTTTTGTCGGTGCAATAATGAATCAACACTTTTTTCCCAATAATTCAATCATGGCGCGCAGTTTACCAGACAGAACAATCCAAATCGGATTTGCTTTAACACCAAAAACAAAGGGCCAACATGGGTTGGCCCTTTCGCAATACTCATACACCTGGAGTAACCTAATTCAGGCGTTCCAATACTGTAGTTATCCCCTGCCCTAGACCAATACACATGGTTGAAACACCAAGGTTCAAATCGCGATCTTGCATAACCGTTAACAACGACCCGGTGATCCTCGTACCCGAACAACCAAATGGGTGGCCAAGTGCGATGGCACCACCGTGCAGGTTCACCTTATCGTTCATCACATCAAGCAATTTCAGGTCTTTCAACACCGGCAACGCTTGGGCTGCAAACGCCTCATTAAGCTCGACAGCATCAATATCATCAATGGTGAGGTTTGCAGCTTTCAGTGCTTTTTCGGTTGAAGGAACAGGACCGTAACCCATGATAGAAGGATCAACACCAGCGAGCCCAAGTGAAACGACTTTGGCGATAGGTTTTAAGCCCAGGGATTTGGCACGTTCGGCAGACATCACCAGCATCACCGAAGCGCCATCACTCAATTGCGAAGAGGTGCCAGCAGTAACTTGTCCATTTTTTGGATCAAATACCGGAGGTAATTTAGCCAATGCCTCAACAGTCGTTTCAGGACGAATAGTTTCATCCTGATCCACCGAGATTAAAAAACCATCGCTGTTATGTCCATCGACCGCAATAATTTCACGATGGAACTTACCTGCCTCACGCGCCTTGGCAGCGAGCTGGTGGGAACGCGCTCCGAACTCATCCATCTGTTGACGATTGATACCATGCAGCAGTGCCAGATATTCGGCCGTCATCCCCATATTGCCTGCCGCTTTAGCGACAGATAAACCCAACAAGGGATTGATACTAACCGACTCATACATAGGCAGGTGCCCCATATGCTCAACACCACCAATCAAATACACATCCCCCTGCCCTGCACGGATATTCACCGTTGCAGTATGCAGCGCTGACATTGAAGAACCGCACAATCGGTTAATAGTTTGCGCAGGAATGGTATGCGGCAATCCAGCCAGCAATAAAATATTGCGCGCTACATTAAAGGCCTGCTCCTCACGTTGCATCACGCAACCCCAGAGCAAGTCATCAATTGTATTGGGATCCAATTTTGGATTGCGCGCGAGTAATCCCTTAATAATCGCGGCAGAAATATCATCAGCACGCACATGGCGGAAACAGCCATTTTTGGAGCGCCCCATGGCGCTGCGGGCGTAATCAACTATAACGGCGTCGCGTGGTTGTAAGCTCATTCGAATGACTCCTTAGCCGTAAAATTTTTGGTTGTTAGCCGCTTTGGCTTTGAGGCTTTCTGGCGTCTGGTAGAGTGCGCCCAAGGCAGAGAATTTAGCAGCCATATCGCAAAAAGTTTGCGCGCCGATAAAATCTATCCAGCGGAAAACACCTCCACGGAACGGAGGAAAACCTGTGCCATACACCAGCGCCATATCCGCTTCAGCTGCGGTCTCGACAATGCCTTCATCAAGACAGCGGGTTAATTCAGTGGCCATAGGAATCATCATACGCGCGACAATATCTTCATCGCTAATTTCAATCGACCCCTGAATGGTTGGCTTAAGGATATCAATCACTTCCACTGCCGCGACCTTGGCAGGTTTTCCTTTTTTATCCAACTCGTAATTATAAAAACCTTTTTCATTTTTTTGGCCGAGACGGCCGGCAGCGAAGAGCGCATCAGTACAAGAAGTGAAATCGCGTTGCATACGATCAGGAAAACCATTCGCCATCACTTTTTCAGCATGTACCGCGGTATCGATACCTACCACATCCAACAAATAAGCAGGTCCCATTGGCCAACCCCAGGTTTCCATTAGTTTGTCGATACGTTGGAAATCAACACCGTCACGCACCAAGAGCGCAAAACCAGCGAGATAAGGAAACAGCACACGGTTTACCAAAAATCCTGGACAATCTTTTACTACTATCGGTTTTTTGCCCATCGCATTGGCATAGGCTACTGTGCGGGCGACAGCGTTGTCAGAGGTCTTTTCTCCTCGGATTACTTCAACCAATGGCATCATGTGCACCGGGTTGAAAAAATGCATGCCACAGAAATTTTCCGGACGCGCCAAACCTTCTGCAAGATAAGTAATAGAAATGGTGGATGTATTGGATGTGAGCACAGTAGCTCCACTGACTTTGGTTTCGACCTCTGCCAATACGGATTTTTTTACTTTGGGATTTTCAACAACAGCTTCAACTACAATATCGACCTGATCAAATCCATCGTAGCTCAATGCGGGTTCAATGCGATTCAGCACATCGCCCATTTCAGACGCGGTTAATTTTTTACGCTCAACACGCTTACTCAATAATTTATTAGCTTCCGACAACCCCAGATCAATCCCCTGCTGGGCAATATCTTTCATTTTGATCGGCACACCTTTTAATGCCGACTGGTAAGCGATACCACCCCCCATAATCCCCGCGCCCAATACCGCCGCACGGGCAATTTTTTTATCTGCTTTTTTCTCCCAACCTTTAGCTTTTTTACCCAGCATTTGCTCGTTAATAAAAATACCAACCAACGATTGTGCAACCGGCGTTTGCGCCATTTTGGCAAAACCTTCAGCCTCGATTTGTAATGCTTCATCGCGAGCTTTATCAGCTGCTTTTTGCATGGATTTAATCGCCGTTACCGGAGCAGGATAATTACGGCCGGCTTGCGCACCTACAAATGCTTTTGAAGTTTCAAAAGCCATCATGGATTCAATAAAATTCAATTTGAGTGGTGATTTTTTTTGTGTACGACGGGCCTGATAATCAAATTTCCCGTTGATGCATTGCTGCAAACAATTCAAGGCCGCATCGTACAATTTCGTTGGTTCAACAACCGCATCGACAACACGCGCAGTCAATGCAGTTTCTGCATCATTTTCTTTACCTGCCGCAATCCATTCAACGGCAGTATCAAGTCCGGCCACACGCGGCAAGCGCACAGTGCCACCCCAGCCTGGAATGATGCCTAATTTCGTCTCGGGCAAACCTACTTTTGCAGCGGTGCTGGCGATACGGTAATCGCACGATAAACAGAATTCCAAACCACCACCCAAGGCAAAACCATTAATCGCTACCACGGTAGGAAATGGCAAGTCTTCAAGGCGACAAAAATTACGGTTATTGGTCGCCAAATGACCGGTAATTTGCTCGGGGCCAGCAGCGAATACCGCGCCGAACTCCATGATATCGGCCCCCACGATAAACACATCCTTGGCACTTTTAACCAGCAACCCACGAACATCTTTTGCTTGCTCCAGTAAATCGAGCACTTGCTGAAGTTCAGAAACGACGAGCAAACTGAATTTGTTCACCGATTCACCTTGTAAATCAAAGGTCAGTTCAGCGATGCCATCAGGCAACAGAGAAACCTTTAGGGCTTTTCCTTGAAACATAATAAATCTCTCTTTCTAGTGAGGAACGAGGAGGGAAAATCTGGGTTGAGTGTAGCAGGCTGGAATAGACTTGCCTTACAGGAGTGCAGGCTGCCAGGCCGTAACGCACAAATTTTTGCGTTTATTATCCCTTATGCACAAAAAGCGAACAGCGAAACAAACTCGCATCACCTCTGGAAAGGTTGATCAAGCGAAACAATTGTCCGGCAGGAATATAAAAACTATCGCCTCTGGATAACAACTGGTTACCGGATACCAATGTGAGTTGGATTTCACCATCAAGCACCACACCGCATGAATCTACAACTGGCACAACACACGCGGTGGATTGCCCTACAGCCAAAGATTCAGTACGCGCATCCAATTGGTGCGGGAAAGAATCAGATGAGGATCGGAGATCAAGCTTTTCAGCCAGCTTTACTTGGGGTTCGGATGCCAGCTTGAAACCAAAAAAGTCTGCCAAACTGATCGGAAAGGCTGCCAGTATACGCGCAAGGGACTGGATGCTCGGGCTGACCTGCCCCTGCTCAATCATTGAGATGCTGCTATTTGTCACTCCGGCACGCTTGGCAAGTTCACGCTGGGAGAAACCAAACACATCGCGAATCAATTTGAGCCGGGCAGCGGTATCCTGAAGCAAGACGCAGGAATGGGCATCAGCAAGATCACTGGGATTTACTGCTTGATGAGAGTCCATACCAATTGCGCCCTTTGACATGCTGGGTACCCGGGTGACAAGGGACACCGGGCACTTGCCCAGCGTCACCAGCAGAAATTACTGTTTAGATGCGAGTAATTGGTCGCGCTCGGCAGTCGGCAGATTATCAACAATCAACTGATAAGAGTGATCAATCATGCGTTGGATCTGGTCTGTAGGGACAGAGCCGTCCAGAATGATGGTGTTCCAATGTTTTTTATTCATCTGGAAACCGGGACGCACCGCGGGGTATTGCTCACGCAGTTGCAGGGCGAGATCGGGGTCACACTTCAAGCTAACACGTGGAACCCCACCTTCTGCAGTCAAGGTGGCAAACATTTTGTGGCAGACTTTGTAAACTGCCATATCCGGGCCAGAAGGGAACATCTCTTTGGCTTGGTGCTTGGTTAAAAGGTATTTCTGTGCAGAAAGAAAATCCATGTTTTAGTCCTTTATCGAACAACTCAGGTCGATTAAAAAGCTATAAATTGGGTTAAGGTCGAGCATATGTGTAAATTTTTTCACTGCTGTCGCAAAAAGTAGGGAATACTCGCCCCCCTTCTCTTCACGCACAAACTGCCCCGATCTTGACATCAAAAACAACATAAATATGAGACACAAATCACACAAAAAATGCCAAGTCATATCGATTATAGGTAAAAATCACACTTATCAAGGCTCTAAATACCTAAACCAATAGGGCTCGCTCCTTCACCTAGTGCGTATTCTGCATCACTTACAAGAGAAACGATAGCAAGAATGGCGTATAAATCATCAATTTTTAATGAGAGGGTGATTTAATGGTCAATTTGACCAGTTGTCACCCATCTCATCTATGAATATCGATGTCATTCATACGTTAGCCGCACTAATTACAATTTTTATAACACTTGATCTAAGTGTCATATTGTAAATAATCCACTATCAAAGCCTAGCATATACAAGCTGAGGGGGTAAATTGCACAAATTTGTTGCAATATTAATTAAAAGCGATTCACCACTAAAAAGAAGTACGCCTGTATTCCCGATATTCCGGCTGCCAAAAGTTCTTTTCAATCTTCTCACCTATTAGTTCAGATGGTATTGGAAGCGCTACTCCATCCTCAATTGCTTGTAAAATAACTGCCTTCGCAATCACTTTGCTAACGTCCCGGATATCATCCAGCTTCGGAAGCAAGGCTCCTTTTCCTGTTTGGACTACAGGTGATGTGTCCGCCAGGGCTTTGCTCGCCGCCATTATCATATTGTCGGTGATACGAGTTGCCTTTGCGGTAATGACACCCAAACCAACACCGGGAAAGATATAACTGTTATTGCACTGAGCTATCTCAAACACCTCTCCTCCCATATCAACAGGAGGGAATGGGCTACCGGTAGCAACCATGGCTTTGTCAGACGTCCAACGCAAAATATCAACAGGTTGTGCTTCTGCCTGTGAGGTTGGATTTGAGAGTGGCAATATCATCGGGCGTTCGCAATGAGCCTGCATGGCTTCAATGACCGCCTTGGTAAATAAACCCGCCTGACCAGATACGCCAATTAATACCGTGGGATGTGCATTGATGACAGCATCCAGGACATTAATGGGGCCATCGTCGAGACTATGGGTCAACGTCCACTTATTCACCACTTCATCAGGGGTACAGAAAGGAATTTGGAAATCAAACAACCCCGGCATTCCCCTTTGTAGCAAGCCATCGCGGCTGACCAAAAATATCCGGCTACGGGCCTCGGAATCACTGGCGCCCTCAGATTTCATTTGCTTGATAATTTGGTCTGCAATACCGCAGCCAGCGGAACCTGCACCAGCAAATACAATACGTTGGTCTTTTAGTTGCTCGCCCTTGCCCTTACAAGCAGCCATCAATGTACCCACTGCAACGGCGGCAGTTCCCTGGATATCGTCATTAAAACAACATAGTTGATCGCGATAGCGATTTAACAGCGGCGTCGCATGATCCTGCGCAAAATCCTCAAATTGCAATAACACATTGGGCCAACGGATTTTTACGGCCTGGATAAACTCATCAACAAACCGGTAATAATCCTCACCCGTTATACGCGGATGACGCCACCCCATGTACATAGGGTCATCCAAAAGTGCCTGGTTATTGGTGCCTACATCGAGCGTCACCGGCAAAGTATAGGCAGGGCTTATACCACCACAGGCTGTGTAGAGCGCCAGCTTGCCGATCGGGATACCCATACCGCCAATCCCCTGATCCCCCAAACCTAAAATACGTTCGCCATCAGTAACCACAATCACTTTGACATTTTGTTTGGTGGCGTTTTGCAGCATATCCTCGATCCGGTCGCGATCAGGATAAGGAATAAATAGGCCTCGCTTACGCCGGTATATTTTGGAGAATTGCTGGCAGGCCAACCCCACTGTCGGGGTATAGATTAACGGCATAATTTCTGCCAGATGATCAGTCACCAAACGAAAATAGGCAGTCTCGTTGGTATCCTGAATATTGCGTAGATAGATGTGTTTGTCGATCGGTGACTCAAATGAACAGAGCTGCTGGTAAACCCGCGCTTCCTGCTCCTCAATTGTCTCAATGTTGTAGGGTAGCAAACCTTCAAGATTAAATTGCTGCCGCTCGCGCTGGGTAAAGGCACTTCCCTTATTTAACAACGGCGCTTCTAATAACGCGGGACCGGCAAAGGGAATATAAATCGGACGTTTTTTCGCCATAGCATTCACTGACAAATGGAGAGGATATAACGCAACCATAGCGCAATTGCCACAGAACAACCAGCAAAGGAATAACAATTATTATTTTCTCCCGGGTACGGGTAAAATATTCGGCAATTTTTATAGCAGAGAAAATCCCATGACCATTGATAGTTTTATTGCAACACTTAGCGCGAATCCGGATAGCATCCAATTTACCGACACTATGGCTGTTATCGAGGCGCATTATGATTTCACACCTACCGCCTTCCAGAATGGCAATATAAGAAATGAAGCGGGGCAAAACTCCGGTTCCTGCAAATTATTTTCTTTTGCAAAATTGCATGGGTTAACCGAACAACAGACCCTCGCCTGCTTTGGCGATTATTATCGCGTTGATGTACTGCAACATCCTCAGGCGCAAGATCACCAGAATATTCGCAACTTTATCCAATCTGGCTGGAATGGAATGCAATTTGATCAGCCGGCATTGAATGCCAAACAGACCATCAATAATTAATATGTGGCACCAAAAAGAATTTAAATTGAATGCGCGTACACGCGGATTTCATCTGGTTACCGATGAAATCCTGCGCCAGTTGCCTGAACTGGCCAATTATAAAATTGGTCTGCTGAATATTTTGCTCAAACATACCTCAGCCTCACTTACCATCAACGAAAACGCCGATCCAACAGTGCGTAAAGACTTTGAAAGTTTTTTCAATCGCGCAGTACCGGAAGATGAGCCTTACTATTTACATAATGATGAAGGTAGTGATGATTTGCCTGCGCACCTTAAAGCCAGCCTTCTTGGAGCAAGCCTGAATATTCCAATTACTAACGGGCGTTTGAATTTGGGGATCTGGCAGGGAATCTATTTGTGCGAACACCGTAACCAAGGAGGTAACCGCACACTGGTAGCCACCCTACAAGGCGAGATCTTTTAATTATTTCGCACAATAAAAAACCCGCTACTGCGGGTTTTTTATTCAACAAACGTCAATTCTATTTACGAAACCCTGGAGGCAATACACCACCAGGTGCTGCACCTCCTGGCATCATCCCACCTATGCCGCGCATCATCTTCTGCATGCCACCGCCTTTCATTTTGCCCATCATCTTCGCCATTTGTTTGTACTGTTTTAACAAACGGTTTAAATCCTGGATTTGTGTTCCCGAACCAGCAGTAATGCGGCGTTTACGTGAGCCACTTAAATCATCCGGGTTGCGACGTTCTTCAGGTGTCATGGAATTAATAATGGCTTCCATGGTTTTGAATTGCTTGCCCATGTTTGCACTCTGTGCCATTTGCGCCACATTGCCAAGGCCTGGCAGCTTATCCAGCATGGAGGTCAATCCACCCATGTTTTGCATTTGCTGCAATTGATCACGCAAGTCTTCCAAATCAAATTTTTGTCCTTTGGTGACTTTCTTGATCAGCTTTTCCGCTTTTTCTTTATCAACGGTACGCTCAACCTGCTCAATCAGCGAGAGCACATCCCCCATCCCCAAAATACGCGAGGCAATACGGTCAGGATGGAAGGGCTCGAGCGCATCCACTTTCTCGCCCATACCTAAAAATTTAATGGGCTTGCCAGTGATATGGCGTACAGAAAGCGCCGCACCACCGCGCGCATCACCATCAGCCTTGGTGAGGATTACCCCCGTCAACGGCAATGCATCATTAAATGCTTTGGCGGTATTGACCGCATCCTGACCGATCATGGCATCAATCACAAACAGGGTTTCTATCGGGTTAATGGCTGCATGAAGATCCTTGATTTCAGTCATCAGGTCTTCATCAATATGCAAGCGACCCGCAGTATCCACAATCAACACATCAAAGAATTGCTTTCTGGCGTGGTCAATTGCGTTGCGTGCGATATCAAGCGGCTTTTGGTCACCGGTGGATGGATAACACTCCACACCCACTTCGGTCGCCAATGTTTGTAATTGCTGGATAGCCGCCGGGCGATAAACGTCAGCACTCACTACCAATACTTTTTTCTTTTCGCGTTCTTTTAAGAATCGCGCCAGTTTGGCCACCGACGTCGTTTTACCCGCACCTTGCAAACCTGCCATCAACACAATAGCGGGAGGCTGCTGGGCAAGATTCAGCGATTCATTCGCCTGCCCCATAGTCGCAATAAGTTCAGCTTCCACAATCTTGATAAATTGCTGGCCGGGGTTCAGCGCTTTACTGATTTGCTGCCCGAGGGCACGGCTGCGCACCTGGTCAATAAAGGCTTTAACTACTGGCAAGGCCACATCGGCCTCCAGTAGTGCCTTGCGCACATCGCGCAAAGCGTCCTTGATATTGTCTTCACTGAGACGCGCCTTGCCGGTGATACTGCGCAAGGTATGGGATAAACGGTCGGTTAGATTCTCAAACATAGCTTGTCTCAAACAACGGTTGATTCTCGGCGGGTTCCCCGGGACTATTCCAGGGCCACCCCATAAAAGTGGCGGCGATTATACCCCCAAAGCCGTTATAAAGGGTGCAATCTCCCATAGATTCAAGGGGTATATCTCGCTCAGGTTAATAAGGATGCTTCTCATCTACCCTTCTCTTTAAGGGTACCTTGTGACACACTTGCGGCCTTGGTTTAATCCATGAAAATAGCCTACGGACTCGCTCTATCAGTATGATAACCCTAAGCGCCAACCTGATCGCCCTTCTTATCTACGCTGCTGCCACGCTTTATTTTGGCAGCCAATTTGTGCGTCAAAAATCATTTCAACCATCGCAATTACTTGGCGTAGCTGCGATGGGGCTTATCGTCCATGGCATTGGAATCTATGGCCTTAGCGTCAATGGAGACAGTTTTAACTTCAGCCTCTTCTCTGCATCATCGCTCATTTTTTGGCTGGTTAATGTGATTGTCCTGGTAAGCAGTTTAAAAAAAGAACTGCATAATTTATTTTTATTGTTATTCCCGCTCTCGGCAATTGCGGTGTTGGTTTCCATTATTGCCAACAACCCCGCTTGGCAGCATTCATTGAGTTATACAATTGCTGCTCACGTCATCCCTGCTCTGCTCGCTTATAGCTTGCTCACCATAGCAAGCTTACAGGCCTTGATCCTCGCCTATCAAAACCATGTATTAAAGAATAAAAGCCGCATCACCAACGCGCGCCTTTTACCGCCACTGCAAACAATGGAATCACTTTTGTTTGAGTTTTTGTGGGTGGGCGAAATTTTATTGACGCTGGCGATAGCATCCGGATTTTATTTTTTGGAAGATATGTTCGCGCAGCATCTGGTACATAAAACAGTGTTCGCGCTGAGCGCTTGGCTCATTTATGCTTTGTTACTCTGGGGCCGCCACCAAATGGGCTGGCGAGGCAACAAAGCCATTCGCTGGGCACTGGCAGGTTTTATTTGTTTGATGCTGGCCTATTTTGGCAGCCGACTCGTACTCGAAGTGATTTTGCATCGTGCCTAGGTTTTTCTAATCCCGCTTTACATCCTGATCAGCGGTGCCCGGTTTCTTCGTGTGACTCGCGGCCGCTGTTTTATTAGCGGAAGTTTTATGATTTTTGCCAGGACCTATCCATTTGCGTAACAACCATCCCAGTAAAGCCGCAAAGCAAATTAAGCCCAATAAAAAAATAATGATAACAACGAAGTAACCACCCAGATCACCCCACCCCAAACCCCAGCCATATACGGCCAACATCAAAAAGCAGAAGCCCGCAATAAGGTTTATGCCCAAACCGCGATGTTTAAAAAGGCTGCGCAAGCTCATAACCATTCAGCCCCGCTAGATATTTAACTGGTTTAACGCGTAGGCAACACCGCCTTCATCCGCCGTTTTTGTTACCCAATCAGCAACAGCTTTTACAGCGTCATTCGCATTACCCATGGCCACACCCAAGCCTGCCATTTGCAAAAAATCCATATCCGACTCTGCATCACCAAAAGAAATGACCTGATGAGGATCCAATTGATGATGGTGCAGCAAGAATTCAAACGCACGGCGCTTGGTCGCCGCACCAGAAATAACACTGGCAAATTGCCATTCGGGATAAGCAGCCAAATACGCACGAGCAAAAATCAGCTGTGGAAATTGTCGCTCCAAAACAGAAATCTGATCGCCTTGGAGTTCACGGTTAACACCGATCAATAACTTGGAAACACTGCTGCGCATAACTACAGATGCCAAATCACCCAACTCAGGATTAGCGCGCAAGTGTGCAGCATGAACCCGGCTAATGTCCGTCTGTTCTCGCAAGTAAAAACTGCTTGGTGTATAGACTTCCAGATATAAATCCTGCGCCTGTGCAGCCTGTACAACCGCCAAAGCATCCTGTCTTGGTAAAGGCACTTCGAGCAATGTCCATTGTGAATACGGATCAAATAAATGTGCCCCGGTATAAAACATGCCGGTATCATTAATTTTTAATTCATCCACTAAAAAACGGGCGGCAAAATAAGGGCGCCCCGATGCAATCGCTGTTTTTATCCCTTTTGACTTGAGACGATTAATTGCAGTGTAAAGATCTGGATGTATCTGCCCGCGAGAATCGAGCAGCGTGCCATCTATATCGAAAAATGCCAAACGTATATCAGTCGCAGCCGCGCGTAATTGTGAGGGCAAATGCATTTCCATTACGCAGCCCCATTACACAACTACAAATTGGACAAACGCATACGCCAAACTAAAGCTACCAATTGCTATCAGTTTTATCAGCACACTTTTTTGAATGTCGGACAACAACTGAAAACGTGGATGCCTGGCGACAAGCAAGCGGGCTACCGTATAAATTAATGCAAACCCGCCCACCCAATAAAGTGCGTAAGGGCTAAAGATTCCTGTTGCCATCATCTCTCACTTATTCGCGACGCCATTGGGTAGTGCCATCGCGGGAGTCTTCCAGCACTACTCCCGCTGAAAGTAACTCTTTGCGAATTTCATCTGCGCGCGCATATTGTTTATCTTTTTTAGCCTGGATGCGTTCGGCAACCAATCGCCCTACATCTTCAGCAGCAATTTGGTCAGCCCCACCCGCTTGCAAAAATACTTCCGGGTTTTCCTGCAACACACCCAGGATCAAACCCAATGCCTTTAATTGACCCGCAAGTTGTTTCGCCTGTTCAAGATCACTCCTGGCATTGTTGAGATCGCGCACCAAATCATACATACCCGCTAATGCAACGCGCGTATTAAAGTCATCATTCATGGCTTCAACAAAGGCTTTGTAATATCCGCTATCTGCCATAGAAGGCAAAGGCGTTGGAAGTACATCGGCATAATCGCGCAAGGCACCATAGAAACGATCCAAACCTGCACGTGCTTCAATCAGGTTATCTTCTGCGTAGTTTATAGGACTGCGATAATGGCTGCTGATGAGAAAAAAGCGAACCACTTCTGCCTGGTATTTTTCCAACACATCACGAATGGTAAAAAAATTGTTGAGTGATTTAGACATTTTTTCGCCGTCAACTCGCAATGGAGCAACATGCATCCAGTAGTTCACATACTGATGCCCATTCGCCGCTTCACTTTGGGCAATTTCATTTTCATGATGGGGAAATTGCAAATCAGCACCACCACCATGAATATCAACGTGATCGCCACAGCATTTTTTAGCCATTGCAGAACACTCAATATGCCAGCCAGGGCGACCATTCCCCCAAGGTGATGGCCATGAAGGTTCACCGGCTTTTGCTGATTTCCATAACACAAAATCACGCGGATCTTCTTTTACATCGCCGACTTCAATGCGTGCACCGGCAAGTAATTCATCAACGTTTTTATCAGACAGCTTTCCGTATCCCGAAAAGCTGGTGACCCGATAATAAACATCGCCATTGCTAGCGGCATAAGCGTGCCCTTTGTCAATCAAGGTGTTGGTCAACTCAAGGATGGGGCCAATAAATTCCGTTGCACGCGGTTCAACACTGGGAGGCAAAATTCCCAGCCGTTTTTCATCATCATGCATAGCGTCGATAAAACGCGCTGTCAGCTGGTCATATTGCTCGTTAAGCTCATTGGCACGGCGGATAATCTTGTCGTCTATATCAGTAATGTTATGCACATAATTAAGATCCCACCCCTGGCTGCGCAAAAACCTTGCAATCACATCAAACGCAATCGATGTGCGTGCGTGCCCTATATGGCAGTAGTCATAAACGGTAATACCGCAGACATACATAGAAATCTTGCCGGGGTTAATCGGTTTAAAAATTTCCTTTTGGCGCGTGAGTGTGTTGAATATCTGCAGCATGTTATTCCTGATCTTCTGTTTTGCCGAAGCTGTCTTTTAAACTAATAGTGCGATTGAATACCGGTTTTTCGGTAGTGCTGTATTTGCTATCCAGACAGAAATAGCCCTGCCGCTCAAATTGATAGCTATTCCCCATAGACGCACCAGCCAAACTGATTTCAGCTTTACAGCCTTGCAAAATTTCCAGGCTATCGGGATTAATGCAATCAAGGAAATTTTTTCCGCCTGCATCCGGCGCTTCATTCGTAAACAAACGATTGTAGAGACGAATCTCACAATCAAGATTGTTCGTTGCCGATACCCAGTGAATAACACCTTTGGGTTTTACACCGTCAGCCGGGTCTTTGCCCAGACTACCTTCGATAATACGTGCACGAACTTCAATCACATTGCCCGCATCATCTTTGATGGCTTCATCCGCCTCAATTACATAAGCGCCGCGCAAACGTACACGCTTACCCGTGACCAGGCGCTTGTATTTTTTATTGGCTTCTTCGCGAAAATCTTCCTGCTCAATAAATACGGTTTGTGTAAACGGAAGTGTGCGATCACCCAAATCATCGCGATTGGGATGATTGTGTACACTCAACGTTTCCGTTTGCGTTGCGGGATAATTGGTGAGCGTCACTTTTAACGGTTTCAACACGCACATAGCGCGCGGTGCATTCTTATCCAAATCATCGCGTACGCAAAACTCCAACACCCCGACATCAACAATGCCGTCTGAGCGGGTAACACCGATACGCTCACAAAAATCACGCAAGGCTGCCGGTGTAAATCCGCGGCGACGCATACCGGATATGGTTGGCATGCGCGGGTCATTCCAACCATCAACATGGTTTTCATCAACCAGTTGTTTTAATTTACGCTTGCTGGTAACGGAATAGTTGATATTCAAGCGTGCAAATTCATATTGGCGCGGCACTGCGGGCACCGGCAAGTTTTGAATAAACCAATCGTACAATGGTTTATGGTCTTCAAATTCCAGGGTGCAAATCGAATGAGAAATGCCTTCAATCGCATCACTTTGGCCATGGGCAAAATCGTAGGAAGGATAAATACACCATTTGTCACCAGTTTGATGGTGATGGGCTTTTTTAATGCGATAGATAATGGGATCACGCAAATTAATATTGGGCGAGGACATATCGATTTTTGCACGTAAAGAGCAAGCGCCCTCTTCAAATTCACCCGCGCGCATTTTTTCAAACAATGCCAGGTTTTCTTCCACCGCACGCTCACGGAATGGGCTATTTTTACCAGGTTCAATCAATGTGCCACGATACTCTCGCATTTGCTCGACACTTAAATCGCAGACAAATGCCAACCCATTTTTGATCAAATGAATGGCCCACGCGTGCAGTTGATCAAAATAATCAGAGGTGTAGCGCACAGCTCCGTCCCATTTAAAACCTAACCACTCTACATCCTGTTTGATTGAATTGACGAACTCTTCGCTTTCCTTCTCAGGGTTAGTATCGTCAAAGCGCAAGTTGCAAGCACCACCGAATTCTTCGGCCATACCAAAATTCAAACAAATGGATTTAGCATGGCCGATATGCAAGTAACCATTAGGCTCTGGTGGAAAACGGGTGATAATTTTTTTATGCAGCCCCTGCTCCAGATCTTTGCGGATAATTTGCTGGATAAAATGCAAAGGTTTGGCTTTTACTTCGGTGCTGCCAGTATCGGCAGTATCAATCGCTGGATGATTGTCGCTCATGGGATAAATAAATCCGTTAGGGGTGATCGTAAATCAGAGGTGGAATCAATAAATGGGGCCTATTGTACTGAGTCAAGGGCGCTTTTCCTACCGTGAAAAATAGCGCCCGACGTGCAAAAAGCACTCAATTGCCCTGGGCTGGCGGCGGCGCTGCGCGATAATCGCTACGTCGGTTCAACTGATAGCGCCTGACGGCCTGATTGTGTGCATCCAGGTTATCGGAAAATTCACTGGTACCATCGCCTTTGGCGACAAAATACAGCGCATTGCCTGGCGCAGGATTAAGCACTGCTTTGATTGACGCCGCACTGGGCAGGGATATTGGTGTCGGTGGTAAACCCGGAATCACATAGGTGTTGTAGGCTGTTGGCTCATCAAGATCCTTACGCGTTATGCGCCCTGTGTAATTGTCGCCCATACCGTAAATAACAGTCGGGTCTGTTTGCAGCTTCATCCCCTGCTGCAATCGCCGTACAAACACACCAGCGATCTGATCACGCTCACTGTGATGGCCAGTTTCACGCTCAACAATTGAGGCCATGATCAATGCCTCATAGGGGTTTTTGTAAGGTAGATTCGCCGCTCGCTTTTCCCATTCAGCATCGAGTAGAGTTTGCATTTTACGGTAGGCATTGCGCAAAATTTCAACATCAGGTGTGTTGCGACTAAAGCTGTAAGTATCCGGGAAAATCCAGCCTTCGAGATGCTGGACAGGCAAGTTTAATAGCGCCAGCTGTTCTGCCTCTGTTTTTCCATTGAGCTGCTGCTGAACGCTATCAACTTTCGCCAGCGCAGCCAGCACCTGTTTGACAGTCCAGCCTTCCACAAAAGTTATCTGGTATAGCACCACCTCACCTTTAATAAGCTTTTGCAGCAGACTTTCCGGTGTTGTGCCCTTAGGGAAAAAATATTCTCCCGCATTCACTTTATTAGCGTCGATAAAACGCGCATACAGACGCAATAAGCGAGGGTGTACCAATATGCCTGTGCGCCCCAAATCATTAGCCAGATGCCCAAGGGATTGCCCTTGCTTCAACTCATAGGTGAAACCTTGGGCAGAAATTTGCAATGGTGTTTGCAGCCAGTGCTGTAAATACCACCACGACACTGCAATGCCCAGCAAAGCCACGAGAAAAATACTCGCAACCAAACCCAATAGCCTCACAGTGAAAGATAATTTTTTGCTCATAAAAATTTGTTGTTACTCACCCAACAAACACACAAGTTTCTGCTGTAATTTGCAGGTAAGCTGATGTTCGTTATAGTTGGTTTGTATTGGCATCGTAGCTTGGCGATCATCAACTAACTGATTGACTGGCCAGATACCATAGACACTATTAGAGAGAAATATTTCATCGGCAGCGTGTAAAAAATCCAGCCCCATATCGACTACGTGGCAAGCCACTCCCAATCCCGGCGCCAACTTTTCAATGATTGCCCTGCGCATAACACCGGCAACACCGACAACAGATAGATCAGGGGTATAAAGCTGGTTATTTTTTACAATAAAGAGATTGCTCACAGTTGCTTCAATCACGCGATCCTGCGTATCCAGCAATACCCCTTCGGCAAACGCATCCTGCCATTCTGCGCGCGCCAAAACATGCTCCAGGCGATTTAGATGTTTCATTCCTGCCAATGCAGGAGATTGGGCCAAACGTATATTGCAAACGCGTATCATCACACCGCTAGAGTAATGATCAGTTTGCAATTGGCTCCCGGGAAAAACACCCACGCAATAGGTTGGTTTTACACAGTCCGGCAGCCGATAACCACGTCCGCCTACCCCACGCGTCAGGATAATTTTTACTACTGCGTCCTGGATTCCTGACAGAACAGCTTGAGCGAGCAAGGAATCGATATATTGCATCAATAGCGATTCATCAACCGGGATCTGTAAACGCTCTGCGCTGTGTAACAATCGCTCTCGATGGTAGGGCCACAAAGGAATAGATCCACGCTGATAGCGACAGGTTTCAAATACACCGTCACCATAGGCAAAGCCCCGATCCAATGGCGATATGGCCGCATCGAGTACACCGTTAACACTGATCAGGGGAAGATTGTTTAGCATAGGCAGGGAGTCTATACAAAAACGCCGGACTGTCTCCAGTCCGGCGCCATCTTTTCACGCAAATAAATAACAATTACAACTTGCGGAAAATCAAGGAGCCGTTCGTACCACCAAAACCAAAGGAGTTCGACAATACGGCCTCAATTTTGCGCTCTTGCGCCGTGTGCGGTACCAAGTTGAGGTCAGCACAGGAATCTTCCGGATTATCCAGGTTGATGGTTGGGGGGGCAACTTGGTCGCGGATAGCAAGCACGCTGAAAATTGCCTCAACCGCACCCGCCGCACCCAACAAATGGCCAATCATAGATTTGGTCGAACTCACAGCAACCTGTGCTGCAGCAGCGCCCATAACTGACTTAACTGCCTGGCACTCAGCCTTGTCGCCGGCTGGAGTAGAGGTTCCGTGCGCGTTGATGTAGTGAATCAATTCAGGTGATATACCCGCATCCAAAATTGCATTGCGCATGGAGGCGGCTGCTCCTGATCCATCATCCGGTGGAGAGGTCATATGATAGGCGTCGCCACTCATACCAAATCCAATCAACTCAGCATAAATTTTTGCGCCGCGTTTTTTGGCATGCTCATATTCTTCCAATACCAATACACCGGCACCGTCACCAAGGACAAAACCATCGCGGTCTTTATCCCATGGACGGCTTGCTGCTTGCGGATTGTCATTGCGGGTTGAAAGTGCACGGGCAGCAGCAAAACCACCCAACCCCAGTGGCGTAGTTGCCATCTCCGCACCACCGGCCACCATGGCATCAGCATCTCCGTACTGGATCATACGTGCCGCAAAACCAATACTGTGTGTACCAGTGGTGCAGGCAGTAGTGATCGCAATGTTAGGACCACGCAAGCCAAACATGATCGACAAATTACCCGAGATCATATTGATAATCGCGCTGGGCACAAAAAATGGGGATATACGGCGCGGTCCTTTATGCTCAAGGGTCGCCGAGCCTTCTTCGATAGTCCCTATACCACCAATACCGGAACCAATTGAAACTCCAATACGACCAGCATTTTTCTCGGTAATTTCCAGACCCGAATCACGGATGGCCTGGATACCAGCAACCATACCGTACTGGATAAAAGGGTCCATTTTACGTGCTTCTTTGCCGGGGAAATAATCATCCACCACCAAACCTTTCACCGACGCACTAAATTGTGTGGTAAACGCTGATGCATCAAAGTGGGAGATCGTTGCCACGCCACTTTTCCCATTGACAATACCCTGCCAGGTATCAGCAACAGTATTACCCAGTGAACTGATCATACCCAGACCAGTAACTACAACTCTTCTACGCGACACGATTGAGGTTCTCCTGTGAAGGATGACTGGGCACATGCAATGCCCCAATAATCTTGATGATTCGTAAGAAATCGAAAACTACGATTGAACAAGCCTTGCGGCAAAAGAAAAAGCCGTACTATTTTGCAATAATACGGCTTTTCAAAAACAGGTATCAGCGGCCCGTCAAATCACACCAAGCAGGCAAATTATGCCAAGTTGGCATTGATGTAATCGATAGCTAATTGAACAGTAGTGATTTTCTCGGCTTCTTCATCCGGAATTTCAGTTTCGAATTCTTCTTCGAGAGCCATTACCAACTCTACGGTATCCAAAGAATCAGCGCCCAGATCTTCGACGAAAGAAGCTTCGTTTTTAACTTCTTCTTCTTTCACACCCAGTTGCTCAGCAACGATCTTTTTTACGCGTTCTTCAATGCTACTCATGATGTTATGTAACTCCTAGTGGTTGTATGTTCGAAACACCTGACACATCAAGCCAAAAATCAGCTGGGTCGAGCGTTCCGGTCAAAATCGTCGCGCATTTTACATCGATTTTCAGGTTGTTGTAATGCCAAGAGGCAAAATTCTTTGATTTTTAGAAAATAACTCATTAAAAACAATGAGTTATAAACCAAAAATCACGCCATATACATGCCGCCATTGACGTTAATTGTCTCGCCACTGATGTAAGCTCCCGCATCACTGGCAAGGAAAACAACCACAGAAGCAATTTCTTCCGGCGCACCAAGGCGCCCCAAAGGAATACGGGACATGAGCTGTTGCTTTTGCTCTTCAGGCAGCACTTTGGTCATGTCAGTATCGATAAAGCCGGGAGCGACCGTATTTACAGTAATATTGCGCGACCCAACTTCTGCCGCTAAAGAGCGCGCAAAACCGGCAACGCCCGCCTTGGTTGCAGCGTAATTGGATTGTCCGGGATTACCCATAGCCCCAACCACAGAACTGATATTGATAATGCGCCCCCAGCGAGCCTTCATCATGCCCCGCAATACACCTTTGCTCAGGCGATAAATAGCACTCAGATTGGTATTGATAACATCAAACCATTCCTCGTCACTCATGCGCATCAATAAATTATCTTTAGTGATACCGGCATTGTTTACCAAAATTGCCGGTGCACCAAACTCATCACCGACTTCTTTTAATAAAGCTGCAACAGAATCAGCATCAGTTACATTCAACACCTTACCTGCACCACGAACTCCTATTTCAGCAAAACGCGCAGAAATTTTCTCAGCCCCTGATGCACTGGTAGCAGTACCAATAACAATCGCACCCGCCTTGCCCAGTTGCTCAGCAATTGCCGCTCCAATACCGCGACTGGCACCAGTAACCAATGCAACTTTATCGTTAAGGTTCATCATTTATCGTTCCCTTACAAAAAGACTAAAAAGTAGAAAATTAAATCAGTTACTTAAGCTTGTTAAAGCTGTTTGCAATTCTTCTGGTTTCTCAACTGAAATCGCTGTCAGCTCCGCATGAATACGCCTGTTCAAACCGGAAAGCACTTTGCCTGGACCACACTCCAATGTAGAGGTAATTCCCTTCGCCGCCATTGTATTAACACACTCCACCCAGCGCACAGGACTATAAATTTGTTCGATCATTAAGGCTTTGATTTTTTCAGGATTCATTTCCACATCGGCTGTTACATTGTGTACGACCGGAATTTTTGGAGTAGAAAAAACCGTCGCAGTAATTTGCTCAGCCAAACGCTCTGCAGCAGGACGCATCAATTCTGTATGAAATGGCGCACTCACTGGCAACGGTAATGCACGCTTAGCACCTGCTTCTTTACACAATACACTCGCGCGTTCAACTGCTGTTGCTGTACCAGCAATCACAACCTGTCCAGGCGAATTAAAATTCACTGCAGCAACCACATCACCCTGCCCTGCTTTTTTGCAGGCATCCAAAATCAAAGCATCATCGAGGCCAATAATTGCAGCCATAGCACCTTGGCCGGCAGGTACAGCTTCTTGCATAAACTTCCCACGCTGCTGCACTAATGTCACTGCATCCGTAAATGCAACCACACCAGCGCACACCAAGGCCGACCACTCTCCCAAACTATGGCCTGCCATAAGCGCAGGTTGTAATCCATTTTTTTCTTGCCAAACGCGCCACACTGCAACGCTCGCCGTTAATAGCAAGGGCTGCGTGCGCTCGGTTAAATTAATTTCATCTTGCGCACCCGACTGCACCAATGCCCACAAATCGAAACCCAAAACACCCGATGCTTCGGCAAAGGTTTTCTCCACTATCGGAAATTCAGCCGCCAATTCAGCCAGCATGCCAATTTTTTGCGAACCCTGACCTGGAAATACAAAAGCAAGATGTTGATTAATCATAGTGATAAAACGCTTCTCTTTTTGCTAAAAATTAGTGATGTGTTAAGACATACTGGATTCGTTCAGGTATCTGCTGGATAACCTGTTCACGTGCAACAATTAATGCATGCAAAAACGCTTTAACATCTGCACTACCATGGCTTTTGATAACTGTTTTCTGCAACCCAAGAAAACTCGCGCCATTGTATAACGATGGATCCAACTCATGCTGCAAACGCTTCAGCAATGGCAACATCAATAGACTCAACACTCTATTGAACAAATTTTGTTTGATAATTTTTGAAATCTTATTTGCGATAAACCGCGCAACACCCTCACTGGCTTTTAAAGCAATATTCCCATGAAAACCGTCACAGGCAATCACATCCACCTCACCGGTAAATATGCTATTTGCTTCAACAAAGCCAACATAGTTAATTCGCTTGTCATCCTGCAAAAGCGATTGCGCCATCTTTAATGTATCGGTTCCTTTTTGTGATTCAGTACCGATATTCAACAGCCCAACTCGCGGAGCTCTATCGCCTTGCACACCAGCAAGAACCCCCCCCATTAAAGCAAACTGATATAAATGCTCCGGCGAGCAATTAATATTAGCCCCCAAATCCAATAAATAGGTATTTCCTGTATCAACAGGCATGGATTTACAAATAGCCGGACGTTCGATATGCGAAAAAGTTTTAATTAAAAATTTGGCTATTGCCAATAGAGCACCGGTATTCCCTGCACTAACACAAGCATCAGCGTCGCCGCTGCGCAAAATATCCAACGCAATCCACATGGATGAGTTTTTTTTCTGACGCAATGCCAGCAAAGGATCATCATTCATACCAACCACATCAGCAGCATGTATTAAGGTAATCCGCTCGGACAACTTTTTGAATTTAGGAAGAAGAGACTGAAGCTGGGCTTCATTACCGACCAGTAGCAATTCCACATCCGGGAATTGAGCTACAAATTTTTGCGAGGCCAAAATAGCAATGCGGGGACCTAAGTCCCCGCTCATAGCGTCAACCGCTATTCGAATTCTTGCCGACAAGGTGCAGTCGTCTTGAGTAAATAATTACTCGTCGCTGCCTTTGTCAATCACTTTACGGCCGCGATAAAAACCATCAGCGGTCACATGGTGACGCAGGTGTTTCTCACCGCTAGTAGCGTCAACTGACAGGGTTGGGCCGGTCAGGGCATCGTGTGAACGACGCATGTCACGCTTGGAACGAGATTTTTTGTTTTGTTGAACTGCCATGGTTTGCTCCTATTTACTGACTCATTGGAACCGAGGCGCCTCAGGATTTCGGCGAGCTCTTAAGTTGCTCCAATACTTGAAATGGGTTTTTCTCTTTTTTCACCTCGACCGGCTTACCACTTGAATAAAGCTTACTGTCCAGACAGGGCTCTGCATGGTAGGCAACCGCGGGTAAACTCAATAGCAGCTCTTCTTCGATCATATCGTAAAGATCCGCCATCCCCTCACCTGTAATCCATGGGTCAAAGCGCTCAGGCAATACCTTTGCAGCCTCTTCATCCCACACAATCGCAAGCGAGATATTGCTTTCAACCGGTACTGTTACTGGCTCAAGGCAGCGCTGGCAGACCAAAGCCAGATCAGCGCTCGCATGTCCAATAACAACCTTTTTCCTTTCTTCACTCAGAGTAAATTCAAGTTTGACTTGAATTTCGCCATCAGAATTTTCCGTCGCCTCAATGATGCGAGGCAATTCAGACGCAG
Organism: uncultured Cellvibrionaceae bacterium; assembly: GCA_964542655.1. Classification (GTDB taxonomy): domain Bacteria; phylum Pseudomonadota; class Gammaproteobacteria; order Pseudomonadales; family Cellvibrionaceae; genus Cellvibrio. The sequence continues at coordinate 80,913 of CAZIWB010000022.1, forward strand.
GAATAACACCCTCCAAAGACACCCCGTGTTGGGCGAATTTTCGAGGGTCTCCCTGCCGAGGCAGAACTTTGTTAGAAGGGGTCTTAAACATAAGCGCGCCATAATAGGGATATCCCCCCTGAGTGTCAAAGAAAAACTGGCAAAATAGCGCGATTTAGTGGCTCAAGGGTAGAATTACCCCCTTATCTAGTATTCACCACCCTCAAAATACGACCACCCTTATGACTCATCGCAAAATACTACTCGCCTCAAGCTCAATCTATCGCCGTCAGATCCTGGGCAAACTGGGTTTGGATTTTGAATGGAAAAGCCCGGCTATTGATGAAAGTCCGCTAGAGAGTGAACAACCGACCTCACTTGTACGCAGACTGGCAGAATCCAAGGCCCGCCACTTTGCAGCTCGCTACCCACAACATCTGATTATCGGCTCAGACCAGATAGCAACTATTGACAATCAAATCCTCGGCAAACCCCACACACATGAAGCAGCCTTTCTGCAGCTATCCAGCTTTCGCCAACGGGCAGTCACCTTTCTGACGGGCTTATGCTTATTCAATCCCGCGACCAATTGCACCCAAGTTAGCGTGGAGATTTGCAAAGTCAGATTTCGCAACCTCACAGATTTACAAATAGAAAACTACCTGTACCGCGAACAACCTTACGATTGCGCCGGCAGCTTTAAATCAGAGGGACTGGGGATTTGTCTGTTTGAACAATTTGAAGGCGATGATCCAAACACACTCATTGGACTACCGTTAATCGCCCTCACCCGCATGCTAGCCAATGAGGGGGCCGACCCACTTGATCAATCCGCAAGCTTCTCCCAAGCAAGCAATTGATCAAATTGATCCAGGCACAATTCCGGCTGATAGCTATGCAGGCGCTCGATATGATGAGCACCATAACTGACTGCAATGCGCGGCATATTAATCCGGCGCGCCATCTCCATGTCATATTCGGTATCGCCAATCATTACCGAATCGCCCGCACCCACACCAAACTCACACAACAACTCCTCCAGCATCAATGGATGAGGCTTTGACGCAGTTTCATCAGCGCAACGGGTAGCATGAAAAAAATCGGCCACACCCAAAACCCCAAAAATGCGATCCAATCCCTTACGGCTTTTTCCCGTGGCGATAGCCAAGATGTGCCCATCAGCCTTCAGGCGATGCAAGGTATCCATAACCCCCGGAAAGAAATCAGATGGGCGAGCCTCATCCAACGATAAAAAACGAGTCGCATAGGCATCGCGTAGGCGACTGCGATCTACGGAGCTGACATGAGGATAGAGTTGCTGTATAGCCTCCGGTAGCCCTAGCCCGATTATGTTGTGGACATGATGATCATCGAGTGGGATCCAACCCATATCTTGGGCTGCAAGCTGCATCGCCATAGTGATTTTGGCTTTTGAGTCACTCAGGGTACCGTCCCAATCAAAGATAAATAGCAATTACTCTCTCCAAAAACTAAGCAATAGGCAACTTGCTTAATGGGATTGCCAAATCGGGCGGAAGCGGAGCATTCACATAGGTAAGCTCATCAGATTCCGGCAAATAAAAGGAAAGCGCCGAGGCATGCAGGAACAGACGCTTGACCCCTTTCGCACGCATCACCTCGTTAATCTCATCATTTCCATATTTTTCATCTCCCACTAACACATGCCCGGAATACTGGGCATGCACCCGAATCTGATGAGTCCGACCAGTGATGGGGCGAGCCTCAATCAAACTAAAACCATCGAACCGCTGCAACACCTTAAACTCGGTCAAACTGGACTTACCATCAGGATGAACCCGCACCACCCGTTCACCTCCAGCCACTTCCGTCTTTAATAAAGGCGCATTGACCTGATGTATGCGGCTGGACCAGTTACCAACTACCAATGCCTGATACACCTTGGTTATACCACCAGCCCCCGCTGACTTTTCGCGCAAAGCAGCCTGCAAATGGCGTAGATAGCTACGTTTTTTTGCCACCATGATGCAACCAGACGTATCGCGATCCAATCGATGTACCAACTCCAAATGACGCGCTTCGGGGCGCATTTGGCGCAGGGTTTCAATCAAGCCAAGCGTAATACCACTACCACCATGCACAGCAAGGCCAGGCGGCTTATTAATCACCAGCAGGCCATCATCCTCAAACAAAATCGATTTGGCCAATAGTGACATCATTTGGTGACTTGCCTTGGCCTCAGTCCCCGCCTCAGCAGTTCTGATCGGAGGAATCCTGACCAAATCCCCCGCCACCAATTTGTATTCCGGCTTGATCCTTCCTTTATTAACACGCACCTCACCCTTGCGAATGACATTGTAAATTTTCGACCTAGGTACCCCTTTCAGATATGCAATCAGGAAATTATCAAGACGCTGCCCCGCCTGATCCTCATCAATAGACAGGATCAGCACTTGGGCAAGAGAGGGAGATTCAACGGACTCGGAGGTGTTTTCAGAGGATATTTTCATGACAGGCATCATACCCGATACCGTAGGATAACCGCACCAACCACAGATCAGGGAGGAGCAAAAACTTACGTAAATCACTGATTTAATTGCTGCATCCGGGGAGAGCTGCTATATTCAGACGGCTGATACAGGCTGGTTTCCGGGTCGCGCACAGAAGACAGGCGCATCATTAGGAAATACCGCTGACAGCAAGAGTGCCAGCTTTAATACCCAAGTGAATGTATAAAGCTCCCGCTCTTGATGACACTGACAACGGTAGAACGCGGGCCAAGCCCACCAACTACCTTAACAATTGCGTCAACCAACGTTGCACTCATTGTTAGCACTGTTTTTGTTTTGCCGAGCTCAGAAAGCTCTATTTGTAAATTCCGGATAACCAGCATCGCATGCGTTGCAGAACTTTATCCGAAGCTGATTTTGCAGGTTGCATATTTAATCTTGTGGTTTAACTATTAAAGCTAAGCATATGATTGAGAAGCCGATATGAAGATCGATTATCTTCACGACCAGGACTCAATCAACCAAGATCAATAAACGAACAACCCGGTCGCATAGGATGGAACACCACCTTAGCCGAACACGAAAACAAGCACTACAAATAGGAAAACCGGGAATCCCGGTACATACAAAATGAGCCAAATGGGCCACCTTGTTATTTAAAGGCCAGTCTTGCAGTCGCTGTAAAGCGATCACACTGCATGCCGACAAGTAAACCCACCAACCGCTAGTACGAGCCCACTTCAACATGGGTAGCGCATTAGTCCACCAGGTTGCGCAAAACGTCTCCGTGTTGACCTCGATTGTCGCGTCAGTCAGACGCTCACAAACACAATTAGGTAACACATGAAAAGAATGCTCATCAATGCAACTCAACCTGAAGAGTTGCGCGTAGCCTTGGTTGATGGCCAATGGCTTTATGATCTTGATATTGAAAACCGTAATCGCGAACAAAAAAAATCTAACATTTACAAAGGTCGCATCACCCGCGTTGAGCCAAGCCTTGAAGCAGCATTTGTTGACTACGGTGCTGAACGCCATGGCTTTCTACCACTCAAAGAAATCTCCCGCGAATATTTCACCAAAAACACTGGCGACTCTGACGGCCGCATCAAAATCAAAGACGTGCTGAAAGAAGGCACAGAAGTTATTGTTCAAATCGACAAGGAAGAACGCGGCAATAAAGGCGCAGCCCTTACCACGTTTATCAGCCTTGCAGGCCGCTACCTGGTATTAATGCCCAACAACCCTAGAGCCGGCGGCATTTCCCGCCGCATTGAAGGCGAAGACCGCGCAGAATTAAAAGATGCCCTCGGCGAAGTTGAAGTACCCAATGGCATGGGCGTAATTATTCGCACTGCAGGCGTTGGCCGCAGCGCAGAAGAATTGCAATGGGACCTGAATTACCTGCTGCAACTGTGGGATTCAATCGCCACTGCCGCCAAAAGCGCGACCGCGCCTGCATTCCTGTTCCAGGAGAGTAACGTTATCATTCGCGCGATCCGCGACTATCTTCGCCAGGACGTTGGCGAAGTGATTGTTGATAACAAAGAAGCTTTTGACCTGGCCGCCGGATTTATCCAGCAAGTGATGCCCAACTACCGCAGCAAAGTAAAGCTGTACCAGGATGACATCCCCCTGTTCAATCGCTATCAAATTGAATCCCAGATAGAAACCGCCTTCCAACGCGAAGTTAAACTTCCTTCAGGTGGATCAATTGTTATCGATGTTACAGAGGCCTTGGTTGCCATCGACATTAACTCATCCCGCGCAACCAAAGGCGGAGATATCGAAGAAACAGCACTGCAAACCAACCTGGAAGCGGCTGATGAAATTGCTCGCCAATTGCGCTTGCGCGACATGGGAGGCTTGATAGTCATCGATTTTATTGACATGCAACCTGTGCGCAACCAACGTGAAGTTGAAAATCGCGTACGTGATGCATTGATGATGGACAGAGCACGTGTACAAATTGGCCGCATCTCCCGTTTCGGCCTGATGGAGATGTCGCGCCAGCGCCTACGCCCATCCCTGGGCGAAACTCATTCAAAAATTTGCCCGCGCTGCGATGGCGTAGGCACCATTCGTGGCACCCGCTCCCTGGCACTTTCCATTCTGCGCCTGGTAGAAGATGAGGCCCAAAAAGAGCGTAGCGCAGAGATCCGCGCAATTTGCCCAGTATCTGTAGCAACGTACCTGCTGAATGAAAAACGTAAAACAATTTCCAGCATTGAATCGCGCAACAACACCCGCGTTGTGATTGTACCCAGCGCCGAATTAATGACCCCGCATTTCGAGGTCCAGCGCTTGCGCGATGACGATGAAGGCACTTTGGAAACAAGTTACAAAATCGTTGCGCATACGGATGAAACCAAGGCCGACGAAGAGGACTTCAAAACAAAACCGTTCAATGCCCCCAAGCCATTGGTACAACCAAGCAGCCCAAGCCAGCCAGCACCAGAACCGGTTAAAAAACCCGGCTTGTTGTCACGCCTGCTCAGTTCAATTGGCAGCATTTTTAGCGGCGAGAAAAGCGAAGAAACTAAAGGCAAGCGTGAACAAAGACGCGACAGCCGTCGCAGCTCAGGCCGCAATAACCGTCGTGATGGTCGCAACAATCGTCGCGATAAAGAGCGCAAAGAAGACCGCGAAATTATCGACAACCTTGATCACCGCCCCACCAGTGAAGCAAAACCTGCTCGCGACCAAGACAAGCGCGAAGGCGGCAGAGATGGCGAAAAGCGCGACAATTTCTCTCGTGACAACAATGAGCAACGCAGATCCCGCAATAATCGCGATCAACAGCGTGAACAGCAACCACGCGATTCCCAAACTGGTGATGATGAGCCGCGCCAACAACGCAACCGCAATCAGCAGCGCAATGAACGCGACAACAATCGTCGCCAGGCAACTAAAGATGAACAGGTGCCACTGATTGTAGATGCTGCGACCACAGATAACGTTGCGCAGGACGATGGAGATGATCAGCGCCCATCCAAACGCCCCGCAGGTCGCCGCACGCGCTCACAACAACGCCGCCGCACCCGCAACGAAGGCATTGAGGGTGAAAACAACTTTATCAATACCGAGAGAGAAGAAGCAGCACCTGTAGCGGAAGATGAACCCAAAGTGCTGAGCGAATCAGCGCAATTGGCACAGCAAATTTCCGCTGCTATTGCAGAACATGCCCAGCAGGCACAAATCGCCAAAGTAGCACGGAACGACGCAAACACTGAAGATCACTCAGCGGCAACTGAAGTCGTCGCAGAAACACAACCTGCCCCAGTGGAACCACAGGAACAACCAACTCTCGACACCACTGAGACAATACCTGCTGCACAGGAAGAAGCTGTGATTGCCGAGTCGAAAACCGAAGTTAATATCGAGCCACCTGTTGTGCCAGCTGCCCTTGATATAGAGATTGAAACTCCGGAAAGAAAAACCGTTACCGAAGTCAACATTGCCCCTGTAAGAGCAAGCAATGATCCACGTAAAGCCCCAAAACCCGTTAGCCAGGTAAGCATTATTACTGAAACTATCGAAAACCAGGCATCGCGTGCGCTAGATACCAGCCTACCACCCAATGTGGATCATAATCCGCGCCCTTTGGCCAGACCCTCAAATGATCCCCGCCTGAGCAAGCGCAGTACTAACGAGTAAATATTTCAAACCAAAAAAACAAAAAGGCCGAATTGGAAACAATTCGGCCTTTTTATAATCAACACTCTAGGTAAAAAAAATTTCCTCTGATTATTTGGCTATAAAAACTGTGTTTTTCTCTTGCCCAATAAAAAAAGCTATGTATAATTTGCGGCACTCGGAAGGGTGGCAGAGTGGTTTAATGCACCGGTCTTGAAAACCGGCGTAGGTGCGAGCCTACCCAGGGTTCAAATCCCTGCCCTTCCGCCATATTAGAAAGGCGCTAGAGAAATCTAGCGCCTTTTTTATTTTTCAATTGTTTCCTACCACCAAACATTTCTATGCCCCATAAGCTCATCAATATGGTGCCCACCCTCATAATAACTTGGCTTTATGATTGCATATTTGTATTATCGCCTCAGGATAGCCAATCATCGCCGAATCACTAATGGAGGACTTTATGCAAGAACTTTACAACATTCAGGCAACCCAAACGCTCAACCAAACGGAAGCAAGCAAAGTATTGCGCAACACCTATATGCTGCTTGGCCTAACACTAACATTTAGCACCCTAACCGCAGGAATATCCATGCTCACCGGTATCGGGCATGGAGCAGGCTTGGTTATGAGCTTAATAGCAATGGGCCTCATCTGGTTTGTGCTTCCTCGCACAGCCAATTCAGCTACTGGCCTCCTAGTGGTTTTTGCATTTACCGGCCTAATCGGCGCTGGCCTTGGCCCAGTTCTTAACAAATATCTTAGCATGATGAATGGCTCTACAATCATCATGCAAGCCCTCGGGGGGACAGCCGTGGTTTTTGTTGGCCTATCAGCCTATGTCCTGACCACTCGCAAAAACTTTAACTTTCTTGGTGGGTTCGTAGCTGTTGGCATGATGGTTATGCTGGCCACAATGTTGTTTTTATTAGGGGCATCTTTATTTGGCTATCACTTTTCCGGCATACAGCTTGCATTCTCTGCCGGTATCGTTTTGTTAATGTCTGCATTGATACTCTACCAAACTAGTGAAATTATTCACGGCGGTGAAACCAACTATATTATGGCAACCACCAGTTTGTTCCTTTCTATTGTCAACCTGTTTACAAGCTTGTTACAGCTGCTAGGCGCGACTAGCGACGACTGATTGCAACAGAACATATTCAAGGCTCCCTTTGTGGGGCCTTATTTTTTGGGTCGTATGTCAACTATGATTTTTTCATTGGCCGTTTATTCCGCCCCCCACTCATCCCAAGCAAGCTATAGCGCCTATCAATTTGCAGTAGCGCTGCTAAATCAAGGCCACAGTTTACACCGGGTATTTTTTTATCAGGATGGCGTGCATAACGCGACCAGTCTGGCAACCCCGCCCCAAGATGAATTTAATTTACAAAAGGCTTGGCAACAACTCGCGAAAGATTACCAGCTTGATCTTGTTGTCTGCATAGCAGCAGCTTTGAGACGCGGCGTACTCAATGAAGGGGAAGCAACACGTTACGATAAACCGTCCCATAACTGCGCAGAAGAATTCACCATTAGTGGCTTAGGGCAATTAGTTGAGGCTGCTGCTGTATCGGATAGATTAATTAGCTTCGGTCATTAAGATGAGTAAAAAAATATTACTGGTTAGCCGCCATGCTCCTTATGGCAGCAGCACTGCAAGGGAAGCAATAGATATTGCCCTGGCTGCATGTGTTTATGATCAGGATATAGGAATTTTATTTATGGACGACGGAGTTTTTCAATTACTAAAAAATCAACAAGGCCAACTTGTCGATCAAAAAAACATTGCATCTATACTGCCTGCACTAGCCTTATATGGCATAGAAAATATTTATGTACACCGGGAATCTTTGGACAGCAGAACAATAACAATCAATGAACTTATCCTCGATGACTTGCAACTACTGAACAATAAGGATGTGGGAGACTTGCTAAGCAAACAGGATCACCTCCTGAGTTTTTAATATGAGCACGCTTCACACAATTAATAAATCACCTTATTCACACAACTCCCTCACTTCCTGCCTGAAGGTATGTGCAGAAAATGATGGAATATTGTTACTGGAAGATGGCGTATTTGGCGCTCTTTCATCCACGCCTTGCGCACAAGAATTACAGACACTTATCAAACATGGCGTTATGGTTTTTGCGCTTATAAATGACATCAAGGCACGAGGACTGGAAGGAAAATTAGCTCAGAGCATCAAGGCAATTGATTACAATGAATTCGTTCAATTAACTCTTGATCATCGCTGCATTCAAAGCTGGTATTAATATGCATCTTAATATTGGCGGGCGCAATATTGCACTAGACAAGGATGGTTACTTAATCAACCTTAATGATTGGGATAAAGAAGTTGCCAGTATTCTGGCGACGCAAGAAGATATTTCACTCACTCCAGCGCACTGGGAAATCATTTACCTTTTACAGGAGTTTCACCACGAATTTGAGATTTCTCCCGCGATGCGGGTATTCGTAAAATACACAGAAAAAAAACTCGGACCCGAAAAAGGGAAAAGCATTTATTTATTACAGCTATTTCCCCCTAGCCCCGCAAAAATTGCCAGCAAAATTGCCGGCCTCCCACGCCCAACAAACTGCCTGTAACTATTTTGACAAAATTATTATGGGGACCTAAGCCCCCTCTTTTATCGTGACAACCAAATCAGGCCGCATCAATCGATTTGATGGTACCCTTTGGCAACACTGCGTGCACAGCCACTTTCTGGAATTTGAGCTCGACATTATTGCCGGTTTCAATAACAACATAATTCTCATCAACCTTGAGAATCTTTCCCAGCATACCACTGGTCATTATCACCTCATCCCCCTTGGATAAAGCTGAAACCAAATTTTGGTGTTCTTTTTGGCGCTTACGTTGAGGGCGAATAATCAGCAAGTACATGAACAGAAACATACCACCAAACATCAACAAGGTAATCATTGGATTGGCTTGTGACGCAGGTGCTGTTTGAGCCTGAGCCATCGCGGATGCTATAAAGAAACTCATTGAACTAACCTCGTAGAATAAAGAGCGCTAACTCTACCCGTTTTAAAAGAAGCAGGCAATTAGCGCCCTCTAATCAGAGGAAATTGCAGCGAAAGAGAAGATTAAGCGTAATCCCGGAACAGCTTTCTAAACACGCTTGGAGATAGGCTGGTCCAACGCTTGAAAGCATTAGTGAAACTAGTACGATCCGAAAAGTCCAATGCCTTGGAAACGGTATCAACGCTCATATGCTCATCAATCAAATATTTGATCGCATAATGAAAACGGAGCACATCGCGCAACTGTGCAAAATTTGCGCTCTGTTGCTGTAAACGCCTTTGCAATGTTCTTTTAGAAAGCTTTAAATCTTCAGCAATTCGGTCAATAGAAAGATCATCGCGGCCGACTCTTTGTTTTAGGGCATCAATCACTCGCCCAGATACCCCTTCGTACTTGGGGATATCGGCCATGGCAAGATATTCCTGGAAGGATCTGACCTCAGAACCTTCAAATGAATTCTCGGAAAAATGTTCGCTGTTACGGTAAATTCGCTGTAATTGGATCATCCAGGCGTCTCCTTTGCCAATTAAGGGCATTGTAAAATTAATCAGGAGTGTTTTTCCTTGGCCATACACTTGCCAAGCTACCAAGCCTATCCTTGATACAATCAAGCTACACTCAGCTCTTAGGGATTATAGACGAACTTTTTTCTAAACAAAGAGATATGCGTATAATTTCCAATCAAAACACATTTTTTTTATCACATGTAATTATATTAAGAATGGTTTAAATGCCATTTCGCAAAATTTCGAGTATTTCTTGATCGTGAGTTTTGGTATTTACCTTATCCATAATATGTTTCACGCGCCCTTCTTTGTCGATTAAAAAGCTGGTTCGCAATATTCCCATGAACTCTCTCCCCATAAATTTTTTGAGCCCCCATACACCATATTTTTCTGCAATAGCATGATCCTCATCAGCCAACAAATCAAAATTCAAGTCATATTTATCGATAAACTTTTGCAGCTTTGCGGGTGTATCAGGGCTAACACCTAGCACTACGGTATCAAGTGCATCAAAATCTGCACGCGACTCCCTGATTCCACAGGCTTGGACGGTACATCCGGGTGTGGATGCCTTAGGATAAAAATACAACACCACGTTTTTTTTACCTTTGTAATCCTTTAAGGTTATTTCAGAGCCAGCTTGGTTTTTAAGAGAAAACGCAGGGGCAAGATTACCTATCTTGGGAAAAGCCATTCGTTATAAACCTTATTCATTTAATTAGAGTAAACCCATGCCCGATATAGACCGGGGAGCAATCAGGTATTCTTTGGTTCAAATACACCAAAAAGTGCATCTTTTTCTTCAACAGTCACCGTGGTGCTCACATCAGCCTTATCAATAACTGGACCTTTTACACAATTACGTCCTGCGTGCTTTGCCTGGTACAACCAAACATCCACACGCTCTACAAATCCTTCAGGCGTATCACTATGATTACCACGAAATTCATCCACGCCCAAACTGGCGGTAATTGAAATTGTATCCAGCTCGTTCACTAATGGGGTAGTGGCGATTATCTCCCGCAAGCGCTCTGCAACGTTTAGAGCCTGGCGTAAATCTGTGTTGGGCAACAAAATCACAAACTCTTCACCACCAAAACGATAGGCGAAGTCCAGTTTCCTGATTGCCACCCCAATCAAACGGGCAACATGGGATAGCGCCCTATTCCCTAACTCATGCCCCCAGCGATCATTAAACCCTTTGAAGTGATCAATATCCAAAATGATTAATGACAGCGGCTGAAATGAACGGCGCGCACGCTCCATTTCAAGTGGGAGCGCATCAGAGAAAAAGCGGAAATTATAAAGCCCTGTCAGGGCATCGGTACGCACTTGCTCTTTAAGCAAATCCACTTCCTGACGTAAATCCTGTAACTCCTGCAAAAATTGGCAAGGAGTGTCACTGAGCGGACAAGACTGCATGGCTAGATTTGAAGGAGATGCAGGAGATTCCATAAGTATTGCTTTTGTACGATAGGATGAAAAAATAAACTATTTCAAGTCTAGACGATATGATTAGCCATAACCAGACACTATCGTTAAAACACCCAGCAATAAAAAGCCACCAAAAACGTGGCTTTGGTTGATATCAGTTTCGATAAATTTTTAACAAGTCAGCATAGTGGTCTATGCGCCTGTCACGGAGATATGGCCACATCCGACGCACATGCTCACTGCGCTGCATATCCACTACCACAACCTGGGTATCTTCCCGATCAGCAGGTGCACTGAATAAAAATTCACCTTGTGGGCCGGTAACAAAACTATTACCCCAAAAATTCAGCCCTGTACCACCCGCCGGATCTGGTTCATGCCCCACACGATTCACACTGATCACAGGTAAACCATTGGCGATCGCGTGGGCGCGTTGGGCTGTGATCCAGGCATCGCGCTGCCGCATTTTTTCCTGCTCATCGTCTTCAGGATGCCAGCCAATCGCCGTTGGATAAATTAACAATTCAGCTCCAGCCATCGCCATCAAACGTGCAGCCTCGGGAAACCACTGATCCCAACAGACGAGAATACCCAAGCTACCAACTGATGTTTGGATGGGATGAAAACCCAAATCACCCGGCGTGAAATAAAATTTTTCGTAATATCCTGGATCGTCGGGGATATGCATTTTGCGGTATTTGCCCGCAATACTGCCGTCTCGCTCAAGCACTACTGCCGTATTGTGATATATACCAACCGCACGCTTTTCAAACAATGAAGCAACAATGACGATATTCAATTCTTGCGCAAGCGCCCCCAGGGTTTGGGTGCTTGGCCCGGGAATAGGCTCAGCCAAATCAAATTGCCCGGCCATTTCTTGCTGGCAAAAATACAGGCCGCGATGCAACTCCTGCAAGACCACCAACTCTGCTCCCTGCTGTGCAGCAATACGAATTTGGGCGATGGATTTTGCGAAATTAGCGGCGACATCTGCGGTGCAAGATTGCTGGATTACACCAACACGCAATGTTTTTTGTTTTGCAGTTTCTTGAGCGATAGTATTTTGCATTACAGTTGCTCCAGTACCCCTTCCGGTAATTGCATAGTGATGCAATGCAAACTACCGCCCCGTTCGATCAGGGTTAAACAGGGAATGCCAAAAATTTCATACCCTGGAAATGCACGGGAGACAACTTCCAACGCATCTTCATCCATGGGTAAATTATAAATAGGAACCAGTACAGCTTCATTGACGATTAAAAAATTAGCATAGGTAGATGGCAAGCGTGCATCACTTTCATCGCCCAGCACGACACCGGCCCACGGTAATGGCAACAAACGATAGGGTTCACCTTCCGCATTGGTAAATGTTTGCAGCTGCGCTTCCATTTTTTTTAGCTCGACGTAATGCTCGTCCTGTTCATCATCGCAAGCGGTATAAACAATAGTGTTGTTCGGACACAGGCGCGCCAGCGTATCTATATGGCTGTCAGTATCATCCCCTGCGAGATAACCATGATCTAACCAATTAATTTTTTTCACTCCAAATGCAGCCATCAACCGTGCTTCAATTTCTGCTTTGGATAAATGAGGATTGCGATTTTTATTTAGCAAACAGGATGAGGTTGTCAATAAAGTGCCCTGCCCATCCGTTTCAATTGAACCGCCTTCCAGCACCCAATCCTGGGTCTCAATAGTTGCATACGGAAAGGTTTTTTGAGCGAATAACTGCTGCGATACCTTATCATCCAGTTCGTAGGGGAATTTATTTCCCCAGCCATTAAACTGAAAATCCAGTAATTTAAATCCCTCGGGGGTTTCGACGGTAAGCGGGCCATGATCACGCGCCCAACTGTCATTGCTTTCACAGGGGAAAAGATGGATATATTCAAGCGGCGCTCCCATGGCTTCAAGACGCGTGCGCACTTCCTCCAAATGTTTTTCCGGTACCGCAATAACCACATCGGCATAATCGCAAATAACCGTCGCCAAGGCTTCGTAGAGCTCGACAACATCATCCAGAATCCAATCCCAGAGTGAGTTTTTATACGGCCAGGTCAGCATGATGGCATCTTGTGGTTCCCATTCAGCTGGCAGACGTTGGATTGACATAGATTTTCCTCATTAAAACGCAAAATAGCCGGTTATCAGGCCAACTATTATAAACACAGCAGATGACGCAATAAATTAGCGAGGTGAAATAGTCTCTTGTGCTGGCAGTGAAATCACTGAATCCGATTTATCCAGAGCGTCTTTGGACATTGTTTTTTGCGCTTTCGCTGCTGGCGCACCGACCTGCAAAATAGCGGCAATCACCCGCATGGAAGTGTGCCCATTCACAACAATGGACACATGGAGCTGGATATAAAAACGCCCTTCCGAGCTGGCATTCAGCGTCAAAGGTATTGGATATTCGCCGCCGTCATGCAACACAAATTCAAACTGATGTTCAGGTGAAACAATAGTGACGTCATCACTGGTCGATACATTAATTGTCATCTTTCCTTCATGGCTGGGCGAGATCAATTGCAATTGATAGTCGTATACTCCCGGCGCTGGTACGAATAAGGGTTCCGTATTTTTCAGGCTAACTGCGGCACCTGGTTTTACCATTCGATGCGATTGGTGTGCCGCCTTTTCACTTTTCACAAACTCACTTTTCACAGGCGCACTTTTTTGATCAGAAGAATTTGCTTCCTCCGAGCTGTTTATCACTATTGGTGATTGCGCTGAATTATGTGGTGATTTTGCTCCAATCCCGTAAATAAGGATGCTGGACAAAATAATAATTGCCACCAGGAATTGTACGTAACTAATAGACATATTGTTCACAGTTCAGGCCTCCGACCTAATTGAGACGCTGTGCGCGCACATCAAAACAGGCAGTGATTTCATCCGTATTTTCTATATCCATTGCCCTATCATCGACAAGCTCAAGTATATGGGTTCCAACCGTTAAGGGGCTCGATAGGTCTTCTCGATCTACCAGTGTACCTTCGGCAAAATCCAGCATCTGGCCATTACGGTAGAGATAAATATCAGGATCAGAGTTCCCTGAATCATTGGCGGTCTCTTGCACTGTAAATTGATAGGTTCCAGCTGACGCAACTTCCAATACCATCAATTGAGCTACTGCCAGTTTGTTATAAGCACCAAAACGATTAGTACTGCATACAGTAACCGGGGAATTATTGAGCGGCAATGTTTTATAGATTGGCAAACTACCGGCATAGCCACCGCTGTTACTTTCACCTGCCCCAAAGGCATTGGTCGTTTCAATATTTTGTTCAAACAAAAGTGTATTAAAATTGGTTGTCTGTGCGGGAATAAGACTGCGCAGCTCATCGGCAAATGCATAAATAGAGAGCATTGCTGCATTCGCAGCGTAGCCATTAGAATGAATGACGTTAAAGATATCGGAAAAATCCCGCGCTATTTTTCCATTATTGCTGGTGTAAAAATTGTAAAGTATCGATTGCACAGAAGCTTCAGAATACCACCCGCGCACATTATGGTTTTTCTGGCTGATATTATTTGAAAAACCATCACTCTGCCGTATACCACTGGCATCGCGATAGTCAGGATCATCCAGCATCATTGCGGAAAATGCGTTGGCAAAACCTTCAGACATAGCAACACGCAAATCCAGTTTGTCATCATAAATATGATCGCCACCGATGCTATCGGAGCGGGCAAAACTGCTTTCCAGATAATGCCCCCACTCATGCAAAATTACATGGCGGTCATATTCATCAGTATCATTGTTTTGATCACCCAAAATATAAATTGCCGAACCATCGTAAAAACTGGTGCCCACTTCACCCAGGGTAAGATCACCTTCAGCGGTGTTATTGTTAATACTCCAACGCAACTCCAATGCAGGAAAATCACGGTTATTGCCCGCAGCCAACACACGCTCTGCCCCCACCAATATCGAATCCAGAATTGCAAAGGGCGCGGCTGCACGCGATTGGGTATAACCTGCTCCAGTCCAACCGGATGCGGCATGTAAATTTCGCACTCCGGTGGCCTCGCTCGCCGCGACCAAACTGCCATCCACCACATACAATTTATTGCTGCTGGTATTATCGGTTACCTTGAAATTCCATTCCGGTGACTGGGTACGCAATAACTGCGCCTTTACACGAACCTTGACCGATTTATTCCGTTCAACACTAAAGCTGTAATCACCCAGGTCATCCGTATTGGTTGTTGCTAATACAAAGTTGTTGCTATCAAGCAATTCAACCACTAATCCACGTGCAGCCTTAATCGTCGCCGCAGAATAATTCAAACCCGTTTTATCATCGTTATGCGGGACAAAATCATAAGTCACCCTGCCACCCAAGGTGACATTGCCAGTAACAGAACTCTGTTGTGAACTCGAAGATGAAAGGCTTTCTGAACTCGCCACAGAAGATGCGGGTTTGCTGCTCCCAGGAGCAAGGTTCGATTTATTACCACCGCCCCCACCGCATGCAAGTAATAACAGGCATCCGCATATCAACGATGCCCGCATACCCCAATGGGATGTTGATGGAGCTATTTTTGTTCTATTTTTCAGCCCCATGTGGCTTATACCCTTATAACGTCTTATTGGAGGAGAATATTCGGCTGGATAGTTTACAACAAGCATAGTCAAGATCCGTCAGGCATACAAAACGAGGCTACCGATAGCAAAATCCTGTGCCTATAATGGCGGCCTGTCTATGGGAGGCTTTATGCTCAAAATCCTGGTATTCGCGGTTATAGTAACGCTGATTGTTATTGGTAATGCCCATTATAAAAAACTGGATCCGGCACAAAAACGCCAAACCTTGTGGCGTATGGGAACAGGCGCATTTCTTTGCGTACTGGTTTTATTAGTGATTACCGGACGTATGCATTGGCTAGGTGCGGCATTGGGTGCGTTAATTCCTTTTGTGCGCAATGCCTATGGCTTGATTAACCAACTTCTGCCATTTTGGTTACAACGTAAAAACGCGCAGCGCCAAAATGCCCAAACTGAAGAATCCACTCCACCGCAACATCCGATAATAGCCATGCCCATCCAGGAAGCGCTGGATGTCCTGGGGCTTTCAGGTGATATCAACAAAGGAGAAATTAACGAAACAATGGTTCAGGATGCCCATCGCCGGCTGATCCAGAAGCTCCACCCGGATCGCGGCGGCAATGATTACCTTGCTGCAAAAATCAATCAGGCGCGCGATTTATTATTGGAAAAAATCAAATCTCGCTAACCTTTCTTTTCGCCAGTAAATGGATATAACGCCCCAGGGATCGATAAGGTTCCTGTTGGGAAAACTCCAACTCCAATTGCAACAGCGTTTGAGGTTCCCGCGCACGGTGCTCTTCATTAAAAATATAATCGTGAAACACGCGAATACCACTGTGGCTGAGCAATTGCAGCTGCAAGTCAGCAAGCCAATCCAAAACCTGCTGAGGCTCCAGTGGATTGATCGGCGTTAAACTGCCGCGCGAACCACCGTAATCTTTATTGATGATTTTTTTAAAATTGGTGCGCAGTAAATTTTTGTAAATCAACGAGTGGATATTGTAAAAAGTAAGCGACAAATAGCCTTGCGGTTTTAGATAAGAAAGCAGACACGGCAATAGCGATTGCGGCTCCTGCATCCATTCCATGACCGCGTGGCAAATAACAAAATCAAATTGTTGCAGACCAGCGGGCAAATACTGCGATAAATCCTGCAAGGCGCAATGAATCAATTGCACACGATCAGCCAAACCCAATTGATCGACTTGTTCCTGCGCGAGCTTGAGCATTTCCGCCGAAATATCGCAAATGACAACCTTATGACCGGCCTGCGCCAATTGCAGTGAAAACTGCCCTTGTCCGCCACCGGCATCAAGGATCCTCCAACAATCCGTCGCGGGATTTGTGGTGAGGTTTGTTGTGGAAGGTATCGTGGAATTGAAAGGTGCAATCGGCAGATGCGCGGTACAATCGCGCTCAAGTACTGCAAGGCGGATATCCCCTTTTAACCCACCGTAAATATTTTTTTGAAAGCGTTTGGCAAGATCATCAAAATTGCGATCCTGACCAGCAGATTCTTTTGCCATATAATTCTCTACATCGACCTAAACTATTGCCCAGTGATATGACTTCATCCAACTACTGGTTCGTATACATGATTCGTACAAGTGATGCGCAAGTGTACACCGGAATCACCACGGATATGGCGCGCCGCTGGCGGGAACATGAATCGGGTAAAGCCGGTGCGCGTTATTTTCGCGGCCGCAAGCCGGTGCAATTATGCTATCTGGAAACGGGACAGGATCGCTCCAGCGCCAGCCAGCGCGAATATGCAATTAAATCCCTTACCGCAAGTGCAAAAAAACAACTGATTGCCGAACAACTGGCGCAAACACAAGCGCTTATCACACTCCATCAACTGGAGGCGCTGCCACATTGACAACCACTTTGGCGACTAAACGTATCCTCTGCCAGCGCTGTTCCAGGCCGAAGCGGAATTGCATTTGCGCCCTGGTAACGTCCATTGCCAATCGCGTTGAAGTCCTTATTTTGCAGCATCCCGATGAAGCTCCCAATGCAAAAAATACAGCAGGATTATTACAGCTCAGCCTGAAAAACAGCCAATTGCATATAGGTGAGGATTATGATGCGGATGAATTGTACTCCTGGCTATTTTCCGGTCAAAAACAACCGCTGTTGCTCTACCCGGAGATACCTGAATATAAATCGCTTGGGCTAGCCCCACCCCAACCACCAATCACACCGGGGCAATTCCCTCCCGAACAGCTCCGCCTGGTGGTGATAGATGCAACCTGGCGCAAAAGTCGCAAAATGCTCTACCTCAATCGCGCGCTGCAAAGCCTGCCGCGCCTGACGCTGGCGGAAACACCGGCATCTATTTACAAAATCCGCAAAGCACATAGCGAAAATCAGCTTTCCACTCTGGAGGCAAGTTGTTACGCTCTACAGCAACTGGAACAGCAGCAACTTGACTATGCGCCCCTGTTACAGGCGATGAGCCGGTTTGTTGCACAACAGAGTGCGTTTGTTCCCCACAGCCCTTTTCTTCCCGATACGAGAAATCCAGACCTATGAGTTATCCGACGTTTGAATTACTGCGCAGCCAAACTATCGATGCATTAAAAATCCGTGTTGAAGAATATCGCCACAAAGTAACTGGCGCCCAACATATTCATTTGGCTGCCGATAACAATGAAAACGTTTTTCTCGTCGCCCTGCGCACAGTGCCACATGACTCCACCGGCGTAGCACATATCCTGGAGCACACTGCACTGTGCGGCAGCCAAAAATATCCTGTGCGCGACCCCTTTTTTATGATGGTGCGCCGCTCGCTTAACACCTTTATGAATGCGTTTACCAGTTCCGATTGGACTGCTTATCCCTTCGCGAGCCAGAACCTGAAAGACTTTAATAATTTGCTCGATGTTTATTTGGATGCGGTATTTTTTTCGCGCCTGGACGAATTGGATTTTGCGCAAGAAGGTCATCGTGTTGAATTTGCTGAAACCGACAATCCCGATTCTGATTTGGTGTTTAAAGGTGTTGTCTTTAATGAAATGAAAGGCGCAATGAGTTCGGTGTCATCGCAGGTGTGGCACACCCTGTGTAAATATCTCTACCCGACTACTACTTATCATTACAACAGCGGCGGCGAACCGGAAGATATCCCCAATTTGACCTATCAACAATTGCAGGATTTTTATCGCACCCACTATCACCCCAGCAATGCGATATTTATGACCTACGGTGATATTCCCGCTGCAACGCACCAGGAAAAATTTGAACTGCAAGCCCTAAGCAAATTTGAAAAGCTGGATGAAGTTATTAGTGTTGGCGATGAAAAACGCTACCACGCACCGATTGCAGTCGAAGAAGCCTATCCATTGGATGAAAACGATGCAGACGGAATTGAAAATAAAAACCATGTGGTGGTTTCATGGTTGTTAGGTAAAACCACCAATCTTGATGAATCCCTGGAAGCACAATTAATTTCCAATATTTTACTCGATAACAGCGCATCGCCGTTGCAACAAGCACTGGAAACCAGCGAACTGGGCCAAGCGCCTTCACCGCTCTGCGGTTTGGATGACTCATCGCGCGAAATGGCATTTGTGTGTGGCCTTGAAGGTTGCTCGCTCGACAACGCAGCAAAAGTCGAAGCGATGATTTTGGATATCATGCAAAAAGTTGCTGCTGAAGGGGTACCGCAAGAACAAATTGAAGCTTCGCTGCACCAGCTTGAACTTTCACAGCGCGAAGTTGGTGGCGATGGCTATCCCTATGGTTTGCAATTAATTTTGACAGGACTTACGTCGGCGACCCATCGCGGCGATCCAATTGCGTTATTGGATATGGATGCAGCGCTGGAAAATTTGCGCCGCAAAACCCAAAACCCGCAATTTATCCAGGAAACTGTGCGCAAATGGTTACTGGATAATCCGCACCGTGTACGCCTGACCATGCGTCCTGATTTGCAGATGAATGGGCGCATCCAGGCCGCTGAAATTGCTCGATTGGCACAATTAAAAGCCGGTTTGAGCGATGAAGAAAAACAAACCATTATCGCGCGTACCCACGCACTGCAAGAGCGCCAATTGCAGCATGATGATGAAAGCATTTTGCCCAAAGTTGGCTTGGAAGACATTCCTGCCAACTTGCATTACACCCCCGGCAGCAATGAAAGTTTCCACAACTTTCCGCTGCGCCGTTACAGCGCGGGCACCAATGGTTTGGTGTACCAGCAAATTACTTGCAAGTTGCCTGCACTCACCGACGAGCAAATAAAATTATTGCCCTACTACAGTATTTGCCTCACTGAATTGGGCGCGGGCGATAAAGATTATTTGGCTAACCAACGCTGGCAGGCAGAAGTTGTCGGATCAATCCATGCATTCAGCAGTATCCGCGGCGCAGGTGACGACGTACAAAAAATCGATGCCTATTTAACACTCTCAGCCAAAGCATTAAGCCGCAACAGTGGTGCAATGAATGACCTCATGCAGAATACGCTATTGCATGTGCGCTTTGATGAGCTGAGCCGCATCCGTGAATTAATCGCGCAAAACCGCGCGCGTCGGGAACAGAGCATTACCGGCCATGGACACAGCCTGGCCATGACCGCAGCTTGTGCAGGAATGGGTCCTTCAGCAAAAATCTCCCATCAGTTGGGCGGCCTGGAAGGAATTGCAGCGGTAAAAACCCTGGATAATTTGCTCGACGATGAAAAAAATCTCGCGAATTTTGCTGCGCAATTAAAAGCAATCCACCAATTAGTATTGCAAGCGCCAAAACAATTTTTAATTGTGGGTGAACAGGAACATCTGGATACTTATCGCGATGATTTACAAGCGCGCTGGCCGAATGAAACAGCCTCTGCCAATTTCAAATCCTTCGATCTTGCACCGATAAATGAAACGATTCGCGAAGCATGGATCGCCAATACCCAAGTCAATTTCTGTGCAAAAGCCTACGCCACTGTACCCAGTGAACATCCTGATGCCGCTGCCCTCACCGTGCTTGGTGGCTTCCTGCGCAATGGCTATTTACATCGCGCCATTCGCGAACAAGGTGGCGCTTATGGCGGTGGCGCAAGCCAGGACAGCAACAGCGCTGCATTCCGTTTTTATTCTTATCGCGACCCGCGCTTGAGTGAAACATTAAACGATTTTGATGAATCCCTGACGTGGCTGCAAGAAACTGATCACCAATGGCAAGCAGTAGAAGAAGCTATCCTCGGTGTGATTGGCAGCATCGATAAACCCGGCTCGCCCGCAGGTGAAGCCAAATCGACCTACCAGGCAGAATTATTTGGTCGCACGCGCGAAAAACGCGAGCTGTTCCGCAACCGGGTTTTGGCCGTGACAGTTGCTGACCTTCAACGTGTTGCCAGGACTTATTTAGTACCGGAAAAAGCCAGTATTGCCTTGGTCACCCATGCGGGCCATAAAGAATTGGCCGAAAAAATGGGGCTCGCACTCAAGACTTGTTGATTAACGACGGGCGAATTAAGTGTGCCGGGGCG
>CAZIWB010000023.1:0-79526 GCA_964542655.1 uncultured Cellvibrionaceae bacterium
GGAATATCTGGGACGAATAGATCATCAGGTCAAGATTCGGGGATTCAGGGTTGAGCTGGGGGAAATTGAAAACCGGTTAATGCAACACCCCGGAATTAAAGATGTGGTGGTGCTTGCGCGCGGGGCAATCGATGAAATCAAGCAGCTAGTCTGTTATCTCGTAGCAGAGGAGCATAATGAATTTCACACTATTGATAATGTTGATGCAACACTCCGTGAATATATACTTGAAAAGTTACCAGCATATATGGTGCCCGCGATATTTATAATCTTGAAGGATTTGCCATTAACTCCGAATGGGAAAGTTGATCGAAAGTTTTTAACCACACTCGAAGTGTTGAATCCAGGCAAAAAGTACTTGGCGCCAGCGACGGAAACTGAAATAAAACTTTGTAATATTTGCGAAGGAATACTTGGCGTGACAAAAATCAGTGTGTTGGATGACTTTATTACCTTGGGGGGAAATTCTATTCAGGCTGCTCACGTAATAATGCAAATTAATAGAGTGTTTTCTATAAACATGTCCATTCAGGAAGTTTTTAAAAGTAAAAACTTGTCTGAGCTTGGGGCGAGCATAGATGATAATGTTTTAATGAGTGCTGCACTAAAACAACAAGATGAGCAACCACATGATGCAGCCATTGAACTTGAAGTATGGGAGATATAAAGGAAATTATTTTGATCAATGAATAACAGGAATGAATTTTTACTTCTTGTTACAAGTGTTTTTGCTGCTATCCCTACCATATTGTTTGGTGTGGTATTCCAATCTGCAAATAATGTTGAGTGCGCCGCTCTCGGCTGCTTGATATGTCTACCAGTAGAGAATATTTCAGTGAGTGTGTTAACGCTAGTAGCTTGGCATTGGGCGAAGCTGCTCATGTGCGCGACAAAAATAGAGTTTATTTTTTGATAAGCGACTAGCATTACAGGCGGCAATCTGAAGGGCAGGGATGTTTGTGTTTTTGATGGATAGAATGAGGTTTTTCTTCATGAGATAAAACCAAAAAATAAAATTATTATTTTTATAGCGCCCTACGATGACTGCTATCAATGTGCTGGCACACTTGCGATTATGGATCTTGGAAAAATAAGCTCGGCAAATTAAAATAAATTACTTGATCATACTTGGGGTGTAACGTACGAGGCCTGCCGCTGTTTTATATCGTGTTTATCCTATATGTATGGGCGGAGGTGAGCAGTGCACTTTTTTGCATTTGTATGTCACGGATTACCATTAATTAATGCCGACGGAAGCATTTATTAAATTGTTTTGATGAGCTGGTTTCGTTATGAGAAATTTACTGAGTGCGTTTTAATTTCAAATTTTTCCCATAAAAATGCATTTATTTCTACATATTGGTCATCTAGATAGTGGTTTGGTTATTATTATAGAAAATAAGGCAAGTTTATGGAAAACAAAAAAATATTTGACCAGCTTTTGATGTTGGCAAAAAAGGGCATTACATTCGATATTGCAAAAGATTCGCTTCTTGTTAAAGGTAACCTTCAAACCTTGGATGAAGATGAGAAGGTTTTTCTTAAAAGCAACAAGCTGCAAATTATCAAACTAATAAAAAATCAACGTGAACACGTTAATCCTTCTATAGTGTCTCGAGATAAAAACGGCATAACCCCATTGGCTTATTCCCAGCAAAGCCTTTGGCTGTTTGACCAAATTTTGGGGGGTAGTAGTCAATATAATATGTATGGCACGCTCAGCCTTACCGGGACGCTATGCTATGAAACCCTTAATAAGGCTTTCGGTACCATTGTCGAGCGCCATGAAAGTTTGCGTACATATTTTATTACCAATGAAGAAGGCCAACCACAACAGGTTATCCAGGCTGCAAAACCTTTCGTGGTTAATTTCCAGGACTTTTCGCTGCTCAGTTCTGACCTGCAGCAATCTGCCTGTACCAGATATATCAATGAAGAATGCACGCGGGATTTTGATTTAAGTTGCGATTTGATGTTGCGTGTCCATTTAATCAAAATCGCCCAGGATGACCATATCTTGCTGGTGACCATGCATCACATTGCTTCTGATGGCTGGTCAATGGGAATTTTGGTAAACGAGTTTAGCCAATTATACAAAGCCCATATACAAGGCCAGGTAAACCCGTTGCCACCGTTGCCAATTCAATATGCCGATTATGCCCATTGGCAGCGTAGCTGGTTGCAGGGCGAAGTACTTGAACAGTATTTGGGCTACTGGGAAGCACAATTGGCGGGCCTCCCCTTGGTACATAACCTGCCACTGGATCATCCACGTCCAGCTGCTCAAAGCTATAACGGAAAAACGTATGTATCGCGCGTTGATGAAGAGACCAGCGATGCAATGAGCCGGCTATGCCATGCCCAGAACGCCACTTTATTTATGGGGCTGCACGCTGCATTTTCAGTACTGTTGTCTCGTTATAGTAATGAGACGGATATAGTGGTCGGCACTCCGATAGCGAATCGTCAGCAAGCAGAAGTTGCGGGATTGATTGGTTTTTTTGTCAATACATTGGTGTTACGTAGTGATTTATCCGGTAATCCGGATTTTGTGCAATTGTTGAAACAAAGTAAGGCGATGCTATTGGATGCTTACGCGCATCAGCAGGTGCCATTTGAATTATTGGTTGAGCGTTTACAGCCTGAGCGGAGCTTGAGTCATAGTCCGTTATTCCAGGTTATGTTGGTGCTGCAGAATAATGAAGAGGGTAGCCTGGAGCTGCCGGGGTTGCGTTTAGGTCAGATAGGAAAAATTGAAGGCGTTGCAAAATTTGATCTTACCTTAAACATTGCCGAAACAAAAAATGGTTTGCAGCTGGATTGGGAATACAACAAGGATATATTTGCTGCCACAACAATCGAGCGTATGGCTAGCCATTTTAACACCCTATTGTCATCACTGGTGCGCAACCCGACTGAGGGAATAATCAGCGCAACATTGTTGAGTGCTATTGAGCGCGATCAATTATTGGGTGAATGGAATAATACATCCTTACCATATCCCCAACAGAAATGTATCCACGAATTATTTGAGGCACAGGTTGAAAAAACTCCTGCGGCAATTGCTCTCATTGCAGATGGGCAGGAAGTAACCTACCAGGAATTAAATGCTCAAGCCAATCGATTGGCGCGTTATTTATTAAAGGAAAGGGAAATCAAGCCGGACACTTTAGTTGGATTGTGTATAGAGCGCTCATTGGACATGGTTTTAGGAATGTTGGGCATTCTTAAGGCGGGTGGAGCCTATGTGCCGCTGGATCCTGATTATCCTTCCGTGCGTTTGGCTTATATGCTTGATGATGCACAATTAACTACAGTGTTAACGCATAGTCATTTGTGCACAGATATTCCAATTAGTGACACTCAAGCCGTATGTTTGGATGATGCTGATTTGCAATGCAAATTGAGCGATTACTCTACTGAGAATGTTGATCTTCATCGATTCAGTTTAACTTCATCTCATTTGGCATATGTGATTTATACATCCGGTTCTACCGGCAAGCCTAAAGGAGTTATGGTTGAACATCGCAATGTCGTTAATTTCTTATTAAGCATGCAAGCCACGCCAGGTATTAATGCTGATGATTGTTTGCTGGCCGTTACATCCACATCATTTGATATCCATGGACTGGAAATTTTTTTGCCGCTAATTGCAGGTGCAAAAATAATTTTAGCTATTAAAGAATGGATATTGGATCCGCATCAATTAGTTCGCATTCTTAACTTGTATTCAGTAAATATGATGCAGGCAACACCGGCTACATGGAAAATGCTGGTCAGTATTGAATGGCAGCCAAGTGGGCCATTTAAAATACTTTGTGGGGGGGAGGCATTAATTCCCTCTCTCGCCAATTCATTGTTGAGCAATTCCAACATTCAATTATGGAACATGTATGGTCCAACCGAGACCACAATCTGGTCATGTGTGGGGCATGTTCGAGCGGAGGATGAGCGGATAATAATTGGAAAACCGATTGCCAACACAACATTGTACGTAATGGAGCAGGGGGTATCCCCATCACCTATAGGAGTACCTGGTGAGTTGTTGATTGGTGGTGATGGGGTAACACGGGGATATTGGAACAGGGCTGCATTGACTGAGGAGAAGTTCATTGACAACCCTTTTTACGATGCGCTTGCCCCCAACAGCAGTAAACGTTTGTACAGGACTGGAGATTTGGTTCGTCGTTTAGCGGATGGCGGCTTGGAATTTTTAGGCCGAATAGATCACCAGATTAAAATTCGCGGGCATCGAGTCGAATTAGGCGAAATTGAAAGAGTATTATCTACGCATGAAAGTGTGAAAGATTGCGCCGTATCTGTTAAAAAGCTACCAAGTGGTGAAGAGGGGCTTGTTGGTTACGTTGTTCATAAATCACAAGAGA
Source organism: uncultured Cellvibrionaceae bacterium (assembly GCA_964542655.1). Lineage (GTDB taxonomy): Bacteria > Pseudomonadota > Gammaproteobacteria > Pseudomonadales > Cellvibrionaceae > Cellvibrio. Next base: position 4,386 of record CAZIWB010000023.1, read on the forward strand.
TTGGTGTCGATAATGCAGCTGAAAAATCGCCAACTTTCAGCCTTTTTTATTTTGGGGCAGAAACAAGCAGCGAAGAAAATAAGTATGCGTTCTATATTAAATCCGCGCAATTTGCCGATCAAAATGGCTTTGAAGCTGTATGGACGCCTGAGCGACATTTCAACCCGGTTGGCGCACTTTATCCTAACCCATCAGTGCTAAGTGCGGCGCTTGCCAGCACCACTAGCCATGTCCAGCTCAGAGCTGGAAGTGTTGTGTTGCCATTACACAATCCTATTCGGGTCGCAGAAGACTGGTCGGTAGTCGATAATTTATCGGGTGGGCGAGTAGGGTTAGCGTTGGCTAGTGGATGGCACACACAGGACTTTATTATTTCACCGGATAATTTTCTATCCCGTAAGCAAGTTATGCTGGATGGAATTAAAACATTGACGTCTTTATGGAAAGGGGAATCGGTAACGCGCAAAAATGGAAGTAACCAGGATGTTGAAGTTGTAATTTTCCCTAAGCCTATTCGATCCGAGTTGCCAATATGGATTACAACGGCAGGCAATCCGGAAACATTTATTGAGGCCGGGCGTCTAGGTGCAAATGTATTAACTCATTTAATCGGTCAAACAATTGAAGAGCTTGCTGAAAAAATAAAATTGTATCGGGCGTCATTAAGTGAAAATGGACATGACGCAAATAAGTTTCAAGTAACCTTGATGATTCATGCGTATCTTGGCGAAAATCAAGAGGTTGTAATTAATGAGGCGCGAGCTCCATTTATAAACTACATGAGGGCTCATTTATCCCTCTTACTTCCTCTGCTGGAAAGCTTGAAAATTTCAACTGAAGGAATCACTGAGAGCCAGCTTGAGCATTTGGCTGGGGTGGCGTTTGAACGATACGCAAATACTGCCGCTCTTATAGGTACTCCTGAAAATGCTATTAAAACAGTCCAGCGAATTACCAGGTCAGGTGTTGACGAGGTAGCTTGCCTTATTGATTGGATGGATAGTGATTTGGCTCTAAAAAGCCTGGATTCATTACAATCATTGCATGTCGCAACCAGAAAAATAATTAAAAAAACGGCGAGTGAGGCAGATGATTTCCAGCAATATCTTGGCCGTTTTTTGCCTGATTACATGGTGCCGTCCGCATTCGTTGCTATGGATGCATTGCCATTAACTGCAAACAACAAAATTAACAGAAAAGAACTTCCCAATCCCACACAATTAAAAAAGTTAAAGACTTATTCTGCACCAATAAACGCATTGCAGGAAAATCTATGTGAAATATGGGGAAAATTACTGGGGCTGGAGCGGGTAGGTATTCAGGAGCAGTTTTTCGAAATCGGCGGAACTTCGATCCTTTCTATCCGATTGCTGACCGAAATAAACTCAAAATTAAATTTGAATTTAAATGTCGCGGATATTTTTTCGTACCCTACTATTGAAAAGCTTTCTGCTTTCATTAGCAATACTTCTACCTATCCCAAAGAGGTCAAAAAGCTGCCTGTTATCGATTCAAAACCGCAAGATATTGCCATTATTGGAATGTCATGTCGTTTTCCTGATGCAGATACTGTTGATGCTTACTGGAATAATATTATTTCAGGGCATGAGTCCATTCAGGACTTTACCGATGAGGATATTCGATCATCCAATTTCAATCGGCAACGTCATGAAAGCGAAAACCTCATAAAAACCGGTGTTTTACTAAACGGCATTAAAAACTTCGATGCCGATTTTTTCGAAATGACACCTCGAGAAGCTGAGTTGCTGGATCCTCAGCAGAGGTTGTTGATGGAATGTGTCCAACATGCATTAGATGATGCTGGATACGGAAATTCAGATAATGATAATCGCACAGGCGTTTATGTTACGGTCAGTGATAGTCGTTATCTTGTCGAACGGCTAATCGAAAATCCATCAATGTTGTCAACTTATGGGGATTTATCGCTCAGGTTGGCAAGCAGTAAAGATTGGGTCGCTACCAGGGTAGCTTACAAATTAAATTTAAAAGGCCCTGCTGTTAATATTAATACGGCGTGCTCTTCTGGATTAACTGCAATTCATGCCGCATGCCAAAGTATACGTAATGGTGAAAGCAAGATGGCTGTTGCAGGTGGAGCCTCCATTTTACTGTTTGAGCCTGAGGCGGGGGTTTATGAGGAAGGTGGCATATTGTCGGCTGATGGGCGTTGCAGGGCTTTCGATTGCGATGCAGCAGGCACGCGCACCGGTAGTGGAGTTGGTGTTGTATTGCTAAAAAGTTTGAGCGACGCTATTTCTGATCGGGATCATATATATGCAGTTATTAAAGGCTCAGCTGTTAATAATGATGGCAATCAAAAAATTAGTTTCACATCCCCAAGCATGTTTGGGCAAGCTGCCGTTGTTGAGGCGGCGATTGCCAATGCAGGGATTGAACCTGAGCGTATTAGTTATATTGAAACTCACGGAACAGGTACTCGAATCGGAGATCCCGTAGAAATCGCTGGTCTGAATTTAGCCTTTAAAAATGTTAAAAAGAAAAACTCCTGTGCATTAGGGTCGGTTAAGCCAAATATTGGTCACCTGGACATTACCGCAGGTATAGCTGGGTTGATGAAAGTGGCATTAATGTTAAATCATAAAATGCTGCCACCAATGGTACATTTCTCCAAGCCCAATCCTCTAATTGATTTTGAACAGGGACCATTCTACATAAACAAAGAACGTAGAGTATGGGAGAAACAAACCCTGCCGTTAATTGCAGGCGTAAGCTCCTTCGGCTTTGGCGGCACAAATGCTCACGCTATATTGGAAGAAGCGCCAGAGATCAACACGGTAAAATCAATGGCTTCGGAAGGCGAATTGATATTGCTTTCGGCTAGATCAGCAAGTCTCCTCGAACTTGAAAAAAAGCAACTATTGGAGGCTTTAAATAACCATGCAGATATGCAGTTTGCCGATATAGCTTATACATTGCAGGTGGGTCGAAAACACTATAGTCATCGATGCGCAATTGTTGCCAAAGATATTAACGAATTGAAAATGAAAATACACCAAGCTCCATTTTCATTTTCGGGGAAAAAGGAATCCAAAGGAACTGTTATATTTTTATTCCCCGGGCAGGGTAGTCAATATATTGGCATGGGGAAATCGCTCTACCAGGCTAACGTAAATTTTAAAAGACATTTAGATCAATGTGCCCAGATAATATCAAGCTTTTCTCAGTTTAATTTAATTGAATATTTATCTGAACAAGATGCTTCCCGCGATTTCTCTATTGTTAATGATACCTATATTGCACAGCCTATTATTTTTTCTATTGAATATGCTTTGGCAAGAACCTTAATGGAGTTTGGTGTTGTTCCAACTTTGACGATGGGGCACAGCTTGGGGCAATACGTTAGTGCATGTTTAGCTGAGGTTTTTTCATTACAGGATGCACTATTAATTGTCATGGAACGAGGACGGATAATGCAGGAGATGGATGCAGGCAGGATGCTATCGATTGCTCATAATATTAATGATGTATTAAAAGATATAAAAGTTAGCAATTGTTCATTGGCTGCCGTTAATTCTCCGCAACAATGTGTCGCGGCAGGTACGGAGGAACAAATATCTTCCCTTAAACAGGTTTTAGATGAGAGAGGGATTAGCTCATTGCTTCTCAACGCTTCTCACGCATTCCACTCCCACTTAATGGAGCCTGCGTTGGATTCATTCCGAAAAGTGTTGCAGCGAGTATCATTCAACGCACCATCTTTGCCGTTCCTAACAAATAGAGATGGTGAGTTTGCGAGTGAGGATGTAGCCAATGCAGAGTTTTGGGTTCGGCATATTCGTGAGGCAGTCGCTTTTGATGCTGGTTTTGATGCATTGGAGAATATTGAAGATTGTATATTTATCGAAGTTGGTGCTGGATCTGCTTTGGGAAAATTTGCAATACAATGTGGTGCGTCAAAGGACAATACTCTTCGAAGTTTTGCTTCAAAGGAAAAATCAAATGAAACTGCAGAATTTATTGAGCTATTGGGGGCTCTTTGGTCTCGTGGCGAGAGCATTGACTGGTCGCAATATAATCTTAATAGAGATGTTGGTCGGGTCAGTTTGCCCGGTGTAGTATTTGATAAAACCCCGCATTGGATTGAATCGGTTTCAGTACCCGCCCCCATGAAAATACAAAATAAACCGAGTGAGGTGGAGCGGGTAAAGGATTGGCTCTATGAGCCTGTTTGGAACGCAAAAAGTTTCTCTTCCAGAAATGAAAATTTTAAACCTGACTATAGTAAATTATTTTCAGAGCAAGAATGTTGCCTGATTTTTTCAGATCAAGGTGGGGTATGTAATCAGTTGATTGCATCATTGCGAGCAGCTGGGGTAACTGTATATGTAGTATCAGTGTATCCAGAGAGTTATGTGGGTGATTTTACTTTTTCTGTGGAAGATGCTGACGGGTACATTGAGGTTCTTGAATACATAAAGAGTAAGGGTAAGCATCCAAAGTACATAATTCATTCATTAAATATAACTGGCCAGTTTGATCAGATAGAATTCAACCCAAGCTTATTGGAACCTAACTTATTCAGTGTCTTATCTCTCACCCAGGCAATTGAAAAAACTTCTACGGAACATACCATTACATTGGTTTTGCTTTCCAATTTTGCCAATTTCTTTATGCAAGGTGACATCGTTCATCCGGCTAAAGGAACACTTCCTGCAATTGCAGATACCATATCAAAAGAGTGCCTTAATATTAATGCGATGAGCATCGATATCGGTCAGAATGTTTCGTTGACCAAGGCTATGCAGGCGAAACTCGAGTACGAAATTTTCAGTAAAAATTACAGAACTGCAAGGTTGCTGCATGCTGGAGTAACGTTCCATCGGGGTTATAAAAAAATTATTCAATCTACCGATGCGCAAAAGAACACCTTCTTTTCCAATCAATCTATTTATCTAATAACCGGTGGTTTTGGCGGTATAGGAAGAGCAGTAGCTGAAAAAATTGCAACTGAAGTCTCAGCGCATATTATCTTCCTGGCTCGAACTGAAATGCCGCCTGAAGATAATTGGAATAAATGGCTTGACGAATTTGGCCATGAAGATAGCACAAGCCAAAAAATTATATATCTTCAAAGTCTTAAAAAGCTGGGGACTCAGGTAACTGTATTTTGTGTCGATGTTGGCGATCGAAATAAGGTTCGTTATGCACTTGAAAGAATAGAGAATGAGATCGGTTCTATTTATGCTGTAATTCACGCCGCAGGAGTACCCGGTGGCGGAATTATGGCCATAAAGGAAAGGGGAAATATAGAGAAAGTCATTGGCCCTAAAATATACGGGACTAACATTTTGATCGAAGAGATCAAAAATAGTATAACTCCCCCGCATTTTTTCATTCAGTGTTCATCAGTATCTTCAATTAAGGCTTCTGCTGGGCAATACGAGTACTGCGCTGCAAATGCTTATCAGGATGCAATTGGGTGGGCCCATAATGGCGATCAAAGTACTCGCTTTATAACAATTAACTGGGATGCCTGGGCAGAGCAGGGAATGGCATTTAACGCATTCAATTCTTATGCGCATAATGGTGATTATCGATCTCGAATGTCAAAAGCAATCAAGACAAGCGAAGGCATAGATATTTTTTGTAAGGCGGTTAATAGCGATTACCCTCAGGTTATAGTGAGCCTGACTCCACTTTCTGATTATGTCGATGAAATTTTTAATGATGAAATTTTAGATTCCTCTAGCTCGTCCATATTATCTGCACAGATGGAAAATGCCGATTCAGCAGATGAGGAGGGTATTCAACAAAGATTAAAAGAAATATACCAGCGGTTAATTGGTATTGATCAAGTTAGTGTTAATGATGACTTCTTCGAGCTTGGTGGAGATTCATTGTTACTCATAAAATTGTTAGGAGAAATAAATCAACTATGGGGCATCAGGATGCCAATAAAAGAAGCCTACGAAAATCCAACAGTAGAAAAACTGACATTTTTTATAAGCCATATAAATTCTCTAAAAGTCGGTGTTATTGATGATGAGCGAATTATAGTTGAAGAGGGAATAATATGAGTGCATTAGAGCTTATTTTTAAAGCTAAAAAATTAGGTATTGAGTTGTATTTAAAAGATAACAATATTGCCTTTAAAGCCACCCGGGAGAAAATGGATGACGAATTTCGGGCAGAAATCCTACTTTATAAAAATGAGATTATTCATTTTTTTAAGAGCAATTCTTCACAAGATTCGATAGTGCCTCTTACAGAAAAAGATAGGAACAATTTACCCTGTTCCTTTGCCCAGCAAAGCCTTTGGCTGTTTGACCAAATTTTGGGGGGTAGTAGTCAATATAATATGTATGGCACGCTCAGCCTTACCGGGACGCTATGCTATGAAACCCTTAATAAGGCTTTCGGTACCATTGTCGAGCGCCATGAAAGTTTGCGTACATATTTTATTACCAATGAAGAAGGCCAACCACAACAGGTTATCCAGGCTGCAAAACCTTTCGTGGTTAATTTCCAGGACTTTTCGCTGCTCAGTTCTGACCTGCAGCAATCTGCCTGTACCAGATATATCAATGAAGAATGCACGCGGGATTTTGATTTAAGTTGCGATTTGATGTTGCGTGTCCATTTAATCAAAATCGCCCAGGATGACCATATCTTGCTGGTGACCATGCATCACATTGCTTCTGATGGCTGGTCAATGGGAATTTTGGTAAACGAGTTTAGCCAATTATACAAAGCCCATATACAAGGCCAGGTAAACCCGTTGCCACCGTTGCCAATTCAATATGCCGATTATGCCCATTGGCAGCGTAGCTGGTTGCAGGGCGAAGTACTTGAACAGTATTTGGGCTACTGGGAAGCACAATTGGCGGGCCTCCCCTTGGTACATAACCTGCCACTGGATCATCCACGTCCAGCTGCTCAAAGCTATAACGGAAAAACGTATGTATCGCGCGTTGATGAAGAGACCAGCGATGCAATGAGCCGGCTATGCCATGCCCAGAACGCCACTTTATTTATGGGGCTGCACGCTGCATTTTCAGTACTGTTGTCTCGTTATAGTAATGAGACGGATATAGTGGTCGGCACTCCGATAGCGAATCGTCAGCAAGCAGAAGTTGCGGGATTGATTGGTTTTTTTGTCAATACATTGGTGTTACGTAGTGATTTATCCGGTAATCCGGATTTTGTGCAATTGTTGAAACAAAGTAAGGCGATGCTATTGGATGCTTACGCGCATCAGCAGGTGCCATTTGAATTATTGGTTGAGCGTTTACAGCCTGAGCGGAGCTTGAGTCATAGTCCGTTATTCCAGGTTATGTTGGTGCTGCAGAATAATGAAGAGGGTAGCCTGGAGCTGCCGGGGTTGAGTGTTAGTTCTTTAGGACAGAATAACGTAAATGTTGTTAAATTTGACCTGATATTAACCGTTAAAGAACACAAATCGGGGCTCATGTTGTCCTGGGAATACAACACTGATCTATTTGAAGCCAGCACCATTGAGCGCATGGTGGCTCATTTTAATTTTTTACTTAAGTCTCTTGTGAGTGCCCCTGATGAAAGGGTCTTTGCTGCGAATATGCTGAGCAAAGGCGAGCGTGAGCAGTTATTGGTTGGGTGGAATGATACCTCGGTCTTTTACCCTAAAGACAAATGTATTCACGAATTTTTTGAAGCGCAAGTAGAAAACAAACCGAACGCTATTGCGCTTGTTTTTGAAGACCGCCAGCTCACTTATGCTGAATTAAATACAAAAGCCAACCAGCTTGCACATTATTTGGTAAATGAAAAAAACGTAAAGCCTGATACGCTCGTAGGTATTTGCATTGAACGTTCGCTGGAAATGGTAATTGCTATCCTCGGCATTTTAAAAGCAGGTGGGGCCTACGTTCCGTTGGATTCCAAAGACCCGGAAGCACGTTTAGCATATGTGGTTAATGATGCGAATTTAACAACATTGATAACGCAGCGTCATTTGCTTGCGCGCGGGTCGGTTAGCGAACAGCAATCAGTTTTTTTGGATGATATTGCTATCCAGCAACACCTCGCGCTGCAATCGGTGGAAAATATCAACTCACACCAGCGCGGGCTCAACTCAAACCATTTAGCGTATGTAATTTACACGTCGGGTTCCACGGGCAACCCCAAAGGTGTAATGATTGAACATCACTCAGTCATTAATCTAATGCGTTCCATCCAGCAAATGGATTTAACTTTGCCTGGTAAGCAATGGGGTTGGAATGCATCTTATGCGTTCGATGCATCTATACAAGGTATTACCCAATTAATATCAGGCGTTGGGTTGCATGTTATACCTGAGGAGTGTAGGCAAGATCCGTTACTATTAGTGAATCAACTTGGTAATTTGAGCGTGATTGATTGTACTCCTATGATGGTGGAAGCCTGGTTTGCGGCTGGCATTGATGATCATCTTCCTAATTTAATTCTTGGTGGAGAGGCAATTAGTTCCCAACTTTGGAGTTTGCTGTGCGAGTGGCAAGAAAAATATAATAAAAAAGCAATTAATGTATATGGGCCGACAGAGTGTACGGTCGATTCTACGTGGTGCGTTATTTCAGGGAAGGAGCCGCATATAGGTAGGCTTCTAAATAATGTCCAAGCTTACATTCTTGGTGGTAACAAGGAGTTATTGGCGCAAGGTATATCCGGAGAGCTTCATATTGGTGGGGCAGGCCTTGCGCGCGGCTATTTAAACCGTTCTGATTTAACAGCGGAAAAGTATATTACCAATCCTTTTTACGATAAAACCGATCCTAATAGCAGTGAGCGCTTATACAAAACTGGCGATCTAGTACGCTGGTTACCTGATGGTAATTTAGAGTTTTTGGGGCGTAACGATCACCAAGTAAAAATTCGTGGATTCCGTATCGAGTTAGGTGAAATTGAAAACACCTTAAGATTATATGGAGAAGTAAGTGATATTGTTGTAGTGGTTAAGAATCTAGCTGATAGTAACCATCTGGTTGCATACGTTGTAACAAATATAGCTGACGCTCAGACTGAAAGTAAAAACTCCACTTCTGCAAATGGTGATTTCATTGAGCGCTTACGTCACTATGCGAATAAATTTTTGCCTGCTCATATGGTGCCTTCGTTATTCGTTACTCTTGAGAAGCTTCCGCTTACCGTGAACGGTAAAGTAGATCGAAAGTCATTACCGCAAATTGATTTCTCTGACCGGGAGCATCCGTATGTTGCGCCAAGAAACGAAAGTGAAAAAGCCCTATGTAAAATATGGGAGGAAGTATTGGGTGTTGAACGTGTTGGAATCGCTGATAATTTTTTCCATTTAGGTGGCAGCTCACTGTTGGCGGCATCAATAGTTTCAAGAATCCGCTTTCATTTTGGGATGGACTTTTCCGTAAAGCTATTTTTCTCAAATCCTGATGTTGAAAGTTTGGCGCTGCTAATAAACACACTAAAATATGACGAAAGTGAATTTCATGATATTGATGAGGATGAATTTGACAGCGGAGTATTCTAATAGAAGGTATGCCATTAAGTGAGTTGGTGGAAATGTTTGACTAGCTGCACTGTAGCTTTGTATAAATTATGAACAATTATGCTGATCGTATGGCACGCAAGTGAAAACTATACGATCAGTATAGTGTGATTTTATTTTAGTGGTCGTTAATTTAACGTTAGTGCATGGGAAGGTGGTTTGGATATGCCAAGTGATATTTTGTTAGAAGCAGCAAAAAAAGGGATAAATATCTATTTAAAAGACGACCAGCTAGCATTCAATGCCCCTAAAGGGGTTTTGGACTCGGGTTTAAAAGCGAAAATTATTGAAAATAAACTACAAATAATTGAATTTTTAAAAATAAACCGAAATTCAAAAGAAAACTTTCATGAGCGCCATTCTTCAGAATTAGGTGAGTGTGTCGAGCCAAGAAATGATTTGGAAAATACAATTTGCGAAGTATGGAAAGAAATATTTTCCATTAATAGCATTAGCGTGTTTGATAATTTTTTTCGCTTAGGTGGTGACTCGCTTGTTTCAATGAAGAGCTATGTTACTGAATTCCAGAAAAAGACAGGGATAGTTCTTCATGTTAGGGCAATTTTTGAGGCGCAGACAATTGAAGAGCAGGCAGCTTATATAAATAAAAACTACCCTGGCATGTTTGGATCGTTAAACGAAAATCATTCCGTTGCCAATAAAAACACAGAAATAAGTGACAACCTGAAAAAATTGACAGCAGATGATTTCAATGATTTTAGCCGAGTTCTTAGCTATGAGGAAAAGATCTTAAAGCCGATTAATAAGAAATTGGAAAAGCCAATTGTCTTTATTTTGTCTCCACCAAGATCAGGATCAACTTTATTAAGGGTAATGTTGGCGGGCAACAGGAATTTATGTGCTCCGGAAGAACTAGAGCTGCTTGGATATAACCATCTGAAAGAGCGAGGCGAAATCTTAAATGATTATCTATCTTATAAAAAAGATGGCTTGAACCGCCTTATAGAAACTATCAGGAGTGTTGATCAAAAGACTGCGATCGACATTATGTCTCAGTATGAGCAAACCGGAAAAACAATCCCTGCCATATACGATGAGATCATTAGCTCTATAAACAACCGTGTTTTGGTAGATAAAACACCTTCTTATTCTAATAGAATGACCACATTAAAAAGAGCTGAAGAGATTTTTGAAAACGCAAAATACATTCAACTTTTGCGGCATCCATGTGGAATGATTAATTCATTTAAAGAAATAAGACTTGATCTCCTTAATCCAGCAGACATTAGAAACAACATAAAATATAGCCCCGAACAATTGGCTGAATTGTTGTGGGTAAGAAGCCATCGAAATATTAATAGCTTTTTTGAAAATATTCCTACTGACCGAGTATTTAAACTTAAGTTTGAGGACTTATTGGCAAACCCAGAAGAATCCTGCCAATCGATTTGTCAATTTATTGGTGTTGAATATGACGGGGAAATGCTGTTTCCATACAAGGAAAAACAGCAGAGAATGACATCTGAATATCGGATGCTTGGCGATCCAAAATTCCATATGCATAAAGACATAAATCCTAACGTTGCAAATAAGTGGAGTGAAAATATTAATCCTAAAATTCTATCAAATGAAACATTATTGCTTGCCTTGCAGATGGGCTATCTTGATTTGCCTGAACCAACCGCAGATATATCAAATCAACAATAGAACAAAATTTTAGTTACTAATTTGAAAACTTCATTTTTAGGTTTGTGAAGTTATTTCGTGGTTGTTTGTAAGTTCATGATGTTTAAATTTTAATTTTTTAAAAAATTTTCTCCCTAAGTATTTGGGAGGGATTTTTTATTTGGATAAATGTATTTCCTATAACTCAGGCATTATATATGTATAAAGAACACCCATTGCTTTCTGAAGCCTTAACCAAAGTTGTTCAGGATTTTAATAGCTGGATCAATGAGAATGGTATTGAGCCCGCAGACGTTTCACGCTTACTTGATGCCATTAAAAGCTCTACAAACAACTCCCAAAATCATAAAAACACAAATCAACGGCCGAACATATATATCCCCGAGCTGACGGCGAGCGCTTGGCATAACCCAGATGAATTTTCGTGGACGAGTAGGTTGCACGATAGTTATGACATTATTTTTGCCGAGTACAAAGCATTAGCTGCTAATGCAAAATTCAAACAGCATCCAACTCAGGAATTATTAGAAAACGGGCAATGGTCAATACTGCCTTTGTTTTCCTTTGGGCATAAACATGAAGATAATTGTGGGTTATTACCGCGCACAACTGAACTTATTGAGTCTATACCAAGTGCCGCGGATGCTTCATTGGTCTATATGTCCTCGCTCGCACCAAAAACAATTATTAAGCCACACTATGGTCCAATGAACTTACGATTAAGGTGTCACTATGGCCTTTCTGTTCCAGAAAACTGCACAATTACGGTTGGTGGCGAAACCCAAAATTGGCAAGAGGGAAAGTGCATAATATTTGATGACTCTTTTATTCACGAAGTTCGCAATGACAGTGATTGTTATCGCGATGTATTAATAATTGATTTTTGGCATCCGGACTTAACTGTTGTTGAAAAGCAGGCTGCTGAGGCATTACTTTTGTTCTTTCGGAAACAAGGCATTTTGAATGAACGTTAGGTTGGGTGAGTGATAACGTTGCAGAAGTTTCCGACTCAAGTTGTTCGCCCAACTGAAGGTGCTCATTATGTGTTAAGGTAATATCAAATTTAACATAATATACATTATGCGCAATTGCACGGGGTAGCCTAAGGGTTGCCCCATTATCTAAACCAGCAAAAACACCCGATCAAAGCCATTCAAACACGCTGATACCATGTTGCGCTACGCGCAACCGGCTTAAGCCACAGTCAATGAAGGCTTGGATAAATACCTGGTATCGTCATCAAGGCTTGGCAATGGTTCCAATAATCGATCAGGTTTTAAATTGATATCAATGCCATAACTAAGCAAGATTTTACGGTGCCTGGCTAAGGTTGATTTAGACCATATAGATTCAGCATTACCAATAAACCAGAAAAAAGCCGTGTTATAAACATAACTAGATTCTGCCCGGCGGATCCGCTTTAAAATTGACCATGGATGATCATCAGGAAAAACAGGATCAGGAACCTCTACATAAGTTTTAAACTCAACAGGATACAAGCGATAACGATGAGCATACTTCCATGAGGCATAAAACTCTCTGGCCTCATCGGGAAATTCAAACTCAATCGCGCTTTTAGATGAGCAAAGCCGCTTATTTTTAGAAAGATAACCCCCTCTTTCTGAATGAAAATATGGCCATGAATCACAAACAACTAACCTGCCCTGTTGTGCCCCCCTATTGGTTGGTATCTCAATCCCGCCCTAATTCCAAGAATGCACCCCTGAAAATCTCAGAAGGGAGTGTTGTAGCATGGTTTTAATTCTCCCCACTAAGATTTCATATACAACATAAATTTTATACAAGAAATAAAATTAATCTTTAACGACAAAAAATATAAAAAGTTCGCTTGATTTAGCTATGCATATGTCTGATATTATGATGTTTTGCAGTTTCAGGACGTCCGCTCAGGATACGGCGATGCCATTTCTATAATAATGAATACGCCCTGGCTCCCTCCGATATTTCCCTTGAAAATCAAGCGGTTTTTACCATGCTGAAGTTCTTTCGAAATGCCCTCATTGCCTCATTAATACTGATGTTTGTAACAGGGCTGATTATTTATGTGGGATTTATGAAATCCCGCCTTAATACTTCCATGTTTCCGGCGCGTGATACGGATTTTCTCTGGGCGTCGGCAATAGAGCCAAAACAGCCGCAGGGGCAAACCCGGCTGATGTTAAAAAATGAAGTGGGGACAATTGAGTATGACTTTTTTTTAAACTCGATAGAGCCGTTCCCCTATACACATTATTCGATGTACTTTGTGGACCCTATCAACTCTTACCTGCAGGTTGACCTCACCCGCTATTCGAATATTGCGTTCAAAATCCAGTGCGACCCCAAAAATGTTTTGTTATTTGTGCTGTTCAGTTTTGACGACAAAGTTACCAATTTAAATAACATGTCCACTCGCCGCGTGTCCTCTACGGCATTTTCGTGCGATAAAAACTGGACCGATGTCAGCATTGATTTTGACGACCTTGATACACCTCATTGGTGGTTAGGGCGGTATGGGTTTGAATTTAGCAACACCTCCTACCGGCTGGATAAAACCATGGGCTTTGCCTGGGTGAACTCATTACAGAGCCCGCTGAATACACAATCCCATGTGAAACTCACGGATATAAAATTACAGGGTAAGGACTTGCGCTATCTCTACGGTGCGGCAGGCCTCGCACTGTTGATATGGGTACTGTTTTTTATCTGGCAGTTCCGTCGCTATTTAGTAGTACTTACGGCGGAGTTAAAAGAAAAAGTCCGGCAGGACCAGCCTTTAATTGCCTATAAAAAATTATCGATAGAACCACAAAAGGATAAAGAAAAAAGTTCAGTGCTTCGTTATATAGCCACTGAATATGCTAATCCGGAATTAAGCCTGGAAATGGCTGCCAGCCACCTGGGGATCAACCGAACGAAAATTAATGACATACTAAAAGAAGAACTCAGTTTCACGTTCAGTACCTACCTCAACAAATTGAGACTGACAGAAGCAGCCCGCTTGTTATCCGAAAATGAAGAAGCAAATGTGTCTGAAATCGCTTATTCGGTTGGCTACAATAATGTTTCCTACTTCAGCAAATTATTCAAACAAGAATATGGCTGCGCCCCGAAAACATTTAAATCCCTCGACCTGATGAAGGATGACGCCATTTGATAATGACAAGGTAAAAATTTATCTATAAAAAAACCTGGCAGTTATACCGCAAAACAATTTGCTACACCTCAAGAAGCTTCGCTATATCTCACCCGGCTTTGCGACATCTAACTATACCCAACCATATCCCGCCACCCCTGAATTTTATTGGCCGCAAAAAAATCACCTATTTTTTACAATAAAATCTACGGCGCCATAATGTTGATGTTTATCACAATTTGGTTTTTTCACGCGCCGGATTAACCGCAAATAATTACAGGAACACTACGATTTTTTACAGTTTCATAAAACTCATCCAAAAATAGCTATTTCCAGCACCGCATTCCGCTACCTTTCTCGCCCGGCGTCACCACTTGTCACCGCAGACAGCGACACCGCCAACCTTAATTCCAATAGCGCAAGGACAAGCTATAAACCTGCCAGCGTACTGACAGGCACAACAATAAATTTCACAGTCTTGCAGGTTGTTTAAAGACCTAACCGGGTTCTACCCCGCTGTACCAGCGATCTACCACAAGTCTCCGATTGTGGGCATTCCTGGCTTCCCGGCCTTCGGGCCGGGTGTTTTTACGTGCAGCTGAGCAAACCCGCAACACCTATCTAGTGGAGATTCACATAATGATGTTAAAAAAATATCCCAGTCGCACATTGGCCCGGGGAGTGATGCGCTCATGCGCATTGATTGGCGCTAGCGCAGGCTTGGTCGCCCTTTCCCTCAATACCCATGCAGCATGTACTTACACCATTGATAACCAATGGGGTAGCGGTTTTGTGGCGAGCATTACGGTAAAAAATGATACGGGTGCAGCCGTTAATAACTGGAGCGTGAATTGGCAGTACACCAACAATCGCATCACCAACAGTTGGAATGCCAACTTCTCCGGCAGCAATCCTTACACTGCAACTAATGTGGGCTGGAACGGCAGCATTGCGGCAGGCCAATCCATTTCGTTTGGTTTCCAGGGCAATACCAATAGCGGCACAGTTGAACGCCCGGTCGTTAACGGTTCACTGTGTGGCACTGCGGTCAGCTCCTCTGCACCTTCCAGTGTTGCAGCGACCTCTTCCAGCCGCTCCAGTGTTGCGCCCAGCTCTACGCCTGCAAGCAGTTCTACACCGGCGACCAGCTCGCGTTCAAGCTCCAGCCTTGCAGTTTCTTCATCAAGCTATTCAGCGCCTGCAAATAATTTTGCACAAAATGGCGGCGTAGAAGACGGCTTGACCAATTGGGGTACTACAGCAGGGACAGTGACGCGTTCAACTGCGGATAAACGCAGTGGCTCAGCAAGTGCGTTGATTAGTGGCCGTACCGCCGCGTGGAATGGTTTGACCTTTAATGTGGGCTCGCTCACCAGCGGCAACGAATATCAGGTTAATACTTGGGTGAAACTGGCTCCGGGCACACCGGATAGCGTTATTACCTTGACCGCAAAACGCCAGGACGATTCTGATTCATCTACCTATAACGAATACACTCGCGTTGCCACCATTACGGCTTCTGCGAATGAATGGCGTTTGTTGGATGGTTATTACACCCAATCCGGTACTGCCTTCCAACATTTTATTATCGAAGCAACGGATACCACTATCAGCTACTACGCGGATGATTTTGCAGTGGGTGGCCAGGTAGTGCCAGTATCGAGCAGCAGCAGTTCGCGCAGCTCAAGCAGTGCGGCATCCACCAAGAAATTTATCGGCAACATCACTACCTCAGGCGCAGTGAGATCCGATTTTGCTAACTACTGGAATCAAATCACGGGCGAAAACGAAGGCAAGTGGGGATCCGTTGAAGGTACTCGTGACGTTTATAACTGGGCACCCGTTGATCGCATTTATGCTTATGCCCGTCAACATAACATTCCGGTAAAAGCTCACACGTTTGTGTGGGGCGCGCAGTCACCTTCCTGGATCAATAACCTGAGCGCATCAGAAACCGCAGCGGAAATCGAAGAGTGGATTCGCGATTACTGCGCCCGCTACCCGGATACCGCAATGATCGACGTGGTTAACGAAGCTGTATCTGGTCACCAGCCAGCGGGTTACGCGCAAAAAGCCTTTGGCAATAACTGGATTCAACGTGTATTCCAATTGGCTCGCCAATATTGCCCCAACTCTATTTTGATCCTGAACGACTACAACAATATCCGTTGGCAGCACAATGAATTTATTGCGCTTGCCAAGCCCCTGGCACAAGGCGGTTATATCGATGCAGTCGGCTTGCAGTCGCACGAGTTGAAGGGCCTATCGGCGTCAGATGTTAAAACAGCAATCGACAACATTTGGAATCAATTGCAAGTACCTATCTACATCTCTGAATACGATATCGGCGATACCAATGACCAGGTCCAGTTGCAGAATTTCCAGGCGCACTTCCCGGTATTCTGGAACCATCCACACGTCAAAGGCATCACCATCTGGGGCTATGTGAACGGCAGAACCTGGATCGAAGGCTCCGGCTTGATTTCCGACAACGGCACACCGCGCCCCGCAATGACCTGGTTACTCAACAATTACATCAATAAATAAACCGGTTTTACCGCGACTCATAAGGATTTTATGAGTCGCGGCAGTTGGTCAAACACAATCCATTTATCGATTAATTAAAAATCGATCTATAAAAAATAAATAGGGAGAATTCCCATGCGTGCAAATACTATTGCAAGGATTTGCCATGCAGCAAAACTTGCAAAAATTTCCAGCGGTTGTTGTGCATTGCTGTTTGCGTTGAATACAAACGCAAGCTGCCAATATCAAATCACTAATCAATGGAATAACGGCTTTACTGCGGCGATAAAAATAACAAACAACACCAGCGCAGCGATTAATAGCTGGTCGATAAATTGGCAATACACTAGCGATAATCGCATCAGCAATAGTTGGAATGCGAACGTTTCTGGTAGCAATCCTTATTCAGCAACGAATTTAACTTGGAATGGAAGTATCCAGCCAAATCAATCCGTGGAGTTTGGTTTTCAAGGTACCAAGGGTTCAGCGGCAGCAGAAATTCCTGCAATTAATGGAGCGCCCTGCGGAAACCCGGCTTCAGTGTCTTCAACGCCGATTTCATCAATAAGCTCATCCACTAGCTCTTCATTACCAAGCACGAGTTCAAGTTCAACAATATCCAGCAGCCTGGTGTCTTCTAAAAATTCATCCGTCGCAGTGAGTTCGTCATCGGCGGTCGGATTAATTGAAGCGAGCAATCCGGTGATCTGGGCAGATGTTCCCGACCCTTCAGTCATTCGTGTGGGCAATACTTATTACATGAGCAGCACCACCATGCATATGAGCCCCGGTGTGCCCATTATGAAATCCACCGATCTGGTGAATTGGTCGGTGGTTAATTATGCGTACAGCATTTTGGATAACACCAGTGCGCTCAACCTGGAAAATGGCCAGAATGCTTACAGTAAAGGCTCATGGGCGAGCAGTATTCGCTACGTCGATGGCATTTATTATGTAAGCACTTTTTCCTATACCACGAATAAAACCTACATCTATAAAACGCGCGATATTGAGAATGGCCCCTGGACAGTATCAGCGTTAAATGGTTTGTATCACGACTGTTCATTATTTTTTGAAAATGGCCGCGCATTTTTGGCTTACGGCATTGATGATATAAAAATTATCGAACTCACGTCCGATGCATCGGCCATTAAATCCGGTGGTGTAAACCAAACCATTATCACCAAATCATCCGCCGTTGCGGGGACTGATTTTATTGTGCGCCCGGAAGGAACGCACCTGCAAAAAATCAATGGTCGTTACTACGTTTCTTTAATTACCTGGCCTTCGGGTAAATCGCGCACGCAATTAATTTATCGCGCAAGCAATTTAACTGGACCCTATGAAGGCCGTGTCGCACTGCAAGATCAAGGCATTGCGCAGGGCGGATTAATTGATACCCCTACCGGAAACTGGTACGCCTTTTTATTCCGCGATTCCGGAGCGGTAGGCCGTATTCCCTATCTGGTTCCGGTAAGTTGGCAAGATGGTTGGCCGGTGATGGGAGTGAGTGGAAAAGTACCGCAAAAGCTGGGATTTACTGTGGAAAATAAAGGCCTGGCCGGAATTGTGGCAAGCGATGAGTTTAATCAAGGCATACAAGGTTCATCGACCTTACCTCTGCAATGGCAATGGAATCACAACCCGGATAACAGCGGCTGGTCGCTCACCAATCGCCCTGGTTATTTGCGGCTAACTACAAAACGCATTGCAGCGAATTTCGAGGTTGCACGCAACTCGCTTACGCAACGCAGTTTTGGTCCGCAGAGTTCTGCACGTATCGCGCTGGAAACCGCAGCGATGAAAGATGGCGACTACGCTGGCCTGGGTGCATTGCAATCGCGTTACGGTTATGTGGGCGTTGCAAAAACCAACGGCAACAAATCCATTGTGATGGTGGATACCACGTCGGGCACTCCGCAAGAAATTACCCGCATAGGTTTGTATCAGGACCGCGTGTATTTCCGCATCGATATGGATTTTCGCAACCAAACGGACCAGGCGAAATTTTATTACAGCCTTGATGGCAACAACTGGACTTCCATCGGTAGCACCCTGCGCATGACTTACGATCTCAAGCATTTTATGGGCTATCGCTTTGCGCTATTTAACTACGCCACGCAATCCAGCGGTGGCTATGTGGATTTTGACTACTATCGAATCAATCAATAGTCGAATCAATCAATAATCAAATAAATCAAGAATCGAATCAGTCAATAAAAATATCGGCTCGGTCAATAAAACAATAGCAATAATTTTAAAAACGCTAGAGAACTTTTCCAACTTATGGAGATTAAATGATGAATAAGCAAAAAAACTCCGCCAGATTATTATCGCAAGTGTTGCGCAACACTTGCGGGATAATTGGCATGGGCGCCAGCCTGTTTGTGCTATCCAATGCTGCTTTTGCAGCCTGTACCTATTCAGTTGATAACGAATGGGGCAGCGGATTTGTAGCGAGTATCACGGTAAAAAATGATACCGGCGCAGCCGTCAATAACTGGAGTGTGAATTGGCAGTACACCAACAATCGCATCACCAATAGCTGGAATGCCACCCTTTCCGGTAGTAATCCCTACACTGCAACCAGCATGGGCTGGAACGGCAATATTGCGGCGGGTCAATCTATTTCGTTTGGTTTCCAGGGCAATACCAATAGCGGCACGGTTGAACGTCCAGTCATTAACGGTTCACTGTGTGGTACCGTGGCAAGTTCTTCTTTACCTTCAAGTGTTGCAGTGACCTCTTCCAGTCGCTCCAGTGTTGCGCCCAGTTCTATACCTGCAAGCAGCGCGATACCATCAAGTAGCGCTACGCTTTCAAGCAGTTCTACACCTGCGACCAGCTCGCGCTCAAGCGTTGCCGTTTCTTCAGTAAATAACTCCGTTCCGGCAAATAATTTTGCACAAAACGGTGGAGTTGAAAATGGTTTAACCAATTGGGGAACAACAGCGGGAACAGTAACGCGCACAACAGCGGATAAACGCAGTGGCTCAGCAAGTGCGTTGATTACTGGCCGCACCGCCGCGTGGAATGGTTTGACCTTTAATGTAGGCTCACTCACCACGGGTAATGAATACCAGGTCAATACCTGGGTGAAACTGGCTCCGGGCACTCCGGATAGCGTTATTACCCTGACTGCAAAACGCCAGGATGATTCTGATTCATCTACTTACAACGAATATACGCGCGTTGCCACTATTACCGCCTCTGCAAATGAATGGCGCTTGCTGGAAGGTTATTACACTCAATCCGGTACTGCGTTCCAGCATTTTATTATTGAAGCAACGGATACCACCATCAGTTATTACGCGGATGATTTTTCTATCGGTGGTGAAGTGGTTCGCACGTCCAGTTCTTCCAGCAGCTCAAGCAGCAGCACTGCACAAACCTGCGAATTAAAAGCACCGCTCAAATGGACATCTACCGGTCCGTTAATCAGCCCCAAAAATTCCGGTTGGGTTTCGATTAAAGATCCATCAGTTGTGAAGTACAACGGCACTTACCACGTGTACGCGACCTACTACGATACCGCTTACAAATCCATGTACACCAGCTTCACCGATTGGAACAGTGCGCAACAATCTGCGCATATTTCAATGAATGGAAGCACTGTGGGTAATGCCGTTGCACCACAGGTATTTTATTTCCGTCCACACAACAAATGGTACTTGATTACCCAGTGGGGTGGCGCTTACTCAACTACCGATGATATTAGTAGGCCTAACTGGTCGGCCAAAAAGAAATTGCTGCAAGGCGAGCCTTCTAACTCGTTGGATTTTTGGGTGATCTGTAACGATACCCACTGCTATTTATATTTCTCGCGCGACGACGGTGTGTTGTATGTATCCAAAACCACCATCGGCAATTTCCCCAACTTCTCTGGCTATTCCATCGTAATGGAAGACCATCGCGGCAATGGCAACCAATATTTATTTGAAGCACCCAACGTATACAAACTCGATGGACAAAATAAATATTTGTTGATGGTTGAAGCCTGGCCAAGTGGTCCACGCATGTTCCGCTCCTGGACATCCAGCAGCCTCGATGGCCCATGGACAGCTCTGGCAGATACGGATTCAAATCCATTTGCAGGTAATAACAATGTGGAATGGCCCAGTGGCAAATGGGCGAATGGCATCAGCCACGGCGAACTGGTTCGCTCCGGTTACGATGAGCGCTTGACTGTTGATCCTTGCAACCTGGAATTCCTGTATCAAGGTCAAGCCGGCAACAGTTCAGATTACAACACGATCCCTTACAAGTTGGGTTTGTTGCGGCTAAAAAAATAATTATTAATTAAAAACCTGCTCCCCTGCTCCGGAAAATATCGGAGCAGGGAATTTTTTCTGTGAATTACGCGGATGCAAGGAAGACATTTTTCGCTGTAGTAAAAATAGCTAAATCTCATTACAAGAAATAAATAAGGATTTGTCAGCAAACCCCGAATTCGCCGCCGCGAACCCGAAGCGTTTGCGGCTTCCTCCATTGTTTGCTAAGGATTTGAATCATGTACAAATCAAAAAAATTACCAGATGGCAATCTGCATAAAGTGAAACGGTCTTTATTATTTTTTGGTGTTGCAACAACACTTGCCACTGCGGCACAAATGGCATCAGCCGCATGCACGTATCAAATCGATAACGAATGGGCAGATGGTTTCGTGGCCAGCGTTATTGTAAAAAACGATACCGGCGCTGCGGTTAATAATTGGAGCGTGAATTGGCAGTATGCTAACAATCGCATCACCAATAGCTGGAATGCCAATCTATCGGGAAGCAATCCCTATACGGCGAGCAATATTTCCTGGAACGGCAATATCGCTGCCGGCCAATCAGTATCGTTTGGATTCCAGGGCACAAAAAATGGTAACAGTGCCGAGCGCCCGCAAATGAATGGCACCCTGTGTGGAACCACACCAGCGAGTTCTTCTGCCAACACCTCGTCCGCCAGTAGTGTACCTGTGGTCAGCTCTTCCAGATCAAGCTCATCGGTTGCTGTTGTTTCATCGTCAAGAATAAGTTCATCTTCATCACAACCAGCCTCATCTGTTGCATCAAGCCTTGCAACCAATGCATGCCCCAGCAAGGTCGAAAATGCTTATCAAATGCTTGCGCCAAAAATCACTGCAACAATACAAGCAGAAGATTTTGATCCGGCCGGTTATTCCGATAGTTCGACAACTAATGAGGGTGGCGCCTATCGCACAGATACTGGTGTCGATATTAAAACCATTACCAATGGGAATGCTGTGGGTTGGATGACAGCAGGTGAATGGATGGAATACACCCTCAATGTGGAAACTGAAGGCGACTATGATGTAACTATTCGCTCCGGCGCTGTAGGAACCGGGCGCACATTTAAAATTTCACAATGCAACACGACGCTGATTGAATCCTTCCAGGTACCCAACGTAAATAATTGGGGCGAATTTAAAACCTGGTCAGCCGGAAAAATTCACTTAAAACCCGGTTATCAAAAAATTCGTATAACGATGGGAGCAACTGATTATGCCGATCTGGATTGGATTCACATTGGCCCTTACAGTGGTGTAATTGATTCACCAACAACACCGACCAATCCAACAGGTGCAGTGCCGAGTGATGGTTGTGGCAAAACACGCAGCCTGCAAAACGGTCGAATTAATTTGAATGTGAATGGCTCAAATCGCTCCTACATTTTGCGTGTGCCAGATAATTACAATAATCAAA
The DNA here is from genome assembly GCA_964542655.1 of uncultured Cellvibrionaceae bacterium. GTDB lineage: Bacteria > Pseudomonadota > Gammaproteobacteria > Pseudomonadales > Cellvibrionaceae > Cellvibrio. The sequence goes on from CAZIWB010000023.1 coordinate 26,926, forward strand.
ATCCCTACCGTTTGATTGTCGGTTATCACTGGTTGAATGGTGATGCATCGCAGGTTGCAAATGGTGGCAATGGCTCTGCAACAGAAAAACCCTATTACGGACTGTGGGATCTCGCGCAAAACAGCACCATATTTGTCGCACCCGAAGGAATCGATAAAGGCTGGGCGAATACCGGCGGACGCGACCTTGCATTGACCGACGCAATCCTCAACCAAATCCAATCCGGTTTTTGTATCGACAAGAGCAGGATTTTTGCCACCGGTTTTAGTTACGGTGCAGGCATGTCCAATGCAATTGCCTGCGCGCGCGCCAATGTGTTCCGCGGTGTAGCTCTCTATTCCGGCGCACAGTTAAGCGGCTGTGATGGCGGCACTGCGCCCATTCCGTTTTTTGCTGCACACGGTTTGGACGATAACGTGTTGAGTATTTCCCAAGGGCGTTCTTTGCGGGATCGCGCGGTTCGAAATAATAAATGTACTGCACAAAATCCGCTGGAACCGGCACGTGGTAGCGGTACGCATATTTGTACGTCCTACCAGGGCTGCACCACAGGTTACCCGGTGCGCTGGTGTGCATTCGACGGCGGTCATTGGCCATCGCAGCATGACTCCGGTCAAGCTGACAGTTGGATTCCCGTTGAGGCCTGGAATTTTATCAGACAATTTTGATACCAATTGACGATTTCCCCTCTGGGCTTTGCCCGGCTTACAGCCGGGCTTTTTTCATTTTCCCCGGTTATTTAAGTATTTAACGAAAATTAATACTTTTTGACGCTCAAGTTAATAGTTCCAATCTTGCACTTTATTTATCATATAGTAATAATGACTAGATGATCTGACATATGGCCGCCTTTGGGCTTGAAGCCAGATTAATAAACATAAAAGATCCGGCAATTACACCAGGAAAATAACAATGCGTCGTTTTACTTTTTACTCGGTCATTACTCTGTTTCTTGTTTCATTTTGTTCTTCTGCATTTGCAGACCATGAGATTAAACAGGTTCGCGATATTGTGTGGGCCAGCCCCAAAGGTTTTGATTTGACCCTGGATATCGCCATACCCACCACAAAAACCAAAGACAAACCCGTATTAATAATTTTCCATGGCGGCGGCTGGCTACTTAACAGCAAATCGATCATGACGGATTTGGCGAATAGCATCACCACCCGCACCGACATCATCACGGTTAACGTAAATTACCGTTTACTTTCCAATGTAAATAACACCACCACCGTAAATGAAATTGTTGAAGATGCACTAGGTGCAGTCGTTTGGGTTAAAAACAATATCAAACCTTATGGTGGCGATCCGGATAAGGTTGCAGTGACAGGCGATAGTGCTGGTGGGCATTTGGCCGCGATGATCACTGTTGCCGGGCGCAACCTGGGTAGCGATGGATTTGATAAAAAACCATTGCGTTTCAAACCAACTTATTTACCCAAAGGCGAAACCGCTGAAGAAATTGCGCGTAAAGATGGATTGAAAATCCAGGCAGCCATTTTAAGTTATGCCGGATACAACCTGGTTGACATTGCCCAGGGTGATTTTGAAACAGAGCGCAATCCATTCTGGAAATGGAGTAACGCCACACCGCGCGGAATGTTTGGTGACAAAATCAACCTGAAAAATAATCCCGACTATTACGAGGCTGTTTCACCCAACCAATATCTGGTTAGCAACAAAGAATATGCATTGCCGCAACAGTTTGTATTGGTGGGAGAATTAGACCAGCTTACAACACCGGAGCGCGCAACGGCCTATGTGGAACAACTTAAAAAGTTGAACCAACAGGTGCAATTTAAAATTTACGCCGGCAAAGGTCACGGCTTTTTAGATAGCGGATGCAATGATTACAACAAGGGCTGCTTCAAGGATCTTTCCGAGCCTACAGTGACTGACATGGTTAAATTCCTGAATGATGTTTTCAAACTCTAAATCGATAATTCGTTAAAGCTATTCCTGCGGCCCATATGCGGATCCAGGCTCAATCACGAAAATCAATCAAGAAAACCAATGGAACATCGACCATGGCTATATTCACGGAAAAATTAAATCGTAAAAAGAAAATATCCCAATCCATTTTTATATTGTCTGCACTGATAAATTTTGCTCCCTGCATTAACGCAGACACACCAACAGTTACACCCAAATACCAAAATACTTCACTCAATTTCGAGGAGCGCGCACAGGATCTAGTGTCCCGCATGACACTGGATGAAAAAATTCCACAACTGATCAACGACGCTCCCGCAATTCCGCGCCTGGGTGTACGCGAATTCAATTGGTGGAATGAAGGCTTACATGGCGTGGCCGCACTCGGCGAAGCGACTGTATTTCCCCAGGCGATAGGCATGGCCGCTGCCTGGGATGAACCATTGATGCAACAGGCGGCGGATGTTATCAGCACCGAGTTTCGCGCAAAACATTACGCGGAACAGCACAGGTTCGGTGGTTCAGATTGGTTTGGCGGGTTAACCGTGTGGTCGCCCAATATCAATATTTTCCGTGATCCACGCTGGGGCCGGGGCCAGGAAACCTATGGCGAAGATCCACACCTGACCGCGCGGCTTGGTGTCGCTTTTGTGAAAGGTTTGCAAGGAAATGATTCGCGCTATTTAAAAGTTGTAGCAACCCCCAAACACTATGCGGTTCACAGCGGGCCGGAAGCCAGTCGGCATCGCGATGATATCCATCCAAGCGCAAAAGATCTGGAAGAAACTTATCTACCAGCGTTCCGGGCAACGATCACTGAAGGAAATGCCCAATCGATAATGTGTGCATACAACGCAGTAACTGGTGTGCCCGCCTGTGCCAATAACGATTTACTACAAAACAAATTGCGCAAACAGTGGGGCTTTAAAGGTTTTGTGGTATCCGATTGCGGCGCCGTGTTTGATATTTATCACAGCGCAAACCACAACTATAAAAAATCGCCTGAAGAAGGCGTTAAAGCCGCATTTGAAGCAGGCATGGATTTGATTTGCGGTGACGCCAGCGAAGCCGACAACATCCGCAGCGCAGTAAAAAATGGATTGATTACAGAGGCGCAGATAGATACATCGCTGGTTCGTTTGTTTGCCGCAAGAATGAGTCTCGGCCAGTTTGATCCGCGCACCATGGTATTTCCAAAAATTACCGCCCTCGATAATGATACAGAGGCGCATCGCCAGCTGGCGCGCACCATGGCGGAGAAATCGCTGGTATTGCTAAAAAATGATGCCAATTTCTTGCCGTTAAAATCCTCCGCAAAAACCATCGCGGTTGTGGGGCCAAATGCAGACAGTGTTGAAGCATTAGTGGGCAATTATAATGGCAGCCCATCACAACCAGTAACGGTATTAAAAGGATTGCGCGCACGTTTTGGTGAAGCCAACATTCGCTACGAAAAAGGCACAGGCTTGCTTGACCCTATACAGGTACCTGTTCCAAACGCAGCATTATGTACAGATGCCAAATGCCGCAAACCTGGTTTGAATGCAGAATATTTTTCCGATAAGAATTTTGACAAAAAACCTGTGCTGAAACGCATAGATACCAACGCGAGTGTCCGCTGGACTAATGAAGTCGCCAGCGGCGCTGTTCGCTGGAGCGGATATTTGAAAGCACCTGAAACCGGTACTTACAGCCTGCGTTATCTCGCCGATGGCGGATACCGTATCTGGGTCAATGATCAATTGATTATTGATGCCTGGAATGTGGATTGGCGCCCGGTTATCGCCAGTGGTGCGGTGGATTTGCAAGCGGGGAAAATTTACCGCTTGAAGATTGAAGCTTTCCAACGCGGCGAACAAGGTAACGAACAATTGGTGTGGAGCCTTCCCTCCAATGCAAACGTAGAATCAGCCATAAGCGTTGCAAAACATTCTGATGCGGTGGTATTTGTTGGCGGATTGACTGCGCAAGTAGAAGGCGAAGAAATGCCGGTACCCTTGCCGGGATTTAGTGGCGGTGATCGCACCGATTTATCCTTGCCTCTTGTTCAACGCGAGTTGCTGAAAAAACTCTATGCCACTGGTAAGCCAGTGATTGTTGTATTGATGAATGGCAGTGCGCTGGCAGTAAACGAAGAAGATGCAAAAGCTACCGCAATTATTGAAGCATGGTATCCCGGTGGCCAAGGGGGCGAAGCGATTGCATCATTGCTGGCCGGCGATTTTAGTCCCGCAGGGCGTTTACCAGTGACTTTTTATAAATCGCTTGAGCAATTACCAGCGTTCAGTGATTACTCCATGGCAAATCGCACTTATCGCTATCACACAGGAGAAGTTCTTTATCCGTTTGGCTATGGACTTTCCTATAGCAAGTTCAGCTATGACGATATGCAAATTTCGCCAAAACAATGGAATGCTAGTGGTTCTGTCTCTGTGTCAGTTGATGTAACCAATACTGGAGCAATGGATGCAGACGAAGTGGTTCAACTCTATGCAGCACGCAAGGACATTGATGGTTCGCCGGTGCGAACGCTGGTCGGTTTTGAGCGGATTCATATTGCAAAAGGCAAAACAAAAAAAATTACGTTTACACTGGATGATCGCAGCCTGAGTACAGTGAACGCGGATGGCCAGCGCGCTCTTGTACCAGGCACGGTAAGCTTATGGGTGGGTGGAGGCCAACCTGTTCAGCGAGCGGGCTTGCAAACGGCATCGGGTAAAGAAGCCAGTTTGCTCATCAAAAAAAGTAAGCTGCTTTAAACCCATCTATTCCCGTGCTCATATTGTTGAGCACGGGAACAAATCCCTGGATTCCAGGATTTTTTAAACCCGCAAAAAATGCTATCGCATTCATGTTCATATAAAGTCGCCCCCCTTCCCTGAATAAAAATAATTTCTATAAATCCTGAAATTCAATTAACACTTTTTAGTTTTATTTTTATAAAACGCTGTACCAATAGAACTATCAATCCTTAACACCACTTTTAATCAAATGTATAAACGTAAACATTCTCATAATTTTGCGAAAACTATTTTTTACAAATCGATATGTAATCGAATTCATGCTGATACTACTAACATACTAGTTCATCAATTTTGGATATTTATTTTTTCGGTTTGTTGAAACCCATATAAAAATATTGTATGTTTTAATTATAGTAATTTTGACAAGAAGATGCCTTTCCCAAGCTGAACTTGCATTGATATAAATACAGTTAATTTGTTGCATGCAATTGAGTGTCGGAAAATTGTTTTAAACATTACTGCAAGGTTTTCATTGCAGTCCAGTCGAACCCATACGAATTATTATCTGGAAATACCATGCTAAGCGTACCCATTTATGATTTTATAAAAATCAAAATCGCATCTATGGAGTATGCGCCAGGCAGGAATTTTTCTGAAATGGATATAGCGAAAGAACTGGGCACCCCAAGAGCCAAAGTTCGCGAAGCGTTCAACTTATTAGAGCAAGACAAATTAGTTCAAATCATTCCGCAACGGTGTACCACTATCTGCAAATTAGACTTGGTAAGCATACTGGATTCGATTTTTATCGTTAGATCCATATTGATAGCGGTGGTTAAAGATGTGAATTCACAGCACATTGAAAAAGAACCAATAATAGCCCAGTTGAGAGAGAGCTTATCCGCCCTTGAAGGCGGCACCGCTTTTTCAGATGAAGATTTTTTCAAAGCGGATCAGCATTTTTACCTTGCATTATCCGGATTAAATGGATTCCCACGATTAAATAAAATTATTTTCAAAGAAAAAATTAACATTGATAGAACATTGAGATTATCGATAGGACGCCGAGCAGATTACATCGCCATTGCCAAACTCTATCGTAGTGTTCTGGATGGCATGCTAGCGGGAGCCCCGGAAAAATCTATCAAGGCCATTTGTGAACTTTCCAGCACCCTTGATAAATACGCCAATGTGGCAGTGAAACTTCACCCAAGCTTATTCAACTAATTTCATTTATTAAGAAATACCGGTAATGCCATATAGCAGCGCTAGAGAAAACAACAATATAAAATCCTGCTGTATTTAAAATCTACATTTCGTTTTTATTTCCTATAAAAATTATAAGCGTTAAACAATCGACACTCATTGTGCGGTGTCAGTTAAACCAGTTGTCCATACTTCAAGCCGCTTAAGCTGCCAGCACTGTCGCCTGGATTTTATTTATTCGCCGAAAATGCAGGATAATATTTTCAAGTGACAACAACTTATAAGTGCTTTGGGATTTTTTAGATGCTCTTGGCTTGAATAGTATACAAACCAATATCGAAATTACGGATCGATTTAATTACAACAACGACCCCCTATCTGGAATTCGGTAATACCTCTTTCGTCGGCAGCAGGATCGCGACAAAGAGTCACTACTAATCGGTCTTTACTCCTCTACAGGCAGCATTGGTAATAAGGCTAAAAAACCTGGAGTCTAATAATGAATTTTTTCATCAACAAAAAAGTTATTCTTTCTTCACTCATTTGTGCAGCAGCCTTGGGAATATCCGCTGTAAATGCGCAAACGCTTACCAGCAATTCAACCGGTACCAATAACGGATTTTATTATTCGTTCTGGAAAGATTCGGGCAACGCGTCGATGACATTGTATTCCGGCGGCCGCTACGCATCCCAATGGAATAGCAGCACTAATAACTGGGTAGGCGGTAAGGGATGGAACCCAGGCAGCAGTTCAAAAGTGGTGAGCTATAGCGGGTATTACGGTGGTAGCAATAGCCAGAACACCTACCTTGCACTTTATGGTTGGACCAGAAGCCCGCTGATTGAATACTACGTAATTGAAAGCTACGGTTCATATAACCCTGCCAGCTGTTCCGGTGGTACTGATTACGGTAGTTTCCAAAGTGATGGCGCAACCTATAACGTTCGCCGCTGCCAACGTGTCAACCAACCCTCTATCGATGGCAACCAAACTTTCTACCAATACTTCAGTGTGAGAAATCCTAAAAGAGGATTTGGAAATATCTCTGGCACCATCACCTTCGCTAACCATGCTAATTTCTGGGCGAGTAAAGGTTTGAATTTAGGTAACCACAATTATATGGTATTGGCGACCGAGGGTTATCAAAGCAGCGGTAATTCCGATATCACCGTGAGTGAAGGTGGTAACAATAATGGTGGCGGTAACAATGGTGGCGGCAGTTCAAGCTCTGCACCATCAAACGGCGGAAGTAAAACCATTGTTGTGCGCGCGCGCGGAACAGCAGGTGGCGAAAGTATTACCCTGAAGGTAAACAATCAAGCGGTACAAACCTGGACACTCTCTACCAGTATGAACAATTACACTGCAACAACCAGCTTGTCTGGCGGCAGCCTGGTGGAGTTCACCAATGATGGTGGTAGCCGCGATGTGCAAGTGGATTACCTCAGTGTAAACGGTTCTGTTCGCCAGGCTGAACAACAGACTTACAACACTGGTGTTTATCAGAATAACGCCTGTGGCGGTGGTAATGGCGGTAGCGAATGGTTGCATTGCAATGGTGCAATTGGTTTCGGCAATCTTTAAACTGTATTAACACTATTGTTAATACAGTTTAAATGAAGGGGTAGACAAGGATTGTCTGCCCTTTTTAACCAAGAGCATTCATATATGAAACTATCACTGTTTAACATTCATGATGTCGCTCTGTTTATAACAGTCACCTTGTGTTTATTCCTCGCTATGTTTCAATTTTTCTACCCGGATAAAAACCGGATAGCAAAATATTTCCTGCTTATTTTTTTAATCGACATTGCCATTGGTGTGGGTGCGGTATTAATGCTCTGGCAGCCCGCCATAAAAATCCATCCATTAATAGACAACTACCTTATTCCTTACATCCTATTCAGTTCACTGTTGCTGAAAGGCCCTTTACTCTACGGTTATGTTTCCGCTGTTACCACGCCCGATTACCGGTTTGAACCCTTCGATACTGTCCATTTGATGCCCATTATTATTTATTTTTTAGTGCTAGCCATAAGCAGTCACGGCGCAGGCAATATTCATTTACACACGGATAAGTTAACCCGGATCCTATCCCTCTATGAATGGCACTCTGTCAAAATAATCCCGCTAATCTATGCGTTGATGGCTGCCTACAAAGTGCACCAGCATCGCCAGCATTTTAAAAATCATTCTTCAAGCCTTTCGCCCGGCGTAGGGTGGCTGGGTATTTTAGTGTGGGGAACCTTGTTTAATTGGGGATGGTCATTGGGAACTCATGTGCTCGGGTTTTATCTCGGAGCATCCATTGCGGATAAATTCGGTATTCTGGATAACTACATAACGTCCGGGCTTATCAGTGCGCTGCTGGTGTATAGCCTTATACATACCAATAAACAGTTATCCATCAATATGGATTCAAGGGAGCTATTTCCAGAACTCAATACGGAGAGCCAGATTGTTGAAAAAATTGTCCATTGCATGGAAGTAGAAAAATTATTCCTCAATCCACGCTTGAATATCGAGCGGATGGCAGAGCATATCAACCTTCCCTATCGCGAAGTTTCATCACTGATTAACAAACACTTTCATGTAAACTTTAATGAATACGTTAATCTCTATCGCATCAATGAGGCCAAGCGGCTGTTGTCAGATGCACAATTTCACAATCTGCCGATCAATGAAATTTATGCCCAGGCAGGCTTTAACAGCAAATCGGCGTTTCACCGTTTCTTTAACCGATTAGTTGGCGTATCGCCCACTGAATTTCGCAAATTATCCGCCACATAAAAATACACCGCTACAGTTTAACGACCACCTGTTAACGCAGGAAAAACAATCGTTAAACTGGCGGTGTATTTTAATCGCTAATTAACTTTGCAGGTCGGTACAACAAAAGAACCGTCGTGATTGCCTTGCAATCCAAAACTGACCGATTGCCCCGGCGCTATGCTGCCATTCCAATTTACATTACTCGCTGTCACCAGGTTGCCCGAACCACTAATAGTCGCGTTCCAACCACCGGTACGTTGCGGATTTTCACTGAAGGTCAGCGTCACATTCCAACCGTTCACCGTGCTGGTTCCGCCATTACTAACAATTACATCCAATTGGTATCCGCTGCCCCAATTATTTACTACTTTCGCTGTGCAAGTTAACCCGCCCGCACTAATTGAGCTGGCAATAGAAGATGCACTGGAGCTGATTGAATTTCTGCTCGACGACTGTGGAATAACAGAACTTTGATTCGAACTGGACGCTCGTGAACTGGAAATTGCTGTACTGGAGGCAACCGCACTGGAAGCAACTGAACTGGAAGCACCTACGATTCCAAATGGCGCCGGTTGTGCAGCGCAAGTGCTACGTGAAATACAACTTCTGCCATTTTCATAACCCCAACCATTATTGGTATTTGCACACAGCGGATAAAGCGTACCGTACCAGTTACATTGTCCACCAGTTGCGCTGGAACTGCTTGATGCAATGGATGAACTGGCCAGGCTGCTCCTGCTGGATGGAACACTGCTCACACTGGGAACACTGCTGGCTGGTGTACTGCTGCTTGATCGACTACTCGCGTTGCCATCTACCGGAACCGTGCCGGAAAACCCTTTGGCATTTTCAGTAGTGAGTGCAAGCACCAGGGTTCCGTTTTGTATCACAACGTTTGCCGGGTCAAAGTCCACGTAATTTCCGTCAAACGTCCAATCTGCCTTGCTCCAGCGGTTGCTATCAAAGCTATTAAAATCATCGCGCCAGGAAAGCGTGAAACTTTTCGTGTTGGTATTGTAAGCGTAGTACTCCATGTAATTTACAAACTGGTAAACCGGCAAGACTGAAGGATTAAATGCTCCCACCCAGGATTCCGATGTCGATGCCCAGATGTTGAAGCGCATACTCTGGGGATTGACGAGACCACTGACAAAATTGCTGCCATTAATTTTTCTGACTTCCTGCCCATCAATAAACCAGGCCACATAATCCGGTGTCCACTCCAGGGTATAGGTATGGTAATCATCTGCCAGTGACTGGCCAATCGTATGCAAACCTTCGGTTGTTTGGCGCGGGGCACCGACAATAATATTGCTTTGCATTTGGTAGGCGTCGTTCTTTCCTAACACTTCAATATCAATTTCTTCCCAAACTGCACCCGACACTTCAGAGCCATTTTTGTAGGTAAAAAAAGTGGAGAGCAGCCCACTGCCTTCCGCCATGCGCATACGCATCACATAGCGGCCGTATTTTGCAGCATCGGCGCTATAAATTTCCGCGCCCTTATATGACTTAGCCGAGGCATAGCCGGAGCTGAAAATCACAACGCAACTCAATAAAAGATAGATAAATCGATTTTTAAACATGATGCATTCCTTATGTTTATTGTGGATGTAGGTTATGGATATTGTTGACCACACAAGCACAAGGAATTTACAAAAATTTCGCCTTCCGGTTTGTCCCACTTTTGTAAAACGGCGGGAATAACCGGTCACGTTTTCGCCGCGATAATGGGACTTGTTGATTGACAGGACTGAAATGCGAACCAGTTAAAACCTGTTGGCGCTTTTTCTACATAACTTAAAAATTCTTTACATCAAAACTACCGGGCTTTCTCTCTCGTCATTGCAACTTGTAATATAATATTCACTTGTTCAATGACCGCCCAGCGGGCATAAAGAATGAGGCCCGCATTCATCAAGATGCGGTCTGCAATTTAACAATATAAAAGCAAACACTCCCGTTAGTTGCGCAAAAATCAGGCACGCCGTTAAACCAAAAACCGCCTGATTTTGCACAGGATTCGCCAGCAAACTTTACATACCACCAATATCCATTTGCTATGGAGGGTAAAGCTTTGCCAAAAAAATTAACCATTACAGGAGATAAATTTATGCATCGGCAATTGAATACTTTTTTCAACCTCATTGTTTTAGGTTTACTGTGGTTTGTCAGTGCAACAACATTCGCCCAGGATGGGAAAATGTACCCTATGGATGCCCCCAAAGAGACTGGAGCTATCCCCCTGGGTACGGGTGGTGTGGATAATCAACCGGCAAAAGAATCCTGGTTCCGCCAATGGGGTGATCCCATGGCGAGAAATATTTCAACAGCAACGCTAACACCCTTCCTCGCTGATCCCAAAAAAGCAAATGGTACCAGTGTCATTGTGGCGCCAGGCGGTGGATTCATGTGGCTTTCAATGGGTAATGAGGGGTGGGAAGTTGCGGAGGCACTTGCGGCGCGCGGGATCAATGCCTTTGTATTGAAATACCGGCTGCAACCAACAGCTGACACATTGGAAGCATTTGAGACGCAAATGAAACAGCGTTTTGCTGAAGCAGCAAAAAGTGGCGACGATAAAAACAACCCACCTAAAAGACCTCGGGGTGACCTTGCCAATCAACTTGCCGATGTAGAAGCGGCTTATGCATTAATCAAGAGCCGCGCTAAAGAATGGAACGTTGATATGAAGAAGATCGGAATGATGGGTTTTTCTGCCGGCGCAGGCCTGACGATGGCCACAACACTGAAATCGGAAAAGGTTAAGCTGGCCTTTATCGCACCTATTTACGGTGGTTTGGATGCTGTTGAAGTGCCGAAAGATGCACCACCAATGTTTGCTGCGATTGCAGTTGATGATTTTCTATTCCATGGTGAATTTGGATTAATAAAATCCTGGTATGACGCGAAGATTCCAGTGGAATTTCACTTGTACCAAAATGGTGGACACGGTTTTGGATTAGGGAATCCTGATCGCACCAGCAATAAATGGTTTGATGCCTTTATGCATTGGCTTGATGTAAATGGATTTCTCAAACATTAAGATTGTTTCAACTATCGGAGTCCGCTTTTATAGCAGCGGACTCCGTCGCATTACATTGAATTCCCCCTCGCCTCGCCCTTCTTTTTTAATTTGAATAAAAATTTTTAGGCTATTCTCACTTACACCCCAGCAATCAGCGCTCACCCAGCTTGGGTGTCCACAAATTTAACCGCATCTATCCACACCTACCCGCACCTGCAAAAAACAATTTATATTTCAAAACAAAATCCGCACCGAAAAATTTAAATATAAATAGTTTTTTCCTGGCAGTGTCATTTGGTTTTGCATGGCAGCTAAATAGTAGAACCAGATCATAAAAAAACGCTTTGCAATCCCAATTTCTAGAACCAGTTTGCTAAACAGACACGTTTGTCAAAAAGCCCAATATCCATATAAACATACAATATTTAAAATTCCATCTGGTCGAGATACATCGCCAGCCACAATTCGTCAGCTGACCTTCACATCACCACAGCAGTCCGACCCTCGATTAAAACACCTGCTCGTAACGATCAGGACGCGTCAACACATATCTTCCCATTCACTATCGGACGGAGGCTCTTCGGAGACCAACAATGAAATTAATTATCCTGCAATTTAATAAACTCCATTTATGCGGAGGTAACTCCCAATGAAACTTATCACTATGAAAAAATTAGTCGGTCTTGCGACTCTGGGGCTCGCGGGTTTGTGTTCAACTGTTGCAAATGCGCAAACACTTAGCAGCAATTCCACCGGCACCAATAACGGATTTTTTTATTCATTCTGGAAAGATTCCGGCAGTGCCACCATGACTTTGTACGGTGGCGGGCGCTATTCATCGCAATGGAATAACAGCACCAATAACTGGGTTGGCGGAAAAGGCTGGAAGCCGGGTAATAGCTCAAGGGTCATCAGCTACAGCGGAAATTACGGTGGCAGCAATAGCCAAAATACGTATCTGGCACTTTATGGCTGGACGAGAAGCCCGTTAATTGAATATTACGTGATTGAGAGTTATGGCTCTTACAATCCCGCCAGTTGCTCCGGCGGTACTGATTACGGCAGTTTCCAAAGTGATGGTGCAACTTATAACGTCCGCCGTTGCCAACGTGTCAACCAACCCTCTATCGATGGCAACCAAACTTTTTACCAATATTTTAGTGTGAGAAATCCCAAGAAAGGATTTGGAAATATTTCCGGCACTATCACCTTTGCCAACCACGCTAATTTCTGGGCGAGCAAAGGTTTGAACCTGGGCAGCCATGACTATCAAATATTGGCGACTGAGGGCTACCAAAGTAGCGGCACTTCCGATTTGACGGTAAGCGAAGGTGGCGGTAGCAGCAGTATCGGGAATAATTCGTCGAGCACCAGCAGCACAGTTACCAGTAGTGGTTCCGGAAGCATCACAGTCCGTGCACGCGGAGTTACCGGTGCGGAACATATTTATCTCAAAGTGGGCGGTGTAAATGTTGGTAGCTGGACCTTAACGACCAGTTATCAAAATTATGTTTACACCGGCACAGCATCGGGTGATATCAACGTCGAGTACGACAATGATTCTGGTGATCGCGATGTGCAGGTTGATTATCTCCAGGTGAATGGTGAAACCCGCCAGGCTGAAGATATGACTTACAACACGGGGCTTTACGCGAACGGTTCCTGCGGCGGCGGTGGCAATAGTGAATTGATGCACTGCAACGGTGTAATTGGGTTTGGCTCTACTAGTGACTGCTTCAGTGGAAATTGTGGTGGAACAACAAGCAGTACTGGACTTAGTAGTAGTGCCGGAATTAGTAGCAGTGTTAATACAACAAGCAGTGTGCGCAGCAGTATTGCGACAACCAGTAGCAGTGTTGCGACTAGCAGTAGCGGCGGTCAATGCCAATGCAATTGGTACGGCACTTTCTACCCAAGCTGTGTAACCACACAAAGCGGTTGGGGCTGGGAAAATAATAAAAGTTGCATCAGCAATGCAACTTGTAACAGCCAGCCAAGCAATCAGGGCGGATTGGTGTGTAACACCACCAGTTCAACACCAGCTTCGTCGAGCGCCCCTAGCTCGTCGCGCTCTTCATCCAGCGCTGCCAATTCATCAAGCCTGATCAGTTCTTCAAGTGCGATTAGCTCATCAAGTTCAAGCAGTACATCCAGTTCAAGTAGCTCAAGAGCCGCTGAAACATTTGTGTATGCAATTAACGCAGGGAATTCATCCGCTGCAACATTGAATGGTGTTGTCTATCAACCGGATCGTTTTGCTTCCGGTGGCACTACACAAACAGTGACTGACGGCATCGCCGGTACAACGGAAGATGCACTTTATCAATCCGAACGTTACGGCACCTACAGTTATGAAATTCCGGTTAGCAACGCAACTTATAATGTAGTGCTACATTTTGCCGAGCTTTATCACAACGCTGCCGGTACGCGCTCGTTCAACCTCAGCATCGAAGGACAAACTGTGCTTTCCGATTTTGATTTGTACAGCCTGGCCGGACATGACACAGCCTATGATCAACGTATTAATAATATTGCAGTGACCGACGGTAAGCTGACCATCAGTCTCACATCAAAAATTGATAACGGCACGCTTGCTGGTTTCGCAATTTATTCCACTGATGGAGGCATCTTCACCGGTTCAACCGAACCGGAATGCAGTACCGCTGATCGCCAGACACCGACAGCTATTGATTACAACAGGGCTGTTACCCGGCAAGAACAAAAAAATCCGCCTTCCGGTGCTTTTGGTTACGCCATCGAACACGCAACGCAAACCTTGGCCAATCACACGATTTATCGCCCGGACCTGAGCCGCGCGAATAATATTCCGATTGTGGTATGGGGCAATGGCGCCTGTTCAAATGTGGGTACCGAGCAAGCGGATTTTCTGTTGCAAATTGCATCCAACGGTTACCTGGTTATCGCCAATGGCGGGCCTTTCGGTTCCGGCTCCAATGATCAACATGAAACCGAATTGGTTAAAGCGATTGATTGGGCCGTTAAAGAAAATAGCCGCAAGTGCAGCCAGTATTACGGCAAATTGAATGTCGAAAAAATTGCGACTATGGGCTGGTCCTGTGGTGGTGGCATGGCCCACTTCGCTGCGGTAGATTCGCGCGTGGACACTGCCGTTGCATTAAACAGCGGCCTCGGTATTTACGGCGACCGATTCAATTACTACCCACGCTTCCATTCACCGATTGCTATTTTCAACGGCGACTCGCGCGATGTTGCCTACAATCCGGGATTGCAGGAATACAGCGAAGTGAATCATGTCCCTGTGTATCACGCCAATTATCCGCAAGGCCACGGTGATGCTTACTACCAGGATAACGGCGGCGAATTCGGAATCGTAGCAGTCGGCTGGTTGAATTGGCAGTTGAAAGATGACCTGACCGCCTCAGGCAAAGGCATGTTTATTGGAAATAATTGCCGGTTGTGTCGTTCGCCTTGGGTGAGCAAATATAAAGGGTTTTGATTTTGAGCTCTGCTTGATGTAAAAACTCCCCCACAGTTCAGCTGTGGGGGAGTTTTATTTTATTGACTAAAGCACTCAGTTTCAGGCAAATCCTGCCTCCAGATTAGCTGTGGTTAGGATAATAGCTCCCCGCCATTAAATGATTAATGCGCCAAAGCGGAATTTTCACTTGTTCAGAAAATGGCAACATTCCCACTGCATGCTTGTGATTACCCAGTCATTAGCCAGCACCAAGTTGATGCGTTGTTTGATTATCAATGCAGGTTTGAATATCAATATGCCATTTACTGAGGCATTGCCCATTCACGCATTCCAGGGAAAAAATTCATGCCTTGGATATTTATCAATCAATGCAAATTCTTTGCGCCAAAAAATCACGCTGATAATGGTAATTTACGGCAAGATTTCATCCGCCTTCAACTGTTTGACAGAGTTGATCTATTCTTTATGGGGCACGGATGGGGGCTTAATTGCTATTGAGAACCAAGGTTAATATGGTTTAAAAATTGCTTACTTTCAGACATACCTATTAAGCAAAAATAAAAGCCCAATGTAATTAGTTATTTAATCTAACGATAACGGATTTATTGGTTATTCATCAGTTACGGGGTTTCTCCCCCATTTGTCGGCGGCGAACGGCTTTATGAAGCATAAACAACTGTTAGAGCGTCTATACGCTGAAGTTGAAACAGTCATTCTGAGTAAACAGCACCCGGTTACCGGGCTGCTTCCTGCGAGTACCGCCATCAATAATCACGGCGATTACACCGATGCATGGGTACGCGATAACGTCTATTCCATTATCTGCGTCTGGACGTTGGGCATGGCGTTCAAGCACCAGGGCGAAGATCACAAAAGCGATGAGCTCGAGCAGTCCACGATCAAACTGATGCGCGGCCTTTTGCAATCGATGATGCGCCAGGCGCAAAAGGTTGAAAAATTTAAACACTCACTGGAAAACGGCGACGCCCTCCATGCCAAGTACGATACCGCTACCGGTTTACCCGTGGTGGCCGATGATGCCTGGGGACACCTGCAAATAGATGCAACTTCGGTATTCCTGTTAATGCTGGCCCAGATGAGTGCATCCGGTTTACGCATTGTGTGCACCCACGACGAAGTCGATTTTGTCCAAAACCTGGTTTATTACATTGCGAGCGCCTACCGAACACCGGATTACGGCATTTGGGAGCGTGGCAATAAGGTCAATAATGGTAAAACAGAAATCAATGCGAGTTCGGTCGGTATGGCGAAGGCCGCACTGCAAGCACTGGATGGATTTAATTTATTCGGCAAGCATGGCGATAAACGGGCTGTTATCCACGTGATTGCCGATGCGATTTCATTAGCCAGGACCACCCTCGCCTCATTATTACCACGCGAATCCCTGTCCAAAGAAACGGACAGCGCGCTATTGAGCATTATTGGTTTCCCTGCATTTGCGGTGGGTAAGGAAACCCTTGCAACACAAACGCGCGATTCTGTATTGACCAAGCTCGGTGGTAATTATGGTTGCAAGCGCTTTTTATGGGATGGCCACCAGACGGTTCTTGAAGAAAGCTCGCGGATTTATTACGAACATGATGAGCTGGGAAATTTTGCCAACGTAGAGTCTGAATGGCCGTTATTTTTTACCTATTTGTATATCACAGCGTTATTTGATGGCAGCGAAGCAACCGCAAAACATTATCGCAAAAAACTCGAATCCCTTATGGTCAATGTCGATGGCATTGGCTTGCTACCAGAGCTTTATTATTTGCCCCTGGAAAATGTTGAGGCAGAAAAAAGAAATCCTCGTTCACAAACACGTGTGCCAAATGAAAACGTGCCATTGGTATGGGCTCAAAGTTTATATTTGACTGGATTAATGTTGGATGAAGGGTTGGTCAGCACTGATGACCTTGATCCATTAAAAATGCGTCGCCGCTCTACCCGCTTTATTAAATCGAATATTGCTTTGGTGGTTCTCGCTGAAAATGACACCATCAAACAACATCTCGCCAAATATGGTGTGATTGCAGAAAGCTTGCAAGATATAAAACCAATGGGAGTTATATCTGCCTCTAACCTGATGGAAACCTATGCGCATATTGGCGAAAATAAAGCCCTGGGGCTCACTGGTCGTCCACGTCGGCGCGTACAGAGTTTGGCAACATCACAAACCTATGAAATCAACAATAAGGTTTATTTAAGTTTGTCGTGGTTGCAAAGCGAGCGCGAAGATTATCGTCGTTTTGATACGCAATGGGTAATAGAAAACCTGACGCAGGAAATCCAGTTTATTTACAAAAACTGGTTAAGCTCCGAAGTCGCTGTATTTACATTAATGATGGATCATCGCCTGTATAAAGTCCCTAATGCAGAGCTGTTGTTTGCCACCCTGCGTTCGTATCAACTGCGCACCGAATATGAATATGTAGGTTATGCTTCGGCGAACCTTGCGTATCGCGCATCGCGGGTAAATAGTTTGTCCATACCCTACTTCCATATTCCGTCGATAAATAATCAGACGCTCGCAGCCACATCAGGCGATGATGCATTGCAACCATCGCAACTTGAACCTGTTGCGGCAGCAATACTGGAACATTTTTATACTGAGAGCGATATCATCACTTATCGGAAATTTTCTGCTTATGTTAAAAAACACAAGCTTTCCGACAATGTGGGTGTGAGTGGTGTATCTATCACATTAAAAGATTTGATTCGCGATGTTTTCCTTCGTTCACAAAAAGTCAATTACTGGTTGTTGGCACGCTTTTGTTTTTCCCATCTGAATTACACACTGACGGATCTGGCGGACAGTTTGACGTTACTGGCAGCGCGTAACCTGAGTATTACCGTAGGTGATAACAACCATACCGAAATTAAAGTCGACCAATCTTTTTCAAATGCTACTTACTTTGAAAGCGTGCGCCAATTATTTCCGGATTTGCTGGAGCGCACATTGGTACAGGAGTTGATTTCAGCGATTGGCTCACTCATTCGTTCCGAACCCAATTTATTTGATGGATTGCATTCTGTGCAATTGCGTAACTTTATGTTGCTGTGTGGCATGGATAAAGGTGATGCAGAAGATGTCAGTATGCTGGAATGGCTAGGCTTGCAATCCCCCGCACGGCTTTACAAAAAAATCCGCGCAATCCTGACATCGCGCAAAAAAGTATTTTCCCAGGGTATTAACCACATTACGCCTTACAAGATCCATCACAATGAGGACATCGATGATGAAAATCCTGTGCTATCGGATGCAATGGACACTGACTGGCTGGAGTGGCGTACAGCGCGCGGTTTAATTACCCACTTCGACGCTAACTTCCTTAAGGATATCTGGCACAGCCTGATGTTTTCCCAATCCCTGGTCTTCAGTAATGCGACCGGTGGGAGTTTTTATCTCGATTGTAAAACCATTCGCCAATCAATGACCCCGGGAGAGGAAAGCTTTGCCCATTTGATCGACCAGTTAACCCACCAGCTCTACCCTGCCTATTACAAAAGTGCGGTAGTAGAAACGCTTTATGCCTATACTCAATTCTGCATTAATAATCCACAAATGCGCTTTCAGAAGCCATTGGTCTTTCGCGATGTTCTGGAGCGTGCAGCAGTGCGCTATATGAATGAACGCAGGACACAGATGAGCAGTTTGGGGATAGAAACCGATTTGACGGTTTTTATGCAACAGTCGCCGCATATCGTGAATCTATACGTAACCCTCATCTATGCCGAGATCACACAGCCGTATTGATCAGGTTATTGGCCGGGCGCGTTGCGGGTTTTACAAAATATATATCGCGCGCCCATAGGCTCCCGCCAATGTAGCGTTTAGAATGCGGCCAATTTTTGACGTCTCTGCGCACAACATAAGTTGAGTACTATGAAACTATTAGGGCCTACGCTGCTGATTCTGGGCGCAATCCTGAATATCCTTGCCTTGTTTATGCTGGTGCCCCTGGCCCTGTCTATTACCTACAACAGCGACAACCAGCTCGCCTTTTTCTCATCCGCCACCATTACCAGCCTCACCGGCATAGTGTTCCTCCTGGTGGGGAAAAAATCCCGCCTGGATTTTATGCAGCCCCGGCAGGTGTTTTTGATAACCACCTGTGCCTGGAGCGGAGTATCACTCTTTAGTACCCTGCCCTTTATTTTGATGTCCAATCCCCTCGGCATTGCAGACGCAGTGTTTGAATCTGTATCCGGGGTTACGGCTACTGGCGGATCGGTAATGGCCGGACTTGATGCTCGCCCGAAAGACATACTGTTATGGCGTTCAATCCTGAACTGGATTGGCGGGGTGGGTATCATCGGGATGGCGATAGCCGTGCTGCCTTTTTTACGCGTCGGCGGTATGCGCCTGTTTAAAACCGAATCCTCGGATTGGTCCGACAAAGCCATGCCACGCGCGCGCAGTTTGATGGCAATGATCATTTATTGTTATATCGCCCTGAGCCTTATTTGCTTCCTGGCCTACTGGCTGGCTGGAATGGATTTTTTCAATGCGCTCAATCATGCGATGGCAACCGTATCCACCGGCGGATTTTCCACTTCGGACAGCTCCTTTGCACAATTCGATAGCCTCCTGATCCACTGGATTGCAGTTGTTTTTATGTTGGCAGGGGCATTCCCCTTCGTACTGTTTGTACGCTTATTGATCAGCAGAAAGTTTGTTGTCTTCAATGATACCCAGGTACGGGCACTACTTTGGATTGTGGCAATTACAACCCTGGTATTAACTGCACAATTAATCCTGACAGATCACATGCCCCCGTTCAGAGCGCTGACCATGGCCTGTTTTAATTTGGTATCTGTAATAACCACTACGGGTTTTGCTTCGGGTGATTACCAGCACTGGGGGCCTATCGCCATCGTTATCTTTTTCTTTATTACATTTGTTGGCGGATGCTCAGGGTCAACCAGTGGCGGGATTAAAGTGTTCCGCTTGCAGATATTCGCCAGTTTGGTGAAGGAACAAATTATTACGGCCATCCATCCCCATGCGATTATTAGTCGACGTTATAACGGTCGCCTTATCAGTTCGGAAATTATCGCCTCATCGATTTCGTATATGTTTCTCATGATGGTGTGTTTTGTTGTGATTGCGTCAATTTTATCCTTAACCGGATTGGATCTGATGACCAGCATTACCGGTACAGCGTCATCGTTGATGAATGTGGGCCCGGGTCTCGGCCCGGTTATTGGCCCTTCCGGTAATTTTTCCAGCTTAAGCGATACTGCCAAATGGGCGCTTTCTGCAGGTATGCTATTAGGCCGATTGGAATTCCTGACCATCCTTGTGCTTTTTTCTCCTGCATTTTGGCGCGCCTGATGAGAATCGAACAGACTCTTCGCAAATTTGCCTATCCCATCGGGATTCTGTTCCCTTGGCTACTAACACCTGTTGCTTTTTTAATTACGGATTATTTACCCAAAGCAAATGTGCCTTTGATCTATCTCGTGATGGTGATTTTTATCGCCATTAACGTCACTGTAGAGCAGGCCATTATCAATGCCCTCTCCAGTTTTTTTGCCTTCAGTTTCTTTTTTTCCGAGCCCTATGGCTCAATCATGATTCACCAAGGCGAAGACCTGCTAACGATATTATTGTTCTTGCTGACATCCGTAATTGTTGGCGATATGGCGACCAAGCATAAGCGCAATGTGCAAAAAATCCGGGTCCGTGAATTTATGACGGATATTGAGCTGGAGCTATTGGAAAAATTACCCAAAACTATCAATACCGAAGATGTGATTGCGGCCATGCGCGATGCACTCAAGCCCTGGCATGAAAACTGTGTGCTGATTACCCACACGAATAATTGGGTAACGCATCCGATGATTCGCCGTTTGACCAACTTGCGTAAAACCTATCTGGAAGAATTGCTGGAGCTCCGCTTAACTCCCGAAGTCATTGAAAAAATCCCGCAGCTGGAACAAGAGCACGATGTCTATTTCCTTTACAACACCCGTCAAGTGATCGGGCTGCTTCGGATTTCTACCGAGAATATCCAGTACTTACCTAAAGATATTTTCCTGCTGCTCTTGCATCAAGTGAATATTTCGCTCGAGCGAACCCGCTTGGCCGCCGATCTTGAAAAAGAAAAAATCGCCAAAGAAAATGAGGCACTGCGTTCTGCCCTGCTCTCTTCGGTATCCCATGATTTCCGCACACCGCTTACGACTATGATTGGAGCAACCTCCACGGTTATCGAATTTGGCGAACATTTGGATAAACAGCAAACACGCGAATTGCTCGATACGGTATTGGAAGAAGCTCAGCGCCTAAACCGCTACACACAAAACCTACTGGATATGACCCGCCTCGGATTTGGGCAATTGCTGCTTGAGTGCGATTGGGTAAGCGTCGAAGAGATTATGGGGGTAGTTAAAAAACGTTTACGACCACTTCTGACCCAAAACTACCTGAAAGAAGACATCAACCCGAACTTACCGTCCCTGTATGTACATGCTGCACTGTTGGAACAGGCAATTTTTAATGTGATCGACAACGCGATCAAATTTTCGCCACCCAATGCCAGCATCGATATTGAATGTACAAAAGAAGATGACAAAATCGTCATTACTATCTGCGACCAGGGTACAGGTATTCCCGAAGACGAGCGGGAAAAGGTATTCGAACGCTTCCACACCGCCGAAAAAGGCGATAGACGCAGATCCGGCAGCGGCCTCGGTCTGACCATTTGCCAGGGTATGATTATGGCGCACGGCGGCCGGGTTAGTATCCATGCCAACCCCCGCCGTATAGGTGACCGCAAAAACCCCGGCTGCTGCGTACGTATTGAGCTGCCGATTAATAACCAACAAGAACGACAAGACCTCCCTAAATTAGAAGAATAAAGATTTAACAGGGATATGACACTGGCTTATATCGCAGGTGTTTATACTCCCTAAAAAAATGGAGCGCTGTTATGAGCAAAATTTTAATCATCGACGACGAACCACAGATTCGCCGCTTTTTACAGATTGGCCTGACCGCCCAAGGCTATGTCATTCTGGAAGCCGATACCGGCCGCCAGGGTTTGGTATTAGCGGCAGAGGAAGCTCCTGATTTGATCATCCTGGATATGGGGTTACCAGACCTGGATGGCCAAGTGGTACTTAAAAAGCTGCGCGACTTTTTCCATCAGCCCATTATTGTGTTGTCAGTGCGCAACCGCGAGTCTGAAATCGTTCAGGCACTGGATGTCGGTGCCAATGATTATGTGGTTAAACCTTTTGGCATCCAGGAATTATTGGCGCGTATCCGCGGCCTGATAAAAGCATTTGGCCCCAGTGTGGAAAGCGTACAAAAATTCCAGGACGAGCGTGTATTGATTGATCTGCAAGAGCGCAAACTCACTGTTGATGGTGAAGTAATCAAATTGTCGCGCAAGGAATTTGAATTGTTAAAACGCCTGATCAATAACGCCGGACGCCTGGTAACCCAACAGCAATTATTGCGTGAGATTTGGGGCGGAACCCACGTTGAAGACACCCACTATTTGCGTATTTTTATTGCGCGCTTACGTACCAAATTAGGCGATGACCCCTCTAATCCGCAATACATAGAAACAGAGCCCGGTGTGGGTTATCGTTTTCTCCCTAGCGATAACAACTAAATTGCAAAAAAAAGCTCGCGACCAAAAAGTGATCGCGAGCTACCGTAAATTACATCCTGGTACACACACATCTAACCTGTTAGCGCACTTATGCGCATCAAATCCGCTAGCGATACGCCCCGGCATTCATCAACGGCAAATTGCCCCGACGTTCTCCACCAAACCTGATGTCGCTTCACTAATACAACCATGTTTGTTATTAATGAATTGCGCACCGACCATCATATTGTTCACGCAAGATGCATCATTTGCCAAAATTCCCATACCACCAGAGCGGGAAATCACCACTCCGGTAAAGGTATTACCTGTCGCAGCAGTATTTGGATCCGTATTGACCTGCGCAAGGAAAATACCGTGTTGAACGCTGTCGCGGATATGTAAATTCGTAAATGAATTATCCAGCGAATCGCGCATAAATATACCCACAGTTTTATTGTCGGCGAGGGTTACATCATAGAATTTATTGTTATTGAATTTGATATCCGTTGAGATACCAGCAGCTTTATTAGCATAGAGATGAATACCGGTAAAAGTGCTGTCTTCCGTTTCATAACCGGCCAAGCCATCAAACTCATTATCGTATGATGTGTAGTCGCGGATTGTTAAACGGCGGCACCCCAACTCAGTAACCAAACCACCAGACATAGCGCCATACACTGTTACAGATTGCACGACACAATCCACACAACGGCGAATACTGATACCGTTATTGCGCAATGGAAATTCATCGCTGCAAGGGCCTCCCATACATTCGGCAGTCTGGTTGGCGCGGTTGCCGTCAATCATCAAATCACTGACGCGCGCATAACGAACTGCACGGCTGGGGACATTTTCTGTAACCCCCATCACAATGACCGGTGCATTGGCATTATCGGCAAGGCGCAACAAGGTTGCAGGCCCTGCCCCCCGCAAGGTGACATTATTGCGATCAATAATAATGGGGCGGACGCAGGTATAAATACCGGGCAAAAGCGCCAGCTCACCGCCTTCGGGGGGTAATTGGTTAATGGCAGTCTGGATTGCATCGCAGGTTTTATCTTTGACAGTTTGTGCCGCATTAGCTGACACAGCACCAATCATCATTACTGCAAGCAGCGTCCAGACAACATGTGTTCTATGAATGATGTTCATAGTTTGCCCTCTCTTGAACGCCGGAGATATTCACTCCGCTTACATTAATCCTAGCTGTTACACCGATAGGAACAATGAAAAATGATCCTTTAGCCAAAAACAATCTAATTCTTCCCAGCGTCCAAATTGCCAGCCATATGAAATGGGTATTCCAGAAACACAAAAGGGACCAGAGGTCCCTTTTGTCATATTTGAGTAATAGTGTTGCGAGAATTACTCGGGCTTCGTAATAAGTGGATTACAGTTTTTGATGGTTACCTTACCTTCTAATAACGCACCTTTGGAATACTCACTAAAAATACAGGTATTAGTTTCGGGATCATAATTTTCGATCCAGAGATTTTCATCTTTCCAGGTGGCATTCATATGCATATGCCCTTCAGGAACTGAAATTGACATTACGCCACCGTAGTTTTTGACAAAATGCTGTTCGTAATGGAAGTAGTACATGATCCAACCGAGAGCCACTATTGCCAATCCCCCGATCAACCCCGCTTTCCATTTGAAGTAGCGCCCCAAACCCCAGAAAACAAAAACAGCAACACCGATAACAACAATCCAATACAAGTAAGTAATCACAAGATGTCCCTCTGGTAGTAAACGTTACTCCCTATTCAACAGTCTTTTACGTCCCAAGGCAAGCACGCCCAGCATTAACAAGCTGATCAAGCCCATGCTGCCACCGCCATCATCCTTTTTGTTGATGAGGGTATTTTTGGTTGGGTTGAGGCTCGCCGCAGTATCAGGGTCGGCATTCAGCACCACAATATTTTCAATTAAAACCAGATGGTCACCAGTAACAGGAACTTTGTTGGTGTTGTCAGTGGTGGTGTAATTACGCAAAGGGATAGTGTCAAAAGGGCTACTCATATTGAAACGATTCAAGGCTGCGATGGTGTCAATAATGGCCATACCATTGCCGGTTACCTGACCGAAAACAGTAAAGCCACCATTTTGTTTATCCAGGTTAGATGCATTCTCATCGCTAAGGTTAAAAAACCATTGGTTAGTCGCACTATTGGCATCACTACCCACCTTCGCCATGGCAATAGTGCCACGCAGGTTGGAGTAAACAGGCTCATTAATCACTTTCGCATTTTGGGTAATTGCGGCCATCATCGGTGAGCCGCCAGTGAATTTAAAACCACCGCCTTGCACTACAAAACCTGGCATTGATCGATGGATAAACGTATTTACGTAGGCATTAGCCTTTACATAGGCAAGGAAGTTTTCAACAGTTTTAGGGGTAGTTTTATCAAACAGGTTAACTTCAATATCACCCATAACAGTTTGGAATTGCACGGTAGTCGCGGAAGCTGCTTGCGTCATTAACAACCCTGCTCCTATGCATGCGGCAGAGAAGGTGTGTTTAAGCCATTTGGTTGACGAATTAAACTGGGTAGATAAACGCATGAACAATAAACCTCTAGTTATAAATAGTTAGATATATTGGTATCGGAGCTGGATGACCAGCCAGGATTGCCGCATCTTATCCTGCCTGACATGCCCCCAACACCTGAAATTTGTTGGAAATTGTAATACTTACGCGATCTGCTTGAGGTTAATCATCATCAGTCACTTTCTTCCAATGACCATTAGGTTGTTGCTTAACTTCATAACGCGCCCACTGGCGAAACTCCGAGCGCAGGCAGATGCCAGTAGCGTAACCCCCTGCCCCGGCAACGATTTTGTAGATTACCTGATCTTTACTCGCATTCTGGTGGTCGGCGGCGTCTACGACCTGCCTGACACTCCACAAGTTCCCCAGCTTGCCGTTGCTGTAAAAACAGCCAGCAACAATCTGTTCCGGGTGGATGATGTTCTTCTCGGCATGCTGTTTGGCGAGCTCCAGCAATTGGGTGAGATTTTCGCTGGTGATGTCTACATAGGAGTTGAGCTGTTCCATCGCCGCTGAAAAATCCTCCTGGGTCAATTCAAATTGCCGCTCCGCCGCCACAGCGGGTTTTGCAAGCTTGCGGCGAGTGAGATGGGCCGGATAACGGCGCCAAGGGAAAAAGGCGTTAAACACAATGGCCATCAGGACAATACTGGCAACGTTGATCAGGATTGGCATCAACAGGTAAAAGTATTCAAGTCGATAAATTTCTGCCCCACCAATCACCGCCGCCAGGGCAGTTGCACCACCGGGTGGATGCATGCAGCGCAGGTAATGCATCACACCGATTGCCAGCCCCACAGCCAACGCGGGTGTCCAGGTCTGGTCGGGGAACAATTGCTGGCAAGTCACACCCACAAAGGCCGATAACAAATGGCCGCCAATTACTGCCCAGGGCTGGGACAAAGCGCCTTGGGGGACCGCAAACAATAGCACCGCGGTCGCCCCCATGGAGGTCACCATAATCAGCGTACCTGCGGTATGCATAAACCCGTCGGGAAAACACCAGCGGGTCCCCCAATAAACGGCGATTATCCCCAAAAAGCCGCCCAAGGCTGAAATCAGTTTTTCACCGTGGCGAGTGGTATTACGCTCTATCCCGAAGAGCAAACGGATTTCGTGAAGCAAGTGATGAATCGTCATAACAAATCCTGTCGCACCAATAAAGGGCGGAATCCTAGAGGTTTATTGCAATGACTGCAAATGACCGCTTGACCTTCCCCTGACAGAAAGGTTTAGCCTTACACCATCAACCTTCACGAGGATTACAAGGTGCCTAACGAGTTACAGGAATTGGAATTAAATATAGGGGGAATGAACTGCGCTTCCTGCGTTGCGCATGTTGAGCGCGCCCTGGCTTCAGTCGATGGTGTTAGCTCCACCAGCGTCAACCTTGCCACCGCGCGGGCGCATGTGCAGTTCGCCCGGCCAGTTGCAATAGAAGAGTTGATCCTGCGAGTTGAACAAGCTGGATACAAAGCAAGTTTGGCCAACAGTGAGGATCGTAATCAACAGGCCATGCAGCGCGAACAGGAGCGCCTGCTCCTTAAACAAAAATTCGTCTTGAGCCTGATTGCGACAGCGCCGGTCTTTGCACTGGAAATGGGTAGCCACCTGATCCCCACCCTGCACCATTGGCTAATGGCTAACCTGGGCACCTGGAATTGGATCATCCAGGCAGCACTCACCACTTGGGTGATGTTTGGCCCCGGCCGAATGTTTTATCAGCAAGGCCTGCCTGCCTTGGCGCGCATGCAGCCGGATATGAATTCACTGGTCGCGCTCGGCAGCCTGGCCGCCTGGGGTTATTCACTGGTCGCAACCTTTGCTCCGGCTGCCTTACCCGCCGGTACAGTGAATGTCTACTTTGAGGCGGCAGCGGTCATAGTGACCTTGATTTTATTGGGCAGGTTGATGGAGGCCAACGCCCGGGGCCGCACCAGCGATGCCATAACGCAGTTGGTAAAACTCCAACCGCTGAACGCCACCCGTATCCGCGCCGGACAGCAGGAGGTCGTCGACCTTGCATTACTTCAAATAAATGACCAGTTGCTGGTCCGTCCTGGCGAGCGCATTCCACTCGACGGGGAAATCACCGAAGGCAGCTCCTTTATTAATGAGTCCATGATGACCGGCGAATCGGTTCCAATCAGCAAATCAACGGGCGATGAAGTGATCGGCGGCACGCTCAATACCCATGGCTCATTTACCTATCGCGTGACCAAAACCGGCAAAGATACCTTACTGGCACAGATCATTGCGCTGGTGGAAACGGCCCAGGCATCCAAACTGCCCATACAAGCACTGGTAGATAAAATCACCCGCTGGT
The DNA here is from genome assembly GCA_964542655.1 of uncultured Cellvibrionaceae bacterium. Classification (GTDB taxonomy): domain Bacteria; phylum Pseudomonadota; class Gammaproteobacteria; order Pseudomonadales; family Cellvibrionaceae; genus Cellvibrio. Next base: position 54,556 of record CAZIWB010000023.1, read on the forward strand.
TTGTACCAGTAGTGATATTGGTCGCAGTGTTGAGTTTTTTTATCTGGCTGATATTCGGCCCTGCCCCGGCACTTGGTTTTGCACTGGTTAACGCCATCGCAGTTTTGATTATCGCCTGCCCCTGCGCGATGGGCCTGGCAACTCCCACATCCATCATGGTAGCGACTGGCCGCGCAGCGGGTTCAGGTTTGCTATTTCGTCGTGGCAGCGCACTGCAAACATTGGCCGACGTAAAAACCATCGCCTTTGATAAAACCGGCACACTTACCCTCGGCCAACCAAAACTCACCGATTTTATTGTCGCATCCGGCTTTGAAAAAAATGCGGTGCTTGCCCTGGCCGCTGCGGCGGAACAACACTCTGAACACCCGATAGCAAACGCGCTGGTAGAAGCTGCCACAGCCAGCGAACTGACGCTGGGCGCACTGGAATCATTTGAAGCCATTCCTGGTTATGGATTGACTGCACATGTCTCTGGCAATGAAATCCACATAGGTGCTGATCGCCTGTTTGAAAAAAATGCTATCGCGCTGGATATATTTCGCGATGCCAGCCAACAACTGGCAAGCGAAGGAAAAACGCCGATCTATCTTGCAGTCAATCGCCAAATTGCCGCGATAATGGCACTGGCAGATAGCATCAAACCTGACGCAGTCGCGACATTAAAATCCTTGCATGCGCTAGGGTTTACTATCGCCATGATCACAGGCGACAACCAGAGCACTGCCAATGTAATTGCCAAACAATTGGGTATTGATCTGGTTGTCGCCGAAGTGTTGCCCAACCAAAAAGTTTCAACAGTAAAAAAATTGCGTAAACAACACGGCGCGATTGCCTATGTAGGCGATGGCATTAATGATGCGCCTGCACTAGCAGAAGCTGATGTCGGGTTAGCGATTGGCACGGGTACAGATATCGCAATTGAAAGCGCGGATCTGATCCTGGTCAGTGGTGATGTGTCGGGTGTCCCAAAAAGTATTTCACTTGCACGCGCAACCATGCGCAATATTAAACAAAATTTGTTCTGGGCCTTTGCGTACAATGCCGCTTTGATTCCACTCGCAGCAGGTGCGGCCTATCCGGCATTCGGGGTACTTTTATCACCGATGCTCGCTGCAGGCGCCATGGCACTATCGAGCGTATTTGTGGTCACTAATGCGCTGCGCTTACGCAACTGGAAAATAGAAAAAATCCATCAAAAATAAATCAGGTTTTAACTCATGGAAAATTCCACACTACTGATGCGCACCGGCTCAGTATTATTCACATGCCTGTTGTTGACTGCCTGTGCCAGCACACCGCCCAAAGACTCGGTGGCGCAAGCCCAACAGCAACTCAGCCAAACTCATGCGGGTGCCGATTTATTATCGCCACCGCTTGAGCTGGGCAATAAAACCCTGAATTTGCCCACTGCGATACAAAGCTTGCTCAGTCGTTCGCCGCAAGTGCGTATCCAACTGGCGCAGCTCGGTGTTGCTGATGCGCAGCGTTTGCAGGCGGAACTCATCAGCAATCCGCATTTATCCATAGAGGCATTAAAGCCTGAAGATGGCGGCCGCTGGCAACTGGATTTTGGACTCAGCCAACCTTTGCTGGAATTATTTACCCGGCCATTGCGCCGCGAACTCGCAGAGGAAAATCTGCTGGCAGTGCAATTGCGCCTGCAAGCACAGTTGCAAGAGTTAATTGCCCAAACCGGAAACATCTATTACGACGCAGTTGCAGCACAACAACACCTGCAAGTACAACAGACAATGCTTGATGCCACGCGCGCGCGCCAACAACTTGCCAACAGCCTCTATCGCGCAGGTAATTTATCAGAGAATAATTTTTTGTTTTACGACAACGAATTGCGCCGGGTGCAGCAACAAGTCAACAAGCGCGAACATAAAGCGCAGGAAGCCTACCTCACCTTGCTGAATCTTATTGGGCTGAATTCACAACAAGTAATCCATTTGCCTACCCAACTACCCATATTGCCAACAGAAAAATTTACCCACAGTGAATTGCTTACGCAGGCACAAAATGATCGACTGGATATAAAAATCGCAACGCAACAATTAAACCAACTTGAAAACCGCCGCGAGCTGCTGCGCAAAGAAAATGGTTGGCGCGATATGAGTGTCGGCATTAGCGCTGAACGTGAATTTGATGGCACAACGAACGTTGGGCCGGAAATTGAATTTGCGTTGCCCATTTTTAACCGCAACCAAGGCAAGCTCGCTGCGCTTGATGCGCAGACAACCAAAGCCGAGGCACAACTGACGCAAGCCAAATTGGATGCCGATACCGAAATCGCCCAGACACTTAACCAAATGCAAACGGCGCGCGAACAATTGGAGTTGATCCAATCGAGTTTGCAAGTAGCAGAAAAGCGCGTTCAGCTTTCCAATCGCGAAATTAATTTTATGCTCGGCAGCCCGTTTGAATTACTCAATATCAAACGACAGGAAATCCAGCTAGCCCATGAATACACCCGTGAATTAGCAAGCTATTGGCAAGCGCGCACAGAATTGGAACTTGCGCTTGGTAGAGCACTGCCAACCCCACCGCAATCCAACCCCGAGACTATTGATCACAATAAAATGGATCACAGTAAAATGGACCATAGCAAAATGAATCACGGTGATATGGATCAAAGCCATATGAATCACGACAGTATGAATCACAGCGAACACTCAGAATCTGTTGATCACTCTGCACATCAACACCACTCTGATGACAGCGATAGAAATGCCAGCGCGCATGAGGAGCATCAACATGATTAATCGTCGCACCCTTTTATTGGGCAGCGCTGCCGGTTTGGTCGCCGCCAGTTTGCCTTTACAGGCGCATGAGGGACATCCCCATTCAGCATCAAACGGCTCCGACGTTGATCACTCGCAACACACTTCTACAAAAACCAATGCCCTTAAGAAAAAAAATAATTCTGGTAAAAAAGGAACCGTAAAAACCACGCGCAATATTCCTGCGGTAAGCACTGCAAAACCGGAACCTACCGCGCAGGGGTATCGGCCGGTGATTACGCCTAATGGGCGCACACTCGCCTATCGAATGAATGAGGGTGTAAAAGAATTTCATTTAATCGCCGAAGAAATTGAGCACGAGTTTGCACCGGGAAGCAAAATTAAAGCCTGGGGTTACAACGGCACCACACCCGGCCCGACAATTGAAGTCGTTGAAGGCGATCACGTACGGATTTATGTCACCAATAAATTACCTGAACATACCAGCATGCACTGGCATGGAATCTTGTTGCCTTGGGGGATGGATGGTGTCACCGGTTTAACACAACCAGCAATACAACCCGGTGAAACTTATGTGTATGAATTTACGCTCACGCAACACGGTACCCATATGTATCACCCGCATGCGGATGAAATGGTACAAATGGCCATGGGGATGATGGGTATGTTTATTATCCATCCCAAAGAACCAGTAACACCGACAATTGATCGCGATTATGTTGTGCTTTTGCATAATTGGGCGGTTCATCCCGGCACCTATAAACCAGACCCGAGTGTGATGACCGAATTTGATTTATGGACGATGAATAGCAAAGTATTTCCCGCGATTGAATCCATGGTTGCACAAACGGGCGAACGTGTGCGGATTCGTGTGGGCAATTTATCCATGTGGAATCATCCAATCCATTTACACGGTGTGCAATTTGAATTGACTGGTTCTGATGGTGGCCGCTGGCCACAATCGCAATGGCGAAAAGAAGTTACCGAAATCGTTGCTGTAGGACAAACGCGCGACCTGGAATTTATCGCCGTACCGGGTGATTGGGCATTCCATTGCCATATGAGCCATCACACGATGAATGCCATGGGCCACGGTGTGCCAAATATGCTCGGAGTAACGCAACCGGAAACGCAAATTAATAAAGTATTACCGGGTTATATGGCGATGGGTGAAAACGGTATGGCTGAACACCAGGTGCACACCGATATGGGCCATATGCCCGGACCGGAAAATACCCTGCCGATGATGATGGGCGAAGGCCGCTACGGAAAACTGGAAATGGGCGGTATGTTTTCCATGGTTAGAGTACGCGATCAATTAGGTGATGAGGCTGGATTTTATTTACCCCCCAAAGACACCCAAGCGAAAAAAGTATCTGCGGTGCCAGAAGGAATTCCAACTTGAAAATCGCGTTGTTTCGCAAACACCAAGCCGTTAACATGCCAGCTATAAAATTAATAATAAAATCCTTGATGGCATCCCAATTAATAAACACTCAATAACATTTGATGGAACGAAAAACATGTCTGAGATCGGGGAAATAATTGCGTTACCTGGCAAGCACAATGAGCCTAATGATAAATGCCCATTTTGCCCGCCACCTGAACCTATTGTTTACAAGACTTACCCTGGTAAAGATAACAACTCTTCCAAGCTGGAAGCGATTATGGAAGATCCCGGCAAATTAACTTCCCTGCAGCCATCTGCACGTCCGCAAAAAGAGAAAAAAGATCAGGATGGAAATGTACAGGAACAAAGTACGCCAGCAGCAAGGCATAAGCCCCCAACACCTCTCTATACTCATCAGGCGCATCATTTGATAAGTGGTAAACAGGCCCTCCAGGGTACAGCCATGGAGGACTGGATACTGGCAAGCAGTAAAAATGATAAGGACACTGGCTACTCTGTTAATTCCACAGGAAATGGCCTTTGGGCGCCGTCAGTACCTAAAAAATATGTGGGTAAATGGAGCGCTAAAAAAGGCGTTTTAACCGATGACGAAAGGCAGGATGAAGCGGAAAAAGTCATGAAAGCCGCCAACATCCAGGCGCATATAGGTCCGCACAATATCACCGATCCGGATGATCCACTTGGCGCGCATCATATGAGCTATGATCAATACATTAAAAAATATTTAGCGGTAATGAGCACACGAATTCACGCTTGGTCAACGCGATGCTATCAATGTGAGCCCAATTCGAAAAAAAAACCGCAAGCCAACCATAAAGTTCACGATGCACTGGATAAATTATCCACGCATTTGCAAAAAGAAGTATCAGGATCACATAAAAACTGGCGTATTTTCCTTTCGAAATATGCGCTGGATTATCACAAAAAAACCAGCCACCGAGTAATAATATGACAGAGTACTATTTATTCGAAACCAACAATTATCTGGATTATGGGGTTACACAAAATCCCAAGCTTGCGGATGAACTATCATTCCTGGCCGGCAGAGTTATTACGGGCCAGATGCCTGAGCTGGAATTCGAAGTAAACTTCCCCAAGCAAGAAAAATTACCGCATTTTTTAGGTAATGAAATTCCGCTACTGAGTAAAATGCTGGTTGACTCCTTGCAGAAAGCTGGCATCGATTCATTCCAGGCATTCCCTGTAACATTGTTAAACCCTTCCACCGGACAACGCTGGAACGACTATGTTGCATTTAATGCGATAGGGCTGATCAAGGCGGTTAATATGGACAAATCGGATTTCGATGTCTTGATGGAGGGAGACGATGAAGGAATAGAAATACCACTGGTGGCATTCCGCGAAATCATTCTGGATAAAAGTAAAACCAATGACGCACTGATGTTCAGGACCGCAGAGAGCCCGGTTAATTTAGTAGTGCACGCGAGTGTTGTTACTTACCTGGGAAGTAATCGGCCAACAGATGGCTGGGGAATTGCCATTACAGAATTAGAAACCATGTAATTTATTACTGCTTATTGCACGTTTGTCATGCCTATCGCTATAAACCATCTGTCGGTAGGCATGGCCCAAGCTGTATCCACAGGCCTGTGTAATTAGCCATTGTTTGGCAACGCTCACAAAGTGTTAATTAATGTTCACAAGCGTCAATTTACACACAGCATTTCACTGACTCACCTATAATTCAACGCGACTATAAGCTCACTCTGAGTGACCAATAACCATAAATCGCCTTGAGTAAACCATGAAAAAACGCCCGCTTGGAATTCCTTTATCCCGCTATGCCATTGCACCGGTCATTAGCTCATTGATGTTGATGGGCGGTTGCAGCCCGGAACAATCTGCCGCGCCCAAGAATGCCAGTGAAGTGCAAGCCAGTGCCGCCGCGAGCAGTGTTGCACTCGACATTACCCGTATCACTCCCGACGAAGCCAAACAAACTGCGCAAGCCATTGAACAGCAAGTTACGCTGAATCTGGCCGAGGGTATTAAAGGCGAACTCTGGGCTTCAGAAAAATTATTGGGCGATACAGTGGCCATCCATGTGGATGACAAAGGGCGCATCTGGGCAGGTATTACCCAGCGCAGCAACAATTCTGAATTTGATATTCGCGCTGTTCCGCAGTGGGAGCATCAATCAGTAGAATTTTCTACTGTTGACGATCGCCGCCAATTTTTGCACAGCGAATTGGCACCCGAAAAAAGTGCTCAAAACGAACAAATTCCCGACCGCAATAAAGATGGCAGCCACGATTGGCGTGACCTGGCGGTAATGACTGAAAAAGTGATCCGCCTTGAAGATACACAAGGCACCGGCAAAGCTGATTTTGCGCAAACTGCAGTAAATGATTTTCACACCGAAGTTACCGACGTGATTGGCGGCATGTTTTATAACGATCAGCTCGATGAGCTGTTTGTGAATGTCGCGCCCGATTTCTGGCGCATGAAAGATACCAATGGCGATGGTGTTATGGATAGCAAAACATCGCTGGCCAATGGTTTTGGAGTCCATATAGGTTTTAGTGGCCACGGTATGTCCGGCGCTATGCTCGGCCCCGATGGCAAAATGTATTACAGCATGGGTGACGTAGGCACCAGTGTTACTGACAGCGCCGGAAAAAAATGGCATTACCCCAACCAGGGCGTGATTGTGCGCAGCGAAGTGGATGGTAGTAACTTTGAAGTCTTCGCTGCTGGCCTGCGCAATATTTATGAATTTTCATTTGATAAATACGGCAACTTTATCAGTGTGGATAATGACGGCGACCACGTCGGCGAATACGAGCGTGTAGTACATTTAATCGAGGGCTCGGATACCGGCTGGCGAATTAATTGGCAACTCGGAAAGTACAAAGACCCCAAAAATAATAATTACAAAGTCTGGATGGATGAGGATTATTACAAGCCGCGCTTCAAAGGCCAGGCTGCCCATATTTTACCGCCGGTCGCACCCTATCATGCAGGTCCCGCAGGCATGACTTACAACCCCGGCACAGCATTGAATGAGCAGTGGCTGGATCACTTTTTTGTGGTGGAATTTGTCGGTTCTTCAACACGTGCAGGCGTCAACGCATTCACCCTCAAACCCAAGGGCGCGAGCTTTGAATTGGAGAGCGACAAAAATGTATTCCGCGGTATTTTGGCAACCGGCCTGGATTTCGGCCCGGACGGTGCACTTTATTTAAGCGATTGGATTGAAGGCTGGGGATTAAAACAAAAAGGCCGAGTCTGGAAACTTGATACCCCCGATACTGCGGGCAATGCTATCCGCAAAGAAACACAAGCGTTACTTGCCGCAGACCTGCGCAAAGAGTCCACCGAAAAATTAGTCGAGCTGTTAAACCATATTGATATGCGTGTGCGTCAAAAAGCGCAATTTGCTTTAGCGGAAAACCAACAACTGCAAGCACTTCAAAACGTTGCTATTTCATCCAACAACCAGCTTGCGCGCATCCATGCCATTTGGGGGCTCGGACAAATCCTGCGCAAAAATCCGGTTGAACATGCGGTATTAATTAATCTTTTGCAAGACGCCGATTCCGAAATCCGTGCGCAAGCGGCAAAAGTATTGGGTGATGCCAACACCAAAGAAGCTACCGGAAAATTGATCCCCTTGCTTGCCGACAATAATCCGCGTGTGCAACTCTATGCTGCACAGGCACTGGGGCGTATTCGCGCGGAATCCGCAATAGCACCCCTGGTGGATATGCTCGCAAAAAATAACGATCAGGATGTTTACCTGCGCCAGGCCGGAGCCATCGCACTGGGGCGCATTGGCAATCAAGAAGCACTGGGTCAACTCGCTACGCATCCATTAGAAGCCGTGCGCATTGCCGCTGTGGTTGCATTAAAACAACTGGAAAGCCCTACCCTCGCTTTATTTTTAAATGATAAAAGTGAATTTGTTGTCACCAACGCTGCACGTGCCATCAACGACGACGCACTCGTCGTGGATGCCCTGCCCTCGCTGGCTAAATTAATTCAACAACCGCGTTTTACCAATGAGGCCTTATTGCGTCGTGCGATTAACGCGAACGTATATACGAATGGCAATAGCGCCGAAAGCGCTAATCGCCTGATCCAATTTGCACAACAAAAAGCAATTTCCGGAAACTTGCGCGCAGAAGCAATCCAGGCAGCTTCGGTCTGGGGCAATCCATCAAACTATGATCGGGTAACAGGCATGTACCGCGGCCAGGTTGCACACCCACAAGAAGAGGCAATTGCCGCGTTTTCCAGTGGCTATAGCAATTTATTAGCGGATAAAGAAAGCGATGTACGCCGGGCGACTGTCAATGCATTGAGTGAACTGGATATCAAGGATGCGAGTGCAAAATTGGTAACCTTGTTAAGCAAAGACCCATCGGCCGCTGTGCGCATCGCGGCATTGCATGCACTCAAAAAATTTAATCCCGCCAATATTGGTGACTTGGTGTTCGCCGCACTAAAAGATAAAAACCAATCTGTGCGGATGGCCGCGTTAGCACTAGTACCCGAACTGGATTTACCAGTACCACAAGTGGTAGAAATGCATAGCATCTTGCTAAAAAATGGAACTACTGGTGAACAACAAGCGGCACTACTATCGCTCGCCAATGCAAAAGCACCTGAAGCAGAAGCCGTATTCAGCGAACAAATGGCGCTGTTGATTGAAGGAAAAATTGCTCCTGAAGTTCAATTGGAATTAATTACTGCGGTTGAAAAAATTGGCACACCTGAATTCAAACAATTGCTCGCAACTTATGAAGCAAAAAAGGATAAAAACAATCCACTGGAAGTTTACCGCGAATCCATTTACGGCGGCGATCCGGAAAAAGGCGTCGCCCTCTTCCGCTACAGCAACTCCACCCAATGTGTGCGCTGCCATATGGTCGGGACACGCGGCAACCGCGTCGGGCCGGAACTCACTACCATTGCAAAGCGGATTGCACCTGAACAAATGCTGGAAGCTCTGGTTGCACCAGCCGCGCGAATTGCTCCTGGTTTTGGCCGCGTCACAGTCGTATTAAAAAATGGGGAACGAATAGAAGGCTCATTCGATGCTGAAACTAAAAAAGATATAAGCATCACAACCAACAATACCGCAAAAACTATCGCCCGGGCAGAAATTGAAAAACTTGAATTCGGCGGCATTTCACCTATGCCACCTATGGGCTTGGGTTTAACCAAAGCAGAATTGCGCGATTTGGTGGCTTATCTAGCGACCTTGAAAGAAGAGGTAAATGAGGGACATTAATTCTCCCTACGGCTGAATCCCCGCGTTCGCGGGGATGACGATGCTCAAATGCAGAAATGACGATGATTAAATGCAGAGATGACGATGTTCAAATAGTTGCCTTATTCGCATCGCAAAAATGGTAACAAACAAAGTTTAACTTCTCGAAAATGCGAGATGACGAAGAAACATTTCATCTATCGGGGAATCGTCATCCTCGCGAACGCGAGGATCCAAGGCATTAAAAGATAACAAGCAAAACCTAACAACAATAAAATTAATATTTACAAACCGCTGGATTATCCTTCACAAAATAACTTTTATAGTTCTTCGCCTTCTTATCCATACAGCCTTCCAGATTTAACAGACGTACTTTGCGGAAATCCGTTGGATGGCTCTCGGCTTGCAGTGCGATAAAACCTTTGCCATTAGGTGTGCGATCATCCCATTGCATACCGGTATATTCCAATACTTTTTTGCCGTTAATAAAATGCTCTGCCTTTTCACTGCCATGCACAATTAATTCTGCGGTGACCCATTGGTCGCCGTGAAAGGTATCACTGTTCGAATTAATAATATGGTCTTCAGTAAATTTCCCGTTAAACACAACATGTGTTCCCGGCGTACACAAGTTGCCAGTGGTGCGCGCATCTTTACCATTACCACCTAACAATTGGTATTCCATACTGCCGGGAAAATCCTGTTCAACACTCATGGTTTTAGGGTCTTGCGCGTGATACATAATGCCGTTATTGCGATAAGCCCACGCAGGACCGCCCTTCACTTGCTCACCGACAAAACGATATTCCACCTGAATTTTGTAATGTGAAAATGCCCCGGCATTTGAAAAAATATGGCCAAAACGCTTATCAAAATCAGTGTACTGATCGTAGCGTACTTGCATGATGCCATCTTCAACACGAAAGGTATTAAACGCATTTTCACCGAGCGGAAAGCCGCGAATTTTAATCGTCCAATTACTCAGGTCTTTTCCATTAAATAGATCAATCCACTCTTCAGCGTCAGCATTGCTTGTAGCAATAGCAGGTTTGGTATCAGCAGCAATCACCGGATATAGGGCACAAGCAAAGAAGCTGGCAAGCAAGGTTTTAGTGAAGGATTGGTAGTTCATAGCGGCATCCTGACAGGTTATTAGACTTTTGACAGAGCCTATCTGAATTATCAGATAAATTGCAGCCAGATTTACAAAAACATACCCTTTTCAGGCAAACCTCACAGGAAACCGGGGCTACACGAAGCAAAAGTACATTTTATAGTCAATTTCCTACAGGCCTTTCCGCCAACTGCCATTGCCTGGAACGCCAATAATTGGCTAATTTATATACAACAGATAGCGGTTCAAGGATGGAATATCAGGATAGAAAATTGCTTGGAAGGAGACCTTATAAAGGGATTTTTGTTTATTCGGTATTCAACCCATTTTCAATGGATCGAAGTGAACCAGAGGTAAGAATCATGAGACCTGAAATGCACGATATTGAACGTATCCGTACTGCACGAATCCTGTGTATCCAGCACCGTTTTGAAGAAGCGATAAGTATTGCGCGCAAAGTTGAAGACCCGGAAACGCGCAACACCTTGTTATTTATTTGCAAATCCTTCCAGGCTTCTCAAATTACAGTGCACGCGGCCTAGAAAACCCCGCCTGACTTTTTTGTCATACCTGCGCAAATTTTTCATCATGCCCACACAAATTTTTCGTCATACCCGCACACGCGGGTATCCGAAAAATGCGCAGAATGATGGACTCCCGTTATCCCGCCCGTGTTGCCAATATTGCCGCAATATCCAAAGGCTCGCGATAACGCGCAAATTCAGTTTCGCGCGATTCAATAGCCAGTATGGACATGCGATCCGCAAGCTCGTTGCCCTGCACACCTACGTGACCATTCACATGCAGCACTTGCACTGTGTCTTTCAAGGTTTGGTGTAGAGCGTAAATATCTTTAATCAGTTCGAGGTTTTTAATCTCCCCGCCTTTCTTTTTCCAACCCGCCTTTTCCCATCCAATTGCCCATTGGGTTACGCATTGAATGGAATATTGGGAGTCAGAAAAAACTGCCACTGTTTTACCTTTTGCAACTTCATCTTTGGCAAGCAGTAACCCTTGGTGCAAAGCATTTAATTCAGCGGTGTTATTGGTGCCCATGGGGTTATACAAACCATACCAAAGCTCGGCGAGTTTATTATCCTGATACACCGCCAATCCTGAACCTGCCTGGCCAGGGTTAGGTTCACAACCACCGTCAGTAAATATTTTTATTTCCGCAGGCAAAGCATTCACTTCAGCCGCATTATAAGTTTTGATTTTTGCACCGCTTGCAGGAGCACGCCCTGTTCCAGCGGTAGGTTTGGCATTACCAAAAGCGGCTTCCGCCTCTTCGCGCGTTAAAAATGATTTATAGCGTGCGCCATTAAAACCATCGACATGTTTTTTGCAGGTAGCCCAGTCGGTAAAAATCCCCGTTTCGCGCCCTGCCCATACCACATAAAATTTTGAAGCCATTAATAACTCTTATCTGATGTTTAACTCTGCTGCAACTCATTCAACACGCTGCAACAACATAATGAAACTATTGCTTGGGTTCTGTTTTTTCCACAGGAACAGGCGCTTTGGTTGTAACTTGTATTAATGCCTTTCCTGGTTCACTACCTTGTGGTTTAGTGCTGTTCACCAAATTAACATGCTTGGCACTTACCTTTTGACTCAAGCGCATAAACTCTTCCAGCTCATCCATGGTAGTGAATTGATAGTCAATCAAAGTATCACCATCCTTGCGGGAAATGTTGGTGATTTTTGACGCACCGGGAGCAAGGGCAGCCAGTTGTTCATCCAACGTGGATTCTTTATATTCCACTTTTTCAGCGGCTGTAGATTCGGGACATTTTGTATTTGAAAAAATCTGGTTTCCCTTTTCATCAACACATTTGTAAATGTCAGCAGCAAAGCCAGCTTGGGATGCAAGAATCGCCAGTACAAAAACGCATTTTTTCATTTTCTAACCCTCGTTGATTGTATTTCCCCATAGGTTTTTTAAATAATTAATGGATTAAAATTCCCATTCAATATCTTGTTATACACCTCTTTAGTTTAAATTTTTCCAAAGCCATCTGAACCACAATCTCAATTTTATGGGTTTATTTGGCCTTCATCTGCCCCATCAACCTAATCGCCACAAACACCAAAACGCCGACCGCGATAATCAAAACACTCCAGAATAAAATGGTTTTCCAAGTCACTTGCATACCGTGGCGAGCAAACGAGCTTATGTTTGGTTTCAATTCGGTAAAACTCACCTGCCCCCATTGTAATTCTTTGCCATTCATCAACTGCGAAAAAATTTGCGCGCTGGTCTCCTGGTTATTAGGTGCGGCCTGATCATCGATCGCAATTTTGTAAGGCGGCGTGTTGTTGGCGATAAACTTCAAGGTTTGCGGTTGGAAGTGGAAAACCAATGTAGGGGTAAGCGTGGTGCGAACAAGCTCGTTCAGTTCAATGCGCCAATAGGTATCGCTATTGCTGTACAGGTTAATGGCATCGCTCTGCTGCCATGTACTGCCAACCTGGGCATTAAACCAAATGCCCTGGTGCAATAATTGCCACGCTTGTTTTTCCGAGTGGCGAGAAAACACTTTAATACTATCGCCATATACAATAGTGCCAAGGTTGAGGCTGATATTGGTGATGGGTGCGATATCGTCACGGGTAAATTCCCATGCAGCAACAGGCATAGCGGCTGAGTGATTGCCTGCGCGCAATGCGGAATCCTGGTCCTCGGCGAGCTCGCCTTTTACTTCCCATACATCCACCGCTGGTGCGTTGGGAATCTTATCGGTATTTTCAACCTGAATTTTGGTGAGTTGTAAATTGTCATTGCCACGGGTGAATTTCAAGCGCAAATAAGCGTATTGCATTTCAGCCAAATTGACTGCAATTTTATTGCGTGTGAGCTGTTGCCCTTCTTTTTGTAATTGCACCAGCGTAGTTTGTGCAAAGTTCACCCAAGTTGTGAGATCGTTGGTACCACTGACCTGTACTTCAAGATATTGCTTGGCATCCGTTACCTGCCAATCCACAATTAATTTATCAGCACGTTTTTTTAGGTCACTCAGGTCGACCACATAGAAATCAATCGGCGCAGCTTTATCTTGCAATTCTTCGTTTGTGGTTTTTTCTACGCTGACAGAAATTTCATTATCATCCAGACGAATAGATGCGCTGCTCAGTGCGAGCAAGGTTTCTGGTGGTGCACCTACCGCAACCGGGAAGAAGCGCACATTGGTTTGTTGCGACTGCTCGCTTATTTGTGTACCAGGAGCAGATATGCGATAGGGAAGTTTATTGCCCTGCTTATCTATTACCACCAGATCATTCAATTGGCTATAGGCACTATAACGATAAATATCGTGCGTAATCGTAGTTTGTACATAGGTTCCAGATGCCTGGTCGATTTGGTAGACAGGAATAACGTCTGCCCGGGCAGCAATGCCTAGCAGGCATGAGAGAAATAAAAATTGTTTTTTAATTAATCGCATAGATAACTCCACTATCAAACTTGTTCTTCTGTTGTTGATTTGGCCTTCGCCGGGATTGGCGATAAATAACCGATCAACAACATCAAACCACCTACAACCATAAACGACACAATACGCGCTAGCGTGCCAGTACCGGTTAAATCTTTGGTAAAGAGCTTCAACAAAATCAGCCCTAACAAACCTGCACCAATCATCCACAAATTTCGCTCTTGCCAACGACGCGATAAATTCATCACGACCAATGCGCAAATCGCCCATAGAATCGACAGCGCCATTTGCACCACTACAGAATCCCACATGATATGTGGCTCATAGGCCACACCTGTGTACTGGTGAATCGCACGCAACAAGACAACGTTAATCCAGATAAAACCTAATAAACCAATTCCGCCATAACGCAGTTCCGCAGGTGCAGAAGCCAAGCCGATAAAACCACGTTTAATTGTGTAGGCAAATATCAATAGAACCGCAGCCTGTGCCAGATCGAGCGGATTCAATATGGGTAAATAAAATTGGTCGGTCATACCGGAAAAGCGACAAGCAAAAATAAACCACAGCAACACACCCACCAGCAACGGCGCGGGAATTAAATTTTTGTAATCCGCCGGATATTGCGCAAAAGGCCAAATGGATTTATTGGTGAGATTCAATAGCACAACCAATGGAATAACCAAACAGGCAAACCACAAAACGGCTGCGCTGGTGCCATACCAGTGCAACTCATGTTGCCAATGTGTTGCCTCCCAATAGATCAGGCTAAACAAAAACCAGGCCGTTAATATATGGAACACGCTAAGCAAACCACAGGAGGAACTTTCACGTTGACGCCACAGGAAACGGTATTGCACCAACACAAACGCAAGCAGCGCAGGCAATCCCCAGCCTTGGGATGGATAAACGTCGTAACCAATAAACAGGCCTTCGCCAAAATTGCGCATGGCCAATACAACCGACAATGGCAACAACCAGAAGCCAAGGCGCGCTAATTGCGGCCATTGTGCTTTAGCACCAAACACCATAAGTGCGGCTACGGATGCAGAGAAGTAGAGCATTAATGCGGGGAAGTGTTGCTCGCCTGCAATATGGGCTTTTATTTCAATAAAACCGGCAAGTAACCACCATAGCCAACCGACAACCAGCATGAACTGGGGCAAATTTTTATCAAAACGATTGGTATGCTCAGCAAAACGTATCAGCAAATAAGAAATACATAAGGCTGTATCAGCGAGAATGACCAGGCCAATAAAATCACCGCTAACAATGGGCGTTGTACCCGCATCTATTCCATTAATAATGAGCGAACCCGCCGCGGCCATATACAACAAATATCCGGCAGCACGCGGCAGGAAGCGCTGCTGGCGCAAACCGATCCAGATCAAACCGGTTGCTTCGAGCGCCCAGGTAGCCGATGTCCATTGCGCATCCAATGCGAGCGGAATCGTCAAGGTTGCAAAGGTGACGCCGAGGGCGATAAAAGATTCAATCAGCACTCGATGGGTTTGTTGGTATTTCGCCCACAGTAGGCGCGCGAGGCAAATATAAATCGTTGCGAGAATTAACGCGCTGATCGCCAGACCATATTCAGTGTGTTTAAGTAATGCCGTTTGCAAACCAAATCCAACAATCGGTAAACCAAATACCAAACTGCCATCCACCAAACCTTTTAAATTTGGTGGTTGCTTGAGCGAAACCAGCACGGACACAGTTAAATAAAGTGCAAAAAAAGCGAGCAAAAACGGCTGTGTCGTAGCGTATAAATGCGGTTGGTATTTCAGCACACCCCATGCCGAGGTAATCACAAAAGTAAATACAAAACCAACCCAGTTGAGCAAGCGCCAGGTTTTAAACCAGGCGATGGCGAGAATGCCAATATTGAGCAGCAAATAAAAACTGAATAATCCCACATGATTGCCGGAGCCATCGGATGTGAGGATAGGTGCGAGAAAACCACCTGCTGTCGCCATCAGTGCAAGCACTTGCGCATTTTGTAAAACCGCGAGCATTGTCCCGAGGATTACAATGACCAGCATCACCCCAAGAGCGGTGCCCGCGGGCATCATCGAATACATTTTTGCAGCAGCAAATACGGTGAGGTAAAGCGCTGCTATACCACCACCTTGCAATACCAAACCATAGCCACCCTCTTTCGCACGGGTTTTCCAGCCTAGGCCAATCAATGCAATCGCAACGGCAGCAACGGCGGCCATACGCAATTCAATAGGAAACATGCCTTGGTTGGAGGCATATTTAACCAGGAAGCTCAATCCGAAAAACATCACCACCATACCGATGCGTACAATGGGATTGCCCTCGGTAAAAAAGCGATTCAAAAATGCAATGCCCTTTTCAAATGGGTTGGGCTCTGCGGGGATACGTACTTGCGGTTTATATTGTGCACTCGCGGCAATCGGCTGCGTTTGTTCTACTACAGGTTGCGCAGCAGCAATAGAAAGATTTTCTAGCTCTATATCACCCAGCGGAGACGCATTATCTTCACGCAGAGCATTGGTTTGCACCTCAGGTGGCAATTCAATGCCATGGGCTTTCAAACGCTCTGCCAGAGGGATTTTTGGTCCCACCGGCTCATGAGATTCAGGTGCCGGCTGTTTTATTGGTTGCTTTATTGATGGTATTGTCGGTTGCGCTGTTTGCGTAGGAGGAGATTGTGCTTGCAATAATTTTATCGCCTGCTCAAGGCGTTTGATTTTGCTGCCCATCTGAACACTTGCTGTGATTAAAAACCCAAGCGCACCACCGATAAGCCAACCATGGTTGTAAAACAGGGTTTCACCAATACCCGCGCCAACGATTGTAAAAATAATAAGTAGAGCCATCGAATTTCCCTGTGTATTAATGTCGATTATTTATTATGTTCATCGCTGATAACTTGAACCGTCTTGAGCGGTTCCAATACCTTTTCATGCTCCAATTGCCATCCCACAGAAGCACAAAGTTGTTGCATCATTAACTGCACTTGTTTTTGTGCAATCAGTGGCAGCTCGCTCTCCTGTGCTTTTTCTTGCATCAATTTTTTAGCTTCGGCGAGAATTGCGGTGTAATCCTCGTTATCAAATTTATTGAGGATGCCCTGGTTGATATCGTAAAACTTGTAGTCAGTATCGATGGAAATAATTTCCGGATCAGCAAAATGCTCAATAACCAGGGTACGGCTGTTGTGATCGCGACGGAAACTCATTTTGGCGAAATCATAGCCAATAGAAACTTTCGCTTTGGCTACCACAAGCGCCTTACTGTTAGTTTTGAAAATACCGAAAAAATCCCTTTTAGTGTTGTGATCGTAAATCTCAGTGAAGTAACCTTCAGCCAATACCACTTTGAAAACTTTTTCGATGCGTTCCAACAAGAGCTGGGACTCAACGCTCACATCCTGTTTGGAATTGCTGATCTTTTTGAGGTAGTACCAATTAAACACTTGCCAGGCGGCAACGCCACCCAAAACCATTGCGATAATAAAGACGAACACATCCATCGTGGAATCCTTACTGTGCCAAAGAAGTAATTGAGCGGATAAAAAGTGCAGATAAAAAGTCCGGCCAGCTTAAACGGGCTTGGCACCAAAGTCTATTTGCCGCAGGCTGCATGTGATGGGGTAGAATACAACCCCCGTAACGGCACTGCCCGACGAGATTCCATGCCCGACTTTATTGCTGCCCTGTCTAATTCTGCTGCCGCCCATTCCAATTTTGCTACTGCAAAGATCCGCATTATTCCGCTTGTTTATCAGTCAGATTCCGCGCACTGGTTTGCCGCCGTACGGCATTTGCGCAATGCCATTTGGCTTGATTCTGGCCATCCCGGCAGTACCTATGGCCGCTTCGATATTATCAGCGCAGCCCCACAATGCCTGCTGGAAACCCGCGGGGCTAACACCCGTATCCATTATTGTGATGGCCGCACGGAAGAATCCGCAGAAGATCCTTTTTATCTGCTCCAACGAAGGCTACCAACAGACCAACAAGCTTCAGGAAGCGACTTGCCATTTATCGGCGGTGCACTGGGTTATTTTGGTTATGACCTGGGGCGCCGCCTGGAAACCATTCCTAGCCTCGCATTAGCGGATATCGCCCTGCCAGACATGTCGGTCGGCATCTATCCCTGGGCGATTGTGCAGGACCATGTTAATAAACAAAGCTGGTTAGTGATCAATGAAGGCCTGAGCCAACAAATTGGCGGTGTTTATAACTTTTTGGAAATCGAACAACTCTGTGCCGCGCAAGCCAAAAACCCTGTGTTTCACGACTTGAAGCAACACCTTAAGTCAGATAAAAGTCTATTTAAAATCAATAAGTTCAAACACAATCTTAATGTAGATAACTATCACCAAGCGCTCGCAAAAATCCAGGATTACATCCTTGCCGGCGATTGTTACCAGGTGAATTTTGCCCAGCGCTTCAGCGCCGAATTCAGTGGTGACCCTTTTATCGCATATCGGTTGTTGCGCGATGCACTACCCTCACCCTTCTCAGGATTTATGCAACTGGAGAATGGCGCTGTGCTAAGTTTATCGCCGGAGCGGTTTATCCAGGTGCATGGCAATCAAGTGGAAACCAAGCCGATCAAAGGTACGATCAAGCGCGGCAGCACCCATGAAGAAGATGTAGCCAATGCCCAGTGGCTGCAAAACAGCCTGAAGAACCGCGCCGAGAATGTGATGATTGTTGATCTGCTGCGCAATGATTTAAGTAAACATTGCACCAATGTGCGTGTTCCCAAACTCTGCGAACTACAAACCTTTGCCAATGTCCATCACCTGGTGAGTACAGTGACTGGTGAATTGACCCAAGGGATATCGGCGATTAATGTACTGCGCGACGCATTCCCCGGCGGCAGCATTACCGGCGCACCGAAAATCCGTGCCATGGAAATTATCGAGGAGCTGGAGCCGACCCGTCGCTCACTGTATTGCGGCAGCCTGGGTTACATCAGTGCAGATGGACAGATGGACACCAGTATCGCGATTCGCACGTTGGTGTGCGATGGCGACAGCATCCATTGCTGGGGCGGAGGCGGTATAGTCGCCGATTCAGAAACAGATCAGGAATACCGCGAATCCATCGCCAAAGTACAAGTGCTGATGGATACACTTGAGCAAGAATTTAATCGCTAATTAATAAGCTATGTCGAGGAGAGAAAAATGCTAATCCAGAATCATCAAGTTGATTTGAATACTCCCACCGGAATCATGCGTTGCTATGTCTATCACCCGAAGGACACCGCTGAAACCGCCGGTAAAAAATTCCCCGCCATTATTCTCTACTCCGAAATATTCCAACAAACTTCGCCCATCCGCCGCAGCGCACAAATTATGGCGGGCCATGGTTTTATCGTGATTGTTCCAGAAGTTTTCCATGAGCTGAACCCAATTGGCACAGTCTTGGGATATGACGATGCCGGCCGCGATAAAGGCAATGCCGACAAGGTTGCCAAACAGCTGGAAGCACACGACACCGATACCCAGGCGATGATCGACTATGTGAAAACACTTGCCTACTACTCCGGTAAGATCGGGGCTATGGGGTTTTGTTTGGGTGGTGGTTTGGCGTATCGCGCAGCAATTAATCCTGCTATCAGTGCAACTAGCTGTTTTTATGCTACCGACATCCATTCAGGCTTAACGCCATCCAATCCCGGCAATGAAAGCCTCACTCGCACCGGTGAAATCAAAGGCGAATTGCAAATGATCTGGGGCAAACAAGATCCGCATATTCCACCTGAAGGGCGTGCAAAAGTTTACAAAAATCTGGTTGAGAAAGAGGTAAATTTCACTTGGCATGAAGTAAATGGGGTGCACGCATTTATGCGCGATGAAGGCGACAGATACGATGCTGAATTGCAATTGTGGGGCTACCAAACTGCGCTGGGAATGTTTAAGCGTGCGCTCTATTAATTTATAGAAATAACTTACAAGGAAATCACAATGAAAAAAATGACCGCAATCGCATTGGGTATTTCTCTGACACTGGGGATTAGCTCCTGCAGCAATAACACAGCACCAAAAAATGATGCATCCACAACGCAGACGGGCACTGCCTTAGGTTCCGGCATTGATCTGGCCAGCATGGACACTCGTATTGCACCACAACAGAACTTCTTCAACTACGTCAACGGCAATTGGGTGACCAACGTACAAATTCCAGCCGACAAAGCGCGCTGGGGTAGCTTTGATGCACTGAGCGAAAATGCAGAAAAAGATGTGCTTGCACTGATTAAAGAAATTGCTGCAACTGAACACACCACAAATTCTGACGAACAGAAAATTGCCGATTTGTATAAATCCTTTCTCAATGAAGAGTTGGCCGAACAATTAGGCCTAACCCCACTTAAAGCAAATCTGGCGCGGATTGATAATCTTAAAACCCACGCAGACTTGGCCGTGCTTTGGGGCGAGTGGCAAGCCTATGGCATAGGTATCCCGCTTGAACTTTATATCGACCAAGATGAAAAAAATTCCGACCAATATATTACAGGCGCCTATCAATCCGGATTGGGTTTGCCTGACCGCGATTATTATTTAAAAAATGATGCACAATCTATTGAACTACTGGGGAAATATCAAACCTACATCGCCAAACTATGGTCGCTAGCTGGCATGGATAAAGCGGAACAGGCAGCTGCCAACATAGTAGCAGTGGAGAAAAAAATCGCCTCCGCACATTGGAGCCGTGTACAAAACCGCGACCGCGCTGCCACCTATAATAAATTGACGCTGGCAGAACTGAATAAACTGGCCCCCGGCTTTAATTGGCAATCCTTTTTTGTAGCAGGTCATCTGGGTGACATAAATTTTGTAATCATTAACCAACCCACCTATGTCACTGCCTTTGCCAAACTACAAACTGAAATTCCAATTAAACAATGGCAACAGTATTTAAAATTCCATTTAATCAATGGTGATGCGGGCAATTTAAGTAAAGCATTTGTTGATGCAAATTTTGATTTCTACGGCAAGACGCTAAACGGCGTACAAGAACAACGCACCCGCGAAAAACGCGCCGCCAAACTTACCGATACTAATTTAGGATTTTTGGTAGGTAAACAGTATGTAGACAAACACTTTAAACCAGAAGCCAAAGCGCGCATGGATCAATTGATTGAAAATCTGCGCACAGCGTTTGGCCAGTCGATTGATGAACTAACATGGATGAGCCCGGAAACAAAAAAACAAGCACAACTTAAACTTGCTAAATTTAATACTAAAATTGGCTATCCAACTCAATGGCGCGACTACAATTGCGTCAGCATTGATGCGAAGGATTTAATTGGCAACCTACGTCGTAGTGCAAAATGTGAACATGAGCGAGCCGTTGCTCGCTTGGGCAAACCAGTAGATCGCACAGAATGGATAATGACACCCCAGACAGTGAACGCATATTACAACGCAAGTATGAATGAAATTGTGTTTCCTGCTGCAATATTACAACCACCTTTTTTTAATGTAGAAGCCGATGATGCTGTTAACTACGGTGCAATTGGCGCTGTGATTGGTCATGAATTTACGCATGGCTTCGATGACCAAGGTCGCCATTCAGATGGCAACGGCAATCTGCGCGATTGGTGGAGTGAACAAGATGCAACGCAATTTAAATCCCGGGCACAACTGATGGTCGATCAATACAGTGCATTTAACCCAATTGATGATTTGCATTTGCAAGGCGAATTAGGCTTGGGCGAAAACATTGCTGATCTTGGCGGTGTCACCCTTGCGTATAGAGCTTATAAAAATTCCCAAGATGGGAAACCCGGTAAAACCATCGACGGATTTACTCCCAAGCAACGTTTCTTTATGGGCTGGGCCCAGGTATGGCGAATCAAGTACCGTGATGAAGCTTTGCGTCGCCAGGTTATCAATGGGCCCCACTCACCGGGCATGTACCGTGTACTGGGACCGCTATCGAACATGCCGGAGTTCTATCAGGTATATAACGTAAAAGCTGGTGATGGAATGTATCGCGATGAAAAGGTTCGAGTGAAGATTTGGTAAAAAATACCGAAAAACTTTATTTGTACTTAATCCAATTCATTTCAAGCCAATAAAATTTATTTTCACAGTCCAGCCTTTAAAAAAGCTGACACCGATTTACCAAAACGCCCGAAGCAATGCGTCGGGCGTTTTGTATTGCAATAACAAAAAGACAAGGGAGCAATCACGCTGGATGGATTAAAGCACTCCTTAAAGCTTGTAACCATCCTCTTCATGCAAACTCAAATCCAAACCAATAGTTTCCTCTTCTTTAGTAACTCGCAAGCCTGATGTCAATACACCAGTGATTTTCAATAAAATATAAGTTACTAACGCGGTATAGATAAAAGTGACAACAACTCCCAACAATTGCACTCCCAACTGACTGCCCATAGTATTAATCCCTGCCGCAAAGCCCTGACCACTAAACACACCAAGCTCCGTAGATGCAAATATTCCGGCGAAAATTGTACCCAAGATCCCGCCAATACCGTGCACAGGGAATACATCGAGCGAATCATCAATTTTCCACACGCGTTTCACTAGATGGGTCATCACAAAACAGATAACACCCGCAGACAAGCCGATAATCAAAGCCCCACCAGGACCAACATAGCCTGACGCGGGAGTGATGGTTCCCAAGCCTGCAACCATGCCAGTCACAATCCCCAATACGCTTGGTTTTCTAAAGCGCACCCACTCGATTGTCATCCATGCCAGGGCGCCTGCTGCCGCAGATATATGGGTAACCAGCATTGCCATCGCTGCATTGCCATTAGCAGCCAAAGCACTACCAGCGTTAAAACCAAACCAGCCAACCCAAAGCATACCGGCACCGGTTACTGTCATCGTCATATTGTGTGGAGGCATAGCTGTAGTCGGAAATCCATTGCGCTTACCAAGGACCAGCGCTGCAACAAGTGCGGCCACACCTGCTGTAATATGGACCACAGTACCACCTGCAAAATCCAACAATCCTTTAGCAAACAACCACCCTGATCCAGCCCATACCCAATGACATACAGGTATATAAACAGCAAACAACCACAGACCAGAAAAAATGAGCAGCGAGGAAAATTTCATCCGCTCCGCAAATGCACCAACAATTAACGCAGGTGTAATAATGGCAAAGGTCATTTGATACATTGCATGCAGACTAAGCGGGATATCCCCCATCAAGGCATCCTCAGTGATGTTGCCCATAAACACCATACTAAAGTCGCCAATCCAGCCATTGCCGGAACCGAAAGCCAAGCTGTAACCAGCGATTAACCAGAGAATTGATACCAGGCAGGCAATAGCAAAACATTGCATTAGCACAGAAAGAATGTTCTTTACACGCACCAGGCCACCATAAAATAGCGCTAAACCAGGCAGCGTCATAAAGAGCACCAGCGCGGTGGAGGTTAAAATCCACGCAGTGTTAGCGCCATTAATTGTTGCCTCTTGTGCCACTGCACCTTGGCCAAATATTGCCAATACCCAACCCAAGAATACAGGGATGGTGAGATTGAGCTTTTTCATAATTACCCCATGGCAATGATTATTTGATGAGAATTGGATTTCATAACATCCCAATTTATACGTATCGCCTGCTCCATTTTGATACGACATTGTTTTTTTGATCACCCAAAGCATTAAATTATCTTTAAACTAAAAAACCATGGCACCAAATAAGAGCAAAAAAATCTCTTTATTGGGCAAAAAATAAAATGCCCGAGTTATTAGCAATTTTTAAACCAATAATATTTTTTATTTTATTTTCATAGATATAGATAATTTAGATAAAAACAGACAGCACAAATTGCACCGAAATGAAACACACAATCATTATTGTAAATATTTTGGTGCAAATTTATATGGAGAATGACTGCCAATGCTTAGGCTACAATTCACCACCCCAAGCAACCAAACAAGCAAGGACAATTCTTTGATCAACTGGCTCACTCTCTGCACATTACCTCTAGTGATTTCGTTAGTCTTCTCCTGGCTTATCATTCGTTACTTTGGAAGGCGCCTGCTGGATACCCCCAACGTTCGCAGCTCTCACCAAACGCCCACACCACGCGGTGGTGGCATTGCCTTGGCAAGCGGAGTGATAAGCACCTTGCTAATCAGTTGGTATTTTTTAGCCTCAGACCCAGCATTACTTCTTTGGTTAGCCCTTCCGGCAGCACTCATATCAGCTCTTGGAATTTGCGATGATCTCTTTAACCTGAACATAGGGATTCGCCTCGCTGTACAATTTTTGCTTGCCAGCCTGGGGATTTATTTCATAGGGATTGACAACGAGCTCCCTCACGCAGCCCGGATGCTCAGCATTGCAACCATGGTTTTATTTGTTGTCTGGATGACAAATCTATACAACTTTATGGATGGAATTAATGGACTGGCAGCACTTGAAGCAATTAGCACCTGCCTGGGCATGGCATTAATTTATTGGATGCAAAATACAAATTCTGAAGTGCTTTACGCTCTAATAATCATTGCAGCAAGTGCAGGAGGCTTTTTATATTGGAACTTTCCTCGCGCGAAACTTTTTATGGGCGATTCAGGGAGTTTATTTCTTGGATTGAGCCTTGGCCTTCTAACCATTCATAGCCTGAATGATGGCAACCGTCTTATCATTGCCTGGCTAATTATGCTGGGCGCCTTTATTGTTGATGCAAGCTATACCTTGTTTTACCGCATCATTACCAAGCAGGCTTTTCATCAGGCACATAGAACACACGCCTACCAAAAAATTGCGATCCAACTCAACTCGCACACCTACACAACCCTCTCCATTGTTGGCCTTAACATATGCTGGCTCCTACCTATAGCAATCACCGTCACAACAGCAAAGCTAAATCCAGTCATAGCAATAGCTATTGCCTATACACCCCTGGTATTCATTACATGGAAATACAAGGCCGGCCTAAAGGAGTAGCATAGGTGATTGTCACCCAAAGGATTTCAAAGGGCTTACATATGGATAGAGAATAAGAGAATAAGAGAATAAGAGAATAAGAGAATAAGAGAATAAGAGAATAAGAGAAT